>JAAYDJ010000022.1 GCA_012729335.1 Bacteroidales bacterium | reverse complement strand
TGGGCATGTCAGGGATTCAGTTCAGCGTGGGAACCCCTTGGGGCATGTCAGGCCGGCAGTTCCTGAGTATCAGCCCGTGGGGAGTTCGGTGCAGCAGTTCCGGAAGATCACCCCGTGGGGCGTTCGGCGCAGCAGTTCCTGAGTATCACCCCGTGGGGCGTTCGGTGCAGCAGTTCCCGTAAGGGGAAGGGGGGTTTGGGAGAAAGAGGCAGAGGAAGAGCATGGCGGCGGCCTGGTCGCTTTGGAGGCAGGCCTTGATGTTCTTCAGGGCTTCGGTGAGGTGGTGTTCGACGGTTTTCGGGGAGAGGCCCAGGTTTTCGGCGATCTCGGCCACGGCCAATCCCCCTGAGCGGCGCATGAGGAGGATTTCCTTCTGCCGTGGTGGCAACCGGTCGATCGATTTTTTGACAAGTTCCAGCAGGGAGTGGTAGTCGGCGCGCTCGTTCAGCTCATCGGTAAAGGTCACCACATCTGCGGAGATATCGGCGAGGTAACGGCGTTCGAGGCTGATTTTCCGGAACCTCTCCATGATCTGGCGATAGGCAATTTTAAAAAGATAGGCATTGAAGGAAAGCCCGGGGTCGAGGGATCCACGGAGGTGCCAGATCTTAAGGAAGACCTCCTGAACGATCTCTTCGGCATCGGATTTTGACTTGAGGTATCCGAGCGAAAAATGGTAAAGCCGTTTTCCGTAAATGTGAAAAAGCTCCTCAAACGCCAGGGCATCCCCTTTTTTCAGGTTTCTTACCCATAGGTTTTCCAGTTGACGACTTTTATCACTCATAAAACAACACAGGGATCTTCAAGCATCACACTCCGGATTTTCCGCCGGCAGCCAGGGCGGTTTTCCGGGAAAGCCGCAAGATAGTAAATTCGTCAGAGTTGGCCGCAGGTTTGGGATTTGAATTGTGCTGCCGGAAATGTTAATCACGGGGGAGGTGGACTTTGACCTGCTGGAGGGGCGAAGTGGGGGCCGGCAAGGCATTATCGGAGAAGAAGGCAGAGTAACTGACCCAGGATCAACGGGGCATGGGCCTGTCAGAAGAAACCGAAGTGGATCCTGAATTTCTTGTCGCATAATGATCTGCTGCAATCCTCCTGGATGCACCAGTATTTCAGGGTAAAGTCCTGGTAAACATCACGGGTGTTGGACTGGGCATTTCTGAAGCGGACATGAATCCGGTAGGAGTCATCGGTTTGCCAGCCATCGCCGGGTTGTGCCACCCTGATCATATTATGGTTATCATTGGAGGCATCGGCATCGTTTTCGCCCAGATCGATGGTCAGCGGTTTACCGGACCGGACATCGTCCCTGTCGGTAGGCTCCGGGTTACATAAGCCGTCCTGGCACCAACAGTGGGGTTGGATTCCACTGATGACGATTTCCACCTCATCGCCACTTTCATAACGCAGGGTGTTTCCAATCTGGAGGATGGCGGTGCCGGAGCTGCCAGCCGGGCGGTGGCTGGTGACCGTGGATCGGGTTCCCAGGTTGGCGGGTTTACTGGCATTGACATTCCTGGCTTCCACAGTGACCGCCACATCACCGCATTCACACTTGTCGGGGGCCAAACTATATTTCAGCTTAAAAGTCTTCTCACAGCTTCCGGTGATACAACCGTCAAGGATACAATCCCAGGTAACGCGCACGTCCAGGGTCTGTATGGAGGTGCCGGGTAAAATCACCGGTACAGCAGGAACGTAGACGACATTGGCTACTTCGCAGGGCGTCCGGCTGCAATTTCCGCAGTCCAGGCTGGCCTCTGTGAAGCGCAGTGAAAGCGGGCCGGAAGGGAGTTCAAGATTGGAGGGGTTTTGGCTGAGGCTGGCCCTGGCCACCACCAGGTCACCCAACCGGATATCTGCCAGGATGAAGCTGGAAGCGTTGTCACCACACCGGCACTTCCGGGATGCCGAAATGGTCTGGAACCAGGAGGATGCCTCTCCCAGCAAAGCGCCGGTGACAGGGTCCGCAGCTTCCACCCTGATGGCAAAAAGGCCCTGGCTTTGATTACCATCCGGGTTTTCCCATTCCCCGGGCAGGGAGTGCATATTTCCGGACAACCGGGTAGCTGAATAAACCGGAATGCTACCTTCTGTTATGCAGACAGGATCTTTGGATTCTCCTGAAAGAGCCGAAGCCGGTTCTTCAGGAATGGCGTAGACAGAAAGGTTAAAGCGGGTACCCTCCGGGAAGCCTTTGGCGGTCCATACCACAACCAGGGGGTCAGCCGCCGGAAGAGAGCCAACCACGGGGGTTTCAATGCGCAGGAGTTGGCTTTCAGGGGGACCGAGTGTCACCAGCACGGAAAAAGCCCCCGACCGGGTGGCTGTCACCTCAGCGGTTTCTCTCAGGATGCCGGAAGGACCGGCTTGTTTTGGATCCAGGGTCTTTTGCTGCTCGTTGCCTCCCTTCAGCGTGATATTTCCCGGAGTAAGGTTGGATAAGGTCAGCGGCAAAGAGGAGTCCAACCCGTCGAGGCCGCTTACCTCTATGGTGACACGGGTGGTTTCTCCCCGCGTAAGGGTAAGCTTGTCGGCACTCAGGCTGAGGTTCACGATGTTCACCTCTCCGGTAAAGGTCTTGTTCTGTTCGGTGATTCCCAGGGTATGGCGCCCCGATAGGGTATCGGGAACGGCAAAGAAGATCCCTTCAGGGGATTCGGCCAGAACCTCCAGTTCTGCACCACCCAGGGTGATGACTGAATTCCGGCTGTCCCCATCAAAGAAGCCTGTGATTTTTTCATTCTGTCCGGCCCGTAAATATCCGGGGAGGGCGGCATCTCCTTCAGCGAAGGGCCTGTGGGCCTGCGGGTGGGCCTTCAATACGGGATCGGTAACGGGGAATCCGGCAGGAAAGCCTTCCAGAGCCTCTTTGCCGGAAGGAGTTGTTCCGGGGCCGTCCAGAACAGGGAACACCTGTCGCGCCAGGATACGACCCAGGTTATCCTTCAGCACAAGGCCAACCACGCCACCAGCGACCGAGGCAGGCATTTTCCAGGTAAATCTCCCCTTTTTTGCAGGAGAGGGTTCATTTTCCATTTCAATGACATAGCCATTCAGGAGTTGGGCGTTTTTGGAGAGCTGACGCTCGTTTTTACCCTGGGGTTCGGCAAGTACGGTTCCGGAGATCACATCTCCCATGCGCACGTGCGAGGGCAGAACCGCAGTCACCCGGCCTTCACCGGTTTCAAATTCAACAAAAGAGAGTTCCCGCTCGTTGCGCAAAGCAGTGGTGGCAGACTTCTGGGCCAGGGCCACGAAGGAAAGAAATATCCCTCCAGCCAGTAGAATCAGATTTCTCATAACGCAGATTTTTTATGTGGAGATTAGATACAGTATATTAGCATATTTTTATACTAATATACGTTTCTACGCGGAGAATAACAAGGCCTGAGAGGGATTTTCGCTTTGGGGGAAAAACACAAAGCACTGTTTTTTAGCTCATTGTAAAAAACAGCCCGAAGGTGAGGGCCAAAATGGAACAAGAAAAACAGGACACGTTTCGGGGTTTTCGACCGAATGGGTCAAAAAGAACGAATTTCTCTGCAGTGTGGGCTTCAGGGAGTTGGAATGGCAGCAGGAGTTAAGGAAGAGCGTTTTGGTCAGCAGATCGGAACGAGGCACTTTTATGGTTGCGCCGGGAATTGGTAAAACAGGGAAGTTCCTTTTTCGGTGCGGATCCAGGTGGTGAATTCCCGTTTTCCTTCCTGCAGTTCGATGATGCGGGCTCCCTTGTCGAGGTCGCCATAGCTGCTGAACCCTGTTTTCTGACCGTATGCCAGGGCCACACCCTTGTGGATTCCGATGAAGTTATTGACATGGTCGTGGCCCACGAAGGTACCCATCACATCTTTCATTTCGACAAAGGAGGCCAGAAGGCCGGTATTGATTTTCGGGGCGCACACCTCTTCGCGGGCTTCGCCCAGGAATTCCCCGCGGGCCATCACATCGGCATACTCTGGCAGGGGGATATGGAAGAAGGCCAGAGCAGGGAGGGGGATTCCGCGGTTGCGGGCTGTGGTGTGACGGCTCTGCTCCCGGTACCAGGCGATCTGGTCGAATTTGATCCAGTCGTAATAGCTGGCGGCGGTATCGGCAGCGTAGGCCTGGGAGTCGAAGAAATAAAGGAGTGCAGCCGGAAGGGCATGCGCAGGGACCGCGGAGACGACTGCAGGGGGGGATGAATTGCCCGGGAGCTTGGTTGCGGGGATGGCTGTGGCGCTGACTGAGGAGATTTTGGCAAGGGATGACTCCGCTGAAGAGGAGTAGGAAACAACGTTTGCTGAAATCCCGGAAGGAGCAGCATCGGGTGACGAAGAAGTAAAGGGAATAGTTTTGCTGTGATGGATTTCCAGGATATAGTTCCCCACCCCGGAGAGGTCTGCGGGTCCCCGGCTGCCCACGAAACCCGGAAGGGTGGACAGGTACCGGAAGATCTGCTCCCGGGTCCATTCCGCCTCATCGTCATGGTTTCCGAGGGCCACGGCCACAGGGACGTGCGCCTCTGCGAAGAGGGCCATGACCGCTTTCCATCCGGCTTCCTGAGGGGCGATAACGATATCGCCGGTGAGTACGGCAAGATGGGGACGTTCTGTTTCCAGTACGTGGCTGATTACCCGTTCTGCTGCGGCACATTGTTCAGGCTCACTGCCCGTCCAGTGGATATCGGTGAACTGGGCGATTCTGAATTTCCCGGCGGCATCATAATGAAGGGGGATCGCCTCAGAAGGGCGCTGTTTCGTGTCGCGGGTCATCTTTCCGCCCTGGCAGCCTGTCAACCACGAGAAGGTCGCGAAAACCAGAATGAATAACCGTAACACCGGGAACAGATAGCGTTTTGCGGTCAAACCTAACATAATTATCCCCCACCTGATCCATTCATCATTATCGATGACTTTATAAGGAGAGAAGGATTCTTTTCGTTGATACAATTCTTTTGACATACCATCACATTACCCACTGAACCATTTCAGTCCGGAAGTCCGAAGGTAGAAAAACTTTCCAAAGAGGGAGTATGAGGTCAGAGATTTGCACCATTGTTATCCCCCTGAAGGCCGGGATCATTCAGGAAATCATAGAGATTTTCATCGGCCTGGAGGTTGAGTTTTTTCCTGAGGCGTGAACGGCTGATATAGGAACTCGAGGGCTGGATGTTCAGGATATCGGCGATTTCCTTAGAGTTAAGCCCGATCTTCAGATAGGCACACAAGCGCAAGTCGTGGTTTGATAATCCCGGGAAACGCTCTTTCAATTTCCTGAAGAAATCCTGGTGCAGCTCATCCATCTGAATTTCAAATGTTTTATCATCGACATTCAGATAAGAGGTCAGTATTCTCTGCATTTCTGAAAGCTTTTGTTTGGAAAGGGAGGGATTTTTCATCGCCTTTTCGCACTGCTCTTTCAGGGTAAGGATCAGCCGGTTTTTCTCCTCATTATCCCGGGCTTTGTTGGCCAGTTCGATGGTTTTATGCTTCATCTGTTGTCTCAGCTGTTCATTCTCCACCTCGAGTTTTTCCTGTCTCAACCGTTTAATTTCCAGCCGGTGTTTGGCCGCCCGTTCGCGCATGGCCTTTTTCTCTCTGATCAGCATCTCTTTTTTCTGTTTTTTCAGGGCTCTGATCTGCGAGCCCCTGACAGACCAGAGGAGGAGGGACAACAGGAGGGCATAGAGGAGGAACGCGTACCAGGAGCGGTACCAGGGAGCCGCGATCCGGAAGGGGAAGGTTACCGTTTCCGATAAGATCCCCTGATGTTTCGCCTGAATCTCACAAAGGTGTTCTCCATATCGGAGGCCCGACACCACAAAGGAATTCTCAGGCCTCCAGGGGGTGTACTCCTCCTGGTCATCTATCCGGTAGCGGTACAGGACGTTTTCCTGGTTGGCGACGATATACTCCATGCGGAGATTGTTAAATAAAAAGGGAACCCTGGCCCCGGGATGCAATGCAATCCTTTCCTGGTTCCTGAAAGCATCCATCTTCCGAAGGGTCAGGACCGGACGGGGTTTGACAAATGCTTCGTCATGGCCAAGGTATTGGAGGGCGAATCCATTGTAAACCGGGAAAAATTCGTATTCCGGATTCAGGGCAACGGGTTGGTAGATGCCCGCCAGAAGACCCTTGGGTTTTGGTTCTTTCACGGGCAGAATTTCACGTTTAAATTGCGCACTTTGCCCCTGATAAACATATTGGAAGGTATCGGTCAGCACCTGTATGTCACTATCCTGTCTGTGCAAATATGGATGATTCCCCCTGAAGGACTCTTCCGGGAAAATCCACCTTTCTTCCGGTTCCAGGTCATTGTTCAGGAGCGCCCTGATGATTCCGAAGTTGGGAATATTGACCCAGAGGATATTCTCCTTTTCGATCAGTATTTGGTTACAGGAACCCCGTATGAGCCCCATTTTTTTGACAAAAGTCCAACGGTTATCCCGTTTCCTGAATACCGAAATGCCATTATAGTTACCTGTGAGCAGGGCATCCTTATAAGGAAGGATGGTCCAGACCCCTTCCTGGTCGTCTAATTTTTCAATCCTGTGGTCTCCCACCAGGAAGAGCCCCTTGTCATGTCCCATAAGAACCTCCCGGTCTGCCTCCTGCAAGGTCCACACCTGCCCTTCGGTGCCGGGAACGATGGATACCCGGAAGTACTCAAGGTTGCTGTTGAGGCCGTCCCAGCCGGTTCGGTAAAGGCCCTGATTGGTGCCCAGTAAAAAACCTTCATCATTCAGCAGGGCGGTATAACCGGTGCCGAAATCGCCCCGGTAATCGAAGAAATAGGTGTATTTGCTCAGCAGATTCAGGGAGGAGACGCCATAATCCATACCCAGCCAAAGTTTTCCGTTGCGGCTGAAATGGAGGGCCAGCACGGTATTGCTGGGCAATCCCTTTTGTTTATTGACATGATGGACGATTTTCCCGTCGGTGCCGGCAATGTAAAGTCCCTTGAGGACGGTCCCGAAAGCGACATAGTGATCGCCGATTGTTTCAAAGCAAAAAACCTTGGCCGCCTGCAACTGGTCGGAAAGGGGAGTTTCCATCCGGGAGAACGTTCCGCCCGCATACTGAAACAAACCGGCATTCCGTGTTACAATAACCAGTCCCTCCGTGTTCTCAAAGATACCGGCCATCTCAAACCTGTGGCCTTTGGGATAACCAAAGACTTTTCGCAGCGAGAAATCCTCAAAGACGAACAATCCCTGGTCTGCATCGGCGAAGTAAAGGGTATCCTTATGCCAGAAGTGACCGGCGAACCTGGAAGGTGCGGGAATTTTCACGAGCTGGTCACTGGTCTGCAGGTACAAGTTCCGCGAAGAAACAAAAACAATGTTCCCGCCGATCAGGGTGATGTGCCAGAATTCCTCGCTGACGTCCTGGGCTTCCTCCCGGAAGGGATATAAAGAGGTGTATTCGAAATCCCTGGTTTTCGTTCTCCTCCAGACCCCGAAGTCGAGGTCAGATCCGGAGTAAATCAAAGAATCACTGACCACCAGCACCGACCGGGTAAAGCCGTTGCTGCCCTTGTAGCTTTTCCATTCCCTGCCGTCGAATTCCAGCAATCCTCCGTCGGCAGCCATGTATACGATCCCGTTGGGTGCAGTCTGAATATTCCAGATTTTCCCCTGATCATGGTACTCCGTGGGGGTATAGTTAGCCAGCCAGGGGACCCCCTTTTCCGGCAGAATCTGCGAACATACCGGAGCAACGAAGGATAACCACAGAATAAGAGTGGATAGTATCTTTTTCAAAGGATAGGTCATGGTTTAATGATATCGCAATTTAAGCAATTTCCGGGAGATTAGGGATGATCCATCCTCCGGGAAATCTCCAATTCACTGCGCTCTGTATACAAATTCCGTGACGTGTTACCGCATATTTCATCGTCAACGGGAGAGTGGATCAGATCAGTGCACTCCATGGGGCCCAAAAACGGGGAGACTGATCACAATACATGCGTCAGCCTCCCCTTTCTGATTGAGATTAAAACCTGTTATTTTACCAGGAGCTTGGTGGTTTGCACCTGGCCCCCGTGATGGTGAATTCTCAGGAGGTACACGCCGGGCCTCAATCCCCGGGTATCCAACATGGAGGCATTGTTCTCCGAGCTGATCGCTTTGCCGGTGAGGTCCAGCAGGTCGATCTGCCGGGCTTCGCCGCCCAGCCTGACAGGCAAGCCTTGTTGAACGGGATTGGGGTAAACGCGGAGGGTGTTCGCGTCAAGGGTGGGGATGGAGGTGGCCACCTTGTAGAAATAGAGGTTATCAAGATAAAGGGTGGGCTTACCATCGCCGCCATCGAACTTGAACTGGATCACATCGGCCAGATTGACTCCAGCGAAGGCTGTCAGGGGAATGTCATAGCTGACCCATTGCCCGGGAGTAATGGCCAGTGCATAGGCTTTTTCCACGGGACCGGTACTGATGCAGAAGATATTCACGGCAGTGGCATCGGCGGTCCACATGTCGAGGTGCAGGAAATCCATTTCCGTGACATTAAGGGGAGTGGCGAACTGGGTGCCCTGGTAGTTGAAACCGGCGTATTTGAGGGTAGGATTTCCCTCGATCTCAACGGTGGAGACCAGGGTGGACTGTCCCCAGCCGGGGTTGAAGTCGGTGCCTGCCACATCGGCATAGGCTCCGGAGAAGACCGAGATCACATCACCTGCCGCGCGTGCCGGGGGTGCGGGTGCCGCTGCCGTGGGAGCCACGGGAACTGCAGCCGATGCGTTAAAGGAGATGTTGTCGAAGTAAATCACGTTGTCCTGATCCCTGCCATCCAGGTCGAAATCGGGGAAGATGACAATCCGGCCCAGGGTGCCGTTTCCTTCGGGCGGATTGGTGAAATCGGTGAAATCGAAGGTAAGCTCTTCCCACTGGTTGATTTTGGTGTTGGCCACCTTTTTCTCTCCCTGTGACCAGCCGGTTTCGGTGTCGAATTTGATCCCCACGTCGCTGATCACCGGTTTCCAGACCATGATTTTCACGGTCCGGTTGGTGTCGTTCCACTGGAAAGTACCCAGGTCGACCCCCTGCAGGGATTCACAGCCAGCCCAGGGCTGACCCGTTTTCAGGGCGGTGAATTTGGCCACCTTCAGGGAGGTGTTGATCCCGCTTTTATCGGGATTGTCGATGATCTCAAGGGCCGGATTGGTATCGTTTTCGAACACGTTCCAGGTCCAGGTCCCTCCCTGTCCGCCGGCCTCAAAGGTGATCGGCTCCTTTTGGGCAAAAGCGGCCGACGCTAAAAGCATAAGTAAGCAAAAAGTAAAGTTTTTCATAATCTGTCGTTTTTTGTTAAAGTGTTGTGAGATGTTCCGAATCATTCATTCAATGTTAATTACATTATATCAGTCCAGGGACCTGACCGCCATCTTGGGGGTTCTGTCCATAAAAAACAAACCCCAGTGTTTTTCTGGTTCCAGGGGTTCGGCAGAGCCTTTCCAGGGCTCATCAAAGGCTTCGAAGAAAAAGGAGAGGATGTTTTTTTCCATGACCCAATCCGTCAACATGTTGTAATAGGTTTTCTGAAATTCCTCACTGACATTTTCAGGATCGATTCCCCGCCCGTTCGATTGCGTAGCCCAACCAGCCTCGGTGATCACCACCGGCTTGCCGGGGTATTTCCCCGCGACCGCGTAGTAGTTCTCCTTCGAATAATCAAGGGCTTCGCCGATGTGTTTGTACTCCCACACCGGATAGGTGTGTATGGAAATAAAATCCACCTCCCGGGCCAGTTTCTCCAGCTTGTAAAGCCACGGGACATAATTCTCACAGAAGGTCACCGGTTGTCTGGTGTGCCTTTTTATCTGCCTTACAAACTCAATGACTTTTTTTTCAGGCACATAGTGATCGGTCCACTCTGCACAGGTTTCGTTTCCAGCTGAAAGGGAAAAGATCAGGTCGGGATATTGATTGGCGAGTTCAATCAGGCGCCCGATCTGTTTCCGGTTATTGATCTGATTTTGTTCCAATTGGGCTTCTGAGTAAACGCCGCCACCCCATGGACAACTGAAGTTGTTCATTTCAGCATGGATGAAAGCGCCCAGCATGACCCTGAAATCGAGTTTTTCCTTGCGGATGACCTCGAGGACCGTTTCGGCATGCTGGTCGCAGTCATATAAACGCAGGAATTTCCACCGTTTATGCAGGAGCAGGAGATCTTCCCTGACCTCTTCATAGGAAGGGTAACTTCCACCGGGATGTTGGCCCTCCCTGAAGCCAGAATAACAGATGGCCTGTCCGGCCGCGATGTTCAAACTCTGAAAAACATTCATATTAAAACTTTAGCTTTTCATTTTTATCCCAGATACCCCAATAGGCGCCCACTTCACCCTCGGCGCCCACTTTCCAGGATTCATCGAAAGAGGAGAAATAGAAGATTTCGGCATTGACATCCATGGCCCACAGCTGGCTGTTGACGAAATATTTCAGGGCGTTGTCATGCGAGGGCATGGCGCTGCCTGTATTTTCCCCCTTGCTGGGCCATCCGGTTTCGGTGATGATCACCCTTTTTCCTTTCGCCGCCAGTGAAGCCTGGCGATACATATGCTCCATGTGCTGCAGGGAGTGTTCGAAGGGAGTACCTTCCCAGAAGGGATAGCAGTTACACAGAATCACGTCGCAGGCGTCGGCAATGTCCTGGTTATCGGTGAATTCGTAATAGGCATCGACGTAGCCCACCGGCACCCCGGGGAGTTCTGCCTTCACGTGACTGATGAAACCGAGAAGTTCTTCTTTGGAGAGGTCTTTCCGGTAGAGGACTTCGTTGCCGACGGCGGCCACATCGACATATCCGTTGCGGGCCAGGGTGATGAGATTGGCGATTTCCTGCCGGTTTTTCTCCTCATCCCGACCCAGCCAGGCCCCCACCAGCGTTTTCAGGCCCATTTCCTTTGCCACCACGGGAATGATCTCATTTCCCTCGATACAGGAAAAGGAACGGATCCATTGCGTATAGGGCTTTAAAATGGCCATTCTCCGCCTGATCTGATCTTCAGAGATGATATCGCCGGGTTTCTGCCCGTCTTCATACAAGCTGAAGCAGAACCCGTGTATTCCCCCGTACAGGATTTCCAGAAAGAGATTCCGGATGTCATCTTCTGACTTTTTCTCAAGGAACTGGCTGCCCTGATGGTGCCGCGAGGCCTTGAAACCTGAGATGTAATCTGGTCTGTGTGACATAGCAATGGTGATAAATGTTGAAAATTTCTAACTAATTGTGAGCCGGTTACAATTCTCCGCGTCTGCGTACCAGCTCTTCTTTTATTTCCTGGGCTTTCTTTTCGGTCAGGTCATATTTCCACATGACCCAGAAAGCGAGGGCGGCAGTGATGGCAGGCACGGTGATATCGGCGATTCTGAGGTTGGTGATGGTTTCGGCGGTTTGTGTTGCGGCATTCTGGTCGAAGCCCACCACTTTGAGGATGAGTCCGCCCAGGACGAGTGCCAGGCCCTGGCCGAGCTTGACCATCCACCAGTAGATGGCGCCGAAGGTTCCCTCCTTACGGGGCATGCCATTGTTAAGTTCATCGAGGTCGCACACATCGGCGGTCATACTCATCATCAGGGTGAACAAACCACCGATTCCGAAGACCATGAAAGGCAGGGGCATAAACATCAGCCAGGGATTTTCGGGGTTGAAGCCCCACCATTTCAGGGCGTACCCCACGATTGAAATGGCCGTCGAGATCAGAAAGGCATTGCGTTTACCCCAGCGGTTCGACATCCAGGTAATGACGGGGATGATCAGGAAGGCGGTACATATGGCGCTGATCGTGGAGAACCAGGCCGGCCAGGTGGCAGTGGCACCATAATCCCCCTTAAAGAGGTAAAAAACGATGATAAAATAGCTGAAGGAGCCGACCATCTGGAATCCGTTGAACACCAGGAAGGTGGCGGTGCACAACCTCACGAAGGAGATGTTCATGAAGATCAGCACCATGTTATGGATGAGGCCTTTGAAGTTTTGGGCGATGTTCTTGAAGGTGATTTTATCGCGGTTGGTGAGGTTGGTCTGGTCGATTTCCTTGCAGAAAAGGGCGGGGAGCATGCCCAGGATCATACAAATTGCTCCCACCACGATGGCCAGGCGTCTGACGCCGTGGGCCTGGGTGTCAAACAAATCGGGATTGGCGATGAGCACCCAGAACCAGGGGACGATCATCCAGGCGATCTGGCCCAGGGTTTGGGAGAATCCCATCAGGCGGGTTCTTTCGTTGTAATCGAAGGTCATTTCATATCCCAGACCGATAAGGGGGGTGCTGAACATGGTGTTGCCCAGCAGGTAGATGAGTGAGAAAATGAGAAAATACCAGAAGTTATAGGTCTGGGAGTTGTCGGGATAGAGTTGCCAGAGCACGGCGAAGAGGATACCGCTGAGGATGGCACCGATGAAAATGTAGGGTTTCCGGCGCCCCCAGCGTGAGGTGGTGTTGTCGGAGATGTAGCCCATGATGGGGTCGGTAATGGCATCGAAGAACCTGGGCAACCCTCCCAGGAGTCCCGCCAGGAAGGGATCCATGCCAAAGGCGGTAAGCAGGAAGAAGGCGAAGACGCCCAGGGATCCCGGCAAGAGGTTGTTGACGAGATGACCAGCCCCGAAGGCGGCCTTTTGTCCGAAGGGGACCCGGTCTTTCAGAGGAGTGACGTGTGCTGACATCGTTTATTGGTTTTAGGTGAGTATTCGTATATCGACGTTTATGATCGGCTTTAGTCGTTTATAATCGTTTATGATCGGTCTGCAGAAGAACCGTCTGGAGGGCTTTTCCGCTGATGGTGAAATCCATGGATTTGCTGCCCAGGGAGAGGTGCACGCCTTTGGTTTCCCTGCCGGGATTGAAGAGGAGGGCGGCGATGGTTCCATCGGGGTTCCTGAAGGCGGTGACCATCAGGTCGCTGTCGTTGTTTTGCCATCCGATTCTGACGGCTCCCGGCCGGATGAACCTGCTGAAGTGGGCGAGGGTGTAATAGAGGGGAGTGAAGTACACTTCGTCCTTATCGGGATCCACGATCACGGGGGCGTTGCACCAGTTTTTGGCCCAGTTGGGTCCGCCCTGTCTGTCGAGCACCATGTTCCAGTCGACATAGCCGTGGACACCATGGTTGAAGCAGCCGATCATGTCGCGGGCGTATCGGAATACGGGGACATAGGGGGGGTGGAGGTGTTTTTTCTCCGGGGGAGCCCAATCCTTGCCCCAGTCGGTGGCTTCCTCTGCCCAGTACCAGGCATCGTCCTGCCACCGGGGTACCTGGGCGTCGATGCACCCTTCGGTGTGGATCAGCTGTTTTCCGGGGGCTTTCTGAGCAGCATGGCCGAGCACCTCCGGGAAGTAACTGACCGTACTGCCATACCAGTGAAAAGCGGTACCATCGTAGAACTGCGCGGCCTCCGGGTCGTCGTACATGGCATTGACCCAGGTCACCATCTCCTCTTCCCGGTTCTGATCATACCCCAGGATTTTCACTTTATGGCCGTCGCTGCGCAACCGGGGCCCCAGGTGGTTTTTCACGAAATCGTTCATCTCCTGCGGTGTGAAAAGCATGCTTTCCCAGTTGCTGTCGTTTCCCAGGGGTTCGTTCTCCACTGTAAAAGCCCATATGTCAATGCCCTGCTGGCGGTAAGCCTCCAGGTATTTTGAGAAGAATAAAGCCCAGACAGGATAATATGGGGGCAGCAGTTTTCCGCCGCGCCAGTCGTGGTTGTCTTTCATCCAGGGCGGAGCAGTCCAGGGAGAGGCGATGATTTTGAAACCTTCCGCGGAGAGGGCCATGGCCTCTTTGATCATGGGGATGATATCCCCCATATCCTCTTCTACCGAGAAGTGGGTCAGTGCAGTATCCCCTTCCACCGGCGCATAGGAGTAATTTCCGAGGGAGAAGTCGCACGAGTTCATGTGGGTCCGGGTCAGGGAGTACCTGGCTCCTGATTCCCCGAAATAAGCCTCCAGGATTTTGGAGCGGTTGGCGGGGCTCAGGCGGTTGAGGAGGGAAGCGGAAGCCTCGGTGAAAGAGCCGCCGATGCCGGTCATGGTCTGGAACTCCTCTTCCGGCAGGAGGGAAATGGCCGCACGGACTTCCGTACCGGGGAATTCAGTCAGCCGGGTCAGCTGGTGACCGCCTTCCGAAGTCTCATAAATTTCAGCCCTGTTCATCAGGGAACCGGTGCAACCGCTCATCAGGGTAATCATGAGAAAGAGAGTCGTGTATAATAATGTGGTTTTTGTGTTCATAGCAGGTAAAAAGGAGTTAAGGCTGTGCAACGGGGAACTCCGCTTCTGAGGGAGGAGCTTTCACGGTTTGCATCATGGCTTCCCGGTCACCGTTGAAAGTTTTGGTGATGGGTTGGCCGTCGCGGGTGAGGCCGTTGAAAACGCCCTGATCCACGAGGTCCCAGATGGCATACTTGGCTTGCCCCTGAAGGTTGATCAGCCCGAAGTGGTTTTCGGAACCCAGCGGGTTGGCGGCATCTTTCCATTGTTCGTCAAAGGCCTCGAACCAGAAACAGGTCATGCCCTCCCTGTTGGTCCATTCACGTACCAGTTTATAGTAATAGGCCGATTTGTATTCGTCGGTGGCCCGGGAGTCCCCATCGCCATAATTTCCTTCTGAAATGGTGGCCCAACCGGTTTCGCCGATATGGATGGGTTTCTCCACCCCCAGGCTCTGCATATAGGCGTTCACGCTTTCCACCTGTGACAAGGCATAATCGAGGGCCCTGTACATGGCTGAATCGATTTTCTCCATGTCGGAGAGGTGCTCCTGCGATTCGGGGACCACCCAGAAGGCGGGATTGTAATGGGTATCGTGCATGGGGTAGGTGTGGACGGAGAGGAAGTCGACCGCTTTGATGAGGGCATTCAGCTCCTCCTTGTGGTATTCACTGCCGCCGCCGCCCCAGGAGGCAAAGTTGTCGGAGCTGGTGACCCACAGGGTCGCGGGCAGGGCGCCTTCTTTTTTCAGCTCTTGCAGGTAATTTACCCATTTAAGGATGATGGCCGGTTCCACATAATAGTCCCAGGCCCAGTGGACCATGGCCTCGTTGCCCACGGCGATGATTTTCACCACTTCGGGGTATTGCTGGGCGAGTTCCACGGCGCGGGCCATTTCCACGGCGTTTTGGTCGCTCTCCACATTACGGATCCGGTCGGGCAGATCGGTAAAGGCGTTTTTACAGTCGATCCAGGCCCCCAGCATGACATACATTTCAAAACGGGGATCTTCAGCCTTTAACTGGCGGATGGCTTCCAGCAAATTGGCGGCCTCGGCGTGATGAACGTTATAGGTCCGGAGCAATTTGATCCCCATGGCCGACAGGATCTTCATGTCCTCCTTCAGCTGGGGAAGGGTAGGTTGGATGTCGCGGGTGATACCGCGATACCCCCCAAAAGAAATGGCCTGGCAGGCAGGATCACCCAGAATCTCGGCGGCGGTTTTGTCCACAACAGCCGGCTGCCGCCAGCAGGAGACCATAAAGAGCAGCATCATCATCAGGGGCACCGGAAGGGTAAACAGTCTATTTCTTCTTATCATGCTCATTGGATCCGTTTTTATTTTCATTTCATGTTGATTTATATTTTGCAGCCCAACACGGGTTGGAAGTATTCGCTTACCGATAAGCGGCGTTTTCTTTATGTAACCGGTTATTCCGTTTCATTGAGCCTTTGTTCAGTTTCATTGAGCCTTTGTTCAGTTTCATTGAGCCGTTACTCTGTTTCATCGCGCCGTTGTTCCAGTTCTTTTTGCATCACCAGGCAGGTCTTGTGGTCGATGGCATAGAACCAGAGGAAAATGGCGCACGACATATAAAGGATGCCGGGGACGACCGAAATCATCAGTTTGATTCCGAGGAGGGAAGTGGCGGTTTGTTCGGCATTGGGCACGAACTGAAAGAGGGCGAGCATCCAGCCGGCGAGGGCGCCGCCGATACCCCATCCTGCTTTCTGGGCGAAGGTGGCGGCAGAAAAGGTAAGGCCGGTGGCCCTGCGCCCGAATTTCCACTCCGAATAGTCGGCGGTATCGGCCAGCATGGTCCAGAGCAGGGGCACTGCCGGGGCATAGGTGAACTTGGCCAGCACGTTGAGGATGTATACGGCATAGATGTTTTCATTTCCGGGGATATAAAGCAGAATGAAAAAGAGTCCCGAGAGCAGGGAACTGGCCATGTAGACATTTCTTTTCCCGAACCGTTTGGAGAGGGGTTTTGAGAAGGGAATACCCAGGATAAGGGCCACTGTGCCGATCACGTTGAAGAGCTGCACGCTTTGCTCCTTGCCGACGTAGTATTTGAAGTAGTAGGCGATGGAGAGGTTTTGCAGGGCAAACATGATAAAGGAAACGATGCCCACCAGGAAGAGGATCACCCAGGGGCGGTTTCTGAAGAGGTTTTTGAGGTCCTCTTTAAGGTCCTGTTTCTGGGTGGCCGGGGGGGCAACCCTTTCGCGGGTGGTGCGGAAGGTGACCATGAAGAGGATGAAGCTGATCACGGCAAAGAGGGTAAGGGTGTACTGGTATCCGCGGGCCATGTTGCCCTTTCCAAAATAGTTGGCCAGGTAAAGGGCGGTTCCCGTCACGATGAACTGACCCACGAAGGCAAAGATGAACCGGTAGGAATTCAGACCGGCTCTTTCATAGGAGTCGGAGGTCATGACCGCACCCAGGGAGGAGTAGGGCAGGTTGATGGCCGTGAAGACGGTCATCAGCAGCAGGTAGGTGGTGCCGGCGTAGATCACCTTTCCGGTGGCTCCCAGGTCGGGGGTGGTAAAGGTGAGTACGGCGAGGATGCTGTAGGGCAGGGCCATCCAGAGGAGGTAAGGTCTGAACTTCCCCCAGCGGGTGGTGGTGCGGTCGGCGATGATGCCCATCAGGGGGTCGCTGACCATGTCCCAGAAACGGGCGATCAGCATGATGGTGCCGGCCGCGGCCGCAGAAATGCCAAAGGTGTCGGTATAAAAGATCAGGATCCAGAAGCCCACCATGTCCCACACAAAATGGGAGGCCGTATCGCCCAGGCCATACCCGATCTTTTCCTTCAGTGACAGTGTAGTTTGTTTATCAGCCATTTGCAGTGTTTTTTATCTGAATATCCATATTGTGTATTCCACTCCCCGGAAACATTTCTGCGGTTCAATCAGAGGGAGGGAAGGTCACTTCCAGCCATTCCACCTTGCCTGTCCGTTTAAAGATCAGGGCACTCAAAGGCGGGGGAAGGCTATGGCCTGCCATTTCCTCTGTCTTTCCGCCGGCGAAATGGACGGTGATTTTTTCCCGGTCTGCCGAACCATATACCACGGGCACCTGGCAATAGGTAAAGGCCAGCTCTCCTTTGTGGAGGTTGATCTGCCCCTTTTTGCCCTCGGAACTGATGTAATCGAACGCCCGAGGTTCGGTGAGGAACTCTTCTTTGCGGAGCAGGCGCGGAGAGAAACAGAGTTGGGCCTCTGCGACGGAGACCCCGAGTTCGCCGAAGCGGGAGAGGATATCCTCTTTCACCTGTCCGGTCATGCCGGGTTGCTGGGCGCCCCTGTGCCCGGGTGTGTGGGAATAGGGGTCGGTGGGAAAAGCGCCGTAGAGGGAGGGTGATTTGTGGATGCCGATGCCGGCTTCGATTTCGTAATAATGGTCGAGGAGCCTGCCGGTGACAGCCGGGGCAGCGTCTTCGGCGAAAGCCTGAAGGCAGCATTCCTGGACGGCCAGCAGCAGTTTGGAGACCATATGCCAGTAAATGGATCCCAGGCCTTCGTAGGCATAAAAGGTGCCCGATCTGCCGGTGAAGGCTTTGTGGTGGAATACCTTTTCGAAGATCTCTTCCAGAAGGGAACGCTCTTTGGCCACGAGTTCCCCGTACCGGCCGGAGGCCAGGCCATCCAGAGCCCGCTGCAGGTCAGCTGCATTCCGGAAATTGCCGTTGAAATGGAGTCCTCCCAGCATGTCCTGGTCCACGATCTGTCTGTTTCCGTCGGCCACCAGCTTTCTGATCAGTTCCGAATCCGCGGCGGCGGAAGCCGGGATCAGGTTTTTCTGCAGGAACCCGGGCAGCTTCTTGTTGGGATAGAGGAGATAGCTGTACTGGTCTTTCCGGAAGAGGGGGCTTTCCTTCATGGCATCGAGTACTTCCAGGGCTTCCGCAGGGCTCAAATAGCCAGAGCTCAGGACGGCCACCTGCCCTTCCAGCATTTCGCCGAGATGGGCCACCGAGACCCCCGTTCCGGTGGCGGTCATCAGGTTGTAGGCATGGTAGAGCTTGTCGGCTCTCTTGTTGCTGCGGATGGTGTGTTCGATGAATCCGAGGCACAGATCGGCAAATTCCTTCAGGACGGACAGGGTGACGGCGGTTTTTCCGCCCCAGAAACCCTGATGGTAAATTTTCTGGCGGTAGTCGGAAGCGGCCCCTCCCAGGAGGTCAAGCAGTTTTTTTCTCTGTGTGTCGCTGAAATTCCCCGATAAGAGGGGGCTGAACTCCCGGAGGGCCTCCCCCACTTCGAGGAAGTATTCAGAGAGTTCCGCCGAAAAATGGAAAGTGCCGGATTCTGACTTTTCGAGCGTGGCCCGGAAAAACTTCATGAACCGGTGGAGATAGCAAAGGGTGACCATGGAGACGCCGTTTCCCACGAGGGCGTTGTTGGCGTCGTTCCATTCGGGGCGCTGGGTGTTCATCCAGATGCCGGCTTCGGGGATGAAATTGGAGACTTTGGCCAGCACGGTGGCGAGGATCTTCTCGAGGAAGGTCACATGGTGGATCTTTCCATCTTCGGTGGCCAGCAGGGCGCCGTCGGCCCCCAGGGTGTCGCGGCGGCTTCTGATGGCGGCATCCCACTGGTGGTCAAAGCCGATGGTTGATTTCGGGTTTTGGAGAATTTCCCCGTAAGGTTTGATGAGATAGGGCACAGCGGCATACACGAACCACTCCTTGTCGAAGAGGGTTTGCAGGGTACCGGGATGGAATTTCTCACAGATCTCGAAGAACTTCTGGAGGTAAATGATCTGGTGGTCGCCCCAGTAGCCGATGTAGGACCAGGGGTTGTCGGGTTCGATGGTTTCCCAGTCGAAGCCGTCTTTGGTGACCCTGTAGGGATTGTATCCGTCGAAGGTGGAGGCGTTCAGGAACTTGAAAATCATTCCGTCGATGAATCCGGGATAGGAATGGGCCAGGGCCTCCCAGTTCTGGAAGAGGTCCCTCCAGTTCCCCTCATAGTTGAGGATTTCGGAGCCATCGGTTTCGTCCTGGATGTGTATGGAAAAATAGTTCCAGGGGCGGCTGGGGTCGCCATGGCGGCGGCTGAATTTGAGGGGGAGGTATTCCATGGAGAGCCTGATCAGGTCGGTGTCTCCGGTTTTCAGGATCTGTTCGTTGAGGGAGAAGAGGCTGACCCGTTCTTCCAGGCTTTCGATCATCGCGTGGTGGCGGGCTGCGGCCTCCCGGTTGGCTTTGGCCAGGTACCCGGCAAAATCGGCTTTTTTAATGCTGTACTGGTCGGCGAAGACGCCTCCGCGCAGGATGTTGAACAGGGCATTGGCATAATGACGGGTGTTGCG
Organism: Bacteroidales bacterium; assembly: GCA_012729335.1. Lineage (GTDB taxonomy): Bacteria > Bacteroidota > Bacteroidia > Bacteroidales > Prolixibacteraceae > UBA1413. Next base: position 8,603 of record JAAYDJ010000022.1, on the reverse strand, counting down.
GAGGTCGTCGGCGGTGCATTGCAGGCCGTCGGCACCCGCCACGAGCTGAATCAGCTTCCGGGTGCCGGCGTCGATATCCTGCTGAACCAGGGCATCGAGGTTTTGCTCTTCCCTGATGGCATGACAAAGGGCGATGATCTGGGCATGGTTCAGGTTGACGTCGGCCACGATTTTCCACTGTTTCTCCCCATGCGGGGGAAGGTTGATTTCCGCAGAGACGAAATAAGCCCCCTTTTCTCCCTTGACATCGGTTTCACCGGTCACCTTTTGGTTTCTCCGGAAACGATCGAGTTGCAGGGATGACAAGAGGCGCAGGGGCCGGTCCAATCCGAGTGACCAGGCGATGTTGGCCTTCAGGGCTTCGCTGGGCTCAGCCTTGTCGACAATGATGGCGCTCAGGGCAAAAATCCCCATGCCTGACAGGGGTTCCAGCTCACTTCTCTTATAGGCGTCGACCAGGTTGCTGGTGGTCGCCTGCAGGGAGGAAGGCACCCCGTAGGGCATGATGTTCTGGATACCGTCAAGCAGGGTAACAGGGCAATCGGCGCCTGACGCGTTGATCAGAACGCTCTTCTTCACAAACCCGAATTTTTTCGACGGGCACCACTGCACTCTGAAGGTCAGCTCCAGATCATGGTTGACCTCCTCGAAAAGGATTTTGTTGCCATAGACGCTTTTCCAGAGGTTGCGGCTGAGGGCATATTTCCCTGTAAACCGTTCCGAGAAAGGTTCCCAGACAAAGGTTTTCACGCCGCGGGTGACCCGGAAGAGGGTTTTACTTCCGGTGATGTCGGCCGACTCGGTGATCTTGTCGTCGGTATAATAGGGAAAGAGGGCGTATTCCGGGTTTTTACGGCCTGCCGTCAGTCCGCCGTTGCTCGAAATGAACATCCAGATATCCGAATCACTGACGATGCTCATGAAGAAGGGGCGGATGGCATCGTGGTCTGTAATCCTGAGATAGCTTTCCTTTTCGAAAACCACTTCCTGCAGTTCCGGCGTTGCAGCACCGCGTGGGGCGTCTTCAGGGATGAAATCCTTCATAATAATAATATTAAAAGGGATAAGGGTTAATACAACAACCGGGTGATTGGTCAATTCACTTCCTGGTAGACTTTGACGTAGTCGATGGTCATTTTCTGGGGGAAGGGGGTCTGGGCTGTCGGGAATCCGACATAGTTGCCCCCCACCGCCACGTTGAGGAGGATGAAGAAGGGTTGGTCATAGACCCATTCCCCGGGCACCTCGTCGCGTTTGATGCGCTGGTAGAGGTAGTCATCGACGAAGAAGTCGATTTTATCCTGGTCCCATTCTACGGCATAGAGGTGGAATCCGGCGTCGAAGCGGTCATTGATCAGGGCGTAGCTTTTGGTGATGGGGTTTCCGCCCGAGTAACCGGGGCCGTGGATGGTACCGTGGATGATATGGGGTTCCTGGCCTTTGAGTTCCATGATGTCGATTTCGCCGCACTGGGGCCAGCCTGTGGTGGTGACGCTTTCGCCGAGCATCCAGAATGCCGGCCATAAGCCGGGGCCGTAAGGGGTTTTTATGCGGGCCTCAAAGCGGCCGTATTTCTGGGCGAACAACCCCTGGGTTTTGATACGGGCCGAAGTGAAGCGGTTTCCCTCCTGAATGGCGGTGAGAACCAGGTTACCCTGGCCGTCGAGCGACACGTTGGCGGGAGCGTTGGTATAGCTCTGCAGTTCGGCATTGCCCCATCCCCCGTCACCGGTGCCGATGTCGAAAACCCAATTGGCTGAAGCGGGGAGCTGTCCCGCCGGCCCTTCGAAATCATCGCTCCAGGTCAGCTGCCAGTTGCGCTTCTCCAGTTTCTGAAAATCGTCTTTTTCGCAGCTCACGAAAAACACCATGACCGCCAGCAGAAGCATGCAGGGGAAGGCCTTCCCCGCGTATCTTGTCAATGTCTTCATTTTGCACATGTTTTAAATGCCAGGTGATGGCTGGTTATTAATTTTTGCGGAAATAGATGTTGTCGAGGAAGATGTCGCCGTTCCCTTCGAATTTAAGTTGGATGACATCGCTCATATTCACCGGTGCGAAGGAGGACAACGGGATGTCGAGGCTTCTCCATCCGGTGGTGGGGACCTGCAGGGTATAGGCGGTTTCCACGGGGCCCGGACTGATCAGGAACACTTTCAGGGAGGTGGAGGTGGCTGACCAGTAGTCGAGGTGCAAATAGGCCATGGCAGAGACATTCTGGCTGGATCCCAGCTGAATGCCCTGGTAATTAAGGCCGGCATATTTGAGGGTGTTGTTACCCTGCACCTGCACCACCGATACGGCCGTGGCCTGGCCCCAGTTGGGGTTCATGTCGGTCCCCGTAATGGAGGAATAGGCGTCGCTGTAAACGCTGATCACGTTGGCGGCAGGGTGCGTGGGCACCGGCGCCTGGGTGGTGGGTGCCGCCGGAGCCGTGCTGGCATTGTAGAAATAGATGTTATCAGCGTAAAAACCTGAAATGTTGTTGTTGACATCGACGAAGATGAGCTGGCCCAGGTTGGTTCTTTTGCTCAGTCCTGAAAAACTGGCCAGGGGAATGTCAAGGCTGAGCCACTGTTGGGTCTGCGCCGGCGTGATGCTGCGTGTGGAGGTCCCCGTCACGTTGGCTACCAGATCGACCAGTTCGAGCCGGATCTGACCTGTGGCCGCCAGTGCATTGGGGATGAAGAGGTCCACGTGGAGATGGGTCATGGAGGTGGCGTCCACTGTAGGAGAACTGAATTCGATGCCCACGAAGTTGAAGTCGGTATAGTTAAGGACATGGTCGCCGTTGACGTCGAAGTCGGCCGAAAGGGTTGTCTGGTAAGGGGCCCAGTAGCCGTTGTAATAGTTAACGGGGATGTTGGCATAGGCGTCGCTGAAGATGGAGATGACCTTATCGGCATCCTGGGATGAGGTCGGGGCATGCTGGTATACGCCCTGTGATTGGACGGTAAAGGAACCGTCGGCCGTCACCTCGCCGACTTTGGCGGTGATCACGGCATTCCCCGGGCCACCGGCGATGAGGACTTTTCCGGAGGCGTCGACCGTGGCAATGGACGGGTCGGAGGAGAGGAACTGGAAATAGGCGGGAGACAGGCTGATGGTTTGGTTGACACCGGAGGGAAGGTTGTAAATCCCCGAGAGCCCCCCGATGGTTTTGGAGACTCCGGTGAAAGAGGTTTCCACTTGTTCCTGGCCGTTGAGGATGGTGAAATGCGGGTGGGCGATGGTTCCCAGCTGTTCAAATTTCAGTTCGTCGACCCAGAAGGTAAATCCCTTTCCGTCAACGGGCCCGGCAGAATAGATGAACATGCCGCGTTCGGCGGTCAGGCGGGAGGGGTCAGGCAGGGGGATGATGAATTTCTTCCATCCTGTGGAGAGCTGCAGGTCGGAGATGGAGACCTGGTAGGTGGAGGGTCCCATGTCGTTGCCGAAACCGATCAGGCCGATGGTTGCCGACTGGGAGGCTTTGGCATAAAAGGTGAGGGCGTTGTATCCCGAGAGGTCGCGGGCCGTGGAGGTAAAGAAGACCCCGCCGGCATAGGCGCCCGAGGGGTCGCCGGCATTGGGGACGTCGAACCGCATAGAGGCGGAGGAGTTGTTCCAGGTCACCTGGTTGTCGACGTCAAAGGCGGAGGGTGAAGCACCCCCGAACACGGCATAGTTCAAGCCGGCGCTGAACCCGTCGATGAACACTTCGGGATTGGTGGGGAAGGCAGCGGGCTTCAACTCTTCCAGGTCGCGTTCACAGGCCACCAGAAGGAAGGCCAGCAGCGCCGCGGGAAGATATTTCTTCAGGTTGAAAAGAATAGGTGAGTTCATATGCTTGATTTTTTATTTACCGATATTGATGCGCACGTATGTTCTGATTTCCCATTCATTGCCGTTGTCGAAGCCGATGGCCTCAGGGTCGGGCACCAGTTCTCCGCTGCCGTCGATTTTCTGTGTCGGCGAATAACGGGGTGAATACTGGTTGAGGGTGCGGTAGGTGGCTCTGATGCCGATGTTGGTATCGGGGAGGTCGAACCAGTCGGGTTTCTTGAGGGAGGTAGAGAGGTCAGCCATCAGCTGGAGGGGGAAGGTGAGGTTGTAATCGCGGTGGTAGTCGTAAGGGCCCCAGTCGTTGATTCTGGCGAAGGAGGTAAGTTTGAGTTCCTTGTAAATCGCCCGGAGATCTACCCCGTATCTTCTGATGAGGCGGTCGTCGCTGCCGTTGGCCTGGGCATCGCCGGCATAGAGGTTGGCGATGAATCCGAAGTTATGGTTGATTTTGGAGACGATCCGGGAGTGGACTTCCCAGAGGTCCTGAGCCGGGGGTGCACCGGGGAAGGCGAAGATGGTGCGGCCGTCGGGGAGGATTCCCACGGCGGCATCCTGGGTGGTGGGGAGATGACGGTATACGAAACCGAGGCTCATGGCCAGTCCGGCGTCTTCAGAACGGTCGCTGTCCCAGTCGTACATCCAGGTTCCCGGGGTGGGATCCCAGGTGAAGAGGATTTCAGCCGCCATCTGTTCCCGGTTGGAGCGCACCACAAAGGGATCGTCGAGGATGTTCCTGGGGCGGCCGGGAGCCGCTACGCCTGAAGGGATAGGCCCCTCGATAGGTTTCTGCCATAAGAAGTTGGGAGCCACCTGCACATTTCCGATGAGATAGGTGAATCCCGACAGGAAATTGTACTGGTTTCCGCTGCCACTGTCTTTGAGTTTCCAGCCGGTGAAGGTGAGGGTTTGGTCGGCGCCGCCCTGAGCCACCAGACCCATGGCCGCCGATTGGGCATACCAGTTGAAGCGCCCGCCTTTGTAGGTGAGTTTGACCTTGCCGCCAAAATTGTCTTCAGCCCTGATCTCATCCTGGTAGACGGTGTAATTCCCCTCTTCGCCCCTTACCGCCTGGAAGATCCTTCCCTGGAGGGGCTGTCCGGCCCAGATGCCGCCAATTTCCATTCCGAATTTGTTGAAAGTCCGGTTGAGGTGGAGGGTCACCCTCCGGGTTCTCGGCTGGGGAATGGCAAAGGAGCTTTCGGTGGCCCCCAGCTGGGCGAAGTCTTCATGGAAGATCCCCGTGAGGTTTATTTTTCCCAGGGAAGTGCCGTATTTCAGCAAGATGGCAGGGTTGGCCCCCCACCAGAGCTGCGGACCGAAGGCCAGCTTGAAATTCTTGAAACTCCGCTTGCCGGCGGCTTCAAAGCCGAAGGGGGCGATACCATTGTAAATATCGATATTGGGGCCATAGTTGGCTTCGGGATAAAGGCCGAAGAAGTCGCCCTCGTAACCCCAGTGATAATGGCCGGTGCGGTAAAATCCCGTGAGGTCGAAGAGCTTGTGGTTCCATTCATAGCTGGCGTTATACACCTGCACCCTGTCGACAGACTTGAGGGTGAGGTTGCCGTTCTCTCCCTTGACGACCACGGGTCTGCCCCTGTTCTCATAGAAGATCTGGTCGATGGGATTCTGGGCGACATCCCCCAGGATGTTCACCTCGACATTGGCCCTGAAGTTGGGGGCCGGGTTGGCTTCCACCCCGATGTAAAAGGACTGCAACTGGTCGAAGCCGAGTTTGTTGGGATAGGTGGTGTTTCCGGGAACGGGATCTTTGGGGGTGGAGATCAGGCTGCCTCCCGTGTTGAAGGTGGTGAACTGGGCGCTAAGGCGGCTCAGGGAAATCTTCTTGACTTTTTCGCTGTCCTGGGCACCCTTGTCGCCCCGGGCCTTCAGGACCGACTCCACCACCTGGATTCCGTTGAAATGGGTCTGAATGGTTTCGAGGGTAACTCCGCCGGCATAGGGATTGAGCTGGTGGGCCTCTTTCAGGGTGTAGTAGGAAGCTCTCGGATAGAGGGTGTAAAACCCTTTGGCATTGGTCGGCCCTTTGGCGCAAATGCCGAACCACTCTTCATTCATATTGTTTTCGCCGGGGGCGTAGTCAAAAAGATAGCCTCCGTTGACCCAGGACGCATGGGCATCGTGGATGTCGAGGCTTTTCGTTTGGCCGAATTTCCACCATCCGTCGCTGAACTGAAAAGTGAAACCGCCGATGGCGTTGCCGGCTTTGCCGATACCTGCGGCATTCTCATAGATCTCCTTCCAGTTGGCCAGATTGTAGAGGGCCTGCTCCTTCTGGGCCTCTTCCTTGGTGAGGGCATTGAAAGCGTCGGTGCCAAACTCGGTCAGCACGACAGGTTTGCCATATTCATTTCGGGCCCGGTCGAAGAGATCGGTAAACGAAATACCCCGGTATACATTGATCCCGAAAATATCCACATCCTTGCATTCCCTGTTGATGATGTCGAGAAACAACAAATCGCCGTTGCAAATCGACACAGGATGGTTGGAATCGATGGCTTTCATGGCGACGGCCGCCTCATTGAAGAGCTTGTACATGTGCTCAGCCCTGTGTGTCGACTCCCGGTCTTCCATCGGGATGTCTTCGGTTTCGGCACCGCTCCAGAAGAGGCCGTAGTTGTTTTCATTTCCCAGAAGATAGAACAGCAATCCCGGCGTGTCCTTGTATTCCTGCGCCAGTTGCCTGATTTCCTTCAGAAGGAGTTCCCTGACACGCGGATCGGAGTAGTCGGTATTGGGTGCCCAGGCCCCGTCGAGGGTAAGGCCATACCTTCCGAAGGAATGGTTCAGCATGGTGTAAATGCCGTAATTCTCGTAAATATACCTGATCCATTTGGGCTGGATGCCGGTATACACCCTGATGGTGTTGACATGCATGTTCTTCAGCAACGACATCTCATCATCGAGCGCTTTCTGGATGAAGTCGTCGGACTGGTTCCACAGGCTGAAGGAGTAGTTGGTGCCGACAGGGAAATAATCCCAGTTCATGCCGTTAATCATGAGGGGAGCCCCATTGACCAGGAGTCTCCAGCCGTCTTCTTTTTTCTCCGTAGTCACACGGTTCGCCTGGGCAAACAGGGAGAGTGAGAAGAAAAGAAGGATTTGCAGTAAGATTAGTTTTTTCATGTTTATTTGTTTACTGGTATATTATGTTAATTGCATTAACAGGTGCATAGGTTCGCTATATAAAAATAAGTGACAGGAACATGCTATGTTTCTATACATTTACTATACAAGGCGTATATGTGGCATTTTCCTGCGGAACCACGAAATTAACAACCTCATAAACAAATAGTTATCTATAGTACCATTGACCAGGCCGCACGGGGCCAGCGGGGGTTGTATAGCTGTTTTTAATAGAGGGTCAGGAGGCATAAAGGGTTTTGTCGGGGAAAGGTCCCGGATAACTTTTTCGAAAGTCAATCCTGATTATTAATCCATTTTTATTGTTTTTCAATAAATATTTATCATCTTTGCCACATCATTCCAACAAATAAAGATCATGTCAAAAAGAAGCGACTTAGTATTTAAAGGATTACACGTGATCGTGTGGATCATATTCGTCGGGTTGAGCATCGAGGCCGGAGGGATTATTGTCAATTTTATCTACAGCCTCTTCAAGCCTGCAGTCATCCATCACCTCTATCAGAAACTGGACCTCAGTGAGATGTATGCCCGCAGCCAGGTGGCTTATTTCGCCATGTACACTTTACTCATGGTCATTGCGGTTATGAAAGCCCACCTTTTTTATGTGGTCATTAAACTTATGATGAATTTTAATCTGGCCAAGCCCTTCAACATGGTGGCTGTGGCACAAATCACACACATCAGTTATTATACGTTATCGATCGGACTCATGAGTTATTTTGCCCGTGAAACAACCAGATATTTGCAGCAACACGGATTTGAGGTTGATAAACTGAACCAATTCTGGGGAGACGGTCAGGCCTTTATCATTATGGCTGCCGTCATCTATGTGATTGCGAGCATTTTCAGAAAAGGGGTAGAAATCCAAAATGAAAACGATTTAACAGTGTAAGCCATGCCGATCATAGTAAATCTGGATGTGATGATGGCCAAACGGAAGATAAGCCTCAATGAGCTTTCAGAGAGAGTTGATCTGACCTTGTCCAATCTTTCGATATTAAAGACCGGAAAGGCCAAAGCCATCCGCTTCAGCACACTGGAGTCCATTTGCAAAGCCCTGGATTGTCAGCCGGGTGATCTTCTGGAGTACGTTTCTGAGGAATGACAAGCAGCTGTCACCGGTGGATTTTCCTGGAAGATAAAGTGACCCCATTCAGGCAAGTCCAGAAGAAGATGCTATTTTTACTGGATACAATCCAAATTTCTGACCCGATGAAAATTTCTGCTCTGGCTGCTGCGGTGAAAGGCTCTGAACTGGTGCTCCTGGTACTTCTCTTTCTGACCCATGGCATGATAAGTGCCCAAACGACGCACGCCGTTTATCAAAACGGAAATGAAGCATCTATTCCGCAGTCCGGCCAAATGGCCACTACCACCGAAGATGCTGCTTTCTTTCCGGTGACCTCCCAGATGGCACATTCATCGGGAATTGATGGAGCACTGCCACAGGCTATCTTTCAGCATACTCACCTGATCGGTCAAATTCCTGCTGAGGAAGCAGACAGCCCGCAGGCCACCCGGAACGACCACTTCCCCGGAAAGGTTTCTGTCAACCGGCAGACCACACGGAACGACCACTTCCCCGGAAAGGTTACTGTCAGCCCGCAGGC
>JAAYDJ010000021.1 GCA_012729335.1 Bacteroidales bacterium | reverse complement strand
GGGCCATGTCATTGGGAAAGACACCTTTGGTCTTGGTTACTTTCCGGATCTGCCGGTGAAATCCTTCAACGGCATTGGTAGTATAGATCAATTTGCGGATTTGATCATCATACTGAAAATACGTGGAAAGTTTCTCCCAATTGTTGTTCCATGACCGGATGACAACCGGATATTTTTTACCCCATGTCTCATCCAGGTTTAAAAGCTCAGTTTCAGCCTGGCTCTTATTCGGAGCCTGGTAGATTTTTTTCAGGTCACTCATGAAAACCTTCTGGTCCTTGGAGGCCACGTACTTGATGGAATTGCGAACCTGATGGATGATGCAGGATTGCACCTCAGCCTGGGGAAAAACACTCAGTATCGCTTCTGAGAAGCCGGAAAGGTTATCAATGCTGGCAATCAGGATATCTTTTACCCCACGGGCTTTCAGATCGGTCAGAACGCTCAGCCAGAAGTTGGCTCCTTCTGTCTCTGAGACGTACATACCTATTAAATCCTTGTGCCCTTCCTTGTTAACAGCCAGAACATTGTAAACAGCACGACTGACTACTTTACCTCCGTCTTTGACCTTGTAGTGAATGGCATCTAACCAAACTATCGTGTATAACGACTCCAGTGGCCGGTTCTGCCATTCTTTGACCTTGGGTATGATCCGGTCTGTTATCTCGCTCAGGGTAGCATGGGATATCTCTACATCGTACATCTCCTTGATGTGCTCGGATATGTCCCGGAAGCTCATGCCCAAACCATACAATCCTACGATTTTGGGCTCCAGGTTATCAGCCAGTATGGTCTCCCGTTTCCGGACAATCTGTGGCTCAAAGCTGCTGTTCCGGTCCTGGGGAGTTTCGATTTCCACCGCCCCGGTTGAAGTTTTCAATGTTTTGGTTCCCTTGCCATTGCGCTTGTTGCCATTCTGCCTTTCTTCTGCATCCAGATGTGCTTCCATCTCTGCCTGCAGGGCAGTCTCAATAAACTCTTTGATCAATGGAGCAAAAGCCCCGTTCTTACCTGTCAATGACTCCCCGCTCCGTAATTGGGCAAGAGCCTTGGCCCTCATTTCTTTGTACTCTTCTGATTCCATAGTTGCTCTGTCTATTAAAAAATTAAACATCTTTCTTTAGACAGAGTTCATTTTACGCCCTCGATTTTCGCAACTCAGAATAAATAAATAAAATACTATTGACAATCAACATCTTACATATTATTCACTTTTATAAATTTGTTGAATATTGAAACCCAACCTTGAAATAAACCGGTAATTAATCAGACAATATTTCTTATTTTGAGTTGTTAGTTCTTTCTTTCCATTTAGGATATCATACATTAGTCTGAAATGATGTGGCTTTAGCCTTTTATTTTTCTTATCCCATGACACCATTCTTTGAATCAGGTCCATAGTTATTTCAGGGTCACCCTTCTCATATTTTGAAGTAGGTTCAGATATTTCATCTTCATCAAATAAAAGTTCAGGAGATTTTGAGATCACTATGTCCAAAATTGCGTTACCAGATGAAACCTCCCCGGGTATAAGATTCGAATTATTTCTTACTTTCACCATCAGATTCCATGCAACATTTTTTTGAACGGTAGATAGATAACCAGTATCCCTTCCCCATTCCTCTATCCTCTTCCAAATCTTTGATGGTACAGATTTAATAAGTTCATAATCCTCCACTCTTTTCTGATTTTCTACTTCATCATCAGAAATTACAACCCTTTTAGGTGGATTTTTCTTGTCAATTAAATCCGGCTTGATTGATTCCAGATCAAATTCCATATTACTTTCTCTGATCTTTATCCAACATTCTTCCCTTTTTGCCCATTCTCCATACAGACCACCCGGAGCAGTATCTTTGATAAACACTTCAATTCTAGTCATCATTTCAAACAACAAAGATTTCAAAGAATTGGAAACTTCTTGAGTCTTCCATATTTTATACAGATCGAGCTGGTTCTTAGTAAGACGGTTCAACATTGTAATTGTATAAGGAACTGTAATATATCGCATATCGCCTATAGCTCGTGGTTTTACTCCATATACCTTTTCTGCTGTCCTATATAATATTGCTTTGGCAATTAGATCCTCATAATAGACATTGTTCAATTTCTTCTCGAGATTATAATTAATAAATTGCACATAATTTTTTTGATTTCCCCGCACTACGAAATGAGGACCTATGGAAATTTTCTTGCCATCTGATATCTCCTGATATGAATTAATATATTTTGCCAGTTCCTCTTTATTGAACAATTGATTCTTAGGATTCTTTAGATCGAATGCTTTTCTTCTCGAAGGTGTAAAACCCTCTTTCAGAATTGCATTTCGATACTGTCCTCTTGCCCTTTCATAAAACCACTTTGTTTGAATTGGTCGGTTATCATTGATTGGAGTAAAAATATTCCTTGAGAGCTTTTCCAATTCAATATGATATGGCCGGTTGCTACTAAGGTCTGAAACTGAAACTTTATTCTGAGTATTCGCATATTCGGATATCCGGGAAACAATTTCACTGAAATTACCTTTGTTTTTGATAACAGAAATTTTAACCTGAACAGATACTTTCGAAATATCAGCTTTATCTTTTTTCTGAGTATGATAAATAGACGCCGTTGTTTGCCCACCATTAACTATTTGAAAATCTTTAACAAAGGATATTATCTTACCATATCCATTTTCCCCGTCCTCTAGTTCAATTTCATCAGCAGTTGCAGCTAACCCATTGTTAAATGCAAGAAACATTTCTGGCTCCTTCAAGATTGTATTCCTTATTCCTTTATTAATTTTCCCAGTGAATTGTAAAAAGGATCGAACATTTTGTTCCAACAATCTTGATCCAAATCTTTCGTATATAGAAGCAAGTGCTTCACCCGGGAAAATTGCTAAAAAGGATTGGTATTCTTCATTTACAGAAGGAGAAGGTATACATGGTACTATAAATCCATCCGACTTAAAATAAACCTCGATAGGAATGTGGGATTTTTCGCTGAGATTATAAATACTCTCAATATCGAAAATCTTATAATAAAAATTATAACCTGAAATTGTAGTATTTAAAGGATATTCTCCTTTATAAATTCCATTTGTAAGGATAAATGCATTGATCCTTACCAGGTTTTCTTTAATTTCCTTTGATCGGGCTAATGCAAATGCAAATTGGAAAATTTCTGATGATTCTTCAATTTCATCAACATAATCACTTTTGAAATATTTGCTTCTTTCATCACCTCCCGAATATATTGCCTTCCGGAAAAAATTCAATATTCGTTTTGATGCTGTTTCTATTTCTAAATTTGAGATTCTTGCTATCTCCTGGGTGGGAGTGAAAATAGTAATGAATAAGTCAACTGTTTCATAATTTTCAGAAATCGCATACGCATTTATTTTATGTTGTTTGGGTGTTCCCAATGCTTTTTCATCATACCTTACTACGATGTTTTCAGACTCACCGGCAGCTGCAAGCAGATCAACCGCTTGTTGTGTAAATACCTGTTCAGAAACTGCGCCTTCTTCGTCAGTTGACTGAATCGCAGCAATATCCTGCATCAATGATGCATAAAACTTACTTAATTCTAAGTTTTCAATTGGATATATCATTATATTACAAGATTTGCAAAAACGGAATTCTCCGGATATTCATATTCCTTACAAGCTGAAAGTACTATTGAATATTTTACATCCCCAACGCCATTTCTAATCTCATTCTCCTGAATTCGTGGAAATGCGTCCTTAACCAGATAGAATTTATCCTGTTTGATAATATAACCATTTGAGCCATATAAACTGCGGTGATGATCAAAATATCCTGCCTCCAAAAGTTTAGCCTTAAACCTATGAATAGCATTTATATCATCGCCAAGTATATTGGTTATCGATTCGACTACCTGATTAAGTGATTCACCTGCTCCGTGAACTATTTCCAAAAAAATATGATACAGAAATAGCATTCCAAGGTGAGTGCTATCAAGCTGTCTCTCGCTACTTATCTGGACCTTCTGGAAATTATCACCGAGAGTTGTCTTTACTTCCAGTGCCCAATTATTCATCTGAAAATCTCGTGCTTCAGACGATGGACCAACCCAAGAATTCAAAACACCTATAATGTCAGAGCTAAATATCATATACTTACGGAGAAATGTAAGTTCACCAAATAACCCTCTTTGCTCCTCCGGTTTTAAACCCTGGGAGGATGCTCTGTCAAACAAAGATTTCCATTTCTCAAACCGGTTGAGCAACTCCTGGAACAATTTTTCTTCGCGTTTTATCGGAGCAATGCTCAGTAATAAATCTTCACACAGAATTGAAAAGATATCTTTATGTTCTGGATTCAAAAGCATAAACACCAGGTAACCAACATTTTGATTCTTCCCCGATGGAATTATGTCAACGCTAATATCTCTAAGGTTTGAGAATGAGGCGATATTCAACGTTTTATGTTGAGGCAATAAAACAGCAATGCATCTAAATCCTTCAGGAGATTTTAGTCCAACAAATACATCTGGTAAAATATCTACTGAATATCTCCTGATAAGTAGCCCATGAGTAAAAGAATTGTCATTCTCAAGTTCATCCCATATTTTTTCAATCTTCGTCGGTGTCATAATCTTCAGAGTCATAAATGTCGTCAATATCAAATTTTTGCAGCAACTGACTATGAACAGCGTAAGTCACAGCATCATCACGTTCAGTACCCGGAAAACTAATAGCAAAACCAACTAATGGATTTGATTTCTCAGGCAATTCAGCCCCTGTTGGGTCCAAAAAGTACAATAAAAGAAGAACCTTGTTGGGTTTTCTTATTTCATTCCTAACCCACTCACCGTTTATCCTGTTTGGTTCCCCTTCTTTACCTTTTTCATGCCATAGGCGCTTTGACGCATTTATAGCAGCTTCCCGCTCCTCATCAATTAGATCAATAAATTCATCGTCAGGACTAATAATATGTGACTTGCGGATGTAATACAGCTCATCATTTGATTTATCATCCTGTGTTCTGACAATTAACTTCACCGAAATTTCACCATTGATTCGAAAATTTGTTCCGTTCCTTTTAGTAATCACCCCCACATTCCACGTTTGTAACTCATTTCCATGGTATTTAAAATCAATAAACTTTATTAGGTTTTGTGGAGAAGCCGATCTAAGATTATCATATACTTCAAATCCACCAAGAAATTGTTTAATGTGCTCAAATGATATACCTTGCCATAGATAATTACTCTGGTCTGACTTGAAACCATTACCAAGAGAATTAACAAGACCTACGGCTGAATCAAGATTTCTTTGAATTACTTCAGGGTTTTTACTTAATTCATAAGTCTCTACAAGGCGACCAGACCAGGATACTCTGATGTTTTCTGCCCTCCGGATTTTATTGGAAGCAGAAATTTGTAATACACCAGGATGCGTTCTCACTTTTAATGCATATTGTTCCGGAGTACTGTGAGCATTATCCGACATATAGTCAAACTCATCACGTAGTTCCTCGCTTGCAAGGGCAATATGACTAAACCATTCGTTAAGCTCCCTGCTAGTAAAAAGCCTGCATAAATCCACATAACCAGGTCTGTAACCAAACCATCTTCCCATTTGCATTAGTGTATCATACATTCGGGAAGCCCGCAAGTAATAACTTACTGACAAACCTTCTAGCGTCAATCCTCTGGATAATTTATCCCCCCCAATTGCTATTACCGAAAGTCCATTTTTATGATCAAAATAATTCAGAACATCCCCTGATCCTCCATTAATTTCTCTCACCTGTATTCTTGTTGCAGCTTCAAAAAGAAAAGGTACAACTTCATTCCAATCATGTATTTGAATATGAGGGTCTATTTTTGAGAGACTTGAATCCAGAATAAGCTGAGAAGTCGTTTTGTAAGATTTATATGAGTTACAATCTTCTTCATACGCCTGACGGATTTCTTCATAAACAGACGGGATATTCAATTCAATACCTCGTCGATAAAAATCGAAAACATTCTGAACTATGTCTTTTATATGCCTTTGCCAGTTTACTAATCTGCTGACATGAACCAGCATGGAATTATGTACATTATCCTGTCTTCTTAATCTGCGGACAGCACATGTAATAATAAAACATTTAATAGCAAGCTGTAAAGACATTGGGGCACTTGTAGGTAATACCCCCCGACCTCTACGATCACCTGGGTAAAAACTGTGAAAATCGTCAATTTTGGTAACAACAGGTAGAACTTTATCGGATTTCTCGTCATCTTCAATCAGTCTGAACCCGAAGATTTTGTCCGGTCCAATATAGTTGGATGGTGCTGGTATATTAATGATAAAATCTCTGGGAAACAATTCATCCTCTGCGATAGGTATAAAGATATTTGCAAAAGGAGTTGCTGTATAACCCACATAGCCGCTTTTGTCAAACAATCGTATTATTTCACGGATCAGTCCATTGATTCTTGTGGTACCATCATTTTCAGGCCGTGTATTAATAGATGCATTGTCTGCCTCATCATCAATCAACAGAAGTGATTTATGCTTTATTAATCTCCTTTCTCCGATAGTAACAGCTTGTGCATTTAACCAGTGCAACAATCTTTCAAGAACCCGTGCATTTTTTTTGACTACAGCAATAATGGGTTCGTTTGTATTAAAGTTTAATCCCAAAGAATTAAATGCTCCCTGACTGAAATCTCCACTATCAAGACAGGAAGTAATAGAATGGGCAATTTCTTTTTTACTAATACGGCCGACACCTATCCAGATATCATCCTTATCAATTTGGTTAAAAATCTGAGCATATTTTGTATTAAATCCAAGGAAACCTTCGTCAAGTCTCAGTTGTGTCTGGCTTCTTAAATTATTATGGATGCCGGCCAATACAATAATAAGCTTAAAACCTGCATCAGCAGCTTTGCATATTAGTCCGGTATAATTGGCGGTTTTACCAGATTGTACCTGGCCGACAACCAATCCTTTTTTGTCAATAGTCGCACTTATTGCCGGATCAAAAAGACCATCCAGGGTTCTGTCCGTCAAACGGTCCAGTTGATTAACCACTTTGTCAGAGAAATTTTTCTCAATTGATAGGTAATCTCTGTACCGCCTCCAGAAATCCCAGCAAATAGTACTTTTCTTATCACTAACCCAGGGCCTTCTTCTTTCAGATGACTCAATCACCCTGAAATCGTCAATGTGAATATTGTATGTGGATTGTACTTCCCGAATTAAAACATCACGGTCAATATCTGCATACTGAGGTATAGATAGAGCAATATCAACTGCATCCTCAATTTGCCTTTCAGAAAGACTGCCTATAACTGGCAATAGTGTTCGTATAGTTCTTAATGCCTGAGGGATCATCATTTTAGTTTATAAATTCAAGATAATGTAAAAACTGGTCAAATGGGTCAATCCTAGCAATTATTGCTTTGGCTTCTTCCGGTGATTTACCCTTAGCAGTTAAACTGATAAACATGGATTCCATAGCTTTTCTAATAGGTTCCTTATCTGAACCTTCAAATGGAAAGCCTTGAGCTTCCGGTTCTTCTGCCGATTTTATATAAATAGACTTTGATGGAATATTTTCTTCAAGAAACCGTAATAGGATTTCTATTGCCTTTCCAGGATCAGCATGTGCCTGCGCTATAACAAGTTCCAATAATGGATGATCTCTGTTAACTTTATAAAACCACTTATTTCCCCTTTTATGATCAATCCAGAGTGGAACAAATTTCTGACCGTTGGAAATCTTCACAGTTTTACCTCTGTGACGGTACACCTCTACTCCCTGAGCTCTTACTTTTACTGCATAGTTCTTTATTTGTTCCCTATAAATTAGAGGTGGTCGGGCAACTGATTTTTTTATATCTATCTGCCAGTCACCATCCAGCGAATTGGGAATATCAACCTGAATTCTTACCAGTTTATAATGTTCTTCTTTGCGGAATAAACCCAACCAATCACCTGCAAGTAAAAGTCTCTCGTTTCTATAAATATAGAAACCCTGATGTTCATTCCACCCTTTTGTTCCTTCTGCAAATCTAAAAATCTCATCACTGATTTTAGACTTATGTGGCAGAACATATCCTTTTATAACAACTTTCCCGTTATTCAGTTGCTCTTCTGAGAAAGATTGAATAGCCAATTCTCCAATTAAAAACGGATTCCAGGGTTTTATCAAATAATTTTGAAAATAGATCTTAATTTTTTTCGATTCAATGAACCTATGAAATACCATCGCAAGATGTTTTTTCACCAATTCCATTACGTGAAGAAACTTTTCCAAAGCATTATTGTCATTTTGCCGGAAATGCTTAACTACCCTGTCAATGTCAGTCCACATTACAAGCGTCCCGGTTTCGTTTTCTGAATATTCTTGTTCATTTAGATTTTCAGGCAAATACTTAATTAGATTCCATTGTCCCGTCTGATTAACATAATCCAGGTCCCATGTCCAGTAGGCAGGTGCACAACCAAGCTTTTTTGATAATACAGTCAATTTTCTTGCCTGGGAAAATGAGGCAGTTTTAAGACCCAAGCCAAACCTGCCTAAATCATTTGAACCTCTGTCTTCCAATGGATTTTTGCTACCAGGACGCATAGCCTGAATTAGCTCTTCATTATTCATTCCTGAACCATCATCCTTTATGGACAACCAGGTTTCTGATCCTTTCCATTCGAAATTGACCCAAACATTACTCGCACCAGCAGAAATTGAATTGTCAATAATGTCTGCCACCGCTGTTTCGACGTTATATCCAATTGCCCTGAATGTTTCTATCATGGAAGATGCTTCGGGAACAGCAGGAGTAGTTTCAACGTTGGAGTACTCAGTCATTTAGTTTAGTAAGTGTTAATGTTATGAAGACAATGAATGTACAATATTGGTTATTACTTTCACCAATTCGCCAATATTTTGATTTATTAATTTCTAGAAAATCAATTACTAGTAAGTATTCATTTCTATATAGAATAGATTTATTTAATATATATTAATCAATTAATATCTAAAATATAGATTTTACTTCTTCTGCAATATATTGTGCCATTAAAGGTGGAACTGCGTTCCCAATCTGCGTAAAAGCTGCAGTTCTGTTATGTCCTTCTCTAACACCCTCAAAATAATAGTTGTCAGGAAACGATTGAAGCCTTGCTGCCTCACGAATACTAATTGAACGATTTTGCTCAATATCAGGATGTATATAATAATGACCATCTTTTGCAATGTGGGCAACCACTGTTTGGGAATAAGCCAAATCCTCAGCTACGACCTTGAACCTGTCAAAAAACGAATGTCTGTTTTTATGTGATTTTAAATCTTCCGGAAGGTCATTGTAGGCAAGTCTTTGTTTCTCATTATTCCATTTCCTAACAGCTATTCGGTAAATTCTTTTATCCTGCTCTGATTGCGGTCTTGCAATATGTTGTGTCAAGATATCTGATCCATTCCTTATTGACACCATGCTAAGGTAATCATTTGCTTCTGATATATAACTATCATATTTATCCTTACCACACCCAGCTTTTATTGCTGGAAGGTCACAGAAAATATTCCCAACCTTAAAATTATGAGAAACCCTATATGCTTCCAAATCCGGTAGTTTAGCTAAAATATCTTTTCTATATCCAAATATGATAATACGCTTACGGTTTTGTAAAACACCAAAGTTATTAGCAGCCAAAATATATAACTGCATTTTATACCCTTTATAACCAAAGAGGTCCTCCATTCGTTTCAGGTAATCACCATCTTTTGCGGATTTCAGACCCAAAACATTTTCAAATAAAAAAAACCTTGGCTGGTACTTTTCCAGAAATGTAGCATATTGAATGTAAAGGAAGTTGCGCGGATCGTTTCTCATACCATCAGCAGATCTTGCTCTTCCAACCACCGAATATGCCTGACATGGAGGACCACCAATAATCAGATCTACTTTTTCACCATTTAGTTGCTGTGAGATCAAACCAAAAATAGTATCATTATTTCCAGAACCAATGGGAAGATTAATTACACTTTTGATTAATTCATCAGGGACATTATGGTATAATTCAGCTCTGGTGATCTCCCCTCTTAAATATAAATTATAAATATGGAGTTTACTGATTGACTTCAGATAATGAAAGGCAATTCTTGTTTTTAAAGTAAAACAGGCTGCTTTGTCCATTTCAACGTGTGCAACCGGAGTAAAGCCTGCATTAATAAAACCTTCGGATAAACCACCGGCGCCTGCAAATAAGTCAATGTAGTTCATCCAGCAAACTGTTTAGAGATTCATTTACCTTGCTACTTTTTAGCTCACATTCAAAAATAACTATTGTTTTCCATCCTTCCGCGTTTAGTTTATAGATATTTTCCTTATCTCTGGTTTTATTCACTTTGATCTTGTTTAACCACCATTCAGTATTGCTTTTAGGAATAACATAGTATTTGCAGCTTTCATGGCCATGCCAGAAACAACCATTTACGAATATCGCAATCTTGTACTTTGGCAAGACAATATCCGGTTTACCTGGCAAGTCCCGTAGATGCAATCGATATCGGAATCCTTTAGAAAACAGAAACTTCCTTACAAGTAATTCCGGTTTGGTATCCTTACTGCATATCTTGCTCATATTGTAGCTTCTTACAGCTTTGCTATGAACATCTGCCATTTATACCACTCTAAAAAAAGGAAATAATTAAAGACATTTCGATTCAAAGTTACGAGTATTCAGCGCTTTTGGCAAATTCTTTTCTGTATCGGATAACAAACTAGGCTAATTGATCGGATTGGTTTATGGTATTATCTTCTGGAGTTTGAGGAGAAGTGAATACCTGGACTTGATCAGAATTTTACGTATTAATTCAAGACCATCAAAAATACGTTTTTGTTTAGACCGATGTTGCCCAATATAACGGATCTTTTATCAAACTGGGGTCCTGAAGAACGATCTCTTTCAATCAACATATGGCATGAATTCCTTCACAACTGCTGGGTGTTTACCCACTGGTACCAGACTCCTTGACTGCCATTTCGGATACTTCGTATCCGGGAAGAACTTTTATGATCAATTAAGGAATGCCGACGCAACATTTCCGCTATCTTTAGGTCTTACATTTATGACCAGAGATTTCACCTCCATCTCTTATCCTTTAGCCGGCTTGATGCGATGGAACTGAAACGAATAGGCCACACGATTCGAAAATTAAACATAGATTCTTATGACGAGAGGATGGATACGCAAACTGATCGGCGGGTTGAGCTTCGGCTCGGCACTTTTCATCTTTCAGGCCTGCTACGGCACGCCCCAGGATCTACAATTCGACATGCTCGTTGAAGGTACCGTGAAATCTTCCGCCACAGGACTTCCCGTCAAAGGAATCAAAGTCTCCGTCCCGGAAACCGGAAGTTCGCACATCACAGGAGAGGATGGCAAATACGGCCTGTGGACGATGTTCACCGACAGCACCAGGATCTCCTTCGAAGATACGGACCTCACCACCGACGGAGCCTTTCTGAAAAAAGACACCCTCATCGCCATTCCGCAGGAACGCGTACAGCTCAATGTGATGCTTACTCCCAAATAAATGTTTAAAGCCCTCCGAAAACCGGCCTTCCGGCTATTCCGTGAATCGGAAACGCACCTCCACGAGCTGAATTATCTCTTCTGGGAATGCACCACCCGTTGCAACCTCCATTGCCGCCACTGCGGCAGCGATTGCTCAAAGGATTCCGCATTCCCCGACATGCCCCTGGAGGACTTCCTCGCGGCACTCGACACGATCGAAAAACCGGCCAATAACCTGACCGTTGTCCTGACCGGCGGGGAACCCCTTCTGCGGAAGGACCTCGAAAAATGCGGACTGGAAATCAGAAAGCGGGGACTACGCTGGTCGATGGTGACTAACGGCCACCTCTACGACGGGGAAAGGCATGGCTCCCTGCTGGGGGCCGGACTGGGAGCACTGACTATCAGCCTCGACGGACTGTCAGGCTCCCACAACTGGCTGCGCCAATCCTCCGCCAGCTATGACAGGGTGACAAGGGCCATCGCCCTGGCCGCCGCCTCACCCCGCCTTAACTTCGACGTGGTGACCTGCGTAAACCAAAACAACATCCATGAGCTGCCCCAAATCAGAGAGACCCTTATGAATCTGGGCGTTAAAGCCTGGCGCCTCTTCACCATCATCCCCATCGGAAGGGCGAAGGATATCCCGGAACTCCGGCTGACCGACGCACAATTCACCGGACTGATGGAATTCATAGCCGAAGCCCGGAAATCAGAGGAGTTAAAGGTCAGCTTCAGCTGTGAAGGCTATGTCGGTCCCTATGAATCGCTGGTGCGCGACACCCCTTTCTTCTGCAGGGCAGGCATCAACATCGGATCCATCCTGATCGACGGCTCCATTTCCGCCTGCCCCAACATCGACCGCTCCTTCACACAGGG
This sequence comes from Bacteroidales bacterium, assembly GCA_012729335.1. Taxonomy (GTDB): domain Bacteria; phylum Bacteroidota; class Bacteroidia; order Bacteroidales; family Prolixibacteraceae; genus UBA1413. The sequence goes on along the minus strand of JAAYDJ010000021.1, from coordinate 451,631 downwards.
AAACATCTACCGCGATAACTTTTACCAGGTATGGCAATCACAATTCAAGCCCTTCAGGGACCGCAGCTGGATGCGCAGGGGGCAATGCGCTGGTTGCAGCGAATTCAATGACTGTCGCGGAAACGGCTTCCACAACTGGCACGGCGACAAACAGAATGTTCTGGTGTGTCACTCCCGCCTCACATCAAACCGCCAGGAGAAACCCAGGGCAATAAAGCTGTCCGGGGCATTACGGGTGATCCCCACCCCGCCCGACAGGTCTACCATGAGGTCATTGCTGACCAGGTAAGTCAATCCGCAGTCAAAACGGTGGTCAGCATCCCCTTCCACGGGAAGGTACCCGTACACTTCGATGAATCCTCCCAGCTGAGGCGTAAGCGAAATGCCGGAAGCAAGAGTATAAATATAGGTGGGCTCGTTGGAATTCCCGCTCCATTCGGTTCCCAGGTTGTATCCCAGGGAGAGATGGTCAGACAGGGTGTGCTGCATGGATAACCTGAAGGAAGGAGCCAGCCATTCAGGCCGGAACGCTTCCTTTCCTGACATGCACGAGGTGAGATGCCCCAGAAAAGCGGTCTGGGGAACAATCCCATCCTCGTCAAGCAACCGTGTTTTGAAGCCCACCGTCAGCGGATAAAACCCTGAAATGCGCTGGTCTCCATACTCCTCCATACCCGCTTCGGTGATCAGCCGCAGTTCAAAACGGTCATTGACCCCGTATTTCCAGAGGATCGAAGGATAAAGGAGACTTCGCGCATCACGACCTCCCTTTTCATACAGAAAGCCGGTTTCAGCCTGTATATATCCCCGGGGCACCAAAGAAGCAGATTCGGTCTGGTCAGGACGATCGGCCTGAAGGGGTTCCAATTCCTGGGCCTTTAAATTCTCACTGGCCGCAAAGGCCACCACAACCATCCATAACAAGTAACGTTGTAGCATTCTTTATGGTTTTGATGAATCTGAAATATAACAATATACACGGAGAAAACGAAATTTTTCCCGCACAACCATGCATGAAGAAAATAGAAGGTCGGGTTTGGTATGCTATACAGCAGAACTCAGACCGTTTTTTCTGTCTGGGTCAATATTTGGGATAGGAGTTGGTCGAATCCGTTTTTCACCTCCGGATCGTTGAAAAGCTCATTAAGTTTACCTTCGTCGCAACTCCTGCAGGAGGGTCAGGTGGATATCGCCGGTTCCTGGAGGGGTATCAATAATCAGAAAATCAAGATCTCCCCAAACCGTATCACCCAACAGTTGTTTGAGGGTTTTAGAGACCATGGGGTTGAGCCAGACCGCATTTTCTGCAATTCAGCACCTCCTGCCGGAAAATTTCCATGGCATGAGAGCCATTATCAGCCTCATCTTGTATGGCCATATTTTTTAAGTTCAGTATTCGATTCCTTCACGGGCTTCCACCCCATAGGTGTAATAGTGTTTAACCTCCTGCATTTCAGTGACCAGGTCAGCCCTGTCGATCAGCTCTTTGGGAGCATACCGGCCGGTAATGACGATTTCTAAGGCATCTGGTTTCTGGTCCAAGATCCTGTTCAGTTCGTGGACTGTAAAAAGGTTATAATAAATGGCGATGGTGGCCTCATCGAGCACCACCAGATCATACTTGCCGGAAGCAATTACTTTTGCCACCTCTTCCAATCCCTTCCGCGCGGCCAGGATATCCTCGTCATCAGGTGTTTTGATGATAAAACAACCCCGGCCGTATTGCCTGATGGTGATCCCAGGGATGTATTGCCTGACTGCTGTAATTTCCGAATAAGGTCTCCCTTTCACGAACTGGGCTATGAATATTTTCAATCCGGCGCCGGCGCTCCTCAAGGCCAGTCCGAAAGCCGCGGTGGTCTTCCCTTTCCCGTTGCCCGTATAGACCTGGATATATCCCTTCATAGGCTGAGCTTTATTGTCTTCAGAATCTCGTTATACATACTTTCCAATTGAAACTCCCCGCGGCAGAGAAGCGGGGAAACGAATCCCGATCCCTCGGGATGAGTTCGACGAGCTTCACTAACGGACCAACCATAAGCAGAGAACTGGCATTAATGCTGACATGGCACAAAGAAGGACTGTAGTCAATGCGCTCGCCGGAATTCAAATCAGGGGATCAGAATGAACAGGAGTATCCTGAGGGAGGGTATCCACCGTAGCTGGGAATAAAAAAAGGGACGGTGCCATTGATCAGTCATATCGTCCCCCTTTGGGATTCAGCCGCTGGTCGGCGGCAAAGTCAACATAATTTCCTGATACCGGTTAGCTCAGGATCTCTTCAATGGTGATGTAATCCCCTACTCTTCCGGTCATCTTTTCGACTTCGGTATTCACAGGGAGGGTCTTTTTCCCGGGTCTCCAGCCAGCGGGGCACACCTCGCCAGTCTTGGCAGCGTGCTGCCAGGCCCTGATCTGCCTCAGGAATTCATTGACATTCCGGCCTACCGAATCGGCCTGCACCTCCTGAGCCACGCAAACACCATCAGGATTAAACAGGAAACGACCCCTGAGGGCTACCCCTTCCTCCTCAACCAGCACACCAAAAGCACGACTGACTTCCTGGTTGGCATCGGCCCCCATGGTTAGCTTCAGTCCTTTCAGAATGGGTTCCGTCTCAGCAAAACGCTTGTGTGAGAATTTGGAATCGACCGATACCGCCAGAATCTCTACGCCCATCTCCTGGAACTCATCGTAATGGGCATTCATGGCCGCGATCTCAGTCGGACATACAAAGGTGAAGTCGGCCGGATAAAAACAAACCACCGCCCATTTGCCCTTGTAATCGTTGCTCGACACCGTGATGTAATGGCCGGTCTTGGCTTCATATGCATCCATTTCAAATTCCGGCATTTGCTGCCTCACCATTGATGTACTGCTCATTCTTTTTTCCTCCACATTTTTAGTTTCACCTGAATTTTCTTTAATCTCTTTTTTCTTAAGTGGTTTTACACCATTTGCACATGCCATAATCTATTGTATTAGTGTGTGTTAAATATTTTAATGGTTTTATCTGCGGTTAATGGTTTTTATTCCGGTGGACGATGAAATTCCCGGTGATGTTGACCTTAATGTCCTCAATGAGGAAATTGTCGATCTTATTCTCTTCAAAAAAAGCAGCAAGCAGTTGATCCAGCTTTTCATTGTGAAAATCTTCGATGTAATCGCATGCAATGCAATATAGGTGGTGATGATTTTCAAGAATTCCGTCGTAACGCATTACATCCTTCTCGGTTTTCACCTTTTTCAACAGATTATTTTCCACCAGAGTGTCCAACACTTTGTAAATGGTCCCAGATCCCATGGTCGCGTCTTTCTGTCTGATAAATTCAAGGATCTGCTCGGCAGTGGGATGGTTATCCAAACGATAGACCGCATCTAGCACAGCCAAACGCTGTGGAGTTACCTTCATTCCCCGGGCAACTAACAAATCTCTCAACGCAACACTGTCCATGACGACAACAATCCTCCAATAATATTTATTCTTGTTTAAAGATTATTCAAAATTAATAATAGCATCCGGAAATCAAAAACAGGAGGCTAGTTTTTTTCTTTTTTTGTGTAAAAAATCCCTCTTTCCAACCGTCTCGTTTCAATCTTTCCTCCTGCTTCCATGACATCGAGGTACTTGTTGACCTCATTAAGGTGTATGCCCAGGATCTTTCCCAGGTCATCAGAGGTGCATGGTCTTCGCCTGATGGTTTCCAGAATGGCGGTCTCCATATCTTTCCTGTAGGATTGAATCTTCTCGCGGGCAGGAGCTGCAGCTACAATCTCGACACCGTCGAGATTCCAGAGGCCGGCGATCCTCTCCAGTTCTTCCCGGGTTGCTCTTATGAGTCCCGGAATTGTGCCGGGACGGTCAAGGGTATTCAACTGCACCCGGTCGGGTCTTATCCTGAGAATGGCATCTTTAAGCGCTGTCAGCTCACTTATATGGTCGTTGTAACCGGGAAGAATAAACACTTCTAACCAGATTTGCCCTTTGTAAGCCTCTCTTAAGTTAATCAATCCATCAATTATACGGGCTACATCAAGTCCCGGATGCGGCCGGTTGATTCTCCGGAATGCTTCCTCCGTTGCCGCATCGAGCGAAGGAAGGACCACATCGGCATCCCTGATGGCATCCACCACCCCCTTATCGTAAAAAAGGGTACCGTTGGTCAAATAAGCGTCAGCTTGGTGGTTTTACCTACCTCACAATATACACAATCAAGTGTGCATACTTTTTTGGGGATCAGGTCGACCCCCAGCGACATTCCCAATCTTCGTGAGGGAACCGGGCCAAAAATATACTTGTACATTTCTCTTTGATTTTACCTCAACGGCCAGGGATTTTCTCCCTATGTGCACATCAAAAAATCTCATCACAGCACCGGTAGCAAACTTGTGGCCTGCGCTGACCGATAAATCACTCTATGTTATCACTTACGTTTTTTACTTCATGTAGCCTGCTCAACAACCATTCTGTAACCGGAATAACTTCTATGGTTTTACCGTTTACAGGGATTTCTTGTTTTTCATCCATGGTTATGATGATCATTCTTTGTGGATTTAGTTCAATGGCTGCAGTTTGAAGTGCCCTGACCTCCCTGTTTTTGGTTTTGGGATCCCTGATTGTCCAACATACCTGGATAAGTTCCAGAACTCTCCTGTTATGGTAGATCACAAAATCTACTTCAATGGTTTTTTTGTAATAATACAGTTCGTATTGACGGGTTTGCCTCTGCCTGAAAAGCTCCAGAAAAACAATATTCTCAAGAAGGTGACCGCGATTGGGCGTGGACAGTGCTCCTGCTAAAGTGGAAAAAGCTATGTCCACCATGTAGATCTTCCGGTAACGGAGTGACTCCTGATTTTTGAATGAAAACTTCGGCAAAGTCAGAAAAAGCCATGCTTCTTCCATAAAGGAAACATAATTCCTGGCCGTGTTGTCACTTCCCAGATTAAATATTTTCCTCAGCCGGTTATAACTGATCTCTGTTGCACTATTACCAACCAACCAAATTGCCATCTCCCGCAAAGAGCGGATATGCCGTATTTTATGCCGGTACATAATATCTCGCGTCACAATGGCATTAAACAGCGTGGAGATGTAGGCGTTTTTGGATTCTCCGGCAATGATGTCGGGAAAACCACTGCCGTTGAGATACTGCTCAAAATAACCGGTCATCAGACCTTTGTCTTTTGCAGTGATGAGCTCATGGGTAATTGCTCCTTTGGCAGCTAAAAACTCTTTAAATGAAAAAGGAAGTAATTCGACTAAAAAATAACGGCCTGTTAGATGGGTGGCCATCTCACTGCTGAATAATTTCGAATTTGATCCTGTTAATATTACTTTCAAATTATTGCGCAGCAACCGATTAACAAAAAGTTGCCATCCGTCCACATTCTGAACTTCATCGAGAATCAGTCTGTCGAATTTACCATACACTGAAAACAAACCTTCAAGCAGTTGATCAAGGTCATGTGCTGTTATTCCAATCAACCTTTCATCATCAAGATTAAGATAGGCATAAGGCAAATCCTTCAGCGCCCTGTGTGCAAGGGTGGATTTGCCTGACCTCCTGACACCGGTGATTATTTGCACCAAACGGCTCTCTGCACTTACAGATGCCTCTCTATCCCTCGGAACCCACCCTGCCTCCAGAATGAATTGGACTTCTTCCCGTTGTTCTGCAATGATTTGTCTGAAATTCAAATCCATATTTGTTGAATTGTATCATCAAATGTACGATTTATTCGCAATATACTGCGAATAATTAATACTTTATTCGCAATATACTGCGAATATAAATTACCAGAAAACCTCTTTAAAAACGGACTGAAAAGTATTTTACCGGCCAGAATTACTATACCTTTATCCCAAAATTGCGAAATGATTACGTCAACCATTACCATCAAAGCACCAGCCGAAAAAGTGTGGCAGGCACTGACCGATAAGAACCAGATGAAAGAGTGGTACTTCGACATTCCCGATTTCGAGCTGAAGGCAGGGGCCACCTTTAATTTCCATGAACCGGGCGAAGCCCGCCAGTTCCATCACCAATGTGTGATCAGGGAGATTGATCCCCTCCGGAAATTCTCCCATACCTGGACCCACCCGGCACTCAGCAAGGGCGAAAGCGTGGTCACCTGGCTTCTGGAAGAGCAAAACGGCGTCACAAAGGTCACCCTACACCACGAAGGAGTGAAAAATTTCGCCGATGCCGGATCCGATTTTGCCCCCGAAAACTACCAGATGGGATGGAACGGCTTTATGGCTGCCCTTAAAAATTATGTCAATGGCATCCGGAAACACAGATACACCATTGAAATTGCGGCTCCCGCCAAAAAAGTGTGGGAGGTCCTGCTTAAAGAGGAGAGCTACCGCACCTGGACCGGCGTCTTCTGCGAGGGCTCTTACTACACCGGAAAACTGGAACCCGGCGGAAGGATTCATTTCCTGACCCCTGAAGGGTTTGGCATGTACAGCGACGTCATCTTCCTCATCCCGGATTCTTACGTCCTCTTCCAGCATATCGGCGACATTGCCGGATTTAAGGAACAACCCCTGAATGAAGCGGCAGAGCGCTGGACCGGCGCTTTCGAGGGGTACACCCTTACGGAAAAGGAGGGTAAAACCCATCTCCTCGCCGAAGTGGACCTGGTCCCCGAACAGGCAGACGAATACGACCGGACTTTCCCGAAAGGACTTGAAAAAGTGAAGGAGTTATCTGAAAAATGAGTTTGACTCAGGTCAAACAATAGTAAATATCTCCTTTATGAGGTCCAATGTGACCAATCCATTTTGAACGATCATTCTTTAAAAGCAAATCCCAAATATCAGAATCAAGGCATTGTTTGAAAATAAAGCGGCAGAGATTCCATGAACATGTAATTGTAAAGGATTCCGGCCGACTAATCACATGATGTGAAAAAGAAGCTAGCCATGAAAAAAACTGTATGCATCGTCATTTTCGCCACGTTGTGGCTGGCCGGAGTGGGCCAGGATAAAGCCACTCTCCGGCTGAACCTTGAGAAAAACAAGATCTACCGCCTCTGCTCCACCACGGAACAAACCACCAGCCAGACCGTCCAGGGGATGGCCCAGAACGTGGAATCCAAAACGCGCTATGTCATCTCTCTGAAAATGATGGACGCCACCCCCGACTTCCTGGTTTCCGAAATCCGGTTTGACACCGTCGACATCAGGTCCAACGCCATGGGTAAAACCACCCTCATCAGCTCCGCCAGTGAAGGCGACGTCACCTCCCAGGAGACCTCCGCCCTTCTCTCCTACTTCATGCACCGGCTGACCCAAAATCCCCTGTTCGTTAAAATCGACTATGCCGGCCATGTCATTGACATCGTCAATGCCCAAATGCTCTCCAACATCATTCTGAAAGATACCGCCTCCGTCACCTTGACCGGCATAATGGGCAACGCGCTTAAAAAGGAAATCGCCAACATGGTGAGCGCCAACAGCCTGAAGAACATGATCGAAACCTTCACCTGGAACCTTCCCGGCGGGGAAGTCTCCAAAGGCGACAGCTGGCAGATCATCCAGAAAATGAACACCGGGGGAATGGCCCTTGACATCGTCACCAGTTCCCGCCTCGACAATGTAAAAGACCACGCCGCCTCCGTCACGGCCCAGTCCGAAATTAAAGCCGCGGCAAACGCCGCCCCCATCCAGTCAGGCGGAGCCACCGTAAGTTACGACGGCCTCCAGGGCATGAGCAAAACCACTCTGCTGATCGACACCCGAACCGGCTTACCCCTCGAAAGCAGCGGCAAAACTTCCATCTCAGGGAACCTGGGCGTCAGCGCCCCCGGCGTAAGCATGCAGATTCCCCTGACCATCAAGGGAGAAACCATAGTAAAACCACTTTAAGATTCTCCGGAAATATCCCAGATCATTGCCATGATAAACAACGGCACCTGCAGGGTGAACGTGACCCGTATGGCCAATCCGCCAGGCCGGCGCTGATAGATCACACAAAAAATGAAACACGCAGATCACCGGTCCGGAGTCCATCCGGAATCTGAAAACCTCCCGGATTACAGCATGCGCCCAAAACAGCTGAATGTGTCAAAAACATTACCCACCACAATGAAATCAACTCAACAAATGAGACTATTTTCCATCCTTGTACTGCTAATCCTCTCACTGGCCGCTCACTCCCAGAATATCAAAGGTTGCGTCCTACTCGAAAAGGATAAGTCCCCCGTTCAGTTTGCCTCGGTCGGACTCGTACAGTTACCTGATTCGGCGATGACCAGAGGAACCATCACCCTCACCGACGGAAGTTATATCATCGACAACGTCAAACCGGGCGATTACCTCATCAGGGTCAGCTTCGTGGGTTACCAATCTAAAGAACAACCGGTTTCCGTAATGCAGGGCACGGCAGAAATCATGACCGACACCCTCTTCCTTACTGAAACCACCACCGAAGTGGGCGAAGTGGAAGTGGTGGCCGAACGGCTCAAAGGAAAGGAGATGGTCGACCGCACGGTCTATGCCGTGCCGGAAGCCATCGCCAAAACCGTCACCACCGGATACGAGCTCCTTAAAAGGATTCCGCAGGTCAACGTAGACTTCCAGAACAACATCACCCTCAACGGAAGCAGCAATTTCATCATCCAGGTCGACGGAAGACAACGCACCCGTGAATTCCTGGCCAAGCTCCTGCCTACCGACATCGAAAGCGTGGAAATCATCAGCAATCCTTCCGGAAAATATGAAGGAAATATCGACGGGGTGATCAACATCATCCTGAAGAAAGAGGCGCGGTTCGGACTGAGTGGCAACACCAGCCTGAGCACCAAGCCCTTCAATAAACCCACCAACGCCCTGACCGGAAGCCTCGACTACGCCCTCGGAAAAATCACCTTTTACGTGACGGGGTTCGCGGTCAACCAGAAGCTAGACATCGGTAACCAGGTCGACAGCCGTTTCGCCCTGATCGACTCCCTCAACGCCACCTCCGGAAAAGGAGCCATCGATGTCTCCCTGGCCTCGGTCAACGGCGGATTCGACTATTACATGAACGACAAAAATAACCTGAGTGTCAACCTCAACCTGCAGCCCATCAGGCAGGATATTGACATGACCACCCAATCGAAACTCTTTAAAAGCGGAAACCCCCGTAATACCATCGAATCGGTGATCGACAACAGCACCCGGAGCAATGAAAACTCGGTTTCCCTCTTCTACCAAAGGAAATTTAAAAATCCGGTGCAAGAGTTCACCGCCGAAACCAACCTCTACCGCTTCCACTCCCGGCAGGAAAACGATTTCGACAACACCTGGTTCTACCGCAACAGCGACTCCATCGTCAACAACTACAGCCGCTTTGAAGATGACCTGAACGACCGCTATTACCTCTCCGGAAAACTCAACTACGTCCACCCGCTGGGGATGAATGCCAAAATTGAAACGGGCTACCAGCTTTATTACCAGCGGCTCGATTATGACTTTACCACCAATACCCAGCAGGCAGGCAACCTCTTTGAATACGCCGAAATGCGCCATTCTGTTTACGGCGGAGTCACCCTGAACCTCAAAAAGGTGGGCATCCAGGCCATCCTGAGGATCGAGAACAGCCACATTAAAGCCGATTCGGTTACCGATCCCCGGTATACCTGCTACCTCCCCTCTTTTAACCTGCAGTATAAGTTCTCCTCGTCACACAACCTGAAATTCACCTACAACCGCCGTATCAACCGGCCGGGAATCTACGACATGAATCCCAACTTCAAACTCAGCGAGAACTACGACATCACCCAGGGGAACCCCGACCTGAAACCCGACTACCGCGACCGCCTCCAGCTCACTTACACCTGGAATTTCGGCAGCAACTACTTCTCACCCTTTGTGTACCACGAGTTCTATTCCGACAGGATCGGCCGCCAAATCGAGGTGACCCTCTCCCCGGTCACCAACGCCTGGACCACCCTCACAAAACCCTTTAACCTGATCAACGGGTATGAGACCGGCGGAGGCGTCAACGCCATGCTCTGGTTCTTTAACTTCAACGCACGCATCTATAAGGGCCACTTCAACGAATTTAAAAGTCAGACAGCCTTTATCCCGGCCACCAACTACTATTCCTCGAGCATTACCGGTACCGCCTTCAAACAACTCGATAAGAAAAAGACCCTTACAGTTTTTGCTTATGCCAATTACAACGGGGTGAATATGAACGCCCAGACAAAGACCCGGACGCTTCCCCTTTATGGCTTCGGAGGACAGAAACAACTCAAGAGCCACACCTTCGGGGTCTTCTGGCTGCTGCCTTTCTCCGGGGAAATCGACCTCAACAAAGCCGAAACCGAAACCCCGGCATTCACCTCCACCAATATCACCCGTTTCGATGCTGCCAACTTCATCCAGTTCAGCTACTCCTACCGATTCCAGAAAGGCCGTAGCGTGAAGAAACTGGGGCGTAAGGCCGACATCGAAAGCGACAGTAAGAAAGGCACCATTGGGATGTGACGGATCACTCCTGCATCTTTTCGCGCAAGGCCTTCTCTTGTTCTGCCGACCAGTATTTGCAGTCGAGTTCGATAAAGACCGACGAGTAAGGAATCACTTCGGTGGTTTTAAGGACCAGCACCTTAAACATGGCCGACCTTTCACTCACCAGTGAATTCTCGTCCATCGACTCACTACAAAGATGAGGTGGGAGGAGTCTCCTCCGGAACACCACCCGGGACAATCAATTCCCCCCCGTCATTCTGACCACCGTCAGGGAGTGGGGAGGCAGCGTGCAGGGGAAACGGTTGCCAGCCGCCAGCGCCGTGGTGACGGGCTGAAGAGTTCTCTCCCCGGGTGCACCGGCCAAAACGGTTTTCACGGCCGAAGAGCCCTCCTTTACAGCATCTCCCAGGTTCACCTCCATCTCCACCGCTACCGGCAGCAGATTCACCATCTTAACAATTACGTCACCACTGGAACTCTCCCGCACCACCGAGGTGGCTATTCGCCGCTCCACCGCCGCCAGATCCGTCTCCGCCACCACCTTTCCGGGGAGGTATTCATCTCCTGCATTCACCGAGAAGAGTTTCTGCACTTCATAATTCACGGTGGGCTTCACCTCCGTGTTGTTGAAGAAGATCAGGTCGGTACCCCACTGGGTATGTCCCTCCTTCGCCAGAAGGGGCGCATAGGAAGCCATGACCACCTGGTCGCCGTTGCGCTCAAGGGCCGTCATATATGCCGCCTCCGCCAGGGCATTGTACCAGCTGTTGCCCCACGAGGCATACTCCCCCAGGTAAACCTTCGCGCGGCTCCGCGGATACTGGTCGTAAAACGACTGGTGATGTATGAACCACCCCGGAGGCTGGTAATAATGCTCATCCACGACCTCCAATTGCATCTGATCAGCAATCTTCCACCCCTCCTCATAGTCGGTGCCCGAACTGAAGGGCCCCACCGTACCAATCACCGTGATTTCAGGATGCTGCTTGCTGACCTCCGCATAGAGGAACCTGAACCGCTCCTCGAAAGTGTCGCTGATGCGTTCCTCGTTGCCGATGCCCAGATACTTCAAACCGAAAGGCGCAGGATGGCCCGCCTCAGCCCGAACCTTCCCCCAGGGCGTCGAAGGATCCCCATTGGCAAACTCAATCAGGTCAAGTACCTCCTGCAGATAATCCTCCATCTCCTCCATGGGCAGCCCCTTCTGGCCATCATCCCGCGAATTCTGGCAGCTCACGGCCGCCGGAACCACCGGCACCGGCTCCGCCCCAATATCCTCACAAAACTGAAAATACTCATAATAGCCCAGTCCGGCCGACTGGTGATAATTCCAGATATTGCGCTGCCCCTTCCGTTGTTCCACGGGCCCAACGGTATACTGCCACCTGTACATGTTGTCCAGTCCGTCGCCATGCACCAGGCAACCCCCCGGAAAACGCAGGAACCGGGGCTTCAGATCGGCCACCGCCTGCGCCAGGTCGGCACGCAGCCCGTTGGATCGTCCTTTAAAGGTTTTCTCCGGAAAGAGTGAGACCATATCGAGCGCCACTTCCCCCTTCCGGGGAATCAGCACCGATGACCTGGCCTGCTTACATGCTTTCACCCGGACCAGCACCTCGAGGCGGGCATGACGCGCACCGGTTGCCGGGATCAGGGTTGCCTTATGTTTAGTCCAGCGCCCCGACAGTTTCCCCGCTTCCGCTTCGGCCAGCACCTCCCCCTTCTCACCGGTCAACCGCACTTTCAACGTTCCCTTCCTCCCTTTCAGCTGCCGCGCAAATACAGAAAACAGATACTTCTCGCCCCCGCTGACCACAATGCCGTCAAATCCTTCGTTGGAAAGCCCCACGCCTTCGCCCCGATCAGACACACTCACCACGGCATAGTGCGGGTTATGGACATGAAGGGGCTCCCGGTCATCTATGCGAAAATCGCCCCTCGCACCGTCATAGGTTGTTAACCGCCAGCTCTTAAAACCATTCCAGGTGGAGTCGCGGCCCCCGGTATCCTCCGGAGTGTATTCAAAGGAGCGGTTCTGTACCAGCTCACCATACAAACCCCCGTCGGCCGCATAGTTGATATCCTCGAAAAAGACCCCCCAAAGCAGGTCGCTGATGGGTTTCTTTCCCGTAAGTCCGGCGGTGAGCCTGGCCTTCACCGGCGTCTCCGGAAAGAGCTGCACGTAGGTCGGCCGGTTCCTGTCAGCGGTGATCCACCCCTCCCTGGTCAGCTCCAGCTCCACCACCTGGATAGAGGTGCGCCGCTGCGCGTATCCGTCCTTCTTCTTATCCTCCCCTACACGCCCCGGATGGGTGAAATAAACCATCCATGTGCGGTCGTTGCTGGTCACCACATTGGCGTGCAGCCCATTGGGAATATCGTCCAGGCCGGTCCCCTCCCCGTCGGGCAACAAGGGATCGCCCGGCTGCCGCTCCCAATGGTCGCCATCTTTTGAGCGGTAAACCGCCTGGCCCTTCCAGGTGTCAATGATCAGCCAGTAAAAATCTTTCCACCTGAAGGCTGCCGGCCCCTCACCGCTGATCTTCAGCACCTCGCGCGGTGCCGACCAGGTGTACAAATCGCGGCTTTCAATCATGCCGATATGGGAATAATCCTTCGAGGCCTTGTAAAACATCCGCCAGGTGCCGTCTTCCATCCTGAGGATATCGGCATCAATAACATGGGTACCCAGCTGGTCCAGCCGCTGCTCATAGGTCCAGTTGCGCAGGTCGCTGCTGGTGAGATGGCTGATGAATCCCGGCAATCCCCATTTGACGTCGATCCCCGGCTGGATGCTCAGATACATATGCCAGAGGCCGTCGTCGCCCCTGACGATATCGGGAGCCCATAAGGTAGCCTCATTCCCCCCGCATTCCGCAGGCAGATCAGGAAACTCAGCCGTCCCCACATAACTCCAGGTGGCCCCGTCGGCCGACTCGGCAATCCCGACGGGCGTCCCAAAGACCCAGCTCACCCCCGGCAACTCCGTCATGGTGGCCCGTCGGTTGGTATAGAACATCCACCATTTGTTGACCTGTGGGTTCCAGACCACCACAGGATCTGCCGCCCCGTCGTACACCGGGTCACGGAAAAGGGGCTTCGGCGCCTCCACTCCCTCACGGCCTGTGTTCTCCCGCTGCACACGGGCACCACGCTCTTGCTCCCCGATGAGGGCCAGCACCTTCTCCCCCGGAACGGTAACTACCGAACCGTGTTTCACATCGGGCGGAAAGGAGATCTTCGCGGTCACATCCTCAAAGGTGACAAAGTCACGGGTGAGTTGTGCTTCGTAATGATGCTCCCGGTAAGCCTCCATGACCACCAGAAAAGTGCTGTCGGGCAACGCCACGATGGCCGCCCCTTCCACCCAGTTTCTGGTGAAGGGAGTGGCACTGATTCTCCTGTAGGGACCGGCAGCCTTCTCGCTGACAGCTACCAGCAGGTTCTTCTGCGGCTCAGGTAGCTCCCGCTCATCCTTGTAAATCATGTAATATCTGCCGCCCACCTTTTTGATGGTCGCATCGATCACGTTGTGCCCCGGATCAAAGAAAAGCCGCGCCGGAGTGTAGCTTTTGAAATCTTTGGTAGTGGTGCAGTACATCCGGTGGTCGTACTTATACCCCGGTTCCGTCTTCCAAGCGCCGTTCTCGCTGATGGTGCTCGCCCAGAAAATGAGATAGCAACCCTCCTCCTCATCCCAGATCATCTCGGGCGCCCAGCAGTTGCGGGCTTCTAAGCCCGCCATCACCTCCGGGTAACTCTGCCGTGACCATTGGATGAAATCCGTGGTGGCGGCATGCCCGATGCGGGGCGCATCCCAGTTGATGGTCCAGAGACAGTGGTATACCCCGTCGGGACCCCGCATGATAAAGGGATCGCGCATCTTCTTTTCGGTGCCCCACGATCCGAAATCCGACTTCAGGAAACTGTATTCCGGACCGATGGCTGTCCAGCGGTAGCCATCGGTGCTCCAGGCAAAGTGAAGCCCGTTGCGGTTGTTGTTCTTACTGGTGAAATAGGCAAAGAGATAACACTCCCTTCCCGAAAGGGAATCCTCCGGAAAAACAGGTTCCTGAAGATTGTCCCTCATGTCATCCCCACAGGATCTGATGGCACATGCCTCTTCATGATCGACAGCGACCACAGTTGTTCCCAGCATAAAAATCATACTCACCAGGGTGAAAAACCTGATGGCTGCCCTAACGCTTTTTGTGATCTTACTGGTTCCGGTTTTCATGATAGCTCAGTATTTTGTTAATCCCTCCCTTGTTTTCACCCTGATGACCTGGACGTTCTCCGAAAGCCGCGCGGTGACCCGCGATTATCCCGGCTATTTCGATGCGTAACGACTGCCTGATTACATTAAACCGCACACAGAACAACCGCAGGCGGGTTCTCTACAGGGATTCCAGATGGGCGGTGAAATGCCGCAGGAGGGGAGTCTCAAAGGCGATCCGGTAACCCCTGAATTGCTCCCTTTTCCGGAACACTTCGATAATTACCTCGCAGACATAGTCGATATGGCTCTGGGTATAGACCCTGCGCGGTATGGCCAGCCGCACCAGTTCCATGGGCGGACCGACATGCCGGCCCTGTTCATCCTGTTTGCCAAACATCAGGGAGCCGATCTCGACCCCCCGGATCCCCCCTTCAAGATATAACGCATTGGCCAGGGCCACCCCGGGCAGCTCATGCGGCGGAATCTGCGGCAGAAAGGTTTTTGCGTCGAGGTAGACCGCATGGCCCCCCGTGGGAAGAATCATCGGCACCCCCGCCTCCGTCAGCTTTTCACCCATGTACTCGATGCTCCGGATACGGTAACGCAGATAATCCTCTTCCAGCACCTCCTCCAGTCCCTGCGCCATGGCCTCCAGATCACGTCCTGCCAGTCCGCCATACGTGGGAAACCCTTCGGTGATGATCAGCAGGTTCCGGGCTTCCAGGGCAAGCGCCTCGTCATTCATGGCCAGGAATCCCCCGATGTTGACCAGAGCATCCTTCTTGGCACTCATCGTGCAACCGTCGGCCAGGGCGAAAATCTCCCGCGAGATCTCCTCCACTGTTTTATGTGCGTACCCCTCCTCCCTGGTTTTGATGAACCAGACATTCTCGGCAAAACGGCAGGCATCGATGAAAAAGCGGATCCCGTACCTGCGGCAAATGGCCGCAGTCTCCCGCAGGTTCCCGAGCGAAACCGGCTGACCACCCCCTGAGTTGTTGGTGATGGTCATCACACACATCGGGATGTGCTCAGCTCCCCGCTGCTGTATGTAAGCCTCCAAAGCCACTGTGTCCATGTTGCCCTTGAACGGGGCAATCAGATGGGGTATCTTCCCTTCCGGCGTCAGGAAATCAAGGGCCTCGGCACCCGAATACTCCACATTGGCACGCGTCGTGTCAAAAAAGGTGTTGCTCACGAAACTCTTGCCCTTTCCGCCCAGGATCGTGAAAAGGATTTTCTCGGCAGCCCGCCCCTGGTGCGTGGGAATAATATGCTTATATCCGGTAATCCTTTCGGCGACTTCCTTAAACCGGTAAAAACTCCTGGAACCCGCGTACGACTCATCGCCATTCATGATCCCCGCCCACTGCCGGGCACTCATGGCCGACGTCCCGCTGTCAGTCAGCAGGTCGATCAGTACCTTGTCGGCATTGACCAGAAAGAGGTTGTTCCGGGCCTCCCTGAGTATCTCCGCACGTTCTGAACGGGTGGTAAAGGTCAGCGGTTCAACAGATTTGATCCTGAAAGGTTCAATGATAACAGCCATAGTACAGGTTTTAGAGATATTACGGTTTATTCAGAGCTTAAAAATAGTCGAATACCCCGTATTTCACAACCCTATGGCACGATTCAAAGGGTGATGCCGGCCACCACAAAAAATTGTTCGGTGGCAGGATTCAGAATGACACGCCCTGTAAGGGGCAGACTGAAATGGTCGCTGAACCTGATCTCCCGGGTGGTGGAAAGTCCGAGGTTACAGATTTTGAAATCACCGTCGGGAGTGTGCCAGCCGCTGCCTCCCCCGGCAAACAGGGTCAACACCCCGGTCGTCACGCCCGCTTCAAAATAGAGATCACCCCCCTTGGCTCCTGCGCCATCGTTCAGAATATAATTCGCCGACAGCGTAAAGGGACCCGGAGAAAAACCCCCATTGATCTCAAAAGCATGGTGTGCAGCATCGAACCATGCCGCACCAGGGAAGTAGTAATCGGTTAAACCCACGGTAAACTTCCCCACGGTGAACGAAGTATAGAGATCACTCTCCAGTGCTTCGGCATCAGATATGCAATAGGAACCCCAGGCCCCCAGGGTTAATCCTCCCGCAGTGAACTCCACCCCTGGCTGAATAGCCGGACCGCTACCGATTTTGGTACCGCGCCATACATAACCGCTTACCAGATCAGCACTTACACTGAAATTCCCGGATGACTCCTGCGAATAGGCCAGAGAAGAGAATCCGACCTTAAAAAACAATAAAAGAAACAGCCATTTTTTCATTTTTGGTGATTTTTAGTGGTTAATTTTAATTAAGGAACATCATTAGCTAAAAATTATTATTTTTCTTATACCCCCCTATTTTTTATTGTATGTGATATTTCGAAAATATGTATTTATCAATAATACCCCCATAATTATAATGGTTCATCTTTGATATATTAACATTATAGTAATCCTACCCCCAAATTTTAAATCAGGACATGTTCTTTAATTCTCCAAAAGCAGCTCGTCTGGTAAATTGCACTATAAAATAACATTAGTTCAATCTGGTACTACAATTGTATCAGATGTATTGCTATATGAGGGAAAAAATAGAAATATGACAATCAATCCTCCATAGTTAACCTGGAAAGTATTAATAGCATTTGTGTGTTTTAAATTATGTTAGGGTAATTTGAAACCAAATGGAGTATTAAAGAGGGGTCATTGAATCACGGTGATTTCCCCGGGGGCAGTGACCCGGGTGTCGATGGTACCGTCGGTACGGCGCGTGTGTTTCACCCGCACCACCCCGTAGGGCGTCGGGTAACTCCCTTCGGCCCACTTCAGGTGGCCCAGGTGGGGCTCAATCTGAATGGTTTTGCATGCTGGCTCCAGGATATGGATGCCCAGGACGTTCTCCGTGAGCCAGGCCGTCACCCCCGAGGCCCAGCCATGGCAGAGGCTGTGACGGTAGCTGGGGTAACAGTAGGCCCCGAAGGAACCATGGATGTCATTTTTCCCTTCCTCCGGAAATGCGTCGATTCTCGTGGAGTTCTCCATCCATTCCACATTGAAATCCTCCCAGAAGGTGGTGGCTCCCATGTCGAGCATCCCGCCCCAGTAAGCCCTGATGATGTCGAGGGCCTGGTTGTGCATGCCGGCCATACTGAAGGCGTCGAGCATGTAAAGCCCGTAAAAGGTGGAGAACCGCCTGGGGCCATCGACGGCCACCACTTCGCGGCACGCCTCCCCGGGATCCATCACCCCGGCCACGGCCATCAGCGCCGCCGCCTGCTTGAGGCCGTTGTGAGGCATCACTTTCCGGTTGAGTTTCTCCATGGCGGCCTCACATTTCGCGGCCGATAACGGTTGATCCAGAATACGGCAAAGCACAGCGGCATCTCTGAGTGCCCACAACAGCAGCGCCCGGTAGCCCGCCTCCACCCCTGCAACATTGGGCGTCGAAGGCCAGTCGAGGAACCGGAAATTACTCAGGCTCTCTGTGCCGTCCTCACTGATCTTCGCATCAATCTGGTCGATCAGTCCGGTGATGTACTCCCCGTGGCTCCGCAGAAAGGCCAGGTCCCCGTTCTGCATGTACCAGTCATGGTGGATGATGAGGTACCACATGGAATAGGAGCTCATGCCGTTCATCCAATGGGGCAGGGGATATTGTTCGCAGGCCAGGTCGAGGCTGCGGGGAACCACTTCATTGTTTCCGAATACGGTCATGATGGTTTTCAGCTCAGGATGAAAGTCGCCCAGCCATACCAGCCGGTCGCGCTTAATGCCATCCCAGAGGTACTCCTGCATGTTAAGGTGGGTGGTATAAGCCCCTGTCATCCAAATGGAATCAAGCCGGGGATCGCTGCTGTGAAACGATCCCAGGTACTCCAGGTCGCGGTAACGGAATACCGCCCTGGCCTCCTTAAGATTGATGGTGGTGTTGGGTTGCAGCAGATCGATCCGTACGAAGCGGAAACCGGTATTGCCTATTTCGATGAGCCCCGAACGGGGGATCTCCATGATGATGTCGCGCTTGGCATGGTCATCGGTCGAAAAACCCATCAGCCAGTCGGCATTCCAGGTCTTGCTGTTGGCCTCGCCCACCGATTCCCCGAAGCGGATACGCACCAGCGACGGCTCCCGACGCGAAGAACCCCCCATCACCAGTTGCAAACCCCCGTGTAGCTCCCTGCCGTAGTCAAGCAGGATAGAAGCAGTATCCTTGTCCGTGGTGGTCATGGCACAAAAAACCGGGCGCTGTGTCATCTCCGACTGGCTGTTGCCGGGATTCAGCAAGACCTCCCGGTTTCTGACCCTCACCCCTGTGGTGTCAGAACTCCACATCACCCGTACCGGTGAAATAAAAGTGCGTTTCATCAGGTCGTCGGCAGCCACCACCCCCTCGCTGAAAAGTGGCGGCAGACTCGTCCCGGAAAAGTGCTTTTTCATATAACGTATAAACACCCCATAATCCTCCGGAAGGGTACCATGGCCGCCGGCATGCATGGTATATCCCAAACGGGAGAGCAGGGGGATGCCCGCGGGAGGAAATTCTTTCTCTGCCGGGCCGGCCTGTCCCAACAATTGGTAGACCGGCTGGGCTGCCTTCAGGGCCAGCCACTCTCCCTTAGGGTCTGACCAGAGATCGCTATCGCCGGTCTGCAGGAGCAGGGGCCGGGGGGCCATCAGGGCAATCAGCATATGGGCATCGACGGGAGAAAGGGAAGGATCCCCACCAAAGGTGGCCCGGTTACCACAAAACTGGTAGAAATAACGCGTGGGGACCGTCATGTGGGCGATGGTCTCCCCGAAATTGCGACGCGAGAGGGCACCACCCCCCTCGCCCGAGCAACTGGCGATCACCATTCCGAAGCGGGGATCGCTGGCCCCAGCCCACAGAACGGTCTTTCCCAACCTGGAAATCCCGAAGAGGGCCACCCTGCGTGCATCGACACCCGGGTCGGTCTCCAGATAGTCCATGGCCCCGCTCAGGCCCCACGCCCAGGCGGCTATCGCTCCCCATTCATCGGCAGCAGGGACCATAGTCCCCGGCTTCAGATGAGATCCCCTGATGCCATACTTCATTCCCCCGGCAAAGTCAGGCTCTATATCCCCGTAATAGATCGTGGCCACCCCGATGCCCTCGTCGAGGAACTGCTCTACCGGAAGCATGCTTCCCGGTTGGCTCCGCACCACCGGAATCCGCTGTCCTTCACGGTCCCACATCGTGCCGGCCCGTACCCCCGGATCATCGACCGTCAGGGCATTGGGCAAAAAACTGATATGGAAAAAGAGAGAAACCGGCTTCCGGCTGCCCGCCGGCAGGTAAACAAGAAGATCTGCCTTCGGACCGGCGGTATCACCGGTGAAATAAAGAGTGACCTGTTTCCGCAGGGCTTTACCCCCCCACGCCGGCGTTCCTGAGTCAAAAACCCTGAAAGTCAAGGCCTCCCGCCCAGGTGCTCTCCCAAACTGGAACTCCCTGAAAAGCGCCAGAATCTCAGGCCGCCTTTGCTCCAGCCACATTTCCGGGGTGGTGACCTGCTTACCGTTTTGCATGGTCAACACGTCGGGAAGCTCATACTCTCCTGTGAGGGCCTCATCATAATTGACGGGATACCCCGCCACGACCTGAGGCGCATTCTGGCCAATTGAAGCTGTTCCGGCCGATAAAATAACAGCCAGAACAAACAGCAGACCTGACAAACGGATTTTCATGATCTTACGGTATAACAGTGGCATGGAAGACCCTGCCCGGTACCGTAAAATTAATAAATTCAGGGTTACTCCCTGGTGAAAGTAAAGGTACCTCCACCCTGCTTCAGGATCATCTTCTTTTCGGTGGGCTGGAAAATCATCACAATGCCGGCCTGCTCAAATTTGAACTGGTCCTGAGCGGTAGCTTCCAGCGGAAAGGAGGGCTGCCCCGTACCCTGGGCAATCAGCCGGTTGCTCTCCCTGGTTATAGTGATTTTTACGGGCAGCTGTTCCGAGGAATAAACCCCGGCATATTGATCCAGCGTTTCCGGGCTCACCTCAATAACCTTGAAGTCGGGAATCTCATAAGGTTTTCCGAAGACGGCGCTCAGCACGGCGATGCTGATGTTGTTGGTATTGGTGTTAGAGCCGTTGGAAGTCATGGCATAGGAGATCTTATCCCCGGGAAAGTGACAGAAAACCGAGGCAAAACCATCGATCCCCCCGGTGTGGCCCGGGGCCATCCTATCATAAAATGGCAATCTGATAAGACCGAGGCCAAACTGGTCCCTGAAATCACTCATTTGTGCCAGGCTTTTCGCAGAAACCACCTTTCCCCCGAAGAGGGCATCGCTGAATTTCACCAGGTCTGAAGGGGTGGAGACGATGCCTCCGGCTCCCAGGGGCACCGAAATATCGGTCTCAGGCTCTGATTTCCAGCCATGATCGTACTTGTACGAAAGAGACTGGTTTTTCTCAGGATCGATCTTTCCTCCCAGTGCGGTGTATTTTAATCCGTGAGGTTTGGTGATCTGCTTTTTCAGAAGTCTGCCATAGGGCTTCCTGTAAATCTTTTCCAAGAGGATGGAAAGCAGCACATAATTGGAATTGCTGTATGCCGCCTTGCTGCCGGGCTCAAATTCACTCTTCCCACCGGCAATGATCGCCAGTAGCTCTTCCCTTGTTTTAGGTTGCGTACACCAGGTCGAATAATCAGGATTGTCGGTGAAACTGTGGATACCGCTGCGGTGCTGAAGGAGTTGGCCCACCGTGATTTTTTCTGCGTTGGGAACCATCGGAAAGTATTTGCCGATGGTCTGGTCAAGAGAGATCTTTCCTTTCTCCACGGCCTTCATCACCATCACTGATGTAAAGGTCTTGGAAATGGAACCAATACGGTAAAGCGAATGCTCATCAGCGGGGAAGCCCTTTCCCACATCGGTAAACCCTACCGACCGGGTATATACCAATTCCCCGTTCCGGGATACAGCCACGCTCCCCATGAACTTATCATGGTCAGCAAGGGTATCAAAATAACGGTCCAGTTTCCCCTTGTCAAACTCCTGCGAAAAAGCAGTCATCCCCAGGACCATGAGGACAACGAATGCCCACCAAGTTATTTTCATAATAATCTGTTTTGATATATTATTTGAATCTCCTTTCAGCTAAAATGTTGCACTCCTGCCGAAATTAACAAAAAAAAGTTAGCTTAGAGATTCAAAATTAATCAAACCCATGAGACCAAAATCATCCATCTTCACGCCTATTTCCAGGTTCATTTCTTGTCTGATTACATTGATCCTGATTATGTCGTCTGCAGAAGCGCGGCATTACGGAAATCACAATCCCGTTGTCAACTCTGAAGGGAACGGAATTCACTCACTTACTTCCAGTTACATTGCCAAGACAGACACATCTGCGGCATTTCTTCGCCATTTGAACAGCCTGCCGGCTATGGAAGTGCAAAAAGGGAGAATCCCTGAAGTGAAGTTTTCCTCCACCGATCCATGTGCATTCCAAAACAAAGTTTCAGAGGGAACTCCCTGGGAAACGACCACCGGAAAAACAAGCAGTAAGCTCCCTTCCGGGATAGAGGCTGTTATTCCGCCTCCTATTCCTGATTTGGAGAAATTATCGGATTTCAATTACCATGCTGCCGTATCGGTGGCTTTTGAAGGGATGCGGCTGATATACGGGGCCATGCCCGACGAAGAAGCCCGGAAGTTTGAAGCGGTATGGGCGCCTTTGTTTGACTTTCCTACACAGGAGATCATCGACTACCTCAACCGGTTGAATCCGCGCATCAGCCAGTTCCTTGCAGTTCGCGAAGTTTATGTAAGTAACCTGCAAGCAGTAACCATGGTTTTGCTTGATGCAGGCTATGCCGTGGAACTCGATGATCAGAATGCGTGGGAGAAGGCGATGAATGAAGCAGGCTTTCACGGATCGGCATTCTCTCTTTTGGAAAAAGCCATGACTGTACTGGCCGGAAAGATAGAAGCACTCGGAAATCCCCCCAATCCTGCGGATGCAAAATGTGCCGCCGCCGAAAACTACAAACGGATGCTGCCCAAAATGGAAAAAAAGGGCGATCTGGGAGAATGCTGGGCCGGATATTCACAGAGCCCGGTGCAGGCTGAAGGGTTGGAACTGCTCTATGAACCTCTTTTCAGACACTTGCTGAAGGTGAAGGTGAACAACAAGGAAATCTACCAGATCATCGAACTTAGCGATGTGGAAACTGAAAATCTGGAATCGGATGAAGAGTGGCTCACCAAAATAAGGGTGCATCAGGTAGACGAGGTGGTGACCGATGACGATAAAAGCATGGAAACCCACCATGGTGATTTCAGCCTGGTTACTTATCCGCGGATTCCGGAGTTCAAGCAAACCTCTTACATGCGCATGATGATGTTGTCGGCCATGGCCGCGCCCGGCAATGAAGAAGATGAAAATTATGAAGAACGCAAGGCCTTCACCAATACCTGCAACCGATACCTGGCCCGCAAACAAACGGCAGGCTTCTTCTTCAAGCGGGCTCTCCTCTGGGCCTATGGGAACAAATGGGCCAACTATCCGGCCGGTCCCGGCGGAAAGATCCCCGATGAGGCCCTCGATGATTTTCTGGCCGAAATGAAGGCCGAAATGAAGGAGTATCTGGAGGCTGAAAGATTAAAAGGGAAAGTCAAGAAACAGAAGATCGCCGAACTTGATGAGAAATACAAGGCTCCGGGAGAAGGAAGCACTACCCATACTGCGCTTCAGGATTCGTTGGCCGCAGAAAAACTCGCCCGCGAGGAATCGATCGCATCACGCCGCGAAATCATCGAATCCATCAACAGTCAGATCTTACGGGAGCAATCGATCCGCGACCGCTTATCCACCGATTTGTTCAATGCCAAAGAGGATGCAGCACGAAAAAGCCTTATGGCACAAATCAAGGACATCGATATGCGGATCATGGGACTGCAATCGACCCGGCAAAACGAAGAGGATGCCGTCACCACCCTTCAAACCGGTGAACTGGTGCATACCCGTCAACCTTTCGATGATTATGCCAGAAATAAATTCATCTTCGATACGCATGTCCACGTGGCCAAGGTCAATGCCACCCGGCAAATTGCCGACCGGATCCAACGACAGATCAATCTCCTGCCTGAAGAACAGCGGGATAAAGCACGCGAACTGGCCAATAAATTTCTCGATACCAGGGCTGTGGTTTCAGGCGACTACGAAAATGCCCTGAAACTCAGAAATGCCTTTAACACCCAGATAGAGGGAAATGCCGATTTTGACTATCAGATGGCAAAGGTAGCGGAATCGGAAGCTGATGAAAATGAGTTCATCGCACAAACCACTATCATGGTGGCCGGCACCGCCTTTATGGGAGTGGGATCGGCCGGACTGGCACAGATTTACGGTGCGGAAGCCGCCGCCACCATCTATGGAACGCAGGCTTTGGGTGCGCTCTTCGGCGGAGCTACCGGCATGATCTCAGGAGGACCTTACGAAGGATTAAAACAAGCCGCCATGTTCTGGTCCCCCAACGGGGCAGCCCTTGCCACTTTTACCGACGCTTACATCCAGGCCGGAAAAGTGAAAGGCGCCACAACCAAATCCCAAATCTTTGAGGGACTGAAACAGGCCGGGACAGGTTACGCAATCGGACTGGGCATGCAATGGGGAGTGAAAAAGTTCACCAATGCCACCCTTCAGCTATTCGGAAAGGACAGCCGTTTGTTTAAACCTGTGTTTGACGTGAACGCCCAAATCAGGTCCACCGCAGATAAGATGCGTACTAAACAAAACTACCTCGCTGCTTCCGACGCCATCGGCAGTTTGAAAAACATGAAAAACGAATTGCAAACCCTGCGCTCAGCCAGCGTCAGGAATACGGCACGCATACAGGAACTGGAAAAGGAAATCAGCCACCATGTGGCTGCCCTGAACGGTGACTATTATGCCAAATGGCAGTTCAAGTACAAGCAGGATCCGGAAATAACAGCCTTCTTTGACCGGTATGTGCAGCGAAATTACCGGAATATGACACCCGACATGGTAAAAAGCCTCCAAAACAAGGGATATGTGATGGATCACATCGAATTCAAACAATTCCGGAACCCTACCAGCGCCGGCAGTGCCAGCATGGATCTTGACCTGGGCCCAGTGGACCGGTTAACAGGCAAAGAGCCCTCCTGGGTGTTGAAAAATGATGGTACCAGGGTGGATATCAAGACTTTTATGAACGACGCCCAGACCTCAATGAATGAGACCTACCGTAAAATGTTCGGAATCAGCGCTCCCCTTTCTGACATGAACCTGGTTACCTCCGCCCATCAGGAAGCCTTCTCTACCACCAAACTGCTTGACAAAAATGTCGATTTCACTACCCTGGCCACCGATGATGTGGCGAGTATAGGTAAAGTACTGAAAGTCAAGGTTGAAGGCATTGAGGGCAACAAATTACTCACCCAAACCACGAAACTTCAGGCCAAATGCCGTGAGGCATCAAAAGAAATCGACAACATGCTGATGAAAAAACTGGATGCCGACCTGAAAATGGCTGCACCCGGAAGTCTGGACCAAAAGCAGATCCAGGCCCAAAAAGCCTACTGGACCAACATGAATCAAAAAATCAAACAGATTGGTACGCAGGAGAGCGATCCGGTGACCATCAGCAGGATAAACCGCGAGATCTCCCTGGAAACCGGGGGAAAAGATGCCTCCCAGGTAATCAGCGACCTGATGAAAGCCTTTGGCCGATAAATGCCAGCATCCCCCCAAACAGGAGGAGCACCATGGGAAAAAACACAAAAAGTACCGCCGGCCATGAGACGGGAATCTCAAGCACCGCAGAGAACCGGGAATATGAAGTTTGCCATGAACGGCGCACTGACCATCGGTACCCTCGATGGCGCAAACATCGAAATCAGAGAAGAAGTGGGTCCTGAAAACTTCTTCCTCTTCGGGCTGACTGCCCCCCAGGTGGAAGAGACCAGAATCACCAGCTGAAACAACACCTTGATGATGCAAAACATGACTCCTCCAAAGAAAAGAGGCTTCCACCCTGACAGATCCCGACGGTTTATTCCATTTTCCGGACAAACCACAACAGAATAAAGGCCACGCCCAGAATCACTGCAATCCTGCGTCCCTCCCTGCCGTTTTCCGTGTCGGAACTGATATAAGGACAATAAGGCAGGTACTTTACCGTGATGGTGGCATCGGGACCGGGCTTGAGAAACACCGGGCCGGCGATCCGCTGGCCCGTACCTGTAAACTCCCGGCCGTTTACCTTAAATGCATACCCAAAATGGTAGGTATACCGGTTCGGAATAACCTCATTCCGTTCTCCCATCTCCTGCCGGTAACTGGTCAGCCGCGCTTCCACCGTTGTACCAAAGAAAAAGAGGGCAGCCAGAATCAACCCATATACCAAAAACATTACTCCGATGCTTCCAATCAGGATCCGGCCTCCCTGGCCTCCCCGGCCTTTTGGCGTTTTTCTCTCCCGGGTCATAAAACCGATATTAAATGCTTAAAAATAAGCCAAAATATGTTGTAAATCACCGGAAATAATCATAATTAATAGTTCAGTTTTTTTTTCTTTGTGGAACACAAACCATTGAACCAATTATTATAAACCCGGCCCGGATGTCATGAAATATTCAAGTATCATTTACACACCAACCGGAATGAAATGGCTCAGCAACTCTTTGCGGCCGCTGAAATCCGTAAAATCCATTGTTGCCGCTTTATTGCTGTTGATCTCCTTCTTGCCCGGAAGGGCACAACAGGTCCTGATTTCCCACCCCGGAGCCATCTCCGGCGAATGGACCTTTTCCGAAGGATCGGGATCCGACCGCGTGGAACACTACTCCATCTACCTGACGGCCAAACCTGAATCGGCCGCCGACATCAATTCACAACTTTTCATTTCCCAAATGGCAGGTCCGGGAGGTATTGCCATCGGCGCCAAAGGCAGTGACTTGAGCTCCTATTACCACGCCTGGGTCAACGAATATGAGTACTCCGAATTTCTGGAAGCCAACAAGAGCAGGTTGGCCGCCGGACAGGGGATGATCAATCAGTCAGATTATTTCCTGAGCAGATACCCTGACGGAAATATCCCCGGAAGCCACAGAATCAGGATTGCAGGATATGACGCCCTCCTATATATAAAAGATGAAACGGGGGATGATAACCTGGGATCGAGCCGGCGGGTCCAATATTATATCTTCGTTTTCCTCTCTGATCAGAATGGAGTCTCCATTCTCTCAAAGGTTCATTATTTCGACGATGCCTCGTTTGCACCAAGCCCCTACTCCTTTGACCAGTATGAACAGATGATGTACGAGCACCTCAATGGCCTCACCTTTGAAATGACTGGTGCAGAAACGGCATCGTCAAGCCCCTCGGCTCCGGCCTCTTCAGGAGGGGAGGAGGAAGTCCCCTGGGAGGTGGTCATCGGCCTGATCGGGGCCGGCGGGGCCGCCGCACTGGGCCGAAAACTCTTTAAAAAGAAACCCGGAACAAAACAGCCCGAAAAGAAAAACCAATCCAAAAAAAAGGAGCAGCAGGAGGAGGAGGAAGAAGAAGAAGAGGAAGAAAAGTTCATCCTCAACATTAACCGCGACCAGTTCAGGCTGAAGCCTGGAGAACCCGGCACCCTCGAAGTGGTGGTCTACCGGGTCACCCCCCGCGGATCAGAACAATTCCCCGCCGATATCAGGGTCACCTCCACTGAAAAAGCCTTGAAGGTGAAACCCGCCATGGGCAACGGAAAACTCTCCGCCTCCCTGCTCCTCGACAAGGAACCCCGGGAACCGGAATTCCCCCTGGAAGTCACAGCTGAAGCCCGTGGTCACCTCATTCGCAGGAATATCACCATCATCGCTGATACTGAAATGAAAATCGCCGTGGAGACCCTTCCCGGCAACAAACACTCCCTTCGTCCCGACACTTTCCAGGTACTCACAGTCAGGGCCATGGTCACCGGACCGGGCGGAAAGGATATCCCCGAACTCACGGAACAGATCGTTTTCAAACCCAAAAGCGACTGGATTGACCTTTCGGAACCAGCTCCCGACGAACCCTGCATTGCCATCAACATGGGGGCCACCAACCCTTCGCCCGGAAGCAGCCGTAAGCTGATGCCCCCCTCGGTGGTCCTTACTCTTTTCATGGACGAGGTTCCGGAAGGAGAACCTCCGCTGCAACACGACCTTGAAATCCGCCTGGCCGACTGCCGCCTTGAAACAGACCTCGAAGAGGCCTCTTTTCCTGACACCGGAGAGACAAGTGAAATCACCTTTGAGACCTGGATTGAAAACGGGGAAGAGGAGACAGGCTGGAATTTCAGCGGGGAATACCGCCATGGCGTCGACCCCACCGATCCGCTCACCACCATCGCCATTACCCCCAAGGGGGAAACCCGCGCGACGGTTACCCTCACCGGGCCCCTGATCAGACTGGGCGAGGAAGAGCAGATCATCAGCAAAACCCTGGTCCTCTCAGCGGTCCAGGGCGATGAAGAACCCCTTGAACGTCATCTCCTCATTATGGTTTCGCGCGAAGGCCTCTTCATTAAAAACGGCGCCGATAAAAAGAACCAGATCAGCATCCTCGCCGACAAACCTTATGAGGCCAATCTCGACCTGGCCCTTTACCGCTACGACAAGGAGATCAACCAGATCTCCGTGGATAAGGAGGGACTTTCGGCTGTCGAATTTGAACTTCAGGATGAAGAGGAGGAACTCGTTAACCTGGCTTCCGTCTTGAAACCGCAGTTTGAGTTCACCGGACTGGTCACCAACATTCCATATGGAAGGTACCATTTCACCACCAAAGAGGAGATACCCGGAACCGGTACCATCTATACCCTGCATTACCTGTTAAAGGCGCAGGCCGGCGATGCCCTCCATCCCGAGCTCTTCGAACAGACCCTCACCCTCAGGGTGAAAACCTACGGCATTGGAGAGGAATTCCCCGACTGGGTGAAGGCATACGAAGAATGCAAGTACATCATCCGGAAATACGTTCCTGCAGGAGACCCTACCGTGAAGCTGACCGACCTCCTGGAGATGCGGAAGATGACCCTGGGGGCAGAGGGACTCACCGAATTACGGAACCGGATCTGGAAGGTGGCTTCCAACCTGATTCTTGCTGAAGGGGCCGAAGGCTACAAGTCGGAAGAAGCCTGGGCCAACGCCATCACCGTCACTCTCGAATGGACCGAATGGGCAGGCGATATGGCTTTCAACGCCCTGGCCGCCTATTACCTTAAAGGAGTGGGCGCCACCGCGGCAGGCCTCATCAAGGCTAAAATGATCGAAGCCCTCAACTTCTATATTTACGAACCCGAAAAAGGATGGGAGGAATTCAAATCACGCCAGATCCAGAGCCTGGTGCCCATGCTGATGGATACCGCCAAGGGCAGGATTTTATCCATTGAAAACATCGAGATGATCGTCGGCAAAAACAAGCCCCTGGCCTGGACCATTTTCATCAGCTGTGAATTCCTTTACAACCTTTACCAGACCAAGTCGGTGGTTGAGGCAGCCAAAATCACAGGCCGGCAGATTTCCGAAGAGCTGATCATGAGGAAACTGACGGCTGAACTCCACAAGGAGGCGCTCCGCAGGAACATTCCGGTTTCCACCCCCGACGAGGTTCTCGACGATATGATGAAATCGGTGAAAACCGTCAACGGCCAGGAAGTGGTCGACCCCAAAAAGGTGCTGGAAATCATGCGTGATCCGGCCAAAGTGCGCACCATCGAAAAGCATGGCACACCCCAGATGAAAGAGATCTTCGAACGGTCACGCAACAAGATCTACAACGAGCACGACGCCCGGCTGAAGGATTACATCTCAAAAACCTATCACCTGCCGCCCGATGAAATTCAGATCCATGATTTCAGAACACCCGGCAAAAAGGGAACCTCTGTGAACACCGACCGCGACTACCGGGTGCTCCGGAAGGTGAAAGGTGCCGACGGCCGGGAACATTGGATCGAACTGCAACGCCGCAACTGGCAGGAGAAATCGTACGAAATCTTTGGCGAGGTCACCGATAAACCCGATGGTGTCGATGCCACGGAATGGGCCGAGCGACACCAGCAGAGGGCCACCGACCGCTTTGATGCCGAAGCAGGAAAGGACTATTCCGACCACATCTATAACCCTGAAACCGGGGAAATCGAAATCAGCTCCAACAACATCACCCGTGTTAAGGAAGGCAAAGGCACCCTGATCGATGCCCAGGAGACCGGCAGAATGTACAAAACCAAGGTGGGGAATGCACTGAAGAATGGCACTGAACCCGAAGCTTACGCCCAGGCCAAAAAAGCTGTCAAAACCCTGAAGGAGGTGCGCGAAGGTTACAAGAAACAGGACTTGAAAATCAAAGACCTTCCCGGGAATCTTCAGAAAGCCATGAAGGTGATCGAGGATGCCCATGTCGATGCCAATGCTACACCCGATTATATGGATATGATGAGAAACAAGCTTAACCAGCTCGATTATGACAACATCGGCGACGTAGCCGGAGACATGGAACGCTCCTTTGGCGATCTGAAGGAATACAACGCCCCCGACCCGGCCTCCGGATTCTTTAATAAATAAACCTATGGCCTACTCAACAAAGATTCACGATCCCGCATTTGAGCGCTTCCGGCAGAACAGCAAAAACTACGGTTTTCTCTTTGGTCTGGGACTGGCCCTGGCGGCCATCGCCGGTTTTTACCTCTACGGGGAATCGGGCGGCAACATGGAAAATCCCGAAGCGGTCACCGTTGGCTTTGTCATCGGGGGCATGTTCCTGCTGATCGGCGTTTATGCAGCCAGGTCCAAAAACGTACGCCCCACCTGGGACGGGGTGGTGTCCGATAAAAAGGTGAAAAAAATGAGAAGGAAAACGGAACAACCTGGAGAACCGGAGTGGAAAATGGTCTATACCGTTTTTGTTAAAAGCGAAAACGGAACCACCGAAGAGATCCGCGTTGAAGATGACGATACCCTCTTCAATTACTACCGGAAAGGGGATAAAGTCAGGTACCACGGGGCACTACGCACGTATGAGAAATTCGACAAGTCGGGCGACGACATCATTTTCTGCAATGCCTGCGGATTCATGCATGAAATGGAGGAAGAGGTGTGCCGGAACTGCGGTTGCCCGTTGCTGAAATAGGGAGAAACGAACCTTGATTTGCCGATGCCAATATCGGCAGAAACAAAGGATGGTTTACCCGGGTTTGAAATAATGAAACAAATAATAGTATGGCATTTTGCACGAATTGTGGTAAGCCGCTGGCCAGCGGGGTCAATTTCTGTCCGGGCTGCGGCACACGGGTGACCGCAGCGCCTGCGGAGGCTAAAACCCGCGGCTATAAGGAGAAGATGTTCAAGGGGATGGAGCAGCGGTTGAAAACCAGCCTGCAAGGTCAGGCCCGTTCCGCCGCAGAAAACATATACTCAAAGGCCGCCGGGGAAGCCCGCCACCAGGCCGGAACCGCTTTCAACAGGAGCATGAATTCAACCACATCAGGATCCTTTTCTTCCGGAACTGCTAAAAGCCCTTATTCTGATACAGGTCAGGAAATCAGGGAGACCTTTGGCCGGAAAAGCGGCGATACCGGCCGTGCCCACCCCGGCAATTCTTCCGGGAAAATCTCAGGGGAAAGCCCATCGGGCACTCCCAAAGAGGCACTCCCTGAAACCAAAGGGAAGGGGATCAGCGGATGGATCTGGATCTTCCTGCTGCTCAGTATCCTTCTGGGTGTAGCAGGGTTTATCGCTTATGGCAATATTGAGGCCTGGGCCTATGGCATCGGGAGGGTGCTGGCCCTTTCAGCGGTTATCCTGGCCGGAGTTCTGTTCCGGAGAAAAAAGGCCAAACCCCTCAACTGGCTGGTCAGAATCCTTCTTCTGGGACAAATGCTCTTACTGGTCTGGATCCTTTACAATCGCGTCATGGGCCAGTATTTTGACTTTTCGGCTCTGGTGATGGCCGCTCTGTTTATAACTGATTTTAAGCTGCTTTTCAGTGGAAATAAAAATTAGCCCGATCATGAAAAAATTCTGTTACAACTGCGGCAAAGAACTCGCCGGAAATGAGAAGTTCTGCGGCCACTGCGGGGCCCGGCAGGAAGCGGGAGCCACATCAGAAAAAACAGGAGTGCCTGGGGTGCCCCGACAGCCTGAAGAGTCTGCAGCCACAGTGAAAAAAGAGATCCGGCGCGACCTCCAGGAGAAGGAGCAGGGTGCTTCAGACCAGAAAACCAGCCTGCCCCGGCAGGAATTTGACTACCGGCAAATCAACAAGAACCTGAAGTTGAAAAACAGCCAATCCAGAATCGTCAGGGGAGCACTTTGGGTCACCCTGGTGGCTGTTGCGGTAGTGGTAGCAACCACCCTGGAGGGCTCACCAATTTATAAAATGCATGCCCTGGCCTTCATCGGAGGGTTCATTGCCCTGAGCGGACTGGTCACAGCCTGGATTTTCAGGCTGAGGGCCAAAAAGCTGGCCACCCTGATCAGTGGTGAAAACGTTGTGGCCGCCTGGCAGCTTTCCGATGAGGAAAAATCGGCCTATGCAGGCTATCTCTTTTCATTCGAAAGAGGCAAAAACCTGGGGATTTTAGGGATCACCACCTTTCTGATTGTGGTTATCTTCGGCCTTTTCATCCTCTTCATTGATGAAGGCAAGGGAGCCATGGCCCTGGTGGCCCTGGGGCTGATCCTCCTGCTTTCCCTCTTTGCCCTGGGCATGCCCCTCTACTACCGGCAGCGCAACCTCGGCGGCGACGGCATCATCCTTATCGGCCGCAAATTCGCTTACATCAACGGCTTCTTCCACAACTGGGATTTCCCCCTCTCAGGCATCCAGAAAGTGAAACCTATTGAAAAACCCTTTCACGGCCTCTATCTCCAGTATTACTATTACGACCGGACACTGAAGAACACCGAGGAACTTCACATTCCCGCCCCTCCGGAAACCGACCTGCGGGAGCTGACCCGGGTATTAAAACCATAGGTAACCCTCCTTTTCTGAAGACCCATTTCAAATCCTCCCCTTTTAATCCTGACCGGTCATCCATAGCCCTCCTGTGACCCCGGAGTACAGCAAAGACAGGAAAGTGGTGATGACTATAAAACGAAGGCTATAAACGGGGAACACGAAAAACGAAAACCGTAGTTAGCTGAGGCAGTAGCCCTGGTCCTCACAGGCAGAATGCCATGGCCCTCACAGGCAGAATGCCCTGGTAAACAGAGGATTTCCGCCTTGTGCAATCGGGTCAGGCGGTCCGCGGCAGTTTCAGGGCCAGCAGCAGGATGAGCAGAGCCACAATGGCCGTAACCGGTTGCATCCAGGAAACATAGCCGATAATAGATACCTGCACAGCCAGCCAGACAAACACCACGGCCACCGCCAGAAAGGCTGCATTGCGTGCATGCCGTGAACGGGCAAAGGCCATGATGGCGGCGGTGAGGAACGCCCCTCCCACCACCACAAAAAGGATTATCCCGGGAATCAGGTAACTCCGGAAAGGGGAACCCTCCAGCCACTCCACGGGTACCCCCTCCGCACCGGCCATACCATAATACCCTCCACCGAATGCATTCAGGGCGGCAAAGGCCAGTAATACACCCATCGTATACCGGACAAGCTTTTTGTCCGCGTGTACGGTTTTTTTTGAAATTACATCGTCCATATCAACTCTATTTGATTAGTTCATGTATTTCATTTCGGCAATTTCGATTTGGCGAACGGTTTATTTCTCAATCCCACACATATTTCCAGCTGCCATCGGCCTGCCGCTTCCATACGGTATGGAAAATTCCCCGGGAGACCACGGTATCTCCATCGTACCGGATGACTTTCCACACGTATTTCCCATAGGTCCAGGCCATGGTGCCGTCGGCCGATACATCGATACGGTCAGGGGTCCAGCTCACAGCTGCCCGGGTGAGATTTGCCAGATTGTAGTAGTTCCGGATGCCTTCCCTCCCGGAAATGATAGAATCGTTCCCTCGTTTAATGACAGCATCCTCCGCGGCAAACCATGCGAAAGCTTCGGCAATGCTTTTTTCGGCGGCCATGGCTTCAAAAGCTTTCTCCGCGGTCAATACTTCCTCCTTCTTCAACAGAAATATTCCCAGAAGTATCAGTGGTAAAAAGATCCCCAATCCGCCGATGACAAACCAGAAGAAAATATTCTCCATTCCGGTGATCCGGCTCAGCCAGGGAATTACGAATTTCGTCTGAAGGTGCATCAGGATACCGGCACCCACAAAAATCACCAGTGAACCGGCAATTCCCAGCTTCTTAATTTGATCATTCGTGTTCATTTAAGCAAGGAATATTGACTTTATTACTCCCGCAGGCATTTCCACCGCCGCCGGAAGTATACGGCGGCCATCACTCCGGCGAGGATCAGCACCAGCCAGTTAAAGGAGATGGCGGCCACCTCAAAGCGGTAACTCCGGTCAAGGCCATACCTCACCAGAAAAGCCACCAGCGAGACGATGGTCAGGATAAAGGGCAGGGCCAGTATCCGCTTCAGGTTTTTCTCGACAGGGCTCTTCCGGGAAAAGATCAGCGCCATACAAAACAGGGAAAGGCTCATCAGCAGGTACCCCAGCTCTTCCAGGGCGATGAAAATGCCATGGTCGTTGTACTGGGTGAGCAGGGCGATACCGTCGGTCTCTCCTTTCATGAGGCTCACCGGAACCACCGCGAGTTGAAGGTAATAATCGGCATACAGCACGGTGGCTGCGACCAGTGATAAACCCACCCCTGTAAAGCTGAAGATTCTCTTCTCTTCCGGAGCGGTAAAATGGAGGGCGATCATCCACACCAACCATACGGTGATCTGAAACATCGCCAGAAACATCCAGTAATAATCGCCGGGATAATAGGCCAGACTATCGAGGTAGGGGTACTCCAGGCACCCGCCAGTACAGAAAGGCCCCGATTTGGGCACAGCGGTCATGGCCACGGCAAAGGTGACAAAGGTTAGCGCAGCCAGGGAAAGCGACAACCAAAATCCTGTCCTGAGTACAGATCTGCTTCCTGGTTTTCCGGCATTCATAGTTGGTCCAGTCCTTATTGGGTTAATGAATTGGTTTCATTACGCCTGTTACAATTACAGAATGGAAGGGAATTTCCATGCCTGACCTCAGGGTTTTATCCTGACCACTTTCTGATGAAAAAGTGCGCCGGGAGTTTCGCAAACCAGGAAGTAGATTCCCGGGGCCAGGCTGCTCCCGTCGACCTGGCAGGAAAAAGAACCGGCAGGCAGGAATCCCCGGCAAATCTGTTGAACCTTTCGGCCCTGCAGGTCAGCCAGAAAAATGGTCCCTTCCCCGCTCTGGTTACTGGTCAGCCTGAAGGTCGCCGACTCTGCAAAGGGATTCGGAAAGAGTTCACCCTGAAGGCCGTTTGCCTGCACATCCTGGATGACGGGCTCCCTGACCGCCGTTACCTCTTCCTCCCGGAAGACAGCCTTCATATAGGTATCGCCAGCCGGGTTCAGGGTCAGGATGGGATTTTCCGAATGGGTGTTGCCCGATTCCCACCTCACAAAACGATACCCCGGGGCTGGAACCGCCTCCAGGCGCAGGGGCATTTTCCGGAAATACCTCCCCTGCCAGGGATAAGGATTCTCCGGTACGCCCCGTGTGGCTCCCGTCAGAGGTATGGTATTGACCACCACATGGCCTTCTCCCGGCCCTGAGATACTCACTGTAAGCCGGTAATCGGACGCCAGTCCGAAGTAACTCTGCAGATGACTCCTGGCATAAGCAGGACGTTTGCCGGCGAAGTTCTTCATCAGTGTGATGTTGTTGTACCAGGAGTTGAGACTGGAGGGGATTTTCCACCGGCCCATCTGTCGCTCCATTTCAGGTTCTATGGCTGCCTGCATGCCATCGATGATGCCATGAACCACCCCGGGAAGAAATGCCGTATTCAACTGATCACAGAAACGGATGATAAAACCGGTTTTAAACTCCTCATTTTCCAGGAGTTTTCGGAAGAGCAGGGTGGACCACGGGGGATTGGGCCAGTCGGGACCGTCGGCCCGGGTGGTGAATCTCATCATGTCGAGGGAATACTCCTCAGGGCGGTAGATGCCGAAGGAGAAATCGGCATCAAAGAGGATCCACCGCCAGCGGCCATCGCGGCCAGGCCCTGCTTCCGGAAGATATTCCGGTGTCTGCAGCCGCCAGTATTTGATGTTATTGCCCGGCCAGTCGGTATTGGCCATAAAAATCTCAGAAATCATATAATCACGGAAACTTTCCGTGTCCATCATCTCCTTCACCCGGTTATAATGCGTGGCTTCACCGGCACCGTTCGCAAGCAGGTAATCCATCATGGCCGCATAATGGCTGTTGTCCCCCTCATCCACGGCCATGTTCCCTTCAAGAATGTCGAGTTGCTCCTCATTCACCCCAAATTTCGCCGATAGAAAATACTTGTCAACACGCTCCCTGATGTTATGGATCCCCCAGTATTCCCCGTTGAGGTACAACACCGAAGGCTGGAAGGCCTGGGTTTCAAATTGCATGTGGCTCACCATCTCCTGCAGGGCGGCGTCGCGGAAAAGCGTATACCAGATGTCATTCCCCGAATTTCTGAGGATGATCCGCTTGTAACTCTGATAGGGCCGGCTCTCAAAAAAAGGATAGTCGAGTGTGGACTTCCCATACTCATTGCGGGCGTAAATACGCAGACTTTTGAAGGGATTGGCGTTGGACCAGTTGCCGTGGATTCTGACGCCGACGTTTTGTCCGAGCCAGCGGCTGCCCGTGCTGTCAAACAGTTCGATGTGGGCAGGCACCTCCCATTCATCCCCCGACCGGTGGTAATTCGCAGAAATCCCACCGTCGGCAATCCCCTGCGGATTGGCTGAACGCCAGTTTTCAAAGTCACTGCCTGCCACATAAATTCCTTTTTCAAAGTCAAAAAAGGCGTCTTCCTGGACACTCAGGGAGATCACCGGCAGCGGATTGGGAGGGGCCCCGCCGCTGCGCACGAAATAAGTATGGGAGATCACCGGGCTGGGAAGCGCCCCATCCCGGAATGACCGGGCCCTGACCACCACCGCCTTTTCCACAGGTGCAGAGGGCAGGTACCAGGGAGAGGCATCATAGGTGGTTGAAATGCGGGAAATCTGATTGGCCTCACCCGACCTTTCAGTCACATGCACCGGCTGCGCATACTCAAAACTGCGGTAAGTCCGGTAAAGCAGCTGACCGGCCTTTGAACCGGGCTCCTTGCGGTACTGGTTCAGGTAGGGATAACTGGTTCCGGAAAGGTTCTCCACAGAAGGAAGAGAACCGTCAAGGGTGTAGACGATGGAAACGCCCTCATGGGAAGGGGAGAGGCTCAGGTCGAAGGGTTTGTCATAGAATCCACCCGGGTGGGAGAAACCCGGAGGGGCCAGGATCTCTGCATAACTGAATGCGCTGTTGGCTCCCCCCGGAGTAGGCTGGTCGAAGTAGGCCAGGGTTCCGTCGCCGGCGACACCCCATGAAATTCCGGAGGTGAGAGCCACCGGAGCCATTACACTGACACTCTTCCCCTCAGGGCTGGTCAGCAGCAGGGATTCCCCTTCGGCACTGATGCTGAAACCGGTATGGAGCTCCCCGCCGGTCCAGAACAGATGTTTTCCCTGCATGGGCCGTTCCAGGGTGCCGTCAGGCCATTCCCACCCCACCGACAGATGATCTCCCCCGGTACCATCCTTCGCCAGGGCCATAAGATAGTACATCTTTCCCTCTTCAAGAAATACGGGGGCCGACTTCTGCGAGGGATACTTATCATACTCTCCCTGGTGGGTCCATTCGGGAACCTGGGCAATAAGCCTTAATCCGGCACGCGTCGTATCACTGCTGATCCATAATTCTCCGTTGTCATCACTGGCCAGGTAAAAAGTGAAGGTTCCCGTTACCGGGGCTTTCAGGAAACCATGCATCCTTTGTCCGAAATTGTTGAATTCATCGGCAGGAGCCTCGAATTTACCCTTCAGCAGCTGGCACCCGGCGGGTTCTCCAGGGTATGAAGGGTGCCCCGTGAGGGCCGATACCGCCGTTCCGAAAATGCCGGGATAGACTTCCCTCCTGATTCCGTTGGTCCACATCCCGGGAACAGGCCGGTAGTCCTTCCCGGAACACCATACCAGAAGATACTCCCCCGCGGGGAGGAAAACCTCCGGGAAAACCCACTTGAAGGGTTTCCCGGGAGAATCAGAAAGACCCCATCCTTCCAGGGAAACGCCCTGATTTCCGGAATTGTACAGCTCAATCCAGTCGGAAAAATCCCCCTCCTCATCGGCCAGGGTGGAGGCATTCGAAGACATCACTTCATTGATCCTCACTTCCTGCCCACGGCTTTCCATGAGCGGGAACAATAACATCAGCCACCATAGGCTGAACAAGGCTTTTTGCATGGTCTGTATAGTTATGGCCTGCAAAATACAAAAGATAAAGGTAAAAATGGCCTTTCCGGCGATGTGCCGGTCAGATAGGCGTAATGATAAGGCCCGTTCCTCAGGGTCTCTTGCACCCGGGATGAAGGGTGTAACGGAATGCCGGTTCCTCAGCGTCCGTTGCGGTCGATCAGGAAGGCGTACTGGAAAGCCAGCTCCTTCAGATAGTCATAGCGTCCGGTGGCTCCTCCGTGACCCGACTCCATATTGGTCTTCAGCAGGATAATGCTGTTGTTGGTTTTCAGGGTGCGGAGTTTGGCCACCCATTTGGCCGGCTCATGGTAACTCACCTGCGAATCGTTGAGTCCGGCCGTCGCCAGGATGTGGGGATATGCTCCCTGTTGCAGGTTGTCATAGGGGGAGTAGGATTTGATGTAGTGGTAAGCCTCCTCCTCATTCGGGTTGCCCCACTCCTCGTACTCCTGGGTGGTGAGCGGCAGGGTTTCATCGAGCATGGTGTTCAGGACATCGACAAAAGGCACATTGGCGATGACCACATTGAAGAGATCGGGCCGCAGGTTGACCACGGCGCCCATCAGCAGTCCACCGGCGCTTCCCCCGCGGATCCCCAACAGGGAGGGAGCGGTGAGCTTCTCCTGTACCAGGGTGGTGGCACAGGCCACGAAATCAGTGAAGGTATTTTTCTTGTGCATGAGCTTCCCATTTTCATACCACTGCTCTCCCAGTTCGCTGCCTCCCCTGATCTGGGCGATACCATAGACATATCCCCGGTCAACCAGGCTGAAGACATTGGCCCTGAAGGAGGCGTCGGTGCTGGAACCATATGAACCATACCCCTCGAGAAGGGCCGGATTTTTGCCGTTGCGCTGCAACTCCTTCCGGTAAACGACGGCCATCGGCACTTTTACCCCGTCGGAAGCCGTGGCCCACAGCCGTTCCACCACATAGCCGTCGGGGTCAAATCCTCCGGGAATCTCCTGGACCTTCAGCAAGGTAGCCGCACGGGTGTGCACATTGAGGTCGTAGGTACTCTGGGGGCGGTTCAGGGAGGAATATACATACCTGAAAACGGGTGAGGCATACTCCGGGAGCGCGGCAGGCGCCACCGTATAGACTGGTTCCGGAAAGCTCACCATATGGGTTTCCCCGGTGGCCGGGTATACAACCCTGATCTCATTCAGGCCGTTGTTCCGGACAAAAAGTCCCAGGAAATCCTTATGCACCGCAAATCCCTGGATGAGCACCTCGGGATTGTGTTCCACCACCGTTTCCCATGCGGAGGTATCGCTGAACCCCGTCAGCGGGGCTTTGAAAATCTTGCCGTTGATGAGATCCCTGGTCTTGTAACGCACATAAAATGCCTCTTTATGGTGTTGCACCTGGTAGTCGACGCCCTCGGTGCGGGGCAGGAAAACCTCCGGGTTTTTCTGCGGCTTTCCCGCGGGAATCATTCTGACTTCCGTGGTATAGCTGCTGGCGGAGGTGATAAAGATCCAATCCCCCGTTTTAGAGCGTTGCACTCCGACGTTAAAGCGCCCGTCGGGATCTTCATACACCAGGGTGCCAGGCTGGCCCGATCCCGTCATGTACCTGTACACCCTGTAAGGGCGCAGGGCCGGGGTCACTGTGGTATAGAAAAGGGTTTTGCCGTCGGAAGCCCAGACAAACCCCCTTACCCCCGGGATATGATCGGGAAGATCCCGGCCGCTCTTCAGATCCCTGATCTTCAAATCAAAAAGCGCCGAAGATCCCGTGGTATTGCTGGCGTATGCCGCCAAACGGTTGTCGGGAGAGACACTGTATCCCGCAAAAATAAAGGCTTTGTGCCCCTCGGCCATCT
This sequence comes from Bacteroidales bacterium, assembly GCA_012729335.1. Lineage (GTDB taxonomy): Bacteria > Bacteroidota > Bacteroidia > Bacteroidales > Prolixibacteraceae > UBA1413. Next base: position 411,682 of record JAAYDJ010000021.1, on the reverse strand, counting down.
GGTTGACATCAAAGAGCACCTCTTCGGTGGCGGTGGTATCCCCCTGCTTGCGGCAATGCACGGCATACTGCCGGCCGCTGACGGTACGCGCGTAATACCAGTAGCCGTTGTCGGGTACCGGCACCGTCGTGTCCTCATCCTTGATGCGTCCTTTCAGTTCCTCATAAAGGGTTTCCTGCAGCGGCCGCGTATGGGCCATGACCGTATCAGAATAACGGTTTTCGGCTTCCAGGTATGCAATGACCTCCTGATTCTCCTTTTCCCTGAGCCAGTACCAGGGATCTATACGCACCTGGCCGAACTCCGTGAAGGTATCGGGGTGGGCGGCTGCCATCGGAGGAGCCGGAAAAAGCGCTTCCCCGGAAGCATTGACGGGTTCCGGGCGCCCCGAGCAGGAAGCCAGCACAACCACCAGTGTCGCCAGCATGACCATGTGGTAAAAATGTCTCATAAACCTGGTATTATTTGAATTAGAATTCTCTACAAACGATTTATTACATTCCAAAGAGCGATAAATATTCCGCCGTCACAATGCTGTTGATCTTTTCGTAAAATGCGGGAATTTCCTGTCGGTGTTTCCCGTTTTTACGCCAGGCCTCCTGATGTTTCAGGGAAAGGTCAAAAACCAGGTCCTCGAGGGGCTTCAGTTTCCGGAGGATCCCTGAACCATCAGGATTGAGGAGGGGGATCACATCCATGTAATTGCTGCCATAAGCCATTTTCACCGGGAAAAGCTTTTCCTTCAAAAGGAGGGATTTTACACACAAAGGGGCGTGACCGTCTTCACCGGCCACTACCAGCGAAGGTTGTTTTTCCCCGGCTGCAAGCCACAGAGGCATAACTACCGAGGTGAGGGGAAAACCCAGGATGGTCCACATCGTGGTCAGGGCGATCTCTTCCCCGGGGAGGATACCCTGGATGACCACCGAAGAAGTGGAAGAATAACGGGGTATGAAATCGGTGAAATGGACGAAACGCTGAGCGCCGGATGCAATACCGGCTGTTTCCAGGTCCACGCCGGTCAGAGAATGCCACAGCGAACGACTTGCTTCCTGGAGGATCCAACGTGGAGTGAGATTGCCCTGTTGGTGTGCCTGAAAGAAAAGGTGCTGCGCCGTATTGAAACGGATGTGCCCGGCACCCCGGAAAGGATCCCCTGTGAAAGAAAAATTGGTATGGACCAGGTACCCGCCGGGAGCCACCGAGGGATCATTGACGTCCAGTTTCCTGAAAGTAAACTGGCCTGTTTCAAACCAGGCAGCTCCACCCCGGGCATCGATGACCCCAAAATTGGCCTCCACGCCAAGCGGTTTGGCCGCATTCTCCAGAAAACGCCCGAAATCCTCCACAGTTGCACAAACCTGCAAGGCCTGCCGCATCAGAATTCCCTCGCGGTCCCGGAGTTTCACGGTGTCGTCTTCCGCCAGCAGATTATAGGAGGCCGTATTAATAATGGCGAAACCCGCTGAATTATAGCCTGCCCAGAGGGCTTCCCCCAGGGTGTCTTCCGCGTTGACCAGTCCGATCGAAGCATACCTGCCATCAAGGAAAACTCGAATGGCATTCTGAAGATGGTCACTATCGCGGTGCTTCCACAGCAAAGGCCGCCCGTCAGGCGTTGCCTTCCCCGAAATAACCGCCGCTGTACAGGCCGCAGCCTCCTGCAAACCCACCAGTATAAAAAGAAATATCAGAACGGCTCTCTTCATCATTAAGTTTATTCAAAACGCCCCCTTGGCCTGAAAAAGACGCCACCAGGGGGTACGTGGATGGGCATGGTGCTCGGTATGGTATCCGAAGAAATAACAGGTAACCATCGCCAGCAGATGGTTTTTCTTCTGGGTGCGGGCCTTGTATGGGCCCATTTCAGGAGTGTGGGGTAACCGGTGTGGCCGGTAGGTACCAAAATAAAACAACTGAAAGGTCGACAGAATGGAGGGAAGGATCCAAAGGACAATGAGTTGCACCTCCGAAAAGAAAATCAATCCGATATTGAAAAGAAGTGCCATTATCCCCAGTTGGTACCACGTGATGTAGTGCTTCATAAAATAGAACCACCAGACAAAGAAATTTTGATTTCCCGTGTGATAATCGGGATCCTCCCCCGTGGCAGGGTAAAGATGATGTTTGTAGTGGTTTTTTTTCAGAAGGGGATACCACATTCCGGCATACAGCAATGTGGCGGCAAACCCCAGAAAATTGTTCACCTTGCGTATGCTGCTCACCGTTCCGTGCATGGCATCATGTGCCGTAATGAAAAGCCCCGTAAAAAGGTAGGCCTGCAACAACATATGAAGCCAAAACCAGACACGTGCAGGATCCACCGGCAGGCGGAATAGCATCCAGAGGAGATGCGCTCCCCAGAGCAGAATGATGGACAGGGCAATGAAGACTCCCATTGCAGAAAGGATTAGTTGGCAAATCGTGGTGTTGAAACCAGGCTGGTTATGCAAATATAAGTGGTTTATCTGTTTATACGTGTGGCTTCGGTCTTCCGGGCTGAAATAAAAAAGACAAAACAGCCGCCGTCAATCCGGGAAAAGAAATAATTCCCCTAATTTTACGGCACAACCCGAAATCACTGAAAAAGATGAGACTATTCTTAAATCTCACGCTGGCCCTGATCATCCTGTTTTCCCTGCATGTCCGGGGCAGCGAACCCAGAAAACTAAGCAATCCGGAAGCGTCGAAGGAAGCGGTAGCCCTTTACAGGTATTTACAGGACATGAGTGGAAAAAAGATTCTGTCGGGGCAGATGCTGGTTCCCTGGGGGGTCAATGAGCTGGATTACCTTCAGGAGAAGACAGGCAAGCAGCCGGCGGTCATGGGTGTGGATTTCATACATCAGCGCGACAACGAAAATGAGGTGCGTTTAGCCGTGGAGTGGTGGAAATCGGGGGGTATCCCGACCATCATGTGGCACTGGGGAGCTCCGGCCGTGGGTGAAGGCTATGAAAACAGCAAAAAACCCATTGAGATCGACCGTTGTTTTGAGGAGGGGACTTCCGAGTACACCGCCTTCTGGAAGGAGCTGAAGGCTAAGGCCGACCTGCTGGAGAAAACCCGTGATGCGTGCGTACCCATCCTATGGCGTCCTTACCATGAACTCGACGGACATTGGTTCTGGTGGGGGAAACAGGGTCCCGAACGGTTTAAAAAGCTATGGATCACCATGTACAACTACTATGTAAAAGAAAGGAAACTGAATAACCTGATCTGGGTGCTCTGCTATACCGGCGATCCCAAGGAAGCGTGGTATCCTGGTGACCAGTATGTGGACATTGCCGGTGGCGACACCTATGAAGGGGCCGACGATCCTCACCGCGAGATGTACGTCGCTGTGAAGGAGATCGTCAGGGACACAACCATGCCGGTCACCTACCATGAATGCGGCATTCCCCCGAATCCGGCCAAATGTATCGACGAGGGGGTGATGTGGTCGTGGTGGATGCAGTGGCACACCGGCCATCTCTACAAAACCGACGTCACCTACCTGAACGAGGTCTATCATCACGAACTGGTACTCACCAAAGATGAGCTGCCCGATATCATGAAGGTCTACGGTTTTTGACACCCGGCATGGGCAGCCGGTCCTCTTCCTGGCCGCCAGTGAGCAGTCATTTATCAGGCCCATTCATCCCGGTGCAATCCATCAGCGAGTCTTGAAAACCTATAGCCGTTAACCATGGAATCAAGGGATACTTTCAGCCGCAACACTCTTGATGGGGCGACATCACCCTACCTGTTGCAGCATGCCGGCCACCCTGTGTGGTGGCAGGAGTGGAGCCGGGAGGTTCTGGACCATGCCTTGGTGGAAGACAAGCCGCTGCTGGTTTCCTCGGGCTATTCGACCTGCCACTGGTGCCACGTGATGGCAGCGGGGGCCTTCTCGGACCCGGCGACAGCCGGCTTCCTGAATCAGCATTTCGTTTGCATTAAAATCGACAGGGAACAGCGTCCCGACATCGATCAGGTCCTCATGCAGTTCATGCAGGAGCAAAACGGCCACGGAGGATGGCCGCTCAATGTGTTTCTCACCCCCGGGGGAGATCCCTTTTTTGCGCTGACCTACGCTCCGGTCCGGGAAGAGGGGGGAAGGATCTCCTTTCTGGAGGTGGCACAACAAATCATCGGATATTACAGAAAACACGGCCGCTTTGTGCAGCCGTTTGCCCCGGGGGAGAGCCCACCTCCGGTCATGGGGGAGCTCCCCCCTGTAGACGAACTGGCCCGGTATTACGACGAGGAGTATGGCGGGTTTGGTCGCGGCCAGAAATTCCCGCCCCACTCCACCCTGTTGTTCCTCCTTTACCGGCTTGCCGCCGAAGAAACCCCCCTGGCGCGGACCATCTCCATTGAAACCCTCGATGCCATGCAACGGGGCGGCCTCCACGATCACCTTCAGGGAGGATTCTTTCGCTATTGCGTTGACCGCAGGTGGACCATCCCCCATTTTGAGAAAATGCTCTACGACCAGGTAATGGCCCTCTGGGTGTTCGCCCTGGCCTTTAAAGTCCTGGAAAGGGAAGAATACCGGACCACCGCAGAAAAAATCCTCCTCTGCCTGGAGGAGACCTTTGAAAGGGAGGGATTTTACATCACGGCCTATGATGCCGATACCGGCCATGAGGAAGGGGCCACCTACCTCTGGAGTTACCGTGAACTGCAGGAAGCGCTCTCCCCGGAGGAGTTCTCCCGGTTAAAAGAGATATACCTTCTCACGGAGGAGGGTAACTTTGAAGGCCGCAACCACTTGGTGCGCCGCCCGATTCAGACCCCGGCCCATCCGGACCCCGGCCCGCTGTCCCCGGAACCTGTCGAAGCCCGGCTTCTGGCCCTCAGGAAGCAACGGCCGCAACCCTCGTGTGACGAAAAGGTGCTGAGCGGCCTCAACGCCCTGGCGGCCACGGCCCTTATACAGGCAGGCCGGCTCATGAGACGACCCGACCTGGAGGAGAAGGGAGAAAACCTGGTCGGCCACCTCCTTGCCACCTTCTGGGACGGCAACTCCCTGGGGCACTCTGCCTTCAGAGGGGAAATACAACGCCACGCCTTCCTCACGGATACGGCTGCCCTTCTGCTGGCTGTCACCCTCCTGGCCGAAACCCGCGACGGGTGGGATAAGGTCACCGAAGAGCTGACAGATGCCCTCCTGACCTTCAGGGAGGAAGGAAGGTGGATGGAGGCCCGGTCAGAAGATTTCCGGCCCGTGGAAGCCGCCTGGTTCGACCACCCCACTCCCTCCGGAGTGAGCCTGGCCGAAATGGCCCTCACCCGCACCGCCATCCTCCGTGGCAACGATTACCCCCCGGCCCCCTATTACCACCCCTCCGTTTGCGGATTCCTGAATATCAACGCCCTGATCCGCAACGGAGAGTTCCACATTATCACCACCCTGAAAACCCTCCGACCTGAAGATCTCCCGGCCCATGCCATCCAGAAACGGGGTTCCCCCGAAACCGACTGCTTCCGGGGAACCTGCAGGTTGTACCCCTGAAAATTGCTTTTAACATTCCCGCCAATTCCGTAAGTTTGCGTTCAGTGCACTGACCGTACTGGTCAGGCTGACATCACTACTTCAAAAAATATACTATGAGAAACTATTTGCTGATTCTGGCCATGGTGGTTCTCCCGGCCGTGCTGACTGCACAGGGGATGGTCAGGGGAGTCGTCTACGGCGACCTGAACGGAAACGGAAAAATGGAACGGCGGGAAAAGGGTCTTCCCGGGGTGGCCGTGTCAAACGGGAGAGAAGTAGTTCTCACCGGCCCGAAAGGGGAGTATGCCCTCCCGGTAGGCATCGACAACATCATCTTTGTCATCAAACCTGAGCAATATGCCCTGCCGCTCAGTGAGTTCAACCTGCCCCGCTTTTACCATATCCACAAACCCGGCGGATCACCGCAAGGGTATAAGTATCCCGGGGTAGCCCCCACAGGACCCCTGCCCCGGACGGTCGACTTCGGACTCCTCCCCTCTGAAGAGAAGGAAAGCTTCACCGCCCTGGTCCTGGGTGATCCCCAGCCCCTCACCAGGGAAGAAGTCGACTTCTTCAACCGGGGAATCATCGATGAAATCGCCGGCATCGGCGGAGTGGCCTTCGGTATCAGCCTGGGCGACCTGGTATGGGACGACCTCGACCTTCACCTCCCCTATCTGGAAGCGGTGAAAAGGGTAGGCCTCCCCTGGTATAACGTGATGGGCAACCACGACCAGAACTACGAGGCCAGGGCCGATTCCCTGGCCGACGAAACCTTTGAAGCCCGTTTCGGCCCGGCCAATTATGCCTTTAACTATGGGAAAGCCCATTTCATCCTCCTCGACGATATCCTGTATCCTGACCCACAGGGTAAAAGCCGGTACCGCGGGGGGCTCAGGCCCGACCAGCTGGAATTCATCGCCAACGACCTCCGTCATGTGAACAAGGATAAACTGGTCGTTCTCTCCTTTCACATTCCCCTGCACAGCACCGATGCCGAAGAATTCGGCCTCGCCTGTCGCCAGCAACTCTTCGATATCCTGAAGGAATTTCCCAACCTGCTGGTCATGTCGGCCCACACGCACCTGCAACGCCACAATTTTTACGGCCCCGGTGACGGCTGGCAGGGAAGCAAACCCCTGCACGAATTCAACAGCGGCACCAGCTGCGGGGACTGGCACAAGGGGGAGTTGGATGAAAGGGGAATCCCCCTGGCCACCATGTACGACGGCACACCCAAAGGATACTCCTTCCTCTGCATTGACGGAAACCGCTATGTCATAGACTATAAGGCCGCCGGAAAACCCGATGGTTACCAGATGCATATCGTCCATCCCAGGGTGGTTCCCCTAAACCAGCGTACGGGAGCCCAGATCACGGTTAACTTCTTCATGGGCCACATGGGCAACCAGGTCGAATACCGCATCGACGACGGAAAATGGAGCGCCATGAACCATACCGAAAAGGAAGATCCGGCATACCTGGAACAACTCTGGCGCTGGGACTCCAGCGAGGAGCTTCTCCCCGGAAGAAGACCTTCCAGCCCGCAACGCTGCGCCCATCTCTGGCAGGCGGCCATGCCCGCGGTTCCCACCGAAGGGCTTCATACCATCGAAGTGAGGGCTACCGACATGTTCGGAAGAACCTTCCTCCAGGAAAGTAGTTTCAAGGTCAGCAGCCCCAAAAAATAACCACGGCAGTTTACCCTCTCCCCCTTCCGGGGAAACAATATGTATATTATCTTTGAGGGAGATAACTGATCTCCGGCTATTTGCCGGTTAATGTCTCATCTATGTGTATAGCTTATCATTTCAGGGGCATCCTGACGGCTGTGGTGGCTCTGATGCTGCCGTTGTTTCTGGGGGCCATCACCCCCTATGAGGTGGTGATGGTTCGTGGTGAAGTCACCTATAAGGGGACACTCCTGCGTAAGGGGTCGTTGGTGGAAGCTCCCGACCTGCGCAACCAGGATCTCCTGAAGGGTGAGATGGCCCATTTCTCCTTTGGCGGCACCACCGATGAAGTACACCTCCTCGACAAGGGATTGCGAAAGGTAGTGGTAGTTTCGGCGCGTCTTCGCCAGCCGGGCAGGGATCTGATGCTGGCCACCCGCAGCCTGGGTACCCTCCGAAGCGATTTTGAATTTCGCAGGGCTTTCACCCCCGATACGGGTCTTATCCTGATGGTCAGGGAAGACACCCTTCTCTGCCAGGGCCTCACCCAGTTTGCCTTTGGCGGCCACAGGCGGCTGGCCATCCGCTACCATGCCGGTGGTCAGGAGATCACCCGCGTGGTAGGGGAAAATGACACCCTATACCTTACCCGGGAAAAATGGTTCGGCACCACTCCCGGAACCATCCCCCTCAATTCATTTGAAATTTCCGGCATTCAGCTGTATATCGACGACCAGGAAACAGGGAGTGAAGAAACCCTTCACGGAAAAATCCCCCCCTTTTCGCTGGTTTTCCTCGACGACATCATCCGCTACCGGTCGGAAATCTCCTACCCCGGTGTGCAACCCGACCCGGAAGAGATCTACGGATTCCTCTTCCCCACCCTGGTAAAGGAGAGGCAGATCCAGCGCAGCATGGGACTTTACACGCCTGAGGAAGCGCTCACATGGCTCAGGCAAAGGATCACCCGGGTACTTTCTGAAACTTCCCAAAGATGAAAGGTTTGCTCAGGCTGGCCGCACTTCTGTTGCTCCTGTCCGGACTGAATTTCCACAGGATTTCAGCCCAGGAAGCTCCCGGCCAGCTGCCTCTGCTGACTCCCGAAGAACAGAAAGACCCTGAAATGGTCAAGGCAGTTTTGGTGACTCTCGTCGGGAAGAAACGCCCCGATCTGGCCCTTCCCTATATGGAAGCCTTTCTGGCCATGGGAAAGAAAAACGGCGCCACCCCCGGGGAGCTGATGTGGATTTACCTGAACATGGCCGACGGTCAAAGGCTTCTGGGGAGGGAGGAGGAGGCTCTGACCAGTATCCTTGGGGCAGTGGCCCTGGGCCGTACCTTCGGAGATCTGAACACCCGGGAGTACCAGGATTTCCTTTTTGCCGTCGGAAACAACCTCTTTGAAACCGGTCACCCCGCGGAAGCGGAACCCCTGTTCCTGGAGCTGCTGCGTGCCGACACCCTCTATGACCGGAAGGAAAGGGAACTGGCCATCTGCGTAAACCTCTATACCTGGTATGGGAATAATGGCTGGTACCAGAAACTGAGGCCGGTTCTGGAAACCATGATTCCCTGGCTGGCCCCGGTCAGCACCCCGGAACAACAGGCAGGTCATTACCATACACTGGGCATACTTTACAGCCTGGAGGGAGCGTATGACAAGGCTGAAAAAAACCTGCTGAAGGCCTCCGGCCTTTACCGGGAAGTGCCCGGACAGGAGAAACCGGCAGACAGGGTAACCCTGGATCTGGCCATGATTTACATGAAAATGGGTGATCCCGACCGGGCCCTCCGGATCGCCGAAGAAGTGCGCCGGTCACCATCGTGGTCGGGCGACAGCCTCACAGAAAGCCTTTTACTCTCCATCACGGCGGTCCATGCCATCCATCAGGGGAATTACCTTCAGGCCAAAAGCCAGTATACACGGCTTCTGGAAACCGCGCCCCGGGGAGGTATTCACGAACTGGATTATGCTTCCGACCTGGGGACCATGGGGACCATCCACTGGCACCTCCGCGAATACGACCGGGCCGGAGAGATGTACCGCCGGGCCATCGGCATCTACAGGGAAACACGCGACACCACCTGGGGTCAGTTTGCCAACCTGAAGGGGAACCTGGGACTGGTCTACCTGCGTACGGGGTCCTTCCGGGAGGCCGCGGCCTGGGCAGCCTCGGCGGTCGCCAGCTATGCCGCCCTTCACAGGGAGGATCATCCCGACTGTCTTACCCACCGGATCAACCGGACTTTCGGGCTGGAAGGCGCCGGAGAGATCACGGAAGCCATCACCGAATCCCTGGTGAACAATGAAGCTCTGCGTAAACTGGTCGAAAAAAACATCCTCTACTGGTCGGAAAACGAAATGGAAGCTTTCCTTTCGGGGTATGCCTCACGTTTTTTTGATTATCACCATGCCATTTGGTTCAGAAACCGGGAGCAAGAGCCTTCCCTGGCCGGCCGCATGTATGACAACCAGCTCTTTCTCAAGGGTATTCTGTTGCAGTCGGCCCTCAGGTTGCAGCAAGCGGTGGCGGCAGGCACCGACACGACGCTGACCCGGTTAGCCGTGGAAGAAAAGGGAGTCCGTACCGTTCTGGAAGAACTGCTGGCACAGCCCCCCACCCAGCGCAAACAAGACCCAGCCCTCTTGCAAAACCGGGAAGATCGCCTTCGTAAACAAATCAAGGAGAGGGTGAACCAACTCAGGGAGGGGGGAAATCCCTCCTTTGGGATGCTGACCACCGCAGAGACCAGCTTCAGGGAGATCAGGGAAGCCCTGGGCAAAGGGGAAGCGGCCATCGAATTCGTCTCCTTTAAAAACAGCGATCCCTGGCATGAGAGCGATACCACCTGGTATTGCGCCCTGCTCCTGCGAAAGGAAGATCCCTGGCCCCTGGTCCGTTTCCTGACCACCGGCGACCGCCTCGAACAACTCCTGGCCCTCCACCCCGATGAACTCTATTTCGCTGAGAACAGTGAACTCGCCACCCTGGTGTGGAAACCCCTGGAAAAGGAGCTTCAGGGCATCACCACCCTCTATTATTCTCCGTCGGGTTTACTGCACCGCGTTTCTTTCGCGGCGCTGCCGACCGGCCCGGGCAAGGTGCTCTCCGACCAATACAAACTCGTGAATCTCTCTTCGACCAGGAACCTTATCCGGCGTAAAAAACCGGGAGAGGCCACCTCGGGGATGGTTCTCGGCGGCATCAACTACAACAGCAGTTCCGGGGGCAATAGCGATTCCGGGAGGAACGCCGGGGAAGATCTCCCCCCTTCAGCTCCCGGCATGAATTCTTCCTCAGGAGAGGCGGGAATCCCCTTTCAGACCGGACCGGGGACGAAAAGTAATGCTTCAGCCGGTGAAAAAGGGTATGAAGCGGATTTGCGGAGTCTGCGTGGAAGTGCATGGGATTTTCTGCCCGGCACACAGGAGGAAGCCACCCGCGTCAGCCGGCTCCTCGGGAATCATCAACTGCCGGTGACCCTGCTCATGGGTTCCGACGCCACCGAAGAGCGCTTCAAGGCGCTCGGCGGAGCTTCACCGGCCCTCATTCACCTGGCCAGCCATGGATTCAGTCTTCCTCCACCCGACAGGGAATCCTCCTCAGGAGAGCACATCCGTCTGACGGCACAGGAGGTAATCGCCACCGCGGGCATTCCCCTGATGCGGTCGGGGCTTCTTCTTGCCGGGGCCAACCAGGCCTGGGTAGGCGGTTCACGCTCCCCCGGCAGGGAAGACGGCATCCTCACTGCCTGGGAAATCTCCCATCTCGACCTCTCAGCTACAGAACTTGCCGTCCTCTCGGCTTGTCAGACCGGACTGGGAGAGATCCGTGGCAACGAAGGGGTGTACGGCCTGCAGCGGGCACTTTTCATGGCCGGAGCTCAAAGCATGGTCGTCTCTCTCTGGGAGGTCCCCGACCTGGAAACCATGGAACTCATGGACCACTTCTACACCCACCTGGTCCGCGGTAGCAACCCTGAAACCGCCTTTCTGAACGCCCAGAATGAACTGAAGGAATTGTACCGCGACCAGCCCTCCCTTTGGGCAGGATTCGTGTTCATCAGATAAGAAGGAAATACAGTATGGATAAAGAAAGAGCCGATCAGGCAAATCATGGTCCACAAAAAACACCAGGAACCACCGGCCATACCTTAATTGACGGGCAAACCGGGAGGATCCCGACAAACGACCACCCCGGAGTGGCAGAGAGCAGGAAGGATATTTCCGGCACCCACCCATCCGGAACCGCAGGTGGAAACTTCGAAGAGCAGTATTCCGGTGAACCTGGAAATCAGAAAGCTGACCATAAAGAAAAGAAGTCACCAGATCCCAACCTTCAGAACAGCGGAAGAGACAGCGCACTTTCCCGGCTTCTGGCGTCCCCGGGCCGTCTCCTCCGGCTTCTCTTTCCCGGAATCACTCCCCTGCGGACGCTGCTGTCGACCCTTCACGCCGTATGGATGATCGCCCTGGTCCTACTCTGGCTGGGGCATGTCAACTACCTTGACGGGTTTGGCTTTATGAACGACTACTTCAGCATGCGCTCATTCCTCAACCAGTACATCCTCCATACCACTCCGGGTAGCGACCTCCCTGCAAAATTCCTCCTTCTCAACAGCTCGCAGAACAATGCCCTGGTCCCCCTCGACAATGATCATCTGACCAACACCGTGATCACCGACCGCCGCATGCTTGCCGAAAAACTGAAAATCCTCGACCAGCACGCCAACCGGTTAAAATTCATCCTCTGCGATATCTTCTTTGAATTTCCATCGGCCGACACAGAAGCCGATTCTCTTCTGCAGGAGGTGCTCCTCAGCCTCAGCCAAAAAAACAAAATCGTCTTCCCCTCCTATTATAATGACCTTGAAAAAAGCGTCAACCCTCCAGTGTTTGACGGCACCACCGGTTTATCACAGTACCGCTCCTCTTTCCTCAACGCCCAGTTCCTCAAATACAGCTTCATCACCTACGAAGGATGGCGCCAGATGCCCCTCATCGCCTGGGAAGCCGTTTCAGGGAAAAAAATGAAAGAAAACAGATGGGGACCGGTCCGTTATTACACTCATGATGGGAAATGGGTGCTCAATACGGTGATTCCCGAATTCCGCTATTCACAGGACCTCCTGGCCGAAGGGGAGAATTATTTCCAGCTCGGGCTTTTTGAGGAGTACCTCCTCGGCGAGAACCAGGTGGTGGTCATCGGGGATGTGGAAGGCAGGAATGATATCCACACCTCAGTGACCGGCATGGATGCCGGACCAGTCATTCTGATGAACCTCTATGCCTCCCTGGAAGAGGGAGACCACCTCATTCCCCCCGGATACCTCATGCTCCTGCTGGCCCTATTCTTCTATGTCACCTACCACACCTTTTACCACCGCCGGGAAATGGAAGAAGGGGAAACCCGCCGGGGAAAAATCCTGAGCACCCTGTGGAACCAAAGATGTTACATCATCCTGCTCATCCTGGTCTACCTCTCCATGATTATTTTTCACCATTACATTCATATTCTTATTTTACTGAGTTACTTCGGACTGATCGACCTGGTTGACAAATACATACTCAACAGGAAAATGAACCCTTAATGGTTTCGCGCATGCCTTGCAACCCGGCCGAAACACAAAATGAAGACAAATTGACATCTCCTCCCACAGTTAATAATCAAATTGGCATTAATGTTGTAATTATCCCATTAAATTGTTCTACTATTTAACACCAGAAATCATGAAAACAATGAAAGCGATGATCCTGATGGCAGCCATGGCCCTTCTGACTGCCTGTGTGGGGGAACCCGGGATGGACGGACGCGACGGGCTCGACGGGAAAGATGGCAAGGACGGGGTGAACATCCTGGGCACTGCTTTCGAAATTGAGGGCGACTTCACCGCCGCCAACGACTACATGCTCTACTTCAAATTCCCCAATACCATTGAGGTATTTCAAAGCGACATTGTGCTGGTTTACATCCTTTGGGAAACGGTGACCGGCAGCGACAACAAACCCCTGGATGTGTGGCGTCTGCTGCCCCAGACGGTAGTCCTCGACGAAGGCCTCCTCCAATACAATTACGACTTCACCCAGGTTGACGTCCAGGTGTTCCTGGGCGGAAACGTCGACTTCACCACCCTGCTGCCGGCAGAATGGGAAAACCAGGTTTTCCGCATCGTGGTCATGCCCGCCGATTTCGCCACCGACCTTTCCCTCGATCTCACCAACTACAACCTGGTCATGAAATCGATCAATCTGCAGGATACACAGGTCAGCAAAATACGCTTCTCCGACATCATGAAGGAAGGCACCCCGGAACCGGGTCTGCGGAAATCCCTCCCGGCCTTGTAAACGCTGACTCATGACTTAGGGTTGAGCCCAGGAAACCACAACCATACCCAAGGGCTTACCCTCTCTGAGGTCACTAACAGCATAGCTCAGAATACATCTTCTCCCTTTTACTTTCAGATTCCCCTCCTTCCCCCCCGGAAGGAGGGGTTTTCTTTTCCGCTGGGCGTGAATGATCACCATACTTTCCGGGAGATCAGGGAATCTAACCATTCTCTTTCAGCAGGGCGTAGCGCACCTCATCGCAGATTTGTCCCATCTTGATAACCGACTTTCTGAAAATGCCTTCCTTCACGAAACCGCATTTTTCGAGCACCCGCTGTGAGGCCACATTATAATCGAACACCCCGGTGTCGATGCGGATGATGCCCAGTTCCCTGAAGGCATAGGCACAGGCCAGCCTGACCGCCCGGGGCATAATTCCCTTGTGCCACCAGGGTTCCCCGAGAAAATAACCGATCTCAGCCCCCAACCGGTAGATATCCCCTTTGGGGTGGATGCCGATGTTCCCCACATATTCGCCCTGGAATTCGATGGCAAAGGCGTGGGGGGGTACATGTTCCATCACCATGGCAATGAACCTTTCCGCATCGGCCACCGTGTAGGGATGGGGAAATCCGTCGCGCAGGTTCCTGAAAATGTTCACGTTATTGCCCAGCTCTGCGAGCCGCCTTTTATCCCCGGGCACAAATGGACGCAATGTGACCTCGCCGTCGGTCAGACGGTACCTGTCAGGAGAGATTTCTGATTTCATATGCGATACCAAAAATTAGTCCGGTTTGATATTTTATTCATGTGGTTAATCGCGCAGGCTGGTCCTGACCAAGCCGGTATGAATATTTCAACTGGCCTCCGGAAATATTATAAACCTCTGACCAGTTGCGCTTATGTCCGGTTTTTCCCGTGTGTCCGGCGGTATTTCCTCCAGAAATAAACCGCGGGGATGGCCAGGATCCAGAAAGGCCACAGCCTGATGAGGAAGAGCAGGAAGTCGACGAATGCATGCCACCCTTTGGAGAGGGAGTGTTTCAGCCGCTCCCCGAAATCGCCCGGCCTGTCGGGATTGTATTTAAATCCCTTATGTCTGGTGAGGGTCAGATTCAGGGTGCTGAAATCGACCTGGTCACCCAGGTATTTCAGTCTCCCGGTGACGCTTTCGATTTCTTCCTCCAACAACCTGATCTTTTCCTCAATTTCAAGGACTTCCTTGACACTGGTGGCTTTCTTCACCAGTTCCCGGTAGCGTTCGAGGTACTCCCGTTTATTGGCGAGCCGGGTTTCCAGGTCGATGAACTGGTCGGTCACATCGCGGGCGCCAATCTCCTTGAAAAGGATTTCCCCCTCCCCTGACTCCAGCTCGGAAATAAAGCGGTCGAAGGCCGCCGCCGGAATACGGATGTTCAGTGTCCATGCCGACTCGTAATCGCTGTTGTGAAGGCTTTCGTTGGAATAGTACCCCCCGTTGCCAAGCACCAGGGTGTCGACCCGCGTCTTGGCGGCCTCCAGATCGTTGGTCTTGATGCCCATTCGGCCATCGCGGATGATTTTTTTGCGCACTTCCTCTACCGGTAAAGCATTATCGCCCTGTGCAGCCGGCGCTTCCTCACCGCTAAATGCCCTCTTCGGAGCCATCTCCTGCTCCATTTCGCGCATAGTGCTGACCTCCTGGTCTGATCCACCAGTCTGGCACGACCAGGTGACCAGACCCAGAACTGCCACCCAAAAGACAAACCTCGATAAAAATGTATTCTGTTTCATAGGAGTCATTATGTGGTTAAAATTATACTATATTTCCAATTACAGGTCCCGGTGGATATCCTGAGTATATTACCTTTATAACCAGGCGTTTACCGGTCATTCATTCTCTGTAATCTGACCCATTTTAGGGATAATATGGATCAGAAACTGCTGGTTCTTATATTCATCGGCACCCGAATATTCGCGGATGCCGCGGATGCCGCTCCCTGAAATCTGCACCTCACAGTAGGCAGGATCAAAGACGATCCCCTCCATCCGCCAGAGGTTGTAGAGCGATAAGGCCCGCTTATAGCTCAGCTCGAAGTTGAGGGGATAGTTGTCTTTCGAAGCCATCCCTTCGATCACAATAAGGTATTTGATGTCAAGCTCCCTGAATTCCGGATCATTGCTCATGGTATAGACCAGCCTGAAGATCGCTTTACCCACATTGACGAGGTAGGGGCGGAAACGGGCAGGGATCTCTGACTTTCCGAGGGGAAACTGGATCTGCTCCTTCAGTTTGAACCGTTTATAGAGTGGCTGGTATTCAAAATATTCGGAGGGCAGTTGTTGTACCGCCGCCTGTAACTCCTGGATTTTAGCTAGTTGCTTCTCGGTGGCGTTCTTCTGGTGTTGCAGGTATCCGATGGTGACCACAAAGAGGACCATCATGATGAAGAAGAGGGAAGTCATCAGGTCGGAATAGCTGATCCAGAAGAAGTTATCGCGCCGCATTTTAAAAAGTTTCCTTTACAAGCATTGTTGATCTCACCTTTTTGTTCCGGATGCCCGGCTCAGAAGTAGCCCAGGTTTTCAAATCATCGGTTTTCAGGATCAGACCATAGGAGCATTTCAATTTAAATATCCAAGATAGCGGAGAATGATTCCGGAAGTGACCAGAAGGATGCCGGTCCAGGCCAGGATCCGCAGAATGGTTTCGGTGGTTTCCCACCATTTCCGATGGGAAGTTTTCACCGGATCTTTCCCGGTAAGCAGGCGCGTCAGTTCCCTGAGGGTGTCGGATACTTCTCTTTGTGAGGCTTCCAGACGGCGGATCAACTCGCCCGAGCGGCTGTCGATGGTCTCGCGGAGGGAGCCGAGGGCCTCCAGATTCCGGAGTTGGCCGAACTGGGGCACCGCCTTGTTGTAAGCGGCCATGAATTCGTCGAGGTGGCGGGCGGTGACCGCCTTCAGCTCCTCGGTGATTTTGCCGAACGACTCCCTCAGCGTGGCATCGGTACGGTCAGTCAGGGTATAGAGGGTGTCGATACTTTGTTGGGTGCGGTTGCGCAATGTCCCGATCGACTCCTCGAAATGGGATTCAGTAAGATCGACGGCCCTGAGTGCCGCCGTGCCGGCTTTTTCCATCCGGTCAAAATGAGCGGTAAGAAAACGGGTGAGCTCACGTGATTCCTCCAGGGAGGAACCCACTTTTTCAGTCAGGAGACCCACCTGCTGCGTACGTTCGGCAAACTGGCTGAGGTGGGCTGCAATGGCCTCAAGGCTTCCCAGGTATTGCGAGAAATTGCGCAAAGCCTCCATACTTCCCTCGAGGCGGCCGAAAAGTTCCAGGTTGGCTTTCGACACCTTGGTCATGTCCATCCGCTCAATCCGGCTGATGATTTCATTCTGCCAGGTGATGGTGCGACCGGTGTGGGCAACCGCTTCCTGTACCTTTGTGACAATGCCCGCTGCTTCCCGGGCAAAATGATCCAGACTTGCCTTCAACCCCGACACCCCTGTATCCTCTGCCCTGATAAGCTCGGGAAGCAGCTTGGCCTGAAGGTATGAAAGCTGGGCGTTTTTCCGCCTGAGCATTTCTGCTCTCGCGCGCTTATAGGCGATGGAAGAGAGAAATGTGGTGCAGAGAAGCCCGGTGAGACTGGCTGTCATGGCCAGCTTGACCCCGTCGATCAGGCTGTTGATGCCGCTGCTGAAGTTACCCCCGTCAATCTCGGGCATCGACAGCAATCCGAAAATAATTCCCACCATGGTGGCCGCCAGTCCCAGATACAACGGCACCGGCACCATCTGGGCAATCTCCTCGTCGCGGCTCTCCACCTCCCGATCCACCAGATCTCTGATAATACCGAAGTTGACCGCCGCCCCGAAATTGTTGAGAAGATAGGTGTTCACTGCCATCTTAATATGGCCTATGATCTCATTCTTCCCGTCGGTTTCCGTGAGGGTGATCCGTACATACTGCTCCCCTGACGGGGGTTCTTCTCCCGCCGACAAATAAATCATGTGTGCCGGAATCTCTTCAGGCTGGCCCAGAAACCGGCGCTCCACATAGCCGTTTCTCACCAGCAACAGCTTGTCGAATACCCGCCGTAACCCCCGCGTTTGCCGGTAGACTTTTAATGTATGGAAAAGCTGAAAGAGAATAACCCCCAGGATGACCACAAGCTCGACGGTGTATAAAAATTCCCCCTGTGACATGGTCAGACCAGTTTTACTTTCACACGGGAGGTGCAGATCCACTTTCCTGAAGCCAGAAGTACGGCGCCTTTGGCTTCCTGGATCACCCGGGTGGCGTTATTGCGCACCGATATGTCGGAAATCTCGCATACCGGCACCAGATAATAATCTATATTATTGATGGCCTTCATGTCGAGTTCTCCGCTGATATAGTGGAGCTCCCCGCGGTCGGTTCCCGGACGGGTAACGATCATATAGATTTTCCGGTTGTCATACACGGAGGCACCCTGTCCGGCCGGGAAATTACCCTGGTGATCAGGAATACCGAAATAGAGGAGCGTCATCGGCTCGGCACCTTTTCCGGATGAGGCACCCCGAACCTCTCCCCGCGCCTGACCTGTGGCCATGCCCGGGGGAGTTCCGGGAGAGGCCCCTTGTGGGGGAACACCCGGCGAAACGGGGTATGCCCCCCTTGCCTGACCCGGCACCACACCATGCGGGGCCATGCCTCCCCCTGAGGCAACCGACCCCTCATCAGAAGATCCGATAATGGCTTGCAGCTCCCGGTTCTCACGCCTTAATTCCTCCAGCTCCTCCGTCTTAGCCGTCAGCTTCTGCCGTTCCTGATCCAGCTGCATGGCCACCTCCTCCAACTCCCTTTCCCGGTGTTCCGACTCACGCTTGTAGTGGTCCTTGTGACGCTTCAGCAAAGGAAGCATCGGAAAGGGTTCAGGCGGCCACCATTTCTTCTTCTTTTTCAGCTCCTTGCGGTAAGAACGCAATTCGTCCTTCAGGAGAAACCTGATCCGCCAGCGGGTGAGCAGGTAAACCACCAGGCACCCCAGCAAAAAGGCCCCGGCATAATAATATGGATACATCATGGGGTTATTTCCGAGAGTTCAAATGAGAGTTTATTCAGGATCCCGATCAGCGGATAAAAAAACAGGGTCTCCTCGATGTGTTTCTCCTCCTTCTTAAAGAAGGCCCTCAGGCCGCGGATAAGATATTCGCCGATGTTGTCCTCCCTCATCCTGCGGAAGAGTTCATAGGCCTGAAGTTCAATATTGAAGGCCCCTTCGAGGTTGACCTGCCCGGTAAAGGCATCCAACAAGGTGTAAAAATTCCTTACCGAGGATTCGATCATCAGTTTGACCTCGCTGGTGACCTCCCTGTATTTTGGGGTGCCGGCAATCTGTTTTTCCTTATCGAGGGCGCCGCTCCAGAGGTCTTCCTGGTTTCCGCCTATCCAGAAGCGGATGGTGTTTCCGGTGATGTTGTCGCCGACACCTACCTTGAGGGCTCCCTTGCAGGTGATCTCCTTGGGAATGGGTGAAAGCTGCAGGTTGATGGGAGGGATCTCCTCTCCGAAGACCTTTCCGAAGAAATAGGTAAAGAGGGCCGAGAGTTGCGCCAGCTGAGCGGAGGTATCCAGAATGGCTGCCGTCTTGGAGGCGGTGCCGCTGAACAGGATGTAACGGGGGGGCCGTTCACCTGAGCGGCGCAGCAGCTGGGCGGAGTAATAGGCCAGGGCGGCGTAGAAAATCAGGATGGGCAACTTCATCCGCTTGTGGCTTTCCAGCAGGCGGGTATAGCTGAAGGTAGAGCGGCTACCCCCTTCCAGGGCAAAGAGAAGGCTGCTGAAATCGGCCGAATCCTTGGTGCTCTGCAGGATGTTTTCCAGGATGGGTTGCATGAGGGTATCGCCGCTTACCGCCTCCCGCGCCCTGGTGGCAAAAGTGCGCACATAGCCGTTGCGGTCGCTGTTGTTCCGGAACTCCCCGGTGGGAAAACCGTCGCCAAAGATGGCGTTCCCCGCAAATTTGAAGGAGGAGATCATCTTGGCCCGCGTCGAATTCTCATCGAAAAGGGCAATGTCGGTCGATCCGCCGCCGATATCTACAGAGAGGCTCTGGCCGATCACCGCCGATTTGTAATACAGATAGGGGGCAATGCTCTCGGGAATGCCATTGATCCGGTTCCCGGTGGGCTCCAGTCCGAAGACCGCCGTGTAGGCCTTTTTCCAGGTCCGGAAGAGGACCCCCAGCTCATACTCATCCATGCTCACCGGGTAAAACCAGGTGATGGTGGTCTGTGCCGGGTCGCCGCCCAGCGCCAATGTTTTGTAGTAGACCAGCAGTACCAGCAGGCCGATGTAGCTCTCGACGAGGGTCTCATCGCGCAGGTCGGCATAGTTGCTCCATTTGAGCTGGGTGCGTATGTCGAGGTAGACCGGGAAGTGGATTTTCTCGTAGAGCATGTAGTTGTTCACATGGAGGAAGGGTACGGGCTGCGTGCCGGGATCGAGGTCGCGGTTGCAGGCCAGGGCTGTGCGCAGCGGGAAGTGGACTTTCTCGCCGGGAAGGAGCAAATAGGGCATGATCTCCTGTTCGAAGACCCGGTCGTCGGCCACATCCTGGAAGTTCACCTCGGGATGATGGGTGTCTATCAGCGATTGCCAGAGGGGTTGGCTGGCGGTGATGTCGAGGGCGCGGGCGTCATGGTTCCCGTATTGGTATTCGATATGGGTGTTGGTGGTGCCGAAGTCTACGGCAAATTTCACGGCGTGATAGCCTTTGCCGGAGGCTTTCCAGCGGGGGATCAGGCACCCTCCCCCCTGGGGAGTGTTAAGCCGCAGGGCGTCGAACCTTCCGGGTGTCCTGAAATAGTAACTCCGCTGCATCCTGCTGCGGTTGCGGAAGACCGGTTCTGACAGCGGCAGGGGCTCTCCCTCCTCAAAGAAGAGCGGCTGGGTGAACAACGGCTCATCGGCCCCATCATCGAGGATCCCAATGGTATAGGGCAGCTCCTTTTTTTCGCTCCGCACAAAGGGCACAATGGCCAGGTGAAGGTCGCTCTTCACCTTGTCGGGGAGGCTATATACCTTACGGAAACGGATTTTTCCCCCTTTGACGGGGATTTCGAGGAGTGCCTCGGTGCCTCCGCCGGCCAGGTCGCTGAGGGTGAGCATTCTGTTGGCGCTCTCCGCCCTGAAATAACGGAAGAAGAGGGGGGTCAGCGGCAGCAGGCAGCGGTGTGCCCCGCACAGCTCAAAGCGGGTGGCATCGACCGGATAGGGAAGCTCGATGATCTTATCGTCGAGGAAGTTGCCAGCCGACAGCCAGGGATAGGCATCTTCCTGAACGGGAAGGAGGGATTCTCCTTCGGGATGGTCATTACGCCATGGCACCACGTTGTTTTCATTCCATCGGATGCCGGGGGTAGTATAAGTCCATTCTCCGGGGAAGCGCCCCTGGGGGAGGATCAGTGGCCTGCGCCCCGTCATGGGGAAGTCGCTGACCAGCGTGAAATCACTCGTTTCGTTGATGCCGCCCTCTTCTTCATCCTCATCGCGGAGGCCCAGGGGGATGCCCAGCACCTCGCAGGCGTCGTTGGGGTTGGTACCCACAGGACAGTGGCGGTAACCGCTCAGGGAACCCGCATCGAGGTTAGTGACCGTATGCGTGAGCTCCGCATCGGGAAGAATCATCCGCACCTTCTCGAAATACGCGAAGAGTTCGGGGAAGAGCAGGGGGAACCGGGGTTGTTTGGCCAAAGCGAAGAGGTAGCGCACAAAGGAGGGTTCACGCTGGGAAAGCGGAGTGCAGAGGTCGCCGAAGAAGGTATGGTCGGAGCTGCGGAGGCCCAGTTTGCCGCCAGCCTCCCGGGCATCGGGTGCCGGCAGGAACAGGGTGGCCGGGGAGGTCCCCCCGATCACCTGCCCTGTACTGCGATTCAGCAGCAGGTAGATGCGTTTCACATGCTCGAAATTGTATAGGACCAGGTTCCCGGCATCGGTGCGGGCTACGCTGTCCTGCTCCCAGTAAAGGCGGAGGGTTTCGGCCAGGTGGTTGTGGCGGAGAATCCCATCGTCCTCTTCGAGGGCTTTAAAGCGGGCCGCAGGATCGTAAGCCACAATGGCCAGTCGGCTGCGGTATTTCTGCGACAGGAAAAAGAGCTGCGCCACATCAAGGGTTTCGGAAACCAACCGGTGGTAGGCGGTGCTCCCCTCCAGTCCGTGGTCGGTGACCCAGCGGAAAGCCGATTTCACCAGGTCAATGCGGGCATAGGGACTGGGAATGGAGGTGGCCACCTCTTTTCCTTCGGTGCGGATGGTGGTCAGCTGCGCCGGCGTCAGCGGCTGGCTGACGAACCATCCCGTGCCGGCGGCCCCTTCGTGTAATCTGAATACTTTAGCCATATCTAGCGGATGATTAATTCTTTATCTGACAAAACTTTTTCTGTGGAACGGCCGAAGAGCTTGACCAGGGTGGTGTGTTTCCGCTCTGCGGAACCACGGAGCTCATCGCGGGCAATCAATCGGCAATTCTCTGCATCGAGCGCCCTGAAACTCAGGTTACCCTTGGGGGTAGTGCCCCGCACCAGGTTCAGCGCCGTGTCGGCCGTCACCTCCCGGAAGGGAACAAACGCCGGCTTGTTGTCACCCAGCTCCCTGATCCATTCACTGAAATAGGCATTAAAGGCCTTCACCTGGAGGTTGTACTCCACAGAATTGAAATAGCTTTTGTCAAGCAGCGAGTTGTTGCTGCGCGGGACCAGCCTGATGTTGCTGCGGGTCCAGCGGGATACCCCCAGCGCCCGGGGCAATCCCTTGTCGAGGTACTCGGTAAAGAGGCGGTATTTGGTGAGGGGCCCCGAGAGGCTCTTCACGTCGTCGAGGTTGAGATCGCCGAAGCCGACAGTTTCGGTCTCGTTTTCGATGCCAAACTCCTTGACCCGGGTGCCGTTGACGGCCCTTCCGTCCGACACGCCATGCAGCGAAGTGTTCCGGCAGAAATCCATAATGGCCAAAGCCCCCGCCAGCTCCAGGAAATGGGCGTTGTTTTTCTGCTCCTTGCCGCCCACGGCATAGTTGATCACATTGGTATTGCTCTTATTTCCCACCAGATAAAGGGCGTTGACTTTGTTCTGGCTGATGATGGTCCGGTTGTAATAGTCTATGGCGATCTTGGCCTTCTCCTCGAAAGTCTCCGAGTTGATCTCCTCCTGCCGGTTCAGCGAAAAGTAGGGCAGGTAGGTGATGGCGCCGATAGGGGTTTCCTTTACGTGCACCCTGTGGGGGAGGTCGCTGTTTCCCCTCAGGTTTTTCAGCAGAAGGGGGAACCCGGCGGCACCCGTACCGCCAAAAATGGAGTTGATGATGAAGACGGCATCGCCCGGGGCGAAAGTCTGCCCGAAGCGGCGGAAATCCTCCGAAGCGGTGAACTGGTTGAGGACCACCGATCCCATGTGGGGATTGCCCTTGAAGCCCACACTGATGTCGGCGTCGAGGTTGGCTTCCGACCAGAGCAGACGGATGAAATGACGGTCGTCTTCGCCCGGGTCTCTCTTGTTTCCCAGTTCGTCGAACCCGATATACTTCCGGAAGGAGTTGCCATCGACCCCCGTCAGCCGGAACTGGAAAAAGTCGGGATTGATGGCTGCACCGTGGTCGGCCAGTTCGTGGATGGTTTTCATCTCCTGGGCAAAGAAGCCGTCGGGATGGTCGACCTGGTTACGGATCTGCTGGTAGAGGCGAAGGATATCCTTGGTACGGTCGAGGTCGCCATTACCGGTATCGGGGTCGATGATGACGGGCACCACGGTGTCAAAGCCGTTGGCGAGGCGGCAGCCCGCGGCCAAAAGCATGGAGAGCGACTTGATCACCCGGCTGCCGGTGCCGCCTATACCGAAAATATAGAGTTTCTGTGCCATGGTCGTGGATTAGAAGGGTAAATGCATCTGGATTTTACTGAAGGGCTTCAAAATGAGGCTGTAGAGGAACCCGGCCACCAGGGAAAGGCCCGTATTGATGAGGGCATAGCGCTGAGGCAGGGTGACGGCATAGACCTTATAGCCCGACTCGGGGTCGGCCAGGGCATCCACCAATGCCGGGTTCGGGGAGTCGAAGATGGCCCCGCGCGCCTGAAACCACGTGACCACCAACACCACACCTCCCGACACCAGCCACCAAAGCAGCCAGTGCCAGAACCGCCCATAGGGATAACGCCACAGAAAATAAAACAAAAGCCAGAACACCAGGGGCACCAGGAGAAAGATCCCCCCCAGCTTCATATAACCCCCGAAGTTGTACAATGTCGAGAAGATCTCGGGATAACTGGCATGGTAAACCCGGAAAAGGGTTTCGTACATGGCCGCAAAGAATTCAGTCATAGGTGGTTTTTTTATTGTATTTCAAAGGTAAAGGAGGCCAGAGGCTTGTTTTCCCCGGCCGATTTGTAGGCCTCCACGATGGCATCGGTGAGGTAATTGAGGCCGAAGGTCCGGGAGGTATCGGCGGAGATGTTCTCCTCATCGGCAGAAGCGGTGGCTGCGATCCATTCGGGCACGCGGTTCACCAGCGCGACGGTCACCTTCCCGGCAGGGTTCTTCAGGCTCTTCACCGATACCAGGTGGGTGGGCGTAAAGGGCAGGGAGTGGATTTTGCGTGCAGGCACCTTTACCTCCGCCACGGCATAGTTACCGCTGCATGTGTAGCTTGCAGGGTCGAGATAGACCTCGCCGGGAAAGGGAAGCGATGAGAAGTCAACGGCCAGGGTCACCTGGAAGCCCCTTCCATTCCGGTCGGGCTTGGCGTCGACCAGCCGGTTTTTCACCTTGTGGTCAAAGCGGTAGCTCCCCAGGCTGTTCTCGGGGACCAGCTGCCAGGGAAGGGGTTCTCCGGAAGGCTTGAGAAAACGGGCCAGCGTCTCAAAACCTGTGAGCTCCGAAGCAATGTAGCGGTCGGGGAAGTAGCGGGCCAGCAGGTGGCTCTCGCCGAAGATCCAGATGTAGTAGGGACGCTCCGAATCCAGGGTTACCTTTCCCTTCCGGGAGGCATAGAAGTAGTCGCCTTTGAATTCCGAGGTGAGCTTGATCATAAGGGTCTGCAGGTTGGCCGACCGCAGCCGGCGGATAAACTGGCTGCGGGTTTCCTTGCCGGAAGTGACCAGCGAGGTCATCCCCCCGTCACCGATATCGTAGATGCCATCGGAAATAAGGATGGAAATGGTGCCACCACCGGCATTGCTGAGGGCGGTCTGGAACATGCCGTTGAGGTTACTCCGGGTGATGTCGCCGCAGCGGAAGCCGTCGGTGTTCAGTTTTTTCTTCAGCACCACCGGATCATCGCCGATGGGGGTGATCACCGGCCCCGTGCCGTTGATGAAAAAGAACTCGCGGGGAATATCTTCTTTGACAAAATCGGGTTTCTCGGCCAGTTCAGCCACCACGTCGACATAGCGGGTGATCCCCGACACATAGCCGAACATGCTCTGGGAGTTTTCCAGGTAAAAGGTAACCTTCTGCAGGGAGGATGGGGAAGTGGTTGCCAGACTGCCCGGAGTGCCGGTGGGTTCTCCGGCCGGAGAATTTTCGGCTGTACCGTGACCTTCAGAGTCCTTCCCCGGCTGCAGCTCTTCCTGCGCGGGAACTTCCTTTCCGGGGGAGGGGGTTTCCCGCCGGCCACTCTGCGAAGAACAGGCCGCCAGAATCATCACCGCTGTACCCCATAACAGCAATTGGGTGCGTATCTTCATGTGCCAGGTGATTTGATATAGTTTCTATTGACAACAAACCTATTTTCAGCGAATTTAGTATTTTCAGGCGCTCATTATGCATATGTTTGATCTTTCCTTTCGCAGGGAGCGATCTTTCTTTTCTGAATAGTGTTCACCATTCAAAAGATCTGCTTAACAAAATACAGACCAAAAGAGTCATGACCATCACCAACATTGAAATCAAAGCGCGCACGGGGCGCGGGGACGCCATCAGAACCATCCTTCTGGAGGCAGGGGCCGAATTCCGGGGGACCGACCACCAGAAGGACACCTACTTCAGGGTGTCATCGGGGCGGCTCAAGCTGCGCGAGGGCAACATCGAGAACCAGCTGATTCATTACCGGCGTGCCGACCAGGAAGGACCCAAGCAGGCCGACGTACTCCTCTACCCTTCCTCTCCCGGCTCCCACCTGAAGGAGATCCTCACCACAGCATTGGGAATCCTGGTGGTCGTGGACAAAACCAGGGAAATTTACTTCAATGGCAATGTGAAATTCCATATCGATGAGGTGGAAGGTCTGGGCCACTTCGTGGAGATCGAAGCCATCGACCGGGAGGGAACTCTGGGCCGTGAAAAACTGCTGGAACAATGTCAGCACTACCTGTCACGCTTCGGCATTACAGCAGATGAACTGGTGGCCTGTTCCTACAGCGACCTGCTGCTGGCAAAGCTCACCCCACAGGAAGGGCAATATTATTAGAAATAACCGATTATACTTCTGCGGACCTCTCTGAAAATAACAGAATCACCATCCAGGGAAATTTCCCCGACGAAAATTTTAAACGAATCATTTGGAGAAGAGGAACCCGGGAATTGAAACAGCGGATGCTTCTTTCTGATTTTGGGACTGAAAATTTCTGCTCCCAAAATATCTATGCTGTCTAAAAAAGAGACTGGTTTTATAAAGCTGCTGTCCGATGCTTTCAAATATCGCAACTCGTAGGTATTATGGACCTTCCCATGATATTCATCAAGATAAAACTCCCAGGTGTAATGATAATTAATGCCATTTTCTGTCTCATATTTCCTAAGGTGTTCTCCATAAATTAAATAGTAGGTATCGGGAGCTTTTTTGGAGCAACCTGTCATGTATAAAATACATACTATAAATAAAATTATTGTTCTCATCAGTTTCAACTATTACACTTATCTGATTCCTTTCGTGAAACATATGTAAAAACTATATGCATAATTATTTCGGTTAGTAAAAACAATTGCAAGGATATTTCAAATTATTTACAATCTCCCAGTGAATCATGTATGAGTTGTTCGAATTCCATTTCACCCGTGGTAAAATTAAGATCCCTTAATGAATGATACCGTAATGAATACATAACTGCTTTCTGATAGAAAATCAACGAACGATTTGTTAGACCATTAGATATGTCGAATTGTTGTAAGCCATTTGCTAATATATTAACATAATCATTGCATGCCATTATTATGTGTTGGGCATCTGCACCATAAAGATTGCGACTCTTAATGTTAAATAGAGTCGCAAAATCGGTTGTACCCAATTCATCATAAAACTCAGCTAGTAACATAGCATGAATGGCTTCGTGCAATAGTATTAAAGCGATATATGATGACGATTCGTCAACATGCCTTTCGTCAATTATTATATTGATAAAATAACCTCCTGGATTTTGGGGTGAAGGGCTATTAATAGGTTCAGTAATTCCAAAAACCACACCATTTACAGGATCAAGATTACTTAGGTTGCCAACATTCCATCTAAGGTTTTGTTCGCCTAGGATACTGTATTGAGGCAAGGTCAAGCCATAAAACCTGCTAAAAATCTTTGGCAAAACTTCACCGTTTTTAAGTTTTTGATAGATGCACCAGAGTTTTGGAAACTTCATAAGGTTATAATCATCTACAGTAGGCAAAGTGTTACTAGATTCACTGTTATCCATTCCATCAATATACATCCCACCACCACCACCACCATCATCGTAATTGCACATAGAAACTGTAATAGTTTCAAATGAAATATTATTTATTGTCATGCCATTATAATGAGAAGGGCTGACATTACTGCCGACTATAGTATAATAGTACCATTCAATATAATCAATATTCCAATTATAATAAAAGTAGGTAGTGCAACCACCTGATTTTAACCTGGGCCCAGTCGAATTAACTGAATCCATAACGACAGTATGGCTGACTCTTCCGCTTGTATAACGCCATCCATTTACAAACCGACCTTTAAGATCGTGATAAAATACCAATCCACTAAAATCTTTCTCTTTCTCAAGATAAGAGTTACCCTGCCATATCTTAAAATTTCTTTTTCTAAGATATGGCTTGTCAGCTACAATGGTCATTAAAAACGCAGTTCTTTTCCCATCAGTTTTGCTTTTGGTTAATACCAGCCTGGTGTGTGAACTGAGATAGCCTTCATTTAGGGTTTTCAGCCATTCATTATGCAAAGTATCAAGAGTAAATCCCCACCATCCCTTTGCATATAAACCAACTTCTACTACATCCATGTTCTTGCTATTTGTTGTATGTGTATCCTTCCAATTGGGATAAGCAATTTTGCTTTTTTCATTGGCAAAACCCGACTTTAAAACAACAGTTGATTCTACCTGAGCATCATACCAATTCTTTGCTTCCGCCAACATTTGCTTGTCGTTAAAAATCTCTGCATCTGAAAGTTCTGTCTGGCAACATAACAAACACGACATAACAAATATACCTGATATAATCCGAACTAATTTCATAAATCAGTATTTTAGGGTTATAGGTGAATTAACATTTTAGACTTACTCTACAATGAGTACGCATAAACAATATTCCAAAAACATTAAAAAGGAAATCTGCTTTATTGATAAATTATGCAAACAGATAATGATCAGGAAGGACCCAAACAGGCCGACGTACTCCTCTACCCTTCCCTTCCCGGCTCCCACCTGAAGGAAATCCTTGCCACCGCCCTGGGGATCCTGGTGGTCGTGGACAAAACCAGGGAAATCTACTTCATTGGCAATGTGAAATTCCATATCGATGAGGTGGAAGGACTGGGCCACTTCGTGGAGATCGAAGTCATCGACCGGGAGGGAACCCTGGGCCGTGAAAAACTGCTGGAACAATGTCAGCACTACCTGTCACGCTTCGGCATTACGGCAGATGAACTGGTGGCCTGTTCCTACAGCGACCTGCTGCTGGCAAAGCACTCCTCAACGCAGAATTGAATAAGATATGGAATACTTGAATCTAAACTGAACGAAAAATGTCTATCGGTGAATGAAATTTAAAATTGTCTTCAATCCGGAATTATGGACTACGCGCGAATAAAGGCCCCGGAATTATCCGGAGCCTTCTTTTTATACAGATAGAAATAATCACTTTTTTCTTACTGCTTTCTTCACGGTTATCCCTCCGGGACTTCATTCACGCCCAGGATGGGCAGGGTTTCGTTGTTCTGGCGATATTCGAGCACCGACTGGTAGAGGGCGGCATACGAGGCGCTGATCCACATGGCCGACACCAGTACCCCGACGATCATCACCATCAGTCCCGCAATGACCAGGAAGAAGGAGGTCACCCCCAGGAAGAAAATGGTCCACCCGTAGCCGCGGGTCATCCGCCAGCTCTCCTCCACAGCGGCAATGGCCTCCATGTCCTTGTCCATGACCAGGTAAGAGACGAAAACCAGCCGGCAACCAATGATGATTCCGGGGATGATCAGCAGGAACAATCCGACCATCACCAGGGCAAAAACCAGCAGATTGGCCAGGACGATCTGGACGAATTTGGTACGGAAACCTTCGAATAGTTCTGCCACTTCCACCTTCTGGCTCCGTACCGCCTTCAGAAAGAGAAAGTCAGAGCCGTAATCAATCACCGGCCAGAAGAGGAATCCATAGGCCAGCAGGAGGGGCAAAAACATGAGCATCAGGAAATTAAAATCTGCATCCCCCTTGATGAACCTGACCGGCCCCTGGAGTATGGCGCAAATAAAGACGATGAGCAGCAGGGGCAGAAACTGCTCCATCATTTTTTTCCAACCGACAGACAGACTATGGCTGACGGAAGGTTCAATTTGGAAATAACTTGTTGTCATGGCTTTTAGAATTTTATGTTTGACAGATCAAAGGTAGGAGCACAGGCGGGCGGTTCCTAACTACCAAAGTCGGATTCTGAAAAAATCCTACTTAAGTAGGGGGGCGGTGGCTTTCCCTTTTGTAAATTGCATCCGTAAACAAACTCACCTATGATTGCCTGGCAGACCCTGCTTTTTTCCCTTGTATTTGCCGTTTCGGCCGGACTGGCCATCATGGGGGGGTGGGTCAGCGTCCGTTATGCCAGCAGCGATAGAAAACCTGCAGGAACCTTTCTCGTCTACCAGCAGTTGTTCATCTATGCTTTTCTGTTGTACGGGGTATGGGGAAACCTGTTCTTGCAGAAGCTGATGGAAGGCTGGGGGCTGGCCGAAGGAGTGCGCCTCAGGATAACGACGGTTCAGCCCCTCCTGGGGCTTCCCTTCCTGCTGGCCGCCTGGTATATGCTGATCCGCTTTTTCAGCACCATTACAGGCATCCGCTGGGGGCGCCGGGCCACCCTGATCTACCTCTTCGCCTGCGTGGCCGTTTTCCCCCTTACCTTTCTTCTGGCTACAAAATCCCCTGTTTTAGCCGGAAAGATTACTCCTTCAACCCCTGTTTCGGATCCGGCTTTCGCCGGAGGCTCTTTTTTTCCGGTGTATACCCTGATCGCCTCCGCCAATGCGCTGATCCACCTTATTCTCCTGGTACCGGTCGTGCTGAAGTATAAAAAGCTCCTGCGTGAAGAATGCCGCGAAAGCCGCTATTTCCTGCCGGGGTACTTCCTGGCGGTGGCCCTTTCCACTTTTCTCACCCTGATGGTCCCGGGCCACCATGATGTCTTTGCCCTCATGGCCCTGCTCATGGTCTTCCTCTCCAACCTGCTGCTGCCCCTCTGCACCGGAGGCCTGGTCCTCACCTCTTCGCCTGCAGGAAAAGAATCCTCCACAGCGGGCCCCGATTCGCCAGCAACGGGAAGAACTTTTCCCTTCAGGGAACTCCTGGAAGGAGGATTTCCGGAAGGAACCGCCACAGCAGAAGCACCACAGGCAGGCATCTCTCCGGAAGGGAATGCCCCCGCCGCAGCATTTGAAGCCTTTTGCCTGAAATACGACATCTCACGCCGCGAAGCCGAAATCATCAGGGAAATCAGGGCTGGAAAAAGCAACCGCGAGATCGCTGACACTCTCTTCATCACCCTGCAAACCGTGAAAGACCACATCCACAGGATCTTCACCAAGACCGGCGTGAGCAACCGCGTGCAGCTCATCAACCTTTCCGGCAGGAATCACCCTCCCAAATGAACTACCCCTGTCAGGGTGAACGGGTTATCATTCCCTTCACCCGCGAAAAAATAACCTGTCCCGACCGGTTATGGGTACCCCTTTCAGCAGCTGCTTTCCGGGAGAATGCGTACCCTTGCAGATCAGCTTAGAACAAACCGGTGCCTTAAAGGGTAATTCCCGTTACTATTAGGGGCGTTGCGTTATTCCCTTCCTGCAGGAATAGTTTTCAGCGGATGGTTCTCATCCATCACTGCTTCACAGCTCTATTTCTCCCAGTCCAGCAGTCTCTTCTCCCCTTCCAGCTTTTTGATTTCGGTGATGTCCTGGCTGAATTCGAGGGTTCCACGGTAGTTCCCCGTTTCATCACGCAGGGCGAAATAGCGGATGTGGATAAACTTTCCGCGCGATTGGATCCAGAAATCAGCCTGGTCCTTATCCCCATTGCGGAAAGCGGCCAGGATCTCCTCCACCATATGGACGCTTTCCGGAGGGTGACAGTTCTGTACCTTCCGTCCGATGACCGCTTTGGAGCGGGGGAAGATCCGGTGCGGGCCTCCTGAGAAGTAGAGGACCACATCGTGCTCATTGACCAGGGTCACATCAATGGGCATATGGTTGAGCATCAGCGCCAGTTGTTCAGGTGTCAGCAATCCGGTTCCCATGTCGATGAGGCCGCTCCCGCCACCGGAAAGGGTGCCCGCTCCCGCGGACTCCTTTCCGGCTGCTGCGGATTCCTCCCGCCAGGGCAAAACAGGCATCACCCCATAGCACCAGCCGGTTTCCATGCTCTCCTCCAGGATGTCATCCCACGCCTTCCGGGGCACCGCCGACAAGGCCACCGGAAACAATATATGCTCCTCCCGGAAGATAACGGGCAGCACCACGAAAAAGAGGTTCCCCAGCAGAGGGCTCAGCTGCTCCCTGCCCGGTGTTCCCTCCCGGAGCATCTTTTTCAGTGCGCGGAGGGTCCTCCGGAAATCGTCGTGCAGGGACCACATGATCTGGAGGCATCCGGCTTCGGGGTGGACTTTTTCCAGCCAGGGGAAAAGGATATTTTCCTTCTTAACATAATGAATTGTATAATCGTCAAGGCGGGAAAGGAGGGTCAGCAGTTCGAGGTTAATCAGCGCTTCAGGGGAGGTGTTCTCCTGCGAAAGGTATTGTTTGGCGACCTTTTTGATGTCAGCCATGATCTTTTCGGCCTCCCGGTTTTCCTGAGCCAGGTAGTAGAGGAAATGTCCCTCCCCGGGAAGTTCGCAGGACCAGGCGGCCAGCGGTTTGTAGAAGAGGTTGAGGAGGCGTGCGGTGTAGTATTTGACCGTACCGAAGGAGTGGCCCTCCTTCAGCAGGTTGTCGAGGAGCATCATGGCCTCAAAGGGAGTCACCGTTTCGATATAGGGGCGATACTCCTCATAGAGGGGTTTTCCGCTTTCGCCGCTAACCAGCCGCCGGGCGAAGGTGGTCAGAGCTTCCCGTCTCTGGCTGTCTTCCGCTTCAGGCTTCAGGGCGGTCATCATGAAAACGGGGTATTCCCTGACCACCCCCTCCTTCTCCTTGCGGGAGGTATAACAAGGTCTCACCTCCTTGAACAACAGTCCCGCCGCTTCCACTTCGCGGCGCAATTCCTGCGGGTCAAAACCTTTATGTCCGTGGAAACCCTTGCTGTGGAAGGTGCCGTCTTCGGCATAGAGATCGGCCAGGACCAGCCATCCCCCGGGGCGGAGCAACCCGTGAAACTGGTGCAGGAGGGCCGGAATATCCTCCACATGGTGCATCACCATCAGATTGTAGATGACATCAAAGGATTCAGGGGGAAAGCTCTCCTCCGTCAGTTCGCCAAAACAGGGAATCAGATGATGCATCTGACGTTGTGTCACCTTCTCCTCCATCACTTTTACCATTTCGGAAGAGCTGTCCATCATAACGATTTCCCGGAAATGGCCGGCCAGGGTAAAACTGAGCAATCCGGTGCCGGCGCCGAACTCCAGGGCCCTGAGGCCCGGCCGCAGGGGGACCATCTCCAGCAGGGAAGCCGCCACCGCTGCCGCCCGCTCCTGGTATTGCGTGTTCTGGTCCCACTCACGGGCCTTATGGTCAAATTCACTCATAATGCTGTCTTAGTTTCCTATGGTTAAAACTCCGGTGAGAACTTTCCATTTTCACGGACATTCGTTTAAAAAACTGCAGAACTGCCTCCTCTTGCCGAAACGATGCGGAAGCCCTCATCAAATTCCCGCAAAAACAGCTCCTCCAGGGGAGGATTGGTAGGGCCCAGGCCTTTGAAAACGGCCCGTGACCATTCGAAGTAACGGATCTGCCGTTCCACAGGCCAGCCCGCAGGAGGTTCGCTGACGACCGACCGCAGGTTGGCAATGCGGTCACCCAGCTTGATCAGCCGGGCCCCGTAACTGAGGTGGGGGGCATGTTCTACCTGTAGCCGCTTGCGCTCTTCCTTGGGTAACTGTTTGTCATCTGACACCTCCAACACGTAACGCGCCACCTCCTCCCCGAACCGGGATACCAACTCCTCAGGGCTGGTGCCGGTATCTTCCACCGTGTCGTGCAAAATCGCCGCCGATAATATATCCTCATCCGTAATGCCCCCCACAGCATTGAGCAGGTAAGCCACTTCCAGCGGATGATTGATATATGGCGTGCCATCAACGCCCTTCCGTTTCTGATTCCTGTGCTTTCCAGCCGCAAATAAGGCCGCTTCCAATACTTTTTTCATCTTACAAAACTGTAATTTCTCCTTTTTGACAGCGCCGCTTCCTCTTCTCCGGAACCCTTTACGCCAGGAATCCCGTATAACCCTTTCAAATCACGATCCGGCGGGAACTGATCCGGTGGAAACCGGCCCATGCTGATCCCACCCTGTCCGCAGGTGGAGATCTCGCTGCGGATAGGGAATTTCAATCCCCTTCTCCCGGAACCGGCGAAATATCTCGTAATAGAGTTCACTCTTCAGGATCATGGGTTTATTGATATAATCGGTAGTCCATACCAGCAATTTGAAATTCAGACTGCTGTCACCCAACTCATCGAACAGGACATATGGGGGCGGCGTCTTCAGTACACCGGGATTGGAGAGCGCGATTTGCGTAAGCAATTCCCTGATCACTTCCGGATTTTCATTATAGGAAACCCCTACCGGAAAGGAGAGCCTGATTCTTTTTTCATTGTGGCTCCAGTTGATCACCCGTGAATTGATGAAGTCGGAGTTGGGAACAATGACCGTGATGTTGTCATTGGTATTAATGGTTGTCGCCCGGGCAGAAATTTCCACGACATTTCCCTTCAGGTCGTCGATTTCCACGCGGTCACCCACTTTAATGGGCCTTTCAAAAAGAATGATGATACCGCTGATGAAATTGCTGGTGATGTTTTGCAGGCCGAAACCGATCCCTACCCCCAGGGCTCCCATCAGGATACCCAGGGCACTCAGATTGATGCCGGATGTCTGGATGATGATCACCAGCCCGATAATAATCAGCACATACCTGATGATCGTGGCCATCGACTGGCTCACTCCGGGTTCGAGGCCATACCGCGGAAAAACCCTGCGCGACAAAAACCTGCTGATCCGGGAAGAGATGGACACCAAAAGAACCAACGACACAAGCAGAATGATCAATCCCCTGGTGGTAAAGGGATTCTCCCCAACTTTAAAAAGTTGTGCATTCCAGACTTCGCTGATCCACTCGAGAAAGGGGTTCAGGCTTTCCATAAGCAATAGTTATTAAAGAGCTCACAAATTACGAATAATTCAGGTCCCAGATTTCCGGCCCGGTGGAAAAAGGAGCCGGCCAAAAAACAAAGCCTGGGAGAAGAGGGGGCATAGGTAGAAGCGCTATTTTTGTTCTGTCACTCTCATAACCGAAGGCCTGAACAAAAACTCCTCACTTTTGGGGTGGAGCGCTGGCGGTACGGAGGGGCGATTTTTCATTATAAACACGGATCCAAATGAATAAATCAGGAGAGGAAAAGGAGAAAGCGCTGCATTGGTTTGACCATGGGTTCAACTGTGCCCAGTCGGTTTTTGCCGCCTTTGCCCCGGCATGCGGGGTGAGTGTCGATGATGCCTTGCGGGTGGCCACCCCTTTCGGGGGAGGCATCGGGAAGCAGCAGCTGGTATGCGGAGCCGTTACCGGAGCTTTGATGGCCCTGGGAACCCGTTTCGGAAAAGCTTCGGAAGATGACGATGAACGAAAACAGCATACCTACGCCCTCACCCGGGAATTCTGTGCGGAATTCACCCGCCGCCACGGTTCCCTCCAATGCCGGGAACTCCTCCTGGGCCTCGACATGAACGACCCTATCCAAAATGCCCGTATAAAGGAACTCGGACTCACTGAAAGCCATTGCAACCGCTTCGTTACCGACGCAGCCGGAATGGTGGCGGAAATGATGAATCGGGATCTCAGATAAAACCGGAAAACCTTTCCAGGGTATACCGGCACTCCCGGTCACCTTTTCCGGTGGGCGCAAATACCCATGCTCCCCCAGCAGGAACGCATGACAAGAGCCTAACAGTGGTCCGGGAAGGAGAGATCCCGAAGGGAAAGGATGCCCTGTTTACTCCAGATAGGTATAGCCGTACAGCCCCGACCGGTAAATGCTGAGGAACTCCTTGCCCTCTTCCGGGGAGATCCTTCCGGCTTTTACGGAAGCCGAAACCCACCCTTCAACGGTACGAACCATCTTCTTGGGACTGTAATTCACGTATTCCAGCACTTCGGCCACCGTTTCCCCGTCGATGACCTGGTCGATGGTGTATCCCTTTTCGTTCACGGAGATGTGTACGGCGTTGGTATCGCCGAAAAGATTATGGAGGTCGCCCAGAATCTCCTGGTAAGCCCCTACCAGGAACACCCCGATATAGTAAGACTCCTTGCTTTTCAGGGCATGGACGGGCAGATTGTAGGACATGTTCCGGGTGGAGATAAAATTGTCGATTTTCCCGTCGGAATCGCAGGTGATGTCGTGGAGCGTGGCCGTCCTGTCGGGCTTTTCATCGAGCTGCTGGATGGGCATGATGGGAAATACCTGGTCGATGGCCCAGGCATCGGGCAGCGACTGAAAAAGACTGAAATTGCAGAAATACTTGTCGGAAAGCAACTTGGGCAATGTGACCAATTCTTCGGGGACGTGCTTCAGTTTGGAGGTCATCTGCATGATTTCACGGGCGATGGACCAGAAGAGTTTTTCAACCTGGGCCCGGGTTTTAAGGTCAAGAAGTCCCAGGCTGAAGCGGTCGAGGGCCTCCTCGCGGATCTGCTGGGCGTCGTGCCAGGTCTCCAGCATCCTGGGCTGGTTCAACAGTTCCCAGGCCTGGTAGAGTTCCCGCACCAGCTCATGGTCGCTGGTCTGAATATCCTCATCCTCTTCCCACCGGGAAAGGGTAGCCGATTCGAGCACCTCAAAGATGAGCACCGAATGGTGGGCCGTCAGCGACCTCCCCGATTCGGTGATGATGTTGGGATGGGGCAGGCCGTTTTTGTTGGCGGCATCAACCATCGTATAAGTGGCGTCGTTCACATACTCCTGGATGCTGTAGTTGACGCTGCTCTCACTGTTGGAAGAACGCGTACCGTCATAGTCCACTCCCAATCCACCCCCGATGTCGACAAATTCGACCTTGAAGCCGGCCTTGACCAACTCCACATAGAACTGCGAAGCCTCTCGCAGGGCAATCTTGATACGGCGGATCTTATTCACCTGGCTGCCAATGTGAAAATGAAGAAGGCGCAGACAGTTCTTCAGCCCGTTCTTTTCCATGTAATCAAGTGCCTCGAGCAACTCACTCGAATTGAGCCCGAACTTGCTCACATCTCCACCTGAGTCTTCCCACTTCCCGCTGCCGGTACTCGACAACTTGATGCGAATTCCAATATTAGGCCTGATCTTAAGTCTCTTGGACACCTTGGCGATCAGTTTAAGTTCGTTCAGTTTTTCCACCACGATGAAAATCCGGCGCCCCATCTTCTGGGCCAGCAGAGCCAGCTCAATGTAACTCTCATCCTTATACCCGTTGCAAATGATGAGGGAGTCGCTGTCGGTATCGATGGCGATCACCGCATGGAGCTCAGGCTTGGAACCCGCTTCCAGTCCGATGTTGAACTTCTTTCCGTGGTCGACGATCTCCTCCACCACCTGACGCATCTGGTTCACCTTGATCGGGTAGACGATGAAATTCTGACCCTTGTAGTCATATTCGGCGGCAGCAATCTTAAAACAGCTGTCCATCTTTTCGATCCTGCTGTCGAGGATGTCGGGAAAACGCACCAGCAAAGGTGTGGTGACATCACGGAGCGACAACTCTTCGACCAGCTCCTTCAGGTCAACCGAGACATCATCCTTCCGGGGCGTGACGATCACATTCCCCTTTTCGTTGATCGAAAAATAATTGATCCCCCAGCCGTTGATGTTGTACAATTCGGCTGAATCCTCAATACGCCATTTTCTCATGGAAAAATCCTTTAATCTTTTTAATAAGAAAAACTTACGCCAGGCTGAAACCTGTATTCCGTGCAAAAGTAGCATAAATTGGACTGAAAAGATTTTTAAGTAACTTCACATTCCCGTTTTTAATCCGAAATATGGCAGTAATCAGAGTCACCAAGCGGTTTCATTTTGAAATGGCGCACACCCTGTACAACTATGATGGGGTTTGCAGTAACCTGCACGGGCACTCCTACGATCTGGAGGTCACCGTCACCGGGCAGGCCTTTCACGGAGCCGGTCACCCGCGCGACGGAATGGTCATTGACTTTCACGATTTGAAGAACCTTGTAAAAACTCAGATCATCGACCGTTTTGACCATGCGCTGATGATCAACAGCCTGATCCCTGAAGAACAGGTCAGTGCCCTGGCTTCCACCACCCAAAGAATGCTTGTAGTCGGATTCCAGCCCACCACCGAAAACCTGGTCGCATACATCGCCGGAATCCTCTCTCCCCTCATGCCGGAAGGAGTCTCCCTTTTCTCGGTACGACTCGCCGAAACCGTCACCTCCTTTGCGGAATGGTACGCCACCGATAATGAGGAAGATTAGAAGGTCAGAAGGTCAGAATATTAAAATATGATATATCATAGGATTGAAAGGCCAGAGGATTTGAATGCGGAAATAAATAAAGATCAGAATAAGATATGAGCCAGGAAGAGGAAAAACCAGGTGAAGCCGGGAAGAGACTGTTTCTCATAGATGCGTATGCGCTGATTTACCGGAGTTACTTTGCCTTTATCAGGAATCCCAGGTACAACTCCAAAGGGATGAATACCTCGGCGATGCTGGGATTTGCCAACACGCTGGTACAGCTGCTCGAAAATGAGAAGCCGGCCTACATCGGGGTGGTGTTTGACATGTCAAAGCCCACCTTCAGGCATGAGATGTTTCCCGAATACAAGGCCACACGTCAGGAGATGCCTGAAGATTTGCGCAAGTCGATTCCCTATATCCGGCAGATGATCGAACATTTCAGGATTCCTCTCCTCGAAATGGAGGGATATGAAGCCGACGACATCATTGGCACGCTGGCCACCAGGGCGTCAGGAGAAGGGTTTGTGACCTACATGATGACACCCGACAAGGATTATGCGCAGCTGGTCAACGACACCATATATATGTATAAGCCCGGGAAGTCGGGAAATGATCATGAGATCTGGGGTGTGGAAGAGGTGAGGAAGAATTTCGAAGTGGATTCGCCGCAGCTGGTCATTGACCTGTTGGGACTGATGGGTGATTCGAGCGACAACATCCCCGGGTGCCCCGGTATAGGCCCCAAGGGGGCCGTTAAACTGATCAGCGAATTCGGGGGCATCGACGCGATTTATGCGAACCTCGGCAAGGTCAAAGGGAAGCAGCAGGAGAACCTGCGGGAGTTCGAGCAGCAGGTGCGCCTGTCGAAGGAGCTGGCCACCATCATTCTGGATGTGCCGGTGGCGTTTGAGCCCGCAAAGCTGAGAAGGGAAGAGCCCGATCATCAGGCGCTGAAGAACCTTTTTGAGGAGTTGGAATTCAGGAATCTGGCTGAGCGGTTGCAATTGAAAGAAGCGGTTCAGAAAGGCAGGGAAGCTCAGCAGCCTGTCCAGGGGACCCTTTTCGGGTTGGAAGCCCCCATGGCGGCAGCCCCCACCGGTCCTGCAGGGGCCGCATCCGCCACCCTGGAAACCACCCCCCACCACTATTTCCTTGTGGAGAATGAGATGCAACGCGCCAGCCTCCGCGCCGAACTATCGGTTCAACAGGAGTTCTGCTTCGACACCGAAACCACCGGCCTCGACCCCCATTCTGCAGAACTGGTCTGTATCTCCTTTTCCTACCGGCTTCATGAAGGCTATTGCGTCCTGATCCCTTCCGACCGGAAAGAGGCCGAAAAGGTGGTGGCCGAATTCAGGGAGGTCTTCGGGGACCCTGCCATCCTGAAAACAGGCCAGAACATCAAATATGACCTGCTGATGCTCCGGCAGTACGGACTGGAAGTCAAAGGCCCGCTTTTTGACACCATGCTGGCCCACTACCTGCTTCAGCCCGAGTGGAAACACAACCTGGATTATCTCTGCGAAACATATCTGGGCTACAGGAAGATCCCCACGGAAGAACTCATCGGGCCCCGTGGCCGCAACCAGATCACCATGCGTTCGGTCGACCGGGAAAAACTGAAGGATTATGCCTGCGAGGATGCTGACCTCACCTTCCAGCTCAAGAAATTCCTGGAGCCCCTTCTGGGAGAGAACGATCTGGACAAGCTTTTTAATGAGCTGGAGATGCCCCTGGTGCCGGTGCTGACCGATATGGAATTTACGGGTGTACGCATCGACACCCGGGCCCTTAATGAGTATGCCGGCGAACTCCGCCTGCAGATCATCGCCCTGGAGGAGGAGATCCTCACCCTTGCCGGAGTGGAGTTTAACGTCTCTTCGCCCAAACAACTGGGGGATGTCCTCTTCGAGAAGCTGAAGATCGACCCCTATGCCAAAAAAACCAAAACCGGCCAATATACCACCAACGAGGAGGTACTCGCGCAGCTGAAGGACCGACATCCTATCGTGGAGAAGGTTCTGGATTACAGGGGCCTAAGGAAGCTGCTGAACACCTATGTGGAGACCCTTCCGACACTGATCAATCCCCGCACAGGAAAGATTCACACCTCGTACAACCAGGCGGTGACGGCCACAGGGCGGCTCAGTTCCAACAATCCCAATCTGCAGAATATCCCCATCCGCGATGAAAACGGCAGGGAGATCCGCAGGGCTTTTATCCCTTCCGACGAGAACCATCTCTTTCTGTCGGCCGACTATTCCCAGATTGAACTGCGGATCATGGCAGCCCTGAGTGAAGATCCCCAGATGATGGAGGCCTTTGCCCGCCACCAGGATATACACGCCCTGACTGCCGCTAAGATATACAGGATTCCCGTGGAGGAGGTGACCTCCGACATGCGGCGGAAAGCCAAAACCGCCAACTTCGGGATCATCTACGGCATCTCAGCCTTCGGCCTCTCCCAAAGGCTCAACATTCCCCGCACGGAGGCCAAAGAGCTCATCGACGGCTACTTCGCGAGTTTCCCCCGCGTTAAGGATTATATGGACCTGTCGATCGAAATGGCAAGAAAAGAAGGGTATGTGCAAACAATTATGGGCCGGCGGCGTTATCTGACTGATATCAATTCAAATAATCAGGTAGTGCGCGGTATGGCCGAAAGGAATGCCATCAATACACCCATACAGGGATCGGCTGCCGACATCATAAAGGCCGCCATGATCAACATCCACAGGGAGTTCGAAAAAGAGGGACTCCGTTCCAGGATGGTCCTTCAAGTGCACGACGAGTTGAATTTCGATGTCCTGAAACCGGAACTGGATCTGGTTCAGCAAATTGTTAGAAAAGAGATGGAATCGGCGGTGAAACTGAAGGTTCCCCTTACAGTAGAAATGAAAGCCGCCGGCAACTGGTTGGATGCACATTGATTATGAAGAAACGGTTAGAAACGGAAGAAGAATACCGCGAAGCGCTCAGACGGTTTCTCGAGATCATCGAAAACCAGCTGGAATCGGACAACGAAGAGGAGTTGGAAGAACTGATCAGGCTGATGGAAATCTATGAATATGAGAACTGTTGAGGGATCATCCTTTTTTCACTAATTTTGCAGCGGAAAAGGGGAGATGATACATTCAGGCAACAGTTATTATTTTGCGGCCCATCTGCTTGCGGGAGGATCCCGGGCCGGGATGGCTTCCATGCCGGAGCAGAACATTCAGCAGATGACGACCCGGCAAGTCGCAGACAAGGCCGAAATGGCCCGCCTGGCCAGGGAGCGCGCACGGCGGTGGAAAGAAGAGCAATCCCTGCTCATCGACTCCTCAAGATACATCCAACCCATTGAAATCAAAGAGATTCCCAGGCCCTCTCCCCTTGATGCTTCCTTGGAGCTTCCTGCCACCCCGTTCCGTCAAAGCTCCTCTGACTGGCTCACTGGCGTGGTGCTGCTGATCCTCCTCCTGGGAGCGGCCGTGCGGAACGCCTTCGGCAAATACCTCTCCGCCCTTTTCATGAGTACCGTCAACTATCCGGCAGCCTCTCGCCTCTTCCGCGAACAAAACATCTCCCTGCGTCAGGGCGCCTTGATATTGGAAATCTTCTTCTTACTGACCATGGGGCTCTTTGCCTTCCAGATCGTCAAATACTCGGGAGCCCGACTGCCTGTCAGCGGTTTCCTCCTTTACCTGGCCTGCTTCGCCGCCGTCCTTCTCTTCTTCCGGCTCAAAGAGTTTCTCTACCGTTTTCTGGGCTTCATCAACGAAACCCTTCCCGAAACCGGGGAGTACCTTTTCACCATGAGAAACTATAACAAGGTGACCGGAATCCTCCTGCTTCCCGTGGTCTGCCTCACCGCCTGGGCCCCCGTCAGTAACCCCTCCGTTTTTCTCCTGGCAGGCCTTGTGATCATCGCCCTTCTCTACCTCAAGACGTTGCAAAGAGGAATCAAAATTTTATTGAAAAAACAATTTTCTGTTTTTTATCTCTTTTTATACCTTTGTACCCTTGAATTTTTACCGTTGCTGCTCTTTCTCAAAGCGATATAACCAGTCAAGGAGATTGTTAATGTTTAAAACGTAAGAAATTGAAGATCAAGTCGATTCTCGTAACACAGCCCGAACCGGCAGCCATCAAGTCCCCCTACTCCGAACTGGCTGAAAGCACCTCCGTAAAGATAGATTTCCGGCCTTTCATCCAGGTGGAAGGGATTTCTGCCCGGGAATTCCGGCAGACCAGGATCCACCTGGAGGATTATTCTGCCGTCTTGTTTAACAGTCGCACGGCTATTGACCATTTTTTCAGGATTGCCCAGGAACTCCGGGTCACCATACCCGATACCCTGAAATATTTCTGTATTTCAGAATCCACGGCCTTCTATCTGCAGAAATACATCGTCTACCGGAAACGGAAAATTTTTCATGCCAACGGGTCGGCCACCGACCTGATCGACATCATGAAGAAGCACAAGGATGAGCGTTATCTGTTGCCCCTTTCCGATCTGCATTCCCAGGAGATTCCCCGGTTGCTTGACAAGGGAGGCTTTAAATATACCACGGCGATACTGTACCGCACGGTCTGCAGCGATCTGACCGACCTCAAGGACATCCATTATGACATTCTCGTCTTTTTCAGTCCGACCGGCATCAAGTCGTTGCTGCAGAATTTCCCCGATTTCAAGCAGAACGACACCAAGATTGCCTGTTTCGGGTCGACGACAGCGCAGGCTGTCAGAGAAGCCGGGCTCAATCCCGACATTGAGGCGCCCACACCGGAAGCCCCCTCCATGACCATGGCCCTGGAACAGTACATTAAAAATGCCAACAAAACAAAGTAATTGCCACAAAGCAGCTATATTTGAAAGGCCGGCAGTCATGCCGGCCTTTTTCGTCAGCTGCGGAGGCGAACCATCAGGCGGAGATGAACCATCAGGCGGAGATGAACCAACAAGCAGAGGCGAACCATCAGGCGGAGATGAACCATCAGGCGGAGATGAACCAACAAGCAGAGGCGAACCAACAGGCGGAGATGAACCAACAGGCAGCAGTGAAAAAACAGGAACAAACACAGAGAGATGGCATCAGATGATCAGGAGATACACCTTCAGTAAGGAGGAGAGGCTGACCTCGGCCACCACCATTACCCGGCTCTTCGAGAGCGGGCATTCCCTGGTGGCCTATCCCCTGAAAGTGGTGTGGATGGCCTCCCCGGGTGAACATCCCTTTCCGGCACAGGTGGCCTTCGCGGTCAGTCGCAGGATTTTTCGCAGGGCCGTCGACCGCAATCTCCTGAAAAGAAGGATGCGCGAAGCCTGGCGGCTTCATAAACCCTCCTTTTATGAGGCCTGCGGGGAAAACAAGGTAACCCTGATGGTCATTTACATTGCCAGGGAGCCCCTGCCTATGATTCAGATCGAAAAAGCAATGGTCAGTGCCATAAATCGTATTTCCGCCAGGAAAATCCCCTGATTTGCGGGGCTCTCTCCTCCATACTCCGGAAACAGAACCGGGTTGCAGCAGGAAGACAATGCACGTGCATACAAGAAGCTGAATGATGAAAGAACTATTTCAAAAACGATAAACCATATGAAGCGACTACTAATTCTTACGACCATCCTGTTGGCGGTGATGGCATTGACGGCCCAGCCGGTGAGAAACGAGATCCTGATTCCCTCTGTTGAAGGGTATGAAGTGTTGAAATGTGATTTTCATATGCATACGGTATTTTCCGATGGTTCGGTTTGGCCGACAGTGAGGGTGGGTGAGGCCTGGCAGGAAGGGCTTGATGCCATGGCCATCACCGATCACCTGGAATACCTGCCTCACCGCAGCCACATCACCCCCTCTCCTTCGGCCCCCTGGGAAATTGCCCGTAAGGTGGCTGAAGCCCAGGGGATGATACTGATCAGGGGCACCGAGATCACCAAGGGGATGCCTCCGGGGCATTTCAACGCCCTTTTCGTGAAAGATGAGGCGAAAATCCTGAATGAGGATTATATCGCCTCCCTGCGGGAAGCCAAGGCACAGGGGGCTTTTGTTTTATGGAACCATCCCGGCTGGAAAGCGCAGGCACCCGACGGGGCAGTCTGGATGCCCGAACACG
Source organism: Bacteroidales bacterium (assembly GCA_012729335.1). Lineage (GTDB taxonomy): Bacteria > Bacteroidota > Bacteroidia > Bacteroidales > Prolixibacteraceae > UBA1413. The sequence goes on along the minus strand of JAAYDJ010000021.1, from coordinate 367,995 downwards.
AAGCCCTCTACCGGGAGGGCCTTTTCACCGGCATGGAGGTGGTCAACCATAACGAATGGTATCCCGAAGTGCTCACCTGGGCCCGCGACAAAAACCTCACCCTCTTCGCCAATTCCGATGTCCATGATCCCATCCTGAACTTTTTGCAGCTTGAGAAGCTGGAACGCAGGCCCATCACCCTGGTTTTTGCCAGGGAAAGAAACGCAGAAGCCATCAGGGAAGCCCTGGATGACCGGCGTACCGTGGCCTGGTTCCGGAATCTGCTCATGGGCGAACCACTATGGCTTGAAAAACTGGTCAGGGCTTCCGTTTCTCAAAGGGTGATCGCCGACGACGGTAAAACCCTCACCCTGCAGCTGATCAACCTCAGCGACCTTTCCTTCGAGCTGGCCCCGGCGGCCCAGCCCGGAAAGGTCAGTGCCCTGCCTGCACGCAGCTCCGTCATCCTGCGTATCGCGGCACAGGAACTGGGAAAACCCTGGCAATGGGTTAACCTGCTGACCCGACCCGGCCAACCCCTCGAACTCCCCCTCCCCCTCAAATGACCGGCACTCCTGCTGCCAGTAATTTTTAATTGATTATGAACAGGTTGGCTCTCCCTGCCCGGTGATATTAACACCAAAGTACCACCGCAGGAGGGTTACAAACGACTGAATGTGCAAAACTTGTCCTCATCTAATAAACACAGCGATTGAGTATTAACTAATTTTACACGGCAGAGTTCATGCAGAAAAGGCCAGGTATGGGCCAGTTCTCCTTTCCCCCGGGATTTCACGGGGTGAAGTCAGGTGATTTTTGCAGCATTAAGGACAGTAAAAATTGAGACAGCCATGAGAAAATTAGTGTTCTTTGCCGTGATAGGCGTTTTAGCCCTTGGATCGTGCAAGTCGTCAAAGAAAGCAGCGACCACCCCCTATACCCCGGCCTCGCAGCAGGAGGCGGCAGCGCCTGCGGTTCCGCCGAAGGTATTTACCGTTCCGGAATCAAAGCCTGCCCCCACACAGCCGGTAGCAGAAGAAAAACCTGTGACCGTCAGGCAGGAAGCCATCACCTTTACCCAGCCCGAAGAGCAAACTACCAACAGTTATTTCATCATCACCGGCTCCTTCAGTAATATGGATAATGCCAAAAATTTCAGGCAAACGCTTATTTCAGAAGGTTTTACGCCGATCATCGTGCAGAGTGAGACCGGTTACTACCGGGTTACCGTCGATTCTTACAGCAATGAGGCCGCCGCGCGGGAAAGGCTCCTCCAGATCAGGCAGAACTACCCCAAGTATGCCGACACCTGGCTGCTGATTAAAAAATAGCGGAATTAGTCCCAACTACATATCCGGATAACCATGTCCTGGCGGAGTGAAAGTGATTTTACTCCGTTTTTTTTTTGAAAACAGTTTACATTTGTAACGATTCACCCCGGGGGGGTACCCATAAAAGAAGAAGCCATGACACCTGAAGAAAAACAATCCCTGCTGGATCAGCGTTATTTACGGATGGCCGCCATCTGGGCGCAGAATTCCTATTGCCGGCGCCGGCAGGTGGGGGCATTGCTGGTTAAAAACAAAATGATCATTTCGGACGGGTACAACGGGACGCCCTCGGGATTTGAGAATAACTGCGAAGATGAGAACAACCGTACCAAGCCGTACGTTTTACATGCCGAGGCCAATGCGATCACCAAGGTGGCCAAATCGGGCAACAGCAGTGAGGGTGCAACCCTGTATGTGACCTCCTCCCCCTGTCTGGAGTGTTCCAAGCTGATCATTCAGGCCGGGATCCGCAGGGTGGTCTTCACCGAGAACTACCGTCTCGATGATGGCATCCAGCTGTTGAACCGGGCCGGCATCGAAGTGGTTCAAGTAGACACTGATTTAATTACTGAAAAATGAACAAGCGAAATCCGGTTTTTTATCCCCTGATACTGGCGGTCACTCTGGCCCTGGGAGTCCTTATCGGCTCCTCCTTTCACCGTCGTCCCCTCTCCCCGGTGAGCCGGGATTCCGCACCGGGGAATAAACTGAACCACATCATAGAACTGATCGAATCGGCCTATGTAGATACCATCAATACCGCAGAGATCGTCGAAAATTCGATTCCGGCGCTTCTGGAGAATCTGGATCCCCACACGACCTACATACCTGCCAGGGAAATGCAAGGCGTAGAGGAGGAGATGCAGGGCAATTTTTCGGGAATTGGGGTGCAGTTCTCGATCCAGGAAGACACCATCATGATCGTTGATGTGATCTCGGGGGGGCCTTCTTCCAAACTGGGAATTCTGGCCGGGGACCGCATTGTGGAAGTCAACGACACCCTGGTGGCCGGCACCGGCATTAAAAATGAGGAGGTCCTGAAGCTGTTGCGCGGGAAAAAAGGAACCCATGTGAAAGTGACCATTCAGCGGAAAGGATTTCGCAACAACCTGGAGTTTGACATCACCCGCGGGGAGATCCCCATATACAGCGTGGATGTCTCTTACATGATTGATGACCACACGGGTTTTATCAAGATAAGCCGGTTTGCGGAACAGACCTACCAGGAATTTACGCGTGCGATGGAAAAACTCGACAAGGCGGGGGCTTCCAGGATCATCGTCGATCTGCGGGGGAACCCGGGGGGATACCTGACGGCGGTCATCAGGATGGTCAACGACTTCCTGGAAAAAGGGGAGACCATCCTGTACACGCAGGGCAAGTCACAGCCAAAGAAGGTATACACAGCCAATGCGCGCAATGCCTGGGCTGACAAAAGCCTTTTCCTGCTCATTGATGAATTCTCGGCATCGGCCAGTGAAATCTTTGCCGGGGCCATCCAGGACAACGACCGGGGCATTGTCATCGGCCGCCGTTCCTTCGGAAAGGGACTCGTCCAGGAACAGATCCCCTTTGCCGACGGATCGGCCATCAGGCTGACCGTCGCCCGCTATTATACCCCCAGTGGCCGGAGCATCCAGAAATCTTACGAAGAGGGAAATGAAAGGTACTTCGAAGACCTATTTGCCCGCATGGAACACGGAGAGTTCAGCAGCGCCGACAGTATTCAATTCGCTGATTCCCTGCGATACCAGACCAAGAAAGGGCGTACCGTTTACGGTGGCGGAGGGATCATGCCCGACTTCTTCGTACCTGCAGATACTTCCGGCAACTCAGATTACTTTGAAAGACTCTACCAGAAGCAGCTGGTCTATCAGTATGCCTTCCAGTATTCTGATCAGCACCGTGAAACCCTCACCAAACTGGGGGGCGCCATGGATATCGCCGCTTATCTCGACAAGGTGGGCATTCTGAGCAGCTTCGTGGGCTTTGCCGCCTCCCGGGGCGTGCCGGCCGATCAGGAAGGGCTCAGACTCTCGGGAGTCGTGATTGCAACCCAGCTCAAAGCCTACATTGCCCGGAATATCCTGGGTGAAGAAGGATTCTACCCCATCATCAGGGATATCGACAAAACTCTCCTCAAGGCCATTGAAATCTCACGACAGGATCTGCTCGTCGAAAACGTGGGGAACCAGGGGGAAGGGCTGAATGGAAGATTAGAATATTAGAAGATCAGAAGATCAGAAGATTAGAATATCAGGAGGGTCATGACATGCCCCTCACCGGATACTCTAAGTATCAGCTCTGTGAGAGGTCGAGCATCCGCATGATGGGGATCCTGGCTTTTTCCATGACATCAGGAGGAAGGATAATCTCTGGTTTTTCGTATTTCATGCAGAGGTAGACCTTTTGCAGAGTATTCAGTTTCATGAAGGAGCAGTCGCTGCATCCGCAGGTAGAGTCAACTGAGGGCACCGGTATAAAGGTTTTTCCGGGGCATGCTTTTTTCATTTGGTGGAAAATGCCGCTTTCGGTGGCTACGATGAACTTCCGGGAGGGGCTTTTTTGCACATAATGGAGCAGTGATGTAGTGGACCCGATGTGGTGTGCCAGCAGCAAAACCGGTTTTTCGCACTCGGGATGGGCGATAAACTCGGCATCGGGGTGTTCCTCCATCAGCGCCACGATACCTTCGACCGAAAACTTTTCATGGACCATGCAGGCCCCATCCCAAAGAACCATGTTCCTTCCCGTAAGGGTGTTGATGTAATTTCCCAGGTTTTTATCGGGGGCGAAAATCAGGGGCTGGTTTTTGGGAAAGCTCTCCACGATCTTCACTGCATTGGCCGAGGTACAAATGACGTCGGTCATGGTCTTGAGGTCGGCCGAACAGTTGATATAGGAAATCACCTTATGATCGGGGTATTGTGCTTTAAACTCCGCGAATTTCGCGGCAGGTGCCGATTCGGCCAGGGAACACCCCGCCTTGAGGTCGGGAAGCAGCACCTTCTTGCCGGGGCTCAATATTTTGGCGGTTTCGGCCATGAAATGGACTCCTATGAATACGATGAGGTCAGCCTGCGTGGAAGCCGCCTGCTGTGACAAACCCAGGCTGTCACCCACATAATCGGCAATATCCTGAAGTTCAGGCTCTACATAGTAGTGACTCAGAATCACGGCATTCTTCTCCCGTCGCATCCGGTTGATCTCCCTGATCAAAGGGACCCCGGGAGATACCGGCATATCGACATACCCCTTCTCGCTGACTTCTTCTACCATTTTACCACGTTTTGACTGTTCAAAAATAACAAAGAACAGCAAACGGCCTGCCAAAACCATCCCATGAGAGAAATTTCCCCCGGAATTCTCCTATTTCACCTGGAATTCCGAATCTGCGGAACCGGTGGTCATTTCGCCTGTAAATCCTTCGGCACGGACCACAAATCCTGATCGGACTTCGGAAAGTGGCACAGAGAATACCCTGGCTCCCTGGTTGCCCGTTTTCAGGGAGGGATCCCAGTAAAGGGTGGTTCTCAGGTCCTTTCCTGATTGGTTTTCCAGGGCGTCGGTGGTAAGGAAATCCCGGGGTACACGGTACCCGTTGCTGTAGGTGACTTCCGGAACCGCCGGTAATTGCTGAGGGGAAGCCACACCGCTGTTGCCTCGCTTGGTAGTGATTTCAATAAGCCCAACGTTGTTCAGTCCGGTATATTTCTGAATATCGATGGGGTCAAGTGAAATGTTGATTTTATCGACATCAAAGGGAGAGAGTGAGTTCAGCACGTCGGCCTGGGTTCCCATCTTCTGACCATCGACCACGATAAGGGCACCTGACTGGAAATTAATGGAGTTGACGGTTCCGGGGAAAACGATCTGCCCGTTTACCAGCGAGTAGGGGCGCATCGATTTGATCACCTCCAGGAGGCTCGTTGACGTCTGCAGAAGCTTTTTGTAGTTCTCATTCTGGCGGGCGCTGCCTCCGGCGGCTACAGGCCTGATGACCGGTTGGGGGTAGAGGAAACCGGGATTGGCCGACAGGTAGTCGTCGAGGTTCCCGCGGGGGGCTTCCCTCCCCTGGGATCCATGATCCAGAGCCCTGACCTTCAGACCCACCATGTCGGCAAAGGTGGGATCCAGGGTCACCTGGTAGTTGCCCTTGCCGTTGGCATCGGTGGCCGAAAAATTGAATTCGGTCACATCAACAGGTTGCAGGGCGGGAAAAACAAACCTGCCGTCGGGGCCGGCCACTGCCGAATGGACCTGCATATCGCGGAGATTCATCACGCTCACTTTCGCACCACCGATTACCGCACCCTTCTTATCGGTGACTTTTCCGCTGAGCCCCATGGTATTAAGGAGTTGCCCCTCATTTCCTTCACCAGCCTCCAGAATTCTCTTCCAGGAAACACACCTGAGCTCATTGGCGATGAGCACAAAATCCAGTCCGGCCCCCTGTTGCGAGAGTGCGGCAGAAGAAACGGCATGGCTTACGGGGTGGAGGAGTTCTCCGTCAAGAGCCATATAGGTGGAGAAATCCACGGCAGCCGGGATTCTCCGCATTTTATCGGCCACGGAAAGGAAGAGCATGGCATCGGCAGGGCGTTGATTTTCATCGAGGGCTTCTACGGAGATTTTCACGTTGCCGTCACCCGTGGGTTCTCCGTTCACCCTGAGATTCAGTTTTTGTTTTCCGGGAATGTATACAAGACGGGAAGAAAGGGGTTGGGCGCGGTCATCAAAGACTGAGAGCTGGGTGAGGCCGATGCCGAGTTCCGCGACAGGGATTCTGATACGGGAGGTGGAGGCGATTTCGAGGTTGGCGGCCCACAGAAGGGTAGCCCCCCGGGTGGCGGTGACGGACAGTTTCCGGGGTTGAGCAGCCGGAGCGGCCAGTAAATCAGCAGTGATCATTTCCTGATCGCTTTTTTGGACCACCAGGGCCACACCTGTCCCTCCGGTCGCAGGAAGGTCAAACCGCTGTCCCTTTCCGTATGCACTGGTGATGACCAGGGCGTACTTTTCCCCTGCTTCCCCCTTAAAAGGAAATAATCCGTAACCGGGAGCAAAGGTTTTTGTTTTAGCGATGACCTCCCCCCGGCCATTGACAATATCGGCGTCTATTTCCACGGGAACCCCTTCCCGGGCCGTCACATAATAGCCCATTTTCTGGGGTACGGTACCTATGAGGCTTCCCCCTTCAGGATAAAAGGTCAGCCCGAGAACATCACCTGAGGTCATCAGGGAAAGCTTCCGTGACCAGAGGTTTTTGGGATGGGAGACCAGGAGCTCCACCGGGGTGGTTCCCGTCATGGCAGGCAGGGGAACCATCACCACGGCCTTCCCCTTGTCGGAGCGGACTTTCCCGCCCGCCAGCTTCTTCAGGCCATGGCGCGCCTCCCACGTCAGCTGGAATTTGTCGGCGGGTTTTCCGGTGTAATCGGTCACCTCCAGTTCAATTCCGGTCTCCTGGCCTGAAGGGTTGATTCCGGCGGGAGTGCTGAAGGTCACCAGGGCATCTGACTCATAGCAGCGGTCGACGACCAGCGGCTTGATGAACACATTGCCGGGGTTAACCTGGAGGGGGGTGTATGCCGCCAGGAAGTAACGCCCCAGTGGCAGCTCATCAGGCAGCTGTAAATCCCCTTCACATAAGCCGCCCGCCACCCTGTACCTGTCACCTGCCACAAAATTACCTGACGCATCGTAAAGATTCACGGTGATCTCAGGACTCTGGTCTGACAGCCGGTTTTCGGAACGGTCAGCAACCAGGGCAGAAAACCAGACAATGGCCCCCGGGGCATAGACCTCCTTGTCTGTTTGTACATAGACCTTCTCGAGGGGAAAGGCCTGACGGAATTCCTCCATTTTGGCGGAAACCAGGTCGAGCACCTTAGTCTCTTCCTGTGCCCCGAGGATCATGGCCGGCAGAATAAAGGCCATAATCAGTGTAAGTTTCTTATTCATAGACAATTTAATATTACTTTTTTGTTTCATTTCCGGGGGATGATGCCGCCGCTTCGCGCGGCAGGTTTTTCAGGGCCCGCTGAAGATCTTCATCGGGTTTGATGATATTGTAGTTTCCCCAGAAGGCCTCGTCATAATCTACGGGCATTTCCGCAAACACATCGTTGACGGTGAAAAGGTCCTTCACGGGGAAGCGTTTAAGGCTGGTATTTTTCACTTCGGTGACCAGCAGGTCGGAGACGCTGTGGAAGACCGAGTTGATACGATCTTTAGGACTCCGGACCCTGAAAGCTACCGAAGCCCGGGCGGTATGCAGGTGCCAGAGGCCCCCATATTCTGAAAAGTCGACCTGGTATTCCACAAACTGGGGTTTCACTTTAAAGCCTTTGGGTTTTCTCCTGACCAGTGACTCTCCGGCCATGCCAAGGCCATAATCGTCGAGGCTGAAGCGGGCGTACAGGAGGGCATAACTCTCCCGGTCGACATACATCTCCCCTTCAAAGGCCGGGAACTGGGTATCCCTGGCCGGGCGGAAGCGGACAACAAACACCGGATGATTTTTGTACCAGATCACCTGTTGGATGGAATAACGGTATAGCAGCTGATATTCGGGATCGAGGAAGGTCTCCAGTTTTTTAACCACATCAAGCATGGTGATGGTGTATGGTCCTCCCTGGAGTTTGAAGTTGACCCAGTGGAAAGGCTGGACGTCGGGGCTCCGGCGGGCTTTCACGAGACGTACCTTGTCGTCGCGCTCGTTGATTCCGTAAGGCGCTTTTAGAATCTCGAGCACCGCTTCTGACACGTTGATATAGTGTCCATCCTGCCTGACTGTTTCACGGTAAAAGGCGGTCAGTAACTGGTGATCCGTGGCATAATTGGTCGTGATGCTGCGGCGGATGCCCTCAAGGACCTCTTCGACCTGCACGGCTTTCACCTTCACCTCCCTGATGCGTATGGAAATGGGTTGGAGGGAGATCTCCGCGTTCCCGGGAATTCTTCCGGCCACCCTTTTCTGACGGGCATACCCCAGGCTGCTGAAAACCAGGGTATCGCCGGCACGATCGGGAGGGAGCTTCAACACAAACTCCCCGTCGGCATTGGTGATGGTTCCCACAGGGTACTCCTGGAGGGAAATGCTCACGTAGCTCATGGGTTCACGGCTTACCTGGTCGGTGACCCGCCCCGAAACCACCAGAAAGGGCGGGCTCTCTTCCGGGGGAAGATCGTGCCCGGCCGTCTCCTCCTCACCGGCCGAAATGATCACATGGTTGTTCTTACCCTGGAAGTGAAGCCTTTCATCAGGAAATACCTCCTGAAGGATCTCCCCCACCCTTTTCCGGTCGGCATGGAGGGTGATCAGCCGTTCAACGGAAATAAGGGTGGCGTCGAAAGAGAAATAGATGGCATTCAGGCGGGTGATCTCCTCCAGCACTTCCGATATGGGCCGTCGATCGGCATGTACGGAAATGACCCTGTTTAGAACAGAATCACGTTGCTGCTGGCCCGGGGTGACCAGGGCCGGCAGCAACGTGCAGAGAAGCAGCAGACACCGCCGGAAAATCATCAGAAGTACGTTTTCAATTCGAAGGAGGTTTTAAATTCTTCCCCGTCACGGAGCACTTTCATTTTAATTTTCCTGTTTTCCTTACTTTGGAGAATCAGGTTAATGTCGTTCAGGGACATATTGTTATGGCTGCTGTTGTTGATCGAGATGATCTGGTCGTTCTCCTTGAGTCCAGCCAGATAGGCGGGTGAATTCTCCCTGATATTGGCCACCGTGAAGATGGGCAATCCGGGCATCGGATTGGTCACCTCCATGCCACTCATGTTGTAGTTGAAGGCGTCTTTGACCAGGGGGGTGGGAGAAAGGGTAAGCCTGGCATGGCGGTAATCAATGGTCACCACGAACCTGCGGAGGATTTCAGCGCCCAGGGTGCCGTTACGGTCGTTGGCGGAAATGAGTTCCGCAATAAGGCTGTCTTCCGGGAAGGAAACGATGGGCCGAGGCAACACAAGGGGCCCTACCCATACGGCATCGATGCGTCCCTTGGTCCCATAGAGATCACCGGTCAGGCCTCTTCCCAGGAAGGCCGAAATGTGGTTCTGAGGCACCCTGATCCGCTCATCAGACCTGGTCGAAAGCCACAACGCATCGCTGGCTCCGGTATCGACCATCAGCTTCACCGGCACCTCGCTCTTCTCTGCGGTCATGATACTGGTCCGGATAAAGGGCTTGTTCCCGTCAAAATGCAGCGGCAGTATGATGTCGTTTTTACGGTCACGGTATTTGTAGTGTTCCGGACGGTAGAGGGTAATCTCCTCATCCTGGTAGTCGATCTTCACGATATAGTCCTTGAAGAGATTGAAACCGATCAGTCCGTGCACAGGTACCCCCAGCATATGCGAAATCTGGAAATTCTCATCGATGATCATCTGTACTTCCTGGTTGCGGGCCACCATGCCATCAAGAGAAATGACATTGTTCCCCGAACGGTAGGCTGTCATGGTTTCTCCTTCACTCAGGCCTTTGATTTCGACCGGAACCAGGTAATTGAGGTTCAGCTTGTCGATAAAGGGAAGTTCGGTAATGATCGGATAGCGGACCCCTGTATCCAGAATAAAATTAAGGGTATCTGAATCATTGATGGTGACCGGCAGGATAATCAGGTTACTGGCCGTTTTGTATTTAAGGGTCACCGACTTTTTCCGCGGGTCCTCGATGAGGAATCCCCGGTTAACCCCGTAGTCACGCGACGCCCTCTCGATGTCGATGCTCTGGTCAAGGGGTACATACTCCCTGACCACCATCAGATTGTCTTCGATCTCAAAAATCAGGTAAAAGTCCTTCATAAGCTTGTCAAGAACAAACTTAACGGGCTTATTGGAGACATTCAGGCTGACCTTTTTATCGGAGAGGAGCTGGGCATTGTAGGAGAAATCGATATTGAGGTATTTGCAGATCTTCTCGATGACACCTGAAAGGGATTCGTTCTCGGCATAAATGCTGATGTTCTGGTCAAGGGCGGCATTGCCCTTTTTGGGTTCCTGGGCTGACAGCATGGCCGGTGCGAAGAGCACGACCATGAGGGCTGCAGCCAGAAGGCTTTTTCTGATGGAATCTATTGTTTTCATGTGTTTTAATTTTTACATTGTTATGGCTCATTCTGTGAAACACATGTAATATCCATGTGGCTAATCATTACCATGTTTGCACACTTAGAGCATGGATATTTCATGGCTTCTGTTTTAAGGGATGATTTTGAGCGGCTGTCAGAAAATACTGTCCGTTTTGCGCCGATAGTTCAAGGCTGAAAGTCAGCCGGATCACTTCCAGGATGAATTCTACCGGTTGCTGGCTGAAATGGGCGGTGAGGAGCAGGTCGGCCAGGGCGGGGTCGGAGAGCTGGATCTCGGTATGATAGGTTTTTTCGAGATCCTTCAGGACATCGCCGAGTTTTTTCTGCTCGAAGACCAGTTCATTGGTTTTCCAGGAGGTCACATTGGGGTTGTCGTTGACCGACTTCACCAGTTGGCGGGCCTCCTGAAAGAGCACGCCTTTTTCACCGGGGAGGAGCAGCAGGGAACGGCCGGGCTCCTGAGCAAGCCGGGGGGCCGTCACCTCTACTTTCCCTGTTTCCACAACTACTTCCACGGTTTTCTCCCCGGGGCGGGCACACACATTGAAGGAGGTACCCAGCACTTTAACCCGGGCATCACCCGCGGTAATCACAAATGGCTTTGAGGCATCGGGGTGCACTTCGAAGAAGGCCTCCCCCTCAATGCTCACCTCCCGCACCTCTCCGGAAAACTGGCGGGGCCAGGTGAGCCTGGAATTGTTGTTCAGTGTGACTTGCGTGCCGTCAGGGAGGAGAATCCCCCGCAAAACCTGCTGATCGTTGGAAATCACTTCCGTGAAGACCGTGGGCTCATGCTGCCTGAATCCGGCATAATAGCCTACCGCACCCAGGGCCAGCGCCAGCAACAGAGAGGCAGCCACCTGCAGGATCCTCCTCCGGAGAGGAACCTCCCGATGTGACGGCTTCAGCTCCCTGACAGGCGGTGATGCATGCAGGTCACCTTCGATTTTTTCCCATGCTGCAGCAGGGTCAAACCTCCGGCTTCTGTAGTACAGCCTCGCCTTCTTCATGGTTTCTTCTGCAGACTTCAACACGGCATCGTGCTCACCCGGCTGGCCAGCCCAGGCTTCCACTTCCGCCTTTTCAGATGCGCTGGCCTCATCGCTCAGAACCTTCGCCAGCAAATCCCAGTTGACTTCTTCTATATTCCTTGATGCTTTCATTACATTCTAATGACAAGTGAACTAAAAAAAACCCTTACTCCCTTTTCCCTTTTTTTGTAAAAAAGGAGAAAAAAATAAAAATGCGCAGTTTTTCGCGGAGAGAACGGAGGGCGGCGCCCATCTGGGCTTCCACGGTTTTGACCGAAATCCCCAACTTTTCAGCAATCTCGCGGTATTTAAGCCCCTGTTCACGGTTCAGGCGGAAGATCTCTCTTCTTTTCTCCGGAAGGGCTTCGATCCCCTCCTCGATTTTAAGCATCATCTCCGGGGAGAGGGTGTACTCTTCGGGGGCGTTGTCAGCCAGCAGGGCTTCCTGGAGCCTGACGGCATGCAGCTGGCGGACTTTATCCTGGCGGATCAGGTTGAGACAATGGTTGCGCACCGACCGAAAGAGGTAGTGGCGCAGGGAACTGTCGACCGAAAGGGTGGCACGCTTCTCCCAGAGACGCACGAAAAAATCCTGCACCACCTCTTCTGCCTGTTCATCATCGTTAAGAAAGTGGGAGGCATAATGGCAGAGCGGGGCATACCAGGAATGGAACAGCGTTTTAAAAGCCTCCCGGTCGCCCTCCCTGATCAGCCCGAAAAGAGTCAGGTCATCCATATGATCAGTTGGCATTGAGTGCCCTCAGACAGAATTTCCGGCCTTCAGGCGTAAACACGCCTCTAAAGGTAAGCATTTTCCAAAAAAGTATTAGTTTTGCACCACTGCACGCCCGGGTGGCGGAATTGGTAGACGCGCTGGACTCAAAATCCAGTGATAGCAATATCGTGCGGGTTCGATTCCCGCCTCGGGCACTGAACTACTCTGATAATTTATTGTATGACAATAAGTTGTCAGAGTTTCTTCTTTTATTACTGTAACATTACTGAAACTTTTCCCTTTTCACATGACTTTGTTCACGGGTGAAAGGCAGTATCCCCATCACCCCATTTAACACATCCCTACGCAGAAATCAAACTTAGAATCTCATTCTATTAAAATAGCATTAATATATATAGATAGATTTATATTTGTTTTGACTGATGATGAGTCCTTTCCTTCTTGCAAGAATGATTATTACTGGAGCGAAATTTTATTCTCCCTGAGTGAAGCACGAAGATTTGGTACAAATATGAGCAAAATTAACAATTACAGGTGAAACCTGAAAAAGAGAGAAGCTTTAATATCCCTGCCATAAGAATTTATGCCTCAATGGGTGTAAGAAAAAGTTTAAAATCCATACCCATTTAGCGTACGGAATTGTGGTGATTTTCCGTAAATTGTCTCATTCAGATCAGAAGCTATGGAAAACAACCGGATTATCATTGTTGGTGGCGGTTTTGCCGGACTGGCTGCGGGCATCTACGGGCAGATGAACGGTTATGCCACCGAAATTTTCGAAATGCACGACAAGCCAGGGGGGTTGTGTACCTCCTGGGAACGCAAGGGTTACACCATTGACGCCTGCATCCACTGGCTGGTGGGTTCCAATCCCCGCAGCAGTTTTTATGACACCTGGAAAGAGGTGGGCCTTCTCCCCGGAAGGGAATTCACCGACATGGACCTTTACCTTCGTTACGAAGCCGCCGATGGCCGGGTGGTCAACTTTTACTGTGACATCGACAGGCTCGAGAAACACCTCGTGGAATTCAGTCCCGCTGATGAAAGGGCCATCAAAGATTTCACCGATGCGATCCGCATGGTGCTGGTCTTCGACACATCGGGGAAAGAGGCTCCATTTCTGAGCCGGCTGGGGGAAAAGGCCGCCATCGGATGGGCCATGGCCGTCAAAGGCCGGAAAATGACACAGTGGATGAAGACCACCATCATCGATTTCGTGGCCCGGCTCAAGGACCCTGTGCTGAAAGAAGCCTTCGGGGAAATATGGATCCCTGAGTTTTCTCTTTTCTTCATGCTCTTTGCCTTTGCCTGGCTCCATAAACGGAATGCCGGCTACCCCCGGGGAGGATCGATGCCTCTGTCGAGGGCACTTGAAGAGAAATACCTGAAGCTGGGAGGCAAAATTCACTACAAAAGCAAGGTTGAGAAGATCCTCACCCTCAACGGGAAGGCCACAGGGGTGGTGCTTGCCGACGGGACCGAACACCTTGCCGAACGGGTCATTTCGGCGGCCGACGGACACACCACGATATTTAAGATGCTCGAAGGCAAATATGTGAGTCCGCAAATCAGGGAGCAATATGAGAGCTGGCCCATCTTCCATGCTCTGCTTTTCGTAGGACTGGGAGTTAACCGGAGCTTTGGGGAGATACCTCATTCGGTATCAGGGTTCAGCTTCCCCTTGAAGGAACCGGAGGAGATCGCCGGCCGCAGCATCGACCGGCTGCCGGTGCACCTGTACCACCATGATCCTTCCCTGGCGCCTCCGGGGAAAACCGCCCTGACCGTCATGCTGGAGAGTGACTACGCCTACTGGAAGAAACTCTCGGCCGACCGGCAGGCCTATCAGACCGCCAAAGAAGAGGCCCTGAGGAAGATCATTGCCTGTTTGGAGCAACGCTTCCCGGGAATTTCAGGGCAGGTGGAGATGACCGACGTGGCTACCCCCACCACCTTCGAACGCTACACAGGCAACTGGAAGGGAAGCTTCGAAGGGTGGCTGATCACCCCCCGCAATGCCAATACCATGATCAAACCAATGAAGCAGACCCTCCCCGGGTTACAGGATTTTTACATGTGCGGACAGTGGGTGGAACCTGGTGGCGGATTGCCCACCGGCATCCTCTCAGGCCGGCGGCTAATCAAAACCATATGCAAAGAGGACAAGAAAAAATTCACGGTTCCCGCCGGCTGAAATCGGCCAGCGAAAGCAAAACCCTGCCGGTTAAAAAACCAGCAGACCGTTGTGGAAAATGGTTGAATTCCTATTGTTTCAGGGCTGCCTTGGTGAAGATATAGTCCGGGATTTTGTCATTGAACCGGATGGTGGTCACCTTGAACTCGGTGCCGCCACCCTGTTTGAGCATATCTTTATACAGAACCGTAAAGGGGAACCAGCGGCCTTGCACCTGTCTGACATCACCCATTTCGGTCCGCTTCAGCAACTGCCCGCCCCGGGCATATAAATCCTGCTTCAGGGGAATGAAACGCTCCTGATCAACCCACAGTTTCTGGCGGTAATAGGCGATATCGGTCACTTTGGCCGTCAGCTCCATCACCCAGGCTCTCCGGTCACCTACATTCTCCTCACCACTCACCTTTGCCGTATAGACATCACTGAGTTTACGGTCGTCCATCATGTCCTCATAGGAGAGATCACTGCCCATCACCGGTTGCCTGAGCATGTGGCCCGAGATCTGGATCACCCTGTCGGTGGAAGGGGAATAAATCCAGAGCTGGCCTTCCAGTTTCAGCATTTTGGTCCCTTTTTCCGATGCCGGGGAGAGGTATTCGGTGAAAGCCTTTTTGGTACCCTCGCCCCAGGAGCGGGAGGTGATGGTGCGGCTGCTGCGCTTGCCATGAACGGTCATCGACGATTCCATCACCCTGTTGTCAGACGACATGTTGCGGTCAACCTTTTCTAGGATCACCATCGCATCCTGGGCTTGTACCATCCCGGCCAATAACACCCCTGCAAGGATCAGCAATTTTACTCTTTTCGTTCTCATAACGGGCCTCTTCTAAGCTACAATCCTGTCATACAATTTTCGTTCCGAAATCCCATTTTTCTCCCCCTTTACCCCATCTTCCATTCCCTGATATTCTGACCTTCTGATATTCTTATATTCTGATATTCACATGTATTACGCCTCCAGTTCCTTGAACAGGCGGGCTGTCTGCCGTTTGAAGATGCCCACGCCAGAGAGGAGGGTTCCCAATACCGTGGAGAACAATCCGGGGATAAATCCCAGGTAAAAATCCTGTGGGGTAATCCGGGCCCTGATTTTATCGGGAAACATCACCGAAGCGCCCTTCATCATGCCCGATATGTTGATCCCGTATTCCTGGAGAATCCAGGAGAACGCCAATCCGAGTGCGGTGCCGATGACCGATCCCACCAGGCCGATAAATACCGACTCGACGATCATGGTGCCATAAACATGTGTTTTCTCTTCCCCCATGGCCAGGCGTACGCCCACTTCGCCATAGCGGCGCAGACCGCCCAGGAGCCCGGCATTCCACAGAACCAGGGACATGGCCAGGATGAAAACCAGGGAAATATACCCCGACCAGGTATCGATCATAGTGACATAGGTTCCCATTCCTCCCTGCTGCCTGAGGGGCATGAGCAGGGGAGCGAATTCGTCAGGATTCTCCTTCAGGGCATCGTTGAAGGTCGCGGCAAGTGAAGTGGCCTGTTCATCGTCATAGAAACCGCTATGGAAGTAGCCGTTGATTTCGCTGGCGCCGTCAGGCATCTGGAGGGCAGACTGTACATCGGTGAGGTCGGCAAGGATGGTTCCGCGGTCCATGATCTCCACGCCGAAGGAGAGGGTTCCGGCCACGATGAAATTAACCATGGCCATTCCCCCTTCCATGGTAGAGCCAATCAGGGTGACCTGGTCGCCGGGAGAGACTTTCAGTTTCTGGGAGAAGGTCTCACTGAGGAGCACTTCTCCGTTTTGTTGTGGCATATGGCCGCGCACCAGTGATTTTTCGAGATTGAGCCGCAGGGGTTCCGGGGTTCCGGGTGTGAGCAGATCAATGCCCATCCCCAGGGCGGTACCCTGTGCCTTGGTCTCTCCGTTCTCGTCAGGGGCGTCGACGAGTCCGCCGAACCGGATCCTGGGGCTCCAGGCGATACCGGGGTATTCACGATTTAAATGTGCCATCAGGCTATCGACACCCAGAAGGGCCAGGTCGTTGGGGCTCTGGTCCATGTTTGCGGCATAGGCGCGGGTCATCAGTTTAACATGGCCGTTGTTGAAACGGGCGTTCATTTCGATGGTGTCGCCCATGAATCCCACCACATAGGCGTGGAGGAAAACGGTGAGCATCACGCCGAGGGTCACCACGAGAATGGGCATGCGGCTGCGGCTTTTATCTCGGATCAGCCCTTTAATCAGAAACCGTATCATTGCAACCTCCCCCTCAATGCTTCCGTTGGATTCATCCTGGCAATCCGCCGTGAAGGCCAGTAGCTGACAATGGCCGTGGTCATCAACACGATCAGGATAGTGGAGATGACGAGTCCCACCGTATAGACCGGGTAAAGGGTTTGGGCAATGGCCATGCCAAACTGACTGGTATCCAGGGGCATGGTCCAACCTTCTTTGGCCTGCCAGAGCAGGAAGGGAAGCCCGTAGGCCGTGGCCAGCATGGCCGCCATCACCGCATGCATGCTCCCCTCGACAGTGAAAAGCCCCACCACTTCTCCCCGGGTATATCCCAGGGCGATATAGGTGCCAATCTCCTTTTGCCGTCTGAATATACTGAGGACCTGGGTGTCGAAGATGGCCAGCATGGCCAGCAGTAAAAGGACACCGAAAAGTACCGACTGCCCGGCGCTTTTTGTCTGGATCAGCTCGTCGACCTGCCGGGTGAGTTCTTTTTTGGTTTTCAGGGTCCATCCCTCCGGAACCGTGACTGCCGTATCCTCATTCCGGAAGGTGAAAAGGGTGGTCTCCCCATTCAGAAGCGTCATTTCCCGGAGCGTCTCCAGGGGAATATAGATCTGCCCGGCATCGGCCGTCGGAACCGTACAGGAAAAGATTTCGACGATTTCCATTTCCCGGGCGTCGAAGGTCCCATGGATATCGCGCCAGCGGAGGATCATCCGGTCACCCGCTTTCAGCCGGGTAGTGTGGGCCATCTGTGTACCGATGAGCGCCGGGATGGCATCGGTCACTGTATCGAGACGATGCGCAGGCAGCTGTAAAATGGTCTGCCCCGGATCGACTCCACGCACGGCCACAGGCACCATCCTTCCTTCGGGATAAATGGTTCCCTGGACGATCAGCACCGGCATCAGCGCCCCGGATTCCACACCCTGAGCCAACGCCTCCGGTACGGGACCATGGGCATCGTTCAGCGTCATGGGATCATAGGGATCATACTCCGCATGCCAGATTTGACCTCCCCCGATCTCCCAGTTGGTCATGTCGGTTTTGGCCTGATGGTCCCAGCCGGTCATGATGCCCTTCATCCAGATGATAATGACAAAGGAAAAGGAGAGGACGATGACGTTCAGCCAGGTGCGCAATCCTGCGCCGATCAGGTTGCGCCAGGCCAGTTTTATCGCCAGTCTCATAGGCTTTCTGTTTTTGACACGACGATGATTTCATCTTTATCGACCCTGCCGTCGAGCAGGTATATCTTGCGTCTCAGGTAGCTGATCACCTTGTCGTCGTGGGTGGCGAAAAGAAAGGTGGTTCCCAGTTCCCGGTTCAGTTTCTCCATGGTCTGAAGGATATGGTGCGAATTGGCGGCGTCGAGGTTGGCCGTGGGCTCATCGGCCAGTACCAGCGAGGGTTTCTTAACCATCGCCCGGGCAATGGCCACCCGTTGGCACTCCCCTCCCGAAAGCTGAGGGGGCTTGGACTTCACCTTGGGCACAAGCCCCACCCACTCCAGAGCGTCCATGACCATCCGGCGCCGCTCCTCTGCCGGGATCTTCAGCAACAACAGGGGAAATTCCACATTTTCGTATACCGTGTGGACCGCCAGCAAGTTGTAGCTCTGGAAGATAAACCCCAGCCGCTCCTTACGCAATTGCGCCGCCTCACGGGTTGAAAGCCGCCCCACCGACCTGCCATCTACCACCACCGCCCCTTCCGTGGGCACATCAAGCGATCCCACAATATTCAACAGGGTGGTCTTCCCCGATCCGCTGGGACCTACTAATCCGGTGAACTCCCCCCTCCCGATGGTCAGCGAAATATCCCGCAGGGCCGTAAACTCCCCCTGCCCCATCGGAAAACGCTTCACCAATCCGTCGATCCTGATCAGAACATGATTTTCCATATGTCACACATCTCTTTTCTGAACCATAAAATTAATTATCATATGCCCATTATTGACTGTTCTCCCTTTTACGCTTTTCAAAATTCCTTATTGAAACTCCCCGCCCCAGAGCAACGGGGAATGCGCTCGCCGGAATCCAAATATTTGCCAATCCACATCATCATATTCATCTTTCCTCATTCTGACCTTCTAACCTTCTAATCTTCTGACCTTCTAATCTTCTGACCTTCTAATAATTGTACACCATCATCACCTGTGCCCCTTTTCCAAGGAACAGCTGGTTATCGCCGCTTTGCTGGGGCAGCACCGTATCGTCGGGATTCAGGAATGCCATCACATAGAGTTGCAGGTGTTTGAACTGTTTTTGAAGACTGAGGAAGTTAAACTGGTTTTTTGCGTTCCAGTCGCGGTAAAAGATGGCGGTAATTCTGGCCGAGAGGCCCAGGGGATACCCCAGCATCAGGGCCGACAGTGTGCTGTTTTCGCTAAAGGAGAAGGGTTGTTCTCCTGTCGAGAACATAAGGTGCTCGAAGGTGGTGTTGAGGCCGTTTCCCAGGGGGAAGGTATAGTCGGTTCCAAAGGTGAGGAAATGCTGGTTGGTGACCAGGCCGACATCCCTGTTTTTGTGGATCCAGGAGGCTTCTGTCCAGAGGCCGACACCCACATCCCATTTGCCGTCGAATCCCAGCCGGTGTTCGGGGATATCGGTCCAGGTGGGTGGAATCTGGTTTGGTACCAGGGAGAGATCGGCCATGCGGAAATGCCAGGAGAGGGCCGCTTCGCCGGAGGCTGCAGGCAATTGTATCCTTCCCCCGAATTCGGGGGCCCCGGGGCTTGTGGTTCCCACCTCCCAGGTTTTGGGTCCCTTGTTTTTATACAATCCCCACACCCAGATGTTGGCGTTGTTCAAAAGGTAGACTCTACCCAGGATACCCCAGACGCCATCGGTGAGTTGCAGGGGATCACGCGGATCGAGCTGGTCAAACCACATCAGGGGCCGCAACATGGCCGCCGATCCGAAATTGATTTTCTGGAGACCTGCCCTGACTTCAAATTGCCGACCCGAAAAGCGGACCCACGCACGGTAGGGCTTGAGTTTCCCCTCAGAAGAGAGGGAATCAAATGGAGAAAAGCCTGCCGACCCCCCCAGGTTGAAAGAAGCTTCAGCATCCAGCATCATGTGCCGGCCCGTATGAACCTCATAATTGGCTTGGGAAATATACTGCCCTCCCAGCCACACAGGCAGGTCGCTCCCAGTGGTGACGGCACCCCATACCGACATCTGCCCCCGGAATTGCAACGTATCCTGGGCTGCCACATGATACCCTCCCGGTAACATGAAAATCAAAATCCCCCATAAAAGCCTGGGGAGTCCGTAGCCTGTCGGAAAATTGCCGTTACGGCGTAATGGTCTCATAAACCTGGTTTTCCGGATTCCGGATAATCACTTGAAAAGATATATAAAAATAGGTTTTTTTTGATAACCAGGCCGGATTCCATTGCCGCAAATTTGTTATGATCCAACCAATTTCCTTTCCGGCAGTCGCAGAAAAAAACCTACTTTTGTGTTGAATAACTTACTTCACAGAAATTTCAATACCTGGAAAATGAGTAAACGTATCCTTTTAGGGTTGATGGTCATGGCCATCGTGGCGGGATGTCACCATGAAGAAAAGAAGCCGGCGGGATTTGCCCATGTGCGGCAGGTAGAAACCGGAACCCCGGTCCACGTGATGCTGACCAGTTACAGTACGACCCTCCGGGCCAACGGCAGCGACCAAACCCTCATGCGGATAACCCTTGCCGATAGTCTGGGTAGGGAGATCCTGTCTGCCAAAGATACCCTCAGGGTGACCCTTGACGGAGCCGGGAAGCTTTCGGGCGCCGACGGGGAAGCCCTGGCCCTGCAAACCGACACGGCAGGGCGGCAGGTAGCGGTCCTGGCCCTGAGCGAGGGGGAAGCCAGGTTGACCTATGTCGCCGGTACAGAAGAGGGCAAGGTGAAACTGGAAGTCTCCTGCGGAAAGCTGTGGCCCGCCTCCCATGAACTCCACCTGGTTCCGGGCGACTTTAAGATGATGGCACCTGCGGAAAGTCAGCTGCCCCCGACCACCAAACCCATTGCCAGAATGGTGGGCGCCGACATCTCCTGGCTTCCCGAAATGGAAGCCCGCGGTGAAAAAATCTTCTTTGGCGGGGAAGAAAAGGACGGCGTCCAATTGTTGCGCGACTGCGGATTCAATACAGTCAGGCTGAGGGTTTTCGTTAACCCGGAACATGAGAAAGGGTATTCGCCCGGAAAGGGTTTCTGTGACACGGA
Organism: Bacteroidales bacterium; assembly: GCA_012729335.1. Taxonomy (GTDB): domain Bacteria; phylum Bacteroidota; class Bacteroidia; order Bacteroidales; family Prolixibacteraceae; genus UBA1413. The sequence goes on along the minus strand of JAAYDJ010000021.1, from coordinate 347,191 downwards.
GCACACCCTGGCCATGGCCCGGCGGGTAAAGGAGGCCGGAATGGATCTGTTGCTCAACTTCCACTACAGTGACTATTGGGCCGACCCGCAACAACAAAACCAGCCCCACGCCTGGGCCGGCAAAGGTTTTGACGCCCTGTGCGATTCCGTGGCCGCCCATACGATCAGGGTGATGACGGCCCTCCGTGCCCAGGGCACCCCGCCGGCGATGGTTCAGGTGGGTAATGAAATCAACCACGGAATGCTCTGGCCCGACGGACACATCAGCCAGCCCGATCACCTGGCGGCCCTCCTGAAGGCAGGCGTCGAAGCCGTGGAAGCGGTCGATCCTTCAGTCCCGATTATGATGCACATCGCGCTGGGCGGACAAAATGACGAGTCGGTCTTCTGGCTCGACAATATGATCGCCCGCGGCGTCCGCTTCGACCTCATCGGCCTCTCCTACTACCCCCGCTGGCACGGAACCCTCGACGACCTCCAGGCTAATATGCTTGCACTCACCCAAAAATATCATAAACCCGTCAACGTGGTCGAATATTCATGGTATAAAAAGGAGGTCCATGACATCGTTTTCAGCCTCCCCGGAGACATGGGCAAAGGCGCCTGTATCTGGGAACCCTATGGCTGGGGAGAACGGGTCACCGACCGGCAGAAAAATACCAACGCCCTGATGGAGATCTACCGCCAGGTTCATGACACCTACCTGGTACCCTGATCACGACCTCAGAAATCCGCAACAGTGATGCAAAGAGGACATTTAAGATAATAATCATATTTTGTAGTCATATTTAACACGGGAAGAACAATCGATTAAATCAAAGATACCCTTATGAGAAAGTTACTTGTAGTGCCGGTTCTTTTCCTTTTAATGGTTTCATGCGGCCGGAAGGAGTGGAAACAAACAGATGACGGAGTGTTGCTCAGGCTGAAGCCTGCGTCACCAACAGAAACGTCGATGCTGAAAGTGAGCGTCGTCACCGACCGGATTATACGGGTGACAGCGGTTCCCGGGAAATCCTTTTCCGATGCAAAAAGCCTAATTGTCATCGACCAAACCACGGTGCCACCCTTCACTGTAACAGAGGAAGAAGGATTTGTCACGGTATCGGCTGCCGAAGTCAAAGCCAAAGTGGCCCTGGCCACCGGGCAGGTGACCTTCCTTGACGGAAACGGAAACCTGATCACCAGAGAACGGGAGGGAGGACGCAGCTTCTTCCCCATTGAGGTGGAAGGCACCAAAGGATTCACCATGCAGCAGGTGTGGGAATCACCCGACGATGAAGCCTTCTACGGCCTGGGACAACACCAGAGTGACGAATTCAACTACAAGGGGAAAAATGAGGTGCTTTTCCAGTACAATACCAAGGTGTCGGTTCCCATGCTGGTATCCAATAAAAACTATGGTATCCTCTGGGACAACTATTCCCTCTCGAAATTCGGTGACCCCCGCGACTACTCCGAAATGGACCTCTTCGGGCTCTACAATGCCAAAGGCGAAGCGGGTGGACTGTCGGCCTTTTACTATACCAACTCCGACACCAGCGATGTGTTCGTGGAGCGGAACGAAACAGCCATTGACTATGAAAATCTGGAGACGGTAAAGAACTTCCCTGAGGGGTTCCGCTTCGGAAACGCCACCATCGTCTGGAAAGGGGAGATCGAACCGAAGGAGAGCGGGCTGTTCCATTTCAAGCTTTACTATGCCGGTTATACGAAAGTGTGGGTAGACGGGAAGCTGGTGGTGCCCGAACGGTGGCGGACCGCCTGGAATCCCAACACTTTTAAGTTTACCTGTGAACTGGAAGCCGGCAAGCGCTACCCCGTTAAACTGGAGTGGAAACCCGACGGCGGGATCTCCTATATCGGCCTGAAAGCCCTGAGTCCCCGCCCGAAGGAAGAACAGGAAGCCCTCTCCCTCTGGTCGGAAATGGGCGACCAGATCGATTACTACTTTATCAGGGGGAATAACATGGATGAGGTGATCAGCGGCTACCGCACCCTCACCGGGAAATCGCAGATCATGCCCAAGTGGGCCATGGGCTATTGGCAGAGCCGCGAACGCTACAAAACCAGCGATGAGCTGCTGGGGGTGGTCAAAGAGTACCGCAAGCGGAACATCCCCCTCGACAACATCGTCCTTGACTGGTTTTACTGGCCCGAGCAGGCCTGGGGCTCTCACGAATTCGACGCCTCCCGGTTTCCCGATCCCAAAGCCATGGTAGACAGCGTCCACAGCCTCCACGCCCGCGTCATGATATCGGTATGGCCGAAATTCTATTATAACACAGACCATTACAAGGAATTCGACGCCAAAGGGTGGATGTACCGCCGTGCCACGCAGGACAGCATCCGCGACTGGGTGGGCCGGGGATACATCGGCTCCTTCTACGATGCTTACAATCCCGAAGCCCGGAAACTCTTCTGGGGCCAAATGAAGGAGCATCTTTTACCAAAGGGCTTCGATGCCTGGTGGATGGACGCCTCAGAACCCGACATCCTTTCCAACGCCAGCGTACAGTACCGCAAGGAGCTGATGACCCCCACCGCTTTGGGGCCTTCCGCCAAATATTTCAACGCCTATGCCCTGATGAATGCCGAGGCCATTTATGACGGCCAGCGGGAAGCCGACCCCAACCGCCGGGTCTTTTTGCTCACCCGTTCCGGGTTCCCGGGGTTGCAGCGTTACTCTACGGCCACCTGGAGCGGCGACATCGGCACCCGCTGGGAAGACATGAAAGCCCAGATATCGGCCGGCCTTAACTTTGCCCTCTCCGGAATCCCCTATTGGACCATGGACATCGGGGGCTTCTGTGTGGAGAACCGCTATACCCGGGCTGCCGAAGGATCGGCCGACCTGGAGGAGTGGCGCGAACTCAATGCCCGCTGGTACCAGTTCGGAGCCTTCTGTCCCCTCTTCCGGAGCCACGGCCAGTACCCCTTCCGCGAAATCTTTAACATCGCCCCCGACAGCCACCCGGCCTACAAAAGCATGGTGTACTACAACAAACTGCGCTATAGGCTGATGCCCTATATCTACACCTTGGCGGGCATGACCTGGCACAACGACTACACCCTCATGCGCGCCCTGGCCATGGACTTCCCCGGCGACCCGGCCGTGACCAGCGTCGGCGACCAGTATATGTTCGGTCCCGCCCTGATGGTAGCCCCCGTCTACCAGTTCCAGGCCCGCAGCAGGGAGGTGGTCTTCCCCGCCGGCAGCGGCTGGTATGACCTTTACACCGGCAAATACACCGATGGCGGACAAAAACAGACGGTCGCCGCACCCTTCGAGGTGCTGCCGCTCTTCGTTCGCGAAGGGGCCATCCTCCCCTTCGGCCCTGAAATCATGACCACCGCCGATAAAACCAACGACCCCATCACCCTTTACATCTATACGGGTAAAAACGGGGCATTCACCCTTTATGAGGACGAAGGCACCAACTACGACTACGAAAAGGGCGCCTTTAGCATGATCCCCATCACCTGGGAAGAGCAGTCGGGCAAACTCTCCATCGGCGAGAGAAAAGGATCCTGGGAGGGCATGCCCGAAACCCGGACCTTTAACGTGGTGTGGGTATCGAAGGAGAAACCCGTCAAATTTGACCTGTCGGCAGCCCCTCAGGCCACAGTGACCTATTCAGGCACTGCCCTGGTGGTAGAAAGAAAATGATCACCGCCGGCATACCGGCAGGTGAAAAAAATAATATAAATAATCCTGATTAACCGGGGTGGGCATGGCAGTGACCGCATTCCCTGTCACCTGCGCTGCAGGGAGGAGTTTCCATCCCGGGATCCAGGTACTGTATAAAAGATGGTGATTATTCAATGGGAAAGCGTTGCGAATGGCCGGGAAATGATCCGCTGATGTGGAAATACCACGATGAGGAGTGGGGCATGCCCCTGCACGACGACCGGAAACTATTTGAATTCCTGGTTCTGGAAGGATTCCAGGCCGGACTGAGCTGGAGGACCATCCTGCATAAAAGGGAGGCTTTCAGGGAAGTTTTTCTTGATTTTGATCCTGCCCGGGTGGCTCTCTTCAATCAGGACGATGTGGAACGGCTCCTGCAGGATGCCCGCATCATCCGCAACCGCCTCAAAATTGAAGCCTGCATCAACAATGCCCGCTGCTTTCTCAGAATTCAGGAGGAGTTCGGGAGTTTCGACCATTATATCTGGGCTTTTACAAATCACCAGCCCATTGTCAACCGGTTCACCGACCTGGGTATGCTTCCAGCCCGGACGGAACTCTCTGACCGGATCTCCGCCGACCTGAAAAAACGGGGATTCCGGTTCGTCGGCTCCACGGTGGTCTACGCTCACATGCAAGCCACAGGGATGGTCAACGACCACCTCATCCATTGCTTCCGCCACCGGGAAATCGAACACTTTCGCAGCTGAGCCGGCAGGACGTTCATTCTCATCAAGGCATCCTTTGGAGTTTAGGTCGCTTATCTCTGCATACCTCAGGCGTGAGGAAATACGCTCACCGGAACATCATCAGACCTGAACAACATGGAGGAAAGGACCAACAGACCATATTGGTCATGGCATCCTCTTCCTTCATCTGTTCAGGTAGGAAACCAAAAATTAAATGTCGGACTGTACTGAGGGTATCATTCAGGAGTTAATAGACACGGTGAGATATTTGATCTTCACCCGGTTATAGGTATAGGTGATGTGAACGGTTCCATCCTTGTCTTCTATAATCGCAGGATAACTGAATTCCCCCAAGGGCTGATCCTCCAGGACCAACAGTTCCTTCCACTCCTTGCCATCGGGGGAAACCAGCAGCGAAAGCTTATTCCTTCCCTTTTCAATGGGATTGCAAACCAGCAGGTGCAAACCATTCCGGAGCGTGACCGCGTCAATTCCGGAATTGTTATTCACCAGGCCTGTTTCCGCAAGAGGAGTCCAGCTCTTTCCCAGGTCATAAGACCAGCTTTCCACAATCCTGTTTTCACGGCTTCTGCAGAGCATCTGCAAGGTTTTCTTTTTGTGCTTCAAAATAGCAGGCTGAATGGCGTTGAAGTGCCGGTTGTCGATTTCAGTTCTCTCCCATTTTCCCAGCTCCTGATCTGACTTTTCCAGGCAAATCCCCCATTTTTCGTTCGTTTCAAAACTGGAGGGATGCAAATAGTTCCCATCGGTTAATTCGAAAGATTTGTTTTTGACGGGTCCCAGAAAAGAATCAGGCAACCGTTGACTTGCCGACCAGTTTTTTTCGCCCGCAGCCAGGACCTTATAGCATCCCCACCATTCCCGCGGATTGGGTCCGGCTTTGTAAAAAAGAATAATATCCCCATTTTCCCTTTTTACTAAAACCGGGTTCCAGCAGGGATAACGCAGCGTGTCATTCTGAATTCCATCGGCAACCAGCATCGGATCACTCCATTTTCCCTGCTGACGGGTCGATACATAGATGCTCACATCCGGGTGGCTTTCGTAAGTACCTCCAAACCAGGCTGCCATAAGCCCTGAATCCGTTTCCAAAATGGTGGAGGCATGGCATTGGGGAAAAGGCGCTTCATCGTAAATAAACTCTGAAACAATAATCCTGGCATCTGATTCCAGGTGTCTGGTGTGGAGGGAAGTACAGGCCTGCAAGAGGAAAGAAAGGATGATCAGTAACTTAAATATCTTCATGATTCGAGACATCTTATTAGCCGTCAAAATTAAGATTCATCGCCTCTGATCGATACATCGTCGGGGAAAAAGTAGTGAGCCCGATAAATGAAGACCCCTTCAACAGGGCATGATCATAAGGATTCTTTTCTAACTTTGCTGTTGAATCTCATGTGCCATGGAGAAAAAGCCTGAACTTGAGAAAACCCTGTTTAACCTCTCCAATGACCATGAACCGGCTTTGGAAGAGCTGTTTAACTATTATTACCCCAGGCTTTACCGTTTCGCCAGATCCTTTTTAAAAATTGAAGATGGGATCGAGGACATCCTCCAGGAGGTGTTCATCAGGGTCTGGGACCACCGCAGGAAAATCAGAAATACCGCGACTTTCAATGCGTTTATTTTTACCATCAGCCGGAACTTGCTGCTTAATGAGCTGCGCAACCGGCTGAAGGACCAAAAAGTCAGGGAAACCCTTTTGAAAAAAAGTATTGCAGAGGAATTTATGGTATCAGGGGAGGTGGATTTCCGGGAACTTGAATCAAAGGTAGAGGAGATCATTACCCAATTGCCCGACAATCACAGGGAGTATTTCGTCATGAGCAGAAAAGAAGGGCTTTCGAACCGCGCCATCGCTGAAAAAATGGGCGTTTCGGAGAAAAACGTGGAATACCATCTTTCCCGGGCTGTCAAAATCCTGAAAGAAAAACTCAAAGATCTGGGTATGGTTTCCTTCCTTTATTTCTATCTCTTTTTGTGATTCCGGGAACATGGAGCCATTGCCTGACGACTTACCTGCGCATCAAATGGGTTGTTCCGGCCTTTAAGCACCCCTTTTTGAGAATTCAAACAAAAAAAAACACCCTTCATCTTAGGGATGGGATCAGGATAAGTGTATATCATATTGAATGGACAAAATGAAACACCTTTTTTCGAAATACATACATTCGGTGTGTTCGCCCGGAGAATTCAGGGAGATTACGGAATGGTTGTCGGATCGCGGACATGAGGAGGCGGTCGGTAAGGTCATGGAAGAGACCTGGTTGGAACAATCCCGTGAAGAAGAGCGGGGCGAGGCTGTGGAGCAGGGACCCCGGCAGGGAGAAGTATGGGCAAAGGTCAGACTGGAAATTAACAGGAAGACGACTGCCCGGGTGAAGAGGCAGCTTACCTTCTTCAGATGGGGTTTTGCCGCTGCAGCCACATTGGCTGTGGCTCTGGTGACCGCCCACTTCCTTTTCAGGGAGGTGCCGGTTCAGCACAGGGAGATGGTCCAAACACAAAGCGTGACGGTCCCCCATGGAGCACGCACCTCTTTTTTAATGCCCGACGGATCCATGGTGTGGCTGAATTCAGGATCTACGCTGACCTATGCCTCCGATTTCAACCAAAAAAACCGAAACCTGGAACTCGAGGGTGAAGCCTATTTCGAGGTGGTCAAGGGTGAATATCCCTTCATGATCCATACAGCCCTCGGAAAGGTCGAAGTCACCGGAACATGCCTCAATGTGAAAAGCTGCCCTCAAGAGAACCGGTTTGAAACCACCGTCGAAAGAGGTTCGGTCAACGTTCACTGTGATCAGTTAAAGGAGATCTGCAGGTTGGAACCGGGACAGCAAATCAGACTGTCGGATGGAAAATGGGAACTGCTGAAGGTGGAGACCGATTTGTTTACCTCTTGGAAGGACGGGAAGATCATTTTCAGGAAAGAATACCTTCCTGAAGTGGCCCGAAGACTTGAACGGTGGTACAACGTCAAAATTGAACTCGATAAGGATCCCCGTCTGAACAAAATCCATTATACCGGAACACTCGAAATGGAATCATTCAGCGAAGTTCTGGAATTGCTTAAAATAACCGCTTCCATCAATTACTCCTATAACGACAAAACCAGGGTTATCAGAATAACCCACCGCTAAAACCATGAATAACCTGAATGCAAAACCTAAACCTGATTGCCTATGATTCAATAAAAATGCTGAAGAAATAGAAAAGGGGGCAGAAACGGCCATTTCTGTCCCCCCGAGATTTGATTTAACCCTGTTAGTAATTAAACCAACTGATAAAAGTATGAAGAAAAATCCAACAAGCAGCGGTCCAGAGCCCTTGCTAAAAGAATTTTACAGGAAAATGAAACTAACAATTCTGTTTTTGACCATTTCCATTCTGAGCGGGTTTGCCTCTGAGAGTTATTCGCAAACGGCCAGGTTATCCCTTAATCTGGAAAACAGCACCATCAGGGAAGTATTGAAGGTAATTGAAAACCAGAGTGAATTTCGGTTCTTTTATAGTGGGGAGGTAGATGTAGACCGTGAGATTTCGGTAACGGTCGACAATAAAAACATCATGCAGACCCTGGACCAGCTGTTCCAGGGAACGGCTATCCGGTATGAGATTTACGGGCGTCAGATTGCCTTGCTGGCCCAGAGGGAGACCTCTTTGCCTGCAGAAATGCAACAGCCTGCGGTTCTCAGCGGACAGGTCACCGATGTCAGCGGTGCGCCCCTGCCCGGAGTGACCATCGCCATCAAAGGGACCACCACCGGAACCATTACTGATAACAACGGAAAATACAGCTTCACCAATGTGCCCCAGGGGGCTGTCCTGGTATTCTCCTTCGTGGGAATGCACACTCAGGAAATTGCCGTAGGTAACCAAACCACCATCAATGTGACCCTTCAGGAAGAGTCCATTGGTCTGGAAGAAATTGTGGCCGTGGGGTATGGTACCCAGAAAAAGGAGACCCTTTCGGGGTCAGTGGCTTCCATATCTGCCGATGAAATTGCATCGACCAAGAGCGAAAACCTGATCAGCAACATCCAGGGGAAAGTCCCGGGTCTGCTTATCCGTCAGCTGACCGGGGAACCGGGTAAATTCAATAATTACGTGAGCATCCGTGGTTTTGGGGCCCCCCTGGTCATCATCGACGGCATCGTCCGTGACGGCACCGAAGATTTGGCGCAGCTCAACCCCAATGATATTGAAAGCATGTCGGTGCTGAAGGACGCCGCTGCCGCCATCTACGGAATGAATGCCGCAAACGGGGTCATCATCATCACCACGAAAAAAGGCCTCGACGGCAGAGCCAAATTCTCCTACTCCAATTTATTGGGGATAAAAGGTGCCACCGGACTGGAATATACAGTCGATGCCTATACCTACCGTGTAATGAAAAACGAAATGGACCGCAACTCCCAGGTTGCGGAAACCTATACCGGGGAAATCCTTGAGAAATACCGCCAGGGTGTGGAAGGATATCAGGACGTGGATTGGATCGACCTCACCCTCAGCGACTGGGTATTTCAGCAAAACCACAATATGTCGGTCAGAGGGGGTACCAAAACGGTTAAATATTTTGCCAGTTTCGGGTACAATGAAGACAACGGGCTGCTGAAGAGCGGCATACAGTATTACAACCGGTACAACCTGCGGGCCTCCACCACCGCCGATCTGACCAAAGATCTGAAAATGAACGTGTCATTTGCCGGCCGTATTGACGAGCGGCAGAGCCCCAGGGAGGATTTTCTGTGGACCTTTAAGACCATCATGGTCAATGACAGGGGGATCAACTGGCATACCCTGAACAATAAGGATCATTTTTCGGTGATCAGCCCCGAGAATAAAAACGCCTGGGCGCTGATGCATCCCGACATCGACGGGTATAACAGGCAGCGGAATACCCAGTTTCAGTCGACCATGGACCTTACATTGAACGTACCGGGGGTACCCGGACTGACGGTCATTGCCACCGGTGCCTTCGACCAGAACATCCGGAACAGCTCTTTCCTGCAGAAATCCTACAACCTCTATGACTATTACACCGACAATTTCTCGCAGACCACCGGAACCGACCAGTATTCGAATACCATAGGGCTGTTCCAGAGGGCCGTGGCGCGGGGCCAGGTCAATTACACCCGGAAGATCGACCAGCATAACCTTGCCATGACCGGAGTGGCGGAATTCACGGGCACACGGTATGATAACATCATGGCAAAGCGGCTCTATTCCGATCTTTTTACGAACGACATCATCGATCAGGGAACCTCCACCACGGCTTCCAATGCGGGTTACCGTAGTTTTGGCCGTTATGCCGCTTATATAGGCCGCATAAACTATGACTTTGCCGGCAAATACCTGTTTGAGGCGGTCGCCCGCTACGACGGCTCCTACCGCTATGCCAAAGCCAACCGGTGGGCCTTCTTTCCTTCCGCCAGCGCAGGATGGCGCCTCTCCGAAGAGCCCTTTATCAAAGACCACATCAGGGCCATCTCCAATCTGAAACTGCGCATCTCCTATGGGGAGAGCGGCACCGATGCCGGCAACGCCTTCGCCTATTACTCAGCATATTCCGCTTCCGCATCAAACGGCTATGTCTTTAACGACGGCAGCCTGACCGTGGGCATGGTAGCCCCCGGGGTGGTCCACGACCGGCTGACCTGGGTGACCGCCAAGATCTCCAACCTGGGGGTCGACCTGGGATTGTGGGACAATAAACTGGGAGGATCCTTCGAATTGTTCGAACGCAGGCAGGAGGGACTCCTGGCGAGTCTCATCCAGTCGGTTCCCAACACTTTCGGGGCCAGCTTCCCCCAGGAAAACATCAACTCACGTCTCAACCATGGCTTTGATGTGTCGGTGTACCACAGGGGCAAAATCGGAAAAGACTTCGCCTACAATGTAGGCGCCAACTACACCTATAGCCGAACCAAAGAACTGCACGTCGAAACGGCAGGCTACAGCAGCTCCTGGGATAACTGGAGAAACAACAACAACAACAGGTATGTGGGCCGTACCGGCATGTATGAGTGGGAAGGCCGTTTCGGAACAATCGAAGAATATGAGACCGCACCCCTTTACGGTGGGACCGCTGGCAACTCCAAAATGCTCCCGGGAAGTTACAAACTCATAGACCTGAATGGCGACGGCATCATCAGCTCCAACGACTATACCTATCAGCACTGGAATTACGGGGCCATCAATCCGCCGATGCAGTTCGGGCTTACCCTCGACGGAAGCTATAAAAGTTTCGACCTGAGCCTTCTTTTCCAGGGGGCTTCAGGGTATTCCGTCAATTACAGGAACAACGACATCTGGGGCTACGGCCGTTATCCTACCCTGCATGAAAAGTATCTCGACCGCTGGCATCCGGCCACGGCGACTGACGATCCTTACAACCCCGCCACCGAATGGGTCGGCGGCTTCTACCCCGCCCTGCGCAATTACAACTATAACAACACCCAGGAAGCGGCCATCATCGACGTGTGGAGACCCAACGCCACCTATCTCCGTTTAAAAAGCGTGGAACTGGGTTATAAACTTCCGGCAATCTTCTCCTCAAAAATAGGAATGGACAACGGCAGGATCTTCGTGAACGGCTACAACCTGCTCACTTTCTGCAATAAACTGCTTAAAGATGCCGACCCGGAAAGACAGGAGGCAGATTGGGATGCCGGTCTGAACTATCCCCTGATGAAATCATTCAATATTGGTGTTAATCTGAACTTCTAAATGGCGATGATCATGAAAAATAAAATATTAGCGTGCTTATTCAGCATCACCCTTCTTCTGGGAATATCCTCCTGTACCGACCTGCTGGAACTGGAACCGCTCGACAAAACCTCAGCCGAGGATTTGCTGGCAAGCACCAAAGGGCTGAAAACCCTGATGGCCACCCTATACAACAGCATTCCCATGGAGGATTTCAGTTTTTATCCTGCCGACGGGGGATTTAACAAGTATGGCTGGGGCGGTGGACTGCAGAGTACATTCCGGCTTCCCATGTATACCGATGAAGCCACAGCCAGCGCCGGCTCAGGCGTCGGGCCGGTAGTATTTTCCTATTGGCCTTATAGCGAAATCCGCCAGACCAACAAGTTCTTCGAGAGCCTGGAAAAGGTCAAAGCCGACCTGAATGAAACAACATACAAACAGCTGAAAAGCGAAGCCCATTTCATCAGGGCCTACATCTATTTCGGCCTGGCCAAGAGGTATGGGGGTGTTCCCCTGATTGACAAGGTTTTGGACGGGGAGTATGTGGCCGGTTCCGGGAATGAGGGGCTTTACATCCCCAGAAGTACGGAAAAGGAAACCTGGAATTTCATCCTCAAGGAGCTGGATCTGGCCATTGAAAACATGCCTGTGGTGAGCGATGCAGCAGAAAGGAAGTACCGCGCCACCAAATGGGCCGCCCTGGCTCTTAAATCAAGGGTAGCCCTGCATGCGGCCTCCGTGGCCAAATACTGGAACCATGCCCCCCTCTCGGGCGATGCCGTCTCCTCAAACCTCGCCAAAATGGATGCCGCCGATGCAACTGCCTTTTACCAGCAGTGTATCGACGCTTCCACACAACTCATCGAAAACGGAGGATTTTCCCTCTATAAACCACATCCCGCCGACCGGACAGAAGCCGCCAAGAATTTCCAGAACCTCTTTCTCACTTCTAACGAGGAAATCATCTTTGTCAAGGCTTATCTCGACGGCACCAGCGTACCCAACCAGGGCCACAGCTGGGACATTTACTATAACCCTTCACAGACCAGCCCCGGATTCCATAAATGGGGCCGGTACAGCCCGACCCTCGATCTTGCCGACGTTTTTGAAGATTACAGCGACAACGGCAAAGGGGAAAGCGCAAAGATCGTCACCCGTACCGACGGAAATGAAGATTATATTTATACCGACCCCAACCGGATCGACCTCTCTTTACCCTTCAAACAGTATGATGATCCCATGGAACCCTTCCTGAACAAGGACGCCCGTTTCCAGGCCAGCATCATCTTCCCGGGCGCCACCTGGAAAAACACCAAAATTGTTATCCAGGGCGGTATGATCAAATCAAACGGCAAGGTAGTGGCCTACGCCACCGATTCTGAAACCAAAAACGGAGTGACCTACTACACCTACGGAGCCGAAGGAGCCGCCGAATTTTCAGGTTTCTATAAAATGGGGAGTTCCGACGACGCCAATTACACCTGTTCGGGCTTTCTGATCAGAAAATACCTGCAGGAAGGGAAAACCGTCATGGGTGTCTCCAACTCATCAACCACGCCATTTATCGATTTCAGGCTTGCCGAGATCTTTCTCAATTATGCTGAAGCCGTGGCGGAGAGTGGCCAGGGAGATGCCGCCAAAGCTAAAGGGTACCTCAATGCCCTCAGGAAACGGGCCGGTCACCAGGATGAAATTTCCCTTACCCTGGCCAATGTGCTGAAAGAAAGAAAGGTGGAACTCGCCTTTGAGGGATTCCGGTACTGGGACCTGATGCGCCGGAGAGAATTCCACACCCTTTTTGCAGGTACACGCCGCACCGCCCTGGTCCCCATGGTGGACCTCCGTGGCGATGTACCCAAATACATCTTTGTCAGAGCCAATAACTACTACGATGAATTTGCCAACGGACGGACCTTTCCCGCCGACAACGGCTACTACCAGTCCATTCCCGGCCGGAATACCAATAACCTGATTGAAAATCCCGGTCATTAATCTTAACCCAATAAATTAAGAAGGATATGAAAAGATTCTTAAAAACAGGAGTACTTCCGTTGATATTCTCCCTGATGGTCATCTCATGCGAGATCGACAATTATGAAGGGCCCGATGCAAAGATTACAGGCCGTTTCCTCGACAGCAAAACCGGGGAAATGGTAGGGACCGACATCACCAACGGGAATTCCATAGGAGCCTATGAACTGGGGTGGGCATCTGAAAGCCGCCAGAACTGGGTCATTAAAAACAGCGGGGAATATACCAACAACATGGTTTTTGCCTCCACCTACCGGCTGGAATTCACCAACTGCAATTTCTTCCCTTTCACTGTCGATAATTTCGTCATCGAAAAGGGGGAGAATGTGCACGACTTCACAGTTACCCCCTTCATAAGGGTGACTAACCCCAGTATCACCTACGATGCCACCAACAAAACAGTAAAGGCCACTTTCGGACTGGAAGCGGGCGGCAATAACGTAAAGCTCAATGAAATAAGGCTTTTTGCCTTTACCGACCACTGGGTGGGGAATTATGTCAAGTTTGCCATCACCTCATCAGACTGCTACAAGAAGGCAGCTTCAAACCAGGTGAACGCAACCATCGGTACCGACACTTATACCCTGACCATGAACGTAGAATCCAATGCCAGCCTGTTCAAGTACACACGCAACTATTATTTCAGGATTGGCGCACTGGCCACGGTTTCAGGCGTGGGAACGGTCAGGCACAACTATTCGTCTTTGGTGGTCCTTCCCATTGAAAGATAGACTTTAGTTTCGTTAGCCAGAGAAAGGGGGAAGCAGAATGCGTCCGGACCGATTGGTCCGGACCTGTTTCCCCCATATTTACCCGCACGTGCCGGGAGGTCCCGTCCATCCACCCGGCAGGGTGGCCTGTGCCCTCTTCATAAATCTGTTCTTCAAACTGTTCAACCAGAACAGCATCCACCAATAACATGGAAAACAGCACTACTCAATATTGTAATACAATGCGAATCAATAAGATCATATTCACTATCGGGCTTCTGGTGGTTCTCACCTCGGGATTTGCCGCCGACCTCTCGTCGGTGTATACCCTGCGTCCCGACGACCCGGAGGCTTTCTATTTCACTACTGAGAAATATGGGGTAACCGCCGACGGAAAAAACGATGTTTCAGAGGCGCTGCAGGAAGCCATCAACCAGGTTAAAAGAGAGCGTAATTTCGGCATTCTCTTTATTCCGGAGGGGAAATACGTCATATCGCGTACCATATATATACCCAATGCCATCAGGCTGATCGGCTATGGGAAGAAGAGGCCTGAATTTATCCTGAAGGCGAATTCTCCGGGATTTCAGGAGGAGGTAACCGATGACAAAGGGAAAGCGCGGTACATGTTCTGGTTTACAGGGGGGATGGTACAGGAGGGGCAACCGCCCCGTGACGCCGGTGCCGGGACCTTCTACAGCGCCATGACGAACATCGATCTGCGCATTGAAAAGGGAAACCCCCATGCGGTGGCCCTGCGCACCCATTATGCCCAGCACAGCTTCATCAGCCACATGGTCATCCACATAGGCCAGGGAAAAGCGGGATTGTTTGATGTGGGCAATGAAATGGAAAATGTCGCTTTTTTTGGCGGCGATTATGGCATATACACCACGAAAGCCTCGCCGGGATGGCCGGTGATGATGGCCGACAGCTATTTTGAAGGTCAGCGGAAGGCCGCCTTGCGGGTTCAGGAATCAGGACTCGCCATGGTCAACCTGCAGGCCAGAAATGTTCCCGTGGTCTTTGAGATAGAACCCAATTACGGTGACCGTCTGCTGGTCGAAAACGGCCGGTTTGAAAATATCACCGAGGCAGCCCTGGTGATCACCAATGAAAACAACAGCAACACCCAGATCACCCTCCGGAATGTGGAGTGTGCGGGAGTTCCCCTGCTGGCACGCTTTTCCCGCAGCGGCACCGAAACGCGGGTTTCCCATAAGAGCTATCTCCTCAGGAGTTTTGATCATGGCCTGCAGATGGAGAGCATGACCGGTGTCCCCCGCTTCAACACGGCCCTTGATGCCGTTGCCCTGGAGCCTCTTTCCCCGCCTGTGGCACGGGAGATTCCCGCCCTTCCCCCTATGGAGGAGTGGGTCAACATCCGCACCCTGGGCGCCAAAGGCGATGACCTGACCGACGATACCAGGGTATTCCGGGAAGCCCTGGAGAAATACGACTGCATCTATGTTCCCCAGGGGTGGTATCTGATTTCGGAGCCCCTGAAGATGAAACCCAACACCCGTTTGATCGGACTGCACCCCTTCGGCACCCAGCTCAGATTGGCCGAGAGTACGCCGGCCTTCAGCGGATTTGGGGCTCCTCAGCCTCTGCTGGAATCGGCAGAAGGGGGTTCCGCCATTCTGAACGGCATCGGCCTCAACACGGGGGGCTTCAACTACCGGGCTGTAGGATTGAAATGGATGGCCGGCGCAGGTTCCTATGTCAACGATGTCAAATTCGTGGGCGGCCACGGCGGGTTGGCCAAGCCCGACCCCCAGGGCACGCCACCGCAACTCCGGGGCAACCGGCCCCAGACATCACGGATCAGCTCCCCCTCCAATCCCGTGGCCACCCAGGGCATGGACCTGGCCTGGGATAACCAGTACTGGAGTATGTGGGTGACCAATAACGGGGGAGGAACCTTTAAGGACATCTGGACGGCCTCCACCTATGCCTCGAGCGGACTCTACGTGAGCCACACCACCACTCCGGGAAAGATCTACGCCATGTCGCTCGAACACCATGTACGCAATGAAGCCCGCTTCACCCACGTGGCCAACTGGAAAATTTACGCCTTCCAGCTCGAAGAGGAGAGCCGCGAAAGCACCGATTGCCAACCCGTTGAACTCGACAATTGCAGGAATATCACCTTTGGTAACCTTTACATGTTCAGGGTGATCAGGGTCAACGAACCTTACCATAACGCGGTGCGCGTGTGGAACTGTGAAGATATCCACTTTCTGAACCTCCACAATTTTGCACAGACGAAATACACCACCGATCTTCCGGTGTACGACATCAACCGCGACATCGAAGTGCGTCCCTGGGAACTACAGAAACTGGTGATCACCGGGAAAGAGCCGTTCCGCAGGAGTGGCGGGGCCAATCGTGAGAGCGCCCTTCCCTGGCAGGGAGCTGCCGGTGAGGTAGAGCAGCTCGCCCGGGGATTCGAATTCGTGGAGGGGCTGACCAGCGACAGCAAGGGAAACGTCTATTTCTGCGAACACCGGATGCGCCGCATCTACAAATGGTCGGCCAACAGCGGCACCCTGTCGCTGGTGGCTGATTTCCCCTGGAAACCCTCCGCGCTGGCTATCGACTCAGAAGACCACCTCCTGGTGCTCTTCCGCTACGATCCACAGCCGGGATTTCTGGTGAACGGAGAACAGGAATCGGCGCCCCTGTTGCCTGACCGTACCGGCACCTCCTACAGCGGTTGGGGAAACTCAGGATTTTCGATGCTGGTATACTCTCTTGATCCTAACGATCCCGACCATACCATCAAGCCATTACCCCTGGTCTCCAGGGATGAAGTCCAGGTAGTCCATAAAGCCCTCTATCCCGCCAACAGATGGCGCGATTTCCACGATTTCAACACGGTGACCGTGAGTGTTCCCGAAAAGTGCTTCCTGGCCCCCGACGGCAAGACCATCATCCCCCAGCAGTATGACCTGGCCCGCTGTTCCGCCCTTCTGGAAGCTTTTCCGGGAAAACCCTTTTACCTCTCTGATGAATACGACCGCCGGATGGTGCGCTATTCGGTAGCCCCTGACGGAACCCTCCATGACCTCTCCTATTTCGTGGAATGGGGAGAGTTCGGATCAACCACCGATGACCGGGGAAACCTTTATGTTGCCGATGGAAATATCCTTATTTTTGATGAAAAGGGGAATTCCAAAGGAAGAATTGAAGTACCGGAACGGCCTTCCACCCTTGTTTTCGGGGGAAAAGAGAAGGATATCCTCTTCATCACCGGGCGAAACGGCCTTTATGGAGTCAAAGTCAGCCGGCCCTGATCAGGAGAGGACTCCATGACCCGCTACCCCGGTAGGTGCAGAACGCCGGCATTATGCGTCAATGAAACATCACTTAACCAACAAAATCTTACACCATGAACAAAATCATATCATCGTCACTTGTGCTGCTCCTTATTGCAGGAATGATGGGGTGCGGCACTCCCACGAGCAAGAGTTTCAAAGTCGTCTTTGATCCCACGAAGGAGGTGTCGGGGAAGAAATTCGCCATTGCCGACATCACGCCGGGGTTACCTGCGAACTGGGATGAGTACAACTATGTGGTTCTGGAATTCAGGATCACCACGGCCCAGCGTTTCCACATCGGGTTCACCACCGATTCGGGGTATAATGAGTTGCGGGTGATGAGTTACGTTCCCAACGGATGGAACAAACTGGCCATACCGCTGAAGTTTTACAGGGAACTTCCCGATGCGGCCATCGATCTGGCAGCCACCTTTAACCAGCCGCGCTATACGGGGTGGATCAACCTGGGAGGCCGGAGGGGTCCCCTCCATGGGGTCGACTCGATAGGGATCCGCATGCGGGCACCCATTGGCACCCCGGAATTTGAGATCCGTTCCATCGCCCTGTCGGTGGAAGACCCCGGCGATGAATACCTTGAAGCCACTCCTTCGGTCGACCAGTTCGGTCAATGGAACCTGGGCGACTACGAGGGTAAGATCCATTCCCTGGAGCAACTACAGCAGGAATGGGCTGCAGAAGAGGCAGAACCCGCATCCACAGAGCCCTTTAACTACTCGAAATATGGGGGATACCTCCAGAAACAGGTGAAAGCCACGGGCTTTTTCCGCACCGAAATGGTCGATGGCCGCTGGTGGTTCGTTGATCCCGAAGGGTATCTCTTTCTCTCGGTGGGAGTCGATTGTGTCACCCCCGGCAGGGGGGGGAATGCCAAAGAGGTCAACAAGCGGAGGAACATGTTCGGTGAGCTTCCCCCGCAGGAACTGCTTGCTGCTCCGGCTCACAGCGCCGGCAACAACCGTCAGGTGCGACCCAACGAACGGCCCCACGATTACCACTTCGGCATGTGGAACCTCTACCGGCGCTACGGGGAGGGATTCCGGGAAAAAGCCAATGAAATGATTATTAAGAGAATGGACAAGTGGGGCGTCAATACCATTGGGAACTGGTCAAGCGGAGAAGTCATCGCCATGAACCGGAAGGCTTTCATGGTGACCATGCGTACCGCCGGCGTGGATCGGGGATTGATGGGACTGGCCGATGTGTATACCCCTGATTTCCGGGAAAAACTCGACGAAGCCATGAAGGGGTCGGTGACCCGCTATAAGGACAACCCCTGGCTGATCGGCTATTTCGTAGGAAACGAACCCTCCTGGCTCGAACAGGAAGCCCGGTTGTGCGACCTCATCATCCAGGGAGAAGAACGCCCCATCAAAGCAGAATTACAGAAATTCCTGCAGAAGGGAGACTCCCCGGAGCGCCGCAAGGAATTCATCTACACCACCTTCAGAACATTCCTGACCGCGGTGAAGGAGGCTCAGTTGAAATATGATCCCCATCACCTCAACCTGGGCTACCGTTTTGGCAACATCAGCCATATAGATGAAGAGCTCCTGGCCATCTGCAAGGAATCCTTTGATGTGTTGAGTTTCAACTGTTACGACCTTGTTCCGGGAAAAGAGATGATGGACAGGGCATTGGCCATCACGGGGTTACCCATGATCATCGGGGAGTACCATTTCGGGACGGTCGACCGGGGCATGGCGCAGTCGCTCTGGCAGGTCGATTCTCAACAGGAACGGGGAGTCGCCTACCGTTACTACACCGAAAATGGCTATGCCCACCCCGGCCTCATCGGCTCCGCTTATTTCCAGTGGAGCGACCAGGACCTCACAGGAAGGCGCAATGATGGGGAGAATTACAACTGCGGATTGGTTGATGTGACCGACAGACCCTATATCTATCAGGTGAACGCCATGGCGGAAACCGCGAAACGGCTGTATGAGGTCCACGCCGGAACCGCAGAACCCTTCAGCCAGAAACCCCTGCGGGCCCGCGGCCACGGTCAGATCCCCGACCTGTGGGATGAATAACCCTCTGCAATGGTCAGGAACCTATACTTGGTAACGAAAAACCAGTTTTTATATGAAGTACGCGATATTCACTCTTATTCTCTTGATTTTCACGGGATGCCTCTCCTCGCCTCCTCAGGAATCGGCCGTCAGCTCCTGCTTATACCGTCATGAGGCCATGCCCATGGATACGGTACACAGCATGCAATACCACTGGGACCATAAGGAGATCCTGGGCTCTCTTCAGCTCGACGGGGCCGAGTCGCTCGACCATTGGGAGCTGACCTATGGGAGCCGTGAGAATGTGGCAAGCTTCACCCTGAGCCAGGAACAGGTGTTTGAAGGGAAGAGCTCCATCAAATTCGTGAGTCCCACCAAGGTGATCGAAGATCTGGGCCCTAACGGGCGGTACTGGGGAAGACAGAATCTGACCAGGAAATTCAACCAGGAGGATTTTTCAGCCTTCAACCGGATCTCCTTTCATGTATATCCTGAATTCAAAGGTTTCCGAAAGCTATATCTGACCATCATCCTGCACAATGAGGGCAATGTCCCTGACAAATACGGCAAGGAAGGATGGCATACGGTCATGCTGAAAAATAACCAGTGGAACAAGATGGTGATGGAGATTCCGCATCTTCCGCACGACCGGGTGACCGGCATCACGCTGAGTTACGGTCTGCAGGGGAACGAACCCGATGCTTCCGACACCATTACCTATTATGTTGACAACCTGACCCTTGAGGTGGTGGAACCCGACTATTATGAAGGTTGGAGCACCAATGGGGAGATTTCGTTCAGCCATTCGGGCTATAACTGTGCTGACCGTAAGACAGCTTTCACCTCGGAGGTGGTAGGGGAGACTTTCCGGGTGGAGGATGCCACCAGCAAGAAAACGGTGCTGGAAAAAGCCGTCATCCGCGATAGCGGAAGAAGGGGTGATTTTGCCGTTTTCGATTTTTCGGAGCTCCAAAAGCCGGGGCATTTCAGAATTGTCTATGGTGAAAAAACCTCTGATCCTTTTCCCGTGGCTGAAGATGTATGGCTTCCTGTCATTGAGAAGATCACGAACCAGTTCTATTTGCAGCGCTGTGGTTTTGAGCAGCCCGGGATTCACCTGAAGTGCCATACCGACTGGTACACGGTTCATAAGGGTGATACCATCGTGATGGCCGGTGGGTGGCACGATGCAGGAGACCTTTCGCAGTCCTATTGGCAGACCGCCAGTGCCACGGCGGCTTTTTTCAGGCTGGCGCGCCATTATGAAAAATCGCACCCGCAACTTTCGGCACGGCTCATAGAAGAGGGACGGTGGGGACTTGATTGGCTGAACAAAAACCGTTTCGACAGTTTGCAGGTGATCAGCTGGACCACTCACGACAGCTATACCGACGGCATCATCGGGAATTTCGACGACAAGCACATCCAGCCTGGGAACCGGGCCAGCGTAAACGATAACTACCATGCCATCATTGCCCATGTGGAAGCGGCGCTAGCTCTTGAAAAACAGGATCCCGCCCTTTCGGGGCAATCAAGCCAGGTTGCCAGAGAGACCTGGGATCTGCTCGCAGGACAACCCCACCGCTGGAACACTGAAAGGCTATCGCTCGCCCTGCTGGCCGGCACCAGACTGTACACACTGGCACCCGGGGAAAAAATCCGGAAACTGATCGTGGCTTATGCCGATTCCCTCATGGAATGTCAGCAAACAGAACCTACCCCGTGGGAGGTTCCCATGCAGGGGTTCTTTTACACCAACAGGGGCAGGGAGCAGTTTTTCGGGTATAACCACAGCTGTGTTGCCGCTTCTCCGGTATTGGGACTAATAGAGTTATGCCGCCTTATGCCCGATCATGCGAACCATCATAAATGGATGACTGCGGTCAGGCTCTATGGGCAACACCTGAAAACGACCGCTGGGTACACCGGACCCTATCACATGATTCCGGCCAATATATACCAATTGACCGGGACCGCTGATGATGCCCAGATTGTCGAAGGTGTCAGGCTTGACAGCCTCCACTACCTCCGCATGTTTCCGGTGTGGCATGCCTTCAGGGGAAACAGCTCGGTGATGCTCTCCCCCGCAACCGGATTGGCTGCCGCCGGGAAGTTGCTTGGTGATGCGGAAATGGTCTGGATCGCACAGGCACAGGCCGAGTGGATGCAGGGGAAGAATCCCTTCAGCCAGAGCCTGATGTATGGCGAAGGCTACCGTTTCTCCCCCCAATATGCCGTTTTCACGGGCGACATCACCGGAGGATATCCCGTGGGTATACTCACCCGCGATGACCTTGACGTTCCCTACTGGAAGATGGCAGTGCTCCATAACTACAAAGAACTCTGGGGACAACCCGCCTTCCGCATGATGGAGCTGCTGTACAATTTGTATTACTAACCGAAACGTAAAATGAATTCCAATGATGCAATTAGTAAATATCCTTCTTTTGGCAAGTCTCCTCACTTTCTGGGGTATTTCAGGCCCCATGGCTGTCACCGCCAACTTCCCCTTCTATGTCAAACCATAGGCAGTGGAATTCCTTGACAGACTGAACAATTCGACAGACAAAAACATTTCAACCTATAAGACAAAACGATGAGACAGCAAAAATACAGATTACTTATTCTCCTGGCCATGGCCTTGGGAATGATGCCGGCATGGGCCGGTACGGTCAGGGAAGGTTCGGTTTACCGGCAGAAGCCCGGTGATCAGGAAGCCCTCTTTTTCACTCCGGAACAGTTTTCCATCAAAGCCGACGGGAAGAGCGACGTCTCCGACGCCCTTCAGGCAGCCCTTAACCAGGTCAAACGGGAAAAGAGTTTCGGGATACTCTTCATTCCCGAAGGGAAATACCGGATCAGCAAGACCATCTACATTCCTCCGGCGGTGCGGGTGATCGGCTACGGAGAAAAACGGCCCGTTTTCATACTGGGGAAGAACACTCCGGGATTCCAGGAGGAGGTTTCCGGCGATAAGGGAAAAGCCAACTACATGTTCTGGTTTACCGGGAATATGGTAGGGGCTGGCGACACCCCGCGTGATGCCGGGGCAGGCACCTTTTACAGCGCCATTTCCAACATCGATTTCACCATTGAAGAGGGCAACCCCCATGCCGTGGTGCTGCGCACCCATTTTGCCCAACACGGCTTCGTAAGCCACTCGGTGATGAATATCGGCAAGGGAAAAGCCGGAATTTTTGACGTCGGCAACGAACTTGAAAATGTAAAATTCATCGGTGGCGAGTATGGGATTTACACCTACCGGACCTCACCCGGGTGGCCCATGATGATCGTGGACACCTGGTTTGAGAACCAGCGCAAAGCCGCCATTCTGACTTATGAAGCCGGACTGGCCATCGTGAAGATGCAGGTCAGAAATGTACCCGTAGTCGTGGAAATGGGCGAGAACAAGCCCGATCGTCTCTATATGGAGGAGTGCCTCTTTGAAAATGTCACCGAAGCTGCCATTAAAATCAGCATGGAAGGGAATACCTTCACCCAGGTGAACCTTCAGAATATCGACTGCCACCAGGTGCCCGTTTTGGCCAGCTTCCTCAAAAGCGGAAAGAAAATCATGGGACTGGAAAAAAGCTACCGGGTCAGGGATTTCACCTACGGACTGGTCATGGCGGACCTGGTGTCGGATTCCCGGATAGAGACGAGGACCGATCTGGTACCCATTGACAAGGTTCCGGCGGTGCTGTCTCCCGGAATTCCGGCGCTTCCGCCCATGGAAGAGTGGGTGAACATCAGGCAGCTGGGAGCCGTCGGCGATGGCGATACCGACGACACCCGGGTTTTCAGGGAAGCCCTCGAAAAATATAAGACGATATATGTTCCGCAGGGGTGGTACCGGATTACAGGGACCCTGAAGATGCGGCCCGGAACCCGGATCATCGGGTTGCACCCGTTTGCCACGCAGTTCGTATTAAAGGAGAGTGAGCCGGCCTTCAGTGGTTTCGGTGCTCCCGTGGCCATGGTGGAGTCTTCGGCAGGGGGTGATGACCAGTTCAACGGCATCGGACTGAGTACCGGGGGTTACAACTACCGGGCAGTGGGATGCAAATGGATGGCCGGAGAGAAGTCTCTGCTCAACGATGTGAAATTTGTCGGAGGTCACGGGACCATGCGTAAGCCGGCACCGCCCGTGGCTGCTGTTGCGCAGGATGGAGCAGCACCGGGGGTTGCAGGGCCGGGGGTTTCCGCACAGGGAGCGCCCACTCCGGGAGCTGCGGCACAGCAAACCGGAGGAGCCGGAACATCAGGGCAAGGTGCTGCTGGCCTGCGGGCCGGACAGGCCAGGCCCCAGGGACGGGGTCCCGCCATCAGCTCCCCCTCATCGCCGGTGACGGCGCCGGGAATGGACCTGGCCTGGGACAACCAGTACTGGAGCCTGTGGGTCACCAACAACGGCGGAGGGATCATCAAGGATATCTGGACCGCCAACACCTATGCCGCCAGCGGACTTTACGTGAGCAACACCTCGACACCAGGGCGCATCTATGCCATGTCGCTCGAGCACCATGTGCGCAACGAAGCCCGCTTTGAAAACGTACAGAACTGGAAAATGATGGCCTTCCAGTTTGAAGAGGAGGGACGTGAAGGCAAGGAGTGCCAGATGATGGAGATCTCGGGATGCCGCGACCTCCTCTTCGCCAACCTCTGGATGTACCGGGTTATCAGGGTCAACACGCCCCAGCCCTACGGCATCAAGGTGCGCAACAGCGAAAACATAGAATTTCGCAATATGCACAGCTACACCCAGGTCCTCCAGGTCATCGAGTTTCCGGTATACGAGGCCAACAAGGAGTTGCCCGTCTATCCCTGGGATTTTGCCCGGTTGACGGTCACCGGCCGTGAACCCGGAAAGCTGAAGCTTCCCGTCACCCCCGGAAAGATGGAAAAGCTGGCCGGAGGATTCAACTTCACCACAGGAGCCACCAGCGATAGCAAGGGGAATGTCTATTTCTGCGAAACCCGGCTGAAGAGGATCTACCAGTGGAATGCCGCGAGCAACAGCCTGCGCCTGCTGGCCGATTATCCCTATAAGCCCCTCACCCTGGCCACCGATACCAGGGACAACCTGCTGGTGGTTTTCAGGTACGATCCGCAACCCGGACTGCTGATCAACGGCGTGCAGGAGCGGGTGAAGGTACTTCCCGACGACAATCCGATGTACAGCGGCTGGGGCAACGGAGGCTGGGCCGCCTGGGCCTATTCCGTCGATCCTGAGAATCCCGATGAGACCATCCGTTTGCTGCCCCGGGTAGCCAACAGCGCCATTCCGAAGGTGGAAAGGGTCTTCCACCCCTCCTCACGGTGGCGCAGCAACTTCAACGACATAGTCGTCAGCATGCCTGACTCCTCCTTCGTGGCTCCCGACGGGGTGACCATCATCCCCGAGACTTACGACATCTACCGCTCCACCACGCTGACCCGCACGGCCCCCGGAAAGAAATTCTTCGTGGCCGACGAGGACCTGAAGCGGACGGTAGAGCTTACCGTCGACGAGAAAGGAAAGGCCGGCAACATGAAAGAGGTGCACGCCCGCGGGGAATACATCTCGGTGGTCGACAGCGATGGTAACCTTTACCTGGCCGACGGGCAGATCTTTGTCTTTGACCCTGCAGGGCGGGAGATTAAACGGATTTCAATGGAAGAACGCCCCATCTCCATGACCCTTGGCGGGAAAGAAGGCAACACCCTCTTCGTGACCACCCGCACCGCCCTCTGGGGAATGCAGATCAAATAAGAAAAGGGATTGACCATAATGAAGGGATTCTCCCCCATGACCAGCCCATGTCACATCACGATTAAAACAACACCTATGCAAAAACTGATTTATAAAACAATCATACTGATCGCCCTGCTTCCCGGACTGGTTCCGGGGGCGGTGGCGGGAATGACTACCAGCACTCCGCGGGTGGTAAATAACAACGCTGAGACCGTCGTTTCCGGGTTAAAGGCCGGCACAGTTTCCGAAACGATGGAAATTCCTGTAAAGGTGAAGGAAGATTCGTTGCTGGTGCCCACCTATGTGGTGCTTCCGCCAAATCCGATGCCCCGCTTTTATGAGGGACAAGCGCACCAGGGGGTGCAGCGCCGTTACTACCCCTACCCCATGAATGACAATCTGACGCGTACGAAGGTCGATATGAAGTACCACATCGTGTACCTCGAGAATGAGTATATCCGCATCGGGGTGATGCCCGGACTGGGGGGTCGTATTTTCGAGGCGGTCGACAAGACCAACGGCTACAACTTCTTTTACCGGCAGCATGTGATCAAGCCTTCGCTGATAGGGATGGTGGGTTACTGGATCTCGGGGGGGAATGCCTGGGGGTATCCGCACCACCATGGTCCGCACACTGTGGCACCCATGGACTACCAGGTAGAGAGCCATGCCGACGGCAGCACGACGGTGTGGATTTCGCATATCGAGAAGATGCACCGCCTGCGGATATTGCTGGGTTACACGGTCAGGCCCGGCTCCTCAACGGTGGAGATGACCATCAAGCCTTACAATCCTACGCCTTACACCTGCTCTTTTCTCTTCTGGGCGAATCCCTCGGTGCATGTGGACTCCACCTATCAGGTGATATTTCCGCCCTCGGTCGAGTATGTCACCCAGCACCACAAAAGCGAGATGACCAGCTGGCCTATTGCCGACGGGCGCTACAACCGTTTCGACTATACGGGTAAAGACATCAGCCTGTGGAAGAATACCGGGGTTCCCTCCTCCTTTTTCTCGTGGAATCCCCAGGAGGACTTCTTCGGGGGGTATGACCACGGCAAGGAGGCAGGCACCGCCTGGATCGGCAACCACCACACCAGTCCGGGCATGAAATACTGGGCCGACGGGAACAATCCTGCCGGGCGGATGATCAACGACGGACTGACCGACAGCGACGGCCAGTACATCGAGCTGATGGCCGGGGCTTACACCGACAACCAGCCCGACTACAGCTGGCTTCAGCCCTATGAGAGCAAGGAGGTGACCATGACGTGGTTTCCCATCCGGGATCTCGGGGGAATGACGGAGGCCAACAAAAACGGGGCCCTTAATCTGGAGGTGGGTGATGATGGCAGGGTCACCTTCCGGGTGAACACCACCCGCTTGTTCCGGGGAGCAAAGGTCACCCTGTTTTACGGAGAAGAGGAGAAGTACGCGCGTACCCCAGATCTGAGTCCTGCGGCTCCCTTTTCCGGGGAAGTGAAACTGACCACGCCGGTCTCCCGCGGGAAGCTTCGGCTGACGGTGACCTCCGCCGATGGAAAGATTCTGTTGTCGTACAGGCCTCAGGAACCCCGGAGGGAAGCAAAACCCGATGCTCTGGCGTCACCACCCAAACCTGAAGAGGTGAAATCCACGGAAGAGCTCTACCTCCACGGCTTGCGCCTCAACCAGTTCCACAACGCCTCAGTCGATCCGATGCCTTATTACAGGGAAGCGCTGAAGCGCGATTCGGGCGACTACCGCGTCAACACCCAGCTGGGCATTCTGTATGCCAAAGGCAAGGATTTCGAAGCCGCTGAAAAACACCTCCTGAAAGCCGTGGAACGCATCACCATGCGCTATACCCGGCCCATGGACAGCGAAGCCCTCTATTACCTGGGGGTGGTGCAAAGAAAGCTGAACAAGCGGAAGGAAGCCTACGACCACCTCTATGCCGCCACGTGGAACGCCGGCTGGCACACCCAAAGCTACCACCAACTGGCGGAGATGGACTGTGAAAACGGCGATTACGCCACGGCCCTCGACCATATGGAGCGGGCCCTGAGCACCAATGTGAACCATGTGAAAGGACGGGGACTGAAGGTGGCGATCCTGCGTGAGCTGGGGCAGCTGGAGGAGGCCGAACGGGAAGCCCTGGCCATCCTGGCCGATGACTGCCTCGACTATGCAGCACACAACGAACTGGCCCTGATTTTCAGGGCGCAGCATAAGGAAAAGGAGGCTACAGACATGGTGACAGAGCTGGAGAAAATCATGGCCGGCGCTACGGAATCGTATCTCGAATTTGCTGCTTTTTATGCCAATGCCGGATTATTCGCGGAAGCTTCGGAGATCCTGGAGCGCCTCGAGAAAAAGGGAAATTCCTATCCCCTGCTCTATTATACCCTGGGGTATTACCAGGCCCGGAAGGGAGATCGCCAGAAGGCCCTGGAGTACTACGCCTTGGCCGGCACCAGGCCTCACGACTACTGTTTCCCTTTCCGCGAGGAGATGACCGAGGTTTTGGGTGATGCCCTGAAGGCCGATCCCGGCGATGCCAAAGCCCTTTATTATCTGGGGAACCTCTATTATGAGAGCCGGCCGGAACTGGCTGTGGAGCTGTGGGAGAAGTCGCGCCTTGCCGACGACCGTTTTTACATTGTGTGGAGGAACCTGGCTCTGGCGGCACAGGAACAGGAAAAGGACCAGACAAAAGCAGCCAGCCTTTATGAGGAGGCCTTTAGAAGAAACCGTTCCGATGCCAGACTGATGTACGAATACGACCAGGTACTGGCCGGAGCGGGGGTCGCACCCCGGGAGCGGTATGACAGGATTTTCGGGAATAACCGGGCAGTCTCCTCTCAACACAGCGGAACCTACCTGCGGGAGATCGAGCTTTTACTTTTCCTCGGGAAGTATGATGAGGTAGCGGAAATCATTTCGACGACCCAGTTTGTAGAATCGGAGGGGAGCCGCACCTTCAGGGATGTCTTCCACAACACCTTTATCCTGCGTTCCCTGGAGAAGGGGAAAGGCGGTGATCTCTCCGGGGCGGTGGCTGACCTCCAGAAGGCGCTGGATTTTCCCATTGGCCGTTGGGGAAGTGAGCGCAGAGCCCAGATGAACTACCTGATGGGCACCTATCTCGAAAAACAGGGTAAAAAGGAGGAAGCCCGGAACCGTTATGAGGCGGCCGCTGCGGAGTTGACCGAGCGCACCGAATACCTGTATGAAAGGGGATTGGCTTTCGCAAAGCTGGGAGACAAGGCCAGGGCTGCGGAACAGTTCAGGATGTTGGCAGAACAGGCTCAGCGCAGGGGAGAAAACGATGCGTTCCGCTCTTTCGAGGCAGGAAGCGCGGGCGCCATCCAAATGGCCCAGAATGCCTACCTGCATGGACTGGCCCTTCTGGGAGAAGGAAAGAAAAAGGAAGCCTGCGGGCAGTTCACCAAAGCGCTTGAACATAACCCCGCCCACCTCTGGGCCCATATCCGGCTGGCTGACGAATAAACGCATCCGGAATGTTTCACCCAAATATGAAATATCCAGGCTAAGGATTCCAACATCCGGCAGGATGAAACCACGTGTATATTGCATCTGCTTTGCGAAATTGACCATACCAACGAAACATTTGAAACAGAAAAAACAGGCCTTTAACAGAGGCCTGTTTTCTTTTCCATGACATAGGTCCTCTCTGAAATGGGTTTTCTGGTATACATTTGCAGCATTAACCCATGAAAGTCGCATGGTGCTTCGACTACATAAGGACATGTATATTTGCTCCATGCGAAACGAAGTTCGGCGGAGCACCGCGGAGCCAATTCCATGGGCGTGAAGATCCGTCATTGGCCTTACATCAATATGTGACTGAAGCACAAAGCATTAATTAACAATTACACTAATTAAGTATGAAATATCCAATGGCTTGCCATACACCGGTCCGGATGGTGATCATGATGCTATTGCTTACCGGATGGCCGTGGGCGGCGTTTACACAGGAAGATGAGGCATTTCTGCAGGAAGCAGGTGACCTGACGCAGGAAGGGAGAGAAACCCTTTCACAGGCCACCGGATCACTACCACCATCAGCAAAGAACCTTCCGGAGGAAAACGACGGGAGCCTGCCACAGGAAACAGAAATCCTTCGTGAGGAGGCAGGCATAAAGGTGAACGTAAGTATGGACCTGGTCAGCAGCTACATCTGGCGGGGAGTGAGGCAGGGCAACGGCCCGGCCCTGCAGCCCACCCTGGAGGTCAATGTGGGGAGGTTCACTCTGGGCGCCTGGGGATCCTACTATTTTGCCGACGAAAACCACTCCGAAGCGGATCTGTATGCCACCCTCAGCCTGGGCGATTTCACCCTCGGTGTTATGGACTATTACTATTCGGGGACGACCTGGTGGAACACTGACAATCATGCCTTTGAGCTCCATGGTGGCTGGGCACCCGGAAGGTTTTCCCTGGAAACCAATTACATCCTGAATGACGGAGCCGGGGCCGCCGGCGGAGACCTCTATTTCGAGGCGGGATACACCGCCGGCCGCTTTACCCTGTTTGCAGGGGCTGGCAACGGCTGGCATACCCCCTACGGCCACTTCGGATTGTGTAACCTGGGCCTCTCCGCCACCAAAGAAATCAAAATCACCGACCACTTTTCCCTTCCCCTGACCGGAAGCCTCATCCTGAATCCCGCCGATGAACGGCTCTTCGTAGTGGCCGCCATCTCCCTCTGACTTATCCGTATGTGACCTGCCCTTTCCCCACTTCATCAATCTCTGGTGGTTTCTTTTCACAAACTGCACCAGCTTATTCAGTATGATCCACTCCACCAGGCGCGGGAAGAGGGGCTGATCCAGGCTGAGTAGTGATCCGGAGTAGGTCAGGTAACCCTATTTTTTTATTTTTGTAAAAAACGGTTAACATGAAGATTAAAATGACCCTCATAGGGACGGTCATGGTCCTGATGGCCGCCCATCAAGGCAGCCGGGCCTGCACCAACCTGATTATTACCCGCGGGGCCAGCAGCGACGGTTCAGTGATGATCACCTATGCCGCCGACTCCCACACCCGTTACGGCTCCATCGCCTTTTACCCCGCCGCCGATCATGCCCCGGGAACCGCCTGTGAAATCTACCATTACGAGAACGGCAAATTCCTGGGGACCATCCCCGAGGTAGCCCATACCTATTCGGTGGTTCAGTTTATGAATGAGCACCAGGTGGCCATCGGGGAGACCACCTTCGGGGGACTCGATTCGCTGCAGTCGCAGCCGGGAGCTTTCCTTGATTACGGATCTCTGATGCGGATCGCCCTCCAGCGCTCCCAAACCGCCAGGCAAGCCATAAAGGTGATCACTGACCTGGTGGCCCAATATGGTTATGCTTCTTCCGGGGAATCCTTTTCTGTTTCCGACAAAAACGAAGCCTGGATCCTGGAGATGATCGGCAAGGGTAAATATGAGAAGGGGGCCGTATGGGTCGCCCTGCGCATCCCTGACGGCACGGTGAGCGGCCACGCCAACCAGGCCCGCATCACCACCTTCCCCTTTCAGAAACAAAACAACTGGGATGATTCCACACAGGAGGTATATCACTCTCCCGATGTGATCTCTTTTGCCTTAAAACAGGGATTCTATTCAGGCCCTGAAACGGCTTTCAGCTTCTCCGATGTCTACAATCCCGTCACTTTTGGCGGTGCCAGGTTTTGTGACGCCCGGGTGTGGTCCTTTTTCCGGAAAATCAACGGTAAGATTCGCGACAACGAAGATCATACGCGTTATGCCCTGGGGCAGTTCGACCGGGATGCCCGCTACCCCGACAGAAGCGCCAACCCCAACCGGTTTGTAACCAACCGGCTGCCCTTATGGGTGAAACCCGACGAACCGGTCACCCTGGAACAGGTGATGGCCGGCATGCGCGACCATTATGAAGAGACTCCCCTTGACATGCGCAACGACCCGGGTGCCGGCCCATTCAGGCTTCCTTACCGGTGGCGGCCCATGGAATTCACCGTCGACGGGGTCACATACCTCAACGAGCGGGCGGTGGCCACCCAACAAACCGGCTACAGCTTCGTGGCCCAGTCGCGCCCATGGCTCCCCGATCCCATCGGCGGCATCTTCTGGTTCGGCGTCGACGACGCCGACGGGTGCGTCTACGCCCCCATGTATTGCGGCATCCACACCATCCCCGAAAGTTACGCCCGTGGCAACGGCTCGATGATCACCTGGTCAGAAACCTCCGCCTTCTGGACCTTCAGCCAGGTCAACAACTGGGCCTACACCCGCTATGATATGATCCACCCCGAAATTGAGGAATACCAGGCGGAATGGGAAAAACGGTTCCGCGGCGAAGTGGCCGTCACCGACCAGCAAGCCTCAGCCCTATGGCAGAAAAATCCTTCGGAAGCCGTGGATTATGTCACCGCCTATTCGGTATATTCAGGCGACCTGCTGGTAAGCGCCTGGAAAAAATTCTACCACTACCTCTTTATGAAGTATACCGACGGCAACCTGAAAGCCACCGAGGGGCACCAGCTGAAAGACAACGGCAACGGAAAAAACATCCCGCCGTCACCGAAATTTCCGGGCTACGGCAGGGAGTGGGAACGCATCATGATTCAGGGCACCGGCGAGCGGCTGAAAGTTCCGGCCGCTCACTAACCAGGCCCGTCGCCCCCGGGCATCACCGGCACCTGGCTGAAGTGCCTGCCCTCTTGCCTGGACTGTGCCGCGATATGCATGGTAAGCTATAAAGCCTCACCGGCTCTTAAACCCAGTGAGACCCTCCTGGTCACAGATCTCCGGAGGGGCCCCCGGAAGAAGAGGCGGACTATTTACCGTAGTAAAACTTTGCGCTGTCGGCAAAGGTGACCGGGTCCATCTCCACGAAAAGGTTTTTCAAACCCGCTTTGTCGGCCCTTTCAAAGAATAGATCCCAGTCGACACCGCCCTGTCCCAGAGCTACATTTTTCTCCTGAAGATAAGACCAGTCGGCCAGGTGCGCCGAGATAAACCTCCCCTGGTATTTCAGGAAATAGTCGGCGGCCTGGAAACCGATGTTCACCACGGCCACCTGAAACTGCATCTTTACCAGCAGTGGATCGAAATTCTTCAGCAGCTCATCATAGATAAGCACCCCGTCGATCTCCTGGAATTCGGTATGGTGGTTGTGGAATCCCATCTGGAGACCTGCGGCTGCGGTTTTGCGGCCTATCTCATTCAGTTCCTGCGCCGCCCGGCGCCAGTCATCAAGTGAAGCCTCCTTCGGTAGACCGAAACTGGAGAGAACCATCTGTTTCTGACCCGAGGAGGCCGCAAATTCGATGCGTTCCCCCAGGTTTTCCCGAAGTTCCTTCATCCCGTAGTGGGTGCTCTCCAGCTGCAACCCGGCGTCGTTGATGATTTTCTTTATCTCTTTCCCTGAATATTTCACCAGAGGGGTCCAACCGTATCCCGGAGGCGAACACATCTCCACGGTTTCGTATCCCAGCGCAGCCATCTTCTTCAGGGTCCCGGGAAAGTCTTTCAGCAGATCCTCCCTGATGGTCCACACCTGAAACCCCAGGGGAAGTTTATATTTCCGGGGTGCCGGAAACCCGGCGGGGCGGGCCGAAAGGCCCAGGGGAATCTGCGAGGCCACAGCCAGCGTCCCAAGGGTCGCCACCGACCGGCTTAAAAAAGTTCTTCTTGTGATCATATCTCTCATTTTAAAGATGATGTACATGGTTTTCTCCGGAAATCCTACCGCCCGTATCTTCAGATCTCCCATCCGGGGCGGTATTCCCGGGTCAGGTACCGGTTGGCTTCCGGAAGGTTGGTGATTTTCATTTCCCGGCTGTCGTAAACCACCTTTTTCCCTGCCCGTAGGGCCACCCCTCCCAAAAGGATGGTTTCGGTGACCGGACCAGCATAAATAAAACTTCCGGGCGATTGGCTTCCGTTGCGGAAAGCATCGATCCACACCGCATTGCCGCGTTCCTCTTTCTCCTCCTTCTCTTCCTTCCGGAGCAGTTCCATTTTGGTTTCGGGCAGCAACACAGGATTTTCTCCCCGGAAGCCGGCCACAATCTTTCCCTTGTCGCCTACAAACATCATGCCTTCGGGTGAAAGCCCTTTCCCGGTATGGCGGAGTTCATCGGGAACCAGGGGGCGTATGCCCCCGTCGTACCAGATCAGGTCGAAGGGGGGTAACTCCTTCTGGGCCGGAAACTCAAACCGGATGATGCAGGAGAGCGGAAAGGCCACTTCGTTGCGGAGCTGTCGTGACACACCCCCGTCAAGGGTACAGGTGGTGGATGCATACGCCTCGGCGCTGATGGCCGGCGTATCTATGCCCAGGGTGAGAAACAACGGGAAGAGGCTGTAATGACCCATGTCGGCGATACTGCCCCCGCCAAAGTCGTACCACCCCCGGAAGACCGCATGGGTATAATGAGGATGGTAGGGGCGGTCGGGCACGGGCCCCAGCCACAGCGACCAGTCAAAACCTTTGGGCACCGGCGGTGTTTCCGTGGGATTGGCCTGCCACTGGGGCCATACCGGCCGGTTCGACCAGTTGTGGATTTCGCGGAGGGTGCCGATGAACCCCGCGGCGATCCAGCTTTTAATGGTATCATAACCGGGGCGGCGGCTCCATGCCAGCAGATGGGTGCTTAACCCGGGCGTCCCCGCCATCTCAATGGTTTTTTTTGCCTCATTCATCCGGTTGGCAATGGGCTTGTGGGTCACCACATGCTTCCCCTTCTTCATGGAAGCCAGGGCCACCGCCGCATGCAGATGGTCGGGAGTCATGATCTTCACGGCATCGATATCCCGCTCCTTCTCCAGCAACTCCCGGAAATCACTGTAGGAGGGACACTGATAGCTTCCTTTTCCGGTGGATTGGGCATAATACTTCTGCACGAACTCCTGCCCCACATCGCGGCCTCCCGGAATTCCCTTCAACGCCGAACCCCAGAAAGAATCCCCCAGCGCCCGGCGGATATCGTTTTTCAATCCGTCGGCCGACCAGTCGACATAGTCGGTGGTGAATTTGTTGGGATCGCAGACCGCCACGATCTGCACGGCCGGGTCGGCAATCAGGGTGGTCATTTCGCGAAGCCCCTGGGTGCCGCAGCCTATGTAGGCAATGGTCAGCCTGTCGCTGGGGGCCACCCGTCCGCGCCCTCCTAAAACACTCCCGGGAAGAATCGTCAAACCAGCCGAAGCAGCCGCCGTCGTCGCCAGAAACCTGCGTCTGTTGATTTTAAGGGTTGAAGCCATAATCGTTGTTTTTTAGGTCCGGTAATTACCCCTAAAGTTAAAGAAATTTCCCCGGAAAAAAGCCCAGTCGCCCATTTCGGGTTTAGCGGTCAAAGATTATGCAAAACAGAACCTGGCCTCTTTTTTACCGTAAAACAGAAAAGTATCCCGGCCTCCGGGGTGTAAGAATCAGCCACATGTCACAGCACACCACAAAAGAGGGAGACCGGCCGGCCGCCGTGGCCGGGAGGTTTTATCCCATAGGTGAAAAGCCGCTCCGGGAGGAGGTGACCCGTCTTTTCAGGGAGGCGAAAGCGCCCCTGCACCCTGGTCAGTCACCCCGGGCTCTGGTGGTGCCTCATGCGGGGTATGTTTTCAGCGGCAGGGTGGCCGCCTCGGGATTTAACCAGATCCCTGCAGGCCATCCCTACCGGAAGGTTTTCATTCTGGCCTCAAGCCACCAGATGCATTTCCCGGGGGCTTCGGCCTGGTGCGACGGAGATTATGAGACACCCCTCGGAAAAGTACCTGTAGACAGGGAGACCTGCCGGCTCCTGACCCGTGAATCCTTTCTCGTCAACCCCGGCGGGAAAGCTCACCTGGGAGAACACAGCCTCGAGGTACAACTCCCCTTCCTGCAGGAAAAACTGGCCCCGGGCTTCCTCCTGGTCCCTCTCATCCTGGGAACCAGCAACCCCCAGGAATGCCTGCAGCTCGCCGATATACTCAGGCCGTATTTCACCTCCGAAAACCTCTTCGTGGCCAGTTCCGACCTCTCACACTACCCCTGCTATGAGGATGCCGTGGCTACCGATCACGCCACCACAGAAGCGATCCTGGCCAATGATCCCGCATATTTGCTCAAACAGCTGTCGGAAAGCAGGAAGAAGGGGCTTCCCGGACTGGCGACGGCCTTGTGCGGATGGACCTCGGTGGTGACCCTGCTCCACCTCACCTCCCCGGCATCCCTGAGAGCCGAATGGATAGACTATGCCAACTCAGGCGACGAACCCCGCTACGGCGACCATGACCGCGTGGTCGGGTACAGTGCCGTGGCTTTCTTTTCCAACGAAGAAAGGGCTTTTACCCTCACAAGTGAGGATAAACAGGCGCTGCTGGCCATCGCCCGCTCCTCGGTGACCTCCATGGTCCTCCATGGAAAAAGAAACCCCGCCGAAAGCAGGGAAACAGATGTATCCACTTCCACGACCAGCAGCCTTGAAAAACCTGCCGGAGCCTTTGTTTCCATTTATATTGAAGGAAAACTGCGGGGATGCATAGGAAGTTTCGATACCGGAGATCCCCTGGCCGATGTGGTAGACCGCTCTGCAGCCTCTGCGGTCCACGACGGCCGCTTCAAACCCCTTCAACCTGAAGAACTTTCCGCCATGAATCTCGAAATTTCCGTACTTACCCCCCCCAGGAAAATCCACTCCCCCGAAGAGATCCTCCCCGGAATACATGGAATCTATATCAAAAAGGGATGCTCTTCAGGAACCTTCCTTCCCCAGGTGGCCACCCACTACGGTTGGGACAGGGAGGAATTACTCGGCAGGTGTTCCCGCGATAAGGCCGGATTGGGATGGGAAGGATGGAAACACGCGGAACTCTTCGTCTATGAGGCCATCGTTTTCTCCGACAAGGCGTCTGAGAGCCCGCAGAACCCTTAGAAGGCGGCTTTGGCCGCGAAATCAATCATTCTGCGGGCCACCTCTTCCAGGGTTTCATTCTTCTTGGCAAAACAAAACCGCAGATAGGGGGTACTCTTTTTCTTGTGCATGAACAGGGAAAGAGGAGCAGCGGCCACGCCACCTTCCCTGAGGAGCCGCAGTGCAAACTCCGTATCGGGTACCTGCGAGATCGCCGAAAAGCTGACCAGCTGAAAATAACTTCCCTGTGTGGGATGCAGGATATAAGGGCTGCCCTTGAGTAACCGGTTGAAGTAATTCCTTTTCCCCTGGTAGAACTCGTTGATCTCATCGCGGCTATCCTCCCCCTCCATGTATTCAGCCAGGGCCTGCTGGAGGGGATAGGCCACGTTGACGATCTGGTACTCCTGGATTTTCCGGAATTCTGCGGTCATGGCTTCCGGAGCCAGGCACCAGGCCAGTCCCCAGCCGTTGATATGATAAACCGGCCCCGGCGAAGAAACGATGAAGCTGCGGCTGGCCAATCCCTCAAACTGCCCGGCACTCTGATGCTTGTCCTGATCATAGGAGAGACACTCGTAGGTCTCGTCACTGATGATGTAGATGCCGGTACCTGCCGTCAGACGCTGCAGCTGAAGCATGTCTTCACGGCTGAATACGATGCCGGTGGGATTATGCGGGGTGTTGATAATGATCAGCCGCGTACGGGTGGTGATCATTTTCCGCAGATCCTCCCACTCTACTCTGAACCCAGGCTCCTTCAGGGGCACATGCACCGGCGTGCCTCCGTTCAAACGCACCGCCGGTCCGTAGGTGAGGTAAGAGGGCTCAAAGATGATGACCTCGTCACCTTCATTCACCACGGCGGTGATCGCCGTCGAAATGGCCTGAATGGGCCCCGCGGAAATGGTGACCTCCGTCACGGGCGAATAGCGCTTTCCGTAGCGGTTGAAATACCGGGCCGCCACCTGCTCCCGCAACGACATACATCCCGCAACCGGAGCATAATTGTTGTATTGGTTTCTGATCACCGAAGAGGCAAGCTCCCCCAAACGGGCCGGAAGACTAAACTCCGTAACCCCTACCGACATGTCGATGGC
The DNA here is from genome assembly GCA_012729335.1 of Bacteroidales bacterium. GTDB lineage: Bacteria > Bacteroidota > Bacteroidia > Bacteroidales > Prolixibacteraceae > UBA1413. The sequence continues at coordinate 310,276 of JAAYDJ010000021.1, read as the reverse complement.
CTGGTGCTCCATGGCCATTTCCCGCATATCCCATAATGAGCTTCCCTGTGTTTCCGGTAATTTCGTTTGCATAAGGTAACCTGCGTTTTTCTCCAGTTTTGTTTGGATCCGTTAACAACAAACAAATGTAGAAATTATTCCTTTCATTCAATCATGGAACATCTCTTTTAAAACGGGCAGGGAGTTTAGTGACTGCAAATTCCCGAAATGATAGTGGAGATATTCCAGAATCTTGACAATCAGCTCACTGCGTTGATCCGGGGTCATCTTCAGGGTATGCAGATCCTTGATATTCAAAGCCATGATCCTGCGCAGAAGGGCGGTGGTCTCCCGGTCCATAAAGCCGGGATGGAGGGGTTCAGAGTGGACAAATGTGCCCTTTTTCATATCAAACCACAGATGTTCCCCGGCTACTTCCCGGGGGTAAATTCCCAGGTATCCTGTCAGCCGTACCAAAAACCAAAGATGGAATCCGGAAGTCCCCAGTTCCATCATATCGAAGTAGAGAAGTGCGCTCTCCATAAAGTCAAAGAGGGCTTGATTGCCCGCCTCTTCAAGCAGCACTTTGCGCAGTACCTCTGCCAGAAACAGCACCTGAGCCGATTTCCTGACCTCAAAGGGAATGTGCAGGTAAGGGGTGGTCAGCCGTACTTCTTTGATCCGCTGCAACTCCCGGTTTTTGTGGACGTAACTTTCAGTTTCCACCAGAAAAAGAGGTTGAAGGAAAGCGGCTTTATTTTTCGGACCGGTACCCCTGGCCGCATTGAGGATGGCTGCCTGGCGGCCCGATTTTTCGGTGTACAGGTTCACAATCAGGCTTTTTTCTCCATACCTGACCGTGTGAAGCACTATGGCGCGGTTTTTTTCGAGCATGGCTGAGGGGCTGGACCAGTGTGACCCCTCCGAAGTCCGGAGCAGGCCACTGCCGGTTATCTGATGAACAGCAGCTTGGCCATTTGCGTCTCATTTCCCGTGGCATCGGCACAAAATACCAGGTAAACTCCCGTGGCCACCCGTCTCCCATTGAGGTTCCTCCCGTCCCAGGTCACCTTACTGCCCAGCGATGTGGTCTTGAAAACCAGGTTCCCCGCAATGTCGGTGATGTGCACATCGGTATCCTTCATGAGCCCGGCTACGGTGATTTCCCCGTGATAACTCTCCCTGACCGGATTGGGATAAACATAGACCCCCGCCAGATTCTCCCTCCCGGCCGGGGCATCGGCCTGGTATGAAATCAGCCCCTGGTCGGTTCCGATGAACAACTCCCCTGAAACAGGATGCATCGCCAGGCTGGTGATCGTGTTTGACAACAGGGGGCTGTTGTCGGTATTGAAATGAAGCAGCTCGGCAGTACCCCTTTCCGACACCAGGTAAAGCCCCGAATTGCGGGTCCCCAGCCATTTACGGTTGGCCCCGTCCACCACGATCGCCGTAACGGTCTCCTTCTCCAGAAGCGGATGGTATAATCCGTCATTCAGTTCCAGACTGGGCTGATAGGCATAAAAGTTATCTTCATTCCATACTCTGCGTGGATTGGCAAAAACGGCCACACCCCGGCTTGTCCCTACCCAGATCTCACCCTCCAGATCCTCCGTAATGGCGTATACATCATTCATCCTGTTGAAGATCTCCTGTTCGCCGTTATTGAAATAAGAGGTCACCGGAAGCTGTTTTTTGCGTGCCCCCTCCTTGTCTACCACATAAAGATCCCTGCCCCGGGGCAGAATGATCCACTTGTCGTCGGCGCTGGTCACGATGAGCTGCCCGATGGTATACTGGAAGCCGGAAACACCTGTCAGTTCAAAACTTTTCCACTCGCCTGAGGGGGAAAGGGTGTGAAGGCCTTTGGAGGACTGGGCGTTGGTGATCCAGAGTTGGCCAGCGGCGTCAAAGGCAATGCCCCCGATACGGGTATAGGGGTCCTGGGGCTGCTCCGGAAGGGCAGTCTGCAGGGGACTGTTCTGGTGGTCATAACGCTTCTCGAAACTGCCATTGCGGAACTCCAGGACGCCCCCACCCCAACTGGCCGCATAAACACGCCCCGGATCCCGGGGATCTACCGCCACCTGCACGATATCCCAGAAACCTTCCATAGACGGATACTCCCGCTTGCTGTAATAACTCCACTCCCCTTCCTCCAGACACTGAAAAAGAGGAGACCTGAACTGGTTGTTCCAGGGATCGGTTCTTCCTCCGGCCGAAACCCACAGTTGATTTCCATAGGTGGCCAGCGAAAAAACATGATTATTGAGGGGCCCTCCGGGCAGATACTGTTCAGATTTTCCCGCGGTCACCCTGATCAGGCTGTGGTCCTGGTCGGCTATCCAGAGGTTCCCGCCGGCAGAAACCACCGCCGAGGAGGGATTGATGGGTTTTATGGCCGTCTCCCCAACCAGGTACTCACCGATCCGGCCACTCAGGCTGAGGGAAGTGTCAAAAAGAAAAACCTGTTCCCTGCCAGTGGCCGTCACCACACTTCCCGCCACGGTCAAATCATTGAAATAGGGAACCTCCCTCATGACACGCCGCCATACCCCTTCCGAGAAAAGGTAGGCCTCATCCCCATCATACTGATCACGCGTATACACAGCCACCAGATTCTGGTTGACCATGGCCAGATGACTGAACTTCTCCCCGGCATGGGGCACTGTTTCCAGCCGGCTCCAGCTGCGGTAATCCAGCAGGTTGGGATGCCCCACAGGAGCTGTGAGAAGACCTTTCGCGGTAGCCGCATAGAGCTGTTGCCCATCGCTCGCCACATCAAAGACCCGCACCTGGCTCCCGTTTTCCCCGATGACGTAAGTGCCCCTGATCTCTCCCGCCCGCAGGTCGATGTCCACAATACCAAAACCACAGGCCAGATATGCCCGCTCCCCCTGAAACATCACATTGTACACCGTTTTATCGCCCGGGAGGAGCTTCCGCTTGATATCCCCCAGGTTGACAATCCTGTTGCCGGTGATCAGATCAATATTGCTGTTGCGGTACACCACCACCAGCATCTCCAGGGCCCCGTGCCAGGCAATGGTGCGGATCCCCACGTCGCTGAGCCCATCTTTTGAAGAGATCTTGTGAATGCTGCCCCCCTCCGTATCCACATAAAAAAGACCGCCGTCGGTGGCACAAAACACCTTGTCACCGGCGTCGGCCACTTTGACCGCCCTCACAAAGGAGAGGTAATCCTGCCATTTCCCGTTGGCCGGCTGCGCCTGCAGCCCCAGGGCTATCACCAGAAGGACCCCTGTCACAACCCATATTCTCATCTGATTAAATCATTACATTGTTATGGTATCTGCCGGAATCTCCGGCTCACCTAAAAGATATGCGACCATTTTCCTGAAAGCCTTTCCCCGGTGGCTGATCCTGTTTTTTTCAGCGGCCGGTAATTCGGCAAAGGAGAGGTCATACCCGGCAGGACGAAATACAGGATCATAACCAAAACCTCCCGATCCCCTTCCGGAGGTCAGGATCTCCCCCTCAGCAATCCCCTCAAAAAGAAGCTCCTCCCCGCCCCTCACCAGGGAAATGACAGTTCTAAAACGTGCGCGGCGGTTATTTATTTCAGCCATTTTTTGTAAAAGCAGGGCCATGTTCTCCCCGGAATCTTTTCCCGGCCCGGCATACCGGGCCGAATAAACCCCCGGCTCTCCGCCAAGGGCTTCCACCTCCAGGCCTGTATCGTCGGCAAAACAATCATAACCGTAACGGTGAAAAAGATGAAAAGCCTTCTGGGAAGCATTGGCCTCAAGGGTCTCCCCCTCTTCGGGGAGCTCCTCGGTACATCCGATATCGGCAAGCCCCAGCACCCTGAAACGGCTGTCGAGCATGCCGGCAATTTCAGCAAGCTTGTGACGGTTGTTGGTGGCAAATACCAGCTCCATGGTCTATTCGGGATGGATGAAAAGATAATTCAGCCAGGCATACGGCCTGCGATGGGTAAGGTAACCGGGATCCCCGGCATGGGCATAAGCCTCCCGTTCGTGGGAGAGGTTCAGATAGGCCCGGCCATGTGACTTGCAGGCCATTAAACGCACCAGATATTCCACAAGATACCAGATGAAAAAGAAAATCCATACCATTTCCAACTGCTGACGGGCATGAATCCTTTCATGGTTCATGGTCTCCCCCTCCAGCGTGAGATCCACACCCGGCGCCACCAGCAAAAAAGGCACCAGACACATGGCACCGTACCTTTTCCCTAATATCCACGATGAAAACCTGTTGCGGACAATGATCATATTCCCTCCTTTCCTGAACCGCCGGAACCGGCCTATCGCTTTTCCCCCTCCTCGCAGGTACACCGGTCCACACACTCTATCACCTGATTCAACAGGTCATTTTTCAGGAAATAACGGGTGTTCTTGCCCTCCCTGACCGAACAAAGCACCCCTTTGTCCTTTAAAATCCCCAGGTGATGCGAAGCCGTGGCTTGCTCAATCCCCAAATCCACATGGATCTCGGTCACTGTCATTCTCTTACCCCCCTCCAGCAGATGAAGGATGGCCACCCGCATGGGATGCGCAATGGATTTCAACACACCGGCGGCCTTCTCCAGTTGCGTGGCATCAGGTATTCTGCTTCCTGTCCTCATAACTGTAAAAATGCAAATATATAAATAATTGAGGGTTCCTGAAAGGTAATGGTTTGCAGGGTCCTTTCGCAGGCGGAGGAAGGGGCTGAGGGGCGGGATTACTTTTCAGGGAACATCTTCCGGAGGATGAAGAAACCTGTGAGCCCGGCCAGGATGGAGCCGAGGAATATGCCCAGTTTGGCCTGGTTGAGGAGGGCTTCATCGGCAAAGGCGAGGGTAGCCACGAAGATGGCCATGGTAAAGCCTATTCCGCCAAGCAGGGCCACTCCGAAGATGTTTTTCCAGGAGAGGCCGGGGGGCAGTTCTGCCCATCCGGCTTTGGTCCCGAGCCAGGCCACCAGGGTAATGCCCAGAGGTTTACCGAGCATAAGCCCCAGAGCGACGGCCAGGGTGACAGAGGTAAAGCCACCCGATCCTCCCCCGAAGGTCACCCCGGCATTGGCCAGAGCAAAAACCGGCATGATCACATAGTTGACCGACACATGAAGGTCGTGCTCAAGTCGCTGCAAAGGACTCTCCAGTTTTTTGATCTGCTTCTTGATCATCTGCACCTTCGCATTTTGCCTGGCAGTGAGCAATCCTTCCCCGTCATCGTGGATCTCGTCACACTCCAGGTTTCTGATCTTCTTAAGGAAAGTGCGGAGACCCAGTTCACGCCGCATGGGAGTAACCAGGGCCAAAAGTACCCCTGCGATGGTGGCATGGACCCCCGACTCATAAAAGAAATACCAGATGACCACCCCCACCAGATGAAAAATAAGAATGGTTCTGAAATTGAGACGCTCCAGAATGAAGAGAAGGCCCAGCAATCCCAGTCCGATGAGCAGATAGGCGATGTTGATTTCCGAGGTATAGAAGATGGCGATGACCAGGATGGCCCCGAGGTCATCGACGATGGCCAGGGCTACGAGAAAGACTTTCAGGGCCAGCGGGATTCTTTTGCCCAGCAGGCTGATGATCCCCAGAGAAAAGGCAATATCGGTGGCCATGGGGATTCCCCAGCCTTTGAAGGTTCCATCGGCAGCCTGCAGGGAAACCACCGCCAGGTAGATCAGAGCGGGAAACATCATTCCGCCCAGGGCGCCCAGGGCAGGCAATGCGGCCTTCTTGCCGCTGCTCAGCTCCCCTGCCACAAACTCACGCTTGATCTCAAGCCCGACCATGTAAAAAAAGATGGCCATCAGGGCATCATTGATGAAATGGAGCAGGTGGATCTCAAACTTGAAACTCCCGATTTCCAGTCCCAGAGGGATGTGCCAGAGATGATGGTAACTCTCTCTGAAGGGAGAATTGGCCCATATCAGGGCGATCACCGTAAAGACCATCAGCAGGATGCCCCCCAGGGCATCCGACTGTAGCATTTCAATGATCCTGCTGCTTACTTTTTGTGGTTTTAAAACATTCGTCATTATTTTTATCTAATTTGGCTCCATCTTTCTTTCCTGATGAACCCTGATCAGATCAGGAAATATTCCGGAAGAGGAGGTGCATCCTGATTTTCAGGAGGTGAATTTCATCAATTTTTTTTTAACGAGGGTAAAACGGGAAAAAAAAATGACATCGCTTGACCATATAAAGGCTCCTATCAGGCAGGAACTGGCCGGTTTTGAGCCTTACTTCAGGAAGACACTGCAGAGTGACATTCCCCTGCTGGGGACCATTCTGGAGTATATTTACCGGACAAAGGGAAAGCAGATCAGGCCCATGTTCGTCTTTCTTTCTGCGGCCATGCACGGAACCAGTAATGAACTGACGCAGGTGGCGGCCTGTTCGGTAGAACTGCTCCATACGGCGACGCTGGTCCATGACGATGTGGTCGACGAATCGTATGAACGGAGAGGCTTCTTCTCGGTGAACGCCCTGTGGCGCAATAAACTGGCTGTGCTGGTCGGGGATTATATCCTGGCCCAGGGTCTGCTTCTCCAGCTCAAACACGAACAATATGGCTACCTGCACCTCATCTCCAGGGCCGTCCAGGACATGAGTGAAGGAGAGATCCTTCAGATCAGAAAAAGCCGCAAACTCGACCTCGACACCGAAACCTATTACGACATCATCCGCAAGAAAACCGCCTCACTGATGGCCACCAGCATGGCCATCGGTGCCGCCTCCACCGGCGCTTCAAAAGAGATCGTCGAAAGAATGCACCGCATCGGCCAGGACGCCGGGATTGCCTTTCAAATCAAGGACGATATCTTCGATTACCAGGAAAAGGGCGTGATCGGCAAACCCACCGGTAACGACATCAAGGAGAAAAAGATCACCCTCCCCCTCCTGCATCTGCTCAACCATTCTGAACCCGCAGAAAAAAGGAGGATTCTCCAACTGATCAAAAGAAAAAACAAAAACACGGAAGCCGTCAGGGAACTGGTCGACCTGGTGGTCAAAAAGGGAGGGGTGGATTACGCCACAGGGCAGATGAACCTTTTCCGGGAAAAGGCCATTGCGGGCATCAGGGAGTTTCCTGAAAACGAAGCCCGGAATGCTTTGATTGACCTGATGGTGTACATTACAGAAAGAAAAAAATAGGAAGGCCGGGTGCGGGAAGGAGGTTTCCGGTCATGCCCGGTTCCCTGCCCGCGGAACCCTCCGGGGAATCAGAAATAAGCGGTCGTTTGGCCGGTGATTTTTTCCAGCAGGTCATTGGCCAGCCGGCTGGCCCCGATTCTGAACAGGGTGTTCGAGAGCCATTCGCTTCCCAGGATATCTTCGACAATGGTCATATAAACCATGGCGTCGGCGGCGGTGGAGATGCCCCCGGCAGGCTTGAATCCCTTTTTCATGCCGGTGGTTTCATGCCAGTATTTCAGGGCGTGGCACATGATAATGGCCGCCTCCGGTGTGGCCGATACGGGCATCTTGCCCGTCGAGGTCTTGATGAAATCGGCCCCCGCCTCCAGGGATAACCACGAAGCCCTCCATATCTTCTCCGGATCGGCCAGAACGCCGCTCTCCAGAATGACCTTCAGATGGGCATCGCCAATGGCCTGCTTGATCATGGCGATCTCCCTGTGGCATGTGTCATAATTCTCCTCGAGGAATGCCCAGAGGGGCAACACAATGTCGATTTCCCCGGCACCCCGGGTCACAGCCTCCCGGGCCTCTTCCGCCTTCAGCTCCGGAAAGGTCATCGACGAGGGAAACCCCCCGGCTACCGCAGCAATCCGCACTTCCGCAATCGCCAGATTCTCCCTGACCACCTGGGCCATGTTGGGATAAACACAGATGGCGGCCACAGGATCTATCCCCGGAAACTCCCGCCCGAAGGCATTCACCTTTTGTGTGAATGCAGCCACATGCGACACGGTATCGGTCGGATTAAGGGTCGTCAGGTCAATGAAGGTAAAAGCCTTCCGGTAAAGTTCGCCGGAACGGAGCATGGAACAAACCGCCCTGTAGCGGGCCGTATCGGCGGTCAGCATCGCGGGGGTAACGGGTAACGGTGGAAAGTTCATTTTGCTTTATTTTAGTTTGTCATTGTGCAGATGGCGGGTGGCGTCACGGCTGCTTTTCTTCTCCATATTCCTGCGGAAGGCCTCCGTCAGGTCCACCCCGGTCTGGTTGGCCAGACAGATCAGCACCCACAGTACATCGGCCATTTCATCGCTCAGGTCGCGTCCCAGGTCACTCTCCTTAAAGGACTGGTCACCATAGGTGCGGGCCATCACCCGGGCCAGCTCCCCCACCTCCTCCGTCAGTACGGCCAGATTGGTCAGCTCGCTGAAATACCTGACCCCATATTTTCTGATCCAGGCGTCAACCAACTCCTGCGCCCCGCGGATCGTCATCTCTTCCATTACACAAAAATAACGATTATTCGGCGTAATGCGCCCCCTGACTTCCTTCTGAAGCAAAAAGCCCGTTCAGCACACACCCCTTTTCCGATGGGCATAAACCCATTGGCGCTCAGAATTCCCGCTGGCGCGAATCGAGAATGATGGTCACCGGCCCGTCGTTGACCAGGGCCACCTTCATGTCGGCGCCAAAAATACCCCTGGCCACAGGTTTTCCCAGCGCTTCCTCCAGGGAAACCAACAGACTTTCGTACAAGGGCACCGCCGTCTCAGGCCGCGCCGCCCTGATATAGGAGGGCCTGTTCCCTTTCTTCGTGCTGGCATGCAAGGTGAACTGGCTCACCAGCATCACCTCTCCCCCCACCTCCGTCAGCGGCAGATTCATCACCCCCTGCGCATCATTGAAAATCCGCAGCTGTACCATCTTCCTGGTCAGCCATGCGATATCCTCCCCGTCGTCGGACGCTTCCATGCCCACTAAAACCATCAGCCCGGGTCCGATGGACGAGACCACCTCCCCGGCTACACTAACCATCGCTTCCGATACCCTCTGTATGACTGCACGCATCCCGCTATCCTTTTAATTTTACAAAAATAGGAATTGGCCGTGAACTTCCTGCCTTATAAAATGTTTAACTTTTCGGAATAATTATAAAACAAACTTAAGGACACGCATTCCGGATGAAGGGCGGCAGGCGCCGGCGGGAATAAAGTCCTGGTAATGTACATTAAGAAACTGAATATATGAGAAATACGATTTTTGTCGCATTGTTTTTCCTGGCTTCCTGCATATCGCCGCGGGGAACGGTGGTAGAGGAGCTGGAGGTCACGACCAATCTTGCGGGAAGGGGGAACGCCCTGCTGTTGGAGATCACGCAGGGAGAGGCCTACAATCATCCCAGTCTGGCGGTGTGGGCGGAAGATCTGGAAGGGAATTACCTGGAGACGTTGTTTGTCACGCAGTATGTGGCCCGGGGGATATACGGTCACGGGCAGTTGGGACCGGGGAAATGGGACAACAAGGCGGGGGCTGCGCGCCGGCCGGCCACCCTTCCCTATTGGGCCCACAAGCGGAACGTGAAAGCCCCCGACGGACTGTTTATTCCCTCTCCGGAAAATCCGGTTCCCGATGCCCTGACGGCCGCCACACCCGGGGGCAGCTTCCGGCTCCACAGCCGGTTGACCGGCAGCCGGGAGGCCCGCTTCAGGATATTGCTGGAAATCAACAAGGCCTGGGATGCCAACGCTTTCTGGACCAACGGCAGATTCCCGGGAGACAACGATTATTTTGGATCCCTCCAGCCCAGCCTGGTTTATGCCGGCGTGATCGATCCGGCCCACCCTGAGGAAACCGTTTTTCTGAACCCCATAGGCCACGGGCATCCCTCAGGCCGCGACGGGCACCTTTATACCGACCTGACCACACTGACCACCGCCAGGGAAATCCTTCACTCGGTGCGTGTTAACATAAAACCACAACCCTGATTAACATACTCAGAATTAAGATATATGATTAAAATTAAGCATATCCTTCCGCTCCTGCTTATCATGATTCCCATGATCGCCTTTTCACAGCAGGCATCAGTGAGGGGGCGGGTCTTCGATGCGGTGAGCAACGAGCCGCTTCCGTTCGTCAATGTGGTGGTGTCAGGTACTACCACGGGGACCATCACCGACATGGATGGGAATTTTCTGATCACCGGACTGAAGCCGGGTTTTGTGCGTATCCAGGCCTCCTTTGTGGGGTATGAGCAGGCGTTATCGCCTGAGATTGAAATCAGCAGCGCCCGTATGGCCTCCGTGGAGATTCCGATGAGAGTCAGTGCCCAGGCCATCGAAGAAGTCACCGTCACGGCCACGCCCTTCCGGAAAACCGAGGAGAGTCCGGTGAGCCTGCGCACCATAGCCATCGGGGAAATCGAAAACAGTCCGGGTGCCAACCGTGACATCTCCCGGGTCATCCAGTCCTTTCCGGGGGTACAGTCCACCCCCGCCTTCCGGAATGACATCATTATCCGGGGGGGAGGGCCCTCTGAAAGCCGCTTTTTCCTTGACGGGGTGGAAGTCCCCAACATCAACCATTTTGCCACACAGGGCGCCTCGGGAGGCCCCGTGGGGATCCTCAACGCCGACCTCCTCAGGGAAGTCAATTACTATTCAGGGGCTTTCCCCGCCAACCGTGGCAACGCCCTCAGCGGGGTCCTCGAGTTTTCCCAGGTCGACGGCAACAGCGACAAACTGAAATTCCGTGGTTCTGTGGGTGCCAGCGAGGTGTCTGCAACCCTTGACGGCCCCGCCGGAGAAAAAACCACCTACATCGTCTCAGCCCGCCGCTCCTACCTCAAATTCCTCTTCGGAATCATTGAACTCCCCTTTCTTCCCACCTTCAACGACATGCAATTCAAGGTGCGCACCCGTTTCGACAAGAAGAACGAACTGACCTTCACCGGCCTGGGGGCCATCGATGTGAACGAACTCAACCTGGGCATTGATAACCCCGACGACCAGCAAAAATACATCCTGGGCACCATTCCCGTGAACGAGCAGTGGAACTACACCGTGGGAGCCGTTTACAAGCATTTCCGCGAAAACAGCTACCAGACGGTGGTCCTCAGCCGTAACCACCTCAGCAACCGCGCATACAAATACCTCGAAAACGACGACAGTTCCGAAGAAAACAAAACCTTCGACTACCTGTCGGAGGAGATCGAAAACAAATTCAGGGTGGAGAACAACACCCGTATCGACGGATACAGGATCAACTTCGGAGTCTCCGCCGAGCAGGTGACCTATACCAACAATACGGCGGCACGCAGGTTTTATGGCGGTCAGGTCACCGACATCAGTTATGAAACCGATCTGAACCTCCTGAAATGGGGACTTTTCGCCCAGGCCAGCAAACCTGTTTTCGGGGAACGGCTCACCCTGTCCCTGGGGTTCAGGGCCGACGCCAACAACTATTCCAGCACCATGAGCAACCTGCTCAGGCAGTTCTCACCCCGCTTTTCAGCCTCCTACGCCCTCACCGACCGGTGGAGCCTTAACTTCAATACCGGCAGATACTACCAGTTGCCCTCCTATACCTCCCTGGGATACAAGGAGAATGGGGTGTATGTCAATAAAGCCAACAACCTGAAATACATTTCGGTCGATCACCTCATCGGGGGTGTGGAGTACCGGCCTCAAACCGGCATTCTCTTATCGGCGGAAGCGTTCTACAAGGGGTACGGCCATTATCCCTTTTCGGTCAACGACTCCATCAGCCTGGCCAACAAAGGGGCCGATTTTGGAGTCATCGGCGATGAGAGGCTGACCTCCACCTCGGAGGGAAGGGCTTACGGCGCCGAGTTCCAGACCCGCATCACCGGTAAAGGATTTAACCTCAACCTCTCCTACACCCTGGTGAGAAGCGAGTTCACCGACTGGAAGGGAGCGTTCATCCCTTCGAGCTGGGACAGCAAACACCTGCTGGTACTCACCTCCACGAAGGAGATGAAGAGAAACTGGCGCACGGGGATCCGCTGGCGCTATGTGGGCGGCCTCCCCTACACCCCCTGGGATCTCGAAAAAAGCGCCCTGGTGGAGGTGTGGAACCTGACCGGCGGTCCGAGCCCCGATAATGCCCGCCTGAACAGCGCCCGTTACAACCCTTTCCACCAGCTCGACGTCCGCATTGACAAGGCCTGGTACCTCAACAGGGTGACTGCGAAATTCTATATTGACTTCCAGAATTTCTACAACTTCCAGGCTGACCAAAACGACATCGTCGTCAGGGAAACAGACGACCAGGGCAATTTCCTTCTGACCGATGAGGGCACCCGTTACCGGCTGCGCACGGTTAAAAACACCACCGGGACCTTCCTGCCCTCTATTGGGATTATCCTGGAGTTCTGACCGGGATAATCCATGCACAACCTGGTTCCTGCGGAAACCGGTCCGATAAACCGCGGTTCCGATGCCTTGCAGCTCTGATCTGCGCTTCCGGAATCTGGATTCCGGGCAGGTAATCCGATGTTCAGCCGGTTCCGGGAGGTTATGCTTCTGTTCTGTTTTTCCGGAATTGAAGGCTCAGAAGAGCATCTGATACGCTTCCGGTAACGCCACCCATTTTTACTATCTTCGTCCCGATAAAAGGGCTGAGCAAATGCTGTGCATCCATCTGAAAGAGACCGACCCCTGGTTCTGCCTGGCGGCGGAGGAGTTTTTACTGAAGAATTACCAGGAGGATATCTTCATGATCTGGCAAAGCGAGGACACCGTGGTGGCCGGCAAGCACCAGAATATGATGGGAGAAATCAACTACAGGTATGTCAGGGAACACGGCATCAGGCTGGCGCGCCGTATTTCGGGAGGAGGTACGGTCTTTCATGACCGGGGAAACGTCAATTTCACCTGCATAAAAAGTGTTTCGGGGCCGCAGGAGATCAGTTTTTCAAGGTTTACGGAACCCGTCAGGGAGGCCTTGCGTGAACTGGGGGTACACGCGGTGACCTCAGGACGAAACGATTTGTTGGTGGAGGGGAAAAAGGTGTCGGGGAATGCCGAGCATGTCTATAAAAACAGGGTGCTGCACCATGGCACCCTTCTTTTTAACGCCGATCTGGCCGCCCTGGGCCATGCCATCAGGGTCGTTCCCGGCGCTTACCAGGGCAAGGCCGTCCAGTCGAACCGCAGCACCGTGGCCAATATCGCGGAGTTTCTTCCGGCGGTAATGACCACCGGCGAATTTATTGCCCACCTTCTCCACTCCCGGCTGAGGCAGGACCCGGAAAGCCTGATGGCAGAGCTCCCTCATGCAGAACAGCGGGAAATCAGCCGGCTTGCGGAAGAAAAGTTTCACACGCGGGAATGGACCTTTTTTTACTCACCCGCATACCATTTCATGCGGACCACGTCTCTTCCCGCCGGAGAAATCACCGTACACCTGCAAGTGGAAAAAGGAATGATCACGGCGGCACACCTTGAGGCTCCCTTTCTTACACTGGCGGCCAGGGGTGAGGTGGCCAGGGCTCTCTCAGGCCTCCCCCACCTTTATGAAGAGGTGGCCGACACCCTTGCCGGATGCGGCCTTACCCCCGACGATGATCTCGTCTATGCTTTTTTCTGATTCCCGCCAATAGGATGTTTAATTCAGGGATTCCGAGGATGTGGCCTCCCGGAGCGTATCTGCCGGAGCTGTCTGTGTCACGGAATCGGCCGCCGATGCCGGCGCATCTTTCATCGTGAGCCCCTCAGGAAGCATAATCCAGCTCTTGCCTATCATCTCCCTGTCCCATGTATTGGTGACGTTTTCGATATCCCAGATGATCTCCTCCAGACCCTCGGAGAGGAAGACCGCAGCGCCTTCAGGGACCTTCAGGGTCAGGTCAAGGCGCTGATTGCGCCATTTGGCGTCATCGCCAAGCAGAAACCAGGGATCCAGGGTGAGCGTGGTATCGGTAAGCTGATATTGATAGACGATGGAGCGGATATTCTCACTGGCGTCCTGCTGTGTCCGTCCCCGCGATTGCTTTTTAATCACCAGGATAAAATCGGAGGTAGCCGATTTTTCAATATCGAGGCGGGGTTCACCCAGCAAAATGATTTTATCGTCAGCCATGACGGCTTTGCTCCGGGGAAGATCCCAGCTGAGTTCGTCGAAATCGTCGAAGCGGCTTTCGGCAATCTGCAGGCGGAGGGTTTTCCCGGGTGTGGGATAAAGGGTTTCAGATCCCGACAGGGTAGAAGTACTTTTAAAATTTCCGGCTTCCCGTGCCGACACGGAGACCAGTCCCACCAGTCCCACCAGCCAGAGCCCGACCATGATCAGGCCGATGGCGGTATTGTTGGAGCGGTAACGGAAGACCAGTTTGGTACCGATGTAAAGCATGGCCAGCAGGGGAATGCCCGCCAGCAGGGCCAGGAAGAAAAGGCCCCAGGCTGCTCCCGAAGGAGTGATAAACTGGCTCAGCAATCCGTTGAAAGGAAGATCAGGATTCCACATCACCGGCCAGTCGGCCAGGAAGGTCTGTCCCACCACCACCGTGGAGATGAATCCCAGCAATCCCAGGAAACCGGCCAGCATCAGGAAAATCCCGAAGGTGACGGCAATGATCCGGAGCAAAGAGCGGGCAATATCCGGGGAGCGGTCACCTTGCCGCGGTGCGGCAGGCTGGGACGCCAGGGAGGAGGCCACAGCCTCCGGCGCACTTCCGGTCCCCGCAGCCTGAGGTTCCTCCTTCACCGACCGTTCAATGTTAGAAATGGTCACCTCTTCCCCCCGCATCTCCAGCCTTTGGGAAGTGGTCTGCGCCCTGGGTACCGCTATCCACAGGATCAAATAGGCCAATAATCCCACTCCATTGGCAAAGAACAAAACCACGAACAGAATTCGCATCACCAGGGGGTCAATCCTGAAATATTGTGCCAATCCGCTGCATACCCCCGCAAAAACCCGGTTGTCGCCACTCCGGTACAAACGCCGTTTCCGCCGGGTGATCCCCGCCGGGGAAGTTTTCTCCCCTTCCTGGGCCTCAAAATCCTCAGGCATCCCCATCGTGGAAATTACCTCGTCCACCCATTCGCTCACAATGACCTTGTGCTCTCCCTTCCCCTTTTCAGTGAACAACTCCGCAATCCTCATTTCGATGTCGGCCACAATCTCGCGGCCTTCCTGACTGCCGCCAAAATGATTCTTCAGCTTGACCAGATACCCCTGGAGCTTCTCGTAAGCATCTTCCTCGATGTGAAAAAGCGTGCCGCTGATATTAATGGTGAATGTCTTCTTCATTGTTTCCGTTTTTAATGGTTTTCTGTTGTTTCTGTTTCTTCTCTCTCTTCTGTTTCTGCAGTACTTTCAGCCGCTCCGGTATGCCCTGATTCCACCGGGTCGCCGGCATTTTGGTGGTGCTCCCT
This sequence comes from Bacteroidales bacterium, assembly GCA_012729335.1. Classification (GTDB taxonomy): domain Bacteria; phylum Bacteroidota; class Bacteroidia; order Bacteroidales; family Prolixibacteraceae; genus UBA1413. The sequence continues at coordinate 294,997 of JAAYDJ010000021.1, read as the reverse complement.
GATCCTTGCCACGGCTTCCACCAGTTCACTCCACGATTCCTCCAGTTCCCCCAGAAAGGCAAGCCCTTCCGGAGTAAGTTCGTAATATTTCCGCGGAGGTCCCTGTGACGACTCCTCCCATTTGTAGGTGAGCAGTTTGTCATTCTTCAGGCGGGTCAGCAACGGATAGAGCGTCCCCTCTACCACAATCATCCGGGCTTCCTTCAGCTCGGAAATGATGTCGCTGGCATAGAGAGGCCTCCCCCTGAGCACCAGAAGTATGCAATACTCCAGCACTCCCTTGCGCATCTGCGCTTTCGTGTTTTCAATGTTCATTTTGTTACCCTTTTTTCTTGTTTAACTGTTCCGGCTTTGAGGCAATAATACTTTATATAGGATTATTCCTTCTTTTACATTGTAATTGGTATTGCAAATATATAAATAAATTACAGTACTATGTATCACAGGGTACTATTTTTTTTTAAAAAATACTTCCGGCATTCTGATAAGTACTCCTTCCGTTACTCTGATATCCTGATATTAAAAAAGGCCGCTCCCTTTCGGAAGCGACCTTTTCAAGGTAAGGTGAGATATGGGTTAATTGAAGATATAGCGGAGGCCGAGCTGCAGTCCGAACACACTGGAAGTGGTCAGGCTGTTGGTGAAAGTCTCCACCGGCAGCTTTCCGTTGACATACGACATGGTATAGGTAGGCACGTTGTTGACCGGGGTAGCGGAGCGCAGGATGGCGCCGTTGGAGACGGTCAGGTTTTTGTAGATGCCCCAGTCGGCGCCATCCAGGACGCCGAAGTGGCGCAGCACAGTGCTGGCGGCGTTCCCGGCATTGAGCAGGTCGGCACTGATCTGGATCACGTTTTTCTGGCCTTTGACCATGATTTTGAAATCCTGGAGCAATTTGATGTCAAAACGGTTATACCAGGGGAAGTAGGCGCCGTTGCGTTCTGCATACTGCCCCTTGTGTTTGCTCAGGTATTTGTCCTGGTTGACATAGCGGAAGAAGGCGTTGACCTGTTCCTGGGCGGTATAGGTGACTCCACCAACTTTCAGATCCACAAATTTGATCTCGGAAGGATCCTTCGGAATGTAAATCAGGTCGGAGGTGACCCCGTCTCCGTTAAAGTCGTTTCCGTAGCGATAGGAGAAGTTTCCGGCGTTATAGCCCGAATAGTAGACCGAGAAGGTGGTTGCGGCCATTTTCTGCGCATACTCCAGTTTATAGGAGAGGGAGCCCACCACCTTGTGGGGGGTGAGATACTGGGAGTAGCTCAGGTCGAGGTCATTCTGACCGCGTACCGACACGTTGTTGGACCAGGCGGAGGCGGCCTGTGATCCCGGGTTGCCGGTGATGTCCTTGGCCATGGAGTAGGTGTAGGCCACCATCCCCTCGAGGTTTTTCACCACGGGGAAGGTCAGCTGGGCCGTGAGGTTGTAGCTGTAACCCTGGTCGGTATTTTCCATCACCATGGCGTTGGAGATGGAGGAGACGATACGGCGGCCCGCGGTGGTAGGTGTCCAGATCGGACGGTTGTCGGGGCCGTTGTAGGTGAGGGCGGGATTGGAGGGAGCCAGGTTGGCATCGCGCTGCACAATGGCATTGATGTCTTTCGTATACAGACCTTCGAGGGTCAGCACCATGTCAAGGGGTAGCTTAATGTCGGCGGCCAGGTTGCTTCTCCACACCTGGGGCATTTTGAAGTCGGCACTCACCGAGGCCAGGGATCCGGGAGCCTTGGTGCCTGCCGTGGTCGGGAAAAGCTCCGTGTTGGAAAGATGGAACCAGGGATCGGGATTGAAATCGAGGGTGGCCAGCTGGGCGGTGTTGGTGATTTCGACCGTGTTCTGGATCATCCCGCTGTTGGTGGGCTGGTTGGTGAAGAAGACGAAGGGAAGCCTTCCGGTGAAAATACCGGTACCTCCGCGCAGCTTCAGCGATTTGTCACCCTTCACATCCCAATTGAAACCCACGCGGGGCGACCAGAGCAGTTTGGAGGCCGGCCATTCGCCCAGGTTGAGTTTTTCACCGTTGGCGAAGGTCAATGCAGAAACGGCCGGGTTGTCGGTCAGTTCATTAAGGTAGATGGGCAGGTCAACACGCACACCGTAGGTCAGTTTGAAATTCTCGGTGACACTGAAAATATCCTGCAGGTACGCTGAAAACTGCCCGAAGTCGAGTTCGGCCATCGGCTTGTCGTCCCCCGGAGTCAATGAATAGGTGATTCCGAAAGCGATGGGCTGGCTGGCTCCGCCGTTCACGTGGTCCTTGAAGGCGGCAAAATCCTTGAAACGGTAGAAACTGGTCCCGTAACGCATGTAGGAGTTGCCGAAATAAAGCTTCTCGAAGGAGGCCCCGGCCGTCAGGGTGTGTTTCCCAAGGTAATAGGTGAAGTTGTCGGTAACCGTCATCACGTTGTTCACCACATCGTTGTTATAGGTAAACAGCTCATAGCCGGCGCTCATATAGGAGTTGCCGTTGCCATCCCAGATGTCAATGAAGGGGAAAAGGGTGCTGGGGCTGGTACGGGTGTCCTGAATTTTGGTGTAGGTAGCCAGGAACTGGTTGGAGAATTTCCCGCCGAAGTTGCTGTTCAACTCACCCACCAGGGAATTCACCGTGTTGAGGAAACCATAGTTGGTATTCTGGAATGACATGGCATCCTTGCTGACGCGGTTGGAGGAGGCCCTGGGATTGGGAGCGCTGGTACCGTTGACGATCTGGTCGTTGGTACTGCTCACCGTGTTGTACCTGACGGTCAGTTTATGCTGTTCGTTGATGTTCCAGTCGACACGGGCCAGGATCTTATGGTTCTGGCTGGCGAAGCTGCCATAATTCTCATAGGGGCCTGTTTCGTAGCCGTATTTCGATTTCAGCAGGCTGCTGAACTCTTCCAGGTCACTGGAGGGAACACGGGTCACATTGCTGCCGGTAACCCCGGAGCGGGCCGCCAGGTATTCCATGCCCGGATAGGGGGAGTTCTCATATTCCCCATTGACAAAGAAGAAGAGTTTGTTTTTGATGATCGGCCCGCCGAGGCGGCCGCCGATGATGGTCGTGGAGGTCTGCGCAGCCTCTTTCAGCCTTTCGCTTCCCACATACCGGCCGTTGAAATCCTGGTTCCGGTAGTAGCTGTATGCCGAGCCACTGAAGGTGTTGTTCCCGCTCTTGGTCACCGCATTGATCCCGGCACCGGTGAAGTTGGCCTGCCGCACATCAAAGGGGGCAATGTTCACCTGCACCTCCTCGATGGCGTCGAGGGAGATGGGCTGGGCATCACCACCTGGCATGTTATTGGAACTCAGACCGAAATTATTGTTGAAGTTGGCCCCGTCAATGTTGATGTTGTTCAGACGGCCGTCACGACCGGCAAAGGCATTGCCCCCGCCCGAATAGGGCGACAACCGGGTGAAATCACTGATGCTCCTGCTGATCGAGGGCATCGTGTTCAGCACTTCGTTGCTGATGTTCGTGGCCGCACCGGTCTTGTCGGTACCGAAAGCAGAAGGCGCCGCCCCCACTACCAGCACTTCACCTACATCGACCGTGCTCTCCCTTAAGGTCGCATTCAGAATAAATGACTCCCCGAGAAGCAGCGTGATCTCACTGTACTTACCCGTGGAATACCCTACAAAAGAGATGTCCACAGTGTAGGGACCACCCGGACGCATCCCCTGGAGGGTGAAACGCCCTTCACTGTTCGTGATCGTCCCGTATTGGGTCCCCGAAGGAGTATGGACAGCCACCACAGCCGCTCCCGGAAGCGCTTCTCCCCCATCGGAAATTACCCTTCCGCTCATCCCTGACGTAGTTACCTGAGAATAAGCTGCCACCACTGACATACACAGCAACAGCATCATCACTGATAGCTTTCTGATTTGTTTGTTCATACAACTTTTCATTTTAAATTTTGTGACGCAAAATTAGTTTTTGATTCCTTATTTTTAAACAATTTTAACAAATTAAACCCCGGCTGTTCCGCTTCTGCTTGCTTCTGATCGCGGAATGGTGTTCCCCAGGCCCTTCAAGTAACAATTATATCTCTTATTTACAGTTGATTAGGCTAAAGTTTCAAGGGACTTCCCCACCGACATTAAATTAAAAATTTATCAAAAATGTAACAACTGTCATCTCTCTTAAAGATATGACAAGTTATCAACAAGTTATAAAGGCCTGGGTGGTGCGGTTCAGGTGATGGCCCGGTTGCCCAGTTTGTCGGAAAGGAGTTTCTCCGCTTTTTTCAGATTCTGGATTTTAGCCAGCAATTCAAAGAGAAGCTCGTCGTCGTTTAATTTCTGGGCTTCGGCGATCTCCCCTTCCCATTTTATAAGCATCTCCTTGATTTTCATAAATTTAAATTCGTACAGAATGCGCGGTACCAGCCAATCGAGTGCTTCGTGTTCCTTTTCAGTATAGGCCCCTGCCTTGCTCCATCTTTTGCTTTCGACCCATTTTTCGGCCAGAAGGGTACTGGCGGTCTGGCTCACAGCCCCGTCGGGGTGGTTGATGAAATATTTCTCAGGCCTGAAAGCGGGCTCCTCCATTTTTTGAGAGATCTCCTCCACGATGGTTTTAAAAACGGGCTTGTCGGAGATCATCTCCTCATCCCTGATTCCCCCGATCAGAAACGCTCCCACGGTGATGATTTCCGCTTTTCCGGGGGTATCCGATTCCTGCTCGAAGAGGGGGGTAGTGCAATACCTGAGGAGAAAGCGAAGGAATTCCGATTCCTCGGTATTCAGTTCTCCGGCAGGGGGTTCCGGTGGTTTGGCCGGTTTCTGTACCCTGGAGGGGGTTCCTGCGGACAGGGGTGTTCCCGCCACCCCGCTGCGGGTACGCAGGATCTTCCTGACTTCACTGTAGAGAAGGTTCTCCTCGACGTCAAGCAGGCGGCTGCACTCCCTGATATAGACCGAGCGGGCGACCTGGTCGGGTATTACGGCCACCGAACGGATGACCTCGGTGATCAGCCGCGCCCTGGCCATGGGATCACTCCCTGCGTCACGCAGCAGCAGACTTGTTTTGAACCGGATGAAATCGGTTTCATTCTCACTGATGAACTTCAGAAGCTCCGACGAACTGTGCCTGCGGGCAAATGAATCGGGGTCTTCCCCGGGAGGCAGCAGCAACACCTTGACGTTCATACCCTCCTCCAGCACCAGGTCGATACCCCGCAGGGAAGCCTTGATCCCGGCCTCATCGCCATCATAAAGAATCGTAATGTTGGAGGAAAACCGCCGTATCAGCCTGATCTGATCATGGGTCAGGGCCGTCCCCGAAGAGGCCACCACATTTTCAATGCCTGCCTGGTGCAGGGAAAGCACGTCGGTATATCCCTCCACCAGGTAACACTTGTCGGCACGGGCGATCTCCCTTTTGGCATGGAAGATCCCGTAGACAATGCGACTTTTATGGTAAATCTCCGATTCGGGGGAGTTGAGGTACTTGGCCGTGTCGGGTTTGTCTTTCAAAATACGCCCACCGAAGCCGGTCACCCTCCCCGCAATGTTGTGGATGGGAAAGATTACCCTTCCCCCAAAACGGTCCCTGATCCAATCCTCCCGCCTGATGGTCAGCCCCGTCTTTTCAAGGAATTCCATCCGGTAACCCTCGCGTTGCGCCGCTTCGGTAAAGGTGCTTTTGCCGTCAGGACAGTAACCCAGTTCGAATTTGCGGACGATGTCGTCACGGAAACCCCGCTCCCTGAAATAACTGAGTCCCACCTGCCGACCTTCGGGTTCCTCCCACAGAAAACGCGAAAAATACTTCTGTGCGAATCCCGAGACGATCATCATGCTCTCCCGGTCGTCTTTCTGTTGTTTTTCCTCGTCCGACTCCTCCTTTTCGACCACGTCAATGTGGAACTTCCGTGCCAGGTATTTCAATGCTTCCGGATAGGTCAGGCTCTCGTGTTCCATGATGAAATTGACGGCATTGCCCCCTTTCCCGCACCCGAAACACTTGAAAATCCCCTTGGAGGGAGAGACCGTGAAGGAGGGGGTTTTCTCATTATGGAAAGGACATAATCCCAGGTAGTTAACACCCCTGCGCTTCAGGTTGACAAAGTCGGAGACCACCTCGGTGATCTCCGCGGCGTCAAGGATTCTTTCAATGGTGACCTGGTCGATCATGGTGCAAAAGTAAAAAATAAGATCCGCCTTTTAAGGAAATCAGCGGCGGAACACGTATTTTTAGAAACTGCAAAATGCGGAAAACCATACCGCGGTGAATCTGCAGAAGGATCCACATGAAAACCGGGAAAAAAAGGGTAGTGGTTTTGTCGGGAGCGGGGATCAGCCAGGAGAGCGGGCTGAAGACCTTCCGCGACATGGGGGGAATCTGGGAGGAATATGATGTGACTGAAGTAGCCTCTCCGGAAGCGTGGCGGCGTCACCCGGAAGTCGTCCTGCGCTTTTACAATGAACGGCGGAGGCAGCTTCTGGAAGCCCGGCCCAATGACGCCCACAGGGCCATTGCCCGCCTGGAGGAGTGGTTTGATGTGGAGGTCATCACCCAGAATGTTGATGATCTGCATGAACAGGCGGGGAGTACGCGGGTCCTGCACCTTCACGGAGAACTCCGGAAAGCCCGCAGTACTGCCGATCCCTCGCTGGTGTACCCGCTGAAAGGGTGGGAACTGAACATGGGTGACCTTTGCGATCGGGGCAGCCAGCTGCGCCCTCATATCGTCTGGTTCGGGGAGCCTGTCCCCCTGATGGAAGAAGCCATCAGGCGGGTGGCTGAAGCCCGCATCATGGTGGTCATCGGCACGTCCCTTTCTGTGTACCCCGCAGCGTCTCTGGTAGGATACGCCCCTCCGGAATGCCCCCTCTTCGTGATCGACCCGGGAGAACCCGCCACCGGGGAACGGCAGGTGATCCGCATCCGTAAGAAGGCCTCTGAAGGTTGCCGCGACCTGCTCCACCTTCTTGAAAAGTACATATAAATCCATACCTCGTAAAATCTCACCATATGAACAGAAAAAACCTGACGGTCATCGTCTTTCTGCTGGCCACGCTCACGGTGGGGGCACAACGTTTTGAAGGGGGGATCCTGGCAGGCTTCAACGGCACGCAGGTGGAAGGGGACGCCTACAAGGGATACCACAAGCCGGGGGCGCTGGCGGGCCTCTGGGTTCAAACCGACCTCGCACCCGCTGTATTCGGAGGCTTCGAACTCAAATATTCCCAGAAGGGCGCCCGCAATCGCCTCAATCCCAAAGACCCCGTTCCTGAAAAATACATCATGCGCCTCGATTATGTCGATATGCCCGTATTTGCAGGATTCCGCAGCAGCGACCGCATCTCGGTCATCGGAGGGGTCTCCTTCGGCTACCTCGTCCACTCGGTCGAAATCAACGAAGACGGGCCCTTTCCTCCCGAAGACCAGAAACCCTTCAATGAATTTGACCTGCAGCCTTTCCTGGGATTTCAGTTTGACCTCCTCGAACAGCTCAAACTCGACCTGCGAATGGCCTATTCTGTGCTGCCGGTCAGGGGAAAACCCGACAACGACCTCTGGTACTGGCGTCAGAACCAGTTCAACAACGTCCTGTCTATGGCCCTGTACTACAGACTTGACCGCTGAGACGGAAATATTGCATGGGCAGTATGCATGGTCACTTCAGAGCAACCATTTATGCACCAGTTAAATCAGAGTCGGGTGGAACCTGCAATGCCCTTACCCCGGACATATGCAAGTCATCAGCGACACGCATATATACAATTGATTAACAAATCATTATCTCATACGTAGCCATGAAAAAAAAAAGAAAGATCGTGGTGGCGGTCACCGGAGCCAGCGGGGCCCTTTATGCACGGCTTCTGCTGGGCCGTCTGGCCTCCCTCGATGCGCAAACGGAGGAGGTAGCGGTGGTTTTTTCGGCCAATGCCACGGAGATATGGGCCTATGAAACCGGGGATCCCTTTGAGGCGGTTCCTCCCTTTAAAATCTACGACCGTCAAGATTTCTACGCCCCCTTTGCATCAGGATCCTCCTCCTTTGACACGCTCATCATTTGCCCCTGTTCGGCCGGAACCCTGGGGCGCATTGCCGCAGGCGTTTCCGATGACCTCATCACCCGCGCCGCCGACGTGATGCTCAAGGAACGGCGCAGGCTGATCCTGGTTCCCCGTGAAACCCCCTACAACCTCATCCACATCGAAAACATGCGCACCGTCACCCTGGCCGGAGGAATCATCTGCCCCGCCACTCCTTCCTTTTACTCAAGGCCCCAAACCCTCGAAGAGGCAGCCCTGACCGTGACCGACAGAATCCTCAGCCTGGCCGGGTTCTGCCATGACAGCTTCAGATGGGGAGAATGATCCGCGGGAGTTTGGGGGCTCGCAGGTTGGCGTGCGGCCGAAACAGCCAAAAAGGGTGCAGGCAAAAGGGGTTTGGAAAATGGCTCCCGGAAAAAACAAAAAAGGGTGAAAACCACCCCTCTTCTCTCTGTTTTAAAAGATCCTGTCAGGCCGTCTGACCCAACAATCCGATCGTGTCGTTCACATAATGCAACTTCTTAAGTTGCTCATCCTCCACATCCACCTTGAAAATGGTCTCAAAATAGTAGGTGAAGATGGTCCAGTCGGTGGAATCAAAATGAAGGTCATCCTGGAAGCTGGCTTCCAGTGAAATATCCTCCTTCCGAACCCCCGTTTTACGTAAAACCCTGTAAAGGTTTCTCCGGACGGTTTTGTTCTCCATGTTCATGACTGTTTCTTTCAAAGTTCGGTTCAAGTTTATCGAACAAATGAATTTTCGGGTCAAATATATTCATTTTGCAATTATCTCACCATGGCTTAACAGTTTTTAACCTAAAGAGTTCAGATTCAGATAAAATTCCCAGGTTTTTCAGGCCCCTCGGCGCAGGATACCCCCGATCCACTCCTTTTTCAGGAGGCTGTATACCTTAAGATTGAAGTAGCGGTCGGTATGGTATTCTCCTTCCCGTTCGGTGCCTTCAAAGGTAAATCCGAGTCTTCCGGGGATGGCCGTACTGCGGAGGTTACCTTCGGCCACCCTGATCTGGATGCGGTTGAAATTAAGGTTTCTGAAGCCATAATCACTCAGTTTGGAGACGGCTGCGGTCATCAGACCCTTTCCCTGCCATTTTTCCACGAGCCAGTAGCCTATTTCGGCCCGGTGATTGATAAAATCCATCTCCTTGAATCCCGCCAGTCCGGCAAACTCCCCCCGGTACCAGAGGGTAAAGACTTCATTCCTGTTTTTTTCGGGAGCGGAAAGGAGCATTTTGATGTATTGCCGGGTATCCTCAAGGGTACGGGTCTGGTCCACAAAGGGAAGCCATCGTCGCAGAAAATGGCGGTTGGCGGCAATGGCCTCAAAAACGATTCCGGCGTGGGCCATCCTGATCCGTTCCAGATGGGTATGGTCATCGATCTGCAGATATTCCATACGATAACTTTTTTAACTTTGCAGGTAAAGGTATAACGAAATCGATAAGGCATATGGGCAAACAGGCGATATTGTGGATGGTATTCCTGCTGATGTGGGGTACGTCCTGCAGTCAAAACGGCGGGGCGGTCAATGGTCCGGTGGTGGTGATCACCACCCCGGAAGGGGAGATCAGGGTCAGATTATATGAGGAAACCCCGCAGCACCGCGACAATTTCCTGAAGCTGGTCAGGGAGGGGTACTATGATGGGGTGTTGTTTCACCGGGTGATCCGGGATTTCATGATCCAGGCGGGAGATCCCGAATCCCGGAATGCCCTTCCGGGGGTACCATTGGGGAACGGTGGCCCGGGATATACGGTTCCGGCGGAGATTGTGCCGGCGCTTTTCCACAAAAAGGGGGCCCTGGCGGCGGCCCGCCTGGGCGACCAGGTCAACCCTGAAAAAGCCTCCAGCGGATCCCAGTTTTACCTCGTGGAAGGAAAAGTATGGCGATCCGGGGAACTCGACACCCTGGAAAACCGTATGAACGCCACCCTCCGTCAGTCGTTGCTCCGCACGGTCTTCAACCCATATCAGGAGGAACTCAACCGTTACCGGCAGGAAAACAACCAGCAGGCCTTCAATGAAAGGGTGGCCGCCCTCCAGGCGAAAGCCGACAGCCTGTTCCAGGCGGCCCCGAAAACCTCCTTTTCGGAAGCCCAGCGCCAGGCCTATACCACCATCGGAGGCTCTCCCCACCTCGACGGTGGATATACCGTCTTCGGGGAGGTCATTGACGGATTGGAAGTCATCAGCAAGATTTCAGCCACAGCCACCGACGGCGCCAACCGGCCGCTGAAAGATGTGGCCATTAAGATAAAAGTGGTGGAATAAATCCCTCTACCAGAGTCTTTTAAGTCCGATCAACGCCTTGACTTCCGCCAGGGTTTTGGCCGCCGATTCGCGGGCTTTCTCTGCCCCTTCGCGGGCCACCCGCGCCAGGTAAACCTCATCGTTGCGGATGGCCAGGATCCGCTCCCTGATGGGAGCCGTAAAGGCAATAATATCCTCGGCCAGCTGCTTCTTCATGTCTCCGTAGCGGATCACACACTGGTTGTACTGCCCGTCAAAGAAGGCCACCGTTTCGGGTGTCGAAACAATTTTCATCAAGGTAAAGAGATTACGGATGGGTTCGGGTTTCTCCTGATTCATCATGGTGGGCCCGCTGTCGGTGACCGCACGCATCACCTTTTTCCGGATATCAGCAGGGTCCTCATAGAGAAAAATGCCATTTCCCTCTGATTTGCCCATTTTTCCAGAGCCGTCGAGCCCGGGAACCTTGATCATCTCATGGCCGTCGAAGGTGAATGGTTTGGGCAGGGGGAAGAGCCTGTGGCCGTACATGTGGTTGAAGCGGGTGGCGAACTTGCGCGCCATCTCCAGGTTCTGCTCCTGGTCCTTGCCCACCGGAACAAAATGGGCCTTGTGAATGATGATGTCGGCGGCCATCAGCACCGGATAGGTGAGCAATCCGGCATTGACATTGTCGGGATTCTGCCGCGCCTTCTCCTTGAAGGAGGTGGTCCGCTCCAGCTCACCCAGATAGGCATTCATGTTGAGAAAGGTGTAAAGCTCCACCACCTCAGGCACATCGCTCTGGATGAAAATTGTAGCCTGCTCCGGGTCAATGCCGCAGGCCAGATACTCGGCCAGCACCTGCTTCACTCCCGCCTGCAAATTGTCAGGCGTGGGATGTGTGGTCAGCGAGTGCAGATCGGCAATGAAAAAATAGCAGCGGTACTCCGACTGCATTTTTACGAAACTGCGCACCGCCCCGAAATAGTTGCCCAGGTGAAGGTTGCCCGTTGGGCGGATTCCGCTCACCACGGTCTTTTGCTTTTTTTCCGTCATGTTTATCCGAATTTCCGGATTCCCCGTGCGGGAACCGCCGCAAAAATAGTGCTCCCTTTTTAAAGTTCAAATTCAGGGAAATAAAAAAACCCTGTAACATTTCAGATCTTCGTCCGTCTAATGGGTGAAAAGCTTCGGAAGCAGCATGACCCTGGAGGAATACAACCATTCAGTGACGCTATATGCCGACCGGTTGTTCCGGTTTGTGGCCAAAAACGTGAAGGACCGTCATTTGGCGGAAGATATCGTTCAGGAGAGCTATGAGAAGATGTGGAAAAATGTGGCGGAGCTCAGCGCGGACAAAGCCAGGGCCTGGCTTTTCACCACCGCCTACCGCGCCATGATCGACAGGCTCCGCAGGGAAAAACGGATGGTCGCCAGCGCTGAACTGCCCGCCGGCATCGAAACCACCACCCACACCTGGTCCGATGTCAGGGAAAGACTCTCCGAAGGAGTGGCCCGCCTCCCCGAAATCCAGCGCATCGTCCTCACCCTGCGCGATTATGAAGGCTATTCCTACCAGGAAATCGGAGAGATGACCACCCTCAGCGAATCGCAGGTAAAAGTGTATATATACCGGGCGAGGGTTTTTCTGAAGAATTACATTGGTAAACTGGAAGTATTGGTATAACGGAAAATGAAGATCACCCGCGATAATTACGAATCCTGGTTCCTCGATTACCTGGAAGGAAACCTGGAGGAAGGGATGAAAGAGGCGTTACAAGAATTCCTCCGCCACCATCCCGACCTGCAGGAAGAACTCCGGCAATTCGAAGAGGTGAGGCTTCCTGTTCCGGAGGTGGGTTTCTCCGGAATTGAAAAGCTTTTCAGGGAGGAGTATGACCGGCCGGAAGCCTTTGATGAGGCGTCCATAGCCCGTATGGAGGGGGATCTCTCGCCGGAGGAAGCGGTGGCCTTCGAAACCTATCTTCGCCGGCACCCCGGAAAAAGGGAGGAAGCTGCCCTCTTCGAAAAGACCCGTCTTCTGCCGGAAGAAACGGTGGTTTTCCCCGGAAGGTCGCGGCTGTTGCGTCAGCCGGCCGTGGTCCGCCTCCGGCAATGGACCCTGCGTGTGGCAGCTCTTCTTCTGGTGGCCCTGCTGACCTGGACCCTGGCCGACAGGCCCCCCGTGATACCCGGAAACGAGGGGGAGTACGCCGGGAGCCCCTCCAATGGCATGGAAGCAGACCAACCACTCTCCAACCGGAGTGCCTCTTCCGGAGAAATCCACTCCGGAATCACCCGGCCCAACCCTGCGGAACAGACTCCCCTGGCACACACCAGGACCGCACCTTCCCCGGCCACAGCGGAGACCCTCCCCTCCCCCGTGACCCGTACCGCCGTTAATCAGGCCACCGCCATGGCCACCCGCACGTTAAACACCGCTACCTCCCACATCACGAAAAATACCGAGACCCTGACAGAACGCATTCCGGATCCGGAAATACCCTCCCTGCTGGCCTCCCTGCAAGCTACCCTTACCACCCCCGAAACAGTCACCCTGGGCAGCCTCTTCCCCGGTCACCATCATACCGGAGAACTTCCATCCCCCGGAGAAGAGTCCGTCCCCTTCAGCGAAAGAATCCTCGAAAAAACCGGCCTCGCTGACCTGTCCGTCTCCAGGGTAACCCGGTGGGGCCTCCGCATGGCCGCAGGATTGACAGGAGACAAATTTCACTATGACACCAACCCCGCCGGAGAAATCATCGCCCTCAACCTGGAAACCCGCCTCCTGGGGCTCTCCATCCCCGTTGGCAAATAAAACCCGGCCCCTGCACGATAATCCCCCCTCTGCCCCACCCCGGCGCTTTTTTTTAATCTCCTGTAACTTCCCGTATTCCTTTTCCGTCCTACGGTCAGAGTTCGAAAACAGAAATCATTTATTCAAAAAAAAGAAAACTATGAAAAGTCTGATTTTACTTTGCTTATCCTTTGTCATCATGTGGAATGCCGGTGCACAGGACACCACCCGGGTGAAAAGCACGGAGAAAGAGATTGTGACAGTAAAGGATGATTCAACCCGTACCGTGGTGAAAGTAGGGGAAAAAGATGTGGTCACCGTCACTGAAGACAGCACCGGAACGGTGGTGAAGGTGGGCGATGGCGGGATCATTGTGGTGGAAGACCAGTACGATGGCGATACCCTGAAGATCAGGATCGGGAACCGGACCATCAAAGTGGTTGACAGCGAAGGGAAAACCTCTGTGAAGACCTCCCGGGAACCGGTGGAAAAAAAGAAAAACCACGGAAAATTCAACGGCCATTGGGGAGGTGTGGAACTGGGGGTCAATACCTTTCACACCAGTGATTATTCGTTGTACGAAACCACCCCTCACCAGGGAGATGATTTCTTCGACCTTAACCATGCCAAATCACTGACTTTTAACCTCAACATTGCGGAGGCGGCCTTCAGCAACGACCGGAAAACGGTGGGGCTGGTATCGGGGCTGGGATTCAGTTTCATGGATTTCCGGTTTGATCAGCCCGACCACACCATCGTCAAGGGATCAACTCCCACCCATTTTCTGGAACCGCTCTATTTTGAAAAGGTCGCCGACAAGTCGAAACTCAACGTGGTGTACCTCACGGCGCCCCTGATCCTGGAAATCGCCACTCCCCTGAAGCTCAACGCCCACCGGTTGACGCTGGCAGGCGGGGTCATCGGAGGCCTCAACATTGGAGCCCATACCAAGGTGAAATACGGAGGCTCCAAGGAAAAGGAACGTGGCAGTTTCAACCTCAACCCCCTCAAATATGAGCTCACGGGAAGAATAGGCCTGGGCGAATTCTGCTTCTTCGCCAACTATGGTATGACCCCCCTCTTCCGCGACGGCAAAGGACCCGAACTGGTCCCCCTTACCATCGGCATCTCATTCCCCAATGTCGGTTTCTGACCGGCAATGACGATTCTCTTTTCACGGAAAGCTGCTTAAAACCCTCTTTATTGTAACTTTGTCACGGATCATCTCCCCGGGAGATCCGTGACTTTGTTTTTTATGGGTGCATTCTATACATACCGCCGCGGCCTGCTCTCCGCATTCGTGACACTGCTGTGGCTGCTGCAGTCGCCCGGGGCGTTTTCCCAGGACTCCCCCCACCCCGATTCCGCCAGGGTGGTCAGGGAAAAACCTGAGAAACTGCTCCGGAATATCGACTTCAGAAACAGGACCGACCCCGGATTTAACTTCTGGGAGGATGACTTTTCGGGCCATTGGGCAGGCCTGCACTTCGGACTGAACACCTTCCTGCACACCGATTACAGCAAGTATGACACTCCCTTCCTGAAAAACAACCTCTTAAGGTCCAATACCCTCTTCATTAACCCTGTTCAATACAGCATCGGAGTGGGAAAAAACACCAATACCATGGGATGGGTGACAGGACTGGGTCTCTGGCTTGACAGTTACCGGCTTGATAAAAACACCACCATGGAGAAACGATCCGACGGAACAGTCGGGCCCCTCACCCTGGTTTTCGACGATAACCAGAAGTCGAAGTTCTCGATGGTTTACCTCACCTTGCCTCTGCTGGCCGAACTGCAGATCCCCGTCGGGCATTACAAAAACAGGCTCTTCGTTTCAGCAGGAGTGATGGGAGGTTACCGCCTGGGCAGCCATACCAAAATCAAATACCGCCTCGACAGGAAAAAGGAAAAACTGAAGACACCCGGTGATTTCGCCCTGCCCGATTTCCGGTATTCCCTGATGTTCAGGGCGGGTTACCGCCGTTTGCAGCTCTTTGCGACCTATGACCTCAAGCCGCTGTTTCCCGATGACGCAGGTCCGAAGGTCACCCCTTTTACCTTCGGCATCACCCTGATAAGTTTTTAACCATTAATGAGATAAACCATGAGATTACTGCTGATCAGCAATTCGACCATGCCGGGGGAGCCATACCTCGACTATCCGAAGCATGAAATTGCCGGTTTCCTGGGGAGCCGGCCGGTAACCGCCCTGTTTCTGCCCTTTGCGGCCGTTACCTTTTCTTACGACGATTACGAAGCCCGTGTAGAGGAGCGTTTTTCAGAAATCGGGCACCACGTGATGGGGATACACCGTTGTGAAGATCCCGTGGCAGCGGTGCGCGAAGCCGGAGCAATCGTCGTGGGGGGTGGCAACACCTGGCAGCTGGTGCGTAAGATGCACGAGCTGGGCCTCATGGAGCCCATCAGGGAGAAGGTACTGGCAGGAACCCCCTTCATCGGGTGGAGCGCCGGTGCCAACGTGGCCTGCCCTACCCTGCGCACTACCAACGATATGCCTGTCACCGACCCCCTGGGCTTCGACACCCTCTCCCTGCTCCCCTTCCAGATCAATCCCCACTACCTCGACGCCAACCCTGAAGGTCATGCCGGGGAAACCCGCGAACAACGCATCCTTGAATTCCTGGAAATCAACCCCGGGGTGACTGTTGTGGGACTGCGCGAAGGCACCATGCTCCGCAGAGAAAAGAACCGCCTCTCCCTTATCGGAAACCGCACAGCCCGCATATTCCGCCACGGCCAACCGGCACAGGAATGGACAGCCGGCAACGACTTCTCTTCCCTGCTGATCCCCCAAAACCCGGTCGCCTGAACCATCTGATCTTTGTGATCAGCCGGTTACAGAATCCCTCCTCAGCTGAGGAGTAAGGATTCTCTGGACTGCCAGTGCGCAAATGACTCTTTATACGTTGCATGATCGTTACCATGAAAAAATTGGCCACCCTTTTATCCATTCTCCTTATGATTGCCGGATGCTCCCGCGAAAAAGCCGACCTGGTCGTCCTGAATGCGACCATCTATACTGTAGATTCCCTTTTCAGCGTGCAGGAGAGTTTTGCCGTGGCCGGCGGGAAAATCATCGCCACGGGCACTTCCGGAGAGATCGCCTCCCGTTTTGAGGCCTCTGAAACCCTTGACCTGAAGGGCAAATATGTATACCCTGGGTTCATCGACGCCCATGCCCATTTTTACGGCTACGGGATGAACCTCCTGGAGTATGCCGACCTGAGCGGTACCTCCTCTCCGGAGGAGATCTACGACCGCCTCCTGGCGCATCATGAAAAAACGGGAGGTTCCTGGCTGCTGGGGCGCGGCTGGGACCAGAACGACTGGCCCGAAAAGCAATTTCCCGACAACCGTGAACTCGACCGTCTCTTTCCGGGGGTGGCTGTTTATCTGGTGCGCATCGACGGGCATGCGGCCTGGGTGAGCTCCCGGGCGTTGGAACTGGCGGGGATTACCGCCGAAACCCGCATCGGCGGAGGAGAGGTTCTCCTGAAAAACGGCCGGCCTTCAGGCGTGCTCATTGACAATGCCGAAGCCCCGGTGACGGCCGTCATTCCCCGGCCAGGAAGGGAACTGCAGGCCCGGGCGTTGCTGGCCGCCCAGGAAAACTGCTTCCGCGCAGGCCTCACCTCGGTCACCGACTGCGGCCTCTCCCGGGAAGTCATTCTCCTGATGGATACCCTACATAAAGAGGGAACACTGAAAATGCGCATCAACGCCATGATTAACCCCGATGAGGCAAACTTCGACCGCTTTCTGACGCAGGGCATCTACAAAACGGAGAGGCTCCAGGTGAACACCATCAAACTCTACGCCGACGGGGCCCTGGGATCACGGGGCGCCCTGATGCTGGAATCCTATGCCGACGATCCCGGAAACCAGGGACTGCAGATCGCCGGTCAGGAATATTACGACGACATCTGCCGCAAAGCCCTGGAACACCATTACCAGGTGGCCACGCATGCCATTGGCGACAGCGCCAACAGGCTGATGCTCCAGACCTACGGCCGTTTCCTGGGAGGGAAAAACGACCGCCGCTGGCG
Source organism: Bacteroidales bacterium (assembly GCA_012729335.1). Classification (GTDB taxonomy): domain Bacteria; phylum Bacteroidota; class Bacteroidia; order Bacteroidales; family Prolixibacteraceae; genus UBA1413. The sequence continues at coordinate 277,885 of JAAYDJ010000021.1, read as the reverse complement.
CATCGAACACGCCCAGGTGGTTCACCCTGACGATTTCCCCCTCTTCGAACGCTATGCGGTGATCCCTTCGGTGCAGGCCACCCACGCCACCAGCGACATGACCTGGGCCGCCGAACGCCTTGGCCCTGAAAGGGTAAAAGGCGCCTACGCCTATAAAAAGCTCCTGTCTCAAAACGGATGGCTGCCCAATGGCACCGATTTCCCCATCGAAAAGATCGACCCCCTCTTCACCTTTTACGCCGCGGTGTTCCGGAGCGATCACCAGGGAAACCCGGCAGGTGGTTTCCAGCCCGAAAACAGCCTCTCCCGCGAGGAAACCCTCCGCTCCATCACCCTGTGGGCCGCCAAAGCCTCCTTTGAGGAAGGGGAAAAGGGAAGCCTCGAACCGGGAAAATGGGCCGACTTCGTGGTCCTCGATACCGACCTGATGAAAGCCTCCCCCGAAGAGATCCTGAAAGCTACCATCCTGGAAACCCGTATCGCCGGCGAAAAAGTGTTCTGATCCCCCCAGGATCCTGACCACCCCCCCGCTAAAAAGGGTGTTACCCGGCCACGCAATGCTCCGTAAACAGACAGTCCACATGAATCTCCGCGATCAAACCCTTCATGGGAAAAACGAAAACCGACGCAACAACAGATGGCAAAAGTGGTCTTATTTATGAAAGGAAAAACCCGGTTCCCTTTTAATCGGTCTTACGTTTTAATTCAAAAGATGAAAGTTTTGAAATGGATCTTTCAGCTGGTGGTGGCCTCCCTCCTGCTTTCCTTCTTTCAGGGATGCAAAACGGGCCCCATCGACGAACCATGGCTTTTCAGCAAGGAGGTGCGTTTTGGCGTCAGTGCGCAACTATTCCCCGGGAAAGTCATTAAAGTTTTGGAGGTCAGGGATGAGAAAAACTATGGTTATGCGGTAGGTAAAGAGGTGTTTCTTTTCCGGAACGGGGTGGAAAGCCACCATGAACTCACCTCTGAAATCCTGGACCTGTCGTGGAACGAACGCGACCAGTCATGGTGGGTGGGGACTTATTCTTCCGGACTGGCGAAGATCGGGGAGGGGGGAGTGACTTACTTCACCGTGGCCTCCCATCAGCTTCCCCGCGACATGGTATTTCACGTCGCATGTGATATCAGCGGCAGGGTATGGTTCAGCAGTTCGGCCCACCTGCTGGGAGGGGTCGGCTGCTATGAGGGGGGCTCCCTCCGTATTTTCACCCCCGAAAACGCGCTCCTCCCCGATAACCTCATTAAAAGCATCGTCTGCCGGGGCGAAAAAACGTGGATCGCTACAGGCGGGTACGTGGCGCAGCAGAAAGTGGTTGAAATCACCGGCGACCAGTGGAAACTGCTGCCCGTAGAGGGGTATTATCTGATGGACATGGATGTGAGCAGCCGGGGCACCCTGTACATCATCGACGATGTCAGCCTCTCTTCCTCCTCCCATATGACCAACAAGGTCTATCGCCTGCGGAACGATACGGTGACCAACATTCTGCCGGAGGTATCGCGGTTTTCCTTTCATCCCTGGCGGTTGGTCGCCGACCACAGGGATTACCTTTGGCTGGCAGGGTGGGGCACCGGTGATAAAATGAATCTGTCGGTGTTTGATGGTGAGAAGTGGCAGGAGCCCCCGTCGGAATTTCCCGGTCTTTTTATCCACTGCATGGCCGTAGACCGCTCAAACGGCCTCTGGATAGGCACCGATGACGGAATTTACATCCTCCGGCAGTGATTTTTCCGGAAGAGAGTTCCCGGACAAGCACACCCCCAGGCCCGGGTGACTCTTCTCGTGAAAGGTTCATAAATGGGGCAGGGGACTTCGCTTCCCGGCACGCTGGTTCTTCCGCATTATTACACGCTCATGAGGGCGGCCATGATCCGGTCGGAGACCATGATGCCGGCAGGGGAGAGGCAAAGGGCTCCTTCATTTTCGGTGAGGGTTCCCTCGTCGAGAAAGGGACGAGCCGAAGCGAGCACGGCGGCGGTGGCCGCCTCCCCGAATTCGGCCCTGAGGGCCCCGGTAGAAATCCCCCAGCGGGTGCGCAGGCGGGTAATCAGATAGTCATTCAGCCGGTCAGTGGCTGTCAGTTCCTCTGCCTCAAAAGGAACCTTCCCGATTTCCAGGGCCTGGAGGTACTTCTGCAGGCTCGACACATTCCACTGCCGGGAATGGCCGTTGTAAGAATGGGCTGAAGGCCCCAGACCCAGGTATTTTTCCCCCGACCAATACCCCCGGTTGTGCCTCGAATAGGCGCCGCTGCGGGCAAAATTGGAGATTTCGTAATGCTCGAAACCGGCTTTGGCCGTCTTGGCCATCAGCATACTGAACTGCTCCAGGCTCTCTTCCTCAGTGGCTTCCCTGAGCATGCCCCTGCGCAGCCAGGTAAAAAAGGGAGTCCCCTCATGGTAAGTGAGATGATAAGCCGAAATATGGCTGACGGGCAGGGAAAGGGCTGTGTCGAGCGTATTCTCCCATTGGGAAAGGGAAAGCCCGGGTAAACCGAAGATCAGGTCGATGCTGATATCGGTGAATCCCTCATTCACGGCCGTATGGACGGCCTCGAGGGCCTGTAGAGCGGTATGGCGGCGGTTCATGGCCCTGAGGTGGCCGTCGTCGAACGACTGGATTCCCAGGCTGAGACGGTTGACTCCCGCAGCCCGCCAGGCCGCCGGCTTTCCTGAAATGAGGTCGTCGGGATTCGCCTCCAGGGTGACCTCCGCCCCCGAAACTACACAAAAAAGAGCATTTACCCTATCCAGAAGGGCAGATACCTCCCCCGCCGCCAGCAACCCGGGCGTTCCCCCTCCAAAATAAAGGGTTTCCAGGGATTCCCCCTCCAGGTAATCCTTCTGCAAAGCCAGTTCCCCGGCCACCATCGCCAGATACCGGGGCAGAAACCGCACCTGCGTGGTTTTGTAAAAATCACAATAGTGACACCGCTTCCGGCAAAAGGGAATATGAAAATACAACCCCGCCACTACAACCTCACCAGATCCTCGAATTTTTCGATGTCGTCGGCAATGATCTTCAGGGAAGTCTCCTTGTAAAATTCAGTGGTGACCTTGCGGAGCTCCTCATATTTGAAGTGGACCGGGCAGAAAGGCTTCGATGTATCATGAGCCTTGCAGGGCCTCAGGCCGATCAGACAGTTGGTGAAATACTCCTCTCCGTCAACATTAATCACGATGTCCCAGAGGGAGATCTCCCCGGGAGGTTTGGAGAGACTGAAACCCCCGTTGGGACCCTTGGTGGAGACCAGCAGCTTCTGTTTGACAAGGTTCTGAAGGATCTTTCCCAGGAACGGGGAAGAGAGGCTGAGGTCGGCTGAGATTTTCTTGATGCCGATCCGGGATTCGTCACCGGAATACTTGGCCATGTAAATAAGTGCGCGCAGAGCGTACTTGCAGGTATTGGACAACATATATCAGTTATTTAAAGTTTTCCACTGGGCACTGAAGGAACGGTTGGCAAACCGGGGCATTTTCTTTCCTTTTCCGGCAGGTGAGGGGAGGAGGGTCATGAGCCGGTTTTTGGTGCGGCCACCGGTTCTGTCGAGGCGTGACCGCCGCGCAAAAAGATAGCGGTATGCCTTCATGCCTCCGTTCCAGAGGGGAGATCCTCCGGTGATCTGATGCATCTGCTGCCGGTTAAGGAGCAGAAGTTCATGAAGAGGTATTTTCACAGGGCATACCTCGCTGCATCGGCCGCAGACTGTACAGGCATAGCTCAGATGACCATATGCCCGGAATCCTTCATAAAAGGGGGTGATCACCGATCCCACCGGACCGGTGTAGACCGATCCGTAGGTATAACCGCCCACATTCCGGTAAATGGGACAGGCATTAAGGCAAGCGCCGCAGCGTATGCACCGCAGGGCGGCCTGTTCCTCGCCTTGGGCCAGCAAACGGCTGCGCCCATTGTCGAGAAGAATCACCACCATTTCCCGGGGCCCATCCTTTTCTCCGGAAGCACGCGGCCCCATTAACAGCGTATTGTAAGCCGAGACCTGCTGTCCGGTCCCATGAAGGGCCACCCACTGAAAGAAAAAAGGAAGATCCCGCACCTCAGGAATCACCCTTTCGATGCCAGCAATGACGATATGCAGATCAGGTGTACTGACGGTCATCAGGCCGTTGCCTTCATTCTCGGTAAGTCCGATGCCCCCGATATCCGCTACGATAAAGTTGGCCCCGGTGATGCCGGCATGGGCCTCCGCAAACTTCCTCCGCAGATGGCGCCTGACAAAGGCGGCAATTTCGGCGGGGGTGGCTTCAGCGGCGGTTCCGAATTTCTCCCTGAATAGTTGGGCCACATCCTCTTTGGACTTGTGCATGGCCGGGGTCAGAATATGGTAAGGCTTTTCACCGGCCGTCTGTACAATGAATTCCCCCAGATCGGTTTCCACCACCTCGCAGTTCCAAAGAGGGGCTTCCTCGTTGAAACCGGTCTCCTCGGTGATCATTGATTTGCTTTTGACCACCAGGCGGGCCTGGTTCCGTGTGAGGAGTTCCCCGGCGATCTCCAGGACCTGTTCCGCCGTGCGGGCCCAGTAAACACGGGCACCACGGGCGGTAATCCGCCGTTCAAACTCCTCCAGATGATCGGCCAGTGAACCCAGGGCACCCTCTTTTACCCGGGCCGCATAATCCCTGAATTCCCCATACCGGGCATGACGCTTTTTACCCCTGGCCACAGCCTCCTCATATGTGCGGATGTTGTGACCCAGAACAGCCCGGTGTCTCCGGTTAAATGCAATCACCGACTGCCTTAAGAATTTTCTCTCCCCCCCCTGCATCAATGATATCGAACGTGTAATTCTTTTTTTCTCAGGTTATGAAGTAGAGCCGCCGGTGCAATCCAGTGGTATGGCGTCAATCCTGCGTTGATGCCTGCCTCCTTCAAAACGGGCGCTCAGGAATGTTTTCACAATGGCTACAGCTTCCTCGTCGGTGACGAAACGCCCCGGAATAGCACAGATATTGGCATCGTTGTGCTCCCGGGCCAGCCGGGCAATTTCGGTATTCCAGCACAACGCTGACCTGATCTTCTGATGCTTGTTGGCCGTGATACTGATGCCTTGTCCTGTGCCGCAAAAGGTAATCCCCAGGGGATATTCCCCCGTACTGACCGCCCGGGCAATGGCATGGGCAAACTCAGGATAATCACAACTCTCCGCAGAATAACAACCCAGGTCGGCAAACCTGATCCCTTCTGCCCGGAACCAGGCCATAACCGCCTGTTTCCGGGCAAAACCGGCATGATCACTGGCCATAGCAATGACTCTTTCCTCCATAACAAACTCTGATCTTTTACCTCCATCTGGGAATTCCCCGTGAAGAACAACAAATTTAATATATTTTACTTTTTTATCCTTTTTTCTTAAATAATAATGAGGACAATTCAGTCCACTCTTTCCGGAAAACCAGGAGCAAAAAAAGAAGGAGCAGGAGTGTATTGGCAGGAAATTTGACCCAGGGGGAAAGGCGGGCGGTCAGCAGGGAAAGGGAGAAAAGCAACAGGGCGGCCAGGAAATAAAAGCCGATGCGTTTCAGGTCGTAGGGGATGGGATAATACTTCTGTCCCCAGAAGTAATTCATAACCATCATGATAAAAAAGCAGATGAAAACGGTGATGGCCGACCCCATATAACCCATGACCGGAATCAGGAGGAAATTGAGGAGAATGGTGATGACGGCCCCGGTCAGGGCGATCCATGCTCCGTACCACGTCAGGTCCTTCAGTTTGTACCAGATGGAGGCACTGAAAAAGATGCCAAAGAAAAGATCGGCCATCAGAATCAGGGGGACCACTTTAATTCCCACCCGGTATTCCATGGGGATCACAAGTTTGACAATATCGATGTAAAGGGTCATTCCCAGGAAGATAAGAAGACCGAAAAGGACAAAGTATTTCATGACCACGGCATAAATAGCAGGGTCGGCCGTGGATTCGGTGGAACTTCTGGCAAAAAAGAAGGGTTCGAAGGCATAGCGGAACGCCTGGATGAACATATTCATGAGTACGCCCAGCTTATAGTTGGCTCCGTAAATACCCAACTGGAACATGGGGTCCTTTTCCGCCGGAATGAGAAAGGGAATCAGAATTTTGTCGATATTCTGGTTGACCATTCCAGCCAGTCCGATGATCAGAATGGGAAAGGAATAATTCATCATGCGCCGGAAAAGGAGGCGGTCGAACTGCAGTCTGACGGCGAGAATTTCCGGCAGGAGCATCAGCAGTGTAGATAGAGACGCCAGCAGGTTGGCAATAAACACATAGCCTACACCCACCGACGGATCATAAAGCAAAGCGACGGGCGAGGCGGGATAATGACGGAGGATCAGCGGGCAGAGCGACAGGAAAAAAAGGTTGAAACCAATGTTGAGGCCGATGTTGACCATTTTGACCACGGCGAATTTGAGCGGCCGGCTTTGAAGGCGGAGTTGTGCAAAAGGTATGGCTGTTACCGCATCGAGCCCCACCGTCAGGGCCAGCCACCAAACAAATTCGGGATGCTCCCCATATTGCATGGCCGAGGCAATCTCCCCCCTGAAAAGCAACATCGCCAGCAGGAAAAGAGCCGTGGTGGAAAACAGTGAAAGGAGGGAGGTAGAAAACACCGTTGCCTGATTCTGACCTTTGGAGGCAAACCGGAAATAACCCGTTTCCATGCCATAGGTCAGCAATATCATGGCAAAGGCGACATATCCGTAAAGGTTACTGACCACCCCGTACTCCTCAGGCCTGAAAATACCGGCATGATAGGGTACCAGCCACCAGTTGAGAAATCTCCCCACGATACTGCTCACCCCATAAATGGCTGTATCGCCCAATAGTTTCCTGAAGGGATTCAAAGCTGATATTTTTTGGCAAAGATAGAGGAGATCTGTTTACTTTTGCATAAACTTTTGATTCCTTCGTCATGAGAACCTATCCCCTTCCGGTAGTGCTGTTCTTACTTTCACTGGTGATGATCTGTTCATGTTCGGGTAAAGCCGGCAAATCGGCCAAACCGGTCGCCCTGCTGGAAATAGTGCCTGCCGCCAGAAATTACCGGTACGGACAAGCAATGTCCCTGCATATCAAAATCAAAGCCCCGAAAAATCAGCTTCCAAAAACCGAACTTTTTCTCAACAACGAACTGCTTGTGACTGACCAGAGGGAAGAATTTACACATGATATTTCCGGAAAAGGCCTCCTCGGTGTCAATACAGTCAGGATCGTTACCACCAGTCAGGATGGCAGGTCGTCGACCCTTCTGCGCAACTTCACCATGCTTTCCGACTCGGCCCCCATCGCCTGCTCCTACCGGGTCGTCAGGGAATATCCCCACCACAGGGAACACTTTACACAGGGACTGGAGTTTCACCAGGGGCATCTCTATGAGGGTACCGGTGAAAATGGCCGCTCTGCGCTCTATAAGACCGACCTTACCTCCGGAAAAATTCTCCTTTCGGCCAAACTCGACGACCGCTATTTTGGGGAGGGCATTACGATTCTTGACGGAAAAATCTACCAGCTGACTTACAGGCACCGGACTGGTTTTGTATACCGGCTTTCCGATTTTGCCGTGGTCGACAGTTTTGCCTTTGCCTCACAGGAAGGGTGGGGGCTTACCAATGACGGTAAAGCCCTGATCATGAGTGACGGCACGGAAACCCTGACCTGGATAGATCCTTCCGGATTCAGGGTAATCAGAAAACTGCAGGTCGCCGATCAAGAAAAAGTATACCGATACCTCAATGAACTGGAGTATGATAACGGGCATCTCTGGGCCAACGTATGGGGGACCGACATGATCATCAAAATAGACGCCGCTACCGGAAAGGTGAAGGCTGTCTTCGACCTGAAAGGGATTCTAAGCGTCATGGCCGCAGGCACTTCAGACCGTCTCGACGTTCTAAACGGTATTGCCGTACTTCCCTCCGGAAACCTGCTGGTCACCGGTAAACTGTGGCCAAAAATGTTTGAAATCGAACCTGTTTGTTCAGAATAGGGTGGGGGAGTCGCCATACCTGTGCCGCCCCAGATGCTGATAGGCCAGTTCTGTCACTTCACGCCCCCGCGGAGTGCGCTTCAGAAAACCTTCCTTGATGAGATAAGGTTCATATACCTCCTCGATGGTCCCCGCATCCTCCCCAACCGCCGTGGAGATGGTGGAAATTCCTACCGGTCCGCCCCTGAACTTGTCAATGATGGTCACCAGAATGCGGTTGTCCATGTCATCAAGACCATATTTGTCGATATTCAGCGCCTCCAGGGCGTAACGGGTGATTTCCAGGTCAATCTTCCCTGATCCCTTGACCTGCGCAAAATCACGTACCCGCCGCAACAACGCATTGACAATACGGGGTGTTCCCCTGCTCCTGGAGGCGATTTCCACGGCCGCCCTCTCTTCGATGGGCACATGTAAAATAGCCGCCGACCGGTGCGCAATCTTGGTGAGCACCTCCACATCGTAATACTCCAGATGAAATTTAATTCCGAAACGGGCCCGCAACGGCGAAGTGAGCAAACCTGAACGGGTGGTAGCCCCTACCAGTGTGAAAGGATTAAGTTCCAGCTGTATCGAACGGGCACTCGGCCCCTTGTCTATCAAAATGTCAATCCGGAAATCCTCCATCGCCGAATAGAGATACTCCTCTACAACGGGCGACAACCGGTGGATCTCATCGATAAACAGCACATCGTGTGGTTCCAGATTGGTCAACAGTCCCGCCAGATCCCCAGGCTTGTCCAGTACCGGTCCTGAAGTGATTTTTATGTTGACACCCATCTCATGGGCTATGATCGATGACAAGGTGGTCTTACCCAGACCGGGCGGACCGTGTAGCAATACGTGATCAAGGGATTCACCTCTCTGCCGGGCCGCTTTCACGAATATACGCAGATTCGCCACCGTCTGATCCTGCCCGCTGAATTCCCCAAACGACAAAGGCCGCAACTGATTGTCAAAATCACGGTCCCTGTCGTTATAACTGTTCCCCCTGATGTCCAGCAAATCTGCCATGCCTTCCTTATTGCAAATTCAAAGCTTCGAAGATATCATGGAGTTTCCTGATATCAAAAGGTTTTGGCATATACTCATCCATACCCGCGCTCAAACACTGTTCCCGGTCATTGTCCATCGCATTAGCAGTCAATGCGATGATGAGACTTTTCCGGCCCGAAACCTGCTCTGACACCCTGATCCTGCGGGCTGTCTCATAACCACTGATCCCCGGTAACATCAAATCCATAATCACCAGATCGGCACCCGACTCCTCCATGAACTCCACTGCCTTCTCCCCCGTCGATACAATCACCACATCATGCCCCTCCCTCCCCAGGTAAAAGGAAAGAATTTTCTGGTTAAGCGGATTGTCTTCAACAACCAATATCCTGTATCTATTCATTTAATAATTGTTTAAAAAGGAAAATAAGATGAAAATGATACTGGCCTGTTGATATTGTTGAAAGATTTCAGGAGAAATTATTCCACACTTCAGTAACCAATCTTTTAAAGACATATCAACAATGTTATGTTTCTTAAATACCGGAAAATCAGTTTTAAAATAAAGTTTTCAAGGCGTGTTCATAAATATGAATACTGCCTGGACTGTCGTTTTAAACAAAAACAAACAGGTTGATATTTCAAATGTAAAAAAAGAAAACGAGATGGTTGTTCAATGCAGATTTTTACCTGATAAAAATTGCCATGAATCATGCAAAAATAAGACAGCATAAATATTTCGATTTTTTAAGATACTTTTGAACATTGGTATTAAAATGGCGTTTTTTGTAAGTAATTGTTTCAGAGATTATTATTATACAGTTGAATTCCGATTTCAACATACTTGAAAAAAAACTCGATGCTTTCCGACGAAAGTACCTGCTCTATCAGTTCATCAGAGGCGGGTTGATCGTCGGAGCGTTGTTCATATTGTTTTTTGTGACAGTCAATTTGTTGGAATACAATCTTTTCATGTCTCAGGTATGGAGGAAGATACTCTTTTTTTCGACGCTCCTTTTTTTCGGACTCCTGACCATGAGGTATGTTTTCTTTCCGGCTGCACAACTTATAGGTTTGGTACGCATTCTGAACAACCGCAAACTGAACGGAATCATTACCCGTTATGTGCCGGGAGTGAAGGATAAACTGATCAATGTGCTGGAGTTGCATGATCAGAGGGATTCCCTGTATTCTGAATCCCTGACAGGGGCGGCCATATCGCAGAAAATCAGTGAACTGAAACTTGTTGATTTTGGCTCGGCCATTAGTTTGAAAAACCTGAAAAACCTTTTTTTCTATTTTGTCGCTTCTTTTGCGGTGGTGACCATACTTTTCATGGCTGACCGCTCCCTGCTGACCGTTCCGGGCAATCGGATTCTTCATTTCAACCAGGAATTTGTGAAGCCTGCTCCCTATATGTTTATACTCGGAAATGACAAACTGGAGGTGGAAAAGGGGAGTGATTTCAGGGTGGAAGTGGAATGCCGGGGGAAGGAGATTCCCTCTGTACTTTATATCCATATAGGGGGTCGCGATTTTGTGATGAAGTCCATGGGGGAAGGGAGGTTTGCGTATGATTTCAGTGCGGTGGTAAGACCTGTTGACTTTCATTTTACCGATCTGAAGCACCATTCGGCAGGTTATTTGCTCGATGTGATCGCCCTGCCGGTGATCAACAGTTTCGGTGTCAGCATCGTACCTCCAGGTTATACGGGAATGGAAGGAACGCGGTTTGAGAATGTAGGCGACCTTAAAGTACCGGCGGGAAGCATCCTGACCTGGAATTTCGATTGTTTTGATACCGATTCGCTGTCAATGGAAAGGTCTGACAGCACAGTTTTAATAGCGGAAAAGAAAGGAAAAAACTTGTTTTCTGTGTCGGGCATGGTCAACCAGCCCGACCATTACCGGGTGGTGGTCTTCAATCCCAAAACGGGTCCCAAAACAGCCATGAGTTTTTCCCTGCAAATCATCCCCGACTATTTTCCGGAAATAAAAGTGGTCCAGATTGCCGATTCCATTCAGCTTACGCGGTTTTACTTCCGGGGAAACATACATGATGATTATGGTTTTGCAAAACTTCATTTTCACCTGGTTTCTGACGACAGGGATACCCTCTTCCCCCTGCCCGTCGTGCCTTACATGACCGACCAGGAATTCTACTATACCTTCGATTTCAGGGATTTCGCCTTCCTGGGTTCCTCCGTAAGCTATTTCTTTTCAGTAAGTGACAACGATGGGGTAAATGGTCCCAAAACAACTACTTCAGACAGTTTTTCCTTTACTTTTCCTGACCGGAATGAAATCAAAAAAAACCAGGAAGAGAAGTATGAAGAAATTGAAAAACTGATGAGCCAGAGCAGTCAGATGGCTGCGGAACTTCAAAGCAACATCAGGGAACTCCAGCTGAAAAACCTGAATGGGAACATTTCAGACTGGGAGAAGTCAAGGCTAGTAGAGGAGATCGTCAGGGAGAAAAACCAGTTAGAGGAGATTCTGGAGCGGATCGAAAAACTTAACAGTGAACAGAACAGTTACCGTAATACCTTTACCGAACAGCAGCAGGATATTCTGAAGAAGCAACAGCAACTCGAGGAATTGCTCGATACGGTCATGACCGAAGAACTCAGGAAGCTGATGGAAGAATTCAGCAAACTGGCCGAAGAATTTGACAGTAAACAGTTAAACGAATTGAGCCGGAAGATGGAGATGTCATTTGAGGATCTGTCGGAACAACTCGACCGGAATCTGGAGATGCTTAAAAAGATGCAGATTGAGCAAAAGCTTGAAGATCTCATCACCCGGGTGGAGGAGTTACGCGACAGGACTCTGGAGGAATCAGGGGAGATTGAAAAGGGTGAAGACACGGGGAAAATGGCCGAAAAAGCAAGGGAGGCTATTCATGAGCTGAACGATCTTGAGCAGGAATTGCAGTCGGTTCTGCTGGAGAACAAGGAGATGGAGAAGCCTGTGAATTTTGATGATTTCAGGGAGGATTTTGAGGAGATCAGGGAAGATCTGGAAAAGGCGGGTGATGAATTGCAGAAAGGCAGCCGCAGAAAAGGGGCAGAGAATCAGCGCAAAGCCTCAGAGAAAATGGGAAACATGGCCTTTGCCATGCGGCAGATGCTGGAAGCTTCCGACAGCGGGCAGAATGCGGAAAATATGCGGGACCTGAGGCAAATTCTGAAAAATCTGGTGTTTCTTTCTTTCAGTCAGGAAGATATTCTTGAAAAGGTAAGGTCCACGGCTTCGGGAGATCCGGCCTACAGGATGCTTTCCCGACAGCAGCAGAATTTGTCGGAGCAGAGCCAGGTCATCAGGGATTCACTGTATGCCCTGGCAAGGAGAGCTCCCGAACTGGGGAACGTGGTCAACAATGAAATTCTGGCCCTGGAGTTCAACCTGGTCCGTTCCGGTGAACTGATGGGGGAGGGGTTGTATTCCCAGGCTTCGGCAAACCAGCAACTGGTCATCACAGCGGCCAACAATCTGGCCCTTTTTTTAAGCGATGTTCTTCAAAGTATGGAGGATCAAATGTCAGATGCACAGGGAGATTCCGATAATTCATCGCAAGGAGGCAAGCCGGGAAAAATGGGCGGACTTCAGAAACAATCGGAAAACCTGCGGAAACAGTTGCAGCAGATGATTGAGGAGATGAAAAGCGGTATGGGGGGAAAGATGAGCCGCCAGATGGGGGAATCACTGATGATGCACGAGATGATGCAACAAATGTTACGGGAGCTGATGAATGGCGGAACCCTGGGAGGTGATGCCAGGAAGCAGCTTCAAACCATCGACCAACTGCTTGAACAAAACAGAAGGGATATCATGAACAAAAGAATACAGCCCGACTTGCTGCGCCGTCACCATGACATCATGACCCGGCTGCTTGAAGCAGAGAAATCGGAAATGGAAAGGGACCAGGATAACAAACGGGAATCCCATACCGCCGATGACCAGTTTTACAGTAATCCGGCCCTGATTTTCGAAAAAAACAGCGAGAAAAATATAACTATTGAACATATTCAGCGTAACAGTTTGAAAATGAACAGCTTCTTTCAGGACAAATACAAGAATTATGTAGAAAAGTTTAACTCCCATGCCAAAGAATAAAAAATCGGTCATCATTACTTCCGATACAGCGGAATTGCAATTGGTAGAACATTTTCTGACTGAAGTATTTGAATCTTACCAGATCGACCCTGAAATGTTCGGAAAAGTGCTCGTTTGCCTCAATGAAGCCGTGATCAATTCCATCATGCACGGAAACAAGTATGACGGTGAAAAAATGGTGAGAATAGAATGTTACACGTGTAATAAGTATTTGTATTTCAGAGTTATAGATGAAGGAGAAGGGTTTAACTTCGATGATCTTCAAGATCCCACATGCATGGAAAACCTGAAGAAGGAATCGGGAAGGGGAATTTTCATCATCAGGAATTTCTCCGATGGGATTTTCTTCAGGGATAAGGGGAATATTGTCGAATTCAAGATTGAAAGAAGTGGGCAGAATTAGTTTTTTCTTTGAGGATACCGCACGGGTGAGGATCAGGCAGGAGTATCTGCGCAAGGTGATCAGGGGCGTTGCCCGGAATGAAGGAAGGAATTCCGGCGTGATCAACGTCATCCTTTGTTCAGATGAGGCCCTTTTATCTATGAACCGGGAATATTTGAAACACGATTTTTATACCGATATCATCACGTTTGACAATACAGAGGGATCTGTTCTTTCGGGTGAATTGTACATCAGTCTGGACAGGATACGTGACAATGCTGCGGCGTATGGTGTGGATTACCGGGTGGAGCTCACAAGGGTGATTATTCATGGGGTTTTGCATTTGGCAGGATACGGAGATAAGCGCTCCGCCGAAAAGAAAACGATGAAAGCGAGGGAAGATTTCTATCTTCGCATGTTTGATACAGAACAGGTTTACTGATGTTACCGGTATATGATGTCATTGTAGTCGGGGGAGGCCATGCGGGGTGTGAGGCCGCCACTGCGGCAGCGCGGTTGGGGAGCCGTACCCTGTTGATTACCATGGACATGACCAAATATGCACAAATGTCGTGCAACCCTGCCATGGGGGGCATAGCCAAAGGACAGATCGTCAGGGAAATAGATGCCCTGGGAGGTCAGTCGGGTGTGGTGTCGGACCGTACTTCCATTCAATTCCGGATGTTGAACCGGTCCAAAGGGCCGGCCATGTGGAGCCCGCGTGCACAGATTGACCGCATGCGCTTTTCAGAGGAGTGGAGGCTGATCCTGGAAAATACCGAAGGACTCGATCTATGGCAGGATACGGTGGTCAGGCTTTTAATGGAAGAGGGAGAAGTCAGGGGAGTGGTCACCCGCATCGGCGTGGAATTCAAGGCACGGTGCGTCATTCTGACCAACGGCACTTTCCTGAACGGGTTGATGCATATCGGGCGAAGCCAGATGGAAGGGGGCCGGATTGGAGAATCCTCCTCCCTTTTCATCAGTGATCAGCTGGCACAGGCCGGATTTAAAACAGGCCGGCTTAAAACGGGTACTCCGGTCAGAATTGACGGAAGAACCATCGATTTCAGCCAGCTCACGGAACAACAGGGTGACACCGGCGACTACAAGTTCTCCTTTCTTCCGGGTGAAAAGCGTGCGCTGAGACAGCGTTCCTGCTGGATCACCTATACCAATCCGGAAGTACATGGAATACTGGAAACCGGATTTGACGATTCTCCCATGTACAATGGAACGATCCAAAGCACTGGTCCGCGTTATTGCCCGAGCATCGAATCAAAACTGGTCACCTTTGCCGAAAAGGAACAACATCAGTTGTTTCTGGAGCCAGAAGGCGAATACACCCATGAGTATTATCTCAACGGGTTTTCCAGTTCCCTTCCCTGGGACATCCAGTACCGGGCCCTGAAGGGTATCAGGGGACTGGAGCATGTCAAGATATTCAGACCGGGCTATGCCATAGAGTATGATTATTTTGATCCCACGCAATTGTGGCCAACCTTGGAAACCAAGCTGATAAGCAGGCTTTTTTTTGCAGGACAGATCAATGGAACAACGGGTTATGAGGAAGCTGCGGCGCAGGGAGTGATGGCCGGGATCAATGCACATCTGAAGGCGGCTGGACAACAGGGTGGATTTGTGTTGGGGCGTGATGAGGCTTATATTGGCGTACTTATCGACGATTTGGTGACCAAGGGGGTAGACGAACCCTACCGGATGTTTACCAGCAGGGCGGAATACCGTATTTTACTGCGTCAGGACAATGCCGATGAACGGTTGACGATGAAAGGGAAAGCCCTGGGACTGGTTTCGGAAGAGCGGGTTGCGCTGCTGGAGGAGAAGGTGCGCCTGAGGGAGGAGATTGTGGCGTTTATGAGAAGCTTTTCCATTAAGCCGGCATATGCCGATCCCTTGTTGTTGGCCAAAGATACAGCCCCGCTGAAACAGCCGGTTAAGCTCATTGAAGTGTTGTTGCGCCCGCAAATTTCCATTTTCGACCTGGAACGGGAGATCTTGCCATTCAGAAAGAAGGTACGGGAGTTGATTCCGGAGGCCCGTTTTGGGGAAATCATGGAATCGGCCGAAATAATGGTGAAATATGAGGGGTATATTCAGCGTGAAAAGAGCCAGGCTGATAAGTTAAATAGACTGGAACACATTGATATTCAGGGCAAATTCGATTATGAAACGCTGCAAAGCTTGTCGACCGAAGCGCGGCAGAAGCTGAAGGCGCTGCAGCCGGTCACGATCGGACAGGCGAGCCGGATACCGGGGGTGTCGCCGGCCGATATTCACGTTTTGCTCATTCTGTTGGGCAGATAAATGTTCCACGTGGAACAAGAAGAGGAGGAATGATGATGGATTTAAAGAGTTATATCAGGGAGGTGGCTGATTTTCCCCAGCCGGGCATCAGTTTTAAGGACATTACCACGCTGATCGGCGATGCTGGCGCGTACCGGGAGGTGGTGGATCGGATTACAGATCATTTCCGGGACAAGGGGATCACGCGGGTGGTCTCCCTCGAGTCGCGAGGCTTCATCGTGGGGGGCGCTCTGGCTTACCGGCTGGGCGCCGGCTTTGTTCCCATCAGGAAGGCGGGCAAACTCCCCGCCTCTACCATCTCCATGTCTTACGCCCTGGAGTACGGTACCGATACCATCGAAATCCATGCCGACGCCCTTTCCGAAAAGGATGTGGTCCTGATCCATGATGATCTGCTGGCCACTGGGGGTACAGCCCTGGCTGCCCTGCAACTGGTCAGAAAAATGAAGGTGGCCGCCATCCACCTTAGTTTTATCTGTGATCTGCAGTTCATCCAAACCCCCCTTAAGGAGGAACTCCAGAAATACCACCCCCATGTGCTGGTCCGCTACCCTTAATCCCTACCCTTGGCTGAAAAGATCGTCAACCGCCATATTGGTCACCTGAAGGAACTCATTGCCCTGCTGCCCGACCTTCCGGGGATTTACCAGTATTTTGATAATACGGGCATGATCATCTATATCGGGAAAGCAAAAAACCTGAAACGCAGGGTCTCCTCCTACTTCACCAAAACACCCGAAAACAGAAAAACAGCCCTCCTGGTCCGTAATATCGCCGACATCCGGCACATGGTCGTGGATACGGAGGAGGATGCCCTCCTGCTTGAAAACAACCTGATCAAAAAGTACCGTCCGCGTTATAACATCAGGCTGAAGGACGACAAAACCTATCCCTGGCTCTGCATACGCCACGAAAGATTTCCACGCGTTTTCAAGACAAGGCAGGTGGTCCGTGACGGATCAGACTATTTTGGCCCCTTTACTTCCTGGATTACCGTGAGTACTCTGCTGGAGCTTTTTAAGAAGCTGTATAAACTGCGTACCTGCAATTACTTGTTGTCGGAGGAAAACGTCGCCAAAGGGAAATACCGTCTCTGCCTCGAATACCATATCGGCAACTGCACAGGTCCGTGCGAAGATCTGGTCAGTGAGGAGGAGTACAACCGGGGTATTACCGAAATCAGGGATATTCTCAAGGGAAATGTGTCGGGTGTGATCAGACAGCTGAAAGAATTAATGAAGCGGCATGCGGCGGAATACCGTTTTGAAGAAGCCCAGATGGTCAAGGAGAGGATCGTCGCACTGGAAAAATACCAGAGCCGTTCTACAGTGGTGAGCACTTCCATCACCGATGTCGACGTATTCACCATCGATTCTGACGAAAAACTGGGGGTGGTCAACTACCTAAAGATCATCAGGGGTGCCATTGTGCAAACCTACAGCATGGAGATCAGGAAACAACTTGACGAACCCGACCAGGAACTGCTTTTGTCGGCTCTCATCGACATCCGACAAAAGATATACAGTCAGGCCAGGGAGATCATCGTGCCTTTCAGAATGACCGCCGAACTAAAAAACATCAAATTCACGGTACCCCAAAAGGGGGAGAAGTACAAGCTTTTGGAACTTTCTCAACGGAATGCCCGGTATTTCAGGCTGGAAAAGGAGAAGCAATATACGACGCAAACCCCGTTGCGGCCTGCGGAAAGAATTCTGGAAACCCTGCGAAAGGACCTGCATATGCAGATGGTTCCGGCCAGGATTGAGTGTTTTGATAACAGCAACCTGCAGGGCAGTTTCCCGGTGGCCGCTTGTGTGGTTTTTATCAACGGAAAACCTGCCAAAAGGGAATACCGTCATTTTAACGTGAAAAATGTGGAAGGAATAGACGATTTTGCCTCCATGGAGGAGATCGTGACACGCAGGTACCGGCGGCAACTCGAAGAAGAACAACCTCTGCCACAACTGGTGGTGATCGACGGGGGTAAAGGGCAGCTGTCGGCGGCAACCTCAGCCCTTGAGCGTCTCGGACTGCGGGGGAAAATTACCATTATCGGCATCGCCAAAAGACTGGAAGAGATCTATTTCCCGGGCGACCAGGTGCCTCTTTACCTCGACAAGAAATCGGAGTCACTTCGTTTACTCAGCCAGCTCCGCGATGAAGCCCACCGATTCGGTATTACTTTCCACCGACAGAAACGCTCCTCCGGTTTTCTCAAGTCGGAACTTGAAAATGTGCCGGGTATCGGACCGGCCACCCTGCGCAAACTGCTTGTAAAATTCAAATCGGTCAGAAATCTCAGGGAACGCTCCCACGAGGAACTGGCCGTGGAGGTGGGAAAGGCCAAAGCCTCCCTGATCAGGAATTATTTCCTTCAAACAGGCGATTCTTCTGCGGATGAATCTCCGTCAATCATGGAATAGTGGTGTTTATCTTCTTTAATATCAAATTAATACACACTATTTAACAAAATGTATCGCAATTCCGGCCCTCCACCGGATCAGGCCAGGGCGGGTGTGGTAAGGGCTGCATTCTAAAGGCTGCTGTGGATTTTTCTGAAGAGCGCATTTTCCACGTGGAACAATCTGTGAAGGGTAACCAAATCATAAACGGGGAATACATCATATCAGGGAGTGCAGAGGCCCCTTTTCTGACATCAGAAGGGTTGGCGGTACTTTTCGTCGGTTTCCAGCAATCCGAGATAGCTGGTGTAGCGTGAGAGGGCTACCGTTCCGTTTTCCACCCCCTTTTTGACGGCGCACCCGGGTTCATGGGTATGGGAGCAGTTGTTGTATTGGCAATGTGCAGAAAGGGCAAAAATCTCGCGGAAATAGTGGGAGATCTCCCAGGGTTCCATTTCCAGCATGCCATAGGCTTTGATACCCGGGGTATCGATGATGTATCCGCCAAAATCAAGTTCGAAGAGCTCAGAAAAGGTGGTGGTGTGTTTGCCCTTTTCGTGGTAATCAGAAATTTCGCGTGTACGCAGGTTCAGTCCGGGCTGAAGACGGTTGATCAGGGTTGATTTGCCCACACCGCTATGGCCGTTGAAAACACTGATTTTGTCTTTCATCAGGTTTCTGAGTTCCTCAAGGCCATTCCCAAGCAAGGCGGAGGTATGCAGGCAGGGGTAACCTATTCCGGTATAGAGGTTGGTGAGTTGATTCAGGTTTTCCATTTGTTCCGGACTGTAGAGGTCGGTTTTGTTGAAAACCAGGATGACGGGTATCCTGTAGGCTTCGGCTGAGGCCAGGTACCGGTCGACGAAGGTGGTGGAGGTCGCCGGGTATTGGAGGGTGACCACCAGAAAGGCCTGGTCGATGTTGGAAGCGATGATGTGGGCCTGCTTTGAGAGGTTCTGTGATCTGCGGATGATGTAATTTTTACGTTCGTGAATGTGCCGGATGACGCCCACCAGGGTTTTCTGATCGCGGCTTTCCTTTTCAAGATATTGAAAATCAACCCGATCACCTACTGCGACCGGGTTGGTGGTCTGTATTCCCCTGATACGGAGATTTCCCCTGATGCGGCATTCGTAGCGGTTCCCTTCGTCATCCCTGACGGTGAACCAGCTGCCTGTCGAACGTATGACCATTCCACTCTTCAAAGGAGTCCCTCCTGTCATCAGTTCCAGTCGAGGATGATCTTTCCGCAGTTGCCTGCCTCCATGATGTCAAAGGCTTCCTGGAAACGGTCGGCAGGAAAACGGTGGGTGATGACCCCTGATACGTCAAGGCCTGAAAGCAGCATCATCTCCATCTGGTACCAGGTTTCATACATCTCTCTGCCGTAGATTCCTTTCAAAGTTAATCCTTTGAATATCAGTTTACTCCAGTTTATCGTGGTGGTGGTGGGGAGCAAGCCCAGAAGGCTGATTTTTCCTCCGTTGTACATATTTTCCACCATATCGTTGAAGGCTGCGGGGGATCCGGAGCATTCGAGGCCCACATCGAATCCACCCACCATATGGAGGGTGCCCATTTTTTCACGGAGTTTTTCACGGGTAGGGTCGATGACCAGGGTGGCTCCCATTTTTAGGGCCAGTTCGCGGCGGTAGGGGCTCAGGTCGGTGCCCACGACGTTACGGGCGCCTGCAAATTTGCAGATGGCTGCGGCCATGGCTCCGATGGGACCACCGATACCGGTGATCAGTACGTCTTCGCCCAGCAGGGGAAAGGAAAGGGCCGTATGGGTGGCATTTCCCATGGGATCCATGATGGAGAGGATCTCATCGGGAATTCGCTCGTTGATATGGAGGACGTTTTTGGCCGGTACGGCCAGGTATTCCGCAAAGCCCCCGTCGCGGCTCACCCCGATGCCGATGGTGTTGTCACAGATGTGCTGCCTCCCGCGCCGGCAATTACGGCAGTAACCGCATGATATATGGCCCTCCACGGTTACCCGGTCGCCCACCTTTACATTCTCCACCTCGCTTCCCGTTTCCACCACGTAACCCATGTATTCATGCCCGATGATTACCGGCGTTTTGATCGCCTGCCGGGCCCACTCGTCCCACTTGTAAATGTGCAGGTCGGTACCGCAAATGGCCGCCTTGCTCACTTTGATCAGCACATCGTTGGGACCGGGAACCGGTACCGGTACCTCCTCCATCCATATGCCCCTTTCAGGTTTGCTTTTTACCAATGCCTTCATGTGATTCTTATATTAATTTGTAATGTGCCATCCCGGAAAACAGTTGTTCTGTAGCGCTGACTCCTGCCCGACAGGCCCTTCAGCCCTTCCGCCCTCCAACAGGTTTTCCGGGTGAAAGGTAGGATTTAAAATACGAAAAAATAACTCAAAAAGTCATAATCCCCACCTTCTTTTCCATCTTCCGGCGTGTTGGCCCCCTTCTGACTGGCTGCAGGGAATATGGCTTCATGTGGCACGGCAGGCGAGCCTCCTTTCCGGCGGAATGAAGGGAATGCAGATTTAACTAGCCCGGCAGGCGAGCCTCCCTACCTGATCCGATCGACGACGCTTTGATGTCCATGGAACAGGCTCCGTTCGGTTCTGCCTGATTGCGATATTCCTGGCGGAACAAACATGGCCGTTTGTGAAAACCGTCGCAGGCTTGTTTCAGTCGTTTTTCTTGGGAGCGGGGTTGAAACGGAGTTCCCTTCCTCCAATGTGCCTGACGGGGTACCAGGCGGCCAGGAAGCCAATGGAGAGCACCACCCCCGAGATGAACAGCAGGTCGGAAATCTGGATTTCCACCGGATAGGCGGAAATGACGAAGGAGCCTTCGCCAGGCAGGGGAACAATGCCCCAGCGGATCTGGACCAGGCAAACCAAAACGCCCAGCAGAAGCCCCGCGGCCGTACCCGCCAGCGAGATGAGCCATCCCTCGAGGAGAAAGATTTTCCTGACCATTTCTTCCGGGGCTCCCATGCTGCGCAGGATCATGATGTCTTCCTTTTTGTCGATGATCAGCATGGTCAGGCTGCCCAGAATATTGAAGGAGGCGATGATCAGGATAAAGGCCAGGATGAGATAGGTGGCCCATTTCTCCATTTTCATGGTTTTGTAAAGGGCATCGTGTTGCTGGTACTTGGTTTGGACCAGGAAGTGGTCGCCTGCCTTTTCCAGGATGGTTTTTCTCACCTTTCTGACCGGGAATTCCGGGTTTACCTTCACCTCGAGGGCGCTTACCTTTCCTTCGGCCTCAAAGAGTTCACGTGCGAAGGCCAGGGGTACGAATACGGTACTGGCGTCGACCTCTTCCAGGAGGGCAAACACGCCTGATGGGTAGCAGCTTCCGAATTTGAGTGCTTTCCCGGGGGCGAAACTTGCGGAGTGCCCTCCGGAGGGCACGTAGAAGCTGACCGGGGAGGTGAATCCCAGGCTGATGCCCAGGTAAGCTGCCACCCCCTGTCCGGGAACTGCGAAACACTCCCCGCTTCCTCCGGGCATGAACTGGCCGTCAATGATCAGGCTGTCGATGCCGGTGATCTCATGGAAGCGGTCGTCGACACCTTTCATGGTGGCAATGAATTGTCTCTCTTCATAGGCCAGCAGGGCATTGCCTTCCATCACCGCGGAATATCCGGCGATACCGGGAATTTTGTCGAGGATGGGGGCTGTGAGAAGGCCGGGATCGAAGAATTTTCCTTCACGGGGGATGATCCTTAGGTCAGGGTCAAGCTGGCTGAAATAGGATTTGATGAGCCCGTCGAAGCCGTTGAATACCGACAGGACCACCACCAGGGCGAAAGTGCCGATAAGGATTCCCGTAGCGGCAATACCCGAAATAAGGTTGATCACATGTTGCTTCCTGCGCGAGAAGAGATACCGCCTGGCTATGAAATAGGGGAGGTTCATCGGGTCAGCAGGCGGTCGATGTTTTCGAGATAGTTGAGGCTGTCGTCGATAAAAAATTCCAGGTCGGGGATGATACGCAGCTGTTTAGCCACCTTATGGCCGATATGGCCACGGATCGATTTGGTCATTTGTTTGACGTGCCGGAGGGTCTCCTCTGCCTTGTCGGCAGGGTAAATGCTCAGGTAGCAGCGTGCCAGCGACAGGTCGCTGGTAATGCGCACCACCGTGACGCTGATCAGGAGTCCCTGGAACTCTCCCTTGAGCTCTTTCAGGAAAAGCCCGGCCATCTCCTTCTGGATAAGACGGGCAATTTTGTTCTGACGGGTTGTAAACTGTTCCATGACGGAGAATTATGCCCTCCAAAAGTACGTTTTTTTTCCTTAACGGGCCCCTGAAAGATGGAGGGGGCAATGGGGGCCGTTTGTCATAAAATGTGTATTTTTCGGAATTATTAACGGAGGAAAGTTCATGCGAACCGTCGGGATTGAAAACAGAGAGGAGATCGACCGGATCATCAGGGCGAGTAAAACCTGTTATGTGGCTATGGCAGAAGGGGATCAGCCCTATGTGCTGCCCATGAATTTTGCCCTCGACGGGGAAACGGTCATTCTTCACTCGGCACAATCGGGGCGTATGTGGGAAACCCTGCTGCGGAATCCGAAGGTGTGTATTAACTGGACCCTGGGTGAGGAACTGGCCTGGCAGGACGCCCATGTGGGGTGCAGTTACCGGGTGAAATCAAGTTCCGTCCTGGCCGAAGGAGTAGCTGAGGTGGTGGAGGATTACGGGGAGAAGGTGACCTGCATGGAGTTGCTCATGGCCCAGTACAGCGACCGGAATTTCCGTTTCAGTGAGCCCTCGATCGTCAATGTCGGAGTCATCAGAGTCAGAGTGAGCCGGTTTTCAGCCCGCCGTTTCGGAGCCAAGGCGGTCACCCCCTGGAGTAAACCTGAGCCTCGGGAGTAGTATGGGGAGCCGGGTTTTTGATGATCGGGGCCAGTATTTAAGATGATTGTGGCCTGTATGTCTGAAGACCGGGGCCTGCGCCCCGGAAATGGTGCATAAATAGAGAAACATGATATTTGTTACCGGAGGAACCGGCCTGGTCGGCAGCCATCTGTTGTTGTCGCTGGTGCTCAAACATGGCAGGGTCAGGGCTTTGAAGCGTCCTGCAAGCGATACCGGGCAGGTCAGAAAGCTATTTTCGTGGTACCGTGAAGATGCTGCGGAGCTTTTTGAACAGGTGGAATGGTGTGATGGCGATATCCTCGATCTTTTCTCCCTGGAAGCGTGGCTGAAAGGGGTGGAGACCATTTACCATTGTGCGGCGGTGGTCTCTTTTGAAAGCCGGAACCGGGCGCGGATGATCCACAACAATGTGGAGGGGACTGCCAATGTGGTGAATGCGGCCCTGGCCTGCGGTGTGAAAAGGATTTGTCATGTGAGTTCCAATTCGGCCCTGGGAAGCAGCCGCAACGGCACTCCCGTTACCGAGGCGACCAGTTGGGTTCCTGCACGGCGTAACACCGGCTATTCGGAAAGCAAATTCTTCTCGGAAACCGAGATCTGGCGGGGAGCCGAAGAGGGCCTCCAGGTGGTGGTGGTCAATCCTTCCATTATCATTGGTCCCGGAAAATGGGGCACCGGAAGCACCTCTTTTTTCCCGGTGTTGTACAAAGGCCTGAAGTTTTATCCCGAGGGTAAAACCGGTTTTGTGGATGTGCGGGATGTGGTGGATGCCATCATGCTGTTGACCGGGGAGGGGGATTTTGAGCGGGCCCGGGGGCGTAAGTTTCTGATCAGTGCCGAAAACTGGGGGTACCGTGATTTCTTCGGGGCGGTTGCCGATGCGTTGGGGAGGCCGCGGCCGCGGCTCAAAGCTTCGGGCTGGATGTTGGAAACGGCCTGGCGGCTGGCGGCCCTCGGATCTTTGCTGACCGGCCGGAGCCCCGCCATGACCCGCGAAACCGCCGCCAGCGCCCGCTCCGTGAGCCTTTTCGACGGATCAGCCATCACCCGCGAATTCGGCTTTCAATACAGGCCCCTCTCTGAAGCCATCACCCATACCGCACACTGTTTCCTCCGGGAAATAAACCCCTCCCAACGACCTGCCGGTCAGGTGTGAAAGACCAGCAATGGAATGGAGGTGTGAAAAAGCATCTTCCGGGCAATCCCCGGATTGAACATCCTGGCCAGCATGTTTCTTTTGCGGGTGGTCAGGGCGATGACGTCAATTTTTTCCTGCTCAATGAACCTCTGGAGTTCCCCCAGGATGTCGTCCCCGATAATGAGCTGGCAGTCAAAGACTTTTGAAGGATATTTGTTGCGGAGGATGTCCTTCATTCCCTGGAGTTTGGCCACATCCCAGACCGGTTCTTCACTGCGCCCCACGTGGATGCATTTGATCTCGGCATGATACGGCTCAATGATCCGCATCAGTTTTTCGATGGCGGTGAAATCCTTTTCGTCGAAGTTGGTGGCATACAATATTTTATGGAAACTGGTGGCGATGTCTTCCGGGGTTTCCTCTGGAATGGCCAGTACCGGTACCCGGGCGTCGGTGATGATTTCCGCGGTCACGCTGCCCAGAATATCCATTTCGCTGCCGGCTTTTCCCTGGGTTCCCATAACAATAACCATGACCTGGTGTTTCTGGGAGTAGGAAAGGATGTCGTCACGGGGATCCCCGGCCTTGATGATGAATTCGGTTTCCACCTGGTTCCACACCTCACGGGTGAAATGGCGCACCAGTCCTTTCAGGAAGGCTTCCATTTGTTCCCGGGCGTTTTTCTCGGCATTTTCAAGGTGGACGACCAATCCGGTGTCAAAGGCGTAGATATCGCTGAAAGGCACCGAATAAACAATGGGATTGGGGTAGGCATGGAAGAGCACCATTTTGGCATTCAGGGAACGGGCGATGCCGAAAGCCACCCTGGCCGCCTTCATGGAATAGCCCGAGAAGTCGACGGGTACCAGGATTTGCCGTTCCTCTTCCCGCAAGGGCGGATGCTGTACCGATGACTTGCCCAGAAACTCCTCGAGAATGGGAAAAGCCTTTTCCAGATCTTCTTCCATGATCTGGACCCTGACAGCAAGAGAGGAGGTCCCCTCGGGCAGATTGAGGTCGTCGAGGACCGCTTCAATGGCTTCTTTTCCGAGAAGGGTTTTCAGGATCTGTGCCTTGGCAAATGGCAGCGTGGCAATGGTGAGTAGTTTCTGCTTCATGGCTGGTGGTTTTTACAAAGACCGTTGTTTAGTATTCGTGAAAAGTGGAAAGAGGTTACATCCTTCCGGCCGATTTTCGGATAATACCCAAAAAAAGCCCTGTCCGGAAGAAGCTCGGAGGCTTCCCGGACAGGGTTGAGGGGGATGGTACCGGCCTGCGGAGTTGGTTTCACACACGGATCCTTCCGGAAATCACCAGGAAAAGGGGACTTTCGTCCTGTTCTGGTTGTTCAGGCGGCTTAATGTATGGCGAACGCCTCCCTGATGGCATCGACGTAGTCGAGATTTTCCCAGGTAAATAGTTCCACTTCCATTTCCTTTTCCTTATGATAAGGGGGACAGAAATGTTTTACCACCCTGACAGGGGTACGACCCATATGGCCATAGGAAGCGGTTTCGGCATAGATGGGGAAGCGGAGTTTGAGGCGTTCCTCGATCATTCCGGGCCGGAGGTCGAAGAGGAGGTTCACTTTTTCGGCGATTTCGCTGTCGGAAAGGTTCACATTGCTCCGGCCGAAGGTGTGGACATAGAGTCCTACGGGTTGGGCCACTCCGATGGCGTAGGCCAGCTGGATGAGGATTTCGTCGGCTACGCCGGCAGCCACCATGTTTTTGGCAATATGGCGGGCGGCATAGGCGGCAGAACGGTCTACCTTCGAGGGATCTTTGCCCGAGAAGGCGCCTCCTCCATGAGCTCCCTTACCCCCGTAGGTATCCACGATGATCTTGCGTCCTGTAAGCCCTGTATCGCCGTGGGGCCCACCGATGACGAATTTGCCGGTGGGATTGACATGGTATTCGATCTCCCCGTTGAAGAGGTTCCGCATCCGTTCGGGAAGCCGGGCCACCACCCTGGGTATCAGAATATGGATCACGTCTTTTCTGATTTGGGCCAGCATGGGTTTGTCTTCGTCAAACTCGTCATGTTGGGTCGACACCACAATGGTGTGCACCCGCAGGGGAGTGTGGTCATCGCCGTATTCAATGGTAACCTGCGACTTGGAGTCGGGGCGGAGATAGGGCATGGGGCTGTTTTCTTCGCGGCGGATAGCAGCCAGCTCGATCAGTATCCGATGGGAAAGTTCCAGGGGCAAAGGCATATAATCATCGGTATCCTTGCAGGCATAACCAAACATCATGCCCTGGTCGCCGGCACCCTGCTCTTCCTTACGGGCTTTTTCCACCCCCCTGTTGATATCGCCGCTCTGTTCATGAATGGCCGTGAAAATCCCGCAGGAATCCCCGTCGAAACGGTATTCCGCCTTGGTGTATCCTATCTTTTTGATCACATTTCTGGCCACCTCCTGTACATCCACGTAAGTATTCGATTTGACCTCCCCGGCGATCACCACCTGCCCGGTCGTCACCAGGGTCTCAATGGCCACCTTCGAATCAGGGTCATAGGCCAGAAACTGGTCCAGCAAGGCATCTGAAATCTGATCGGCCACCTTGTCGGGATGACCTTCCGATACCGATTCACTAGTGAATAAGTAGCTCATAATAAATCCTTTTTTGTGTCTTTCAGAAAAGACACGGTTCCACAATCAACAAAAACTACTACAGGAGAAGAAACATAGGGCAGTGGCACTGCCTGATTGTTTTAGCATTTTTGAGTGGTTGCAATCAATCACAAATCTTTCCACGTAGCGGGGACAAAGTTAGAAATCTTTTTATTATTTCCGAAGGGCTTCGGCGCCTCCCGTAATTTCGAGGATTTCCTTGGTGATGGCGGCTTGCCGGGCTTTGTTGTATTGAAGGGTCAGGTCGTTAAGCAGATCGGTGGCATTGTCGGTGGCCTGGTGCATGGCGGTCATGCGGGCGCCCTGTTCCGCAGCCCAGGAGACCAGAAGGGCTTTGTGAAAGGTGATGCGGAGCCACATGGGGATCATGCCGGTTACCACCTCTTCCGCCGAGGGTTCGTAGATGGTATCCCCCGTCAGGGCTTCCTTGCCTGGCCCGGGAAACTGCAAGGGCAGAAACGTCTCCCTCACCTGGGTATATTGGGCAGCATTGACGAAATCGTTGTAAACCAGTTCTATGGTTTTATATTTTCCCGTCAGAAAGCCGGTGATGACCTCGTCGCAAAAGGCGGCGCAGTGATCATAGTCGAGCTGGTCGAACAGGTGGTTATGACTTCCTGACACCCTGATTTTATGAGATAGGAGGAATTTTTCACCCTGTTTGCCGATGGCCATGAAATCGACGAGATCGTCATGCGCTTCGCTGAGATATTTCTCCTCGATGAGGTCCATAGCGGCATGGATGACGGCCGAGTTAAATGCTCCGCACAATCCCCGGTTGGCGGAAATCAGCACCACCATAACCCTTCCCTGGTCGCTCCGGGCGGTGTAAGGATTTTCCTCAAGGGTACCGGCGCCTGCTGCGGCTGAAAAAAAGAGTTCTTTGAATTTCATGGCGTAAGGCCTGAAACTGATCACCGCGTCCTGGGCCTTTTTCAGCTTGGCAGCGGAGACCATTTTCATGGCGCTGGTCACCTGGCGGGTGGTTCTGATCGATCCGATACGGGTTCTTATTTCTTTCAGTCCTGACATAACGCGGAGGGATGGTGAGGAATTTCCCGGGCCTATTGACCTGCCAGGAAGTTCTCGGTGATTTCGGCGGCAGCGGCCTGGAGGTTTTTTTCGGCATCGTCGGTGAGAAGGCCTTCAGCCAGCAGGTCCAGGGTACTGCGGTATTTGAGTTCAAGAAGCTCCAGAAAGTCGGCTTCGAAGCGTTTTATCTTTTCCAGGGGGATTTTCCGCAGGAGCTCCCGGGTTCCGCAATATATGACGGCGATCATATGTTCGAGTTTGACCGGCTGATACTGGCCCTGTTTGAGGATTTCGACATTTTTGCGGCCTTTGTCGAGTACGCGCAGGGTGGCCATATCGAGGTCGGAGCCGAATTTGGCGAAGGCTTCCAGTTCCCTGAACTGGGCCTGGTCGAGTTTGAGGGTTCCGGCGATTTTCTTCATGGCCTTCACCTGGGCTGATCCTCCTACGCGCGATACCGAGATGCCTACGTTGATGGCTGGGCGTACACCGGCGTTAAAGAGGTTGGTTTCCAAAAAGATCTGTCCGTCGGTGATGGAAATCACATTGGTGGGAATGTAAGCGGAAACGTCGCCGGCCTGGGTTTCGATGATGGGCAGGGCGGTGAGGGATCCTCCGCCCTTGACTTTACCCCGGAGGCAGTCGGGGAGGTCGTTCATCCGGGCGGCGATTTCGTCTGATTCGATGATTTTGGCGGCTCTTTCGAGGAGCCGGGAGTGGAGGTAGAAGACGTCGCCGGGGTATGCTTCGCGACCCGGAGGGCGGCGCAGCAGCAGGGAGACTTCCCGGTAGGAAACGGCCTGCTTGGAAAGGTCGTCGTAGATGATGAGGGCATCGCGGCCGGTATCGCGGAAATACTCCCCGATGGCTGCCCCGGCATAGGGGGCGTAAAATTGCAGGGCCGCAGGATCGGAAGCCGAAGCCATCACGATGATGGTGTAATCCATGGCTCCGAATTTCTCCAGGGTGGCGGCCAGCGTGGCCACTGTCGATCCTTTCTGGCCGATGGCCACATAGATACAGTAGACCGGTTTCCCCTTGAGGTAGTTCTCGCGCTGGTTGATGATGGTGTCAATGGCCACAGCTGTCTTGCCGGTCTGCCGGTCACCGATGATCAGCTCCCGCTGTCCGCGCCCAATGGGAATCATGGCGTCGATGGCCTTAATGCCTGTTTGAAGGGGTTGTTTCACACCCTGCCTGAAGATCACCCCGGGGGCTTTACGCTCCAGCGGCATCTCAAACAACTTCCCGCCCAGGGGACCTTTCCCGTCAATGGGTTCTCCCAGGGTGTTGATGACCCGGCCTACCATCTTTTCCCCCACCATGATGGAGGCGATCCTGTTGAGCCTCTTTACGGTATCCCCTTCCCTGATGGTTTCGGAAGGCCCCAGCAGCACTGCGCCCACATTGTCCTCCTCCAGATTGAGGACGATACCCCTGGTACCGCTTTCGAATTCAATCATCTCATTCGATTCGACACGGGCCAGCCCGTGTATACGGGCAATACCGTCCCCTACCTGCAAAACCGTCCCCACTTCGTCGAGGTCGGCCTGGATCCTGAACTGCTCCAGCTGCTTGCGGATGATTCCCGACACTTCTGCCGGTCTGATTTCAGCCATGTCTGTCGTTGTTAATTTTTTCTTTATCGCGCCTCAAGGGCATTCCTGATCTTTTTAAGCTGGGTGGTGATACTTCCGTCATACTGGAGGTCCTCAATTCTCAGGACCATGCCTCCCAGGATTTCCGGTTTGATCCTTTGGGTGAGTTCGATTTCCTTTCCTGTTTCGTGTTGCAGCACCTCCCTGATGCGGTCGAGGCTGCCGGAACTGAGGGGTTGGGCCGTAGTCAGGGCCACCGGCAGAATACCCCTGTCGGCACGCACCATGTCCAGGAAATCACGGCAGATGCCCGGAAGGGCGTTTTCCCGGTTGTTGTCGGTGACCAACAGGACAAACCGCAGGGTAAACGCATGGAGGAAGGGCTGCAGGCTTTCGCGGAGGATCTCTTTTTTCCGGGAATTTTTAATCACGGGGTTGCCCAGAAGGCCGGCGAATTCCTCTGAATCACGGCAAAGGCCAAGCAAGCCGGCCATGTCATGGTGGAGTTCAGGGAGGATTCCCTTCTCCTTACCGGCTTCAAAGAGCGCCCTGGCATACCTGACGTGAATTTTGCCCTGGTTCATGATCAGTTGAGTTTGAAATCTCCGAGCTGGTTATGGATAATCTCTTCCTGACGGGAGGTGCTGTCGAGTTTTTCCTGCAGGATTTTCTCGGCGATCATCACGGAATAATCAGCGATTTGGCGGCGGATGTCACCCAGGGCCTTCAGTTTTTCGGTTTCCATTTCCTCGCGCAGGCGGGCCATCATGCGTTGGCTTTCGGTGGAGGCTTTCTCGCGGGCTTCGGCCAGGATTTTCTCCCTGATGTCGCGGGCGTCTTTGAGGATCTGCTCTTTGTCGCGGATGGCCTCGGCCCTGATCAGGTCCTGTTCTTCTTTGAGGGAGCTGATCTGGCGGCGGGCCTGTTCGGCAGCCGTCAGGGCATCCCTGATCGATTCCTCGCGTTCCCTGAGGGCCGTCAGGATAGGTTTCCAGGCAAAACGCCTCAGAATGTAAATGACAATCCCGAAGATGACGACCATCCAGAGAATGGTTCCTGCGGCAGGTGTGACCAGTTCCATCGTTTGTTGTTTTAAGGTGAATACGCACCCCCGGGAGTTCCGGGGGTTCTGCGGCGGCAGGAATTATCCCAGGAAAATGACCAGAATACAGGTGATCACGGCAAAAAAGGCCACCCCTTCGATAAGGGCGGCGGCGATGATCATCGTAGAGCGGATGTCACCACTGGCTTCCGGTTGCCGGGCGATGGCCTCCATTGCACTGCCGCCGATGCGGCCAATCCCGATGGCGGCCCCAATGGTGGCCAACCCAGATCCCAGGGCAGCCCCGAAGGATCCCAGAGCCACTTCAGCCAAGAAAAATAAGAGTGTTGTCATAATGTCAATATTTAATTGTAAGTCAATAGTTTAATGGTGTTTTGCCGTGGCCATCCCAAAGTAGAGGGCCGACAGCAGGGTGAAAACAAAGGCCTGAATAAAAGAGACCAGCACGTCGAGCAACAGGATAAAGACGCTGAAGAGAACCGATACCGGGCTGATCAGAAAGCCCCCTGCGGGCCCGAAAAGGTGACTGAAGATAAAAATCAGGCTGACAAAAACGGTGACGATGAGGTGCCCGGCCATCATATTGGCGAATAACCGGACCATCAGCACGAAAGGTTTGGTGAGCATGCCGAAGAATTCCACGAAGGGCATCAGGGGGACGGGGAATTTCATCCACCAGGGCACATCGGGGTTGAAGATCTCTTTCCAGTAGTGTTTGTTTCCGCTGAAGGTAGTGACCAGGAAGGTGACCATGGCCAGAACCAGGGTAACGCTGATATTTCCGGTGATGTTGGCTCCGAAGGGAAAAATGGGGATCAATCCGGTCAGGTTATCAGCCAGTATAAAAAAGAACATGGTGAGCAGCAGGGGGAGGAATCTCTCGTAGTGTTCCCCGATGGCGGGGCGGGCGATTTCATCGCGGACAAAGAAGATGACCGGTTCAAGGAGGTTCTGGAGGCCGGAGGGGGCTTGACCCTTGTTTTTAAGGGTGGCGCGGGCCATGGTCATCAGGAGCACCACCAGGAGAATGGCTGAGAAGAGGGCTCCGGCCACTGTTTTGGTGATGGAAAAGTCGAAGGGTTTGCCGCTGATCTCTCCCTGTGCATTGATTTCCACGATCTGGCCCTCGTATTTTCCTTGGGTGGCGATGGCAAAACCCTTCCAGGAGGCGTGTCCGTGGCTGAACCTGGAGGAGAGGAAGGCGTGGAATCCTGTTTGGCGGCTGTAAAGGAGGATGGGCAGGGGTACCGCGATATGGGTATGGCCGATGGTGGCAATATGCCATTCGTAGGCGTCGGCCACGTGGTCGATGACGAATTTCCCCGCATCAAACGGGGCCTCCGCGTGCGCATCGTCTCCGGGATCTCCGGGATTCTCACGGCCTGAGGCCGCTTGCCCTGCCGGCATTTCATCCCCAACGGGAATCCCTCGTACCTCCCCTGTGCCCGGAAAGCTTCCGGAAGCAGGAACCAGGCCTGCTGCCAGGAAAAAAAGAAGCAGATATAAACGGTACAGTATACGCATGATCCTGACCTGAATATGGCAGTCAGGGACAAATGTAATTAATTTTGTTAACGGAAATAGCGGCAGGGTCCCCTCAATATCAAGAAGAAGGGGGAGTATTTTCGTAATAAAAAGAGGCCTTTATCGGTTGGGGGGTGTTTTCTGTCTGACCAGGCGGGCCATTTCCGACGCTTCCAGGGTCACAAAAAGAAGGTAAAGGACCATCCAGGAGAGCACCATGGCGATGCCCTGTTCAGGAAGGAGCAGGAGCAGGAGCAGGGCTATGGACACGTAGAAGAAGAGCCTGGCCATGGTGAGGACCATGCTGGTACGGGTAAACCTTCCGGTGTTTTGGCCTGTGCTATTGGCGTGGATGGAAAAGGAGAGCAGGGAAAAGAGGGCGGCAAGCGGGGGAAGGAGGTACATCCAGGGGGTAGTCCACTTCCCCGGGAGAAGGAGAAAAAGGGCCGGGAGGGCCAGAAGCACCACGCCGGTAAGAATGGCCACACGCGGGAGATATCTCCGGAGGGGCGCCTGCATTTACGCTTTTTTAGGCGGCTCCTGCACCGTTTTTTCAGGGGTGGGCCCCATCTGGCAGGTGCCTGTGAAAAGGGACCCGGGTTCCACCGACAGTTTGGTGGTGACGATGTCGCCCGTGACCACGGCGGTCGCCTTGAGTGTGAGCAGCTCTGCGGCCGAAATCTTACCCTTGAAATGGCCCGAAATCTCCACGTTGGAACATAGAATCTCCCCTTCGATGCTGCCAGAGGCGCCGATGACCAGCCTCCCCTTGGTCTTGATGTTCCCGCGAAGATGACCGTCAATTCTGACATCCCCTTCAGCGGTGATATCTCCCGTAATCCTGGTGCCCGGACTGATCAGGTTGATATTCTGGGAGGGTGTTTCCGAATAACTCTTCTGATTCATCTTCATATGTTTAAATTGTGTCTGTGCTGAGAACCAAAGGAAAGAACTGCTAAGTTAAAAAAAAAGACCAGAATTTCTTCTGATCTTCCGGTTTGCACTTAAACGGCAATTTCTTTTTCGATGACCTGTTTTCCCCGGTAGTGTCCGCATTCGCTGCAGACGGTATGATACTGTACGGTAGCTCCGCAGTTGGAGCAGGTTGCCAGGGTGGGCACCACGGCCTTGTCGTGGGTTCTGCGTTTGTCCCTTCTGGTCTTCGAATGTTTATGCTTAGGATGTGCCATAGCTATTTAATTTTTAATTGTTATTCAATAAGTTTTTCAATTTTTCCCATCGGTCGTCCCCTTTTTCACCATGAAGCGGGGTATATTCCTTCAGTTTTTTCAGCATTTCCGGGTTGCAGCCACCGGGGCCTCCCGGAGGGGAGGGGTGGACATGCTTCAGGGGAATGCTGAACACCAGATACTCATAGATGATTTGGGCCACGTTGAACTGGTAATCGTCGGGGTGCAGCCAAATGACCTCATCCCCGTCTTCCTGTTCCGTTTCCCCGAATTTGATAATTAAACGGGCCGAATTTTCTACCGGTTGGTCATACTCTTCCAGGCAACGGTCACAGGTCAGCCTGACCGTTCCCCTGAGGGAGAGTTCCAGCGACATGAAAGTGTTCCTTTTTTCCAGGACCACTTTTGCCTCGGCTTCCGCGGCCTCAATTAGGCTGTTCTCAAAAAGTTCAAAGAACGAATTGCCTATGTGATAGTCAAAAACGTGATTGCCTTCCTTTAAACCTTTGAAGGCAATGAGATATGACGACAGCTTTTCCACGGCCAAAAAAAGTGTTGCAAAATTATACTTTTTTGCAATACCAAGAGAATTTTAACTGAAAATATTTATTTTCCGGTGTTTACCATCCCCCGGCGGAGGAGAATCCGAAAGGTGGTTCCCTTGTTGAGTTCTGAATCGCGGATAAAGATTTTGCCTTTGTGGTAGTTTTCGACGATTCTTTTGGCCAGGGAGAGTCCCAGGCCCCAGCCCCGTTTTTTGGTGGAGTATCCGGGGCGGAAGATGGTCTTGAACTGGGATTTATGCAATCCTTTGCCGGTATCGGAGATGTCGAGCTGGAGGGTGTTTTCTTTTTCCCGGAGGGTGAGGGTGATGACGCCTTCGCCGTTCATGGCGTCGATGGCGTTTTTGCAGAGGTTTTCGATGACCCAGGAGAAGAGGGCTTCGTTGAGGGGGATCTCCCAGTGGCCTGCAGGGTCGGCCTGGAGGTCGAATTTCACCTTTTCGGAGGTGCGGCGGCGGAGGTATTCCACGGTGCCGGCCAGCACTTTCCGGAGGTCGGTGTGCAGGAGTTCGGGGCGTGAGCCGATCTTGGAGAAGCGGTCGGTGATTTTTTCGAGGCGTCTGACATCCTTTTCCAGTTCATCGACGGTGGCGCTTTCCACCTCCTGGAGCCTGAGGATTTCGATCCAGGCCATCAGGGAGCTGATGGGCGTTCCGAGCTGGTGGGCGGTTTCCTTGGACATGCCCACCCACACCTGGTTCTGTTCGGCGCTCCGTGAGGCGCTGAAAGCCAGGTAGGCCACCCCGATAAACAAAAAGATGACCAGCAGTTGTACCACCGGGAACATACGCAGATTCCGCAGCAGGTAGGATTCCCTGTAATAGAGGAACTGCCTGGTCTCTTGATCGATGAAGATCTCGATGGGCGCATTCTGAAGTTTCATTTTCCGGAGTTCCTTCCTGAGGATTTCGTTTTTCCGCTGGGGGGGGAAGGCGATATTGGCATGGATCAGGATGGAGTCTTCATGGCTGGTGACGATCAGGGGGATGGAGGTGTTCTGGTTGCTGATCATTTCGATCAGGGAGATGTCGGTTTCCGAATCGAGGTCTCCGCTGGCCAGCCGTTTGATGGCTTCGGCCCAGAGTTCCACCTTTTTCCGCTCTTCCTGCGACAGTTTATCGGTGAGCCAGTTGGTATAGAGCAGGGAGGCCATGCCGATCATGACGGCTCCCAGGAACAGGAGGATCTTCCAGCGTCGTTTTTTCAGGTAAATGTCCAAATCAGGTGGTTCTAAGTTATAAACCTATCAACGCAGGAGGCAGGAAAAAATTATCTGCCGGCCATAATAAGGGCTTCCCTGAAGATGGATTCGGCGTCGAGGCCGCATTCCTTGTAAAGTTGTTCGATGGTGCCGTGTTCGATGAACCGGTCGGGGATGCCCATGATTTTCAGCTGGGAGGAGTAATTGTAGGCACTTTTGAATTCAGCGACGGCGCTGCCGAAACCGCCGGTGACGGTGCCCTCTTCGATGGTTATGATTTTGGGAAACTCCCTGAAGATGTGGTGGAGCCTCACTTCATCGAGGGGTTTTACGAACCGCATGTCGAAATGGGCGACGGTGAGGCCCTCCCTGAGGAGTTTTTTCACGGCGCGCTGGGCGAAGACGCCTGGTTTGCCGATGGTGAGGATGGCCAGGTCGCTGCCTTCCGACAATTGGCGGGAGGTGCCCGGTTCTATTTTCTCAAACGGATTTCTCCAGTTGACGGTGGTTCCGCAGCCCCGGGGGTAACGGATCGAAAAGGGCCCATAACCTTCGAGTTGGGCGGTGTACATCATGTTGCGGAGTTCGGGTTCGTCCATGGGAGCGGCTACCACCATGTTGGGGAGGGTGCGCATATAAGCCAGGTCGAATACCCCGTGGTGGGTAGCCCCGTCTTCCCCCACCAGTCCGCCCCGGTCGATGCAGAAAACCACATGAAGGTTCTGGAGGGCCACGTCATGGATCACCTGGTCGTAGGCACGTTGCATGAAGGTCGAATAGATGTTGCAGAAAGGTATCATCCCCTGCGTCGCCAGCCCGGCCGCAAAAGTGACGGCATGCTGTTCGGCGATACCCACATCGAAGGCACGGTGAGGCATCTTCTGCATCATGATGTTCAGGGAGCACCCCGAAGGCATCGCCGGGGTGATGCCGACGATCTTTTCATTCATTTCGGCCAGCTCGACGATGGTTTCCCCGAAGACGTTCTGGAATTTGGGGGCTTTCTCGAGTTCGCAGCCGCAGGAATATATTTTTCCGGTGAGCTTGTCGAATTTCCCGGGGGCATGGAATTTGGTTTGGTTGATTTCGGCTTCGGGGAATCCTTTTCCTTTTTTGGTGATGACATGGAGCAATTTGGGACCTTTGATTTCGCGCAAGTCGGCCAGTACGCTGGTGAGCTGAAGGACGTCATGGCCGTCGACGGGGCCGAAGTAGCGGAAGTTAAGGCCTTCGAAGAGGTTGCTCTGGTGAAGAAGAAGTGATTTGAGGGCGCCTTCCATTTTCTGGACGGCCCTCCGTGCCAGGGGTCCCAGTCCGCGCAGTTTTCCGAGGCCTTCCCATACTTCGTCTTTAAGCCGGTTATAGGTCTGCGACCGGGTGATGGAAAGGAGGTACTGGCTCATCCCTCCGACGTTGGGATCGATGGCCATGTTGTTGTCGTTGAGGATCACCAGGATGTCGGATTTCAGGAATCCGGCGTTGTTCAGGCCTTCGAAAGCCATTCCACCTGTCATGGCACCGTCGCCGATGATGGCCACCACCTTGCGGTTTTCGTTTTTGAGTTTGCTGGCTTCGGCCATTCCCAGGGCCGCGGAGATCGAGGTGGAGGAATGGCCCACCCCGAAGGCGTCGTATTCGCTTTCGTAGCGGCGGGGAAAACCGCTGATCCCCCCCATTTTCCTGTTGGTGTGGAAGAGGTCACGCCGCCCAGTGAGAATTTTGTGGCCGTAAGCCTGATGCCCCACATCCCAGACCAGCTGGTCGTAAGGCGT
Organism: Bacteroidales bacterium; assembly: GCA_012729335.1. GTDB lineage: Bacteria > Bacteroidota > Bacteroidia > Bacteroidales > Prolixibacteraceae > UBA1413. Next base: position 241,063 of record JAAYDJ010000021.1, on the reverse strand, counting down.
TTTATAGACATAGTGGAGGGCTACGGTCAGTTCTACCACGCCCAGGCTGGCCCCGAAATGACCGGGATTGTGGCTCACCGAATCAATAATGAAGTCGCGCAGTTCATGACAAACCTGCGGAAGTTCATTCCGGGAGAGCTTTCTCAGATCTTCCGGGGAATTGATGGAAGTGAGCAGATGTGGGTCCAATGGTTCCATTCAGCAATGATTTCGAGGGTCAAATATAGCATATTTGTACTGATTCGCTTCTTCAGGATAGCCGCCGACGGCATGGCGGGGAAACTGCTGTGCTTCCCGGCGAGGAAAAACGCAGTGCTTCCCGGCGAGGAAAACTACACTCTTTTCCCGGGGAGGAAACAGCGGCATTTTCCGGGGGAAAGGCCGGTGACCGTGTGGATGGCAACACAGAGGAATAGAGGGTCGCCAGAATATGGCGACCGGGCCGCGGAAGTCTCAGAGCGCCGCTGTATAGCTGGCGGCGAGCTGGAGTCCTTCGAGGGTGAGCATGGGTTCGATGTGTCCGATGGCGGGGATGAGGGGGGCCATGACGGTGCTGAGGCCTCCTGTGGCCACCACGGTGAGTTTATGTTGCAGTTCCTCTTCGGTGCGACCGATCATGGACGTGACCAGACCTGCATATCCCAGGACGATTCCCGACTGGATGGCGTGCATGGTATTCTGTCCCAAAACCGAAGGGGGGGGTACCAGGTGCACGCGGGGAAGCTGGGCGGTTTTTCCGGCCAGGGCATTCACCACCGTATTCATTCCCGGGGCAATGGCCACCCCCAGGATCTTTCCCCCGGTTCCTACGGTGGTGAAGGTCAGCGCTGTCCCGAAATCGATGACCATCACATATTCCCCGAATTTGGTCCAGGCCGCCAGAGCGTTGGCCACCAGATCGGACCCGATCTGATAAGGATTCAGGATGCCCAGGGGCAGCCGGTCGTAGGTTTCAGGGCCCAGGATTACCGGCCGCAGATTCAAAAAACGCTGCAACATGTCGATAAAGGGCTGCACCAGCGTGGGAACCACACTGCTCAGAACCACCGAGGTGATCTCCCCCGGAAGAACCTGTCCGTTGGATATCAGCGTTCTGAATATCACCTCATACTCGTCGGCGGTCTTTTCCGTATCGGTCTGAATCCGCCAGTGGGCCGTCCACGCCTCACCCGAATGAATCCCGAAAACAATGTTGGTATTGCCAATGTCGATAACCAGAAGCATAAGCCTGCGTTTTTACTGCCGGGAAACTACCCCCGGCAAGTGTTTGAAAGTGCAAGTTTATTCAAATTTTTACCATCCCTGCCCACTGATCTTAAAATCTCCGTTTTAAAAATTGATTGTTAGCAGATTAGTCCGTGAAAATTTATTAAATTGGTGCGTGGAATTTAAAAATGCAACCTGATGGAGAATTACCGTAATCCCCTGATTTTTGTGATTGAGGACAACCCGGTTTACAACGACCTGGTCACCGGGATCCTGAAAAGCAAGCACTTTGACAACCTGCTTTCCTTCCGTAATCCGGAGGAGTGTCTCAAAGAGATCCATCGGAATCCTGATATCGTCATTCTGAATTACGCGTACAGTGGTTTTACGGGGCTCGATTTGATGAAGAAGGTGCATCAGACCCGGCCGAAGGTTACTTTTATCTTCCTCAGCGGCCAGAACAGTGTGGAGGTGGCCGTAGGGATCATGCGGCAGGGGGCTTTCGATTATATTGTCAAGAATGAAAAGGCCCCTGATCATTTGGTATCGGCGATCAGGCTGGCCATCTCGGGGGAAAAGCGGCAGAGTGTCAGGAAAGGGCTCCGCTGGGGAGCGGTCCTGCTCTTCCTGCTGATTCTTTTTCTTTTCATTGTGATCCTCTCACTGGGACTCTTTTCCGAACAGTTCAGATTATTCTGAGCAGAATGCTTATTTTCGGGGCTATAACCAAAAGCTCCGGAAGTGAAAGCATTGCAGGTTTTCAGAAAGTACAGCGCCCTGTTCTGGGCTTCGAATGTCATTGAACTCTTTGAGCGGTGGGCGTGGTATGGTTTTTACATGGCATTTGCCCTATACCTGGTCAATTCGGCCGACACGGGGGCCCTGGGGTTGTCACAGGGGCAGAAAGGGATCATCATGGGCACCGGTTCGATGCTGTTATACCTGCTGCCCCTTTTCACGGGGGCCTTGGCCGACAAACTGGGGTACCGCAGAATGCTTTACCTCGCATTTGCCCTTTACATCTCCGGATTTTACATGATTTCCGCCTTTCATTCCTTTGGAGGGGTCTTTTTTGCCTTTATCTGGACCTGTACGGGCGGAGCTTTCTTCAAACCCATTATATCGGCCATGATTGCCCGCACCACCGACAAGGAGACCTCCTCCATCGGTTTCGGGATTTTCTATATGATGGTCAATATCGGCGGATTCATCGGCCCTTTCATTGCGGGAATCCTTCTCCAGAAAAGCTGGGATTTTGTCTTTTACATGTCGATGGGGGCTATTGGTCTCAATTTCCTGATTACCTTTCTCTTTTTCCGTGATCCGGTGGTGAACACCGATGGTCAGCCGGCCGGAAGCAGCATCCTTCAGGCTCTTCGTAACATCAGGGAAACCCTGCTCAACTGGAAATACGTGCTTTTCCTGGTGATCATGGTGCTGTTCTGGACCGCCTTCAACCAGTTGTACTACTCCTTTCCGGTTTTTGTGGACCACTGGGTGGATACGGCCACCCTCTACCGGGGGATTGCGGTTTTATCGCCGGCATTGGCGGCCTCCATCGGCACCCCGGAGGGCACCATTTCCGCGGTGACCCTGTCCAGCATGGACTCCTTTTTTATCATCCTCTTCCAGCTGATGGTCTCGGCTTTTGTGATGCGCTTCAGGCCCCTGTCGGCCATGATGGGGGGAATTCTGGTGCTGGCGGGCGGACTGGCGCTGATGTTCAGCATGCAGAGCGGGTGGCTTATCCTCCTGGGGATTCTGATTTTCGGCCTGGGTGAAATGTCCAGTTCCCCGAAATTTACCGAATACATTGGCCGCATCGCCCCCGAGGATAAAAAAGCCCTTTACATGGGCACTTCCTTCCTGCCTGTGGCCGCCGGCCATCAGCTCGCCGGCTGGCTCTCAGGAGGAATCTACGAACGCATCTCCGACAAACATTACCTTTTGGCCGGGGAGCTCTCCCGCCGGGGAATCACCTTTCCCGAGATCTCCGCCACCTTTTCAAAAAACGATTTCTGGAATGAGGCCGCCTCCCGCCTGGGTATGAATTCCGCCGAGCTGGGCACTTTCCTTTGGCAGAACTGCCATCCCTGGCATATCTGGTATCTCTTCAGCGGCATCGCCCTCCTGGCCATGCTCCTGCTCTGGCTTTACGACCGCTTTCTCATCGGCAGGGAGGAAGCCTGACCCCCATGGCTGACAGCAGCTGCACACGCGGTAAAAAAAAAGGCATCCTGTATACCAGGACGCCCTTTCTTACTGTTTTTTCCGGATTATTCGTTGGCGGCTTCTCCGGGAACGGGAACGACCGCGTTTTTCATGTAGCCCACATCGCCCATGACATAGGTGGCGGGCCCCAGTTTAAGGTCAGAGTTCATCATTTCCTCAAGGGTTACCTTCTTGCCGGTATAGGCCGAGACGCGCCCCATGATGGCCACCAGGCAGCTCATGGCGGTGGCTTCCGCCTCATTCAGGGGCTTGTCTTCGCGGATACAGGTCACCAGGTCAATATGCTCCTGGTCATAGGGGTTGACGTCGACCGATTTTTTAGGAGAGCCGCTTTCATCAAGTGAATAGGGGAAGCTGTAGATTTCATTTCCGGCCAGGTCATAGATTTTGTTCTGGCAGTTGGTAAAACCTTTTGTTCCGCGGATGTATTCGCTGACGTTGTTTTCGCAGCCGTTGATCTGGCGGCACATGCTGTGCATGTGCATGCCGTTGTCATAGACGAAGTCTACCGAGAAGTTATCGTACTGGTCGCCGGTGATGCGGCGCTGGCGGGAGCCGAAGCCCACGGCACTGGTGGGATATTCACCCGTAAACCAGTTGATGACGTCGATGTTGTGGACGTGCTGCTCGACGATGTGGTCGCCTGAGAGCCAGCACCAGTTGACCCAGTCGCGGATCATATATTCCATTTCGCTCCAGTCGGCCTGGGGATTGCGGTGCCACAGTTTGTTCTGGTTCCAGTAGGCGTTTGCCGAGATGATATCGCCGATGGCGCCGGTGGCCACCTGTTTGTATACTTCGACATAATCGCGCTGGTGGTGGCGCTGGGTGCCGCACACCACTTTAAGGCCCAGGCTGTCGGCCATTTTGGCTGAAGCCAGGACGCTGCGGACTCCCGCAGGATCCACGGCCACCGGTTTTTCCATAAATACATGTTTACGGGCCTTGACGGCAGCCTCGAAATGTTCGGGGCGGAAAACCGGGGGTGTGCAGAGCAGGACCACGTCCACACCCGAGTCGATGACCTTCTGGAAGTTGTCAAAACCTACGAAACAGTTCTCTTCGGGGACCTCCACGTTGTAGTCGGCCTTGATTCTTGCCTTACAGCCGTCAACGCGGTCCTGGAAGACGTCGCCCAGGGCGGTGATGGTCACGTTGGGGCCGGCACCCAGCCAGTTGAGGGCGGCGCCGGTACCGCGTCCTCCGCAGCCGATGACCCCCGCCTTCAGGGGTTGCCCGTCGGGAGCCTTGTCCAGCAGCGGGGGAAGTACCAAATCATCCAATCGCTTAAAAGGCTGGCCGGTCACCAGAGAACCCGACTTCTGGCCGCCACCTCCCGAACAGGAGACCAGCGGATTAAAACCTACCACTCCGGCAGCGCCCACGGCAGCCGCCCCGGTGATGAACTTTCTTCTTGAAAAACTATTCTTGCTCATAATTTAGAATTTATAGTTGGCAACATGCTATTTTTTTCCTGTTTTCTCATCGAAATCGCAGACCACCCTGAAGGAGACGTGGTTGCAGTCGGAGAGCCACCATTTGCTTTTAGGCATCTGCGGGTCGGTTTTGAGCCAGGCTTCGGTTTGGGTCTGATCGCGTGCGGCGCTGCGCACATAAGGGGCTTCGCTTTTAAAGGCACCGCCCCTGATGACCCGTTCGCTGCCGGTGGCCGGTCCGCGGGGGTCGGTGACCCCGTCGGTGAGGAGCGTGTAGGCATCGGCGGCATACCAGTCGGCACAGTACTCCGCGGCATTCCCCAGCATATTCTTCAGTCCGAACGGATTGGCTTCCACCTTGTCGGGTGTTTGGGTGCGGCTCAGGCTGTTGGCCTCGTAGATGACATATTGATTGATGAGGTTATTTTCCTTTCCGAAGAGGCGGCCCAGGAATCCTTTTTTCATGAAATCGCGGGGTTCTCCCTCGAAGAAGTATGGGGTCTGGGTGCCTCCGCGGGCGGCGTATTCCCATTCGGCCTCCGTGGGGAGGCGGTAGTTTTTTCCGGTCACCTGCGAGAGCCACTTGCAGTAAGTTTCTGCGGCGTAATAACTCATGGTGATGGCGGGGCGGCTGCCCATACCCCAGTTCTGGTCGGGCTGCCCGTAGGGGGGTGTGGGGCCGGTGACGGCGTCAACGCCTGCCGGCAGTCTGGAGTTCAGGGTGTCGGAAATCGTCCGCGATCCTTCGGTATCGGTGGAGCGTCCTTCGGCAGCCGTGGCTCCATAAAAGGCCAGGAACGCCTCCCAGGTAACCTCCGTTTCGGCCATGAAGAAGGGGCTGACAGTGACCTTCCTGGCCGGGCCTTCATCTTCTTTCCGGAAGGGTTCGTCGCCGGGACTGCCCATCGTGAAGCTTCCTCCGGGAAGGGCCACCATCTTAAAGGAAACGCCGGTGCCCGGAAGGGTTTCGGTAAAACTCTCCAGGGTGCTGACCTGTGCAGGCTCCGTGAACACCTCCCTCCCGGCAGTCGCCTCCCTGCCGAACCCTACGTTCTTGTCGTGCTTCCGGTCAGGATCATAATGGCCTACGTCAATGTGACAATTCAGGCAGAGAAGTTCATCCTCTTTCTGGGTATAGTAGAGATGGGCTTCCTGCCCCTCTTTGGTCAGGGTACGGGGAAAGAGGTTTTCATGGCATTTCACACACGACTCCTGGTAGGTGAAATGCTGCGCCATCTCGACCGTCCTCCGGGCCTCCCAGTTGAAATCAGCACTGTCCTTGAAAAGGAACCCATATATATCTTTGGCTCCCAGCCTGATTTTTTCCTTAAGGTATCCCTCTCCCTTTGGCGGAAGATGGCACTCCACACAACCCACCCTCATCCCGCTCCGGGTGTCGTAATGGGTTGAAAGCTTCCAGGAATTGAAAACATGGGGATGTACATGACACACCTCACAAAACCCATTGGTGGAGGTGGCTTCTATTCCCTTGTGTGACAGCAGGGTAAGTCCGATGCCTGCGATAAACCCGGTTAAAATCAGAAGGTATAACCTGTTTTTGAAAAAAGAGCGCATATGCTTCATCAACCCGGGATTCCGGTTTTGTTATGGTTCAGAAATTTCACGAGCCTCAAATTTAGTAATTTATCACAGGCTGGGATTTTGGGCCGGTGAATTTGCACTTATTTAGAATCTGTATGGATTATGCCTGTTTTGACGGGAGGAGTGAAGTTTTTGCATGGGGTGGTAAAATGTGACATCCCGGGGGGAGGGGTGGTTCAGGGGAAGCAGAAATAACGTAAATTGTATTCAGATACAGAAGAGAAGGAGAGGGATCGGCATGGTTCTGCATGATTATTTAGAAGGTTTGCTGGAGTTGTTTTATCCGCCTTTGTGTGTGGCCTGTGGCCGGCGTTTGGTCACGGGGGAGCGCTATCTCTGCCTGCATTGTCTTGAGGATTTACCGCGAACGCGGTTTCACCGTGATCCAGAGAACAAGGTAGCGCAGATGTTCTGGGGGAGGGTGGCTGTGGAGCATGCCACGGCGTGGCTTTTTTTCAGGAAGGGAAGCCGTTACCAGCGGTTGGTTCACTATCTCAAATACAAGGGGATGAAGGAGATAGGTGATGAGATGGGCCGGCTTTTCGGGAGTGAACTGAAGGGTACTCCCTTTGAGGGGGCGGAGTGGGTGGTGCCTTTGCCTCTCCATCCCCGGCGGGAGCGGCGGCGGGGGTACAACCAGAGTGAATGGATTGCCCGGGGAATGGCCTCTGTGCTGGGGATTCCCCTATCGGCCGGCAACCTGGTACGCAGCCGGTTTACCTCCACCCAAACCCGCAAAAACCGCTTCGAGCGGTGGCAGAATGTCGAAGGGATCTTCACCGTACTCCATCCCGAGATGTTTGCCGGCCGTCATCTGCTGGTGGTCGACGATGTGGTGACCACGGGGGCCACCCTGGAGGCTGCTGCCGGCACCCTGCTGGCCGCCGGCGCTTCCAAGGTGAGCGTGGCCACCCTGGCCTGTGCAGAAGTGGGATAGGAGATGACCAGCCTGCAACGCATCGGATGCATCCGCATTGCCCCATGGAACCCGTATGGAGCCCATATACCTCTCCTTATGCGGTCGAAGCACCATGCGACTTTCATGGGAACGCACGGCAGAGTCACGCGGGCATGCGCCTGACACCCTTCACACCGGACTTAGGCCGCAGAGCTTCCTGCCTGGTCCATTATGCATTTTTTGCGGCCACCACCCTGATGGTAATGCCTTCCACCTCCAGGGTTTCCCCGGCCCTGATCTTGGCCCGCCGGCGATACTCGGTCTCCCCGTTGCGCCTGACCATCCCTTCGTCGACCATCATCTTGGCATGGCCGCCGGATTCACTCAATCTCAGGTATTTCAGCAGGCTGATCAGCTCGATGTAATCGCCGGTAAGTTCAAATTCCTTCTGGTGTACTCCCATATGTACTCTGTTTTTTCAGTTCTTCCTTGAGTTTGCGGGTAAGTCCCGCCGCCACAATCCGGTAGGAGTCATCGATCCAGTTTTTCAGCACTCCGGCGGGGACGGCATAAGTGTCGGTGATGTTGTTCCAGTGGACATGGCTCAGGTGGGATGCCGGGGTGACGCAGGGCCACTCTTCCCTCATTTCCGAGATTTTTTCAGGGGTGTTCTTCAGGGCGATGCCGATCCGGCCTTCGAGGTCAGCGATGCAGAAGATTTTCCCCATGACCTTGAATACCAATGTCGTTTCATCAAAGGGAAATCCTTCGCTCACACCCGGCCGTGCCAGGCAATATTCACGGATCTCTTCGATGTTCATAGCAGTGTGGAGTTGAATGCGTTGTCGTAGTGTTCCAGTTCGTATTCTCCGGGGCCCAGGAGGGTGACCAGGATAAGGTCGAAGCGGGTATCGCCGTTCCAGCCATGATAGAGGACCCATGCTTCGGCGGCGGTGAGGATGTTTTTCATTTTCTGAGGGGAGAGTGCGTCGGAGGGGTGGGCGAAATTCTCTCCCATACGGGAGCGCACCTCCACAATGACCAGTTCGCGCCCGTCACGGGCAATGATGTCGAGTTCGAGGTGGCTGATCCGCCAGTTGGTATCGAGGATCTCATATCCCTTATTTTCCAGGTAAGCCCTGGCAATATGTTCGGCCGTATCACCGGTGGCCCGGGTGGAAGGTTTTATTTTATTCATCATGGTGCGGGCCTGAAGGGGTTAAAAATCTGCCGGAACCAGGGAGCAGCCTTCGCTTCCCGTAATAAGGGTATAGGTACCGCCGCTGACCAGGGGGAAGTTGGGCTGTGCATGGCCTGCCGGGAAGCCGAAGGCCACGGGAAAGCCATATTCCCTGACCGCATCGAGGATAATCTCTTCCGCTTGATTCCCGAATGGATCGTCATTGTCTTTCATGCCGGTGAAATGGCCCACCACGAGCCCGGCCAGTGGTTTCAGTTTTCCTGCCAGCCGGAGGCTGACCATCATCCGGTCGAGGTGGTAGAGGTATTCCCCGATCTCCTCGATGAAGAGGATTTTACCCCGGGTATCGGCCTCGTAGGGGGTTCCGGCCAGGGCGTAAAGGAGGGAGAGGTTCCCCCCGGTGAGAGGAGCTGTGGTCATTCCCGGCCGGTTGAGCGGGTGGCCCGGCCATGTGAGGGGGTTTTTATCACCCCGGAGAAGGGCCATCAGTCGAAGGAAGCTCTCATTGGGGAGGCCGTCCTCGCCGAGGCTGTGACGACACATGGCACCGTGGACCGAGCGGAATCCCTTCCTGTGAAGAAGGCTGTGCAGCAGGGTAATGTCGCTGTAACCGGCCACCCACTTGGGATGTTTCCGGAAGCCCCGGAAATCGAGGTGTTCCAGCAGGCGGATGGTGCCGTAACCGCCGCGGGAGCAGAGAATGGCATTCACGGCAGGGTCGTCGAGGGCTTCCTGGAGGTCGGTGAGCCGTTCCCGGTCGGTGCCGGCATATTGAAACCAGCTGCCTGCGGCATGCCGGCCCAGTTCCACCTGGTGGCCTTCAGCCTTCAGCCACCGCACCATACCCTCCAGAGGCTCCGCTTCGCACTTCCCGGCAGGGGAGACGATCCTGATCACCGACCCCTTCTGCAAAAACGGAGGTGAAACCATCTTTTTCCGTTGTTCCCAGTTTTCCATCATTTCCACAGCATGACCATCAAATCAACCTCCCGGCTTTAACAGGCCAAACCATCGGGTCATTTTACGAAATCTAAAGCTAAAGATTCAGGGGCAATTATACAATAAAACGGAATGGTTTTTGAGATTTGCCCCAGTAATATCTGATCACTTAATACCTGAACATCATGAAAAAGGGATTTTACTTCTACGCACTTACGGCCGTCGTGATGTTCCTTGTCGCCCCGATGCAGGTTCAGGCGGGATTATTCCGTTCTCAGCCCGATTCCATCACCCTTTTTTATGACCGCGGGGAATTGCTTCTTCCCGGCGAATCCTTCCGCATCGGGGTTATTTCCCATATGAAGAACGGAAAGGTCAAAAGGAGCACCGGTTTGGCCGGAGGTACCCATCTGTGGTGGAATTACCGTGTGGAGGTAACCGGGGGGAGTTTCAGCGGAGGGAAGGTGACGGTAAATGAACGGTTGGTTCCTTCCAAAGGGAAGTATATCAGCATCAGGGTGTATCCCCGGAAGCAGCCGGTGCTGGTCCGTGAGTTGCTGCTCCCCCTCAATTATGAGACGGAAATCGTGTACCGCCCGGTGGAAGATTTTGACAAAGCCCCCGGCAGCCAGGTGAAAGGGGAACTGGTGGCCCGTTTTGATAACGGGATGGTCAGGGTCTACGAAGATCTGCGCAACAGCCGTGCGGCGGAGTATTACCGTTTTTGGGCCGATGGGGGAAGCTGGCAACGGGGAAGGTTTGTCATCGAGCCTGATTTCACCCTGATCAGGGACCACCGCAGCGATCTTTTCGTGGAGTCGCTGCGGAGTCAGGGGGTCACAGATACTTTTTCGGTGTGGCTGGACTACCGTCATGATTATGCGCTTTCGTTTCGCGGGAGGAGTGGCGGCATGGGCTTTTCGGGGATGAATGGTTTCCGGGGTGGTGAAGGGCAGCCTGGTGGGCATGGGGAGCCCGGGCAGGATGGCGAGTGGGGTGATGACGGTCCCGACGTGTCGGTATGGGCTGATCTGTATTATGATTCGCTGCTGAGTTGCAACCTGCTTTACCTCTATGCCAAAAATCTCTTTACCGGAGAGGAGTTCCGTTACCTGGTCAATCCTGACGGGGGGAGTCTGGAGGTGGTTTCCCGGGGTGGTGACGGAGGGAGTGCCGGCGATGGCGGCGATGGCGGCCCGGGGGGAAAAGGGCGCGATGGTGAAAAGTGGAAGGAGAAAGTCAGGGTGAAGAAGGTTGAAAAGCAGCCTTTTAAGGAGAAGCGTACCCGCAGGGAGGTACGTAAGGTGACCAACCGGGAAGGGAAGGAAGAGGAAGTGGCAGTGGATGTGGAGGTCGAGGAGGTTGTTTACCGGGATGTGGAGGTATGGGTGGAAGAGGAGATTGAGCGGCATGGGCCTGGTGAGGAGGGGGCTCCCGGAGGCTGGGGTGGCCCGGGCGGACTGGGGGGTATCGGAGGTTATGGCGGGAATATCACGCTTTACTTTACCGCGGATGCCTGGCCTTACCGTCACCTGATCGATGCGCGGGCACCCGGAGGTTCCGGAGGAAAACACGGCAACGGCGGAATGGCTGGCCCCGGTGGTCCCGGGGGCTACGGGAATCCCCCCGGATCAGCAGGGCCTTCCGGAAGGCCGGGCCCTGAGGCGATCGGCTGGGCTGAAGAGGGTCACAGCGGCAACATCCTGTTTGGGTCCACGGAAGAATTCTTCTTTTACCAGTCAGTCGAAAAATGAGTTATCTTTGTCCCCCGCACAAAAAATGACCATCCATGACTGATTTCAAGCGCACGCTGATCACGTCGGCCCTTCCGTATGCCAACGGGCCGGTCCATATCGGCCACCTGGCCGGGGTTTACGTTCCCGCCGACATATATGCCCGTTATCTCAGGTTGAAAGGAGAAGAGGTGCTTTTCATCGGGGGGTCCGATGAGCATGGGGTGCCCATTACCCTGAAGGCCCGCAACGCAGGGATCACCCCGCAGGATGTGGTAGATAAGTACCATGCCATGATCAAAGATTCGTTTCAGCGTCTGGGGATCTCTTTTGATGTCTATTCCCGGACCAGCGCTCCGATCCATTATGAGACTGCCTCGCAGTTTTTCAGGAATCTGTATGACGGGGGGAAATTCGTGGAGAAAACCACTGCGCAGTATTTCGATGAGGAAACAGGGCAGTTCCTGGCTGATCGTTATATTGTGGGTACCTGCCCGAAGTGTGGTTTTGAGAAGGCCTACGGCGACCAGTGCGAGAGCTGCGGCACCTCTTTGAGTCCCACCGAACTGATTACCCCCCGGTCCATGCTCAGCGGCAATACGCCGGTGCTGAAGGAGACCAAACACTGGTACCTGCCCCTTGACCAGTATGAGCCCTGGCTCAGGGAGTGGATCCTTGAAGGCCATAAGGAGTGGAAATCGAATGTGTATGGGCAGTGCAAGTCGTGGATCGACAGTGGGTTACAACCGCGGGCCGTCACCCGCGACCTCGACTGGGGGGTGCCTGTACCCCTTGATGAGGCACAGGGCAAAGTGCTTTATGTATGGTTCGATGCCCCTATCGGCTATATTTCGGCCACACGCGAACTCACCCCAGAGTGGGAGAAGTGGTGGAAAGAGCGTGACACCCGGATGCTTCACTTCATCGGCAAGGACAACATCGTTTTCCATTGCATCATTTTTCCGGCCATGCTGAAGGCCGAAGGGAGCTACAACCTTCCCGACAATGTGCCGGCCAACGAATTTCTCAACCTGGAAGGGGACAAGATCTCCACGTCGCGAAATTGGGCGGTATGGCTGCACGAATATCTCGAGGAGTTTCCCGGCAAGGAAGACGTACTGAAATATGTGTTGACGGCCAACGCGCCCGAGACCAAAGACAACGACTTCACCTGGAAGGATTTCCAGACCCGCAACAACAGTGAACTGGTGGCCATTCTGGGCAATTTTGTCAACCGGGCGCTGGTGCTCACCGAGAAATATTTCGAGGCGACGGTTCCGGCTGCCGGGGCGTTCACTGAGAATGACCGTCAGACCCTGGAGACTTTGTCGGTCCTGAAAGGGGAGATTGAAAAGAGCCTGAACAGCTTCCGTTTCCGGGAGGCGCTGAAAAATGGGATGGACATGGCCCGCCTGGGCAACAAATACCTGGCCGATGAAGAACCCTGGAAAGTGATCAAGACCGATCAGGAAAGGGTGAAGACCATATTGTATGTATCGTTGCAGGTCACTGCGAACCTGACCATTGCCCTGGAACCCTTCCTGCCCTTTAGTATGGAGAAGCTCCGCGGTTTCCTGAACACGGGCCGGTTGGGATGGGACCAGCTGGGACTGACCGACCTGTTGCCTGCGGGGCACCGGTTGAATCCTTCGAGCCTGCTCTTTGAGAAGATCGAGGACAAAGAGATTGAAAGGCAGGTGGAGAAGCTGCTGGCCACCAAAAAAGCCAACGAGGCGGCCACGGCAGGCGTCACCCCGGCAAAGGATTCCATTAACATCGACCAGTTCGGAATGATGGACATCCGCACCGGCACGGTTCTGGAAGCGGAAAAGGTGGCCAAAACCCAGAAGCTGCTCAAACTGAAAATCGATACGGGGATCGACGTACGTACCGTGGTTTCGGGTATCGCCGAGCATTATACTCCTGAAGAGATGGTCGGCAAACAGGTGTGTATATTGGTCAACCTTGAGCCGCGGCCCCTGAAGGGGATTGAATCGAAGGGGATGATTCTCTGCGCCCAGGACCCCTCCGGGAAGCTGGTGCTGGTATCTCCGGAAACGGTGGTTAAAAACGGCGCCGAGGTCAAATAGGCCTTCGCTTCGCTCCGGCCAGGTGAAGGTGGAGGTGAAGGAGGGGCTTCGCCCGGAACAAGTACGAGGACAAGGATAAGGACAAGTTAAGAAAAGCGCCGGTGGATACCGGCGCCCTTCGTAAGGGGTCATGCCGTTCTGACGGGTTGGCCGCTTACCCCATATACCTTCACCGCTCTCTTCACCGGGAGCGGTTTTTTTCTGGGAATTTTGTATATTTGATGTGTTGTAGGGGCCTATGACTAAAAAACGTACCTATAAGCTGCTTTTAACCAGTGAACCGGAAGGTGGTTATACGGTAACTGTACCAGCATTGCCAGGATGCATTACCTATGGTGATAATATTGACCATGCCATTGCCATGGCTAAAGAAGCCATAGAATTATACATTACTGAATTGCATGAAAAGGGAGAAGAAATTCCTGATGACAACAATACTCTGGAGTACTCCCTGATTCTGTAATCAACCATGGACTATTCTGCCCGGAACCTGATTAGGATTCTAGTTCATAACGGATTTGCATTTAGGCGCTCCAATGGAAGTCACCATTTGTACTTTAATGCTATAACCCGTAAAACCGTCACAGTTCCGGTACATGGTAGCAAGGAACTTCCGAGGGGAACATTTTACGCCATTCTTAAACAAGCTGATATTAAACTGTAATTTTAAAAATTACTCCTTAATCTCTTTGACAAATTTCCCTATAGTTTGCTCCAGGGGAAGGGGCTGGCCCAGGGCCTTCACGAAGGCGCTGCCGATAATGGCCCCGGGAGCGTATTTGCAGGCCTTCTCAAAAGTGGATTTGTCGGAAATTCCGAATCCGATGAGGCGCGGGTTTTGTAATCCCAGTTTTTCTACCCGTGTGAAATATTCATGGCTGAACTCTTCCGCTTTTTTGGTGGCTCCCGTGGTGGAGGCTGAGGAAACCATATAAAGGAAGCCGCTGCCGAGGGCGTCAAGCTCCCTGATTCTGGCCTCACTCGACTGTGGGGTGATCAGGAAGATGTGGTGGAGGTTGTTTTCTTCGAAAAAGGGGCGGAAATGGGTGAGGTATTCCTGCGGGGGAAGATCGGGGAGGATGATTCCGTCGATGCCTGATTGACGGCACTGTCGGCAAAACCTTTCGACACCATACTGCAACACGGGATTCACATATCCCATCAGGAGCAGGGGAATGGATACCCGTTCCCTGATATTTTCCAATTGGTGGAATAGCACTTCGAGTGACATGCCGTTTTTAAGGGCGGAGTCGCTGCTTTTCTGGATAACAGGCCCGTCGGCCGTCGGATCGGAAAAGGGCATCCCGATCTCCACCAGGTCGACGCCATTTTGTTCCAATAATTCGATGATGGGGACCGTGTCCTCCAGGCGGGGATAACCTGCGGTGAAATAGACCGACAGGATATGGTGCGATTTGCGGGAGAATAATTCGTTGATCCTGTTATGCATTTCGTTAACTGTTATGGATGTTGTTTATTATGTTGTTATTGACTTATTGCCGCCTTTTACATTGCCGGAAAACTTTAATGGGTATCGGGTGCTTCCTTTCAGTAGCCATAGGCATCGAGGTAGGTTTGCATATCCTTATCGCCGCGTCCGGAGAGGCAGATGACGGTGATATCTCCGGTCCGGAGGGGGATTTTGGGGAGAGCGGCCAGGGCGTGTGCCGATTCGAGGGCGGGGATGATGCCTTCGAGGCGGGTAAGCAGCAGGGCGGCCTGGAGGGTTTCCTGGTCGGTGGCGTGGAGGTAGGAGGCTCTTCCGGTTTTAAAGAGGTGGGCATGGAGGGGACCTATGCCGGGGTAGTCGAGGCCGGCTGAGATGGAGTAGGGTTCGGTGATCTGTCCGTCGTTGTTTTGCATGAGGATGGTGTGTGCGGCGTGGAGAACTCCCGGGGAGCCTACGGCCAGGGTGGCGGCCGTCTCCGGGGTATCGGCGCCCTTGCCGGCCGCTTCCACGCCGATCAGCTCCACCTCAGGATGGTCGAGGTAGTGATAGAAGGCCCCGGCGGCATTGCTGCCCCCGCCCACGCAGGCCATCACCCGGGTGGGAAACCCGGAACCCGTCTGTTCCTGCAGTTGTCGCTTCATCTCTTCGCTGATGACCGACTGGAAACGGGCCACCATGTCGGGGTAAGGGTGGGGCCCCACCACCGATCCGATGATGTAATGGGTATCTTCGGGGTGGTTAATCCAGTCGCGCATCGCTTCGTTGGTAGCGTCCTTGAGGGTCTGGTTGCCGCTTGTCACGGGGATGACCTCGGCACCCAGCATCTTCATTTTCCTCACGTTGGGTTCCTGGCGTTTTACATCGAGGGCTCCCATATACACCACACATGGCAGGCCCTTGAGGGCGCACACCGTGGCGGTGGCCAGTCCGTGCTGGCCTGCCCCCGTCTCGGCAATGATCCGCGTCTTGCCCAGTTTTTGCGCCAGCAGCACCTGGCCAATGGTGTTGTTCAGCTTGTGCGACCCGGTGTGGTTGAGGTCTTCCCGCTTCAGGAAAATGCGGCTTCCGTAATAAGCGCTTAATCGCGGCGCTTCATACAGGGGCGACGGCCGGCCTACGTAGTCCTTCATCAGGAGGTCAAATTCCCTGCGGAACTCCTCCGTCGCCATGATCTCCAGATAACGTTCCTGCAACTCACTGACATTGGCCTGCATCATTTCCGGGATCCAGGCGCCTCCAAAGGCACCGTAATACCCTTTTTCGTCAACAAAATAGCTCATGTGATATTTGTGTAAGATTTACATTTTCAACGTCTCTATAAAGGCATGGAGGGCCTGCCTGTTTTTAATTCCGGGTTCATGCTCAAATCCGCTGTTCAGGTCGATGCCGCAGAGGGCCGGGTGCCGGAGAGCGGCAATCGCCGCCGCATCGCCGGAAGCGATGCCCCCGCTCAGGAAAAAAGGGAGTTGCCCCCGGTAGGTTTCGAGCAGCCGCCAGTCCCATTTTTCACCGCTGCCCCCTTTTCCGGGAGTGCGGGTGTCAAAGAGAAAATAATCGGCGGCCTCGGTGAACTCCTCCGCGAGGGAGAATCCGGTGACCGGATCGGCGGAAACCGCTTTTATGACCTTGAGACCAACCTCTTTCAGGGCTTTTCCCAGGGCCGGCGGTTCGCTTCCATGCAGCTGGACGAAAGTGAAACCATAGGAACGGGTGATCGCCCTGATTTCATGGAAGCCGGCATCGACGAAAACGGCCACTTTTTCTTTGGCGGTGGCGGTGAGCCGTGTCAGTACCTCCCGGGGGAGATGGCCTGCATAGCGCGGCGAAGGAGGATAGAAAATGGTTCCGAAGAGATCGATGGGGAGGTCTTCCAGTTCCATCCGGTTGGCAGGATCCCTCATGCCACACACTTTTATAAGCAGCGTTCCGGTCATGACAGGGCTGAAATGAAGGCGGCGCAGGTGGTTCCGGGGTCGCCGGTTTTCATGAAACTTTCGCCGATCAGGAAACCCCGGTAACCTGCCTCACGCAGCAGAAGGACGGAAGCAGGAGAGGAGATGCCGCTTTCCGAGATTTTCACGAAATGCCCGGGGATTTGGGGGGCCAACTCGAGGGATACAGCCACGTCCACCGTAAAAGTTTTTAGATTGCGGTTGTTGACGCCGACCAGATCGACCTGGGGGGAGATCTTTTCCATATCCTCAGGGCCATGGATTTCGAGCAGTACCTCCAGGCCGAGGCTTTTGGCTTCGGCAGTCAGGGAATGCACTTCCTCCCGGGAGAGGCAGGCGGCGATCAGCAGAATGACATCGGCGCCGCAGGCCCGGGCTTCGGCCACCTGGTGCGGGTCGATGATGAATTCTTTCCGCAGGATGGGGATGTTCGGATGGGCCTCGCGTACATTCAGCAGGTCATCCACAGATCCCCCGAAAAAGGGGTGGTCGGTGAGCACCGATAGCCCGGCGGCGCCGGCATCGGCATACCCCCGGGTGATCCACACCGGATCAGCCGCAGCGCAGATCTCTCCTTTGGAGGGGGAACGCCGCTTAAACTCGGCAATGACGCCCGATGAGGATTCCCCGATGAGCCTCTCCTTCAGAGAGAGTGGGGCTCGGTGCGTGAATCTGCCTTCTTCAAGGATCCTTTCCCGGCTCTTCTTTTTCAACCGGGATACCTCGTTTTGTTTGGAGGCGATGATGGTATCCAGAATGTTCATCTGTTTGAATTATTATTTTGTAATTAACTCACAATTAACCTAATGGGACAGAAGCCATATCCTGGGTGTAAATCATACCGTTGGCGCATAATTTGGCATGGGTACTTCATGTGTTTACGTTATTGCGTTTATTCTACTGCATATCAATGAGATGCTTAAATCTGGCGAGGGCTTTTCCGCTTTCAAGTGATTCGCGGGCGGCAGCCACGCACGCTTCCCAGGAGGTTTCAGGGCGGAAGCAGCGGATGCCGGCTGCGGCATTGGCCAGGACCACGTTTTTCTGTGCGGGGGTGGCCCGGTTGGAGAGGAGCTCCATGAATACCGACGCCGCCGCGGCCACTGTTTTTCCGCCGGCCAGCGCTTCCGGGGCCACGGGGTCGAACCCCAGTGTGGCCGGCTCCAGAAATTCTTCACGGCCTCCGGAAAGAAGCCTGACCCTGCCCGTCAGGGAGATCTCGTCGTAGCCATCGAGACTGTGGACGATCAGGCAGCGGTTCCCCTGTTCGCGATAGACCTGACCATAGAGATCCTGTACTGCAGGGGAATAGACCCCGATCAGCTGGTAGCGGGGAAAAGCGGGATTAATCATAGGCCCCAGCATGTTGAAAAAAGTCTTGGTCCGCAGGGTCTTCCTCACCGGAGCCACGTATTTCATGGCCGGATGGAACAGGGGAGCATGCAGAAAGGTGATTCCCGCCTCCTCCACTTCACGGCGCAGCTTCCTGGAATCATTGCTGAAACGGTATCCGGCCTGCTCAAAGAGATTGGAGGAGCCGACAGGCCCCGATACCCCGAAATTGCCGTGCTTGACCACCCTGAACCCTGCCCCGGCCAGCACAAAGGAACTGATGGTGCTGATGTTGAAGGTGTTCTTGCCGTCGCCCCCCGTACCACAGACGTCAATGGTTTCAAAATCAGACAGATCCACCGCCAGACAAAGGTCGAGCAGTGCATTCCTGAAACCGGCCATCTCTTCCGGCGTAATCCGGCGCATCTGGTACACCGTCAGAAATGAGGAGATCTCAATCTCTGAAAAGTAATTCTGCCCGATGCGCGTTAAAACCTCCTGCGCCTCCTTTTGGGTCAGGCTATGGCCTTCAAACAAATATTCCAGTACCTCTTTCATTCTCTCAATCTTTTTCTTGTCCTTATTCTTGTTCCTGCCCGGGCCCCGCGAAATCCCTCAATCTCGACTTTAACCTCCTTATAAACCTGATCTGCCTGAGCACCCGGGAAGTTTCTGCTTTTCACCCCTTTTATTGCCGGAGCCAGTTGGCGATGATTTTTTCCCCTTCCGGAGTGAGCACCGATTCGGGGTGATATTGAACGCCCTGTACGTCGAACGATCTGTGCCGGAGCGACATGACCCGGTTGTCCTCATCGACGGCGGTGATTTCCAGGCAATCGGGGAAATCGTGGTGGTCGACGATCCAGGAGTGGTATCTGCCTGCGTCGAAAATGGCGGGGAGGCCCTTGTAAAGGGGGAGTTCCCTGCTGACGACATGGATAGGGGTGGCGATCCCATGGAGAACCTCATCCATGTTAAGGAGGCGGGCACCAAACACCTCGCCGATGGCCTGGTGCCCCAGGCACACCCCCAGAATGCTTTTCCGGGAGGCCAGGGTGCGGATCACCTCCGGCATCCTCCCCGCTTCCGCAGGGATGCCCGGCCCCGGCGACAGGAGGATCTTGTCAAACCCCTCCAGCTCCTCCATGACCACCTCATCATTCCTGACGACCCTCACCTCCTGCCCGGTCAGCTTGCGCACCGCATGCACCAGGTTCCAGGTGAACGAATCGTAGTTGTCGATCACAATACACTTCATATCGAAAAGTCTTAAATCTTGAATCTTAAATCTTAAATCTTGAGTCTTGAGTCTGGAATCTTGAGTCTTGAGTCTTGAGTCTGGAATCTTGAGTCTGGAATCTTGAGTCCTGAGTCTTGAGTCTGGAATCCTGAGTCTTGAATCTGGAATCTTGAGTCTTGAATCTGGAATCTGGAATCTGGAATCTTGAGTCCTGAGTCTTGAATGTCTTAAGCGAAGGCCTATTTGATTTCTTCGGCGAGGGTGACGGCTTTCCTGAGGGCGGCCAGCTTGTTAAAGACTTCCTGGAGTTCGTTTTCCTCCGACGAGTGGGCGACGATGCCGGCTCCGGCCTGGTAAAAGAGGCGGTTGTTTTTGCTCAGGAAAGAGCGGATGACGATGGCGTGGTTGACGGACTGGTCAAAACCCAGGTAGCCGATGCATCCGCCGTAGTAGCCGCGCCGCTGGTTCTCATACGTGTCGATAAGCTGTATGGCGCGGTGCTTGGGTGCACCCGAGAGGGTCCCCGCGGGGAAGGTCTCCCCCAGAACCCTGATGAGGTTGGTGCCGGGGGCCAGTTTCCCCGACACCTGGGAGACAAGGTGGATCACGTGGGAGTAATACTGCACCTCGCGGAAGCTGTCTACGGTGACTTCCGAAGCGTTACGGCTCAGGTCGTTGCGGGCCAGGTCGACCAGCATCACATGCTCGGCGTTTTCCTTCGGATCAAGGGCCAGCAGGGCGGCCTGCTCCTTGTCATACTCATCGTTGCCGGTGCGCCTGAAGGTTCCCGCAATGGGATGAATGGAAGCCCTGCCCCCTTTGATGCGGATCTGGGCTTCCGGACTGGAACCGAAAATCCGGTAATGGCCATAATCAAAATAAAAAAGATAGGGGGAGGGGTTGACCGACCGCAAGGCCCTGTAAACATTAAAATCATCGCCCTCAAAGGATTGTGAAAACTGCCTGGAAAAGACCACCTGGAAGACATCGCCCCGGTGACAATGTGCCTTTCCTTTGGTGACCATCTTCCGGAATTCCTCATCGGTAAGGTTGGAGGTCTCCTCCCCGGTGGCTCTGAATCCTGAGGTGATGAAATTGAGGTTCACCAATAGGTGATGGAGATAATCCATCTGCGAGGATTCCCCTTCCCGGAGGTTCTCGACCAGGTACATCTGGTTTTTGTGGTGGTCAATGGCGATGACATACTTGTAAAAGCAGTATTTCACCTCCGGAATCCGGAAGGCCTCACCGGCAGGGGCCTTGATGTCAATTTTCTCAAAATAGCGTACGGCATCGAAATTCATGTATCCGAACAGGCCGTTGATGGGAAGATTTAATGCTTCACCATCCACTTCAAAGGAGGCATAATACCGGTCGAGGAGGTCATGCAGCGGTTGACCGGCGGAGAGGGTATAGGTGACGCTGCCGTTGCCCTGCTGCCCGATGGTGACCACCCCCTCTTCGGCGGTGAAACAGGAGACCGGCTCGAAACAGATGAAAGACCAGGCATTCTCCTGTCCCCGGTAATCGGAGCTTTCCAGCAATATCGCCTTGGGAAAGAGGTGGCGCAGCCTCAGATAAAGGCTCACCGGGGTGACCGTGTCGGCCAGGATCTTCCGGACTACCGGGAAATAACGTTGTTTCTCCATATCTGCATTCATAAGATTTACTCAAAACAAAAAAGCCTGCATCGGTCAAGAAGCAGGCTTTCGGATATCTTAGCACCACAGTCAAAGCTGGTTCACTTCTTGCCGGGAAAGCAGGAAAGCCACCAAAACCAAACTGTGATCAACTGATTCATTTCAATCTTCAATTACGGGTGCAAGATAAGTGATAATTTTTAACCTGCACCACTGCGGGGTAAAAAAAGTTGCAGGGTGGCCGGTGACCTGACGCGGCCCGGGGCAGAACTTTTCTTATTTTTACCAGGGAAATGCCTTGAATAGGTCTATGTGGGGTAACTGGAATTTTCTTCAGCCCAGCATATGGGGAGTTGTGTCGCTGCTGTTTCTGATCACATCGGTAGCCATAGCTTTCATTGTGGTTTCCGAAAACAGGTCGCCCTACAAGACGGCGGCGTGGATTCTGGCGCTGGTTTTGTTGCCGGTGGTCGGACTGGTCTTTTATCTTTTTTTCGGGCAGGAATACCGCAAGAACAAGATGTTTTCGCGCCGGGGATTGCGGACGCTGGGGCGCTTCCGTACGCTGACCAACCGGCAGCTGCGCAAACTTCAGAAAAACGAGTTTCATCTTCCGGAAGCGGCCCGTGAAAAGGAGACCATTGTCAAGTTGCTCATGAGCAACTCCCATTCGCTGCTGACCACCGGTAACCGGCTGACAATCCTCAATAACGGGGAGAAGACTTTCAGGGCGCTTTTCAACGCGATGGAACAGGCACGGCATCATATCCATCTCGAATATTACATTATTGATGAGGACGAGACCGGTCATCAGCTGAAGGAGATACTGATGCGCAAAGCCCGTGCAGGGGTGGAGGTAAGGCTGATCATCGACGATGTGGGGTGCTGGGATCTGAGCCGCAGATACCTGCGTGACCTGAAGGAGGCCGGTGTGGATGTCCGCCCCTTCATGGAGGTGCGTTTTCCGCGGTTCACGCATCGTGTCAACTACCGGAATCACCGCAAGATCGTGGTCATTGACGGTCATACGGGGTTTACCGGGGGCATCAACATTGCCGACCGATACCGGAAGGGCATCAGGCATATCGGGCCCTGGCGCGATACCCACCTGGAAATCAGCGGCGATGCGGTGGTCTCCCTGCAGGCGGTCTTTGCTGCCGACTGGTATTTTATCTGCAGGGAGAACCTGTCAGGCCCGGCCTATTTTCCGCCCATGACCATGGACCCGGGAACCGCCGTCCAGATCAGCGCCAGCGGCCCCGATTCCGACTGGGAAAGCATCGGCCAGGCCTTTTTTAAAGCCATCGCCGGAGCCCAGCGGGAAATCGCCGTGGTCACCCCCTACCTGATGCCCCCACCTTCGATCGTCATGGCCCTGAAAACCGCCGCCCTCGGGGGCGTCGACGTAAAAATACTGATCCCCGAATTCTCCGATGCCCTCATTCCAAAGTGGTGCTCCTTCTCCTTTGTCGAGGATCTCCTCGAGGCGGGTGTCCGTATCTTCTTTTACCAGAAAGGATTTATACACAGTAAGCTCATCATGGTGGACGGGGTGTTTTCTTCTCTGGGTACCGCCAACCTTGATTTCCGGAGCCTGGAAACCAATTTTGAAGTGAACGCTTTTGTTTATGACGCCCAGTTTAACCGTCAGCTGATGGCTTATTTCCGGCATGACCTCCACCACAGCCGCGAAATCCTGCTCCCCGAATGGAAACGCCGCCCCTGGTCCGACCGGCTTAAAGAATCCCTGGCCCACCTGATCAGCCCGATGTACTAATGGAGGGAGGCAGTGTCACTGCCTCCCCAGGACACTGGAAATAACCCTGCCGATAGAGCCGGATAGCCCTTGCCATGAACCAACAAACCGGTATCTTTGTTTTTTTATTTCCCGGGGTTCCGGTTTATGTTTTCTCTAACGCTTTGCTGAATGACCATTGTTGCCCACTCTCCTTTACCCTTTCTGAAAGTCCGCTCTGTCAGGGCTGCAGGATTCCTGCTTTTTCTGGGATTGCTCACTGTTCCCGGGTTGCTGTTTCCGCAGAGCGATGGCCGGAAGGTTCTTAACGGGGTACCCCCGGTGGTTTGTCACATTTCGGGGGAGAGCGGCCATGCCAGGGTGGGGCCTCCTGCCGGATTCTTAGACAGCCTTAAGTCGGCTTCCAAAAAGTCGGATCTCATCGTCACGTACAAAGGATTCCCCGACAGCGTCAGAAACGCATTTGAATACGCCGTATCGATCTGGGAATCTGTGGTTTCTAGCAGCATACCCATCTATGTGGAAGCCCGCTGGGAAAAGCTGGGAAGCACTACCCTGGGGAGTTGCGGCGCCACCAGCTATCATATTGATTTTGAGGGTGCCCCCGAACCTGATACCTGGTATCCGGTGGCCCTGGCCGAGAAAATCACCGGCAGGGAGATCTCAGGTGCCGGCGTCCCCGATATGGTGGCTTCCTTTAACTCGAGCCAACCCTGGTATACCGGAACCGACCTGAACACCCCTTATGACCGCTATGATTTCGTATCGACGGTGTTGCATGAAATTGCCCATGGCCTGGGGTTTGTGGGCTTTTTTGAAGCCGATCTCTCTGCCCGTACGGGATCCTTCGGATACGGCGACATGCTGCCCGCGGCCTTTGACCGGAAGGTGGAGGATGCGGAAGGCCGGCTACTTACCAATGGTTCCACCTATGGGAATCCCTCCGCGGCACTCTATTACAGTTTTGTGTCCAACCATCTGTATGCCAGAAGTCCTGCAGCCCTGTTGTTCGATGACGGTCAGAAACCCCGCCTTTATGCTCCCCAAACTTTTAAGGAAGGATCCAGCATCTACCATTTGAACGACCAGAGTTATCCCTACGGAACCATCAATGCGCTGATGACTTCCTCGGCAGGCCGGGGCGAGGCCATTCACTCCCCGGGGCCCCTGACCTCCGGCATTCTGGCCGACCTGGGCTGGACACATCTGTGGATCAGGCATACCCCTCTGAAAGACCGGGAAGAGACCTCAGCACCGCTGGTTTTTGAAGCTTCGGTGGAAAGCGAGGCGGGCCTCACCGACAGTCTCCTCACCCTGTTTTACAGCTACGATGGATTCGGGTCACACCGCGATACCCTCCTTATGCCCATGACCGGGTCACCCGGTCAATTCCTGGCGGAACTGTTCCCTGACTCGGGGATCGTTACCCTCAGCTATTTTCTGGCTGCGACCGACACGCTGGGCCGGAATTTCACCTCCCCTGCCGGCGCCCCGGGCCGCTCATGGAAGCTCACCCTGGGCCCCGACACGGTGAAACCCCTCATCCTCCATACCCCTGAGAAATACCTCCTTACCACTGCCCCCCAACTGGAGATCACAGCCATTGTCACCGACAACGCCGGCGTGGATACGGTGTACGCCCAGGTTTACCTTAACGGAAACGAACTGATGCCTGTGGGCTTAAAAAGGGAATCAGAAAACTCCTACCGGGGGTTGGTCCCCCTTGAAAACCTGTTTCTGAAAGGTGGAGAACTTCTGGAATATAAAATTGTAGCCATTGATATTGCAGGACAGGCCAACCGGCGGGAGCTTCCTGAAAAGGGGAAATTCGGGGTGAAAACCGAAGGCATCCTGCAACCGGTTTCGTCCTACTCGGCCGACTTCAGCAGCCAAAGTGCCGATTTCATCCTGTATGACTTCTCCGTGTCCCTGGTCAACGGGTTTACCGACCACGCCCTTCACTCCCCCCACCCCTATCCCAGTCCCGATGCCGATAACCAGCAAATCAATCTGACCGCCCTGCTCAGGATTCCCATTCTGGTCAGGGGGAATGGGAAAATTGCGTGGGAAGAGGTCGTTCTGGTGGAACCCGGAGAAGAAGAGGCCCGTTATGGCAGCGAAGATTTCTACGATTATGTGATTGCCGAGGGAAGCAGGGATGGAGGCCTAACCTGGCTGCCACTTCTGAATGGTTACGATTCGGGGAGCCGGCCAGCCTGGAAATCGGCATACAACCAGAGAATCTCGGGCCAGAATTCCCTGTTTGCCGGCACCCGTGAACTCTATTACCGTCGCGAATTCCTGCTTACAGGAAACGGAAATTTCAGGGAGGGCGACACCCTGCTGATCCGGTTCCGCCTCTATTCCGATCCTTATGCGCATGGCTGGGGCTGGGCCATCGATAATCTGGAAATCCAGCAGAACCTGACCCCTGCCGGTGCTGTGGTCACGGCTGGCAGCGGCTTCCGCCTCTGGCCCAATCCCGCTGGCCCGCAGATCTCCCTGCTCATGGAAAATGCCCATCCCGCCGGGGGGTACGCACTCGATATCACCGACCTCTCCGGTCGTATTCTCCTCACCCTTCCTCCGGAAAAGCTGACACCCGGAACCCCTGCCACCATCCGCCTCGACCATCTCCCTCCGGGACTCTATTTCGCCCGCCTCAAACAACACGGCAGGATCCTCGAAACCCGGAAATTCGTGCGACGTTAGGCAGAAAAATTAAAAATGACTAATTTTGGTTGGCGGTTCTTTTTTTTGCGCCAACTTTATTATTATTGCCATTTAATTGTATTTTTGACAGTATTTATTTTTTCACTCTGATTTAAAAACCAATAGAATGAAGGCCGGAACTAAATCTATGCTGTACCTGGTACTCATGCTGTTTGTGTTCGGCAGTTGCCGGGACGACTCGTACATCGACAAATTTCAAAGGCCTGAGTGGTTGGCGGGCAAGGTCTTCACCCAGCTGAAGACACAACCTGACCTTTCGACATTCGCCAAATGCCTGGAGATGACCGGTTACGACACCATTCTCGACGTATCGGGGAGTTACACGGTGTTTGCCCCCACGGACGCAGCCTTTACGCAGTATTTTCAGCAGAGTACGAAGTACAAACGGTTGGAGGATATTCCCATGGGAGTACTGACCGACCTGGTGAAATACCACATTGTCCAGAATCCGTGGAGCAAGAACCAGCTTCGTTCACTCGACGTGTTCGGGTGGATCGACCCCAAGGACCTGACCAACAATGAGCCCAAGGGGTACAAAAGGGAAACCCTTTTACTGGACAAGGATCCCCGGTATGGGGTTTTCGGGGAAAGAAGGAACCTGCGTAATTACATTTCCATTGTCGATACGACGACCACATCCTGGAAGCGGCGGGAGACGATCGATTCCAGGAAATACGCGCCGATATTTTATAAGGAGTATTTCGACATTTATGAACTGAACAGTGCCGACTATGAGTTTTATTTCAGCCGGCCCATTGAGGCGCCCACCGATATTTATTATGCCGGGGGCAAGGTAACCGGAGAGGAGGTTTTTGCGGAGAACGGATTTGTATATAAAATTGACCGGGTGGTGGAGCCCCTGAAAAACGGCTATCAGATCCTCAGTGACAAGACGGGTCCCCATTCCTATACCGCCTTTCTTGATCTGATCAACACCTTTCCCGAATTTGTCTACAACAACAACAAAACCCTGGATCAGCCGGGGGCGGACCAGGGTTTGGCTGTGGATTCGCTCTTTGACCTCACCTATCCCAGGCTGACCTTTAACATCAACCGGGAGAAGACCAAAGCCCCCCCCAGCACCTACGGGCTTCCCGAGAATGTGGCCATCAGGTATCATCATGGGCTGATCGCCCCGACCAATGAAGCCTTTAATGCCTTTGTGAACGAGTACCTGGTGGGCGGCACCCGGTGGGGAAGCCTTAAAAATGCGCCCGATCATATTAAAAGGATCATCGTCAACACTTATATGTCGGTCAACCCGATTTATCCCACCGATCTGGAAAAGGGTTTTTACAACGGGGAACTGGACCTGATCACGGTCGACCGGGAGGATATCGTTCAGAAACAGTATGGCAGCAACTGCACTTTTATGGGAGTAAAAAATGCCATCGTTCCCAGGGCTTTTAAAAGTGTGACGGGGCCTGTTTACCTCTCCCGGGGCTACACGCGGGTGATGTACGCGATTGAGTCATCGGGGCTTCTCTCCTCCCTGAAGCGGCAGAACCAGGATTACATTTTCTTTGTCGAATCAGACCTGAAACTGCAGGAGGACTCCTCCCTGGTGTATGATCAGGTCAGGGAAAGGTTTTCGGCCTTTATGATTTCTCCCGGGTCTGTTCAGGAGTTTGGCATGACCAAGAGTGACCTGCGGACTTTATTGCTGAATCATGTGGGACTGGAGCGGCCCAAGGGGCTGGCCCGGAAGGAATTCATTCCGACCCAGGCGGGAACCTACCTGATTGTGAACAATGAAACCGGAGAGGTACGGGGAACCGATGTGACTACCGAAGGTTACGGGGGGTCGCAGGTGGTTCAGGAATTCCCCCGGCAGATCAGCAGCAATGCCGATAATGGGGTCACTTACGAGATCAACAACTGGTTCAGTTTTTCGGCGGTAAGCCTTTATTCGGCCATATCCACCAATTATCCCCGTTTCCATAACCTGCTGAAAGCCGCCGGTTTTGACCTGGCCAAGGAATACCGGTACAGTTTCATCTCCGAGAGTGAGGTGTATACGGTATTTGTCCCCAGTGATGCTGCGCTGGCCGCTTATGAAACCGCGGGGATGACGACCGACCAGCTCAAAAAGCTGGTGCTCCTTCATTTTGTGCCTGGGCATATCATCTTCACCGATGGCAAGAAATCTCCGGGATATTACGAAACCACCCGCACTTCTGAAGCCTCCTCACAATATGCCACCTTCTACACCCAGATCATGATCCAGCCCGGTATCGATGTCATCAGAATCATGGGCAAGGACGGCAATCCCTTTGTGGAAGTGCAGGAGT
This sequence comes from Bacteroidales bacterium, assembly GCA_012729335.1. Taxonomy (GTDB): domain Bacteria; phylum Bacteroidota; class Bacteroidia; order Bacteroidales; family Prolixibacteraceae; genus UBA1413. The sequence continues at coordinate 213,332 of JAAYDJ010000021.1, read as the reverse complement.
CATCCCGGACCAATCTCATTTTGGGGAAAGGCCTGGGTGAAGGCACCGAAACCATCAAAAGCACCATATCCAACGGGGTGATCCATGAAATCGACAAAGTTCTGGATTTTGCCGCACTCGACACCAAGTAGTCGTGATTTAACCTGATTCACTAAACCAAAGGTTTAAGAAAGAAATGAAAAGAATAAAAAGTCTCCTTTTGCTTCTGCTGGCCATCTGCAGCTTTATGGAAGCATATCCCCAGGGAAAGGTTGTTATCAGGGGCAGGGTCATAGACAGTTCGGATAGGACAACCGTCATCGGGGCCAATATTGTCGAGTACGACAGCGATAACCGTGTGGTAGGGGGCACCATCACCAACGTGAACGGTGACTTTGTGCTGGAAATGCGCAATGCGGGCAATAAAGTGCTGGTCAGCGTGATCGGTTACAACTCAAAAGAGATCAAGCCCGATCCCTCGAAAACCATCATGGTGGAGATCGATCCTTCGGATGTGGAGATCGGGGAGGTGGTGGTGACCGCACAGGCCACCACGTCGAACCGTCTGACCAACATCGACCAGCGCGACAATGCCACGGCCTCTGTGAAAATCGATCTCATGGAGATGAATGAGACCGGTTTGGTATCGGCTGCCGATGCCCTCCAGGGGAAAGTTTCGGGATTGGATATCATCAGTGCTTCGGGCGACCCGGGATCGGGATCCTCCCTGGTCATCAGGGGATTGAGTTCCATGGGGAACAGCCAGCCCCTCATCGTCATCGACGGGGTGCCACAGGACCGGGTATCGCGCGATTTTGATCTGGCTTCGGCCGACCAGGAAGATATCAGTAACCTGATCAACATTGCCCTCCAGGACATCAAGTCCATCGAAGTCCTCAAAGATGCCGCTTCCACCGCCGTATACGGCTCCCGTGGGGCCGACGGCGTTCTCCTGATTGAAACCCACAAGGGGAGAATGGGAAAGGTACAGTTCGACTACCAGTATAAGAACACATACAACATCCAGCCTCCGGCCATTCCGATGCTGAACGGGGACGAATACATCATGCTTCAGCTCGAAGAGTGGCACAATGCCTACGGAGTGTTCAACATGCCTCCGGAAATCGCCTACGACCGCGACTTCGCCGACTTCTACAACTATTCGGCCAATACCGACTGGATCGGAGCCATCACCCGCAACTCCATGAACCATGACCACTATTTCAAGATTTCGGGAGGGGGACAGCGTACCCGCTATTTTACCTCGCTGAGCTACCTCGATGAAGAGGGAACCACCCTGGGTACCGCCGCCCAGCGCTTTTCCACCCGTATCAACCTCGATTACCACCTCTCCCGGAAACTGCTGTTCACGGTCAACTTCAGCTTTATCTCCAACACCATTGACGGAAATGTCACCCTCGGAGGCAACAATGTCCGTTCCATGGCCTACGTGAAGGCTCCTAACATGAGCATCTGGGAGCGCGACCAGTATGGGAACCTGACCGGGGAATATTTCAACCCCATCAACAGTTACCAGGGCAATGGGGTATCTTATTTTAATCCGGTGGCCGTGGCCACCCTGGGCCGTAACGACCGGGTAGAGAATTCCCTCGACAACACCTTCAGGTTGCGGTACACCATTAACAACTGGCTGATCTTCAACGAGACGGTTTCCATCCAATACACCGGCGCCAAGTCGAAGAATTTCCTTCCCTACAATGCCATCGGGGCCGACTGGCTCGACTGGCAGATCAACAAGGCGGAGGAGAGCAATAACATCAACTCATCCATTCAGACCGAGACGCAGCTGCTTTTCAACTCCCCCTTTAAATCTTCAAGGCATGTGCTTTCCGGGGCGGCCACCTGGTTCACCAACCAGTCGCAATACGAATGGTTGAACATCCAGAGTAACCGTACACCCAGCACCGATATCCAGGATCCGGCCATCAATGCCCAGATCAACTGGATTGGTACTGGGATGGGGGAAGGCAGGGACATCGCCGCCACGTTGAATGCGAACTATAAATACCTTGACCGTTACGGTATCACCACCAATGTGAGGGCCGATGCCAATGCCGCCTTCGGGGCCAACAACCGCTGGGGGGTATTTGCCGGGGTTTCGGGATTCTGGCGGTTTAGCAGCGAACCCTGGCTGGAAACCCTGGAGTGGCTCGGGGAGAGCAAGCTGAAAGCCAGCTGGGGCCTTTCCGGCCAACAGCCCGGCGACCCCTATGCACGCTTTGCCACCTATGTCTCTACGACCAACTACATCGACAATACGGCCGTCATTCCCAGCAATATCCAGCTCAACAACCTCAAATGGTCCAACACCACCTCGACAAACTACGGGATTGAGCTGAATTTGTTTGACGACCGGGTATTCCTGCAGGCCGACATTTACAGCAAACTGACCACCGACATGCTTTTCAATAACTACAACATTCCCAGCAGTGCCGGTTTTGGTTCCCTGCGGTTCCTCAACGGCGGCGAACTTGAAAACCGGGGATGGGAACTCATGGCCAACTGGAGAGTGGTCAGAACCAAGGATTTCTCTCTTTTCCTGGATTTCAATACGTCGCGCAATGTGAACACTTTCAACATGGTGCCTGAGAACTTCAATAAGGAGAGGAACACCTCCCTGACCAACGGGGCGTTTCCCCAGTTGGTGAAAGAAGGGGAACCCATCGGCTCCTTTTACGGGGTGCGTTATCTGGGGGTATGGCCCAGCGATGAGGATGTGGTGGCCCGCGATGCCAAAGGGAATCCCCTGCTCGACGGCGAGGGCAATCCCATTCCGCTCACCTTTCAGGGATCGTATGTTTTCAAGGGAGGGGATGCCCGCTACGAAGATGTCAACCATGACGGGGTCATTGACCTGAACGACGTAGTGTACATTGGCGACTCCAATCCCGACTTTATCGGGGGTTTCGGAGCTTCCCTCAAATATAAGGATTTTGATTTTTCCTTCGGGTTCCACTACCGCCTGGGCTTTGACATTGTCAACAGGGTGGCCATCAATACCGAAGGGATGCTTAACCGGAACAACCAGAGCAAGGCGGTGCTCAGCCGCTGGCGGGTACAGGGACAGGATGAACCCGGAACACTCCCCCGGGCTTACCTCAACCACCCGGCCAACAACCTGGGGTCTGACCGGTATGTGGAAAAGGGAGACTTCATGCGGCTCAACAATGTCAAGTTCGGCTATCAGCTTCCCCAGAAAACCTGCAGCCGCCTGGGTCTGCGCAGCCTTAACCTGGCCCTCAGCGCCCGCAAACTCTTTACCATCACCCAATACTCGGGTCAGGATCCCGAAGTGGGGCAGAATGCCTCTGATCCTTTCTGGATAGGTGAAGACAACGCCAACACCCCACCTCCCAAAACATTTACTTTCAGCTTATTGGTCGGATTCTAAAATCAGGTGAACAATGAAAAGGAATATTAAATATATCATGATCCTCCTGGCGATGCTTGTCCAGGTCTCCTGTAATGACTGGCTGGAACTGGAACCTCCGAGCGGCCTTACCCGGGAAGAGTTCTGGCAGACCAAAGAGGATGTGGAAGCCATGTTGAGCGGGGCTTACAGCGCCATGGCCAAAATGGACAATCTCTTTTTCCTCTATGGGGAAATCAGGGCCGACATGGTGATCGGTGACACCAACCAGGGCGATGACCAGAAGAAGATGGCCCAGAACAATATCTATCCTGATAACGGTATGGCCAGCTGGAGCAAGTTTTACCAGGTGATCAACTATTGCAACGAGATCATCAAGAATGCTCCCCTGGTGCAGGAGAAGGACAATACGTTCACCGACTACCAGCTGAAGGGATGGATGGCGGAGGCCTACTTTCTGCGTTCGCTCTCCTATTTCTATCTGGTGCGCATTTTTAAGGATGTTCCCCTGATTCTGGAACCTTCAGAGACTGACGATACCGATTTTTACATTCCCAAGTCGGACGAGGCGGTCGTGCTGGCCCAGATCACCAAAGATCTGGAGGAAAACCGGAACTTTGCCATTGCCGATGGTTATCCTACCCTTGCCGAGAACAAGGGGCGTGCCTCCAAAGCGGCCTTTGATGCGCTCCTGGCCGATATCGCCCTGTGGAACTTCGATTACAACAAGGTACTGGAGCATGTGGCCCGCATTGAGGCCAACAAGGAGATCGTTCTGATGCCCAGTGGCAAATGGTTCGAACTCTACTATCCCGGCAACGCCCTGGAGAGCATATTTGAGTTTCAGTTCGACATGGGAAGAAACCAGAGCAACCAGCTCTACGGCCTGACCAACCGGAATAGCTATAATTATGATCCAAGCCAGACGGCCCTGGAGATGTTTGCCCGGCTCTATGCCAAGGAACTGGTCCGCGGTGAGGACGCCTCCATCAAACGGTATGGCGACGACGACTATATCATCTGGAAATATGTAGGGAGTGCCCCCGATGGCAATACCATCAGAACGGGAACCCTTCAGAACAGCGCCAACTGGATCGTTTACCGCCTGGCTGATGTCCTGCTGATGAAGGCCGAAGCCCTTTCCCAGCTGAACCGTTATGGGGAAGCCCTTGAAATTATTAACCTGATCAGGGATCGCGCCAGCGTGGGCGCCATCGGCCTCCCCAATTCAGCCACAGCATACGAGGACGCCATCCTCGAAGAGCGGGCCCTGGAACTCGCTTTCGAAGGAAAACGGTGGTTTGACCTTCTCCGCATGGGCCGTAGAAACAATTACGCCCGAAAGGAAAAACTGATCGAGGTGATCGTCCGCAATGTTCCCTCTACCCAGAAAAGAATCCTGGCCGTTAAACTGACCAACCCCCTGGGCTGGTACATGCCGGTTCACGAAGATGAACTTGAGAGAAATAAAAATCTTGTTCAGAACCCTTATTACAACAACTAGCCATGAAAAATAGCAGTCTCCTTTTGGTCCTCATCGCAGCGCTTCTCTTTCAGTGGTCCTGCAGGGAAGAAGAACATCCGAACCCGGAGTTTGAGGACATGATCAAAATGACCATCTACGATTATATGGTGGAAAAGAAGGATACCTTTTCCAGTTTCCTGGCTATCATGGAGAAAGGCGGTCTTGACCTGACCATGAGTGCGTACAACCCCAATGCCACGGATGGGAAATTTCAGTACACCCTCTTTCTCCCCACCAACGAAGCCGTCGACAAGTTCATCAATGAGCATCCCCAGTACAACTCTCTCAGCGACCTGCTCAATGATGAGGTGTATGTCAGGGCTCTGAGCCGGTATCATGTGCTTAACATGGGCATCATTACCAATGACTTTCCCTTTGGTGCCCTTCCCGAGCTGACCCTTTCGGGCGACCAGCTCACCGTCAGTTTCATTATCGAATCTGACACCTCCTATTACAAAATCAATAACCAGGCGGCGATCATTCTCCCCAACATAGAAGCTTCCAATGGCTATGTCCATGTGATGGAGACCATGCTGACGCCGGTGACCTTCACCACCTATGGGTGGCTGGCACAAAACCCCGGATATTCCATCTTCAAGGCAGCCCTCGACGCTACCGGCCTCAGGGATACCCTCAACATCAACCTGAAAACCGACACACGGAGATTGCGGCCTCACACCCTGCTGGTCGAACACGACTCCATCTTTCACCGGCGCAATATCCGTTCCTTCGAGGATCTGGCCAACCATATCAGCCCCGGAAGCACCAATTATACAAGCAAGTCCAATCTCCTCTACAACTTCATGGCTTATCATGTGCTGGAGGGGAGCCTCTTCCTTGATGATTTTGAGGGGGTGGCCTCCAATTACAATACCTATTCCGACATTCCCCTTTCGGTGAACGGAATCGGGATCGACATCGCCATCAATAAGGGGTTTATGGTGTTTGACTCCATTTTCCATGCCAACGGTGACACCACGTTAATCGATTATGTGGGGGTGTTGTACGACGCCAGCAACATGATTACCCAGTCGGGATCGGTTCATTTCATCAACCAGATCATGCGCCAGTTCTCCCCCGCTCCCGCCATCCGGAACTATGAGTTCTGGGAGGAGTCTTTGTTCAGCGAGTTGCGCCGCGAAGCCGGAAGTTACGAGATCGAGGATCCTTCCCTGCTGAGCAGGATTACCTGGAGCGGTGCCGACCTTTTCTTCGTGAAGTCGGAAGACGCCGACGATCCGGCATGGAATCAGGATTACCTTTTCCTGAACGGCGATTTTACGATATCATACACCATGCCCAAGATCATCCAGGGGAAATACAAGGTCTTCCTGGGCGCTCATGCCTACAGTGAAGAGAATGCCCTGGTGGAGGTTTATCTCGATAACAAGAAGATTGGCGGACTGGTTGACCTGACCACGGGTGGAAGTTCCTCCAATCCTTATGCCCGTAAAGAGATTGGTACCGTCGAATTCCAAAGGTATGAGGACCATACCATCCGAATCGTCTCCCTGATTCCGGGGGCCTTCATGTGGGATTATGTAAGATTTGAACCCGTTAAATAATATGAAAATGAAAAATATTCCCGGTTTCATCATCCTGATCATCCTCCTGGTAGCCGGAGGTTGCTCCGATATTTGGGACAAGCATTACAATGTGGTGCCGGAGACCACTGACCAGGATATTTGGGAGGTCCTTGAAAAGGATCAGGAGGTTTCCCTCTTTGTGAATGCTCTGAAGGAGTTCAAGTATGATACCATCTTTAAGTCGGTGAAGGTATACACCTATTTCATTCCGACTAACCAGGCCATCAATCAGTTTCTGGCGGGGCATCCCATGACCAAGGCGGTTTTGGACTATCATATTGTCACCCATTTTATCCAGGCGAACAGCATTTCGGAAAAGCGGCGTGTGCAGACCCTGGCCCTGAAACTGGCCCTGTTTGAAAGGAATGGCGGCAATTCGAACTATGATGGTATTCCCCTGCGTTTTGAGAGTCCCCTTTACCGGAACGGCAAGTATTACAAAATGGACCAGGTGGCCATGCCCAAACCGACTTTCTATGAGTACTACATCGAGAACAATCCCCTGCTCAGGGATTATATCGACAGCCGCGACAGTGTGGTGCTCGACCGCGAAAAAAGCCGCCCCATCGGGTTTAACGACGAAGGGATGACCATTTACGATACGGTAGCCGTTACACTCAATAATTTTGAGATCAAGTATTTCCCTGTAAAGCAGGAGTTGCGTAACATTACGGCCACCATCGTTTTTCCCCGGAAGGAAAAGTATGAGGATGCCCTTACGGTGATGGCTCAGAAGCTGGGCGGTAACTATAAGACCCACGAAGACATTCCTGTGGCCTGGCAGAACGAGATTCTGATCCCCTATCTTCTGGAGAAGGGTGTTTTCCTGAACATGCTCGATGAAGAGGAGTTCATACGGCCGGCCTGGAAGGATACGCTGAAGCTGCTCAACATTCTGGGTGACAGTGTGGCCATCGATTATATGCCGGTTGACCGGGCGGTATGCAGTAACGGTATCGCATACGATTATGAGAATTTTGTTATTTCAGACTCGCTCTTTTCAGGGAGAAGCCGCTTCGAAGGCGAAGCGCTGGTTCGTGAAGTGGGGGTCAACAAATTTACCTGGAGGGACAGTGTCAAACTGATCAGTGACCAGTCGTTCGCCCCCCTGCGTCAATATATTCCCGGTGCCTCGAAAGACTCCATCCTCAGCGTTTCGTTTAACAAGGGGTACAACCAGCGGTTTATCGTGGAGTTCAAGACACGCAATCTCTTCCCGCGCAGGTACAGGGTTGTGGTACGCACCCAGATGGATATCGGCGGGAAATACGACATCTATACCAACAACCAGCTGGCCAGGAGCTTTGACTATTACGACTATATCCGGTACAGGGGGGTTCTGCCCAGTGTACAGACACCCATCCGTTTTGCCCAGGAAGGACGCTTTAACCGGTTTGACTTCTGGATGGAAAACCAGACCGAATATGGCCAGGCGGTCCTCCGCTTCGAATACAAGGGGCCGTCGAGTGTTGCCGGGAACGGACTGGTCATCGACTATATTGAGTTTATTCCCTATTAATACCTTGCCAGGATGAAAAACCGAATTCCACAGCCGGGCGAGAGCCACTCCGGTACCCCGAGGAAGGACCGGAAACTGTCACATGCGAAAATCATCACCGGGAACTTGAATATCCATGGTCAGCCCTGCCAGGCCGGCCATGCAACTCCTTTCCAATACCAGAACATTATGAAGAATACACAGACTGTTAGGCTGAGCGTGGTTTTGCTGCTGCTGTTATCCCTGTTTGTCAGGACAGGTGTGCAGGCACAAGATTCGATTAGGGTTACCGGGGTGGTGGTCAACGGAGACAATACCCCTTTGGCCGGGGTGTCCATAGGGGTGGAAGGATCCTTTGAACTTCCCGTGGTAACCGATGAGAAAGGCCGTTTCAGTGTGGTCTCCCCCTCGGGCAGCCATTGGCTGATCGTCTCAGCCCATACCGGTTATAAAGACAAGCGGGTATACCTGAACAACATGCGGGAGCTGAAGATTTATCTCACTCCGCTGGATATGGTTTCCGGAGACGATGGTATCAATTATCTGGTAGGATCGTTACCCCGCCGAAACATGATCGGCGCCTTTTCCACCCTTTCCACTTCTGACATCAGGCACACTCCGGTACTGTCGGTTGATCAGTTCATGCAGGGGCGCACCCCCGGGATGCACGTGACCAACCGCTCGGGTGATCCGGGCAGCGGGGCCGTCACCCTGCTCCGTGGGACCAGCTCCCTGAATACCACCAGCCAGCCCATGTTTATCGTCGACGGGATTCCCATGACCCCTCCCGGCACTTTCGGTTCCAAACTCGATGGCTACAGGTACAATCCCCTGCTGGGCATCAACGTCATGGACATCTCCAAAACCACTGTCATCAGGGACCCTGCCGTGACCGCCGCTTATGGCTCGAAAGCTTCCAACGGCCTGATCGTTATCGAAACCCTGGATCCCAGTGCCACCGAAACCACCATCGATGTGGACCTGCGCACAGGCGTCTCTCTTGCCCCTGCCAACCTGATCCCCCAGATGAATGCCGCCCAGCATAAAACCCTGGTCAATGAGGTCCTGTACACCTCGGGTTTGCTCGATGAGCGGATCAGAACGCTCTATCCCAACCTCTTCATCCAGTCAGACCATGAGGATTACATCGATTACCAGCACGATACGAAATGGCAGGACCTGATTTACAACAATTCCATGTTCACCAATTTCAATCTGATGGTCAAGGGGGGTGATGAAATCGCCCGCTATGGTCTCTCCTTCGGATATAACGACAACAAGGGAATTGTGAAGGAAACCGGAAACAACGGGTACAACCTCCGTTTTGTCAGCCTTCTGAATATCTTCACCTGGCTCAAGATGAATGCCTCGGTGTCACTTAACTACAATATCGCCAGAATGAAGGAGTCGGCCATTGTACGGCAGACCAGTCCAATCCTTTCGGCCCTGGCCAAATCGCCCATGCTCAATCCCTACCAGTATGACGACGAAGGGAAGGAACTCACCCTGCTGGCCGACGTCGAGGAACTGGGGGTGAGCAATCCCCTGGCCGTCATCAATAATTACGAAGCCAAGAATACCAACTACAATTTCATTTCCACCCTGGGCTTTGAGGCTTCCCTCCGGAAGAACCTCGTGCTTTCGACCATGTTCGGACTGACCTTCAATGTGCTCAAGGAACAGATCTTCATGCCCAACAGGGGAATGGAACATTATTACAATTTCGAGGCCATCAACGTGGCAAAGGCTTCCAACAACAGCATCACCGCCTTTAACAACCACACCTACCTCCGCTATAACGAGACCTTCGGAACTGACCACCAGCTCTCCTCGGTGACGGGGATTAACATCATGCAGAATAATTTTGAATATGACTGGGGTCTGACCAAAAACGCCCATGAGAACGACCAGTACCGGATGCTGCAGGAGGGTACCGATAATCTCCGGGAGATCGGCGGTGAAAACCGGTTGTGGACCTGGGCCTCCCTTTTTGAGAGCCTGGTGTATACCTACAAAGACCGTTACATCGCCACGGCAAGTGTTTCCCTTGACGGCACTTCACGTGTGGGGGACGAGGCCGCCAAGACACTGAAAATTGGCGGAGTTCCCTTTGGGGTATTTTACTCGGGCGGACTGGCCTGGCGGCTTTCAGGCGAAAGCTTCCTGAAGGAGCTCTCCTGGCTCGAGGAACTTAAGCTCAGGGCTTCCTATGGGATCAGCGGAAACGACGATGTGGGCGAGGCCAATGCCACCCGCTACTACAACTCCATTAAGTTCAGGGAAACCGTCGGATTGTACCCGGCCACCTATCCCAATGAAACCCTTTCTTACGAAAGAATCGCACAGCTCAACGGAGGTATCGATCTTTCCCTCTGGGGCAACCGCTGGATGTTCAGCGCCGACTATTTCAAATCGGTCACTTCCGACATGCTCATTTACACGCCGATTACCTCTTACCTGGGGTACGGCTATCGTCCTGAAAACGGGGGCGAAATGGAAAACAAGGGGTGGGAGGTTTCTACGACTGCCCGCCTTGTCGACCGGCCTGCCTTCAAATGGGATATACATCTTTCGCTCTCGAACGTGACGAATGAGATCACCGGCATCAAAGGTGACAAACTGGTCACCGACATTCCCGGCGGACAGATTGTCAATATGAAGGGATCCTCCGCCAACGAATTCTATGGCTATGTTTTCGACGGCGTGTATGCCACTACTGCCGATGCCCAGGCTGATGGTCTGGTCAACGACCGCAACATGGCCTACAGGGGTGGGGATGCGCGCTACAGGGACCTCTCAGGGCCCGAAGGTGTCCCCGACAAGGTGATCGATGATTACGACAAAACCTCCATCGGCTCTTCCCTGCCCGAGTATTTCGGAGGCCTCTCCACCACCCTTACCTGGAAACGGTGGGCCCTCACCCCGTTTGTACAGTTTGTGTCAGGAAATGAGGTCTTTAATTATGTGCGCTATCAGAATGAAAAGATGACCGGCCTGGAAAACCAGAGCACCCATGTACTGAACCGCTGGCAGTTTGAGGGACATCAGACTTCTGTGCCACGGGCCCTCTGGGACGACCCCATTGGCAACTCAGCCTTCTCTACCCGCTGGATCGAAGATGGTTCCTACCTCCGCCTCAAAAACGTGGTGCTGAGTTATACCATCCCCAACGAATTTCTGAGCTTCCGCAACGCACAGTTCTACCTGGCCGGAAGTAACCTCTTCACCTTCTCGGAATACCTCGGCTACGACCCGGAATTCGGTTACTCACGCGAACCCTCCAGCCAGGGTATTGACTACGGCCTGACCCCCCACCCCAGGCAGTTTATTGTAGGTATTAAATTAGGACTCTAACCATAATGCAGTATAGTATGAAACGGCTGTTTAAATATGCTCTGCTTATCACCTTGTTCTTTATTCCGGTGATGTTTTTCACCTCCTGCAAGGAGTTTTTGAATCCAGAACAGGAGTTGTCGGTGACCGAGGAAAAGCTGCTGAACGACTGGTATGAATACCGCTCGCTGGCCATGGGGATGTATGGCCTGCAACAGCAGCTGGTAGAGCAGTTGCTGATCCTGGGCGAGCTCAGGGCCGATCTGCTCACCATCACCCCCAATGCCGACCCCGATATGGTGGAGATATACAATTTCCGGATTTCGGAAAAGAACAAGTATGCGGCACCCGACAATTTCTTCAAGCTGATTGCCGCGAGCAACAATTTTATCAGGCTGCTGCAACGGGAGCATCCCGAGGTGACCGACCCCAAAAGCCAGCTGACCAACTACGACCGCTTATACGGAGAAGCCCTCTGCATGCGTGCCTGGGCTTATTTCAACGCCGCCCGCATCTACGGGAAAGTTCCCTTTATTCATGAATCCCTTGTGACCCTTGAAGAGATCGAAGCTTATGTGGAGTCTCCGGGCACCTATACCGACAGCGTAAATATCGTCTTCGGCCGTGACGGGTACCATAACGATACCATTCCCAATGTGAGCCTTCAGCTGGACAAGAAATACTTCACCCAGGAGATGGTGGTCAACTATTTCACCGATCAGCTGGAGAAGGAGGTTAAGGCGGTCGGGGTTAACCACTATATCGACAACAACGACATCACCTGGGAGGTCACCGTCTGGAACACCTATGCCTGGCATGCCCTGCTGGGACAGATGTACCTTTATCAGGGTAACCTGGCCAAAGCCGCAACCCACTTTGAGTTCATCACGAAAAATACCTCGGAGGACCTGAGGTACCATCTTGACGCCACATTCCAGAACGCCAACTGGCGGAACATCTTTGGCAATGTCGACGTTAAGGAACACATCTTCACCCTGTGGTTCAACAAGGCCAATTTCCAGCAGAACCAGTTCCAGTACTTCTTTGAGCCCATTGCCCCGCACCGGTATATGCTCAAACCCACCCGGGCCGCAGTGATGTATTGGGAGACCATCTTCGATAACTACACCATTATTGAGAACAACGATCCCTGGAAATCTGAAGTCGGCAATCCCGGTATGCCGGGTGATTTTCACCGTGGTTACGGCGTATCCTATGCCTATATCAAAGATGAGATGATGCTCGACCCCGCAAGTGTCCAGACCATGCTGTTACTCAAGCGCGAAGAGGATATGCGTACCGCGGAAATCTTTACCGCCGACTGCGATACGGTGGTGTGGAAATACTCCATTGGTAAGAATATATATGCCCAGGATGCCCATTTTCACATTTACCGGGCCGGGAACATCCATCTTTACCTGGCGGAGATTTACAACTGGTGGGTGGTCATGCAGGGTGGCATTCTCCGTACCCAGACTCCGACAGCCCTGAGTATTGTCAACAACGGAGCACAGTACAATCCCCTCAGTTCCAGAGCCGAACTGGGTGTCCGCGGAAGGGTGGGCTTCGGCGGAGGCACCGATGGCATCAAGGTCTCCAATATCAACTATTTCCACCATCCTTACACCAACGAAATCGTCAGCTACAACGATCTGACCGGGAATCTGGAGGCCAAACAGCTCTTTTTCGAAGATCAGCTCATTGATGAGCGGGCCCGCGAACTCGCCTTTGAAGGGGAACGGTTTTACGACCTCATGCGTATCGCCAAACGGAGAAATGACCCCTCCTTCCTGGCTTCCAGGGTGTCGGCGAAATACCCTCCCGGGCAAAGGGAGACCATGTATAACTACCTGTTGAATCCTGAGAACTGGTATATCAAAATCTTCGATTAACCGGCGGCAATCGCCTGTGGCATAAAAGGAAAGCGGCATGTCCTTCGTTTGGAAGGCATGCCGCTTTCTTTTGAGCTTATACAGGGGAGCTGGCGAAGGGGGGTGACTGACCCGATATTCAGGCTGTCCCGGTTGTCTCCTTTCTATTCTGCCCTGAAAGCCCTGAGCAGCGCCCTGGTTTTCACTCCCGACTCCTTCATCTGATCTTCGCTCCATCCTCCTTCGGAAGCCGCCTCAGGTTTCAGCATGGAACAGGTCTCGTTCTTGTCGGCAATGGACCAGGTTACCCAGCTGATCTGGTGTGATTTCATCCAGTCTATCCAGGTCTGCCACTCCTGATGGTCGATGGGGCCGTTTCCGCTGGCTTCCATCCCTGCCGATTCCGACACAAAGAGGGGAATCCCCTTTGCCAGGGCATAGTTACACCGGTCGCGAAGCGACTGCTTATGGGTGGCTGCGTAAAAATGAACCGTATACATGAGGTTGTCATACCCCACAATGGGGTCATCGGCCACCAGGTGAAGGTCCTGACACCAGTGCGGACTTCCCACAAGAATGAGGTTGTCGGGATCTTTCTCCCTGATCGCCTTGATGATCTCTATGGAATAGGCTTTGACGTCGCTCCAGGAGTCCTTTACGGGCTCATTGAAGATCTCATAGATTATATGGGGATGCTGGCCGTATTTGGCCGCCATATCGGAGAAGAAGCGCCGGGCTTCCTCGGTTTTAAGTTCATGGCTGTGCCAGTCGATGATCACGTAGAGGTCGTTTTCGAGGGCTCCTTCAATCACTTCTGAGATCAGCTGAGTGGACCACTCCGGTTTATCGGTGTAGCTGCCCCGGGGTCCCACGCCCATGGCGGCCCTGACCAGGTCGCAGTGCCAGTCTTCAGCCAGCCATTTTACGGTCGATTTGTTGTAAAACCGGGGCCACCAGTTGTGCCAGCCATAACTAACGCCCGCCAGCATGACGGCTTCCCCCTTGTCACTGACCAGCTGGTTCCCCTTTACCGACAACTGGCCATATTGCTTTACCGGTTGCGCCTCGACCCCCAGGATAAGTATAAGGAATGCTGCAGTTATCCAATGTTTGATTTTCATGTTTATCCGTTTTAACAGGAATATTTCTGATTCTTTTACGCATGTGTATAAAAAACAAGAGCCTGTATTACAGGCTCTTGTTTTATGGTTAAAAGTGGGTTACTTTCTGATCACCTTGTATTGGCCGATCACATTGCCGGCGTCACTGACGGTGATGAAATACATGCCTGACGGCTGGTTCCTGAGGGAAATCATCTCCAGCGAGTTGCCGGCCACCCTGTCAAACAGGAGGGCTCCGGTGAGGTTGATGACCCTGACGCGGTTTCCGGCCTGCAGACCCCTGATGTGGACTTCACCGTCGGTCGGGTTGGGATAGACGCTGATTTCACTTCTGATGGTGCTGGCGGCGGTGTAGTCGAGTTCAAGAGCGTAGGTGTTCACGATCTTGCCATCGGCGGAGGTCACCTTCAGCACGTCGCCGCGCATCAGCTTGCCTGTGGTCGGTTTGGCTACGCCGTTCTTGTCAAAGATGGCCATCTGGGCTCCGAAGGCCGGGGTGAGCTTGGCCATCAGGTCACTGATGGCAGATTCGGCCATCGGCTTGGTGATCACCTTGCCGATCTGGTCGACCTTATACGTGTCGGAAAGGACATAGGCCAGATAAGCCGTGGAGAGGAATTCTGTCCTCAGCATATCGAGATAGTAGGTCTTGGTTACCTTACCGTCCTTGGAGGTCACCACGAGCATGTCGTCCTGATAGAGCGCTCCCTTGGTCCGCTGCAGGCCGTTCTTGTCGACCACCTTGATGGTGGCTCCCCTCACCGGAATGACATTCCTGAGGAAGGAGGAGACTTCAGTGCCCCTGGGAACAAAGCTGATGAGCAATTTGGACTGGTCGACGGCATAGAGGTCGGAAGTCACAAAGGCGTCGCTTGCTTCTGCATCGGGCACCAGCTGATAGCGTACCATGGTCAGCCCGTCTTCGGCCAGAACTTCGAAGTAGATATTGTCGGTGACGATCACGTCGACATAGGTGCTGTCGAAATTGAGTTTCTTGAAGGGCACCCAGGCGTCGTTGCCATCAACCACGGTCAGGGTGGCTCCTTCGGGTACCACCACATTGGCGATGGCATCGGTCAGTTTCGTCCCCTGCGGAATGAGGTAAATACCTCCTGTGGTCACGTCCACACTGATGAAGTAGGTTGCCGAGGAGAGAATGGCGTTGGAGCTCAACCCTTTCTCCGTCACATTAAGCGTATAGACCGAGGTGTTTACACTGTCGGCCGAAAGGACCTCGAGCTTGTCTCCGTTGGTCAGCTTCTGGGTTCCGGTGAGGACATTCCCTGCAGCATTCTTGAGCGTAAGAGTCTGTCCCGGGTTGGCCTTGAGGATCCTGGTCAGGAAGTCGTCGACGGTCGTGTTGGCTTTGACCCCGCGGAGGGTTTCATCGGGTCCGTAGCCTTCACTCACCTTGTAAGCGACCGAGTTGATGGTCGACTTGTAGGCGGTGGGTTCGTTCATAAAGTGGCTGCCCAATCCGGAGCAGATCATCAGGATGTCCACAGGCCATCCGTAACCCCTGCTTACCCAGTACGGCCTGTCGGCATAGAACCATTCGCTGTCGTCGTCGTTGGTGCCGAAAGAACCCTTGAATTCGGTATTCCCGTGGTAGATATGGGGCTTACGGGTGAAGCTCTGGATCTGGTCGATGTTCCTGCCGTTGACGACGGAGTTGGTTCCGTCACCGCTTCCGAAGACATCGATGAGGGTGAAGTCGTTGGGATCGCTGGCCGCTTTGAGGCCCAGCTTAATGGAGTCGTTGTCGATGCGGAAGAGGTAGTAGTTGGTGGCATGCCAGCCGGTGAGGCAGGCGCCGATGGTTTCACCCCACGGGTTGTAACCCGTACCGAAGTCGACATTGGTTTTGTAACCTCCCCACCAGGGATGCTGGGTGGCATTCACCTGGCCTCCACCACGCCGGTCACCAATCACGAAGACTTCGCCGGGATAGACGATCGGGTCGACGGCCGGGTCGGGCACGACCATGGCGGGCTGGGTTTCCCAGGTGGCCTGGTCTACCCATTTGTAACCGGGTATGTACTTCAGATAACGGTTGGCCCAGCTGTCGGCGGCCGTCTGCATGGTGATGGCTTCGGCCGGACTGTTGACATAAGCATAGGCGAACATGTAGTTACTCATATCCAGCAGCTGGTTTCCGGGGTTCACCACTTCCATGTAACTGTTGGCCCACTGGTCCCTGTATACAAACTCCGAAATGAAGGGATCGGCGAAATAGGGCTCCACATCTTCAAGGGCTTTTTCCTTGTTCATGGTTACCTTGTAGGTGAGCTTGGTGGTTCCGTCTTCGGCGGTGGTGTTAAAGGTGACGGTACGGTCGGCCAGGGAGCCTGCCAGGTTGGTGGCCCTGTGGACCTGCACGGTGGTGTTCAGTTGTTCGGGCTTGGCGACCAGGGCCGGCATTCCGGCGGTTTCTGCGGGAATGCTGATGGTGTAATCATAGTTGGTGCCGCTGAATCCGGGAATGGTATCTCCCTTCCATCCGAAGAATCCTTTCAGGGATTCGGGAACATCGGGCCAGGTAATGGCGCTCAGACGGGCGATTTTGTTGGGTGCATACCGGTTGATCTTGATGAAGTATTCCTTCACGGATCCGTTCTTTGCGGTCACTTTCAGCTTGTCGCCGTTTTTGAGGTCGGCCCTTTGCACGCCGTCTACAAACTGGATTTCCCAGGTGGCCTGGGTGGGTTTCTCGAGGTATTTCAGCAGGGAGTCGACCCTGGTGTTGTACCCGATACCCAGCAGCAGGTTGCCGGCCATGATGGTGTCGACTTCATGCCCGGTGGTGATGCCACAGTAGGCCCCCATGTTGACATAGGTACCATTGTACTGCTCGCTGTTGTATTGCATCGGGATTTTGGGCATCACGATGTTGTCGGCATCGGTCGAAGGCAGTACATTGATGACGAACTTGATCTCCTGCAGGGTGTTACCCACAGCATAGAAGGTAATGGTGTCGTTGGTGCGCGCCGAAGCATAGGCTGAGTCTTCCTTGGCGGCCGAAAGGGTGTAGTACCACGCCAGACCGGGGGATTCCACGAAGTTGTCGAGGAAATAGAACTCATTCCTGACGCCCCAGGGCACGGTGATTTTTTTGTTGGGGATATCCACCACCGTGGCAGAGGTTTTACCCTTGATCGACTGGGTGCTCAGGGTGAAGTCGCCATGGTTGCCAATGGTCCAGTAGGGTTTCACCAGCGGATTCCATCCACCCTGGGGGAACCTCAGGGGCAGCCATTCCGAGTCGGTGATGTCCACACCGGCTATCAGTGTCCAGGAGTCCAGGGCATCGCCCGTTCCTTCCGTGACAGTGGCTTTACGCACCAGGATACGGTTGCCGGTGGCACCGGTCACCCCGGCTGCATCGGAACCTCCCGTTGATTTGTATGGGCTGGTTTCAGCATTGTAAGCCGCATTGAAGGCATCCACAATGACGGAGTCCCTTTCCAGTTCGGTTTCCTTGAAATAATGCATGATGTAAAAGGAGCTACGGCCACCCCAGTTGTCAAGCAGGTTCCAGCCATACGGTGAAACACTGTCGTATTCGGCCGGGAAATTGCCCCATTCCGTTGCTTCAAAGTGAATCTGCAGATCAGCCTTCTCAAACATCTCATAGTAACCCGTCCGCTGCCCGAGATGACGCTCCGGATCCAGCGGCCAGATGTTGTACGGCTCGTCATCGACAGAGCAGATCAGATAAGACTGCCCCGGGGCCAGCATCTTATGGGGAAGACGCAACCTTCTGGATTCGGCAATACGGTTGTCATACCACGGTGCCGACCAGGGGTCATAGTTGCCTACCTCAAACTCGGCCAGGTCAACGGTCTTGTTCCCCATATTGGTGATCTCAATGTAGTTGAACCGGGTGTCATCTCCACGCATTTCCGTGAAAATAAGATTCCGGTACGGTTCCTGGGCATACAAAGCCCCGGAAATCACAAGTAGAAGAAGTAGAAGTTTTAATCTCATAATCAATCGTTTTAAAGTTGGTGAATATTACAATTACTTCTAAAAAATCACAAAAGGCAATGGTTTGATCTGCTCACAGGTAAAAGATACCCGCCCGAGGTTCAAATATAATTAAAAAAAAAGTAGTTGTTACTACAAATAGAAGTAAATTGAAAAGATAGTGTTAAAAATACAGTATACACCAAGCGGTAAAACGGTTATTTCGATCCTTTGGAAGAAACTTTTTACTGAATTGATTACAGATCTTAAACAGATCCTTATATTTGTACCCGTAAAGGTTCTGAAAAGTATGAAATTTACTGCTGTAAACGGTTTTTACTTTTGGTTTTATTATTTCGGCGGGTTTACCGGGGCTGAGAGGTGAATATTGTATGCGGCAGGCAAAAGATAATTTACAGAAGGTCCCGGATTCCCGGGACCTTCTGTTTTAATTGAATCGGGGTTTTAACCTGGGAGGAGACGTGAAATGGATGTAGTTGTGATCGGATTGGGATTGATTGGGGGGTCGATGGCGAAGGATTTACGCCGGGCGGGTTTTGCCACTGGTTTGGTGGGAGTGGAGAGTGATCCGGAGCATGCTGCGGAGGCGGTCAGGCTGGGGATTGTGGATCGGGTGGATTCTCTGGAGGAGGCGTTGCCCGGGGCCGATCTGGTGCTGATAACCACTCCCGTGGATGTGGCGGTAACCCTGTTGCCGGGGGTGCTGGACCGGGTGGGGGCGCACACCACGGTGACGGATATGGGGTCGGTCAAGCGGCGGTTAACGGAAGCGGTGCGGGAGCATTCACGGCGTCGCCAGTACGTACCAGCCCATCCCATGGCGGGGACCGAAAATTCGGGGCCTTCGGCGGCCCTGGAAAACCTCTTCCGGGGGAAAATCGCCATTCTCTGCGA
The DNA here is from genome assembly GCA_012729335.1 of Bacteroidales bacterium. Classification (GTDB taxonomy): domain Bacteria; phylum Bacteroidota; class Bacteroidia; order Bacteroidales; family Prolixibacteraceae; genus UBA1413. The sequence goes on along the minus strand of JAAYDJ010000021.1, from coordinate 194,147 downwards.
CCAGGAGGAGAGCGGTCCCCAGCACCTGGCCCTGGTCGAGAAGATGTTTCATGCCCTGGGCATGCACATCGCCTATATGACTTCCGATGAGCAGGACCACAGTACCGCCTTTGTGTCGCATCTTCCCCATGCGGCGGCCTATGCCCTGGCCAATGCCGTGCAGGACAAGGAAGACCGGAACATCATATTTGACCTGGCCAGCGGGGGATTTAATTCCACCGTCAGGCTGGCCAAGAGTTCCTGCGCCATGTGGCACCCCATCTTTGTGCAAAACAGGGATTACATGGTGGAATCGCTCAACGTCTACATGAAGCATCTGGAGCAGTTCCGCGATGCCATCCGCGACGGGGAGAGCCGGCAGCTCGAAGCGCTGATCCTGAATGCCAACCGCATCAGGGCCATCCTGAATGGGGAGAGCCCCCGCTTCCTGAAAAATGAAGAGACTTTTGTGACATATTTTACCAAATAGCAAATGAGTACAGGATTGGAAATATCCAGGGTCAGGGAGTGGTTGCCGCAGCTCAACAATCCCCTGCTGATTGCGGGGCCCTGCAGTCTGGAGAGTGAGGAGCAGGCGCTGGCCACGGCCAGGATGCTGGCCCGTGACCACCGGGTGTTTGTTTTCCGGGGAGGAGTATGGAAACCCCGTACCCGCCCCGGCAGCTTTGAGGGGATGGGATCGGTGGCCCTCCGGTGGCTGCAGACAGTCAGGGAAGAGACCGGACTGCCGGTGGGAACTGAGGTGGCCAATGCCACCCATACCGAGGAAGCCCTTAAACACGGCATTGACGTGCTCTGGATCGGAGCCCGTTCCACGGCCAGCCCTTTCGTGGTGCAGGAGATTGCCGACGTGGTCAGGGGTACCGATGCCGTAGTGATGGTCAAGAATCCCGTGAATCCCGACCTTCAGCTCTGGATGGGGGCCATCGAGCGGGTGTACCGCGCCGGTATACGCCATATTGTGGCGATTCACCGGGGGTTCACACCCTTTGGGGAAACCAAATACCGCAATTATCCCAACTGGCAGACTGTTATCGAATTGCGCCGTCTCATGCCTGAAGTGCCCGTGATCTGTGACCCCAGCCACATCGCCGGGAAAAGGGAGTATCTCTATGAGATCGCCCAGAAAGCCTTTGACATGGGCCTCGAGGGGCTGATGATCGAATCGCATGTAGACCCCTCCTGCGCCCTGAGCGACAAAGAGCAGCAGCTCACCCCCGCCGACCTGGGCTTACTCCTTGACAGACTGGTCATCCGTCATCAGAGCGCCGCCAATCCCCTGTTCGACAACCAGCTGGAAGTGCTCCGCAACCGGATCGATGCCCTGGACAAGGAACTGCTGGAAGTGCTCTCCTCCCGGATGGATATCGTTAGGGAAATTGGCAGGTATAAAAGGGAAAACAATGTGACCGCCCTGCAGATCAACCGCTGGGCGCAACTCATGGAAGACCGCACACAACTGGGGAAAAAGCTCAACCTGGCCGAGGCTTTCACCAAGGTGCTCTTTCAGATGATCCACGAGGATTCGGTGAGAATACAGACCGAAATCATGGACCACACCAACGGGGAGCGGTAAGTGCGACGGTAAAGGGAGGCTCTTTTCCGTGGTTATTTTATGCGGCTGGTCAGATGGCCTGATGGTGAAAAATGGAGCGTGCTCAGATGGCCTGATGGTGAAAAATGGAGCGTGCTCGGATGGCCTGATGGTGAATAATGGAGGCTGGTCATATGGCCTGATGGTTGAGGGTGGTCATAAGATCATTACATAACGCCAGGGCATGGAAATCCAGGGTTCCCCGGCATAGGGGATTCCCACCCTGGGCAGTGATTTGACCTGGACTTTCAGGTCAGAGTCTTCGATCCAGAGCCGGGGACTGGAGGTCAGTTTTTCACCGTAAAATGAACGGTCGAGGGCCAGGAGGCGGCCCACCCTTCCAGGGCCCGTCACCCCGCCGGCCCCCCTGATCAGAACCGCTGAGGCATCCCCGGCATGACCCGTGACAAAATTGAGCATCCAATGCATCCCGTACACAAAGTACACATAAATGACCCCTCCTTCTCCGAACATGACCCCGTTACGGGGAGTCTTCCCCCGGCTGGCGTGACAGGCCTTGTCCTCTGATCCCCGGTAGGCTTCTGTCTCGGTGATGGTAAACCGCCCTGTGGTTCCGTCTTCAAATACCCTGACCAGCGTTTTACCGACCAGATCCGGGGCCACCGTCAGCACATCACGCAGAAAAAAGTCAGAAGTCAGTCTTGGATGTTCCACGGTGCAGGTAATTGTGGGTTCTGTGGCTGCGGATCCATGCGGAATGCCTCACAGGCCACCGTCAACCCTGAGTTTTCTTTTGCCTGTACTCCAGGAGGAAATATCCGGCCACGGCCAGCAGCAACAGAATGGAGCCGGCCAGGGAGACCTTGTTGCCGGCAAAGTAAGTGGAGGGATGAAACCTGAACTCGATGGTATGCGCCCCGGCAGGAATCACCATGGCCCGCAGGATGTAGTTGGCTCTGAAATGGGGCGTTTCCTTCCCGTCGACATAGGCTTTCCAGCCGTCGGCATAGTAGATTTCCGAGAAGAGGGTCAGTTGTTCCGAGGCCGCCTCATACCGGTATTTAAGATAATTGGGTTGGTATTCCGTAAGGGTAATGGTCGCGGTGGAATCCCTGAGGAAACTTTTTCCCTCCACGAAGGAGGCAAACCGGCGGTCTGTCACGGCCTGACCGGGAGTACGCACCCCTTTGAGGGCTTCGATCTCTTCATCGGCATTGGCCGCCACATGACATGCGGTGGCGAACCAGGCATTCCCCCAGGCCTGGGTATTCTTAAGCGGGGGAGCATTCAGGTCGTAGATGATGTACCGCGTGTTCATCATATTCAGGGCCGGAAGATCCCGGAAGACGGAGTCGGGGGAGGGCATTTTCCGGAATCCTTCCACCATTCTTTCCAGTTCGGGGTGAAGGTAATGGTCGATCATTTCCTGGTAGCGGCGCAGTTTGGCGGCGCTGTACCCCCCCACATTTTTATGGAAATAGGAAGCCCGGGCGTCCTGCCAGGGATTCTGCAGGGGAAGAACCCTGAAGCTGAGATCCTTGTCTTTCAGGATTTCCGTGTCGGCTGAAGTGGGGGCGTATAATGAGGCGGCCTGCCTGGGCGTGGTGAAATGGCTTTTGTTGAGGTATCTTTTATCCACGAACCAGAGGTCGGCCAGGATCAGCAGGGCCAGGGCGCCATAGAACCATCCGGGTTTGATTTTTTTCAATTGCCAGAGCAGGAGAGCTCCCGCAGCCAGGGCGATGAAAAGAAAGGAACGGAAGGCATCGTTGCGGAGCATGGTTTTGCGGTCGCTGACCACGGCATCGAGGAGCCAGTCGGGGTAGGAACCGTCAAAGGGGGCCGAAAAACTCCCGGCCAGTCCCGGAAGCAGGGCAAGGAGGAGCGCAATGCCCCCGGTGATGCCAAAGGCCCATTTCAGGCCTTTCTGCCATGCCCTTTTCTCCACCTTTCCGCTGCCAATCTCCCTGAGGGCTAAAAATCCCAGGAGTGGCATGGTAATGCCGGCGATGACCAGGGTCATCTCCGGTGCCCTGAATTTGTTGTACATCGGCAGATAATCGAGCAGGAAACTGGTCAGGGGCATGACATATTTCCCCCATGACAGCACAAAAGAGAGAAGGGTGGCGGCCAGCAGCCACCACCGGTCAGCCCCCCTGACCACAAAAAGCCCCAAAACAAAAAGGAAAACCACGATGGCCCCTGCATAATAGGGCCCACTGGTATAGGGTTTCTCTCCATGATAAAGGATGACACTGCCCAGGGCCTGCCGCGGATTCTCAACGCCCCTTTCGCGCAGGATTCTGTAACTTTCCGAATCCTGCCCGGGAGAAGTCGTATGGCTGCCCCCCATGTAACCCGGAATCAGCAGGGTCATGGTCTCGGAAATCCCCTGGCTCCACTGGACCACATAATCCTTGTCGAGACCGGAAGTCTGGTTTTCGGAGTTGTGGGTGAGTTCTGATTTGCCGCGAATCGTTTCTTTGGAAAACTTGTAGTTGGAATAGAGGTAGGAGAAGTTCACCGCCACCGCCAGAAGGGCTCCTGCGACGAGCCAGCCCGTGGTTTTCAGAAAGGGAAGGGATCTTTTTTCCCTGAGGGCATAAACCAGTTCGGTGATGCCAAATACCAGGAGGGCCAGCAGTCCGTAATAGGTGATCTGGATGTGGCCGACCAGGATCTCCAGGGCCAGGGCCACGGTAAAGAGCAGGGCGCCCTTTCGCCGGTCATATCGGTAGGCCATCAGGACGCCGGCGATCACCATCACCAGATAGCCGAGCGCATAGGCTTTCGAATTGTGCCCCGCCTGGATAATAATGATCAGGTAGGTGGAAAACCCGTACGCCAGGGCCCCCGCCAAAGCAGGCAACCGCCCTGCCTTCAGGGAGGTGAGCAAAATATAAAACCCCAGCAGGTAAAGGAGAATCATGGACGCCGGATGAAAAAGGGTCACCAGCCAGCCATGCACCCTGTTGAGCAGATTGCTGTCATACCGCACCGAAATCATGTAACCGGGCATTCCCCCGAACATCGAATTGGTCCAGATCGCCTCCTCTCCCGTGGCCTTGCGGAAATCGGCCAGCTCCTTCGACATCCCGATGTGACTCTGAATATCGTGTTGGGCAATCTCCTTCCCCTCCAGCAATGGAAACAAGTAGAGGTAAGAAATGATGATGAAAAAAACGACCATCGCCGCTATGGAAGCTATCTTTTTCAGGGTTTCCTTCTTTTCCATGGATGCATTTAAGTTATTGAGCTTCCCGCAAAAGTAGGGATATTTTGTATTTGAATGATTAGCTTTGAGGCGCATTATGGGAATTATCATCAGACAATCGGTCAGGGGTGCATTCTGGTCCTATCTGGGTATTGTGATCGGATACATCAATGTGGGGATCATCATGCCCCAATTTTTCGACACCGCCCAAATCGGTCTGGTACAGCTCTTTGCTTCTGTTTCCCTTATTTTTGCACAATTCGGCACCCTGGGATTCAACAGTGTGGTCAACCGGTTGTTTCCACATTTCAGAAACCAGGAAAGAAAACACAACGGTTTTTTGTTTCTGGCCATAGCCACCGGGCTGACCGGTTTTCTGGTCACCGCGGCAGGGTTTTATGTGCTCAGGCCATGGGTGGTGGAAAGCAACCTGGAGCGGTCTCCCCTGGTGGTTGATTATTTGTGGCTGATGGTTCCCCTGATTTTCATGCGTATCCTGTTCAGCCTTCTCGACAACTATAACAAGGTACTGTATGACAGTGTGACGGGAACCTTTTGGCTTGATTTCATGCACAAGGTCATCAACCTGACCCTGATCGTTCTGTATGCGCTGGGGGTGGTGGATTTCCGCTTCTTTTTCATGGGGTATGTGGTTTCCATGAGTCTGCCTGTGGTTCCGGTCATCGCGGTGTTGGTCAGGAGGGGGCAGTTCAGCCTGCAGCCGCGACTCTCCTTCCTCACTCCCGGGTTGCGCCGGGAAACAGGACGCACCATGCTCTTCGGGTTCATCAATGGTTTGGCCGGGGTCATCCTCCTGAATGTTGACAAGGTCTTCGTGAACCAGTACCTGTCGCTCAGTGATGTGGGTATTTTCGGGGTCTGTGCCTTGTTTGCCACCCTGATCAGGGTACCTTACAATTCGATCAGCCGGATTGCCACGGGTATCATCGCCGAGGCCTGGAAACGCGACGACCGCGACCACATCAGGGAAATCTACCGGAAAGCCGCCACCAACCAGGCCATTGCCGGCACCCTCGTTTTTGCGGGAATCCTCGTCAATCTCGACAATATCTTCAGGATTCTTCCCCCTGTTTACGGCGACGGCAGGATGGTCATGGTGATCTATTCAGCGGGCATGCTTGTCAATACCGTAATTGCCCTGGCTGGAAACATCACCGAATCCTCGAAATATTTCGGATTTAACACCTTGTTTCTCACCCTGTCCATAGGAATCCAGGCGCTGCTCAGCATGTGGCTGATACCCCGTTTTGGCATCAACGGGGCAGCCCTGGCCACAAGCCTCACCCTGATCATCAACTCATTGCTGCAAGCCGCCCTGCAGAAAGTGGCCTTCGGAATCTATGGCGTTACCTCCCGGATTTTGCTTGTTTTCCTGGCCGGTTTTGCCGCGGTCGCTGCAGGCGTGTTGCTTCCCGCAATGCCCCTGATCCCCGATATTCTGTGCCGGAGCGGACTGGTCATTCTTATCTTTACCGCGATGATCCTCCTGATGAAACTCTCCCCGGAACTGCACGAGCTCCTCAGATCATGGACCAGCAGGTTTACTCCTCAGTCACGCCGTTAACCCATATGGACAAAAAGACTAAAAACATCCCCTGGTCCCTCATTACCGGAAACGAGGGCACCTACCGCGTTTCAGAGGATACCATCACGGAGTTTGAAGAGGCTGTGCTCACTGATACAGAGATCAGGAGGGGAGCCACCGCTCCCTATGTGGTGTCGCGCGCCTCCTACCGGCTGTGGAGTGGTCTGTGGGATGTACCGGTGATGAAAAGCCTTCCACGGCTGGCCCAAAGGACGCTGCCGGCAGGTTCTCCTCAGCTTTGCATCCTTATGGGCCCCAGACTGAAAAAATGTTTTCCCTGGTTCTTGCTGCGGGGCCCAAAGGCCGTTTACCTCTTTGATGCATGGCCCCACTATTATCCCCTCCTGGTGAAATTCCTCTCTGATTTCTCTGTCGATCCGGTTTTTGTCTCCTCTCAGCAGTCGGCGGAGAACCTCTCCCGGATGACCGGTCACCGGGGGATTCACTGGATCCCCGAAGGGGTGGATCCCTGCAGGTACCACTATTACCCCTATACAGATAAAACGATCGACCTCCTATTCATGGGAAGACGATTTGAGCCGGTTCACCGGAAGATGGTGGGTCCCCTTGCGGAAAAAGGAGTGACGTACCTCTATACCCGGGAGGAGGGGGGTCTCGTTTTTCCCGATTTCTCCTCCTTCAGGGAGGGATTGGCGCAAACCAGGATTTCGGTGTGTTACCCGGCCAGTGTCACCCATCCTGAACGGGCCGCCGGTGTGGAAACAATGACCAACCGGTATCTCCAGTCGATGGCTTCCAAATGCCTGGTGGTGGGGAAAACCCCTGCCGAGATGAAAGCGCTGTTTGGTTATGATCCGGTGATTGCCCTGGAGGAGGGGGATCCGGCAGGCCATATTCTGGATATCCTGGCGCATTTCGACCGCTATATTCCTTTAATTGAGCGTAATTATGATGCGGTGCGCAACCACCATACCTGGCTCCATCGCTGGCAGGAGATGACGCGTTGGTTGGGCGTCAGGTAAGGGCTGTCCTCTGCCGGAAAAGGTTTCAGGGAGTGAGACCGGACGCTGCTTTCACGTCTGTGAGCAGTTGCAGGAGCCTTTGGGTGCGGTGGGCGACGCTGAACCAGGGCAACAGGGAGGGGGAGGGGTGCGGCATGGTGAAAAGGCGGCTGATTTTATCTGCAATGAGCCGGGGATTCCTGTCAACGGTAAGGGTATCGTCACGTACGATTTCGGGCATACCCCCCACCCGGGTGATCAGGGGAAGGCATCCGTAATGGATGGCTTCGGCCAGGGCGATGCCAAAGGATTCGGAGCGGGAAAACTGGCAGTAGATCAGCGATTGCAGGTAGTATTGGGGCAGCTGGTCGTGCGGAAGGTCTCCGGTAACCATCAGGTTGGGAGGCAGGGGTATGCTGAGCCAGGCCGGCTTTTCCCCGCCAAAACCGGCAATGCAGAAGGAGATCTCCGGCAGGAGCCCGGCCACTTCTATAAAGGTATCCAGGCCCTTCAGCCTGAATGTACGCTCTGAGTCGACTTTTGCCACCGTGAGCACCATTTTGCGTGCCTGTGGAGCCGTCCCTTCAGGACCCGGTGTCACCTTCCCTTCAGGACCCGGTGTCACCTTCCCTTCAGGATCCGGTGTCACCTTCCCCCCAGGTGCAGGCGTCGTCTTCCCGTCAGGTTCAGGAAAGCTCCTTTTTTCAGCCGGTAGTACCAATGCCTCTGGCGGCCCTCCCCGGAATTCTTCCGTCTGGTATCCGGGGAGGCTGACACAGTTGTATACCAGGGCCAGGTTTGATTGACGGGTGAATGCTTTGACCTTCCGGGCCACATGGTGGGATACCGCCAGGTTAAGGGTACTCTGCTTCATGGAGATGATGGCCGCCCACCCCCTCAGCTTCGAACAGAAAACCCCGTAATTCAGCGCTTTGATCCGGCATACATCATACCCCCCGATGACCAGATAACTCCTTCTGCCTGTCAGTCGGGCGAAAAGAACGGGAAGCAGGGAGTGCTGATCGGCAAACCAGATATACACCAGGCTGAACTTCCGGATATGCAGGGCCAGAAAGAAAAACTGGCGGATCAGGGCGGTCACGACAGCCATCGCCCCCCTGGCCGGTTTGAAATGGTAGGGAATCACCTTATACCGGGAGGAGAGTATCTCCGCATCCGTTTTGACGAAACTCGAATAATGGGGATAAACCAGGAGAAGTTTTTGCTGACTCATGGGTAAAGGTTCAAAGCGGTGCGGGCCTGCCCCAAAAATAACTATTTTTGATTGATTAATTTGAGCAGAAAGCAGCGTGCATAAAATCGTCACCATTGTGGGGGCGCGCCCCCAATTCATCAAGGCCTCGGCGCTGAGCCGGGCCCTTCAACAGTCGGGAATCCCTGAAGTGCTTGTCCATACCGGCCAGCATTTCGATGACAACATGGCCGAGGTCTTTTTCCGGGAAATGGAAATCCCGGCACCTGCCTGTAATCTGGCGATCCACTCCCTGACCCATGGGGCAATGACCGGCCGGATGATGGAGGAGATCGAAAAGGTATTGCTGGAGCAAAAGCCCTCTGCGGTAGTGGTTTACGGCGATACCAACTCCACCCTGGCGGGAGCCCTGGCAGCTGCCAAACTCCATATACCGGTGGCTCATGTGGAGGCGGGTCTCCGCAGCTTCAACATGCGGATGCCCGAGGAGATCAACCGCATCCTCACCGACCGGATCTCCTCCTGGCTCTTCTGCCCCACCGAAACCAGCGTCGCCAACCTCCGGAACGAGGGATTCGGCCATTTTCCGGCCACTATCCACCTTTCCGGCGACGTGATGTATGACGTAGCCCTGCATTACAGCCGGATTTCAGCAGAGAAATCGGGGATCATGAAGCAGCTGCGACTTCACGGGCGTCCTTTTGCGCTGGTGACCCTCCACCGCCAGGAAAACACCGACGACCTGGCGCGGCTCTCTCAGATCACCGGGGCCCTCAACGACCTCTCCCGCACCCTGGACATCGTCCTGCCTCTCCATCCGCGAACCTATAAGGTGATGGAAACCAACGGTATAAGACTCCATTTCACACCCATCAGTCCGGTGGGTTATTTCGATATGGTGGAGCTGCTCACTCACTGCAGCTTTGTGATGAGCGACAGTGGCGGGGTGCAAAAGGAGGCTTTTTTCTTCCGGAAACACTGCCTGGTGTTGCGCGACGAAACCGAATGGACCGAGCTCACAGACCTGGGCTACAACTTCCTGGTGGGCGCCAACCCGGAAAAAATCGTGGCAAGGGCACACGAAGTGGCCCTGATGCACCGTTCCTTTACAGAGACACCCTACGGCGACGGAACCGCCGCGGAAAAAATCACAGATATTCTGAAAAGCACTCTCTGAGATATTTATCTGCACCAGGTATACGTTGTTTCCCGCAAAGTTGCAAAGTAAGCCGGGGTTTGAATTTCTGCATGCAGACTTAACAACAGTTATTTCCCATGGAAAAACCAATGAAAGTCGCATGGCGCTTCGATCACATAAGGACATGTATATTTGCTCCATGCGAAACGAAGTTCGGCGGAGCACCGCGGAGCCAATTCCACGGGGTTGAAGCACATAAACTGGTTCATTACGATATATAACTGAAGAGCAAGTCATTAACAAATAACTATAATAATGAAAGTCGCATGGTGCTTCGACCACATAAGGACATGTATATTTGCAATATGCGACTTCCATGGGCGTGAAGCACACAAATCGGCTTAACTTCGATATATAAATGAAGAGCAAGTCATTAACAAATAACTATAATAATGAATATACAGATGGCCGACCTTTACGGCCAGTACCTGAAAATAAAAGAAGAAGTGGATGCCTCCATGCAGGAGGTGATCCGTTCCACCGTATTCATCAAAGGCGGAAAAGTCACTGAATTTGAACGTCACCTTGCCGATTACCAGCAGTCGGAGGTGATTGCCTGTGGCAACGGCACCGATGCCCTGCAGATTGCCTTTATGGCCCTGGGACTGGAACCCGGTGACGAGGTGATCACCACCCCCTTCACCTTTGTGGCCACTGCGGAGGTGCTGGCCCTGCTGGGACTGAAGCCCGTCTTTGCCGATGTGGATCCCGGTGATTTCAACCTCTCTCCGGTCCTGGCCGAGGCGGCCATTACCCCCCGCACGCGGGCCCTCCTGCCGGTCCATCTTTTCGGGCAGAGCGCCCACATGGAGGAGTTCATGACCCTTGCCGGAAAGCATGGTCTTCATGTGGTGGAGGATGCCGCCCAGTCGCTGGGGGCTGATTATATTTTCAACAACGGGGAGCGCCGCCAATCGGGTACCCTGGGGATCATCGGATGCACTTCCTTTTTCCCCTCCAAGACGCTGGGGGCTTTCGGCGACGGGGGAGCCCTCTTTACCTGCGACGCAGATATGGCCGTACGCATCCGCTCGATTGCCAACCACGGTCAACGGGTACGCTATCATTACGAGCGGATTGGGATGAACTCGCGCCTCGACAGCCTTCAGGCGGCCATCCTCGATGTGAAACTCAGACACCTCGATGAATATGTGGCGGCCAGGCAAAAAGCTGCCGCATGGTACGACCACCACCTCCAAGGGGTGGGCGACCTCCTCCTTCCTGAGCGGCGCCCCTGGTCCACCCACTCCTTCCATCAGTATACCCTCCGCACCTCACGGCGTGACGACCTCCAGTCATTTTTAAAGGAACATGGAGTCCCCTCCATGGTCTACTACCCGAGACCGCTCCACCTCCACGAAGCCTACCACTACCTCGGCTACGGCCCCGGTGATTTCCCCGTGAGCGAAAACCTCACCCGTACCGTACTCTCCCTCCCCATGCACACCGAACTGGATGCGCAGCAATTGGAATATATTACCGATACGGTAAAGAGATTCTTTGAATTCTGATGCCTGTCGCACTCAGGAGGATCCGATGGTTTGCAGGATAAGATTGTGCCTCCAATTTATTATTTTTGTGATATTTTGTTCATAAACATTGACCTTATGGAAAACTATTTTGCCCACCCGACGGCTGTAATTGATGAGGGTGCCCAGATAGGCGAGGGAACAAAGATCTGGCATTTCTGCCATGTGATGTCCACGGCGCGTATTGGCCGCCGCTGTAACCTGGGGCAAAATGTCTTTGTGGCTGGTGACGTCCTTCTGGGTGACAATGTGAAAATCCAGAACAACGTCTCCCTCTACACGGGGGTGATCTGTGAGGATGATGTTTTCCTGGGGCCCTCGATGGTCTTCACCAACGTGATGAATCCCCGCAGCGGGGTCAACCGGAAGGAGGAGTACCGCCGCACGCTGGTCAGGAAAGGAGCTTCTATCGGAGCCAACGCCACCATCGTCTGCGGGGTGACCCTGGGGCGTTACTGCTTTATCGGTGCCGGGGCCGTGGTGATCCGCAATGTACCCGACTTTGCCCTCATGGTGGGCAATCCCGCCCACCAGACCGGCTGGATGAGCGAAGCCGGCGAAAAACTGCTTTTCATCGATGGACATTACGCCCAATGCCCCCTCACCGGCGAAAAGTATATTCTCGAAGGGGGAGAGGTCCACAAATTCTCAGGCCCTTCGCCCATGATCGTTTGAATTTGACGCCATGGTCAAACCCTTTGAGTGTTACCTGTGGTATCATACTCTACATAACGCCATGGACTTGTTTCTCTTAATACCTGCTCTTTTACTGCAGAATGGGGTATTGTTGATAAAATTTCATCAGAAAAATGGTTTCAGTCCGTAACTTCGTCCTGACGAATTTTTTCATCTCCTCATTCATAAGTTCGCCTATTCCATGCAGTAACCCTTTTTCACTCATGTTTTCAAGATAATCGATGCACTTACCAAGGTATTCATGAAGCGGTAAATTCGTCCTCTGTTCAATAATTTCCTTATTGACAGGAGATTGTTTGTGCATAAAATACCAGCAATCGAAGATATCTCTTGTGGCTAAATTTTCCCTGTCAAGTAAAGCACAAAGCTTATGGGCGAACATGTCAGGGGCAACCATTACGCGAACGGAAATTCCCATCAAATCCCTGATTTCATATCTGTCATTAAACTGACGGTTGGAAACCTCCACTTTGAGTTTTCTTTCTCCGACACCATAATCCAGAACAATGACCGGCCCGAAAAACTTCATGGCTTCATCATGGATACTTCCATATTTCAAAATGATTTGCCTTAACTTTTCAAAGACAATTTCTTCTTTCCCCGGAATGATCAGGTTAAAGTCAAGGTCGATGGACATCCTGGGAAGGTCATAAAAGAACATCATGGCTGTCCCTCCTTTAAATCCCAGGCAATTAGACAGAACAATATCACTGTAGACCGCTTTGAGAATCTGAACCAGAAAAAACTTGTGGCGGTTGATATTTACCATTTTTTTAAAATATTATGAGCTCTTTCAGATAAACGAGCCGATTGAAAAGTGGATACTATTTTCGTGACAAGGTTTTTATTCAGCGATTTGGTATGGTCAAGCCAGATGTCACCATTTAAATAGAGGATATCAACAAATGCCCTTTCCGGGGTGGCTATGTTCACATGATTGGATTGCCGGAGGATGCCTTCTGTGTTGATCAGAAGTTCCCCTTTCATTTTTCTGTAATTGATAACTTGTCCACCGATTTCGACCTTTCTGTTTAGATAGCTAAGTGCCGTTATCCGGGTGTCATATTGGAAAATCACACCGGCTTTTTGTAAAACATATTCCAGAGAAATATAGGATGGCGTGTAGAGTGAACAAGCCAATTCTTCAGGATTATAATCAGGCTTTGTGTATATCCCTTTCCGGGGATTATTTAATCTTCCCTTACTGACCTGGTAGTTTATTCTTTTATTCAGTGATAGAAAATCGGTTTCGCCTGTCAGCATGGCTATATCCTTCAGCCGGAATACCGTCCGGTTGTCTTGAAAGAGGGTGAAAATTAAATCTGGTTTCATAATTTGAGAACTGTACATACTAATATTTCGTATATTCAGTTCACGAATATACGAAATTATTCTCACATTTCATTTCATCGGTCACATAAACATCAGGTAATAAGGTCAAGGCTAATATCAAGAAAAAATAATCCGGGTCATATTATTTTGACCATCCGGCGGTTGTGCCTATTTGGATAATCTCCCCGGCCAGGTGACGGCGGGAGAATCGGCTGATGTTCCCATTCCCGGAAGATAATTCTCCCTGCTGCCATTGATGGAAATAGCCCGACAGTGCATTTTTCATGCCGGCTGTATCGTCGAAGGGATGGTAAGTGCCGGCGGAAGTCCCGGTGAGAATGGCCTCGCAGTCGCTGCCTGTGGGGCCGATGGCCAGGATGGGGCGCCTCAGGGCCATGTATTCGTACATTTTTCCGGGAAGGATCTCCCTGGCGTTGGGAGAATCATTGAGCGGCAGCAGCAGAACCGAAGAGTGGCCCAGCACCCGCAGGCCTTCCCGGTGATCCAGGTGGGGAATCACTTCCAGAAACTCCCCGAGTCCCCGTTCCTGAATTTCCTGAAGGATGGATGCATCGGTCTGTCCGATCAGCCTGATCTTCAGCTTTTCCCCGGAGAGAGGGATTTCTTTTACCATTCCGGCCATGGCGGTCCAGAGGGCCGAAGGATTCCGGTCGCGGTTGAATGCCCCGAAGTGGCTGATAATAAAATGTTCAGCTGCCGGCTCCGCGGTGTGGTTGCTTGTTGGCACTCCTTCTGCTGTTTTGACAGGTACATGGTCATCTGGGATCCTGGGGGATTCCCGATGCATTGCGTTTTTGGCGGATTCCTGTTGCTCCGCATTCATGAATGATTTCCCTGATGCCATACCTAAGTTGTCCGGAGAATACTTTGGAACTTCAAAATCTTCAAAGTCTGCAGGATCGAAGCCATTGAAAATCACGTGGACTTCCCTGCCGGCAAGGGCTTCCAGCGACCGTTTCATGCCGGGGGTCACCACGGTGACCACATCGGCGGCAGTCAGCACCTTTTTTTCAAGCCGGTGGTGAAGGCGGTCGGCCAGCCGGGTGAGTTTCAGCCGGTGGTAGAAATCGATGCCTGTCCAGGGATCCCTGAAGTCGGCCAGCCAGGGCACCTTCACATATCTTTTCAGTTTCAGGGCGATGAGGTGCATGCTGTGGGGAGGACCTGTGGAGATCATCAGGTCAACGGGGTGTTCCACCAGGTATTTCCGGAGGAATCGCACCGAAGGCTTTACCCAGAAAACGCGCGGATCAGGGATCATCAGGTTGCCGCGAAGAAAAACGGCCACCTGCTCTTTAAAGCTTCCCCGGGAGGCCTCAGAAATGTACCCCGACTTAAAGCGGCTCTCCTTTGAACGGCCCGTGAGTTTGCGGAAGAGGTCGTAAGGCTCCCAAATGGGTAGGCGCACTACCTCTGCTTCCGGGGGTACTTCCGCCAGCAGACTCTCATCGATCACCGAAGGATCAGGATTTTCCGGCGTATAGATGACCGGCTGCCAGCCATGTTCAGGCAGGTATTTTGACATCTTGAGCCAGCGCATCACCCCGCCACCCCCGGCCGGAGGCCAGTAATAGGTTATGATCAGTACCCTTTTCACCGTCCAAAGTTAGCGATTTGATTTGTTCGCCCCTGATTTTATTCGAATCATGGAATAAATATGCAGCACTGGCCGGTGTCAGAAATGACTTGAAAAACCGTATCAGGGGTAGCCTGAATACCTTCTGATGAGCCGTTTTATTGAAGTCTCCTGAAAAGATTCTTCATGCTTACCCTTTCGGCCACGATCTCCCTGATCTTTTCCACGGGAATCCGTTCCTGCTCCATGGTGTCGCGGTAGCGGATGGTCACCGTATTGTCGGTTTCAGTCTGGTGGTCGATGGTGATACAGAAGGGGGTGCCGATGGCATCCTGGCGGCGGTAGCGCTTGCCGATGGAGTCCTTTTCGTCGTACTGGCAGTTGAAGTCGAACTTCAGGCTGTCGATGATTGCGCGGGCCTTTTCGGGCTGCCCGTCTTTTTTGACCAGCGGGAGCACCGCCAGCTTCACGGGAGCCAGCGCCGGCGGAATGCGCAGCACCGTGCGGATATCCTTCTCCCCGTTGGCACCAACAACCTCTTCCTCATGATAAGAGGCGGCCACTACCTGCAGGAACATGCGGTCGACTCCGATGGAGGTCTCCACGACATAGGGTACGTACGATTCGTTTTTCTCGGGATCGAAATAGCGGAGCTTCTTGCCCGAGTATTGTTCGTGCTGCGACAGGTCGAAATCGGTGCGTGAGTGGATTCCCTCCACCTCCTTGAAGCCAAAGGGGAAGCGGTATTCCACGTCGACGGCGGCATTGGCGTAGTGGGCCAGCTTCTCGTGCTCATGGAAGCGGTAGTTCTCGCTGCCGAAGCCCAGGGCCTGGTGCCATTTCATGCGAATCTCCTTCCAGTGGCGGAACCACTCCAACTCGGTGCCCGGTTCCACGAAGAACTGCATCTCCATCTGTTCGAACTCCCGCATGCGGAAGATGAACTGGCGGGCGACGATCTCATTCCGGAAGGCCTTGCCGATCTGGGCAATCCCGAAGGGGATTTTCATCCGCCCGGTCTTCTGGACATTGAGGTAGTTGACGAAGATGCCCTGGGCGGTTTCCGGGCGCAGGAAAATCTTCATGGCCCCGTCGGCCGTCGAGCCCATGTCGGTCGAAAACATCAGGTTAAACTGGCGTACTTCCGTCCAGTTGCGGGTCCCTGAAATGGGACAGACGATCTCCTGGTCGACAATGATCTGGCGCAGCTCCTCCAGGTTGCTGTCGTTGAGGGCTTTGCTGAACCGGCTGTGCAGCTCCTCCCATTTCTCCTGGTTTTCCAGGACCCTGGCATTGGTGGCCCGGAACTGCGCCTCATCGAAGGCTTCACCAAACCGTTTCCGGGCTTTGTCGACCTCTTTATTGATCTTCTCTTCGATTTTGGCCAGCTGCTCCTCGATGAGCACGTCGGCCCGGTATCGCTTCTTGGAATCCTTGTTGTCGATAAGGGGGTCGTTGAAGGCGTCGACATGGCCCGACGCCTTCCAGATGGTGGGGTGCATGAAAATGGCCGAATCGATGCCCACCACATTCTCGTGCAGAAGGATCATGCTGTCCCACCAGTATTTCTTGATGTTGTTCTTCAGCTCGACGCCGTACTGGCCGTAGTCGTAAACGGCTGATAAACCATCGTAAATTTCGCTGGATTGAAACACGTAGCCATACTCCTTGCAATGGGCCACCAGTTTTTTAAAGAGATCTTCCTGAGCCATGTTGAATGATTTCTGAATATTTGACCGGCAAAAATAGGGGATAAATCTGTTATTCCACCTCCTCAAAGTCGACATATTCCCCCTCATTGGGTTTGGTGGGGCTGTTCCGGCGGTTCTTTTCGATGGTCACCTCCCCTTCGGAGCGCTGCCCGCGCTGCTGTTCCCTGAACTGCTGCTCCATGCGCGACTGCATGTTGTGCATGGTTTTCCGCATCAGCAAGGGAAAGATATAACGGGTCACCAGTTTGATGCCATACCAGATGATCAAAATGATCAACAGCGTTCTGAAGAAGGAGACGATGGTGAGCAGTATTAAAAGATTCATGATGACTATTTAAGCTGTGTTTAAAAAAAAGCTGGCCCCACAAATCAGATGTGAAGCCATTGCCGGTACCCACTTTTATGACTTTAAGAGACTTACGGATCTTTCACGGGTCTGACCATGAGTGCCCATGTCTCAAACCATGGACGGGGCAAAATTAATGCTTTTTATTTCTTGATGATGTTTCCGCCTGAAGAGGTGTTCACCGTGATCTGCGGAGGGGTTCCCTGATAGAAGATATTTCCGCCGCTGGAGGCGTCGGCGGTGAGTTCGTTCTGCACCGAGACCCACACGTTGCCCCCGCTGGAAGCGTCTACGTCACAGGTTGAAGCTAAAAAGTCTCCAGCCTTGATGTTGGCCCCGGAGGAGGTTTTTACCCTGAACTGGTGTGCTCCCCCTTTCAGCCTGATGTTGGCCCCCGAAGAACCGCTGAGCTCCACCTGCTGGCCTTCAATTTCCAGCCTGATGTTGCTTCCCGCCGATCCGCGGACCTTTAACTGGTCGGCCACCAGCTGGTTCCCGGAGGAAATATTGCTGCCCGCGGTTCCGGAGATCTCATCCAGATCCCTGACCGTGACCACCACCTTCTTCTCGTTAGCCCGCCAGATGTTGGCCAGCGCCCTGATCTCCAGGATGCCGTCTTCCACATGGGTTTCAATCAGCTTGTGCAGGTTCGCGTCGGCCACTACCTTCACATTCTGCTCTTCCCCCTGGATGAGCTCCACATTCATACCGCTGGTTACGCTGACGCCCGAAAAGGGCTCCACTTTCCTCTCCTCGGTTCTCACCTCTCCGTTTCCCTTCACCGAAGGTCCCATGAAAAAGCAGGAACTCAGAAAAGAACCCATAAGGGCTGCCGCTCCAAATAAAACCAACCGCCTCATAACTTGACTCCTTTCACACCGTTATTAATCCGATACAAACATATCATCATCAGATTCAAAACGGTACCACATTTCGCCGAATGGGTGAAATTTACCGGTAAAACTCCTGAGTGCCGTATGTTTTGCTAATTTTGCCCTGGTTTAGAAGATGGAGAAATGAAGATCAGAAGGTTACTTTTTGCGTTTGTCGTGGCCGCAGGTACGGCCGTTTTTCTGTTTGGTTTTACCAATGACCAGAAGAATTTTGAAATTGCCAAGAATCTAGATATCTATTATTCCCTGTTCAGGGAGCTGAACGCCTTTTATGTCGATGACATCCAGCCCAACAAACTGGTGAAAACCAGCATTGACAAGATGCTGGAGTCGCTTGATCCCTACACGAACTACATCTCGGAAGCCGATGTGGAGGATTTCAAGTTCATGACCACCGGTGAGTATGCCGGGATCGGAGCGCTGATCAGCAAGCAGAATGAACATATCATCATTGCAGAACCTTATGAGGGATTTCCCGCCCAGAAATCGGGATTAAAGGCCGGCGATATTCTCCTGGAGGTGGAAGGGAAATCCACGTCCACTATGACCACGGAGGATGTCAGCAACCTGCTGAAAGGACCCGCCATGAAACCCGTGAGGGTGAAGATCCAGCGCCCCGGCGATAAAAAGAGTTTTGAGGTGGATGTGGTCAGGGAGAAGATCTCCATACCCGCAGTGCCGTACTATGGCATGCTCGATGAAAAGAGCGCCTACATCAGGCTTTCCAATTTCACCCAGGATTGCGGCGATGAGGTGAAGAAAGCTTATCAGGAACTGAAAAGGCAGCATCAGCCCGAGTCGCTGATCCTTGACCTGCGTTCCAATCCGGGCGGACTCCTGATTGAGTCGGTGAAGATCATGAACCTGTTTGTTCCCCGGGGGTCGGAAATTGTAAGTACCCGGGGGAAGGTGAAGGAATGGGACAATGTGTATAAGGCCACGCAGCAACCCATCGATACCACGGTGAGGCTGGCGGTGATCACCGACAGGGGGTCGGCTTCGGCCTCCGAGATCATTGCCGGGGCGATGCAGGACCTGGACCGCGGACTGGTCATCGGGACCAGGACCTTCGGGAAGGGGCTGGTACAAACGACCCGTGACCTGAGCTACAATACCAAACTGAAGGTGACCACCGCCAAATATTACGTGCCCAGCGGCCGGTGCATCCAGGCCCTCGACTACTCCCACCGCAACGAAGACGGCAGCGTGGGCATGGTCCCCGATTCTCTCATCTCCGAATTCAGGACCAAAAGGGGAAGGAAAGTCTATGACGGCGGGGGCGTGGTCCCCGACATCAAGGTGGAACAGGACGATCTGAGCAACCTGGCGATCGAACTGGTCACCCGTTTCATCCTCTTTGATTACGCCACCCGGTTCGCCGCCAAAACAGCCGCCATCGCACCACCCGAAGATTTTACCATCACCGATGAGATATACCGCGATTTCACCGAATTTGTGAAAAACAGCGGATTCCAATACGATTCTGAAACCGGCGATGCCTTTGAAGAACTTCTGAAAACGGCCCGTTCCGAGAAATATTACGAGGTGGCGGAGGCGGAATTCAAGAACCTGGAGGCCCGGCTGAAACCCGACCTCGACAAGGACCTCAGGCTATTCCGCAAGGAGATCAGCGACCTGTTGAAGGATGAAATTGTAGGCCGTTATTATTATCAGAAGGGGGCTATCAGGGCCATGCTGCGTGAAGATCCCGATATTCTCAAAGCCCGTGAAGTCCTCACGGATCCTGCCGCCTATGCCCGTTACTTCGCCCCGGGCACGGTAATCTCCGCCAATTGATGCTATAATGCGGAGCGGAACTGCCTCAGGAAACGAACGTCGTTTTCAAAGTAGAGGCGGATGTCTTTTACACCGTAGAGCAGCATGGTAATCCGTTCAATGCCCATCCCAAAGGCGTACCCCGTATACTTGTTGCTGTCGATGTTGCAGGCTTCCAGGACATTGGGGTCGACCATCCCGCATCCCAGGATTTCGAGCCATCCCGTGTATTTGCAAAGATTGCATCCCTTTCCGCCACAAATGGAACAACTCACGTCCATTTCCGCAGAAGGTTCCGTGAAGGGGAAATAGGAGGGGCGCAGGCGTATTTCGGTACCTTCGCCGAAGAGTTCCCGGGCAAAATAGAGCAGGGTTTGTTTCAGGTCGGCGAAGGAGACGTTCTGGTCGACATAAAGGCCCTCCACCTGGTGGAAAATACAGTGGGAGCGGGCCGAGATGGCCTCATTGCGGAAGACCCTTCCGGGGAAAATGGCCCGGATGGGGGGCTGGCTCCGTTCCATGACCCTGATTTGCACGCTGGAGGTATGGGTGCGCAGCAAAATGTCGGGATTTTTTTCTATGAAGAAGGTATCCTGCATGTCGCGGGCCGGGTGTTCAGGGGGAAAGTTCAGGGCTGAGAATACATGCCAGTCGTCTTCAATTTCGGGGCCTTCGGCCACGGTGAATCCCAGCCGTCCGAAAATGGAGGTGATCCGGTTGCGCACGATGGCCAGGGGATGGCGTGACCCCAGCGTAAGGGCATCGCCGGGGGCGGTCAGGTCGGCACGGCTCCCCTCCTCCTGGCGGGCATCAAGCAGCTCCTTTAGCCGGTTGATCTTTTCCATGGCGCTGTTCTTCAGCTCGTTGAGGGCTTTTCCCACCTCTTTCTTCAACAGAGGATCCACTTCCCTGAACTCCTCAAAGAGCTGGCTGATCACCCCCTTCTTGCTGATGAGCCTGATACGGAGCTCTTCCAGCTGGAGAGCCGTTTCCGGCGCCGCCGCCTCAATTTCCCCTTTCAGGGCTTTGATCTTTTCTAACATCTGCAGGATACTTTAACGACACAAAAATAACACCCCGGCTTTAATTTTCATATCCCGGCGGTCATAATGTCACCGTGGAAGCCCATTTGTTCATCCCGGTTATTTCAATTCCAGCACGGTGGTGCCGATGTTGTTTCCGTCGGCAAATACGTCGATGGTGTAATTTCCCGGAATGAGGGGCGACTGCCCTTTGTTGTCCCAGTAAATGGCTACGGGAAGGTCATTGCCTTCGTAGTTGATTTCCCGGGCCGCCGTATAGGGTATGTGAAGGTCTTCGTAACGGAAGCGGTCATCGGATGATTTGTTGAGGAGGAGCTGGTCGGGGCGCATGATGCGGACGTAGATGTTTTTGGCGCCCCGTTTAGCCGTGATGTTCTGGTTGATGACCATGTTGACCCTGATCATCACCGTCCGGTCGGCAAAACGGGTATCCTTGTTGCGGTCGTTCATGCCGGCGGCGGTCAGCTCCCTGACCTCCAGTGCGGCCGCCCGTTTCAGGTTCTCCTCGAGTTCTTGTTTTTCCTGAGTGAGCTGCTCATTCCGGCTCTCCACCTGGCGGGCCTGCTCCTTCACCTCCAGGTTCTCGGCCATCAGCAACTGGTTGCGCCGGTTCAGAGAGTCGATCTGAACGATGTAATTGCGCATGATGTCACGCAGGGTGGTCACCTCCTTCTGGTAGCGGTTGATCCGGTCCAGACTCACCCGCCTGGTCTGCTCCACCTCCAGCAACAGGTCCCTGACCCGCGATTGGGCCATGTATATCTGTTGTGAAAGGGTGTCGTTTTCCACCTTCAGGCTGTCGTACCCGGCAATGATCTGCGTAAGCTCCACCTCTATGGAGTCCTTCTGGGCCGTGATTTGCCCCACAATGATCCGGTTGCTTTTCCTCTGTGCAAAAAACAGAAACAGCATCACCGCCAGAATCACCGCCAACAAAATGACAATGACGTTGTTCCGCCGGTCTTTGGGGGTCGCGCCCAGAAAATTTCCTTTTTTCCCGGTTTCGTAATCCATTACCGTTTAAATCAATGTTTCCGTTCCAAAAGTAGTAACTTTTTCGGGACCGGACCACCACCGGGATGGGCCTTTCGGGGAGAGAGGGATTTTATGGAGGGTCAGGTTACTTTTTCACCTCCGACAAGAGCTGTTCCAGAGCCTGGTCGGCCACGTCATAGAGTTTATTGACCACCGACCGCATGTATTCCTTTACCACTGCGGGATTCTCCTTGCCGTCGGGATGATTGACCATGGCGCGGAGGTCACGGTGCCGGGCCATCACCTCCCGGGCGATGGCGTTGACCTTTTCCTTGTCGGCTTCCGGATAATGCTCCATCACGTACATGCAATCCTCAAGTACCAGTGAGAGCAACAGGTCGATGTCCTTTTTCAGGGAACGGATACTGGCCATGTTTTCAAATTTTACAACTTCAAAAGTACAGATTATTTTCCAAACTTAAAGCTTTCGGTATGCCCTCAGGGTAAGACAATGCACCCCTGAACAAATCCCTGAACAAACCACTGAACGCACCCCTGAATGAATCCCTGAATGAATCCCTGAACGCATCCCTGAACGCATCCTTAAACGCATCCCTGAATGAATCCCTGAACGCACCACTGAACGCATCCCTGAACAGAACCCTGGCAGGCGGGACTCCGGAGAGCGGTGGTGGGTTTGCGGCCATATGCCATCTGCAGGTAAGTTTCCATATCTGCGCTACGGAACATATAATCTGAAAATGTGGAAACAATGAGACCTTTCAGGTGCTCCGATGCCAGCTAGAACCGACCGGGCATGGGAAAGCCCTGTTCCCCGTCGGGAATCTCCCTTTCCCTTTCCGAGTCACGGCGCTGCTGTTCCTGTTGCTGTTTAAGGCGCTGCTCTTCCTCCTCCTTGTCAATAAGGACCTTCGGGAAGGTAGGATCAGGCTTGAGATCCCATTGGAACACTTTCTCCCAGTTGGAGCGGACTTTCACAATCTCGGGAAGATAGGCGACCCTTTCGGGTTGCTCCCGTGAGGTGAATACCCCCGGATCCCATCTGCCGTTCCCGTTCCGGTCGAAAAGAATCCTCACCTTGTATTTGGAAGGGGGAAGATAATCAAAGGTCACCCTGTTTCCGCCCGTGACCGGCAGCGACCGCAGGAGTTTCTCCTCTTTCGAGGGGTCGAGGAGTTCGGCGATGAGCGGTTCGGAGGTGGGCGTCAGATCCAGGATGATCTTTCCGTAGAAGTCCTCTTTCTGGGTGGTGAACTGTTTTCTGACCTTTTGGTTCACCACGCCGTATATGCTGGTGCATGCTGCCGAATCGATTTCGAGGAGGTAGGTGGCTTCCGCCTCCCAGGGCCAGTCAATCCTGTAAGTCCGCCACTCCGTGGTGTCCCTGGTGATGGATGGCTGCAGCAGGGTGGTGTCCTTTTCGGAAAGGGCATGGAGCCTGATGGCGCCGAAATCGAATTGGCCCACCGGTTCGGGGGTTTGCAGACGGATGGGGAGATTCAGGTCGAAGCCCGCGGTTTTGATGTTGTCAGAGAAGCTGAAGAGGGTGACCTGCGGTGCACCGTCGTCTCTTCTCCGGCGGCGGGTGTCCTGTTTTTCCCGGTCGGTGAAGAGCAATTCAACGGTATCGCGCTGCAGAAAGGTCTGCTGCACCGAATCCCGCTGGTTGTAGGCCACTTCCAGCTGAAGGGTGTCCATCCTGGCAATCAGCGTGTCGGTGATCCACACGGTCAGGGAATCCCATTCGGGATTGTGTTCAATGAGGTACCACCGGTCGGCTTCCTGGTTGAGGAGCCTGAGACCGAGGGTGTCGCTGACCGGTTCCCCGAAGACGAAGGTGCATTTGTTGCGGGTGTCGCGGACCGATTTGTCGAGGTACTGTTCGAAGAACTCCTCGGTGAAGGTTCTCAGGTAAATGGGATCAGGCCTGAAGAGGGTATGGCCGGTGATGAGGAGGCTGTCGGCGCCCACGGCCAGGGTGTCGGGCTGGGCTACGAATTCCGCGGAGGGCACCACCAGGGAGTCGCAGAAGGCAAACTCCTCGGCCCCCGGATCATACCGCAGGTTGGTGTTGGCATCGTTGACGGCGTAAAGACGGTAACTTCCCGGTTTGACATTGTCGAAAAGATAGAGCCCCCGGCTGTCGGTGCGGGCAATATAGTCGGGAACGGTACGGGTGACGGCGCTATCCTCATGGCTGGCGTAGAGCATGACGATGATTTTCTCCTGGGGATCGAGGCGGGCCGCGGTTTTGACCATCCCCGCCACACGCAGGGTGTCGATCTGATCACCGGTGCTGAAAAGCAATCTCAGCCCCGGATAGGGATTCCTCTCGTTGTTGTCGGCTACCGAATTCTTGAAATCCATGGAATAGGTCATCCCAGGCTTCAGATCCTCATTAAAGGCTACGATGAGCGATTTGGATTTGGTTCTGACCGAAGGCCGTTTGGTCAGGGGCGGTGAAACCACCAACTCTTCCGACACCTCGTCGGGAACGATGTATTCGTTGAAGGTCAGCCTGATCTCCTTGCCCGTGAAACCGGTGCATCTCATGGCCGGTGTGGATTCAACCAGGACCGGGGGAATGGAGTCGCGCGGACCTCCGGTGGGCATACCCTGGTTGGCACACCTCCCGAAAAAAAGCACCCCCCCCAGGGCAATGGCCACCCACACGGGAAACTGCCGCCCTGCACCTCTCAGAAAACATTCCTTCATGATCATGTTCCGGTCACTCCCGGAATAAAAGTGAGTTGCAAACATACGAATTCCCTGAAAAACCTTTTTTATTCCCCGATAGCTTTTTACCTTCCCACAAATTTTAAAGCGATGTCGAAGAAGGATAAGAAGAAAAAGAGCCGGAAGATGGCGGCCTTCAACAAGAAAAACCTCAAGTCGGCGATTTTGTCGGTGATGTATGATGATCCCGTGAAGCCCTTCAATTACCGTCAGCTCTCCTCGATCCTGGGGATCACCGATGAGGAGTCACGCAAGCTGGTGGTGGTGGTGCTGGAGGAGTTGAGGGAGAGTGGATATCTGGAGGAGATGGGACGAGGCCGTTTCCGGATGCGTACCCGCGGGGGGACCATCACCGGGGTGGTGGACATGCAGCCCACGGGTTATGCCTATCTCCACAGCGATGAGGCGGAAACCCCCGTGTATGTCTCGGCACGTAACCTGCTCCATGCCATGGCCGGCGACAAGGTGAGGGTTCACCTTTTTGCCCGCCGGAAGGGACATGACCTCGAAGGAGAGGTGGTGGAAATCCTCGAACGGTCAAAGAAGTATTTCGTCGGAACCCTCGAAGTGACCCGCAATTACGCCTTCCTGGTGCCCACGGGAAAGGTGAGCTTCGACATCTTTATTCCTGCTGAGAACCTCCATGGTGCCCGAAACGGACAGAAGGCGGTGGCCGAAATCACCGAATGGCCTGCGAACGCCAGGAACCCGGTCGGAGTGATTACCGAGGTGTTGGGCGACGCCGGAGTCCATGACACCGAAATGCATGCCATCCTCGCCGAGTTTGAACTGCCCCGGCGCTTCCCCGATAAGGTGGAGAAAGCCGCCGAAAAAATCCCCGATGAAATCCCCCAAAGCGAATACAACCGTCGCCGCGATTTCCGCGGGGTGACCACCTTTACCATCGATCCCGCCGATGCCAAGGATTTTGACGACGCCCTCTCCCTGAAAAAGCTCGACAACGGCCATCTTGAAATCGGCATCCATATTGCCGACGTGACCCATTACGTAAAGCCCGGGTCGGTACTCGACGAGGAAGCCTATGAACGGGGAACCTCGGTCTACCTGGTCGACAGGGTGGTGCCCATGTTGCCCGAACACCTCTCCAACGGAGTGTGTTCCCTCAGGCCCCACGAGGATAAACTCTGCTTTTCGGCGGTTTTCGAGGTCACTCCCGAAGGGAAAGTCCTCCACCAATGGTTCGGGAAAACCGTCATCAATTCCGACCGGAGGTTCAGTTATGAGGAAGCCCAGGAGATCATCGAGACCGGGAGCGGGGAATTGGCCGAGGAGATCCTCTTGCTCAACGGGCTGGCACAGAAAATGCGGGAGGAACGTTTCCGCGCCGGATCCATCGCCTTTGACCGCGTAGAGGTGAAATTCGATATCGACGACTCAGGCAAACCCTTGTCGGTCTGGTTCAAGGAGTCAAAGGAAGCCAACAAACTCATCGAGGAGTTCATGCTCCTGGCCAATAAAAAGGTGGCCGAGTTATTCGGAAAGGGTGCCGACAAAAAGGGACCCCGGGTATTTGTTTACCGGGTGCATGACCGCCCCGATGCCGAAAAACTGGAGAATTTCAACAATTTCATTCACAAGTTCGGCTATGGGATCCAAACAGTGACGCCCCGGGGGGTGGCTGAGTCGATGAACCACCTTCTGGAGAATGTGAGAGGTAAAAAAGAGCAGAATGTGGTGGAAATGCTGGCCATCAGAGCCATGGCCAAGGCGGAATATTCGGTGCGCAACATCGGTCATTACGGATTGGCCTTTGACTACTACACCCATTTCACCTCTCCCATCCGCCGTTACCCCGACATGATGGTGCACCGCCTGCTCGAGAAATTTCTGGAGGGCGGAAGGGCCTCCCATACGGGCGACTATGCCGAAATGTGCCGCCACTCCTCCGAAATGGAAAGCCGGGCAGCCAGCGCCGAAAGGGCTTCTGTAAAATACAAACAGGTTGAATTCATGCAGGACCACGTGGGAGAAGAGTTTCCCGGGGTGATCTCGGGGGTGACCGACTGGGGCCTGTATGTCGAACTCGAGAATAAAATCGAGGGCATGATCCCCGTCAGTCAACTCGACGACGATTTTTATATTTTTGACGAGAAAAACTATCTCATCAGGGGCCGCCATACCGGCAGGATATTCCAGCTGGGCGACCCCGTGAAGGTTAAAATCTGGAGAACCAACCTGGAAAAGAAACAACTCGATTTCCTGTTGGCCAACAACGGTGAAACCCGTGACAACTCCCGGCCACGAAGTAAAAACTGAATATTTTAACGTATATTTGTTATACTGTAATCAAACTTAAGGGAGAGGTTCATGGACAACGCAGCAGAAAACGGTTCAAAGAAAGACCTGAACCGTGAAAGCATCCTGAAGATAGCCCAGGAGATCTTCAGCAAGTACGGGTACCGCAAGACCACACTCGATGACATTGCCAATGCCGTCCGAAAGGGCAAGAGTTCACTCTATTATTATTTCAAAAGCAAGGAGGACCTGTTTCAGGCAGTGATCATGAAGGAGGTGGAGCTTCTGGGAAAGGAACTCGACAAGGTGGTCAACCGGAATACCGATCCCGTTGATAAGCTGAGGGATTATCTGCTGACCAAGATTACCACCTTCCGTAACCTGGCCAATTTTTACAACGCCCTGGAAAACGATGTGACGGCTATTGGTTTCATCGAGGAGATCAAGAACCGGTATGAGCAGGACGAGATCAGGATGATCAAGCGCATTCTGATCGAGGGGGTCCGTAAGAATGAGTTTGAGATTTACGATTTCAACCTGGCGGCCATCGGGATCACCATGGCCATCAAAGGGCTGGAGATGCCCCTGTCGGCCGGGACTTACGGTAATATGAACCTGGAGCGGAGTGTGGATGTGATTCTGCGGATCCTCTGTTACGGGATCATGAAAAGGTAGTCCTTGCATGGAGTGATTGCAGGTCACGCCCCGTTCATCATCCTTTACCTTTGCTGCCGGGAAATCTTCCCGTGACCCGGCATTTCCCGGAGTGGCCTGAAAGGCCTTTTAAGTCAGGCTTTTCCTGAATATCAGTTTAGGATCAGCAGGCCCGTAGTATTCGGGGAGGGTGGCTTCCAGGGCATACCCCCGCCGGTGGTAAAAGGCCACGGTGGGTTGGTAAAGGGCTCTTCCTGAGGTCTCCACCCAGAGGATCTTTCCTCCTTTCAGGCGGGCCGTCTCTTCGGTGCGGGTGAGCAGGCGTGTGCCCAGCCCGCTGTTTTTAAGGTTCTCCCGCACAGCCAGCCAGTAAAGGTCCCAGGAATGAAGGGTGACCGGATTGGGCCCGAAATTGGCAAATCCCGCCAGTTTTCCTCCCTCTTCCAGCAGGCACCAGTAATAGCCTGAAGCCTCGCTGCCCTTCAGGAGGGTTTCCTCAAAAATATCCATGACCACCTCGGTTTCAAAGGGGTAGAAAAACCCTGATTCGTCGAGGAGCTGCCTGATGGCGGGCTGGTCGGTTTCGCGAAGGTCAGATCTGATTTCCATAGGTTTGATTGTTCATGTGCTGCAGGATGCTTTGGACGACGGCCGTAAAGGGATATCCTGCCCTGGCGGCGGCCGCCGTGAAGCCGCTGTCGGGTGAAATGCAGGGATTGGCATTGGCTTCCAGAACATACACCTCACCCGCCGGGGCCACGCGCATGTCTACACGGGCATAACCCCGGAGTCCCAGGGCCTCCCAGGTGGCCAGGGCCGCCTCCCCGAGTGCGGCCTTCAGTGCCGGCTCTTCCGACAGGTCGGGAAAGTCACGCAGGGTATTCTCATACTCAAAACTGCCGGGAGTCCACTTGGCGTGGTAGTCGACGATCCGGGGCCGCTCCTCCCCGTATCCGCGGAAAAGGATTTCCGCAAAGGGAAGCAGTTCAGGACCCCCTTCCCCTTCGAGCAGACTGAGGTTGAACTCTCTTCCGTCGATGAATTCCTCTATTTGCCAGGCTTCGTCGGGAAGGGCGGCCACGGTGGCCGGCAGGCGGCCCTCAAAGGTAAACACCGAACCGGCGGTGATCCCTGCGGAACCCTCCTCCCATACCGGTTTTACGATGTATCTCCTTCCGGGAACCAGTTCCCCGGACTGGGATGGCCGGAATGCCGGGGGTACCCTGACCCCCCGTTGGGCCAGCCACTGGTGGGTGAGCCGCTTGCTGGTGGTGAGGAACAGGGCTTCCAGGGGATTCCCGGTATAGGCGATCCCGTGAAGGTTGAGCAGCGCCGGAATGAAATAGTTGAGTTCCCCTTTGTTTTCGATGGCTTCCACCAGATTAAAGACACGGGTGACCCCCTCCCTTTTAAGGCGGGAGATCTCTGCCATGAAGTTGCCGCCGACGGCAGCCCGCCGCACGGAGACCTTCAGTTCAACCAGGGCCTTTTCAACGGCTTCCACCTGGTCGAGAACATCCCAGTCGTCGGCGCCGCTGCCGGGAACCGGGGCATTGTAAAGGATGGTAATATCGCGTGGAATCATCTCGGATGGTTTACCTTCTATTGCATGTGGTCAGAAAGGTGTATCTCTTTTGGCGGGATCACTCCTTTGCGGGGATGGTCACAGGGAGCTGAAAGGGGGGCAGGGGCTTTCCGGTCTGATGGCCTGTTCTTCCGAGGGCGGAGGTCATGATCATGCCGATCAGATCCCGGTAGGAGATGCCGGCCATTCTGGCCAGCATGGGCAGGTCGGAATGGACGGGGTGAAGGCCTGCCAGGGGATTGGCTTCGATGAAGCAGAGTCGGCCCCTGCGGTCACACCGGAGGTCGATACGCCCCCCGTCGACACCTCCCAGGGCCTCCCAGGCGGTCAGGGCCACCGCCGCACACGCCTCCAGCATGGGGCCTTCCACCGGCGCATACCTCGCCAGGGTTTCGTAATGCTCCTTGACTTCGAGGCTGTAGACCGCCTCGTCGCCCGTGAATATCTCCATGGCGCCGATTGCCCGGGCGGAAGCCCCCTGCCCGGTTACCCCCACCGTGAATTCCCTTCCGGGTAAAAACTCCTCGACCAGGGCAGGCTGGCGGTTTTCCACCAGAATGCGCTCCACCGCCAACCTGAGCTGATCCGCATTCTCCACCCTGCTTTGGCCGGTGATCCCCTTGCCCGTCCCCTCGGAAAGAGGCTTCACAAAAAGAGGAAACACCGGATGATGGGTTTCCAGTTCTGCGGGATCCCTGACCACGAATCCCGGTGCCACCATAACGCCCCGGGCAGCCACCACCTGTTTGGCCAGCTGCTTGTTGAGGGAGACCCCCAGGACCTCTCCGTTGCTGAAAACGTAGGGAATGCGATACTGGTCAAGGAGGGCGGGGACTACCGACTCGCGGGAAGGCCCATATAACCCCTCGGTGATGTTGAAAACCAGATCCCACCGCTGTCCGGCCGCCAGGGCTTCCACCAGCTGATAGACATTGCCGATGTGCCGGGTGGCGTAGCCCAGGCTCTCCAAAGCCTCCTCCAGGGCATCTACCGTCTCCTCCCTGTCAAATTCGGCGGTTTCCTCCGCGGTAAAGCCGCGGTCAAGGTACCACGACCGCAGGTCATAACACAAACCGGTGATCATTTTCCCCATGTTAAAACCCAGGATAAAAACAGGTTTCTCCGAGATAGTTATTCATGACGATGCCTTCGGGGGTGATTTCCCTGACATATTCGGGGAGGAGGGGTATTTTGCCGCCTCCGCCGGGGGCGTCGATCACAAAGTGGGGGATGGCGTAGCCCGAGGTAAAACCCCTGAGGCTTCTGATGATCTCCAGTCCGTGTGACACCGGGGTTCTGAAATGATGGGTTCCGGGCACCAGGTCGCACTGGTAGAGGTAGTAAGGGCGCACCCGTATCTGGAGGAGCTTGTGGAGGAGGGAGCGCATGACCTGCGGGTCGTCGTTGATGTCACGCAGGAGGACCGTCTGACTTCCCAGGGGGATGCCGGCACCTGCCAGGCGTGCACAGGCGGCGGCCGTCTCCCGGGTGATCTCTTCGGGGTGGCTGAAATGGATGCTCATCCACAGGGGGTGAAAGCGTTCGAGCAGGGCGGTAAGTTCAGGGGTGATCCGCTGAGGCATGACTACCGGCACCTTGGTGCCTATGCGGAGTATCTCCACATGGGGAATGCTCCTGAGACGGGAAAGGAGGTATTCGAGCTGGGTGTCGGTCAGGGTCAGGGGATCTCCGCCGCTGATCAATACATCCCTGATTCCGGGGTGGGCTGCAATATATTCGATGGCTTGTTCCCACTGGAGGCGCGGGGCATGGGCGAGCCTGCCCACACTGTGCGAGCGGGTACAGTACCGGCAATAGGCCGAGCAGACCTGGGTCACCAGAAAAAGCACCCTGTCGGGGTAACGGTGGACGAGCCCCGAAACGGGCGAGGAACCCTCCTCGTTCAGTGAGTCGCTTTTTTCTTCGGGCCGGGTGGTGAGTTCCTCCAGGGTGGGCACCATCATCCTGCGCAGGGGATGGCCGGCCCCCCTTCCCGTCATCAGTGAAAGATACCAGGGGGTGATGCGCAGCGGCAACCGCCCTTTCAGGCGCGCCAAAGCCTCCGCCTCTGAGGGGGTAAGCTCCATAAACCGCGACAACTGCGCGGCGGTGGTCACCCCGTTGCGCATCTGCCACCTCCAGTCGTTCCAGTCGGCAGGATCCGTCAATGGGTAATAAATGCTTAGAAATCGGAAAAGCCGGAGGTCATCCGGGTCTGGTGCGTCACAATCGGGTGGTAAGGCCCGTTTGGCGTATTTCCCGCCAGGCTCCTCCGGAGAGGAACTACCCGTGAGGCCGCCATCTGTTCCGGTGGCAGCAGCCTCGTGCGCTTTGAAATTCATTTCTGCGTGTAAATCACCATGAATTGTTTACGTTTTTCAGGCCCTGTGACGACCTGTAAATTCTGCGCAAAAATAGAGATTGTTTAATGCGTTGATGGGTGAAAAACGTAAAATTTCAGCAAGAGTTACACTGGAATGCAAGATTCTCGTAATAATATTGATTATCAATATATTACATTACTTCCACCACTCTTCCGGCGGGGGCATGGAATAACATAAAATTAACTTCCGGTTCCGGTCAGAAGGCGTCCATTTTCCGGTAGGCCTCGATAACGGCCTTTTCGCCTTCAATGCCGGGTTTGCTTTTGCCGTGTTCCATGCAAAGGACCCCGTCATATCCCTTCTGATGGATATGCCTGAAAATGTTGAGGAAGTTGATTTCTCCGGTGGTAGGTTCCCTGCGGCCGGGGTTGTCGCCGAGATGGAAGGTGGCGATATATTCCCATGCCATGTCGATGTTGGGGATCAGGTTGCCCTCGGTGATCTGCTGGTGGTAGAGGTCGTTGACGATTCTGCAGCTGGGGTGGTTCACCGCCTTGCAGATCATGTAGCTCTGGGGGATGGTGGTCAGGAACAGTCCGGGATGGTCGGTGCGGGCATTCAGTGGTTCCATCACCAGCACCAGTCCGGCAGGCCCCACGAGGTCACAGCACATGCGCATGGTGTCGATCACGTTGGCGGTCTGGTAATCCCAGGCCAGTTTCTCGTCATAGCGACCGGGCACCACCAAAGCGGTTTTGGCGTTGGTTCTTTTCTGAACTTCCAGGGCCTGGGCCATTTTCTTACGGAACATCTCCCTCACGGAGGGATCGTTCAGGACCATCGAGCGGGTCCCAAAATCGGCATAAAGCACGAAAGGCCCCAGGTCCATGCCCAGGCGGGCCAGTTCCGCTGCGATTTTCTCCTGCAGGGCCGGCTCCTTGTCCATCAGCCCGTTGTCAAATATGGCCCGGAACCCCTGATCATGGATGAATCTGATCTGATCAATGGGGTCATTCCCGGCATGTTCCCTGAACATGCCGAATCCCGGGGCATACTTGAGCCTGAACTGCGCCCCGTTTGAACTTTTCATCTCTTCTCCAAAAGTGGCGAAAGGCCAGCTCATCCCTGCCGCGGCCAGGGCCCCCGCACCCGTGTTCCTGATAAATCTTCTTCGCTCCATGGTCTTCTTTTATGGTGGTTATTCGACTTACGGTGATTTGCATATTTTTTTCAGCTTTTAAAAATACACATTGGGAATGATTATTTTTACCCTTGCCTGAATTTTCACTTCATTCACGGGCTTATGAGGATCCATGGCCTGGCAGGTGGACCGGTGAAACAGGGATGGAGCGTGCCGCTGTCTTTCCATGAAAAGGGGAGGGGAGCAGGTTTTTGTTTGGACAGTAACTGACGTGATATGAATATATTGGAGCCAAGGAAGTACATCAGGGGATTTGTTGTTGGGATGGTGGTGGCCCTGCAGACCGGGCAGGTTTGTGCCCAGGAAAGGGTGGAACGGGAGGAAAAGGTCATGGAGGTTTTCCATACCATATCGAGCCATGATCTTCTCGGTTATGCGGCAGAGCTGAGTGCTCCCCGTTACCGGGGGCGGCTTTCGGGGTCGCCTGAATATCAGGCTGCCGCGGAATATGTGGCCGGCCTGCTCGGAGGATGGGGCCTGCGGCCCGTCATGGCCGATTCCTCCTGGTACCAATGGTTCCCGAATGCCTGGACGGAAGTGGTGGAGCCCGGCAAGGTGCTTCTCCGGCGGACAGGAAAAGGGACAGGAAAAGGGACAGGAATCAGGAAACTTGATTTTCCCGCTGATTTCTACCCCGGGGCCAATTCTGCTTCCGGGAAAGTCACCGGCGAGGTGGTCTATGCCGGCTTCGGGATCACCGCTCCGGAGTTGGGTTATGACGATTATGCCGGTCTTGACGTGAAAGGAAAGATCCTGCTGATGGAGCCGGGAGTGCCTTACACCGCCAATGATCCGGCTTTGGCCGCCTGGGAACCTTACAGTTACCACCGCTACAAGTTCCGGAGGGCGCAGGAACTGGGAGCCGCGGGGCTCCTTTACACGGGACTGACCGCCAACCCGAATACCAGTTACCTGGAGGGATTCGTCTATGCCCATATCAGTGAAGAGGTGGCTTCAGAGCTGACGGCCGCCGCCGGCAGGGAGTTTTCCTCCCTGAAGAAGGAGATCACCTCCGGGCTGAAACCCGCCTCCTTTGCCACGGGCAGGGAGGTCTCCATCACCGCCAAGACAAGGCATTTCGCCGGTTCGCGGGGGTGTAACGTGGTGGCCATGATCGGGGGCAGCGATCCCGTTCTGAAGGAGGAGGCGATCATTGTGGGTGCACATCTCGATGCGGTTGGCCACCAGGGGACCTTGTTTCCCGGGGCCCTCGACAATGCCTCGGGAGTAGCCGATCTGCTGGGGGCAGCGCAGGCCCTGGCCTCCCTGCCCGAAAAACCGGCCCGGAGCGTCATCTTTGTCTTCTTCGGGGGTGAGGAGTGCGGCCTCTACGGCAGCCTGGCCAGCACCACCGATCCCTGGTGGCCCCGCGAAAAGGTGCTCGCCATGATCAACCTCGACATGGTGGGCAACGGTACCGGCTTTTTCCTCCAGGGCGGAGATTCCTGGGGCGGAGTGGCCGCCCACTTTATAAAAAGCAATGAAGATTTCCTTCACCGGCCATTCAGGAGCTCCGAAAACCGGCCTTCCTACGGGCGGCCCCGCTCCGATGGCGCCGTCTTTCTGAAAGCCGGCTACCCCACCATGAACCTGTGGACCACCGGCACCGTCAAACCCGTCTATTACCATCAGCCCCTCGACGACATCCACGGGCTTACACCTGAAATCATGGAGGATGCTGCCAAATTAATCTACCTGGGGGTCCTGGGCGCCGCCAACGACCGTACCCTCCGGCCGGGCCTCCCGTAACAGCAGGCCATGAAACCCAGGAAACGAAGAGATCTCATGCCACGCCATTTGCAACGAGCACCTGTCAGGGGAAAGAAAGAGAAACCCCACCCCGGCATAGTTGAAACCATTCCTCTCCTTCACCGACACCCACATCATGACATCTGCCTATGATACCTGAACATCCGCTTCATTCAGCGCAAAGGGCTGAAGGCAGCCTTCTTAAGATGAGAACCGAATACGACCGGCCGGTCAGGTATTTCCTTGCCCTGGGCGACGGCGAAATTCCCATGAACGATCTGATCGGGCGGCCGGTGAGACTTTCCTATGAAGGCATCATTCATTGTATTGCCTGCGGAAAGGTGACCCGCACCTCCTATGGCCAGGGGTTTTGCTACAACTGTTTGCAAACGGCCCCTGAAGCCGGCGAGTCGGTGCTGCAGCCTGAACTCTCCCGGGCCCATTTCGGCATCGCCCGCGATATGGAGTGGGCACGGGAACACGATCTGATTGATCATTATGTTTATCTCGCCCTCTCCCCCGGACTGAAAGTGGGGGTGACACGCCACCACCAGATCCCGGTCAGGTGGATCGACCAGGGGGCCCGTGCTGCCCTTCTCCTGGCGAAAACCCCCAACAGACACATCGCTGGCATCATCGAAGTGTGGCTCAAACAATTCTTCTCCGATAAAACCAACTGGCGGGAGATGCTCACTGACCGCACCTACCCCACCTCCCTGCTCCCCGAAGGAAAAGAAAAGGCAGCCGCCCTGCTCACTCCCGAACTGAAAAAATACCTCACCAACGACCAAACCATTACTTCCATCGACTACCCCGGATCCCCGGTGACGGCGAAAATCGAAAGCCTTAGCCTCGACAGGTATCCGGTCATCGAGGGAGAACTTACAGGCATCAGGGGACAGTACCTGATCTTTGACCGGGAAAGGGTCCTCAATGTGAGGCGCCACAACGGGTATGTTGCGGGCCTCAGTTGGGAATGACTTACCACCATGGTTCAGGAAAATGTAAATAACAGGTTAACAATTAATTAAATTCAAAATACCCGATGAAAGCCGCATGGTGTTCAGATCACAAAAGGGCATGAATATTTGCTCCCTGCGACTTCCATGGGCGTGAAGAGCCGTCATGGGCATTAAGTCGATATATAACTGAAGAACAATTCATTAACAAACAACAATATAGATGAAGGTACTTAATCTGCTTTTTAATCTCTCCGTCATTATGCTGGCTCTCTTCGTGGTCAACTATTTTGTGCATGTGGTGGAGGTCCCCCGCTGGCTGTTGATGGCGGTGCTTCTGCCTTCCGCCGTACTCTTTTTTGTGCGGACCTGGTTCCGGATCCGGGGCCGCTAGCAAAGCCGGATATGGGGAAGTCAGCACAACCGGATATGGGGAAGTAGGCACGACCGGATATGGGGAAGTCAGCACAACCGGATGTGGGGAAGTCAGCACAACCGGATGTGGGGAAGTCAGCACGACCGGATGTAGGGAAGTCAGCACAACCGGATATGGGGAAGTAGGCATGACCGGATACGGGGCCGCTAGCACAACCGGATACGGGGTCATGATCAGAATGGGCAGAAGGGGTGCCTGCCTCTGGTTTTATTCCTAAACCTGACAGATTTCCTGAATTGTTTGTCAGGAATTTTGTTTATTTGGATGGTGGTCAGGAAGGGTTCCTGACAGATGTGACTTATACATGAGAATATGGAAAATATAGACTGGAAAAATCTGGGATTCGGTTACAGGAAAACCGATTACAATGTAAGGTGTTATTACCGTGACGGCAAGTGGGGGGAGCTGGAGGTGAGTTCTTCCGAAGTGATCAACCTGCACATGGGAGCGACGGCGCTTCATTATGGTCAGGAGGCTTTTGAGGGATTGAAGGCGTTTATGGGCCGTGACGGAAAGGTGCGGATTTTCAGGCTGGAAGAGAATGCCAGGAGGATGCAGCACTCCTGTGAGGGGATTATGATGGCGCAGTTGCCTGAAGAAATATTCGGGCGGGCGGTGAAGCTGGCGGTTTCCCTGAACCGGGCTTATATCCCCCCTTACGGGTCGGGAGCTTCGCTTTACATCAGGCCCTTGCTGATAGGTACGGGTCCTGAAATCGGTGTCAAGCCTGCCGGTGAATATCTTTTCATGGTGTTTGTGATGCCCGTGGGGCCCTATTTCCCCGAAGGTTTCAAACCCACCGACCTGATCATCCTGCGGCAGTATGACCGTGCGGCACCTCAGGGCACCGGCAAATACAAGGTTGGCGGCAATTATGCAGCCAGCATGGTCGCCGGTGTGAAAGCCAAGAAGGGGGGCTATTCGGCGGTCCTATACCTCGACAGCAAAGAGAAAAAATACATCGATGAATGCGGACCGGCCAATTTCTTCGGAATCAAGGAGAACACATACATCACTCCGGAGTCGGATTCGATCCTGCCCTCCATTACCAACAAGAGCCTGATGACCCTGGCCGGGGAAATCGGCATGAAGGTGGAAAGGCGGAAGGTCCCTTATGAGGAGTTGCCCACCTTTGAAGAGATCGGGGCTTGCGGAACCGCTGCGGTCATTTCACCCATCGGGCGCATCTTTGATGCCGATGAGGAAAAGGAGTTTTTCTACGGAAAGGAGCCGGGGCCCTGGAGCACCAAGCTCTACCATAAGCTCAGGGCGATCCAGTATGGGGATGAACCCGACCTCCACGGCTGGATCACCTTCGTGGAATAACACGGATGAGGCATCCGGAATGAGGGGATTGCCCCGTTTCCAAGGAGGAAACGGGGCAATTTCCGTTTCAGAGGGGCCTGCCGGCACGCGGATTATGAAAAGGCCCTGATATTTGCGTCAAAAATGTACTTTTGTGGTCCAGAACGACACATTTTTAATTACCGGTTTATGATCAGGAAAAAGGTGAGGGAGATCCTCGACGGCGAAGCCACCGGCACGGAGGTGCTGGTTAAGGGGTGGGTGCGCACCCACCGGAACAGCAAGAATGTCAGTTTCATTGCCTTGAATGACGGGTCGACGATCCGCAATCTGCAGGTGGTGGCCGATGTGAACCACTTCAGCGGGGAGCTTCTGGGAGAAATCAATACAGGTGCGGCCCTTAGCGTCACGGGAATTCTGGCGGCCTCTGCAGGCAGCGGCCAGGCTGTGGAACTGGTGGCCAGGGAGATCGTTCTTCTGGGCGGTGCCGATCCCGAGAATTTTCCCATGCAGCCTAAGAAGCATTCCCTGGAATTTCTCAGGGAGAATGCCCACCTGCGCTTCCGTACCAACACCTTCGGGGCCATCTTCCGGATCCGTCATGCCATGGCTTTCGCCATCCACGACTATTTCAACCGCCGCGGATTCTATTACCTGCATACTCCTATCATTACCGCCTCCGATGCCGAAGGGGCCGGACAAATGTTCAGGGTGACCACCCTCGACGCCCTTCAACCTCCCCTTACGGAGGAGGGAAAGGTCGACTTCAGCGCCGATTTCTTCGGCCGGCCCACCAACCTGACCGTTTCGGGGCAGCTCGAAGGAGAACTGGGGGCCACCGCCCTGGGCGAAATTTACACCTTCGGGCCTACCTTCCGCGCCGAAAATTCCAACACCACCCGACACCTGGCCGAATTCTGGATGATTGAACCCGAAATGGCCTTCTATGACCTGAAAGACAACATGGACCTGGCCGAGGACTTCCTGAAGTCTCTTATCCGCTATGCCCTGGACCATTGCTCCGAAGACCTGGCCTTCCTGGCGACCCGCCTCAGGGAAGAGGAAAAGGGAAAACCCCGGGAACAACAGTCCATGGACCTGATCGAAAAACTCAAATTCGTGGCCGACAATGAGTTTGTCAGGCTTACCTATACCGAGGCCATCGACATTCTCCGCAATTCCAACCATTACAAGAAAAAGAAATTTCAGTTTCCCGTGGAATGGGGCGTTGACCTGCAGAGCGAACATGAGCGCTACCTGGTGGAGAATCATTTCCGCAAGCCGGTGATCCTGATCAACTATCCCAAAGAGATCAAGGCTTTCTATATGAAGCAGAACGACGACGGGAAAACGGTGGCGGCCATGGATGTGCTCTTTCCCCAGATCGGGGAGATCATTGGCGGGTCACAGCGGGAAGAGGACTATGACAAACTTGTGGCCCGTATGGAGGAGATGCACATTCCCGTGGAGGAGATGTGGTGGTACCTCGACACCCGGCGATACGGCACGGTTCCTCACAGCGGTTTTGGACTTGGGTTCGAAAGGTTCATCCTTTTCATCACCGGAATGGGCAACATCAGGGATGTCATCGCCTTTCCCAGAACGCCCCGCAATGCGGAATTCTGATCGGCAGGCAGGGTGAACACCCAATGGGAAAAAATGCTAAATTTGGGGATTGCCCAATAACCGGTTAATGGAACAAAGACTCACATTACAGCAGAAACTGCTTCAGAAACTGTCACCTCAACAGATACAGGTGATCAAGCTGCTGGAGATTCCTGCCCTTCAGCTCGAACAGCGCATCAAGAAGGAGCTGGAGGAGAATCCTGCCCTGGAGGTCGAAGAGGAGTCCTATGCCAACGGGGAAGAGGAAGCTGCCCCGGAGTTGCGTTCCGAAACCGACAAAGACAACGAGGAGTTCTCGGTGGAGGATTATATGCCCGAGGATGAAATCCCCAGCTACCGGTTACAGACCAACAACTATTCACCCGACGACAAGCAGGCCGACATTCCCTTTTCGGTGGGGGACACCTTTCATGAGTCGCTGCTGGAGCAGGCAGGAATGGATAGCTTCAGTGAGCGGGAGCTGAAACTGGCCGAATACATTATCGGGAATATCGATGAGGACGGATACTTGCGGCGCGATCTCCCTTCGATCAGTGATGATCTGGCCTTTCACCTTAATATGGGGGTCAGCGAGGAGGAACTCGAAAAAATTCTGCGGGTCATCCAGGATTTTGATCCTCCCGGGGTGGGAGCCCGTAACCTCCAGGAGTCTTTGTTGCTGCAACTGGAGAGAAAACAGGGGGAGGCCCGCCCTCTGGCGATAGCCATCATCAGGGATTATTTCGATGAATTCACGCGGAAACATTACGATAAGATTGCCCGCCGGCTCAATATCGACGACACGGAACTGAAACAGGCGGTAGATATGATTCTCAAGCTCAACCCCAAACCGGGCAGTTCCTACAGCAATCCCCTCAACAAGTCCAACCAGCATATCGTTCCCGATTTTCTGCTGGAAGTGGTCGACGGGGAGCTTCAGCTGAGCCTGAACCAGAAAAACATGCCTGAATTGCGGATCAACGAATCCTATATGGAAATGCTCCGCTCGCTGTCGCGTGACCGCAATGGCTCGGGCCGCAGCAACAGGGAAGCGGCCACCTTCGTGAAGCAAAAACTCGATTCGGCCAAATGGTTTATCGACGCCATCAGGCAGCGCCAGCAAACCCTGCTCATGACCATGTCGGAAATCATCGAATTCCAGAAAGAGTACTTCATGGACGGAGATGAGACCAAGCTGCGGCCTATGATTCTCAAGGATATTGCCGAGCGGACCAGCCTCGACATTTCCACGGTGTCACGGGTTTCCAACAGCAAATATATCCAGACCCATTTCGGGATTTATCCCCTGAAGTATTTCTTCTCGGAAGCCATGCAAAAAGAGTCGGGTGAAGAGGTGTCGACCCGGGAGATTAAAACCATTCTTAAAGAGGTCATCGACAACGAGGACAAACGTCATCCGGTGACCGACGAAAGGCTGACTGAAATTCTGAAGGAGAAATCCTACAACATTGCACGCCGCACGGTAGCCAAATACCGGGAACAGCTCGACATTCCGGTAGCCCGGCTCCGGAAGGAACTGTGAGGGATTACCTCCCCTTCCGCACAGCGGTCACCTTCTGGACCACAGGAGTGGTCGGCCATCTTCCTGTTTAACACCCGGGCCTCACTTCCTCAAATCGTGATCAATCCCCACGCCCGGAGTTTACCCATAGCTCAGTCCCTGAATTTGTATCCGATACCCTTCAGTGTTTTGATGTACTCGTTCCCGATTTTTTCGCGGAGCTTGCGGATATGCACGTCGATGGTACGGTCGCCCACGACGACATTCTCCCCCCAAACCGAAAAGTAGATCTCTTCGCGGGTGAAGACCTTTCCGGGCTTGGAAACCAGCAGGCTAAGGAGTTCAAATTCCTTCCGGGGAAGAATCATCTCCTCGTTGCCGATTTTCACCAGATATCTCTCCTTATCGATCAGCAGGTTGCCGAAAGTCAGGGTATTGTCGGCTTGGGGGATTTCGGTTTCGGTGGTGGCCGGGGCCAGTCTTTTCAGCAGGGCTTTGACCCTGCTGACGAGCACCTTGGGCCTGATGGGCTTGGTGATGTAGTCGTCGGCACCGGCTTCAAAACCGGCAATCTGGGAATAGTCTTCCCCGCGGGCGGTCAGAAAGGCGACCAGGGTCTGCTGCAGGGCAGGAATCTTCCTGATCTCCTCGCAGGCGGTGATCCCGTCCATTTCAGGCATCATCAGGTCAAGAAGGATCAGGTGCGGCTGGTGCCTCTCGGCCAGCTTCAGCCCCTCCCTGCCATTGTTGGCCGTAAATACCGTAAAGCCTTCCTTCTCCAGGTTGTAACTGATGAACTCCAGAATGTCCACTTCATCATCGACCAGAAGAATCTTCAGTTTCTCTTCACTCATAGGGACCGGTTTTTCATTGTTTCCCAAATTTAACACTTTTCACGCAACTGATGTGGTTGCGGAATCTTTGATTTTCAAAACAGGATTATTGATGTGATCACCTTGATTTCTCGAGGGTAAAGGTGAAGGTGGTCCCCTCGTTGGATTTGCTTTTCACGTTGATCCGCTGGTTGTGCGCCTCGATGATATGCTTCACAATGGAGAGTCCCAGTCCGGTCCCCCCCTGTTCCCTGCTCCGCGACTTGTCGACCCGGTAGAACCGTTCAAAAACCCTCGGAAGATCCTTTTTCTCCATGCCAATGCCGTTGTCGGCCACCTCCACCATGATGTGGTCTTCCATATCGTAAAAGCCCACTTTCACGTAGCCGTTTTTCTTCCCGTACTTAATGCCGTTGTTGATCAGGTTGTTGAGCA
Source organism: Bacteroidales bacterium (assembly GCA_012729335.1). Taxonomy (GTDB): domain Bacteria; phylum Bacteroidota; class Bacteroidia; order Bacteroidales; family Prolixibacteraceae; genus UBA1413. Next base: position 152,879 of record JAAYDJ010000021.1, on the reverse strand, counting down.
CCTCATGCATTCTTTTGCGGTCGGCCTTGACATACACCGGCCGGTCGGAACGGCTTGCAAACTCCAGGCTTACCTCCCTTTCTGCGGCCTGCATCTGCTCCAATTCAAAAACCTCCTCCACCAGTTTGACGATGTCGAGTTTCTCCATGTTCAGTTTCAGCTCCCCCGACTCCAGTTTGGTGATGGACTCCAGATCCTCCACGATGGAAATCATCCTGTTGATGCTGTTTTCGGTCCGCTGCAGGTAAAGCTTGTTGATCTTGGGGTCGTCGATACCCCCTTCCAGAAGGGTAAGGATGTAGCCCTGGATATTGAAAATGGGGGTTTTCAGCTCATGGGAGACGTTTCCCACGAACTCCTTGCGGTAGCGTTCCAGTTCCTTGAGCCGTTCGATCTCCCGGTTTTGTTTTCTGGCCCAGGCCTCAGCATCGGTGATCACCTCCGACAACGTGGTGCCGGGCAGATCGCCCGTCTCCCCTTCAGGGCCGTTCCCGCCGGGCAAATCCAGAATCGTCTTGTATACAGGTTTGATCTTGTCGCTGATATACCGCCTCAGCATATACTGCAGAATGAAATAGGAAACGGCGATGAAAAGGGCCAGAAACAACAGTATGGTCAGAAATCCCGCGTTGATGTAATAGGCCATAATGACCAGAAATCCAGCCGTAAAGGACAGGATGACCGAGGAATAAAGGGCAAGTTGCCGTGACGAATAGGTTTTCATTTAATTTACAATGAGGGGCAAAAATAGCCAAATTTCGATTAAGGGCTGATTTTTAGTAAATTGATGTTTTGTTAATGTTTTTTTAATATCTTTCCAATTGAACAAAAAAGTCATATTACCTACTTTTGCACCGACTTTAAAATGCATGCATGGAAAATTTCTACCTGATTCTGGTCGTGATATTGTTTGCACTGGCCATATCCGACCTGGTCGTAGGTGTCTCCAACGATGCCGTTAATTTCCTCAACTCCGCGATTGGTTCCAAAGCTGCACCCAAATGGGTGGTATTTACCCTGGCCGCCCTGGGGGTATTGATCGGGGCGACCTTTTCCACAGGTATGATGGAAGTGGCCCGGAAGGGGGTCTTTCATCCCAACATGTTTGTGTTTTCGGAGATCATGGTGCTGTTTCTGGCGGTCATGATCACCGACGTGATCCTTCTCGACACTTTTAATTCCCTGGGATTGCCCACTTCCACCACCGTCTCCCTGGTCTTTGAGTTGCTGGGTTCCGCGGTGGCGGTCTCCCTGGTAAAAATCAAAACTCTGGGAGGCACCTTTTCCGATCTGGCCCATTATGTCAACACGGGGAAAGCCCTGGCCATCATCACCGGGATTCTGGTCTCCATTATCATCGCCTTTTCTTTCGGGACCCTCATCCAATACCTGGTCAGGGTGATATTCACCTTCCGCTACAAGAAGAAACTCCGTTACCTGGGGAGCCTTTTCGGCGGAGTGGCCATCACGATGATCACCTATTTTATTCTCATTAAAGGAGTTGACGGCAGTTCCTTTGCCTCTTTTCCCATAGGTAAGGGGGAAATTCCCCTGAGCGACTGGATCGCTACCCACACGGGGGTGTTGTTGATGGGAAGCCTTTTGGGCTGGACTGGCATCATCCAGTTGTTGTACTGGTTTTTCAGGATTGATATCCTCAAGGTGGTGGTTCTGGCGGGAACTTTTGCCCTGGCCATGGCATTTGCGGGTAACGACCTGGTCAACTTCATCGGGGTGCCCATGGCCGGATTTGCCTCTTTCAAGGCCTGGCTGGCCTCAGGCGGCGCAGCTCCCGGGGAGTTTAACATGCAGATGCTTCACGGAGAGGTGGAGACGCCTTTTCTTTTCCTGCTGATTGCCGGCCTGGTGATGATCTTTACGTTGATTACCAGCAAGAAGGCCCATGCCGTAGTGGAAACGGGGGTGAATCTGAGCCGCCAGTCGGAGGGAGCCGAGCGGTTCGGGTCGTCGGCCATTGCCCGGGCAGTGGTGCGCAGCTCGGTCCGCCTCAACAAAAGGGTGAAAAGCCGTCTCCCCGAGCGCGTCAACAGTTTCATCATGAACCGGTTCGTACCGGTGGAGGCGATTGATGATCCCAGTGCTCCTGCTTTCGATAAACTGAGGGCGGCCGTCAACCTGATGGTGGCCAGTAGTCTGATCGCCTTCGGAACTTCCCTGAAACTCCCTTTGTCGACCACGTATGTCACCTTCATGGTGGCCATGGGGACCTCCCTGGCCGACCGCGCCTGGGGCCGTGAAAGCGCCGTTTACCGGGTGTCGGGGGTCTTCGCCGTCGTGGGCGGATGGTTTATGACGGCCATCGTGGCTTTCACGGTAAGCGCCCTGATTGCCTGGACCATCAGCGCCGGGGGCATGCCCGTGATCATCGGCCTGATCACCCTGGCCATCGTCCTGGTGGTCAGAACCCATATCTCCTTCCGCAGAAAAAGCCGCAAAGCCGGAGAGGACGAGGAACTCATCTCGGAAGGTGACGAAGCCGGTAAACGCATCGAGAAATGCAGCAGCCAGGTGGTCAAAACCATCATCTCCTCCAACAAAATCTTCTCCTTCGCCCTCGACAGCTTCCTCAAGGAAGACGTCTCCCACATGCGGGAAGCCATGGAAATGAACAACCAGCTGAATGCCAAAACCAAAAAGCAGAAAAACAAGATCATTCAGACCATTTCCAAGATGAAGCGGGTCGACGTCGATGCCGGCTATTTCTTCATCCAGGTGATCGATTACCAGCGGGAAATCGCCCATTCGCTCCATTTTCTGGTAGATCCCCTCAGGGAACATCTCGAAAACCAGCACAAACCCTTCACGGAAAGCCAATCCCAGGAGATCAGGCAGATGGTCACTGAAATCGACGAGTTCTTCAACCTGGCCATCCATATCGTCAAGGAGGAAAAATTCGAATCCATCGATGACCTGGTGACCCACCGGCTGCGGATCATGGAAACGCTCTACGAAATTGAAAAAGACCAGGTGAAAAGGATCAAAAACAAGGAGGTGAATACCCGAAACTCCCTGCTATTCTTCAAGGCCCTCACCGAAACCAAAAACATGCTGCTTCACACGGTGAACCTCATTAAATCATACCGCGATTTCATTTTGGTCAACCAGAAATCCCTCTGATTTCGCGATTTTCAATCCAACTGTTCAAAAGTTCAAAATAAAGGGTGGCCGGAGATCCCGTTTCGGGATGTTTCCGGCCATTTTTCTTCTTTCTGCCGGCGATGGAGAGGTGAAAATTTTATTTTAGCGGAGTCAATAAAAAATCGAGAATATCATGAGAAGATCCCTGCTTTTTGTTATGCTGCTCCTGTTTGCCGGAGCCGGTTTTGCCCAGAATGCCGATGCCATTTCCGGGATTTGGTGGAACGATGAGAAGACCACCAAGATCAGGGTGGAAAAGAAGGATGGTAAGTATGCCGGAACCATTGTGTACATGATTCCGGCCAAACTGGTCAATGGAAAATCTCCCCTTGATGACAAGAATCCGGATACCTCACTGCGGAGCCGTCCGTTGATCGGGTTGCAGATTTTGTCGGGATTTACATACAACAGCAACAAAAAAGAGTGGGCCGGTGGAAAGATATACGACCCTAAATCGGGAAAGACTTACGATTGTTTTGCCCGCATGGATGGGGAGGTGCTCAAGCTGAAGGGTTTTGTGGCCGGGATCCGGGCCCTGGGGCGTGAATCGGAATGGTACCGGACCACCCTCTGAGGGATATCCTTCATTTTTGATTTTTCACCGGGGAGATCCTCCCTTTCCGGAGGTGCGGGGTTGTCCTGTACCTCAGGGTAAAAATCTTTTCCGGTAAGAAAGGGCTCAGGGTGGTTATCCCGAAACCTGGACCTTAAAACCCGCGGCTTCCGCTCTGCGGGCTATTTCCGTCAGTTTTGCGACCCCTGCCTTTCTGAGTGTCTCCACCGGGGTATCGCGGGCGATGGTGTATATCATCACCATCGACGGTCCGATGACCTTCAGGAGTTCCAGCCAGGCTTCCACCTCCTCCGGTGTGGTGTTGTCGAGGACCTCTCCTTTATAGCTGCCCCTGACGAACATGGTTTGGATGATCACCTTGCCCTTGAAGGAGGCCAGTTGGGATACCACTTTCCCGAGGCTGAAATGACCCGTGGGGCAGTCGAGAAGCCTGACGGTCTTCTCAAAGGCGGAGTCGAGTTTCTGGATGTTGTCATCGACGCGGAGGAGTGCGTCAAACACTGCTTTTTTGTGCAGCATGGTGGCGTTCGAGAGCACGGCAATGCGGGCTTTCGGGGCATAGCGGTCGCGCAGGACAAGGGTGTCGCCGATGATCTCCGCAAAACGGGGATGGAGGGTGGGTTCTCCGTTTCCGGCAAAGGTGATCACATCGGGGAGTCGCTCCTCCCTCTTCATGTGGGTCAGCATTTCCTCCAGTTTCAGGGCGACTTCTTCTCTTTCGGGAAGTTTTCCTTTGGGGGCTCCTTTTCCGGGGTTGCGGCCGCATTCGCAGTAGATGCAGTCAAAGGAGCATATTTTCGTGTTGGTGGGGAGCAGGTTAATGCCCAGGGAGATGCCCAGCCTGCGGCTGCGGACCGGGCCAAAGATGATTTCGTCGAAAAGAAAAGTAGCCATGATCTGTTTTTCAGGCCGTAAATATACAAAATGATCAGGCCAGACGGGTCAGGCGGCTACCTGGCATGAAGATATCGTGGTTGTCCTGCCCTGGGGTGATCAGCACCAGTCCGGGCTGTTTCCCGGCTTCGAGGCTTCCCAGGCGGTGGCTGAGGCCCAGGGCCCGGGCTCCGTTAAGGCAGGCCCAGGTGAAGAGTTCCTGTGCGGGGATCTCCGGAAAGAAACGGTGGAGGGTCACCACTTCATCGAAGAGGGAAAGCCCGTGGTTGGAGGCCAGGCTGTCGGTGCCCAGGCAAAGCGGAACTCCTTCCCTGCGGAAGAGGGGAACGGGGGGGAGGTTTCCTCCGATATAGAGGTTGGAGTTGGGGCAGAGTACCAGCCAGGTGGGTGCCTCCGTCCTGATCTTCCTGAGAAAGGCCAGGTCTGTGGAGGTGGTGAAGGTGTTGTGGATCAGCAGAAGCGGTTTGGAAGCAGGCAGTTTGGGAAGGGTGCTTTCGAGGCTGCTCAGGCCTGTGGGGATCCAGTGGGAGACATCAAGGCCCAGGTTTTCAGTAAGGTGTGCCCTGATGGCCCCTTCACCGCGGCGGAAAAAGAGATCTTCCTCGCTGCTCTCCTGGTTATGGAGGGAGAGCCGGCTGCTGTGGAGCTGGTCCAGCTCGGCGATGGCTCTCATCAGCGGATCGCTCACCGAATAGGGGGAGTGGGGGACGATGGAAGCGGCCATTCCTTGTGAAGCAAAGACTTCCCACACCGCCAGGGCCTGCTGCAGGGCCCTCTCAGCCCGCGATGGGTGAAAGCCGAAACTCTCCACGAAGGTTATCCATGTCATGGGTGACTCCTTTTTGAGGGGAGCCGTGAGGGCCGTATTGGAGATGTCGCCCACGGCAACGGTGCCCGAATGGTACATGCTGCTTGCGGCATGCCGGGCCGCCTGCACCATCTCCTCCTCCGGAGCACCACGGCGCCGGTTGATGGCCCCAATAAAACCTCCGATGCCTGTCCCCCCGGGAATAACCCCCGCCAGGTGGGAGAGCTCCAGATGACAATGGACGTTGACAAAACCTGGCACCAGCACCCCTTCCGTATAAACAACCTCCTCTCTGACCGGGAAATGAACCTTTTGCCGCCGGGGAGTGACCGCCATGATGGTGCCCTGATCGTCAAGAAAAACCCTCCCGTTCTCCAGGGGCGGTCCCCAAAGGGTATACACCAGCGGAGCCGTAATACTCCTCACTCCTTTTCCTGTGGCAGGAACCACAGTCGGAATGGGAAACTCCGGCGATTCTATTTCTTTGTCCGCGTTTCCGGGGGGAGTCACCTTCTTGCCCGGCTGGTCTGTTCCTTCGCCACCGGATTTGTCCTTTTTCCCACGCTGGTTCACTCGATGGTCTGGTTGATGTCTACGGGTTGTTTTGCCTTTTCGTTTTGTTCCTGCTCCAGTTCAGTGAGCCTGTTGACCACCCGGGTGTAGATCTTTTCGAATTCCTTGGGTTTGTTGCAGTAGTATATCAGGGATTTCTCGAAGACAGAGTCGGCGAGGTGGTGTTTGTGCAGGATGCTGTAATAGAAATCCGATTCGGAATATTTGTTGAGTTCTTCGCTCGAGAATCTTTTGGTTTGGTAGACCGCTTCGGCCAGGTGCATGTCGACGAGCACCGTGATCATTTTATCCCGTTTGACCAGGTGGGGTGGTTTATCGATCACGTCGTCGTCGCAGCCTGTCAGCAGGAGAAGGGCGGCGGCCATCAGAAACAGGTGTTTTTTCATCATCATCGGAGACATTGCACTTCCGGTGTAAAAGTATCATTTATTCCCGAACAGTTTTCTGAATACTTCTTCCACGCGGGCGACCCTGATGATTTCCAGGGGGTAGGCGGAGGTGTCGAAGCCTTTGTTGTAGCGGGGGATGAACATACGCCGGAACCCGAGGCGGGCGGCCTCGGCGATGCGTTGTTCGATGCGGCTGACGGCTCTGACTTCGCCGGTGAGGCCGGCTTCGCCTGTGAAGCAGGTATGGTGGTCGACGGCCAGGTCGAGGCTGGAGGAGAGGATGGCTACCAAAACGGCCAGGTCGGTGGCCGGATCGGTGATCCGGAGGCCTCCGGCCACATTCAGGAACACGTCACGGCTGGTCAGCTTGAAGCCGGCTCTTTTTTCGAGGACCGCCAGGAGCATGTTGAGCCGGCGCAGGTCAAAACCGGTGCTCGACCGCTGAGGCATTCCGTAGGCCGCCGAACTCACCAGGGACTGGATCTCCAGGAGAAAGGGCCTTACCCCCTCAATGGTGGCCGCAATGGCCGTCCCCGATACCGGGTCACCATCTCCCGACAACAGATGGTCGGAAGGATTGGGGACTTCGACCAGGCCATTCTGGCGCATCTCAAAAATCCCCAGCTCGGCGGTGGAGCCAAACCGGTTCTTGGTGGAACGCAATACCCTGAAATAGTGCCGGTTGTCTCCCTCAAACTGAATCACCGTGTCGACAATGTGCTCCAGTACCTTGGGGCCTGCCAGGTTTCCTTCCTTGTTGATATGGCCGATAAGGATCACGGTCATATGGTATTTTTTGGCGTGCCTGAGCAGGACCGCCGTGCATTCGCGTACCTGGGCCACTGACCCCGGTGAGGATTCGATTTTGTCGGTGGCCATGGTCTGGATGGAGTCCACCACCAGGATGTCGGGTTTTTCCTGTTCGACGGTGTGCATGACCATTTCCAGGGAGGTTTCAGCCAGGAACCAGGAGCCTTTGCTTTCCATTTTCAGCCGGTTGGCCCTGAGCTTGATTTGCTGGAGGCTCTCCTCTCCCGATGCGTAAAGGATTTTTTTTCCTTTCAGGGAGAGGGCCAGCTGCAGAACCAGGGTCGATTTACCGATTCCGGGTTCACCGCCGATGAGCACGAGCGATCCGGGCACCAGTCCGCCTCCCAGCACCCTGTTGAATTCGGCGATGCCGGTGTCGAGGCGGTCGAGGTGGAGGTCGGCGATTTCCGACAGCCGCAGGGGGGGGCTGCCTGCAGAGGTCAGCGGTGGGGAGGCGCTTTTGGATGTGGAAGCCACGATTTCCTCCACATAGGTGTTCCACTGGTCACAGGAGGGGCATCTGCCGATCCATTTGGGGGATTCGGCGCCACAGTTCTGGCAGGTGTAAACGGTTTTGAGCTTGTTCATTTTCCAGAGCGGATGATCTTCTCGATAAGCAGGGAGGTGGAGAACCCGGGGACCAGGCCGATGGTAGCTACGGTGCCGCCCCCGGCGGTCACCACGTCGTAACCGGCAATTTCTTCGGGGCGGTAGTCGCTGCCTTTGATCAGGAAGTGGGGGCGGATGGCTTTAATCAGCTCCAGGGGGGTCGCTTCGTTGAAGAGGACCACCGCCGAGACAGGTTCCAGGGCGGCCACCAGCCAGGCGCGTGACCATTGGTCGGTCAGCGGGCGGCCGGGACCCTTGAGGCGCGCTACCGAAGCGTCGGTGTTGAGACCCACCACCAGCCGGTCACCCAGTGCCGCCGCCCGGGCCAGGTATTCGGCATGCCCCCGGTGCAGCAGGTCAAAACAGCCGTTGGTGAATACAATCTTCTCTCCGGCCTCCCGCCAATCCCGGCAGAACGGCAGAAAATCAGCCATCTCCCCGAAAATCTTCCCTTCAATTTTACCGGTATAATCCATCCATCCTTCTTTGTCATAAAAATAGTTAAAAACGTTGTAAAATGGCCGCCCCAGCGGCCTTAACCCTGAATAAATTGATTTTCCGGATATTTTCCTTAATTTTGCAGGGTTGAAAACTACTTGGAAAACGTAGATGGAAAACAAAAGGATTCTTTATATTTCACAGGAAATCACCCCCTATTTACCGGAAACCGAAATGTCGGAAATTTCGCGTTATCTTCCCCAGGGAGTGCAGGAGCGGGGACGTGAAATCAGGACCTTTATGCCCAGGTACGGATGCGTCAATGAACGAAGGAATCAGTTACATGAGGTCATTCGTCTTTCAGGGATGAACCTGGTCATCAACGACACCGACCATCCCCTGATCATCAAGGTAGCTTCGATCCAGTCGGCACGTATGCAGGTTTATTTCATTGACAATGAGGATTATTTTCACCGGAAATGCGTGTTATACGATCCCGAGGACAATTTTTTCGAGGACAATGATGAGCGGGCGATCTTTTTTGCCCGGGGGGTGCTGGAGACCGTGATCAAACTGCGGTGGGCTCCTGACATCATCCATTGCCACGGTTGGCTCACCGCACTGGTACCCCTGTACATCAGGAAATATTACCATGATGATCCCCTCTTTGCGCAATCAAAGGTGGTTTATTCCGTTTATGACGACGAATTCGCCGGTGCCCTGAACAAAAACTTCAGGAAAAAGCTGCTGCTCAAGGGCATCTCCGGAGCTGATGTGAAGGTATTGGAGAATCCCACTTACGTCAATGTCAGCAAGCTGGCGGTACAGTATGCCGATGCGGTCGTCAAGGGTTCGCGCGAGATCCATCCCGAACTGGGGCAGTTTATCGGCGAATCGGGAAAGAAGTTCCTGGATTATCAGGAGAAAGAGGTTTATATTGATGCTTACAATGATTTTTATGACAAGGTCTGAACTGCGTTCAACTCTTTTATCCCATCTATTTCCGGTCAGATTCAGGAGCAGGTTTTTCTTTCCTGCGGGAATGGTGTGTGCCTTGGCGGGTCTGTTTCTTCAAAGCGGGTGCAACGACACCGGGTTGGCAGGCGTGGAGATGTTGCCTGCCACCGATCTGATTAATGCGCGTAATCTGGTGGAAAAGAACACCATCAGGGCCTACACATACCGTGACGACTCGCTTCGCACCGATGAATCATCGACCAGCCTGCTGGGGGTATTCCACGATCCCGTATTTGGGAAAACCACGGCCGACCTGGCGCTTCAGTTCCGGCTCAACTCCTTTCCCGATTTCGGCTCCAACCCGGTCGCTGACTCGGTCGTGTTTTACTTTTACTACCGTATGATTTACGGCGACACCGCCTCGGTCCAGAAACTGGAAGTTTACGAACTGGAGGGAGCCCTGGATCCCGATGCCAGCTATTATCACGATGCCGATCTATCATCCCTGGCCTCCGCCTTCAAGCTGGGCGAATATGACTTCAAGCCCAGGGTATCGCTCGACACCACTTACAACGATACGATGTATCAACTGGTGGGGATCAGGCTGCACAATTCATTGGCGCAAAAACTGATATCGGCCGACTCCCTGGATCTGGTCAACAACGACCGGTTTCTCGATTATTTCAGGGGATTGTATGTGAGACCTGTATCGGCGCAGGGCCAGGGGGCCATCGTGTCGCTGAGCCTGCTGGGATCGACCAGCCGGAGTGCTTCCGCCGTGGTGCTTTACTACCACAACGACGAGGACACCACCAACCTGGCCTGTTATGTCACCGAATTCAGCGCCCGCGTCAACAGTTTCCAGCATGATTACTCCCCGGCGCGCTTTTATTCCCAAATCAACCAGGAAACAACCGGCGATTCGCTTATTTACATCCAGTCGACAGGAGGGCTTCAGGCCAAGGTCTATCTTCCCTTCCTGGGAGGTTGGAGGGACTCCTCCAGGGTGGCGATCAACAAGGCGGAGCTGATCTTCACCGTCGACACCATTGCTTCCGATTTCCGGAAGTTACCCCTGCCCACTCAGCTGTTTCTCACCTATGTCAGCGATGACGGACAGGAATACCTGCCCAAGGATTACTCCTTTTTGCCGGCCTATTACGGAGGGTATCTCTACCCCGACTATACTTACCGGTTCAACATCACGCAGCATATGCAAAGCATCATCGACAAGGAAACCGGTAACAACGGCTTTTTCCTGACGCCGACCAACAAAAACAGCGAGATGCGCAGGGCCGTGTTGAAAGGGGCATCGAGTGCCGCCGGGGTGAAGATGATCATCACCTATTCGAAGTTTAACCAGTAATCTGATCGACCTATGTGCGGCATCGTAGGATACATCGGGAACAAGAATGTTTTTCCGCTGCTTTTGAACGGCCTGAAAAGACTGGAATACAGGGGATATGATTCTGCGGGTATAGCGCTTTGGGGCCAGAATCTCCGTATATACAAGAAAAAGGGGAAGGTGACGGATCTGGAGGAGTACTGCTCCGATAAGGATGTGACGGGGACGCTGGGTATAGGCCATACCCGCTGGGCCACCCATGGGGAACCCAGTGACCGCAATGCCCATCCCCATACCTCCCGGAACGGCCTCTTCACCCTGGTCCATAACGGGATCATTGAGAACTACGCCGAACTCAGGAAAGACCTGTTGCGGCATGGGTATACCTTTGAGAGTGATACCGACACGGAGGTACTGTCGAATCTGATTGAGTATTTTTACAACCAGGAGGCGGGCATTGACACGGAAATGGCGGTAAGGCTGGCTTTATCGAAGGTGGTGGGGGCTTATGGGATTGCCGTTCTGGCCCGGGATGAACCGGGGAGACTGATTGCAGCCAGAAAGGGAAGTCCGCTGGTCATCGGTGTGGGCCGCGGAGAGTATTTTCTGGCCTCCGATGCGGCGCCCATCGTGGAACATACCGAACACGTGGTGTATCTCAATGACCATGATGTGGCCATCATGGAGCGGGGGAGCCTGACCCTGAAGAACATCGAAAACAACCCGGTGACCCTGACCATCCGTCAGGCCGACATCACCATCGGGGAGATGGAAAAGGGGGAATTCGAGCATTATATGCTGAAAGAGATCTTTGAGCAGCCGCGGACCATTGAGGAGACTTTCCGGGGCCGGTTAAGGACCGGCCAGCCGGAGATTGTTCTGGGGGGGCTGATGGATGTTCTTCCGGAGGTGGCCGCGGCGCGGCGGATCATCCTTATCGGCTGTGGCACCTCGTGGCATGCCGCCCTGATCGGGGAATACCTCATTGAAGAGTATGCCCGTATACCTGTCGAGGTGGAATACGCCTCCGAGTTCCGTTACCGTCATCCTGTGCTGGGCCCCGGCGATATCGTGATGGCCATCAGCCAGAGCGGGGAAACCGCCGACACCCTGGCGGCGCTGAGAATGGCACGCGAGAAGGGCGCCTTGGTCCTGGGGATTTGCAATGTCGTGGGATCCAGTATTTCCAGGGAAACAGTGGCAGGGGTATATACCCATGCAGGCATGGAAATCGGAGTGGCCTCCACCAAGGCCTTTACTGCCCAGGTGACCGTACTGACCCTTCTGGCGCTGAAGCTGGCCCATACCCGGCAGACCATAGACGGGGAGTTTTACCATGGATTGATTGCCGAGTTGGCAGCGGTGCCCGAAAAAGCACGCGCCATCCTCAGTCAGCACCTTCAGGTTAAAGCCATCGCTGCCGAAATCAGTGAGGCAGGAGATGCCCTTTACCTGGGTCGCGGAATCCTCTTTCCGATTGCGCTGGAGGGTGCCCTCAAACTAAAGGAAATCTCTTACATTCACGCCGAAGGGTATGCCGCCGGAGAAATGAAACATGGCCCCATCGCCCTGGTCGACGATAATCTCCCGGTGATCGTCGTGGCCCCCCGTGACCTTTATTACGAAAAAATCATCAGCAACATCCAGGAAGTGAAGGCCCGGAAGGGTCAAATCCTGGCCGTGGTGACCGAAGGAGACCACCAGATGCGCGAAATGGCTGACCTGGTCATGGAAATCCCCACTGCCCACCCCGCCGTCACCCCTCTGCTGGCGATTATTCCCCTGCAACTGCTGGCCTATTACATCGCCGTCATGAGAGGGTGCCATGTCGACCAGCCCAGGAACCTGGCCAAATCGGTGACCGTGGAATAACCACTCTTATGAGATACTCCTTTGTCAGAACATCAGGCTTATGATCACCACCACCCAGTTCATCACCTTTTTCATGGTTGCCGTGGGCCTGAGCTTTGACTCCTTTGCGGTATCCATCTCCATGGGAATAGCCCAAAAGAAAATCGCCTTCCTGCAAGCCTGCCGGGTGGCTTTCTTTCTGGCTTTCTTTCAGGCGCTTTTCCCCCTTGCAGGCTGGCTCGTGGGCGCTTCCCTGAAAAACCTCATCTCTGACTACGACCACTGGATCGCCTTCGGACTGCTTTCCTTTATCGGCCTGCGGATGGTCATGGACGGACTTAACAACCACCAGGAAGCAAAAGTGATTGATCCTTTTGTGCTCAGGGTGCTTATCGGAATTTCTGTGGCCACCAGCATTGATGCCCTGGCGGTGGGAATCAGCTTCGGATTCATCGATGCCCATATTCTTTTCCCGGTGCTGATCATTGGAGCGGTTACTTTTATAGCCGCCATGCTTGGTCTTCTCTTCGGGAAGAAAATCCCCGGGAAGAAAAGCCACCGCAGCATTGTGGCGGGGGGGATTATCTTAATCCTCATTGGCGTGAAGATCCTGGCAGAACACCTGGCCGCCTGATTCCTTCTCCCGGTCAGAATGGATGCACTTCCGGGATCCCTGTTTTTTCGGACCCGGGAGCTCTTTGCCATGGTCAGGGCAGGGCATCACATCGATCAGTCTGAATTCATAGTTTCCGATTGCGGGAAAGGAGTAATTTTGTCGTTGAAATAGAGAACCATGAAGATAGGAGATCTTGAACTGGGCGGTTTGCCGCTTTTTCTGGCGCCGATGGAGGATGTGACCTACAAGTCGTTCCGGTACATGTGCAAAAAGTTCGGGGCCGATGTGATGTATACCGAGTTTGTCAATTCGGATGCCCTGGTGCGGAATGTGGCCAAGACGAAGCTGAAGATGTCGTTGTTTGATTTTGACCGGCCGGTGGCTATTCAGATTTACGGGCATGACATTGGGGCGATGGCGGAGGCGGCGAAGGTAGCCGAGGAGGCAGGGCCCGATTTCATAGATATCAACTTCGGGTGCCCGATGAAGAAAATTGTGCGCCGGGGTGCCGGGGCAGCATTGTTGCAGGATCTGCCCAGGATGCAGGAGATGGCGGCGGCGGTGGTGAAAGCCGTGCGGCTGCCGGTGACCGCCAAGACCCGCCTGGGGTGGGACGAGCACGATAAGCCGGTGGTAGAGGCGGCCCTGCGCCTCCAGGATGCCGGGATTGCCGCCCTGGCCATTCATGGGCGCACCCGCAGCCAGCTCTATAACGGCCAGGCCGACTGGACCCTCATCGGAGAGGTTAAAAACCACCCCCGGATCACCATGCCCATCATCGGCAACGGAGACGTAAAAGGCCCCCGGCAGGCCGAAGAACTGTGGCGTCAGTCCGGCGTCGACGGCCTCATGATCGGCCGCCCGGCCATCGGCCGTCCCTGGATATTCCGCGAAATTAAACACTTTCTGGCTACCGGGGAAACCCTCCCTCCCCCTTCCGTAGAAGATGTTGTCGACAATGTGAGGGAACAACTCCAACTCAGTATCGCCTGGAAGGAGGATGAACGCCGGGGAATCCTGGAAATGCGGCGCCACCTGGCCAAATACTTCCCCCACCTGCCCAACTTCAGAGAGATGAAGATCAAATTGCTGCAGTCGGAGGATTATGAAACCGTCGACAAACTACTCGATCTGATTGCTGAAGAATACCGTGGCATGAAAGTTGATTATACCGATATTGGATTAAGCTGAAAGTGCTGAAAATTGATGTCGATGGAAAATCTTTATGCCCGCAGGTACAACGAACGCTCCCTTCTCGCGAAAATTAAAAGATACGCGCAGAAGGCGGGACAACAGGTGATTTATGCGGTGCTGCTCCTGTATTATGTGATGAAAGATCCGGGGGTGGTTCTCAAGACCAAGCTGACAATCGCCGCGGCCCTGGGGTATTTTATCGTGCCCACCGATGCCATTTTTGATCTGGCGCCCATCCTGGGGTTCACCGACGACCTGGGGGTACTCATTTACGCTCTCGTAAAGGTCTCCTCCTCACTTACCCCGGCCATCAGATCCAAAGCCCGCCATAAACTCAGGGATTGGTTTCCGGGACCCGACGAACGGGAACTCCTGGCCCTCGAGGAGAAAATCATGGCCTCCGGCTCCCGGGAGTGATCCTTCCAGGCCATTTCCCTCATTCTTTGTTCACCCCGGAACCAAACATCTTCCTATATGCCGATTTGGTATTATATTTGGGTAAAACAATCACATGGGGAAAAGTAGAAACACATGGCCTCTTTGGATGCTCTTCCTGTTTCTTCTGGCAGGGAGTATGCCTGCGGGGGTGACTGCCCAGGTCAGGGTGGCCGAGAAACCCATGCCTCCCCGTGAACAGATGAAGATTCCCCCCAAGCCCGGTGAAGGGTATGTTTTGCTGCCCGGCAGATGGATATGGCACCGCCCCGCCCGGATGTATGCCTGGCTGGCTCCCGTATGGGTAGAACCTCCCAGGGGAAAAGTGTGGACCCCCGGCTATTGGAAGGAAGTCCGAAAGGGATGGATGTGGGTGCCCGGAAAATGGGAAAACAAAAAGCGTTTCTGGAACCGGTTCTGAAGAAAAGTCAGCGGGTATCGCGTGTGAGCTGCTGGAAGATATGCTCCAGGTTTTCGTGCCGTTCAGTCAAAGCAAGCAGGGGGATATCTGCCGCCACGGCGAACCTGAAGATTTCAGGGCGCGGGTCTTTTCCCGGAAGGGCCGTGAAGAGCCAGCCGTTCCCTTCGGGGGCCACCTGGCTGACACCCTTGATTTTCAACAGGTTTTCTTTGGGCACGGGGCGCTCAAATTCGGCGTACACTTTTTGTGAAGTGTACTGGGAAGCCTCCCTGAGGCCGGCCAGGGGCCCGTCGGCGACCAGCCTTCCCTGGCTGATGATCACCACCCTGGGGCACATGGCTTCAATCTCCTGGAGAATGTGGGAAGAGAGCAAAACCGTTTTTTCACCGGCCAGGCGGGTTATCAGGCTGCGGATCTCTCCCAGTTGGTTGGGATCGAGCCCACTGGTGGGTTCATCAAGGAGCAAAACAGGAGGGTCATGCAACAAGGCCTGGGCCAGACCTACCCTTTGCCGGTATCCTTTGGAGAGGGCCCCGATCTTCTTCTGTTTTTCCCCCTCGAGGCCGGTCAGGGAGATCATCTCCCTGATGCGTTCTCCTTTCCGCGGAAGCTGATAAAAACCGGCGGCGATTTCCAGGTATTCGGCCACGTAAAGGTCGGTGTAGAGGGGATTGTTCTCGGGGAGATAGCCGATCTGCCGCTTAAGGGAGATCCCGTCGGGAGTCACCTTTTCGCCATCGATGACCACTTCCCCGGACGAAGCCGGCAGATAACCGGCAATGATCTTCATCAGGGTGGACTTTCCTGCCCCGTTGGGCCCCAGAAATCCTGTCAGTTCTCCCTTTTTCAGGGCAAAAGATACCCGGTCCAACGCTTTCTGCGCCCCGTAATACCTCGTAACTTCCCTCACCTCTAAGCTCATTCCGCAAATATACAGTCTATCCCTCATATACGGGATACAACGGTTCATTTTTAATCCCTGAACAGCGGTCGTGTTTTTTCACCAACAGAAAGGAATCATCAACTGGATATGGTGTGTGGGTCAAGAGATTGACCATTCTGTCAGAATAATTTAAACACATGATTCTTTTATTATTTGGGTTATGTGATTACATTTGCATTTCGGGCTAAGCATGACGACATATGGACAATCCCAATTTCAGATATATCAGCGATTTATGCCGGTATGAGCGCCTAAAGACCAGGGTAGTGCAGGTAGGCTCCATACCCCTTGGGGGGGACCATCCGGTACGGATCCAGTCGATGACCGATACGGATACCAAAGACACAGAAGCTACTGTAAATCAGATTATCAGCATCATCAAGGCCGGGGCCGATTATGTGAGGGTCACTGTCAAGGGGCTCCGCGATGCCGAGAATCTGAAGGATATCAAGAAAGCGCTTGTGGACCGGGGATTCAACAATCCGCTCATTGCTGACATCCATTTTAATCCGAAACTGGCGGAAATTTCCGCGCGGTATATTTCGAAGGTGCGGATCAATCCGGGCAATTTTTATGACAAGCGGGCCAATTTTGAGCATTTGGTTTACACTGATGAGCAGTACCGTGAGGAGTTGCAGAAGATAGAGGAGATGTTTGTGCCATTTCTGGAGATGCTACGGCGCAGCAATACGGCCCTGCGGATCGGGGCCAACCAGGGGTCGCTGAGCGACCGGATCATGAGCCGCTACGGGGATACCAGCACGGGCATCGTCGAGTCGGTGATGGAGTTTTTACGGATTTGCAAGCGGGTCAACTTCGACAATGTGGTGATATCCATCAAGTCGAGCAACACCCGGATGATGGTCTATACGGTGCGGCTGCTTTGTTACAAGATGCGGCTGGAGGACATGGATTATCCGCTTCACCTGGGGGTTACCGAAGCCGGGGAAGGCGAGGAAGGGCGGATCAGGTCGGCGGTGGGCATCGGTGCCCTGCTGGCCGACGGGATCGGGGATACCATCAGGGTGTCGCTGACCGAAAAGCCGGAACGGGAGATTCCGGTGGCCATGAAGCTCATTAACCATTTCAGGTCGTACCAGGATCACCAGAGGATCACGGCTCCCCTACATGCACAGACCAACCCTTTTGAGTATGAGCGGCGTTCTACGCGGCCGGTGCTTAACATGGGAGGCAAGTCGCTGCCGGTGGTTATGGCCGACCTGGGAGAACGCTCCCTCCAGGAGATCCTGCCCATCCGCGGCAAACTCATTCCCGATTATTTCCTCTCGGGAAGCAAGGTTCTCGATATTCAGGGGAACAGCTATCCGGTGATCAGCCTCGAGGAGTATCTCTTTGAAAGTACCCGCTGGGGCAGGATGAAGTTCATCCGCACCACCAAGATGGAGTTTGACCGTTTCATGGAACGGCATCCCGAGATCATGACCAAGCTGAAGCAAACCCGGAAGACGGTCTTGCTGATGGAAAGCACCAACCGCAATCCCTTTGCCGAATTCAGGGCCTTCTTCATGATGCTGGAGACCCACATCTGGAAGGTGCCGGTCATCCTTTACCGCCGTTATAATGAAAGGTCGCTTGAAGATCTGCAGATCAAGGCGTCGGCCGATCTCGGCGGTGTGTTCATCGATGGGTACGGGGATGGCATCTGCCTGTCGAACGACCACGACAACATTACCTTCACGGAACTCAAAGATTTGAGTTTCGGCATCCTCCAGTCGTCACGCATGCGGGTTTCCCGCACCGAATTCATCTCCTGCCCGGGTTGCGGACGCACCCAGTTTGACCTGCACGAGACCACCCGCAAGGTGAAGGAGCATTTCGGCCACCTCAACCATCTCAAGATCGGCATCATGGGATGCATTGTCAACGGGCCCGGTGAAATGGGCGACGCCGATTACGGCTTTGTAGGATCGGGTAATGGAAAAATAAGCCTTTACAAGGGGCTGCAACTGGTCAAAAGGACCATACCCTATGAGGAGGCCGTGGAGGAACTCGAGCAGCTCATCCGCGAAAACGGCGACTGGGTCGATGCCTGAAGCCCGTCGAACTCATCCCGGAAAACCGGGATTCGTTTCCCCGCTGCGCTGGCGGGGAGTTTCACTTCGCCGAATGGCAGGGGATTACCTCACAGAAGAATACCGAAGCGGAATCCTCCCACCATCAGGGTTCCCGAATATCCCAGGTCGCCCCACCATTCGTTGTAATAGCTGTGGAGGCCCGGGGTGCGGTTGTCGAAACTGAAGCGGATCCCGGTTCCGAGGTATAAATCGAAGTAAACAGAGCGGGAAGCCAGGGCCTGGTATCCAAATATCAGGTTGCCTCCGGTTTTCCAGATACCGGTCTGCATCATCTCTTCGTGCAGCCCGATATAGGTGGCTCCATCTTCTTTGTATTGATAGGAGGTCAGTCCTTTATCCCTGACGGAACGGTACTGGAACACCGGTCCGTAGGCCAGATAGGCCCCCCTGGGATCTTTCCCCTGCCCGATAAAGATACGGTGCTGCAGGTCAATCCCCACGCCGGTCATTTCTTCGAAATTCCACAAGTTGGAGTTCTCAGTAACGAGATAGAGCTGGGGAGCCACCACCAGCCATTGATTCTTTCCGGGAAGCCTGATGTCGAAATCGATGCGGGTGCCGCTGGTGATGGCATACTGGGGCACCAAACCAATGCCGAATTTTTTCTCTTTGGGAACGGCAACTTCTGTCTGTCCCGCCAGCAGGAAGGGAAGCAGCAGAAAAATTATGGAGAAGAAACGGATCATGAGGTGCGGTTATTTAATGACTTTGATTTCGCTGATTTTGGTAATGGTGCCGTTTCCGATCCGGTACTGGACAAATCCTTCTTCGCCGGTGACCAGGGCCAGACGGCCATTGAGGATGAGGTCGAAGGCCGGAACATCGCTGAAGTGGACCAGCTGTTTGATTTGGGATTTGTTTTGCACATCAAAGACTTTAAGGCCGGCATCGCACACCCAGAGGGTATCGTTGCGGATGGCCAGTCCCCGGGGAGAGGAAAGCGCATGAGTGCTGACCTGTTTCGGTGCAACCTTGTCCTGAATATCTACAATCTGCAGTTCATTGCCAGCCCTCCAGCACCGGGCATTGGAAGAGCTGAGGGTCACATAGGCATACCGGCCGTCGGAAACCACCGGATCACAGGCATAGATATGTTCATAGAATGAGATCTTCTGCGGATTCTCAGGCAAGGTGATGTCGTAGATGTACATTCCGGTCGATGTTCCCAGAAACAGGGTGTTCCCGAGCGGAAAGATGGTTTCCACATCAAAGCCCACGTTGCGGTTGTTTTTAGGGACAGGTTTTTTCGGATCGGCAAGGCTGAAAACCTTCAGGGAGTTGTGGTCGACCGTGTAAAGATGATCGCCTGTGACGGTAAAGCGGGCCATGGATCCTCCTGTTCCCTCCCCCGAAGAGAAGTCCGATTCGAAACTATCGCCCATCTGGCAACCGGCCATCATGACCAGAAAACCCAGGGTGGCGATGAACCTCCGGGAGACACTGTTTACAGGGGTTAATTTCTTTCTTTCCATCTTACCAGTATTGCATTGTCAGGACGGGCCATTTGTTCACGGGCAGTGAGTCCCCTGCCATCGGGGGCCTGCAGTTCGGGGAAGACATCCTTATTGCGGCCGGTGACTTCGATGCCAGTCATTTGGGGAGAGAGGGCCAGGGCAACAAGGTCCACGGCATTGTCGGCATAGAGGATCTGGTCCTTCATAGCCATGTCGATACAGCCGTCGATCCGGATAAAGGCGAAATTTTCAGGATCCGTGGGATCGGTATTATCAATCACGTGGATGCCCTGGTACTTTTCGTTGATGAATATCAGATCATCTTTCAGATAGATTTTTCCGGGATGCCTGATTTCACGGGGCCCCTCCAGGCGGATTCCCTTTTCCATTTCGCTCCGGAGCATGAAAACCGGCTCGTACATCGACACCGGTCCGATATCAAAGCCCGAAACCAGCAGGAAAAGAAAGGCAACAGCCACAAATTTGTACTTGTTCATAAACGATTTTCGGGATAAATTGATTGTTGGATTTTCTGTATTGACGGAATTTCAACCCGGATGTTGCGTCGGTTAGTTAATATACAACGTTATGTTTAGCCAGACAGAAAACCTTCTTCAGTGACATATGGGTACAGGTGTTGTGACAGACCTCTTTTTTTTATCAGGATCAAATCCGTTTGACAATTATAATTATAATTGTCCGTCTCAAATTGGAGTACCGTTAGATCAAAAGCGATATGATAAAGACAGATTTCAAGCCCGGGACCATGATTTATCCGTTGCCGGCGGTGATGGTCAGCTGTGGGGAGAGCCCCGAAGAATACAATATTATCACCATTGCCTGGACGGGCACCATCTGTAGCGATCCGCCGATGAGTTACATTTCGGTGCGGCCGGGGCGCCACTCCCATGGGATCATCAGCCGGACCGGGGAGTTTGTGATCAACCTGACCACCGAAGAGCTGGCCAGGGCCACCGACTGGTGCGGATGCCGTTCCGGGAGGAAATACAACAAGTGGAAGGAGATGAGCCTGACCCCGGCACCAGCCAGAAAGGTCAAAGCTCCGGTGATCGCCGAATCACCTGTGAATATCGAATGTGTGGTCAAACAGGTCATCCCCCTGGGCACCCATGACATGTTCATCGCTGAGGTGGTCAATATCCAGGCAGATGAAGCCTTTATCGACCACAAGGGCGCTTTCAGCCTGGCAAAGGCTGGTCCCCTGGTCTATAACCACGGCCACTATTTTGGCCTGGGAAAGAAAATCGGCAAGTTCGGCTGGAGCGTCGAACGAAAACCCGGTCATCACAAGCCCAAAGGGTAAACAGTAACACCACCGAAACCCGGTATGTGGTGATCTGTAATGGTGCCGGTGATGGGCCATCATTCTGATATCCTGATGTCCTGGCATTCTGATTCTGATATCCTGATCTGTGATCTTTGTTCAGCAAAGCCCGGGAATGCCCATGAGGCCTATTACTGTAATAAAGACATATTGGTATTAAATCGTTAAAGTATGTTAAGGCATGCTTTTGAGCATACTATTTACCATGGAAGTGGGTTATATTCATGAAGACTTTAACACACAAGCCATGATGGAATATGCAAAGGCGATTCTGCCGAAGGTTGTTTTCAGCAAGCTGTTGTTCAGAAAAGAGTTGCACAAGTGTATGTCCTGGATGAAACCCGATGAGAAAGTGGAATTGAAAAAGTGGTGTCTGACCCAATTTCGTAATGATTTTCCCGATATTCTGGAAGAGGCATTTCAGGAGCTTGCCGCATAAAACTCAGTGGAAACTGGCTGCATAATGCATTACAGGAACATATCCTGTTAGTAAACGGGGCTGTATCAATCCATGATTCAGCCCCGTTTTCCGTAAATGGCGCCCGAGTGAACGTGGAAACTGCCAGGAGGAAATACTCCTGCCCGATGTCTGAAGCGGGGTGCCCTTTGGATGGGCTTTCCGTGGAGCCCCCTGCCCCATCCGGTCATTCCAAAAGAGATTTTTTTTAGTTATTTTGCTCCCATGCAAATAAGATGGATATCCTTTTGTTTTCTGTTGCTCTTCACTCTGGGTGGAAAGGCATCAGAACTGGTTGATTTCCTGCGGAGTCAGGAGCATGTAGATCATGTGGAAGTAATGGAGGCGCATTCCTTTTTCAGGGAGGCGTTATTGGTATGGGTCAGGCAACCCGTTGACCATGGGGATCCCGGCAAGGGGAGTTTCCTGCAGCGGGTGTTTGTTTCAGCCCTGGAGCGGAGTGCTCCTGTGGTGCTGGTCACCGAGGGGTACGCCGCGGCCTATGGCAAAAATCCCAGGTACCTCAATGAACTGTGTCCCCTTCTGGGGGCCAGCCAGGTGGTGGTGGAACACCGCTACTTCGGGGAGTCATGGCCGGAAGACCGTGACTGGCACTACCTTACGGTAGAGAATGCCGCCGGCGACCATCATCTGGTTACGGAACTGCTGAAACCCTGGTTTTCAGGGAAGTGGATCAATACAGGCATCAGCAAGGGAGGCCAGACGGCCCTTCTGCACCGCGTGTTTTACCCCGATGACGTGGATCTCACCGTATCCTATGTGGCCCCCATGAACCTGGATGTGGAAGATGGCCGCCATGAACCTTGGATCGCCAAAGTGTCGGGCGACAGGGAAAGCCGCCGCAAGATCAGGGAGTTCCAGCTGGAACTGCTCCGCCGGCGCGACCGGCTGATGCCCCTTTTTGAGAAGAATATCGCCGATAAGAAATACACCTTCAGGGCCCCCCTTGATGAGATCTACGACTTCACCGTCCTCGAATTCAGCTTTTCCTTCTGGCAGTGGGGCCGAAACCCGGAGGAAATACCCGCCCTGACGGCCACCGATGAGGAGATCTTCAGCTACTGGAACAAAAACTGCTCCCCCGACTATTTTTCACTCGAAGAGCTGGAACGGATGGGTTCTTTTTTCATTCAGGCCGCCCGGCAGCTGGGCTATTACGGCTATGATACCCGGCCTTTCCGGAAATACCTTCACATCAAAACAGCCCGGAATTACCTGGCACAACTCTTCCTCCCCGAAAAATACCGGCCAGCTTTTGACCGTTCTTCGGCCCTGAAAACCCAGCGGTTCCTCAACACGACCAATCTGCCCATGGTTTTCATCTATGGCAAAAACGACCCCTGGACCGCCAGCGGAGTGGTAGTGCCCCGGAAAAGCCACATCCTTAAGGTGGTGCAGGAAGGTGGCAGCCATTCAACCCGGATCGCCACCCTCGATGAAACCAACAAAAAGGCGGTACTTCAAAAGATCGGTGAAACCGTGTCTCTGCCCGAACCGGTGATCGCTGAATAAAAATAATAGGCTATTGGTGAGAATTATTTCGTTGTTCTGTAAATTTTTCTTATCTTTGCACCGCAATTAAGTTCTGAAATTCTTTGAATTGAAAATATACTGCGGGGTGGAGCAGTTGGTAGCTCGTTGGGCTCATAACCCAAAGGCCGTACGTTCGAGTCGTACCCCCGCTACGCATGAAAGCCAGGTTTTTTACCTGGCTTTTTTTATTCTCCCTATTTACATCAACCAAGTGGTTTATCCCTTGTATTGTTTTGACATGGTTTTGATATCCTTCACGTAAATGACGTTTCTTCTGTAACCGTTTTGAGCGGCGTAGACCATGGAGAGCGCTACCTCTTCCATCGAAGAAATGATGTTGGGTGTCAATACTTTCATAACCGGTATCAGCCAGTTGACATAGCGGTAATATTTCAAAACCCTCTTTTGACCTTCAGCGGCAATCAGGAAACCTATACGGTATCCAAAAGCCTGTTTAAAAGGCAGTTTCATCAGGTCGTTTTCGGTTTTACCCTTGATGCGGGCCCACGCCATCCGCCCTTTTTCGCTGCTGTCGGTGCCGCCACCGCTGACATATATGAACGACATCTGCGGGTTTGGGTGAAGAGTTTTGGCAAAATGCAGGGTGGTATCATAGGTAATCTGTCGGTATTTTTCCTCGCTCATTCCCACGCTGCTCACCCCGGCACAAAAGAAACAGGCATCGTATCCCTTCAGCTGTTCATCTTTCAAATCAAGCGAAAGAAAATCTTTCACGATGTACTCCTTCAGTTTTGGGTGAGTTACACCACATGGTTTGCGGCTGACACTCAGAATCTCTTTGATCTGTGGAATATTCAGGCATTTCAGCAGGACGCCTTCACCCACCATTCCGGTAGTTCCTGTGATAATGACTTTCATAAAAAGTTCTCCATTACATATACGTTTTACCACCCGGCAAAGGGCATTTTTCGGGTCGGAGGCGGAAAAACCTTATCGATGGCAATAATATCTTCATCAGTAAACCGGATGGAAAGGCTTTTGAAGTTCTCTTCGACATGATTAACGGAACCTGCCTTAGGTATGGAAAGGATATTGGGCCATCGCACCGACCAGGCCAGGGCGATTTGCGCTGCCGTTGCGTTATGTCTCTTTCCGATCTCTTTCAGGGTCCTGTTTCTGATCAGATCTCCTTCGCCCAGGGGAGAGTAAGCCATAAAAACAACATTCCTCCCGTTGCACCAGGGTAGCAGGTCAAATTCGGTCCCTCTGGTTTCGATGTTGTAAGCTACCTGGTTTGCCGCACAGGTTTCGCCGCCGGGAATGGCAAAAAAGCGTTCCATTTCGGCCACATCCATGTTGCTCACTCCCCATAACTTAATTTTGCCATCTTGCCGGAGTTTAACCATCGCCGAAACGGTTTCTTCAAAGGAGGAATTGCCTTCCCAGTGGAGCAGGTATAAATCCAGCACATTGGTTTTGAGTTTTTTGAGCGATCTCTCACAGGAGGTTATAAGGGTTCCCTGCCGGGTTGCATTGCTGGGATGGACTTTACTTACCAGAAATACTTTATCGCGCGCACCCTGAATTGCGTCGCCAATCATCTCTTCATTATGGTAGAATTCAGCGGTATCGATAACCTGCATGCCCAGGTCGATGCCGGCGCGAAGCGCGTTGATCTCTTCACTCCTGTTCCCGATTGTCTTTCCCATCCGGTACGTTCCCTGTCCGAGGGCAAGTACTGTTGGTCCGTTTCTAAAGGTTACCTGGTGCACTTCCATCTTTTTTATAAATTGCAAAACCAAATAAAAAAGCCTATTCCGCTACCTTCAGGCACAACATCCGGCTCTGATCCCGGATTAAGAGTTTTCCACCGGAAAGGGCCAGGGGAGCCCAGTTCATGGTTCCGAAGCGGCCTGATATTCCCTCCCCCGCTGGAGGTGCTGTAAGGACTTCGGCAGATGCCAGGGCTTTAAATCCGGCGGGATCTGGTTCGATCACATAAAGTTTCTTCGCCCCGTCGGTAGCCAGAATCACCCCGTCAACCAGGATCATGCTGCCTTTGTTAAAATCGGGGTCGCGTTTGGTCTTCCACATTACCTGGCCGTCCATGCTCATACAGACCAATCCGTCGCGGCGGTTGTTGGTGCCGTACTGGGCATAGAAATGGCCATTGTGCAGGATCGGGGGTTTGGTCTGGTCGCCGAATTCCACCGTCTTAAACAGCTCTTTTGCTGCGAAGCTGCCATCGGCCTGTTTTTCAACCTGAATCATCAAGGCTCCATACTCGTACCCTCCCACTACCAGGATTTTGTTGTGGCCTGCATCCACTGCAGAGGCTACCGAAATATGGCATTCCCATCCTGAAAAATTCCAGAGGATTTTTCCGGAAAGGGGATCAATTCCCGTAATATTGCCCGGGGTTTTGGGTAATTCCGGCCGTCCGATGGGATTCGTGGAAGAGGTGACCATGACCACATGGTCATGGCCGTCGATTTTACAGATGGCCGGACTGACATAGGTTTCGTTGCCCAGGTTGGGTGTTTTCCATACGAGATCGCCTGTCAGCTTGTTGAAGGCGACCACGCCGGCCTCAGGAGCCTGTGAGGCCACAATCAGCAACTCCCCGTATACCAGCGGGCACTGGGAAATGGCCCAGATCGGAAAGTTACCCTTGCCTCCGGATCCTGCTGGTCCGCCATTTGTCCCAGCCGCCTCTGCATTGCCGGAATCGCCGCCAAATCCGGTCCAGATATTGATATGCCACACCGGTTGATGGGTGTTGATATCAAAGCAGTAAAGATCCCCAAAACCCCCGCAGGAATAGACATAATTCCCATCAAGGGTGGGCACACTCCGTGACCCGGGGAACATTACCGATCCGGGGGCATCGTAACTGAACTGCCAGAGTTCCTTGCCGTCGGTAAGGTCAAAACAGCGCATGATATCGCCAGCTTCACCATTCCGGTCGAGCAGATAAACCTTTCCTTTCCCGATCACCGGTCCGCCGTAGCCAATGCCGACAGGGGTATTCCAAAGCACCTCCGGTCCGGTTTCCGGCCAGGAACGCAGAATGCCTGTTTCAGGAGATGTGCCGTTTCTTTCAGGCCCGAGAAACTGAGGCCAATCCTGCGGTCCCGATAAATTCTGCGAATTCTGGGCCTGATTGCAGTTGGTAAAAATGAGCTGAATTAACAAACATGAGAGAATCAGTTTATTCATCATGATGGGCTCTTTTGATGGTAGATCCAATCTTTCTCAGATGACAAATTAGCCATAAATTTACAACTTTTTGAATTGATTATACACCTCATTGGTAATAGGTTGCATCTAAACCCTACCCATAAAATTGTTGCTGGTCATTTGATCTCAATTGGGAAAAACTGATTCTATTGTTGTGTGCTATATTCCTTCAGAATCAAAAACTGTATTAACTCCTCAATCTCTTTTGAATTAACGGGGTATCCGGGTTGTACTCTCCCGGATACCTGTTTGTTTATGTGAGGCACGACGATTGAAAAGTTGCCGGAGCGATTAATCGGTTTTAATGCTGACCAAGCCTGATGATTTATTTTGGCCTTCTGCTGGCGAAACAAGCGCTATCATCCATTCAGTGTATGCGCTATTTTCTGTGCCCTCAGGGCCAGTTCGGTGGCCAGGAAGCAGTGATCCTGGGTCATGGCGGTTTCCGTCCGGTTCACCACATCGCTCACCAGTTGTTCCCCGTAAGGCATGTAAACCTCAGAGCAATTGAAATATCTGGTCTTTTTACCATTGACCAGGAAGAGGTGGTTTCCCCCTTCCCTGCCGGCAATGTCGATATACTTGCGTAATTCGATGTACCCTTCGGTGCCCAGGATAAATGTCCTTCCGTCGCCCCAGGTGGCCAGGCCGTCGGGGGTGAACCAGTCGATACGGATATACCCGGTCGCATGGGGACTGCGCACGTTCATGTCTCCGAAATCCTGGTACCCGGGATAATCGGGGGTGTTGAAATTGCCGGTCTGGGAGCCGGTGACTTCCGCAGTTTGGGAACCGGTATAAAAGAGGAACTGGTCACACTGGTGCGACCCGATATCGCATAAGATTCCCCCTGCTTGTGCAGGGTCAAAAAACCAGTCGGGCCGGGTTTGGGGGCGCATCCGGTGCGGTCCCAGTCCGATCGTTTGCACCACCTTGCCGATCGCCCCCGACCTGATCAGTTCACCGGCATACACGGCGGCAGGGTTGCCCAGTCGTTCGCTGTACATGATCGAATAGATCCGGCTGGTCTCCTGCCTGCCTTTTTTTACCTTCCGGAATTGTTCCAGGGTGACAATCCCCGGCTTGTCGGCCATGAAGTCCTTGCCCGCCTTCATCACCCTGATGCCAAGCGGCGCCCGCTCCACAGGAATGGCCGAACTGGCCACCAGACTGATGGTCTGGTCCTCCAGAACCTCCTCCTCGCTCCGGGCGATCTGAACCTTCGGAAAGGAACGGGTGAAGTTCTTTAAAAGTTCCGGCTCCTTGGCATATACCATCACCAGCTCACCACCCCCTTTGATCAGTGCATTCACCATGCCGTAAATATGGTCGTGGTTGATACCGATAACGGAGAACCTGATCGCTTCTTTGGGCTGAGGTCGGGCTTCGGGCTTCACGATGATTTCTTCCCAACGGTTGGTCCGGTGCAAATCATAACCGTACAATTCAGCAGGGATGATTGCACCTGCGGCAATTCCGGCAACGGAGGCCACTGACTTTGTGAAAAAACTGCGTCTCGTTGTTGGCATAACAGAGATCAAATTTATACAACCTGCTGAAAAAAATCAATGCATTGTGCAATATTGTTATGTCTCAAAGTATGGTTTGGGAGGAATTCATGTACGTATAAGATACGATATGAAGGGTGTCTATGCTATTTGTATGGCTTTTTCAACAAGGTCTCCTGAATAAATGATTAATTTTACAGGTCAAAAGAATATTCACCTCAAATAATAAGTTATGAAGAGAACTTTACCTTTTTTAAAATTATCGTTGGCCTTTGTTTTCTCGGTTTCCTTTGCCTTACCGGGAAACGGACAGGCCCTGATGGTTGAGAATTTTGATTATCCTTCCGGGGCATTGCTTACGGCATCGGGGTGGACCGCCCACAGTGGCGGAGGCTCGCAGGCCATTGATGTGGTGGTGCCCGGACTGACCTTTGCCGGCTATCCCCTTTCCAATATCGGGGGAATGGCTCAGTTGGACAATACCGGGGAAGATGTGAACAAGACATTCACTCCAGTTACTTCCGGTGCTGTTTACGCGGCATTTATGATGAAGGTGGATGCTGTTGTCGATGGATATTTTCTCCATTTCGGTCCGGCTGCCATGGGATCAACTTATTTTGCCCGGCTTTATACCAAACCGGGTACAGGAAGCAATTTTAAATTTGCCCTGGGAAAATCAAATGAGTCGACACCTGTTGTTTCAACTGCGGAATTTGCAACCGGAACAACGTTCCTTGCTGTGCTGAAATATGAAATTGTGGATGGTGCTACAAACGATCTGATGAGTTTTTATCTCATTGACGGAACCGTTCCCGCGACCGAACCGGCCACAGCCACAATTCCGGCATTTACCACCACAGCGGCTGACAACAATCCCGGATCCATCGGGCTAAGACAATTCAATGCTGCCCAACGAATTTATGTGGATGGTATCCGTGTGGCGACCTCCTGGGCGGAGGCGGTGACCGCCCCTCTGGGCGGCGATACTTTTGCTCCGGTCTTTGCCGCCGGTTTCCCGACACTCAGCGCCGTCAATGCCACAGGAGCCACCCTCGAAGTGAGCCTGGATGAACCCGGGAAAGCCTTTTACATGGTAGTGCCCAACGATGCCACGGCACCAACCGCCGACCAGGTGATCGCCGGTGCCGCCTATGGCGCTGTCACCCCCGCAGTCGCCGGCTCCATCGATGTGACTGCAGCCGGATCCTCTTTTACTGCAGCGCTGACAGGACTGACCACCAATACCGATTTTGACATTTACGTGGTGGCACAGGATGACGAGGCCTCCCCCAACAAACAGGCCGAACCCGTGAAACTGGAGCTTTTCACCGAAAAACAGCCCGACATCCTTTACTCCGCCGATTTTGAAACCTCCCTGCTGCCCTTCAGCCAGGTGAGCATTACCGGCGAGCAGGAGTGGAAAAAAGCCACCTACAACAACAACAGCTATGCCTACATGAATGGTTATGCCAGCGGCAACAAGGAAAACGAAGACTGGCTGATTACTCCGGCACTGAATCTCGATACCGCCACCAATGTGAAGGTCAGTTTTAAAACGGCCAAAAACTACACCGGCCCGGCCATCAAGGTGATGATCTCCTCCAACTTCAACGGCACCTTCACCGCTGCAGGAATTACGGGGGCTACCTGGACTGACATCACTTCCTCGTTTGAATTTTCTTCCGGAAGCTATAACTGGAAGGCCTCAGGGGAATATGCCCTTTCTGCCTATTCCGGAAAAGTCTATATCGCATTCGTGTATACCTCGACCACTGAAGGGGCTGCCGGTTGGGAAGTCGACGATTTCCTGGTCACCGGATATGTGAAAAGCACAGGCATAGACCAGCCTGCGACCGCCGGTTTGAAACTCTACCCCGTGCCTGCCCGCAATGAACTGATCATTGACAATGCCCTCAACATCAGCCGTACCGAAGTGTATGACCTCGCAGGACGTCTCCGCCTTTCATCGGTCAACACCGGGGAATCCAGAATCCGCCTGGCGGTCGGTCACCTCTCTCCGGGGATCTACCTGGTCAGGTTCGCTACAAATGAAGGCCCGAAGGTGGAGAAATTTGTCAAAGAATAGGAAATCTGCCGCTTTTTACCTGTGTCTTTTACCGGCATGAGGTAAATGTTTAATTCAGCGCAAAGGGGGTGTACTTATCCCCTTTGTGCTTATTTTTGCACCGAACATCCCAGAATGACGCTTTGAGCAGTTTCTGTATTTTACCTCTATCGATCCTGTTTCCCTTGCCCCGGGATAGGAACCGCCCTTATTTTATACTGGTGTTAATAGGGGCTCTTTTCGCGATGGTTTCCTGCCGGAAGGATCCCCTGCCTCCCTCGCCTGAAGATCCCGAGGTTTTTGCCGCCTGTGTGATTCCGGGCACTCCGGCCACACTGGACATCGCCACCTTCAACGTGGAAGGATTTCCCAAGAACGGCCACATCAGCGTGGTCGCCCTGTCCTCCCTCCTTAAAGCCATGGATGTGGATGTGATCGCCCTCCAGGAGGTGGCCTCCGAAGCCGACTTCAACCGGATGATCACCCTGATGCCAGGATGGACCGGCGAATTCTACGATATCGACAACGACCAGTGGAACCTGGCTTACATTTTCAAAAAGTCGGAAACGGAAGTTGTCGCCAATTCTGACCAACTGCTCTTCACCGATGATGCCAGGGCTTTCCCGCGGCCTCCTTTCGAAATTTTTATCCGGCACAAACCCCTCAACCTGGAGGTGTGCCTGATTAACCTCCACCTCAAATGCTGCGGCGGGGAGGACAATGAGAAACGGCGCCGGGAGGCCTCCGTAAAACTCAAGGATTATCTCGACCAGTCGAGATACGACGACCATGTGGTGGTATTGGGCGACTTCAACGATGAAATCACGGGCACCAGCAGCAGCGAAAATCCATTTCTCAATTTTATACAAGACCCCGAAGATTACACCTTTGCCGATATGGAAATTGCCCGGGGCAGCGCCCTGTGGTGGTCCTATCCCGATTATCCGAGCCATATCGACCACATTCTGCTCACGGGTGGGCTTGTCCCACTGGTCGATACCACGCTGGTCATCAAGGCCAGTCCCTGTTATCCGGAATACAACACCAACCTTTCCGATCACCGCCCGGTGGTGGTCAGGCTCAGGAGGTAGCCGGCCGTAACGTCAAATCACTTGAAGGTGCAGCCAGAAGGCCTGGTTCATGAAGGTTGATCCCGTGAGGCTTACTTCCACCCCGGTACGTTTGCCCGAGGATTGGGGCTCCTAAGCGATGGGTAAAAAATGCCATCCGGGGCTGAAAAATGGTCTGTAGCCACGTCATCATACCAGGTGAGACGCGCCGGAAATGGTCTGTAGCCGTGTAAAAACCAGGAAGAAAGGGGGCGGGGTACCGCCGCGGGTCACCTGTTTTCTTTGGCAATCAGCACGTATACCGGGAAGTGGTCGCTGAAGCCTCCCTGCCAGACGGTTCCGGCAAAGGAACGGAGGGGATACCCCTTGTACTGGCCATCTTTCTGCATCAGGAAGGCGCTGTTGAAAACCCTGGCCTTTAGAAATTTCCAGGAGGAATAATCCTTGCCGGTGAGGGCGGGGGAGAGGATGATCTGGTCGAAAAGGTTAAGCCCGTCGCGGTAGTTGAGGGAGCCAATTCCCTTTTTGTAGAGGGGATACATGGCATTAAAGAGTTCTCCCTCTTTAAGTTTGTGGGCTTTGGGGGCGGCGCGAAGGTATTTGCGCAGGCTTTCATCGGAAGGGTCGTCGTTAAGGTCGCCCATTATAAAGATTTTCGCGGCCGGGTCGGCGGTGAGCAGACTGTCGGTGATATGGCGTGAGAGGGCGGCGGCGGCATTCCGCCTGGGCTTGGTGGTGGCTTCCCCACCGCTGCGTGACGGCCAGTGCCCTACGATGAAATGCATGGGCTCCCCGTCGAAAACCCCCGATACCAGCAACTGGTCACGCGTGTAAATCCTTTCCCCACGCTCATTCTGAAGCACAAGCTCATAACTGTCGGCTGAGGTCACCCTGAAAAACCGCGGCCGGTACAATAACCCCACATCCACTCCCCGGCGGTCGGGCGAGTCAAAATGAACCACCTGGTAATTGGAGGCCTTCAGTAACGGGTGGGCAGCCAGATCTTCCAGTACCGACCGGTTTTCGATTTCCGATACCCCCAGTATGGCCGGCCCGCCACTCCAGCCATCATCCTCCCCGATGCGGGAAATGGCCATGGCCATGTTATCCAGTTTCTCCAGGTATCTGCTTCCCGTCCATTTGTTGGGCCCCTCAGGGGTGAACTCCTCGTCGAGAACACCGGGCGTATCAATCGTGTCAAAGAGATTCTCCAGATTGTAAAAGGCGATCAATCCTACCTTGGCCTGCGATTGCCCTGCGGCAACCCAAACTACCCCAACCAGCATTGAAATAAGAAATATTCTGCGCATATACTCCGATTTATCCGGGTGGATAAAGTTAACACTTTTATCTGTTTCTCCTTTTGAACCAAAAATCCTATCTTTCGAAACCATATTGAACAGAACGAAATGAATCGTATTAAAATCGTTAACACCCTGTTATTGTGTTTTTTAAGTGCAGGCTTTTTGTATGCACAACAGGGGAATGTGAAAGGGACCATCGTTGACAAGAGCAGTGGTGCGCCATTGGAGCGTGCGGCGGTCACCTCCTCTTCAGGCCGGGAACTGGGTTTGTCGGCTGCCGATGGCACTTTCACGGTAACCCTCGATCAGGGCAATCAGATGTTGTTCATTAATTTTCCCGAATATGAACAATCCATTATCAGCGTGATGGTCCGTCAGGGGGAAACCGTGGATGCCGGTACAATCGAAATGATGCTGGCTGCCGGGTTCCTGCTTGACCAGGGCACCGTAAACATCTCCGAGGGGGTCTCCGACGATGGCTTTGAGAACCAATCGATCCAGGGTGTACTCAGCTCTTCGGCAGATATCTTCCTGAGCACTGCGGCTTACACCTTCGGTTCCGTCATGTACCGTGTCAGGGGTTATGACAACAACTACCAGAATGTGAGTCTCAACGGCTTCGTCGTGAACGACGTGGAGTCGGGAGCACCCTATTATTCCAACTGGGGAGGGCTGAACGATGTGATGCGCAGTTCCATGGTCACCTCGGGCCCCGAGCCCATCGGATTTCTCTTTGAACCCGTGGGTGGGGCCACCCGCATCAATACCCGTGCCTCGAATTACCGTTCAGGGGTGCGGGCAGTATATTCCCTTTCGAACAGGACCTACCGGAACAGGGCCATGGTCACCTATTCCACCGGACTGATGAACAACAACTGGGCGGTCACGGGAAGTGTTTCCCGTCGCTGGAGCGAAAGGGGTTACGAGGAGGGCACTTTTTACGATGCCAATTCTTTCTTCCTGTCCGTAGAAAAAAAAATCAACAGCCGCCACAGCCTGAATCTTACCGCCCTCAATGCCATGTACCGCCGGGGAGTGGCCGGAGGATCCACGCAGGAGGTCTATGACCTGGCCGGCGACAATTTCTATAATCCCTACTGGGGTTACCAGAACGGGGAGGTCCGCAGTTCCCGCGTCAGAAGCAGTAACAAACCACTGTTCACTCTGGCCCATTTCTGGAATCCCTCCGAAAAACTCGACATTCAAACCACAGCAGGATACTGGTTTGGCAAAGGAGGTTACACCGCCCTGAACTGGTACGACGTGCTGGATCCCCGTCCCGACTATTACCGGAAACTTCCTTCCTATTTCACAGAGGAAAGTGATAAAAACCAGATTATCGGCAGCTGGCAGAATAATCCAGGGGTCAGCCAGATCGACTGGGACCATTTCTACTTTGCCAACCGCAAAAATATCTATACCGTTCAGAACGAAGGGGGCATCTCAGGGAACACCCTGACCGGCAACCGTTCCAAGTACATCGTGGAAGACCGCCGGAACGACCTCTCCCAGTTCCAGTTCAACAGCAGGCTCTCCTGGGATGCCACCGAAAGGTTCAACCTGACCGGGGGAATCCTGGTTGACCTTTACCGGGGCCACAACTTTACGGTCGTTGATGATCTTCTGGGCGGGGACTTCTGGCTCGATGTCGACCAGTTTGCAGAGCGTGATTTCCCCAACAATCCCGACAGTTACCAGAACGACCTCGATCATCCTGATAATGCCGTGGGCGAAGGCGATATTTTCGCCAACAACCATTATGCCTTCCAGCGCGGAGGGACCCTCTGGGGAACGGCCCGGTATGACAACAAGCGCTATTCGGTTTACCTCGGGGGGCATGCCCGTACCACCTCGATGTGGAGGGAGGGCCTGATGCGGAAAGGGCTCTTCCCCGACAACTCCCTTGGGGAGTCTGACCACCTGGAGTACCTTACCTGGGGCGTGAAAGCGGGGGGCGACTACCGCTTTACGGGGCGCCATCTGGTCGTCGCCAACGCCCTGATCACCACCCAACCACCCCTCTTCCGGAATTCCTTTCTTTCTCCGCGTACCCGGAATTCGGTGACCCCCAACCTCAGGGAAGAAACGATCCTCTCGGGCGACATCAGCTATATCCTCCGCTCTCCCGCCATTCGCGGAAGAATTACCGGGTATTATACCCGCTTTAGGGATCAGACGGAAGTCACCAGCTTTTACCACGACGATTACCGCACCCTGGTCAACTATGCCATGACCGGTATCGACAAGGAAAACTACGGCATGGAGGCGGGCGCCGAGGTAAACCTCACCTCCGAACTGGTCGTCAATGCCGTGGCTTCCCTCGGACAGTTCCTCTGGGCCAACAACCCCGACATTACCATCACCCGCGACAATAACAGCACGGTTCTCAGCAACGAAGAGGTGTGGATCCAGTATTTCAGGCAAAGCGGAACCCCCCAGACCGCCCTGGCCCTCGGACTGGAATACAACTCCTCCCGCTTCTGGTGGGCCGGCATCACCGGAAGTTATTACGACAATATCTATCTCGACTTCAACCCGGTCTCCAGAACAAAGGATGAATCAGGCTATTATCCTTACTGGGAAATGCAGAAAAAGGCTGACCCAGGCTACCTCGTCGATCTTTTCCTCGGAAAATCGTGGAAGATCGATGATTTCTACCTTAACCTCAGCGCTAACCTGAGCAATATCCTGAACAACCGCACCCTGATGACCGGAGGGTACGAACAATACCGCTTCGATCCCGACAGACCGGAACTCTTCCAGCCCCGGGTCTATTACAACAATGGCTTCAATTATTTCATCAACCTCAGCATCAGATATTAAACCTATGAAGACCATCCATTATACACCCATGATAAGGAAAATATTTCTCGCCTCCGTGATGGCTTTGCCGCTGCTTTTTTCAGGATGTGCCGACAACAATGAGACCCCGCCGCCCGATGTGCCATTTGTGTCGGGGCAGGTGGTCACCGTAGATCAGGTGAAGGCCCTCTACAGCGGAGAACTGGCCAAGCCCTGGCAGCAGCGCGTACCGGTGGAGATCACCGGCGACTGGACGCTTCGCGGGGTGATTACCGCCAGTGATAAAAAAGATGGTAATCTGTACAAGGAAGCCTTTCTGCAGGATGGGACCACCGGATTGCGGATGCTCTTTGATGCCACGAGCGGACTTTATATCGGTGATTCGGTTCTGGTCAATGTGAAGGGGCTATGGCTGGGTGACTACGGTAATTTCGTACAGATGGGCAGCGAACCCTACACCGATGACAGCGGCAATCTGCGGGTGTCAGGGTTCAACATGGACAAGCAGGTTAAAAAGCTCTCCTCGGGTCATGTCACCCTGCCGGAGAAGGCCACCATCCAGCAGGTAAAATCGGCGGCCTGGCTGGGCAGGCTGGTGAAGCTGGAGGAAGTACAGTTCGACGATGACCAGCTGGGCAGGAGCTGGGCCGATGCCATGGCCGACCCGCCGGCGGCCGCCAACCGCGACCTGGTCGACTGCTCCGGAAAAAGCCTCATCGTCCGCACCAGCGGCTATGCCTCCTTTGCCGGGGAAATCCTTCCCGTCGGGAAAGGATCCATCGTGGGCATTGTCACCGTCTTCAACAGCGATTACCAACTGGTGGTCAGAGATTATTCCGAGGTCCAGATGACCGGGAACCGCTGCGGATATGTTCCCCAGCCCCAGGGACCTCCCGTGGAATCCCTCAGCCAGGATTTCGAGAGCTTCAAGGACAACGCCACCATTTACATCAACGGGTGGCAGAACCTGGCCTCCGCCGGAGGCCGGCTCTGGCTGGCCAAACTCTTCAGCGGCAACGCCTATGCCCAGGCCACCGGATATAACTCCCAGCTCTCCTCTATGGTGACCTGGCTGGTCACCAATCCGGTGACCCTTTCCAGCCAGAAGGTACTCTCCTTTGAGACCGCCAAGGCCTACTGGGCCCACACCGGCGACCACCAACCCCTGGAGCTCCTCTTCTCGACCGACTTCAACGGCAACAACCTCACCACGGCCACCTGGACTCCCCTCACGGGAGGCCGGCTGGCCACAAAGGCCGATCCCGACCATACCTTCATCCCCTCGGGAGATATCCTCCTGCCTGTGCAGGCCGGAAAATCAGGCACCGTGGCCTTCCGCTATTCCGGCAGCAACAGCGAAAGCACCACCTTCAGAATCGATAACATCGTCATTAAACCTGCCCGATAGCCATCCCTGCCTTTCCGGTGCCCCCTGAAGGCAGAATGCCGGAAGCGGCCCCCGTGGCAATTTAATGGCTCCATAAAAAAGCAAATAGTTATGAACGTGAAAATTCAGATAGCGCTGATCCTCCTGCTGATCAGCACCTTTTTTCTCTCCTGCAACAAGGAACCGGTTCCCCCGCCGGAGCCGGTCATCGAAAGAATAGGCGTGGCCCAGCTCAGGGAAATGCATGAAAACGGAGTGCTTTCCGTCGATACCAATGTTTTGGTAAGGGGAGTCATTACCCTGACGCCCGAACTGGGGAACCTGCCGGATTTTGTGGCTTACCTCCAGGATTCAACAGGGGGGATCTGCCTCACCGTTTCGGGCGACAATACCTTCGCCCTCAATTCTGAGGTGGAGGTGTTGTGCCGGGGTGCCTCCTTCACGGAGTATAACGGACTGCTGCAGTTCGGAGACATCAGCATTTCCGATCAGGTCAGGTTGATCCGGCTTACGGCGGAACCTCCTGCGCCCGTGAAGGTGACCATCGCCGACCTGCTGGCCGGGAAACACCAGGCCGAGTATGTGCTGATCGAAAATGTGCAGTTCCGCGATCCCGGGACCTTTTCCGGAACCAAAATTCTTACCGACTGCGACAATGAACTCGATGTATATACCCGTTCGGGGGCTACCTTTGCTTCGGAGAAGCTGCCCACAGGCAACGGAACCATCAAAGGAGTCATCTCGCAGTTCAACAAGGCCCAGCTGCTGCTCAGGGACCATACGGAACTGCAGATGACCGGAGACCGGTGCGGACTGGCGGGAGTGGTTTATCTGCAGGAAGATTTCACCACCCTGGCCCGGTACGGGGATGTCTCCACCCTCCAGGGCTGGAAAACCTATAGCCAGGCCGGGGGCAAAAGCTGGTACGGGAATGAGGTCAGCGGCCGCAAATGGGTACAGGCCACGGCCTACAACTCGGGGCAGGCGGAGGTGATCACCTGGATGATCGCCCCCGTGACCGACCTGACCCTGGCCGTGAAGCCTTATCTTACTTTCGACAGTGCCGACGGCTATGACAACGGGGCCACCATGGAACTCTTTGCCTCAGCCGATTACAGCGGCTCTTCCACGCCCTGGACCAGCACCTGGACCCCGCTGCAGTTCACCCGCCCTGCCAGCAATCCCTCGGGTTACAGCCAGTTTGTCTCCTCCGGGCAGGTCGACCTCTCCCCCTTTAAGGGGAAAAAGGTCTATCTGGCCTGGGTATATAAGGGAGCTGACCTTTCTGGTACCTCCTCCGATAAAACCACCACATGGGAGGTAGATAACGTTCTTGTGGCCGAAAAGTAAACAGGCGGTTACAGGATGAAAAAAGCCGGCATGGTCACAAGGGGGAATGGAAGCGCTCCCGGGAGCCCTCCCGCGGATTCAGAGGCGATTCCGTATTCGGAGATTTTCCTCTGTTCGGAGTTCCCTGCATATTTGGAGATCACTTCATTTTCAGAGATCATTACACGTTCGGGGATCCCTTCATGTTCAGAGATCATCGCATGTTCGGATATCCCTTCATGTTCAGATATCCCTTCATGTTCAGAGCCCCGCCGGACGTTTTTAAGGGGCATGTTTTTTCTTTTTGGGTGGCTGCTCTTTTTACTTCCGATGGAGGGACTCAGGGCGCAGCCTCCCGCCGGTTATTATGCCGGGGCGGATGGGAAGACGGGTCAGGCCCTGCAACAGGCCCTGCATGACCTCATTGACGACCACCAGGTGCTGACCTACGCCGCCCTGTGGGAAGCCTTCAAGACCACCGATACCAAACCCGACAGCACCGTCTGGGATATCTATTCCGACAAGCCCGGGGAAACACCCGCCTATGTCTATCACTTTTCGCAGGACCAGTGCGGCAATTATTCCCGCGAAGGGGACTGCTACAACCGGGAGCACTCCTTCCCCAAGAGTTGGTTCGGCGATGCAGAGCCCATGTATACCGACCTCTTTCATATATATCCTACCGATGGGTGGGTGAACAACAAAAGGGGCAACCTGCCTTTCGGGGAAACGGCGGCTCCCC
Source organism: Bacteroidales bacterium (assembly GCA_012729335.1). Classification (GTDB taxonomy): domain Bacteria; phylum Bacteroidota; class Bacteroidia; order Bacteroidales; family Prolixibacteraceae; genus UBA1413. The sequence continues at coordinate 114,549 of JAAYDJ010000021.1, read as the reverse complement.
GGTGGAGCTCCACCAATGGCAGCGCAACAGGGCCTTCCTCCGTGGAGGGGTACAGTGGGGAAATCTTTGAACCCATCGACGCGTACAAGGGGGATCTCGCGCGTACCTATTTTTATATGGCCACCCGTTATCTCGGGGAGGGGAGTAGCTGGCCAGGAAGCGACATGGTGACCGGTTCGCAGCTGAAACCCTGGGCTCTGGCGATGCTGCTGCGCTGGCACCGCGAAGATCCGGTCAGCGAAAAGGAGATTCAACGAAATAATGCGGTCTTTGCACTGCAGAAGAACAGGAATCCCTTTATTGACGAGCCACGCTTTGCTCTTTTGATATGGGATCTGCCCAATGGCGTACCTCCGGTTCCGGCAGCAGCTGCCGGGGAACGGCTGGGGCTCTGGCCCAATCCGGCCACGCAAACCGTTCGTATCGGGCTTCCCACAGATTTCTGCCATAATCCGGAGGTTCTCCTCCACGACATGACGGGCAGCGTGGTAATGTGCACCGGCACTCCACCCGGTTCTTCGGAATTAGGCCATGATTCCCCGGAATTGCAGGTGGATCACCTTCCCCCGGGGGTTTACCTGGTCAGGGTCATCTGCCCCGGGCGGCAGCTCTCCGCTCCCCTGGTGATCCTCCCCCGGAAATAAATCCCTCCAGGGGCCCGCTGTGGCCGGCGGTGGTCCACACGCTTCCTCTTCCGCCGGAAGATCTGCGCCTTAGTGATATTCTTGCCATCATGCCCTCTGCTCTTTCCTGACGCGCTATCCGTCAGCCCCTCCCCTCTGTATGACAGCCTTTGCATCAGCTTCTCCGCTTATTCACAGGCCCTTTTTTTCGTCTGAGGCTCAGGGTTTTGTTTTTTCCAGGCCTGGCCTCAACGCAACAAACCCCGCTTCCTGTCCTGAACAGAAAGCGGGGTTGCTCCCCGGGCGAACCTGTGGTTCAGCCCTTATTTTTCCTGGTCTTTTCCTTCTTCTGTAGGTTCGTCCTTCGTGGCCTTCTTGAACTCCTTCATGCCCTGTCCCAGGCCTTTCATGAGCTCAGGAATTTTCTTCCCTCCGAAAAGCAAAAGGGCAAGCGCTACGATCAGAACAATCTGCCAGGGACCAATGGCGCCGGCGATGACAAAAAGATTCATGGTGCTTTGTTTTTTATTTATTGCAAAAATAGCTTTTTTTCTCTAGTTCCCGTGATCAGCGGAAAAGTTTCAGGATATCGTTGGCATTGGCGTAGAGTACCAGGGCCAGCAACAGGATCATCCCTGTCATCTGGGCGTATTCCATGAATTTCTCACTGGGTTTGCGCCGCGTGACCAGCTCAAACATCAGGAACATGACGTGACCGCCGTCCAGGGCAGGAATGGGGAGCAGGTTCATAATGGCCAGAATGATCGAGATGAAGGCTGTCATGTTCCAGAAGGCATGCCAGTCCCAGGTTCCGGGGAAAATGCTGCCAATGGTGATAAAGCCTCCCAGCGACTCATAGGCTTTGGTTTCCGGCATGAAAAAGAGCTTGAACTGCTTGAGGTAATTGGCGGTGGTTTCCACGCCGCGGGCAATTCCGGCCGGAATGGATTGGAAGAGGCCGTAACGGATGGTTTTGAACTCAAAGAGATCGTTGAAGGAGACGCTGTTGGAGATGCCGATCATTCCGTCTTCTCCCAGCTGAACGGGAATCTCAAGAGGTTCCCCGCTGCGGAGTACGCCTACGGTGATCTGCTGTCCCTTGCGGGCGGCCAGCACCTTCTGGAATTCATCGTGCCACGAAAAGTGCTGCCCGTCGATGGTGGCGATCTCATCCCCTTTTTGGAGGCCGGCCGCCTTTCCGGGAGAATCCTTGGCAAAATCACCGATGGTGAACCGGAACGGATAGCGCAGCCCGAATATCGCCTTGCTCTTCAGCAACAGGGCCAGTGACTCGTTGCTGATGGGAATGTCAAGCTGCTGGCCATCACGCTCCACCTGCACCGAAGTGGCCTTGTCCAGAACGATGGTCGGCACGATCTTGGCGAAATTCTCCACAGCCTGATGGTCGACCGAAAGGATTTTATCCCCGTTGCGAAAACCCAGTTTCTCACCCGTCTCATCGACGACCACCCCGTATTTGACGCTCGAGGTGGGCAGGTATTCCTCACCCCAGGCATAGAGCACCCCCACATAGATAAGAAACGCGGCAATGAAATTCATCGTAACTCCGCCCACCATGATCAGGAGCCGCTGCCAGGCAGGTTTGCTGCGGAATTCCCAGGGCTGCGCCGGCTGCTTCATCGCCTCCTTGTCCATCGATTCATCGATCATCCCCGAAATCTTCACATAGCCGCCGAGGGGAAGCCATCCCACCCCGTATTCGGTATCGCCCCGTTTGGTCTTCCACAGCGAAAACCAGGGATCAAAGAAGAGGTAAAACTTTTCGACCCGGGTTTTAAAGAGGCGGGCAAAGAGAAAGTGGCCCAGCTCGTGGATGACCACCAGCAGGGAGAGACTGAGAATGAGTTGTGCGGCTTTTATGAGTACTGATTCCATGTTTTATTTTTAATGCGTGGCAAATTTACCGGTTTTGATTAACATTTCCGTCCGGTGCCGGGTTTCGTCGTTGGTCAGGATGAGGTCATCGAGGGAGGGGTTTTTCACGAAGGGGGCCTGTGACAGGATTTCACCGATGAGGTCTGATATGGCGGGGAAGCTGATTTGCCGGGAGAGGAAAGCGCCTACGGCGATTTCGTTGGCGGCATTCAGGGCACAGGGGAGATTGCCGCCCTGGCCGATGGCGTCGAAGGCCAGGGCCAGGTTGCGGAAGTTCACCAGGTCGGGTTTCTCAAAGGTGAGGGAGGCCAGCTGGGAAAAGTCGAGGCGGGGGAAGTCGTTGGCGATTCTTTCGGGCCACCCCAGGGCATACAGGATGGGCATGCGCATGTCGGGAGGGCCAAGCTGGGCCTTGATGGAGCCATCGCGGAATTGCACCATCGAATGGATGATCGACTGGGGGTGGACCACCACTTCGATGTCGGCGGGGGCGAGCCCGAAAAGCCAGTGGGCTTCTATCATCTCGAAGCCTTTGTTCATGAGGGTGGCCGAATCGATCGTGATTTTTGCGCCCATGTCCCAGTTGGGGTGGGCCAGGGCATCGGCAGGGGTGACATGGGCCAGCTGGCTGCCGGTTTTTCCCCGGAAAGGACCCCCGGAACAGGTGAGGAGGATCTTTTCCGCGGGATTCATGATTTCCCCTGCCAGGCACTGGAAAATAGCGGAATGTTCCGAATCGATGGGAAGCAGGTCAACCCCCTTTTCGCGGGCCAAACGGGTGATCATTTCTCCGGCGACGACCAGGGTCTCCTTATTGGCCAGGGCAATGTCCTTGCCGGCTTCTACCGCCTTGAGCGTGGGCAGCAACCCCGAATAACCCACCATGGCCGTCACCACCAGGTCGACACTCTCCAGAACAGCCGCCTCAGCAATGGCCCGGGCCCCCGCAAAAACCTTCACCGGCTGATCCTTTAAGGCATCACGAACCCCGGCGTACTTCTCCTCGTTCCCGATGACCACCATGTTGGGCTGGAATTTGCGCGCCTGCCCGATCAACAGTTCCGTATTGTTATATGCCGTAAGCACCTCCACCTCGAAGCGGCCGGGATTTCTTTCCACCACTTCCAGCGTCTGCCGGCCTATACTGCCTGTCGACCCCAGGAGAGCTATCCTTTTCTTCATGGTCCTAAAATACAATGTATTTCTCGGGATCCACCGGCTGGCCGTTGTACCACAACTCAAAATGAAGGTGCGGACCAGTACTGAGTTCCCCGCTGTTGCCGATGATCGCAATTGCCTCCCCGGCTTTTACCCTCTCCCCGGTGCGCTTCAGCAGTTCTGCATTGTGCTTGTAGGCCGAGGTGAGGTTGTTTTCGTGCTGGATGTAAATCACGTTGCCCGTCTCCAGGGTCCATCCTGAAAAGAGTACCGTTCCCCCCAGCACCGCCGAAATCCGGGAGTTGGGCTGCCCTACCAGATCTACCCCATAATGTTCCTTGCGCGCATCAAATTTGTTGGTAATCAAACCTTTAACTGGTATGTAGAAGTGAATTCTCTCGGGGGTCTCCCCTTTTTCCCGCCCGGGGGCTGCGGTCAGGTTCAGCCGCTCCTCCAGGATCCTGTCCTGAAAAACCGAATCGGTATTGAAAGGTTTGTAATCAATGCGGGTGTTCTTCTCGGTAACCTCTTTCCCGGTACTCTGCTCTTCGGGGATCTCCCCCGATACGACCGACCGCAGGTCACTGAAGAATTTGTCGCGAAGGACCAGTTCGTTTTCGAGAGAATCAACCAGCATCACGTTGCGCAGCAACATCTCCCGGTATTCCTCACGGGGATATCCCGGAATATATTCCCTGAGAGGGGTGCTGGCCACCAGAAACACGACCAGTGAAATCATGAATACCGAAAAAAGACTCACCACAGTAAATACCTTCACCGGCGACAGCTTGAAAGTCCACACCGACTGCAGGGAGGTGTCGTTATACAAAATCAGCCGGTACTTGTCGCGCAGCATCGCGGCCCACTTCTTTCTCTTTTTCGTTTCTGCCATTTCTGTTTTCAGGAAGCCACAAAATTAACAAGTTTTGAACAAAAGGAGTCAGCACCTCCTGAGGGCAAAACTATATTTTGCCAAAAATATTTGTAACAAGCCAAAACAACTGCTATTTTCGCAGGTCTGCCCCTCCGATTCAAGGGATTGACCCACTTAAATAATACGTGAATTATTAATTGTCAGAATTTTACCAATGAGGAAACTTTTTGTTCTTTTTATGCTGGTGGCCATGTGGGGTGCACCGGTGAAGGCCGATGAAGGCATGTGGCTACCTGCCCTTATCCACAAGCTGAATATCGGTGATATGCAGAAAACGGGTTTGAAGCTGACGGCCGAAGATGTGTACAGCATTAACCAAAGCAGTCTGAAGGATGCCGTAGCCCATATTGGCGGGTGTACTGCCGAGATGATTTCGCCTGACGGGCTGATGCTGACCAACCACCACTGTGCATTTGGCGATATTCAGCGTCATTCGACCGTGGAGCACGATTATCTGCGTGACGGTTTCTGGGCCAAAACCCGTGAGGAAGAGCTGCCCAATCCTTCGAAGATTGCCCGTTTTCTGATACGTGCCGAAGAGGTCACCGACAAGGTGCTGGCGGGCGTCACCCCGGGGATGAGTTTTGCCGAAAGGCAGAAAGCGGTGGCTGCGGCCATGGCGAAAATCGAAAACGAAGCCATCGGCGATACCCATTATCAGGCCCAGGTGACGCCTCTTCTGGAGTCAAACAAATATTTCCTTTTCGTATATGAGACCTTCCGCGATGTGCGTCTGGTAGGGGCTCCCCCGCAGGCGCTGGGCAAGTTTGGCGGCGACACCGATAACTGGATGTGGCCCCGTCATACCGCCGATTTCTCCATCTACCGGGTCTATTGCGGCCCCGACGGTAAGCCTGCCTCCTATTCCAAAAACAATGTTCCCTACAAGCCGCGTCACTATTTTCCCATTTCCCTGAAAGGGGTGCAGGACGGGGATTATGCCATGGTCATGGGCTATCCCGGGCGCACGATCCGTTATCGCACTTCCACCGAGGTGCAGGCCACCATGGATCTGACCAATAAGACCAGGATCGATGTGAGGGAGAAAAAACTCGATATCATCAAGCAGTATATGGAAACCAGCCAGAAGGCCAGGATCCAGTATGCCAGCAAATATGCAGGCAGCTCTAACTACTACAAGTACAGCATCGGCCAGAACAGGGGTTTGGAAAACCTCAATGTGATTGAACGCAAGAAAGCCGAAGAAGAAGCCTTCATGAAGTGGGTGGGTGAGAATCCCGCAAGGCAGGCCAAATACGGGAAAGCCCTTGATCTGATCAACGCCGCCTATGTGGAGACCAGCGACGACCTGGCCCAGCAATACCTTACCGAAGCCCTGCTCCAGGGCCCTGAGCTTTTCATGATGGCTTACCGTACCCGTGCCCTTTACAACCTTCTGGAGAAACCCGCCGAGAATGCCGATAAAATCAGGGATGCCGCCAATAACCTCAAGGAGATGGCCGCCAACCTGTACAAGGATTATGATGCCGCCACCGATCAGAAACTGGCAGCCACCATGCTGAAGCTCTATGCTGACCGCGTTGCCCCGCAATTTTACCCGAAATTCTACGCTCAGATCAAGTCGAAATTCAGGGGAAATTATGAAAAGTTCGCGGCCAGAATGTTTGCGGGGACGGTTTTCAGTGATCAGGCCAGGCTGGAGGCTTTCCTGGGTAATCCCACCAAAAAGGTGCTCGACAAGGATCTCGCCTTCACTGCTGCCGGCGATATTTTCGACATGCTGCGCCAGATCAGCGCCGAAAATGAAAAATATGCCCTCCAGCTCGAGGAAGGCCGCCATCTCTGGCTGGCCGGACTAATGGAGATGCATTCCGGAAAGACTTTCTATCCCGATGCCAACTCCACCATGCGCCTGACCTATGGCACCGTGGGCAGCTACAGACCTCTCGACGGGGTACTTTATAAGGAAACCACCACCGTAAAGGGTTATCTTGAAAAGGAAATCCCCGGTGACGATGAGTTTGATGTGCCGGCGAGGATGAAACAGCTGATCCTGGCCCGTGATTTCGGGCGGTATGCCAACAAACAGGGGGAGCTGGAAACCTGCTTCATCAGCAACAACGACATCACCGGCGGGAACTCGGGAAGTCCCGTGCTCAACGCCCACGGGGAACTGATCGGGATTGCTTTCGACGGAAACTGGGAAGCCATGAGCGGCGACATCGCCTTTGAACCGGAACTCCAGCGCACCATCAGTGTCGATATCCGGTTCGTGCTCTGGGTGGTCGACAAATATGCCGGCGCCACCCACCTCATCGACGAAATGACCCTGGTGGAATAAACCCCAGGCCAGGGTTCATCTATACAAAATGATTTTCCTTTAATTGAGAAATCAATGGAGGTAAGTCCGGGTTCATCCCGGGCAGCAGGTACCGTGGAGATTTTTCACGGTACTTGTTTTTTTGTGGTGATGCCGTTTTTCTCTTCTTTTAGGGGTAAGCGCCCTGAACGATCCCCGGCACTTTTATATCTTTGCCTAAAGCCTTCCATGGGGGGGTAAGCATAATCCGACATGCCTGATATCACCATTTACACCGACGGGGCGGCCCGTGGCAACCCCGGTCCGGGCGGCTACGGAGCCATCCTCATGTCGGGAAGCCTTAAAAAGGAGTTGTCGGCGGGATACCGTCTGACCACCAACAACCGGATGGAACTCCTTGCCGTCATCGTAGCCCTGGAAGCCCTGAAAATTGAAGGCTCCCGGGTCACCTTGTACACCGATTCCCGATATGTGGCCGATGCCGTCAACAAAGGCTGGCTCTTCAACTGGGTGCAGAAACGGTTCAAAGGCAAGAAAAACCCCGATCTGTGGCTTCGCTTCCTGGAAGTATTCAAAAAACACCAGGTGCGGTTTGTCTGGATCAAAGGCCACAATGACAACCCCTGGAACGAACGGTGCGACCAGCTCGCCGTCGCAGCCTCCCTTCAGCCCCATCTCCCGGAAGATACCGGTTATCAGCCTGAATGACCCCGGCATGTGGGAAATGCTTCCTTCTCGTCTGTGGGATTGACCCGATAAAGTGGGCTCCGGATGGCGTTGGTAAACAAAAGAGTGTTAATTTTAGGGAATTTCGCAAATCACGCTAACGCCATAATTTACGCAGATGAACAGGAAGTTAAGAATGGGAATGATTGGTGGGGGACTCAATGCCTTCATCGGGGCGATCCACCGCCTGGCCGCCATCATGGACGGCAGGGTGGAACTGGTATGCGGTTGTTTCAGCAGCCATCCTGAGGTCTCCTTTTCCACGGGGAAAAGCCTCTTTCTCCCGAAAAACAGGGTTTACATGACCTGGCAGGAGATGATCGAAAAGGAAGCGGCCCTTCCCGAAGGGGAGAGAATGGATTTCGTCTCCATTGTCACCCCCAACCATGTCCATTACGGTCCGGCCATGATGGCCCTGGAGAATGGGTTTCATGTGGTTCTCGACAAGCCATTTACCTTCACCCTGGAAGAGGCGCTGAAGCTCAGGGAGAAGGTAAGGGAGAGCGGTTTGCTGCTGGCGCTGACCCACACCTATACGGGGTATCCGGCGGTGAAGCAGGCCCGTGACATGGTGGCCCGCGGAATGCTGGGGAAGATCAGAAAGGTATATGTGGAGTATCCGCAGGGGTGGCTTTCCGAAAAGGTCGAAGACCGCGGCAACATCCAGGCTTCGTGGCGCACCGATCCCAGCCGGTCGGGGAAAGCCGGCTGCATGGGCGATATCGGTACCCATGCCCATCACCTGGCGGAATATGTGACGGGACTCCGTACCACTGAGATATGCGCCGATCTGGCCACCTTTGTGCCGGGGCGCCTCCTCGACGACGACGGGGCGGCCCTGCTCCGTTTCGACAACGGCGCCACCGGCGTCCTGATGGCCTCCCAGATCGCAGCCGGTGAAGAAAATGCATTGAAGATCAGGGTGTACGGTGAAAAAGGAGGCCTTGAATGGGCCCAGCAGGAACCCAACTCCCTGGTCCTGAAATGGCTCGATAAGCCCATGGAGGTCTACCGCACCGGCACCGGCTTCATGCACCCTGTGGCCGCGGCCCACACCCGTACCCCCGGTGGCCACCCCGAAGGATATCTCGAGGCCTTCGCCAATATCTACCGCAATTTCGCCCTCACCCTGATGGCACGCCTCGACGGAGCCGATCCGAAACCCGAGTGGCTTGACTTCCCGGGCCCTGACGATGGCGTCAGAGGCATGCAGTTCATCGACACTGTCGTCAAAGCCGGAACCAGCCATACCTCCAAGTGGGTCAAAATGGGTTGAAAAACCATAAAGATGCCACGAGCAAGGAGATCCCTCCAGAGGATGATTACCTGCAGAGTATGAATAAAAGGATGCCTGAGCTTCATCCATCAAGAGATTAACCGCTAAAAAAAGAAAAATATGTCCCGACCAGTTACGCTTTACACCGGACAGTGGGCAGACCTGCCCCTGGAAGAGATGTGCCGCAAGGCCAAATCCTTTGGCTATGATGGCCTGGAACTTTGTTGCTGGGGTGACCACATGGAAATCGACAAGGCCGGTCAGGCTTACTGCGATACCAAAAGGGCCCTTCTCAGGCGGCACGGCCTTCAGTTGTATACCATCTCCACCCATTTGGTGGGGCAGTGTGTTTGCGATCCGATTGATGAGCGTCATCAGGCGATACTCCCCCCATATGTGTGGGGTGACGGGGATCCGGAGGGGGTGCGGCAGCGGGCCGCACTGGAACTCATTGAAACAGGGAGGGCTGCCCACCGCCTGGGCATCGATACCGTCGTGGGTTTCACCGGAAGCCCCATCTGGCACCTGCTTTACTCCTTTCCGGCGGTTCCCCCTGACATGATCAGGCGGGGATATGAGGAATTCGCCCGCCGTTTTCTGCCCATCCTCGACGAATACCAGAAACTGGGGGTGAAATTTGCCCTTGAGGTGCACCCCACGGAGATTGCCTTTGATATCCATACGGCCCGCCTCGCCCTCCAGGCCGTCCACCACCATCCCGCATTCGGCTTCAACTATGACCCCAGTCACTTCGGCTATCAGGGCGTCGACTATGTCCGCTTTATCTATGAGTTCCCCGACCGTATTTTCCATGTACACATGAAGGATGTTTACTGGAGTGACATTCCCATGACGGTGGGCGTGTTCGGCGGCCACATGGAATTCGGTGACAACCGGCGGTACTGGAACTTCAGAAGCCTGGGCCGCGGGAAAATCGACTTTGAGAACATCATCCGCGCCCTCAACGACATCGGTTACCAGGGACCCTTATCCGTGGAATGGGAAGACAGCGGCATGAACCGTGAGGCGGGAGCCACCGAATCGTGCGAATTTGTCCGCTATTCCGACTTTGAATCCTCCGGGGTGAAATTCGACGACGCCATGAAAAGCAAATAACCTGACCTTTAAAACCTTGAATGATGGTTCACAGAAGAAGTTTTCTTAAAAAAGGGGGCCTGGCCTTTGCCGGGGCGGGATTGATGTCTGCCTTTCCGGGGATGAGCTGGGCGGGCGTTCCCGGGGTCGGGGACAAGCTGGTGTGCGGGCTGATCGGGGCCAAGGGGATGGGCATGACTGACCTGCGGGCTTTCCTGGAAGTTCCGGGTACGGAATGCGCTGCCATCTGCGATGTCGACGAAGGCGTGCTGAACCAGCGTTTGGCCGACGTGGAAAAACTGCAGGGCTATAAACCCAAAGGATACAAGGATTTCCGGAAGTTGCTTGAAAACAGGGATATCGATGTGATCATCCTCGGTACGCCCGACCACTGGCACTGTTTGCCCTTTGTGTATGCCGCACAGGAGGGGAAGGCCATTTATTGTGAGAAGCCGCTGGCCAACTCCATTGAAGAGATCAATATCATGGAGCGGGCGGCTGCCCGTTATGGGGTGACTGTACAGGTCGGGCAGTGGCAGCGCAGCGATCCCCACTGGCAGGACGCCGTGAAGTTTGTACGTTCGGGGGCCCTGGGGAAGATCCGTACCGTGAGAACCTGGTCTTACCAGGGATGGATGTCGTCGGTTCCCGTGAAACCCGATGGAACGCCCCCTCCCGGGGTGGATTATGATTTCTGGCTGGGGCCTGCCCCCCTGAGGCCTTTCAACCCCAACCGCTTCCATTTCAGCTTCCGCTGGTTCTGGGATTATGCCGGGGGAATGATGACCGACTGGGGTGTGCATATCATCGACTATGCCCTCTATGGCATGGATGTGAAAGGACCCCGCTCGGTGGTCTCCATGGGAGGCAAGTTCGCCTATCCGGAGGATGCCACCGAAACCCCCGACACCCAGCAAGCCATCTATGAGTTTGATGGGTTTACCCTGCTCTGGGACCATGGCATCGGCATCAACGGCGGGTATTACGGCCGCAGCCACGGTGTGGGCTTCGTGGGCAACAACGGCACCCTGGTGGTCGACCGCAACGGCTGGGAGGTAATCCCCGAGGTGCTTAACAACAGGCCCCAGATGGAAAGGGTCGATCTGAAACCCGCCAGCGGCAGAGGCCTCGAAAACCACCTGGCCGATTTTGTGGCCTGCGTGAAGGATAAAAGCAGGGTGCCCGCCACCCCCATCGCGGTGGCCGCCAACACGGCCCGCGTCTGCCACCTGGGAAATATCGCCTATAAAACAGGGCGGCGCCTCTTTTGGGACAACGAAAAATCACTGTTTGTAAACGACCCGCAAGCCAACGCCCTGCTTACCCCCACCTACCGGAAACCCTGGGAACTTCCCACTGTATGAGCGGATTCCCTTTCCGATATTTCATTTTAGGAACCACAACTTTTAATTCATAAAGAAATGTATACGGCAAACGAGAAGAGATATACATCCATGGCCTATCACCGTTGCGGTAATTGGGGATTAAAACTTCCGGCCGTATCGCTGGGATTGTGGCACAACTTCGGGGGCGTGGATGTCCTGGAGAATGGCAGGGCCATGCTGCGCAGGGCTTTTGATCTGGGGATCACCCATTTTGACCTGGCCAACAACTACGGTCCCCCGCCCGGTTCTGCGGAAGAGAACTTCGGAAAATTGATGAAACAGGATTTCCAACCCTACCGCGATGAACTGATCATCTCCACCAAGGCGGGATACCTGATGTGGCCCGGCCCATACGGAGAGTGGGGAAGCCGTAAATACCTGCTGGCCAGCCTCGATCAAAGTCTCAAACGGATGGGACTCGACTATGTCGACATCTTTTACTCCCACCGTCCCGACCCGGATACACCCCTGGAAGAAACCATGATGGCCCTCGACCAGGCGGTGCGCTCAGGGAAGGCCCTTTATGCGGGGCTCTCCAACTATCCGGCCGACATGACCCGGGAGGCCGCATCCATATTGTGGGACCTGGGTACCCCCTGCCTCATCCATCAGCCCAAATACTCCATGTTTGAACGTTGGGTGGAAGCCGAACTCCTCGATGTGCTGGAAGAAGAGGGCATCGGTTGCATCCCCTTTTCCCCCCTGGCCCAGGGACTTCTGACCGACAAATACCTCCGGGGCATTCCCGAAGGGTCACGCGCTGCCAAATCGTGGGGCTTCCTGAAACCCGAACAGGTAGAACCTGCCCTCGAAAAGGTGAAAAAACTCAACCTCCTGGCCCTCGAACGGGGCCAAACCCTCGCCCAGATGGCCCTGGCCTGGATCCTCAGAGATAAAAGAATCACCTCGGTACTGATCGGCGCCAGCTCCGTCAGCCAGCTCGACAATAACGTGGAAAGCCTCCGGAATCCCACCTTTACCGGGGAGGAACTTGCCCTGATTGAGGCCATCCTGAAGTAACCTCTGCCCATTTCCCCTGTGCCGGGAATTCCGCAGGAAATTTCTGAAAAAACCGGTTCCATATGGGTTTTTTCTCGCAGGATTAGTTTAATTTTATGTAATGATATCAAGGTATCTCCTGTGGAGTGAGGCAATTCCGCAGGGAGGAGCTGCCTTTGGGGCGGAGCCGGGATATCACTTTCCTTGAAACGCAACAAATCTAAACCTTGGGAGTATGAAACCACTGAAACTGTTATGGGTAATGATCATGCTGTGTCTGGCTGCCGGTGCCACGGGGCAGATCAGGGTTGACCTTAAGAAGAAACTGGAGAACAAGGTCAATCAGAGAATCAACCAGAAGACCGACAGGGCCATAGACAAGGGTCTTGACGCCGTGGAAGAGGGGGTCAAGGGGGATTCTTCCACGGGGAACGCCCCCCGGCAGGAGGGGAAGGGTACACAGCCGAAAACGACAGTGAAGGAAAAAGCGCCCGAAGCCGGAGCACCCGTGCAGCAGTCCGGGCCTGCCACACCCACCCCCGCGGCCGGGGATGGCAAAACTTCCCTGCAGGCGTATTCAAAATATGACTTTGTGCCGGGCGACCAGGTGATCCTCTATGAGGATTTCAGCCAGGACGCGGTGGGCGATTTTCCGGCGCTGTGGACCACCGACGCCGCCGGAGAGATCAATACCCTGAACATCGCCCCAGGAAACTGGCTCAATCTGAACAGCGGGGAAGGGACCTGGTGGTTCATGAATGAGATCGCCTTCCCGAAGAATTTCATCATTGAGCTGGATATCGTCCCCAAGGGTGGCCCCATGCGGATTGTCGCCGACCTGGTTCTTTTCGGGGAAGAGAGCCACAGTGAGATGGATAAGAACGGAAATCCCGGAACAGGGGGACTCCATATTCAAATGGAGAAACAAAACTGGATCACCAGGGGGTACAAAAAAGGCGCCAATGAATTCCTTTCCGGTTCTTCGCAAGTGAACACCCTCGAGGCCGAAAAAGTCAACCACGTGATCATCTGGGTGCAGGGACGGCGGGTACGCATTTACAACAAGGGGGCCAAGGTGCTGGACGTGCCTACGAACATTTATGAGGGAACCCAGTTCAAAAGACTCTGTTTCAAATTGTACCGCGGGGCTTCCTCCGGTTCGTACCTCAGCGGGATAAAAATCACCACAGCGGCTCCCGACACCAGGAATAAACTGCTCACCGAGGGCAAACTGGTCAGTTACGGCATTTATTTCGACGTAAACAAGGATGTCGTCAAACCGGAATCCTATGGGGCGCTGAAGGACATCGCCACCGTGCTTACGGAGAATCCCGGGCTGAACCTCAGAATAGTGGGGCATACCGACAGTGACGGTGCCGACAATGCCAACCTCGATCTTTCCAAAAGGCGCGGGGTTTCCGTGAAAAATGAACTCGTGAATACCTTCGGTATCGAGGACGCCCGGCTGACCCCCGACGGACTGGGGGAATCGCAGCCCGTGGCTCCCAACGATACCCCTTCCCATAAAGCACTGAACAGGAGGGTGGAATTCCTCAGGCTATAGAAAATAATATATATTTACATAATTATTTCAATCCTTTAATAATCCGATCCTATGAGAACAACACTGATGGTAATCCTTCTTTCACTGATGGTGATGTCCTGTAACCGGAAACCTGCTCCTGCGGGCCAGGAGAGTGCAGGCGCCACGGCAGAGGTCAAGGGCAAGTATGAGCTGAAATCGGCCATTGTGGAATACAAATCCGACATGATGGGATTCGCGGCGTCCCAAACCCTCTATTTTGCCGACCACGGTCAGCTAGAGGCCACGGTGACCTCCATGGAAATCATGGGCAACCAAACCCAGACCGTCACGGTGACCAAAGAGGGGCAGACCTGGAATTTCGATCCCGACAAGAAAACCGGTTTCAAGGCGCCGGCCATGGCCGGGCCCAACCAGCTCAACTTTTCCCAGATCTCCGATGAGGTCACCAAAGCCTGGAACCTCAGGGAGCATGGAAAAGAGAGCTTCCTCGACAGGGAGTGCATCCGTTACTCTGTCGACAACAAAGAGTATAACGTGAAGGGCGATTACTGGATATACAAAGGAATCCCCCTTAAAATGGAGCTGGAGATGGCCACTTCCCGGATGGTCATGGAGGCGGTCAGCCTCACTGAGAATGCGGAAATCCCTGTCGGTCGCTTCGAAATTCCGGCCGATATCGAGTTTAATTGAAGTGATTATTCACACAACAACCTTCACTATGAATAAGCGCGTTATAACCCTGGTGGTCACTCTTTTCTTTTTGGTGGCGGGTACGGAGGCTCCGGCTCAGCTGGGAGGATTGATGAACAAGGTGAAAAACAAGATTGTGGAGAAAGCCCTGGGCGTGGAACAGGAAGGTACAGAAGGGCAGGGCAGTACTTCCGGAGGGGAGTCCAACTGCGCCTCTGAAGAGGACCAGGTGATCTTTGAATTCGGCAAGGGTTTCAAGGTCGCCGCCAATGAGATCACGGTGCATATCCACGAAGGCCGAATTCTCCTTTTCAACAAGGCCGAGGGTAAATATTACATCAAGCGGGGAAGCAGCGGAGCCACTGAGGGCCCTTTCAAGGGCGATGATCCTGCCGTGAAGGAATTCGGGAGTCTGGTTCCCGGAGGAGCCATGGGAGAAGAGGAGCTTCTGGCCGCCTATCCCCGGCATGTGACCCGTACGGGTGACAACTTCACTATTCGTTTCGGGGGGCAGACCTACGGGCCCTTTGCAGGGATCCACAGTTTTGTGGTCAATGAAAACGGCACCCAGTTTGCCGCCCTGGTCGTGAAAGACGCATACCGCGATGAGGGGGGAATGGCCGAGCTGGCCCGGAAAATGGAAAATGCCAAAACCGACCAGGAAAAAATGGCCATTGCCATGGCCAACCAGGAAAAAATGGCCGAAGAAGCCATGAAGATTGCCTCGATGGACATGACCCCCAAATTGATCACCAATGTGCCGGGAGCCCTGACGGAAGTCCCCATGGGCGGAGAACTCTTCTCCACCATCAAAAAGAACACGATCGTGTGGGTCCTTCCCAACGCCATCACCGACCTGGCCGGCAAAAAACTCTTTGAAAAGGCCAACCTGACCTCTTTGTATGACCTTTACAACTTCTGGCTTTCAGGCGACAATAAAACCTATGCCTGGTATGACAACGGACTGCTGCAGTTCAGTGACGGCAGGGAGTGCAGCGGGGTTTTTTCGCCCTTCCGGGAACCGGACGGCACGGGGGAAATCCTGGGGTACTTCTATTTTTCACCCAAGAGGAACGCCATCCTGAAGTCCTCCCATCCCTTCTGACCGCAGGGGCATGACCGGGGCGGTAAGTCGGCGCGGGTGCGGGTTGGCCCTGGTGGTTTGTCTGTGGGGTCTGCTGGCGGGGTCTGTGCCGTCCCTGGCCGGGGAAACCTCCTATTCCCGCATTTTCGGAACGCACTGGGTTAAAGCCCGGGCCTATGTGCGGGAAAACGCCTCCTGGATGGAAGCCATGGCCAGGGAGGCGGGTGTGGATCCCGACCTGGCGGTAGCGGTGGTCTTCCCTGAACTGGTGCGCTATGACGCCCTGCGCAACCGCTTGGAACTCACCCTCCTCAAGGCGCTTTATGTCCATTACGGCGATGAATATGCCGATTTCTCCGTAGGCAGGTTCCAGATCAAGCCCTCCTGTGCCGAAAAGGTACTGCGGGAACTCCACCATAACGGTCCCCGGGAAACGGCCATTTACTTCCGCCGTCTCCACCGGGGCCTGAAGGAAAAGGAGCGCCGGACAGCCATCCTGCGGGAACTCGAGGATCCCCGCACACAATACCGGTATGTGCTGGCCATCCTCGGAATTCTTGACCGGCGGTTCCCCTGCCTCGCGGAAACACCTCCCATCTCACGGCTCCGTTTCTATGCCGCCGCCTACAACAGCGGATTTATGAACACTGAAACGGAGATCCTCAGGCAAAGGGATGAGGCTTCCTTTCATACGGGAGTGGTCAGACCCCGGGAGTGCCACTCCTATGCTGCGGTGGCTGTGGCCTGGTATCTTGAAAATGATCCCTTTGATACGCTGAAAGAGGTCATTCCTGACCGCACCCGCCCCGAAGGGGATTAAAGTCTCTTCAGCTTGAAGAAGGGAAGGTAGGGAAGGCTTTTGCTGCTGCCTCCGCCGATCTGGCGCCCTTTGCTTCCGCCACCCGTCACACTGAGGTTATTTCCCAGGGTGTACACAATGCCGAAGGTCAACTTCCCGATATTGGTGCGTGTGGTGAATTCCTCCAGTTTCCCTCTGGGATCAGGCGATACAAAATCCCACACATAGTTGGGATCATAATCGGGATTCTCCGGGGTCCATTCGGGATTCTCCTTCCAGTCAAAATTGGGTTTTCCGTCGAGTATGGAAGAGTTGACCAGGCGGTAGGAGCCATCGGCATACAGGGCAATCCGGTCGGTCACCTGCAATTCGAAACCCAGTCCGGCCCCAACCACCAATGCGGCTTCGCGTCCCTTGGGGGCATCCTTGGTACCCCTGGAAAAGAGAACCAGAGGGATGTCGGTACTGGTTCCGTTCTGGGTTTCCTCCAGCTCGGGCGGCATCTTCAGGGAGAGTTCCGTAGAGACCAGGGCCATCCCCGCACTTACCTTGATAAAGGGCCTGAACCGCCCGTCGGGTGCCGGAAAGATCCGCATGTTCCCGATAAAGTTGAGCAGGTTGGTGTTGTATTTCAACGGCGCCTGGGTCAATATGTACCTTATGGTGGGGATGTCATTCACGTTGAGGGTTTGCAGCAACTCGAGCTGATCGGTGAGCTGAAAATTGTAAAATCCGGGATTGTCATTGTATCCCGACATATAGTCCTGCCCCACTTCAAGTCCGAAATACACCTTGTCGGTAAGGGACATCATCAGCTCAGCCTCAAAACCCATGTTCCCCTTGTGGGTGAACTGGGTGATCTGGGTGGCCGTATTGGTGGCCCCGCTCATCATGGTGGCCAAGTCGGGATGGTCGATTTCACTGCCCTGGGGTTCACTCATGAACCGGGTGGAGGTTCCGCTGAGCCTAAGCTTCAGGGTGTTCTGCCCCGATACACAGAGGGCGGGCAACAGGAACAGGAGAACCATCGTGCCGGAAGTCAGTATTCGTTTCATATCAGATGTTTAAAGTAGCCTGAAAGCAAGCGGAAAGGTATGAAAATTTTAGGTATGAACGTTCCTGTGGTCCGGTTTAGCATTTGTCCACCGGAATAATTTATCATTTCTCCTGATTTTAACGGGTACGGCGACCGAGACATAGCTCCCCTTCAGGGCTTCGGTGACGGGTTCAGGGCCGGTGCGGATTTCATGTGCGGTGAGTTCTACCACCCCGGTGGTGGGGCCGGTGATCAGGAGTTCTTCACCGGCGGTGAGTCCGGCGGTTTCCAGTTTGAACTCAGCCACCCCGATTTTGGGGTAGTAGTTGGTGGCCTTGCCCAGGTAGATCTTGCGGCGGGTGGCCTGGGAGCCGTAGTTGTGACTCCATTCGCCCAACCGTTGCCCAAGGTAGTAACCGTTCCAGAAACCACGGTTGAAAACCGCAGACAACCGGGTGTCCCACCCGGAGATCTTTTCCGGGGTAAAGGTGCCGTTTTGCCAGGCCTCCACGGCTTCCCGGTAACATTCCACGGTGGTCTTCACATATTCGGGGGCACGGGCCCGACCCTCGATTTTAAGCACCGATACCCCGGCATCCAGGATCTTATTCAGAAAATGAATGGTCTTCAGATCCTTGGGCGACATGATATATGCGTTCTCGACAGCCAGCTCGGCCCCCGTTTCCCTGTCGGTCACCGTATAACCCCGCCTGCAGGTCTGCAGGCAGCTTCCCCTGTTGGCTGAGGAGTTCATTTCGTGCAGGCTGAGATAGCATTTTCCGCTGACGGCCATGCAGAGTGCGCCGTGGACAAACATTTCGAGGCGTACGGGGTGCCCCGAAGGGCCGGTGATTCCCTGCTCCCTGATCTTGTCGGAAATCTCATGCACCCGCCCCAGGTTGGTCTCCCTGGCCAGAACCATCACGTCAGCCAGCCGGGCGTAAAACTTCACCGCTTCGAAATTGGTGATGTTCACCTGCGTCGACATGTGCACCTCCATGCCCCTTTCGCGGGCTTGCAGGATCACCGCCAGGTCGGCGGCGATGACCGCCGAAATGCCGGCAACCCGGGCCGCCTCAAGAATATGCCCCACCAGTTCCGTTTCATTGTCAAAGACTTCGGTGTTGAGGGTCAGGTAACTCTTCACTCCGTGGGCGGCGGCCGTGGAGGCGATCCGGGCCATGTCGGCCAGGGTGAAGTTGTGGGCCGACCGCGCCCGCATGTTAAGATGTTCCACCCCGAAATAGACCGCGCCCGCCCCTCCCTGTATGGCCGCCCGCAGCGACTCATAGGACCCGACCGGGGCCATGATCTCTATCTTTCTTTCATTTTCCATCAGCGGCTTTCAGATCTGCAAAGATAATCGATTCCCCTCTGGTTGAGCCCCCGGGCATCATACGACAGGATACACCCGGTTTCGCGCCTTTTCATGACAATAGACCGGGCCCCGGCCACCGCCGTTTGCATTATTCTTCTTTAATTTGCAGGTAAATAAGCCGGCTATGGAATTGCTCTATGATATTGCGCTCTTCTTTTATCATTTGCTGATAAGAGTTACTGCCCCCTTCCACCGGAAGTCACGGCTGATGGTAACCGGGCGCAGGAACTGGCAGGAGGAACTGCGCCGCCGGCGCCTTCCCGGAGAAACTTATGTGTGGGTGCACTGTGCCTCCCTGGGCGAATTCGAACAGGGCCGCCCCCTTATTGAAGCCCTGCGCAAGGAAAAACCCGGGTTGAAGGTCGCCCTGACCTTCTTCTCCCCTTCAGGGTATGAAATCCGCAAAAACTACCCCCAGGCCGACCTGGTGGCCTATCTCCCCTTCGACACCCGCCGGAATGCATCCGCTTTCACCGACATCCTCCGCCCCTCAGTGGCCTTTTTCGTGAAATACGAATTCTGGTTCCATACCCTGGAAGCCCTTCATCAGCAGAATATTCCGGTTTACCTGGTATCGGGGATTTTCAGGAAAAGCCAGCCTTTCTTCAGTGACACCCCCTGGGGGAAATGGTACCGGCAGGTATTGGCCCGTTTTACCCATCTGTTTGTGCAGGATGAGAACTCGGAACAACTGCTGCGCACCATCGGCATCAGTCGGTGCACAGTATCAGGGGATACCCGTTTTGACCGGGTGGCCGCCATCGCCGATGGTTCACAACCGCTCCCGCTTGTTGATAAGTTTTCAGGTGGCCGGCAACTGCTGGTGGCCGGAAGTACCTGGAAACCAGACGAAGAGCTCCTCGTGCCGTTTGTGGAAGCCTCCCGGGGATGGAAGTTCATCATTGTTCCGCATGAGGTCACCCCCGCCAATATCAACAGGCTCACACGGATGTTGAAAACTCCTCCTCTCCTTTACAGCCAGGCCACCGAAGCAAATGTCACCGGTCACGATGTCATGGTCATCGACTCGGTGGGTATCCTTTCCTCGGTCTACAGATATGGAACCATTGCTTATATTGGCGGCGGTTTTGGCGTCGGTATCCACAATATTCTGGAGGCCGCTACTTTCGGTTTACCCCTTTTCTTCGGCCCCAATTTCCAAAAATTCAGGGAGGCGGTGGATCTCGTGGAACTGGGTGCTGCCTTCCCGGTGACCACCACCGCATCCTTCATGAGCAGGCTTTCCGGACTCACCTCCGTACCCGAAGCGATGGCCAGAGCCCGCCAGGCTTCGTCGACTTATGTTAAAAACAACCTCGGCGCTACCTCAAAAATCCTTGCGGCGGTCTTCCCCTGACCCTCCCGTTTCCCCCTTTTCCCTGTTGGCAATTTCTTGATAATTCCTCCGTGGAAACACCATTTTCCACTTGGCAAACTCCCGGAAATTCCTTATGGCAAATTTCCGTTTTTGCAAACTTTTTGATTGGAAAAAATTCTTAACACACAATAAATCAGTTAACTAACATAAAAAAGTTGATAACTTTTTGTTTTTTCAGTTTCAAAAGTATTCCAAAATAGGAGCGCCGGGACTATCTTGCAATACGAAAACCGACCGATGGAAAGAGACGGTTACCGCTGGAAAGACAGGAGATTAGACGAGCACGATACTTTCAACACATTACCATAGATTAAAATTTTCGCCATGTCATTAAAAGAAGAGGTTGTGGAGGCCCCTGCGGCCGTGAAAACATATTCCCAGGAAGAGGCCAACCGGGCTTCTCTCCGTTATTTCAAGGGGGATGATCTTGCCGCCAGGGTGTGGGTAAACAAATATGCCTTAAAGGACTCCTTCGGGAATCTCTACGAATTGACTCCTGATGACATGCACTGGCGTCTGGCCCGTGAGATTGCCCGGATCGAGCAGAAATATCCCCATCCGCTTTCCGACAAGCAGATTTATCTCACCCTGAAAGATTTTAAATACATTGTGCCGCAGGGGGGGCCCATGACCGGTATTGGCAACAACTATCAGATTGCCTCCCTGTCGAACTGTTTTGTGGTGGGTAACAATGGTAATTCCGATTCCTATGGCGGCATTCTGAAGGTGGACCAGGAGCAGGTACAGCTGATGAAGCGCCGCGGAGGGGTGGGGCATGACCTATCCCATATTCGTCCCAAAGGATCACCGGTTAAAAATTCGGCCCTGACTTCCACGGGGATTGTTCCCTTCATGGAGCGCTATTCCAATTCGACGCGTGAAGTGGCCCAGGATGGCCGCCGCGGGGCTTTGATGCTCTCCGTTTCCATCAAACACCCCGATGCCGAGAAATTCATCGATGCCAAGCTGGAACAGGGAAAGGTCACCGGCGCCAACGTGTCGGTAAAACTCCACGACGACTTCATGAAAGCCGTCGAAAACATGGAGAATTATGTCCAGCAATATCCCATTTCCGGCGAGAACGTCCTCTATAGCAAAGAAATCAATGCCGGAGATCTGTGGAAAAAAATCGTCCATAATGCCTGGAAATCGGCAGAACCAGGGATTCTTTTCTGGGATACCATCGTCAGGGAGTCGATCCCCGACTGTTATGCCGATCTGGGGTACCGCACCGTTTCCACCAATCCCTGCGGGGAGATTCCCTTATGCCCGTACGACAGCTGCCGGCTGATCGCCATCAACCTTTATTCCTATGTGGAAAAGCCTTTTACCCCGGAGGCACGTTTTGATTTCAAACTCTTCAAACAGCACGTGCATGTGGCTCAGCGCATTATGGACGACATCATCGATCTGGAACTGGAGAAGATCGATGCCATTCTCCAGAAAATTGAGGATGATCCGGAGGGCGATGAGATCAAGCTGGTGGAGCGCAATTTATGGCTTAACATCCGCAGGAAGGCGGAGGAGGGACGGCGCACAGGAATCGGCATTACAGCCGAGGGCGACATGCTGGCCGCTCTGGGGCTGAAATATGGCAGTGAAGACGCCACCGATTTCTCGGAGGAGGTGCACAAAACCGTCGCTCTGGAGGCCTACCGTTCCTCGGTTCACCTGGCTGCTGAAAGGGGTGCCTTTGCCATTTACAGCACCGAAAGGGAAAAGAACAATCCCCTGATCCGCCGCATCAGGATGGCCGATCCCGGGTTGTATGAGGAGATGGCCCGCCATGGCCGCCGGAACATTGCCCTGCTCACCATTGCCCCTACAGGAACCACCAGCCTGATGACCCAGACCACCTCCGGCATCGAACCGGTCTTTATGCCGGTCTACCGCCGCCGCCGTAAGGTCAACCCCAACGACAAGGACGTACGCGTCGATTTTGTCGACGAGGTGGGCGACCACTGGGAAGAATTCACCGTCTTCCACCACAAGTTCAAAACCTGGATGGAAGTCAATGGCCACGACGTCAACAAGAAATATACCCAGGAGGAACTCGACGACCTGGTGAGCCGCTCCCCATACTACCAGGCGACCTCCAACGATGTCGACTGGGTGGCCAAGGTACATATGCAGGGCAGGATACAGAAATGGGTCGACCATTCCATCAGCGTTACCATTAACCTGCCCGGCCACGTCCCGGAAGAACTCGTCGGAAAACTCTTTTTCGAAGCCTGGAAAAGCGGCTGCAAGGGGGTGACCGTTTACCGCGACGGCTCCCGCTCGGGCGTCCTCATTTCCGAGAAAAAGGAGGAGAAAAAGAAGCCTGCGGGATTTCCCACCAAAAGACCCGAAATTCTGGAAGCCGACGTGGTCAGGTTCCGCAACAACAAGGAAAACTGGGTGGCTTTTATCGGCCTGATCGATAACATGCCTTACGAGATCTTCACCGGTCTGAGCGATGACGAAGACGGTATTCTTCTTCCGCGTTCAGTCACCAAAGGATATATCATCAAGAACTGGGAGGATGATGAGACTTCGCGCTATGATTTCCAGTATATCAACAAGCGCGGGTATAAAACCACCATCGAGGGGCTTTCCTACAAGTTTAATCCCGTGTACTGGAATTATGCCAAGCTGATCTCCGGGGTACTACGACATGGTATGCCCATTCACAAGGTGGTGGAACTGGTCACCAGTCTCCAGCTCGACAACGAAACCATCAACTCATGGAAGGCCGGTGTAGCCCGTGCCCTCAAGAAATATATTCCCAACGGCACGGTGGCCGAAGACGCCCATTGCGGCGACTGCGGATCCAACGAAGTCGTCTATCAGGAGGGATGCCTTGTTTGCATGTCCTGTGGATCCTCAAAATGCGGATAATAAAGATAGGGTTTGTAATCAACAGAAACGCCCCGGAGAGCCGGGGCGTTTTTTTATCATGCCTCAATCATTTTCTGGTATTCGGCGGGCGTCATCAACCCGTCCAGCTCCCCTTCGTCGGCCATTTTTATCCTGATCATCCAGCCTTCCCCATAGGGATCTTTGTTGACCAGTTCAGGAGAGGCCGCCAGCGCTTCATTGGCTTCCACCACTTCCCCGCCAACCGGCATGAAAAGATCCGAAACGGTCTTGACTGCTTCCACGGTGCCGAAGATCTCCCCTTTGTCAAGGGTTTCCCCTTCCGTCTCTATCTCTACGAAAACCACATCGCCCAATTCACCCTGGGCGAAATCGGTGATGCCCACTACGGCTGTTTCACCCTCCACGCGAACCCATTCGTGGTCATGGGTAAATTTCAGATTTTCAGGAATTTTCATAATTAAAAGGTTAATTGTTTTTTTGGTAAAATTAACCATATTTTTGTATTA
Source organism: Bacteroidales bacterium (assembly GCA_012729335.1). GTDB lineage: Bacteria > Bacteroidota > Bacteroidia > Bacteroidales > Prolixibacteraceae > UBA1413. The sequence goes on along the minus strand of JAAYDJ010000021.1, from coordinate 90,897 downwards.
TCGTATAAAACCAGGATCAATGTTTGAGAGAAACCACCTGCCCCTGGAGGGGCTTATGGAAGCTGCTGCCGCGCTGATCAGGGCGTTTCCCGATGAACGGGTATTTGCTTTTTACGGAAAAATGGGGGCCGGCAAGACCACTTTTATCAGGGAGGTCTGCCGGGTCCTGGGCACCCCTGATGTGGTCACCAGCCCTACTTTCGCCATCATCAATGAATACCTGACATCCCGTGGGGAGTCCATCTTTCATTTTGACTTTTACCGTCTGCGTGATCTCTCCGAGGTGTATGACCTGGGTTACGAGGATTATTTTTACAGCGGCAGCTACTGCCTGATCGAGTGGCCCGAAAAGGTCGCAGGATTGCTTCCTGTCCCCCATACGGAGGTGGTGATTGATGAAGACGGCCCGGCAACACGCAGCCTGAAGGCCCGTCTTGCCGGTCAGGGCAACACGGCAGGGAAAACGCTTTCCCGGCCGGCCCCGCCATTTTGAAAAATCAGGGATTGGGTGTAACTTTCAACATTGATCAGAAAAAGAAACCATGACAGGCAAAGAGAAGAACCGGCCGGGGATGACTTCCCCCGGAACCATGCTGCTCCCCCGGGAGGAGATGCTGGAACTGCGGCAGCGGGAGAAAAAAATCGTCGTCGGGATTCCCTCTGACTTCCATAAGGTGGAGTTCAGGGTTCCCCTGACGCCTCAGGCCGTGGATCTGCTGGTTTCACACGGCCATGAGATATGGATGGAGGCGGGTGCAGGCAAACAGGCCAGCTATTCCGACAGGGAGTATGCGGAAGCCGGTGCCAGGATCGCTGAAAAACGGGAGGAGGTGATGCAGTGCGATCTCATCCTGCGGGTGGCCCCCTTCGACGCCGATGAAACCTCCCTCCTCAGGGGAAACCAGGTAGTCATCTCCAACATGCAGCTCCAATCCCACTGCCTCGGGTCTATCGAGAAACTGATGCAGAAAAGGATGACCTGCATCGCTTATGAATATCTCGAAAATGAAAACGGCTTTCTGCCTTTTGTCCACCAGATGAGCCAGATTTCAGGAATTACCTCCATTACCATTGCCAGTGAGTACCTGAGCAATTCACGGGGGGGCAAGGGGGTTCTTTTCGGGAATGTAACCGGGATAACTCCTGCCGAGCTGGTGATCATCGGGTCGGGGACGGCCGCCGAGTTTGCCGCCAGGGCGGCGCTGGGCCTGGGGATCATCGTCAAGGTCTTCGACACATCGGTGGAACGGCTCAGCCGCCTCGAGGAAAAACTGGGCCGGCGGATCTTCACGTCGGTCCTGTACCCCAGGGTGCTCAAGAAAGCCCTGCTTTCTGCCGATGCCGTGGTGGGAGCCCAACCTTTCAATGAAACCCCTGCCTACCGGGTCACCGAAGAAATGGTGCGCCACATCAAGGAGGGAGCCATCCTCATCGACCTGAACGCCAGCCAGGGAGGATGCTTTGAAACCTCCCGCCTCACCGATCTCCACAATCCCGTTTTCCGCAAACACGGGATCCTCCATTATTGCGTTCCCAATATCCCTTCTCTGGTGGCCCGCACGGCTTCCATCTCCCTGAGCAACATCCTGATCCCCGAATTGCTGGCCATCGGCGAAAACGGAGGCATCGACCACTACATCAAAATGTCGCATGGTTTTCGTAAGGGGGTTTACCTCTACCGGGGAATCCTCACCAGCAAGGATGTGGGTGATCAGTTCAACCTGCCGGTCAAAGATATCGACCTGCTGCTGGCGGCTTTCTGACCTTTTTTTTAGCGCTTTCCGGTCTCTGCCGGCCGTTCCCTTTCGCTCTTTTGGGGGCGGGTTCCCGCCTCAGCGGGCCAAAAGCAGCATGGACACAGGAGGCACCCTGAGACTTCCCCCCTCGGACATTTCTTCCGACAATTCGTCAATGGTCTCTTCGCGGGCGATCACCCGGTATCGCTGCCGGGGCACCTCCACGGTCACCTCCTCGCGGTTCCCGTTGAAGATGACGATGGCCTGTTCCCAGCTGTCGCCGGTGTTTTTTCCCTTGATGCAATAGGTGACCACTCCTACCTTGTATTCAATGCAGAAGGTGAGGTTTTTCCGTATCAGTTCGGCCTGGGTCATCCTGAAGAGGGGGTGGTTTTTGCGGAGGCGGATCAGGCGGATATAATAGTCGTTGACATCGGCGTAGTCATGGCGTGCGCACCAGTCGAGCTGGTTGACGGAGTCGGGTGATTTGTAGGAGTTGCCGTGCCCCTCCTTGGAGCGGCAGAATTCCATTCCTGCATGGAGGAAGGGCACTCCCTGGGAGGTGAGAAGGATGGCCCCGGCCAGCTTCACCATCCGTCGGAGTTCTTCTCCGGAAGCCTCGGGGCGGCTCATTCTGAGCTTGTCGTATAGGGTGTAGTTGTCGTGGCAGGAGACATAATTGACGCACTGGGCGGGTTCGGAAGCCCATGGCTCAGGGGAACTCTCCACAAAGCTGTACACAATCTGGGGATGCCAGGTCGCGGCTACGATCCCGAATTTTACGGCCTCTTCCCGCAGTGCCAGCCCGCTCACGAATCCCTGGCTCGCCTTGTAGCCGTGGTTGCCTTTCAGGGCATCGCGCATGTCATCGCAAAAGGCGGCGATCCCCGGCAAATGGGTGATGTTCTTTTTCACGGCACGCCGGTATTCGGGCATCGGCGACGGCCCTCCCGTCCACCCCTCCCCATAGAGAAAAATGCCCGGATCCTTTTTATCTATTTCATAGCGGATATGCCGCATGGTTTCGTTATCGAAGATCCCCATCAGGTCAAAACGGAATCCGTCGATATGGTACTCCCTGATCCAGTATTTCAGCGAGTCGATGATGAATTTCCGCACCATGGACCGTTCCGAGGCGATTTCGTTGCCACAGCCCGAGGCATTCGCAAAGGAGCCGTCGCCATTCTGGCGGTAGAAATAGCCCGGGACCGTCTGGTTGAATACCGAACCTTTGGTGAGCCAGGTATGGTTGTAAACCACGTCGAGAATAACCCCGATGCCATGGTCATGGAGTGCTTTGACCAGCCTTTTGAATTCCCTGATCCTGACGCTTCCATCGTAGGGATCGGTAGCGAAAGATCCCTCGGGAGCGTTGAAATTCTGGGGGTCATATCCCCAGTTGTACTTCAGTCCAGGATACTCCTCGTCGACCGTTTGAAAATCGTGCACCGGCAGCAGGTGAACGTGGGTGATGCCCAATTCCTTCAGGTAAGAAAGGCCGGTTTTTTCGCCGGTGGGGTTACAGGTGTTCTCCTCTGTGAATCCCAGGTATTTACCCTTGTGGTGAATGCCTGAACAGGGAGAGATGGAGAAGTCCCTGATATGGGTCTCATAGATGATCCAGTCTGTAAACGCTTTAAGGCGGGGGCCTTTGTCTTTTTCCCACCCCTGGGGATTGGTGGCGGCAAGGTCAATGACCATTCCGCGGAGGCCGTTAACGCCTACGGCCCGGGCGTACGGGTCGGGGACTTCATGAAGCCACTCTCCGTCATGGACCCTGAAGGTGTAATAAAGCCCCTGGAGATCGGCGGGTTCCTCATGGAGCCAGGTGCCCCCCTCTGCATGTTCCATGGCGATGATCCTGAGTGGTTTACCTCCCTTTCCTGCGGTATAAAGCCGCAGGTCCACCGTCCTGGCCGTGGGCGCCCACAACCTGAAAAGCGTCTTTTCAGGGGTGCGGGACACCCCCAGATCCCCTTTTCCATAGGCTGGGTAGGTCGAAAAGTCAATATGGTTGAAATGCCAGTTCCTCATGGTTACCGCAGCAGGGTTTTACGGAGCATCACGCTTTGCGACACCGCCCGGGTCGACCCCACTTCGTTGACCGACACGGTGACCCTCGGAAATCCCTTCAGCCGTTTATCGTGGCGGTAAAAGGGAGCCAGATCGATGGAGAGTTCGTGTGTCTTTCCCTGTTCCAGCAACAGGGGGTAAAAATGGTACCGGTCGGTCCCCTTGAGCCGGAAATTGCGCTTCAGCCAAATGTTGCTGAAAGTGACCAGCGGCCTGTCGAGGTCTACGTCACAGTTGCCGCTGTTGGTCACCCTGAGGATGAGGTAGTCGGGATAGTAAAGTTTGTTCTTTTCGAGGGAAACGGTATATTTTTTCCTATGGACCTGTTTTGGCCTGCCGGATGGGGTTTTGCCTCTGTTTTTGAGCCAGTTGATAAAGAAGTAAAGGCCGGCGGGCAGGGCCAGGGCGGCCAGCAGGGTCACCAGGGCATAGCCGTCAGGTCCTTTGACGTTCACGGCCGAAACTGTCAGGGGCACCGCGACCAGCCAGAAAATCCGGAATATCACCTTCATGTGAAAAATTTGTGCAAAAATAGTCAAATATCCAGACTCCCGTGTTCGGTGCGGCTGATGATCTCTTCCTGGAGGTCGCTGCCGAGGTCATTGAAATAGTCGCTGTATCCGGCGACCCGAACGATGAGATCGCGGTAGTCTTCGGGGTGTTTCTGGGCCTCACGGAGGAGGGCGGCATCCACCACGTTAAACTGGATGTGGTGGCCGTCCATCCTGAAATAACTGCGCACCAGTCCCGATACTTTTCTGATGGCCTCCTGGTCGCTGAAGAAGGAGGGGGTGAATTTCTGGTTCAGCAGGGTTCCACCGGTACGGAGGTGGTCAATTTTCGCGGCTGATTTGATGACTCCCGACGGCCCCCGGGTGTCGGCGCCCTGCACCGGGGAGATTCCCTCCGAAACCGGCCGGCCTGCTTTTCTCCCGTCGGCACTGGCGCCCAGGACGCTCCCAAAATAAATATGACAGGTGGTGGGTAAAAGGTTGATCCGGTATGTGGCTCCCCGCGGGGAACGACGGCCGTCGACCGCCTGGAAGTAAATCTCAAAGACATCGCAGAGCTGCCGGTCGGCCACGGGATCGTCGTTGCCGTATTTGGGTGTTTTGTATACCAGCCGGTATCGAAGTTCCTCAAAGCCTTCGAAATCGGCCGCCAGGGCTTCGCGGAACTGCCCCGGGGTAAGCTCCCTTTTCGTATAGACCACCTCCCTGAGGGCAGTCAGGCTGTCGGTGACCGTGCCCAGGCCCACCCCCTGGATGTAATTGGTGTTGTAGCGCGCTCCCCCGCAGATGTAATCGGTGCCCCGGGCTACGCAATCGTCGATGATCAGCGAAAGAAAAGGCGTGGGGATGTGCGCCATGAAAATCGACTCGATGAGGTTGCTGCCCCTGACCTTGATGGCCGCAAAGTGATTGACCTGCAGGCGGAAAGCCTCCAGCAGCTTCTCATAGGAGTCCAGTTCCTCAGGGTTTCCGGTGGCGGGGCCGATCTGCTTTCCTGTGCGGGGATCGACCCCGTTGTGGAGGGTCACCTCCAGGATCTTGGGCAGGTTGAAGTATCCGGTAAGGATGTAGCTTTCGGTGCCGAAGGCGCCGCTTTCCACGCAGCCGCTGGCTCCCCCGTTGCGGGCATCCACAATCTCCTTGCCCTGACGCATCAACTCCTGGATAATTGCGTCGGTATTGAATATGGAGGGCTGCCCGAAGCCGGTTTTGACAATTTTCAGCGCCCTGTCAATAAACCGGTCGGGATTTTTACGGCTCAGCTGCACCATCGAACTGGGCTGGAGCAGACGCATCTCCCCGATGACATCCAGCAGCAGATAGCTCATTTCGCTGACCCCGTCAGACCCGTCTTCCCTGACTCCACCCACGTTGATGAGGGCGAAATCGGTGTAGGTATTGCTTTCAAGGGCGGTTATTCCCACCTTGGGGGGGGCAGGATGGTTGTTGAATTTGACCCAGAAGGATTGGAGGAGTTCCGCCGCCTGGTCGCGGGTAAGGGTTCCCTCACTCTTTTCCTTTTCGAAGAAGGGGGCCAGGTGCTGGTCAAGGCGTCCGGGGTTGAAGCTGTCCCAGGGGTTGAGTTCGGTGATCACGCCAAGGTGTATGAACCAGTAATGCTGGAGGGCTTCGTGGAAGGTCGTGGGGGCGTATGCCGGAACCCGCCGGCAGATGGCGGCCATCCTGAGGAGTTCCCCGGCACGGGTGGGGTCTTCTTCCCTGCCAGCCATCTCCTCCAGGAGAAGGGCATGCCTTTGGGCATAAGCGATGAGGGCTTCCGCGGCAATGCGCATGGCCCGTAGTTCTTCCCGCCGGTCATAAGCCCGGGAGTCCCCCTCCCAATCTATGGCCTCCAGCACCTGGTCTATATCGTCGATGATGTCCACCATTCCCTTGCGGTATATCTTCCCGCCGGCCACGGTGTGGCCGGGGGCCCGCTGTTCCATGAACTCGGTGAAGATGCCCGCTGCATAGGCTTCCTTCCACTCCGGGGCCATGGCTGCCATGATCCGGTCACGGTTCGACCGCCCCTTCCAGAAGGGAATGATCTCCTCCTCAAAGGCGCGCCGCGTGGCCTCATCCACCCTGAACCAGACCTTCTCCCGGCTGTCAAGGATCTTCAGATCCTCCAGGGAATGGAGGTTAATCTCGGGATAGGTGGGCGTCGCCTTGGGTGCCGGGCCCCGCTCCCCGACAATCAGCTCCCCCTCGTTGATGCAGAGCTCCTTGTTCTGCAATATGTAACGGAACGCTTTGGCCCGCTGTACCGGCACCGACTCCCCAAAGGAGAGATGGTCGCGGTAATACCGGGTCACCAGAAGTCCCCGCTCGGCCGAAATCCGCGGCACGGCATTCAGACTCTCTTCACGCAGCTTTTGAATTCTTGGCGTCATCTTCGTATTCTCGTTTTTCAGTGATTCGTTTTTTTGTTTTGTTTACACATCCTGGCCACTCCAAGCCTGAACATCGCCGCATGGGAAAGTCAGCCGCCGGTTTTAACCTTAAAGCCCCGTGAACTGAAGAGGGCAGCAATCTCCTCCACTTCCGCGGGAGAGGGTTCTGCCTCCTTCGGAGGCATATGGCAGGGAATACCCAGCCGCTGGTATTTGTGGGCACCGGTGCGGTGATAGGGTAGCAGGTCGACCTGGTTTACGGCTCCTCCGCAGGAGAGAAGGAACTCCAGGATGTCGCGGATGTTGCCCGGCGTGGCCGTCACCTCCCTGATAAGGGGTATCCTGACCCTGATCTCCCTGCCCTGGCTTGCCAACCACCTGAAGTTGGCCAGGATCATGGCGTTGGAAAGCCCTGTATGGCGACGGTGCGCCATCTCATCGATCAGTTTTAGGTCGTAGAGAAAGAGATCACACAGCGGGGCGATCTTTTCTAGGTCGCTGCGGGTGGCAAAACCGGAGGTGTCCACGGCCAGGTGGAAGCCTTCCAGGCGGCAGGCAGCCATCAGTTCCGCAAGAAAAGAGGCCTGCATCAGGGGTTCTCCTCCCGAAAAGGTTACTCCTCCGCCGCTCTCCTCCATGACCAGCCGCTCCCTGACCACCTCGGCCATCACCTCCTCCGCAGTGACCTTCCGCCCCGTCGTCTCCGGCTCCACATATTCCCGGCCGTCAAACACCACCCTCCTGTCTGAACAGCAGGGCTCCTGATCCCGCCCTTCGGGGTTGTGACACCATCCGCAGCGGAGAGGACACCCCTTCAGAAAGACCGTCGTGCGGATCCCCGGTCCGTCATGGACCGCAAACCGCTTGATGTCAAAGATGATTCCGGGCATAGAATTAAAAATAATGGATCTGTAAAAAACACGCGTTCAGGAACTCAGAAGGGAAAATGAAGAAGGGGAGCGGTTTGCGGAAAACTCCGCCGGAGCCGCACATACGGGTAATAAGATCCCGCGCCGGCCTGGCGTCAGCAGATCCAGCATTCAAAAAGTCCTTTGCCGAAATGGTGGTAAAGGGTGAGATGATATGTGATCCTGGTTTTCACATGCAAGGAATGGGCTAAAGATAGCAATATTACGCTTAGAACGCACCCCGGGAGGCTTCCATAATAATTGTTAAAGCCTCCTGCTTTTAAGGTGATTTCCCTATCTTTGCGCATTTTACGGAAGATCTTATGGAAGTCAGAATTGTCAACCTTTCAGGAAATCCTTTACCGGCTTATGGGACACCCCACTCTGCAGGGATGGACCTGCGGGCATTTCTTTCGGAGGAGGTCATACTCAGGCCTTTGGAGAGGAAGCTGATCCCCACGGGATTGTATGTGGAGATTCCTGTGGGGTATGAAGCCCAGATCAGGCCCCGCAGCGGCCTGGCCCTGCAAAAGGGTATCACGGTGCTGAATTCACCCGGAACCATTGATGCCGATTACCGCGGGGAAATCGGCGTGATCCTGGTGAACCTCTCTTCAGAGGCGTATACGGTCCGCAATGGCGACCGCATCTGCCAGATGGTCATCGCCCCGCATGCGCAGGTGGAGTGGCAACCCGCAGAACAACTGGAACAAACCGCCAGGGGCGGTGGCGGATTCGGCCACACCGGAAAAAACTGAAAGAATGGGTAGAATGCGAATATGGTTGGGAGTACTGCTGGCGGGCATAGTGGTCTCCTGTACGGCACCCCGCAAGGCGGCCGTGGATAAAGAGACCGGCGAGGCGCAGAAGGTTGTCGTCTCCGAAGAGAAAAAGAAGGAATTTGAATACCTTTTCATAGAAGCGCTGAAGCAGAAAATGGTGGGCAATCCCCAGCGGGCGGTATCGCTGCTTTCGGCCTGCCTCGAAATCGATCCCCGCTCCTCGGCAGCCATGTATGAACTGGCCAACCTGCATCTGATGAACAACGACCTGACCAGTGCCTCCCTGCTTCTGGACAAGGCCATTGCCGTGAATTCGGGGAACAAATGGTATCAGCTGCTGCTGGCCCGCATATATCAGCAAATGGGCAAGAACGCCGAAGCCGCCGCGCTTTTTGACCAGCTGGCCCGGCTGGAACCCGACAGGGAAGAATACCTTTACATGAAAGCCATGGAACTGGCCAAAGCCGGGAAAACCGACGAAGCGCTCCGTACCTTCAGTGAACTGGAGAAAAAAACCGGCCTTAACGACCAGATCTCCATGACCAAACAGGAGATACTGCTGGAAGCCGGAAGGGTCAAGGAGGCTTTTGAGGAGATCCGTCGCCTCATTGCTTCCAATCCTGCCGATCCCCGCTATTACGGTGTGCTGGCTGACCTCTACAAGGACCAGGGGGATAAGGAGAATGCCCTCCGGAATTACCTGAAGGTGCAGGAACTGGATCCCGGCAACGGATTTGTCAATTTTTCACTGGCCTCCTTTTACCTGGCTGACGGAGACAGCGCTAAGGCCTGGGAGTACACCCTCCGGGGTTTCGAAAGTGATGGCGTGGACCTGGAAACCAAACTGCAGCTTTACCTCCTTCATACCGGCCCGAATGCCGAAATGCCCCTGAGTGCTGAACAAAACGAAACACTGATTCACCTCCTGGCAAAGAAATACGAGGGTGATTACCGCATCTATTCCATCTATGCCGAGTATCTCATCCGCCACGACAGGAACCGGGAAGCCCGGGATCAGCTTCTTAAAGTTCTGGCAGGAGGAATGACCGATTTTGCCATCTGGGAACAGCTGCTTTTTCTTGACAACGATCTGCAGGACTGGCAGGGATTGTACGAACATGGCGGTCAGGCCCTGGAGCTCTTTCCCAACCAGGCCCAGTTCTATTTTCTCAGGGCCATCGGCGCCCTCCAGCTGACCAAATACCAGGATGCCGTCACCCTTGTGGAGGAAGGCCTCAACTACGTCGTCGACAATAAGTTTCTGCAAGGGCAGATGGTCTTTCTTCATGGAGAGGCCCTCTACAAACTCGACAGGCAGGAGGAAGCCTTCACCCTCTTCGACCAGGCCCTCGCCCTTGACCCTGAGAATTACATCGCCATGAACAATTACGCCTATTACCTCTCCCTGGCCAACAGGGATCTGGAAAAGGCCGAACGGCTCAGCGGCCGCGTCATCGAGCGTTTCCCCGACAATGCCACCTACCTCGATACCTATGCGTGGGTTCTCTTCAAAAAGAAGAACTACGCCCTGGCCCGCTTTTACATGGAAACCGCCCTTTCACACTCCGAAGAACAGAATGCCACCCTTATTGAGCATTACGGCGACATCCTCATTATGCTGGGGCTCACCGATGAGGCACTGGTCCAATGGCAGAAGGCCCTGGATCTGGGATCGGAATCGAAGCTCCTCCGGCAGAAAATCAGTGAGAAAAGATACCTTGAAGAGTAAGCGATGAAATTCCGGCTGAGACTTTTTCCCCCGGCCATGGTCGTGGTGATGCTGGTTGCCCTTCATTTCCAGGGATGTAAGGCCCCGGAGCAGATTCCGGAGGAGAGGATCAGGCCCATGGGTGCCGTCAGGCTGTATAAAAAAGCCCTCGAAAACGCCTTCGATTACCACCATTTCAGTATCAGGAGAATACAGCTCCAGGTGGACAACGGGGAGAGCCGGACCACCTTCCGCGCGGGGGTTCAGGCGGTCAGGGATCAGGCGGTCCTGGTTTCGGTCACAAAGCTTAACCTGTTGGTGGTCAGGATTATGCTCACCCCCGACAGCGTCGTTTTTGTGAACTATTTCGAGAAGTCGGGGTATGCCGGCGGATATGAACCTTTTAGCCGCATGCTGGGGATACCCCTTGATTTCCAGACCGTTCAGGCCATCGTTTCCGCCCATATCTTTTCTCTTTTTGATGATGCCAGGGAGCTGCGTGCGTATGCCACCCGGATTGAGGAGGGCATGTATGTCCTGCAGCCCGAAGAAGAGGATAAACTGGCCAAACTGGAGGAAAAGGGAAAGGAGGAGCGGGCCGGAAGGATCCTGCGCCGTCGCGAGGAAGAGGTGAGGGTGGTACAAACCTTTTTCTTTGACCCTGCGCTTTTTGTGATCAGGAAGATACGGCTTGAAGAGAGGGAGACTCCCCGGGTGGCTGAAATGCGGTTCGATGATTACCAGCCGACAGGAGGGAAATACTATCCTGCCGCCATTGACCTGAAGGTCTCCTCCCCTGGGGTTTCGCTGACCGTGAACGCACGTATGGGCGGGTTTTCAACAGACGAAAGTGAATTTGTTCCCCTGCGCATCCCCGAAAAGTATGAAAGGGTTTCCTTAAATTAGGGCCATGGTAGGAAAAGGCGCAATAGCACTGGTGTGGTGTGGGTTATTGCTGGGGCTGGGGTGGCCGGGTGTACAGGCCCAGACACTCGACGAACTCCGCAAAAAAAAGGAGTCGGCAGCCGAGGAGATCCGATATACCAATGAATTGCTGGGAAAGGTAGACCAGAACCGCAAGGCGACCCTGGGCAAACTACGGCTCCTCAGCAGCCAGATTGAGCAGCGTAATCAGCTCATCACCACCATGGCCTCGGAGGTCTCCCTGCTGCAGTCGCTGATCGACGACAATGCCACCGTAGTGGAGATGCTCTCCGCCGACCTGGAAAAGCTCAGGGAAGAGTATGCCCTGATGGTCAGGTTTGCCTGGAAGAACCGGAATGCTTACGACAAGCTGTTGTTTTTCCTCTCTTCCGACAGTTTTAACCAGGCCTACCGGCGGCTGGCCTATGTGAAACAATATACCGATTACCGGCGCAGGCAGGCGGAGACGATGGCCACGATACAGGCGATTCTGACGCGCAAGAAGGCCGATCTGGAGAACCAGCAGCAGGCGCGATCCTCGGTGATGACGGCGCAGGTGGCTGAGAGCCGGCGGCTCGCCGATCAGAAAAACCGGCAGAACACCATTGCCCGTGAGCTGCAGCAGCAGCGTGATCAGCTGCGAGGCAAGCTGGCGCAGCAGCGGCGGATAGAACAGCAGCTGGAAAAGGAGATCCAGCGCATCATTGAAGAGGAGGCCCGGAAGGCCACCAGGGAGGGCAAGGAGGGCATGGCCATGACTCCGGCCCAGAAACTGGCCGGGACCGACTTTGAGCAGAACAAACGGCGGATTCCCTGGCCCGTGGAACGGGGAGTAATCACCGAGAAATTCGGGGTCCATCCCCATCCGGTTCTGTCGAATGTCACCGTCAACAACAACGGGGTGAGCATCACCACCGAGGAGGGAGCCCGGGCCCGGGCTGTCTTCAAGGGAGAGGTCAGCCGCGTCTTCGGCATCACCGGCGGGAATATGGCCGTGATCATCCGCCATGGACAGTACCTCACCGTCTACTCCAACCTGGTGAACGTGGCGGTCAAAAAGGGCGATGCCGTGACCGTCCGCCAAAACCTGGGCACCGTCTTCACCGATGCCAATGACGGCCATAAAACCATTCTGAAATTCCAGATCTGGAAGGAGAGCCAGAAACTCAACCCCGAAGAGTGGCTGGCCCGGTAAGCTTTCATTCCCGGGGGGTTTTTCCGCGGCCGGCGTGAAAGATACCGCCTGCCGTTAAAGGCCAGGTTCCTTTCCGGGGAGAAGACAATAGTAAACCGACGTGGTCAGAAAATTCCGGATCCAGGGGAGAGCGGCGATCAGGGCGGGTTGCGGGCGTGGCCTGAGGCCAAATTTCACTTCATAGTTGGGATTGACCAGGAAGAGCGCTCTGGCCGCCAGGCAGAAGCCGCTCCGGGTGTACAGGGCCTCGAACCTTTCGATGGTGAGGCGGGTTTCCCTGATTTCTTCCAGGCTGTCCACGGTGGCAGGGCTTTCACCTGCCGCTCTGAGCAACAGCCGGTACAGGGAGGCTGGCAGCAGGTGAACCCACGGAAGCCGCGCCAGCCAACGGTGACGGCAGATCTGCTGGTGCCCGCCAAAGGGATTCTGCCACGGCGGAAAGGCCAGGAAAAACCGGCTCCCCTCATGCATGAACCGCCTGATGAAAACCATGAACCGCTCCTGGTCATGGATATGCTCGATCACATCGCGCATGAAGACCACATCGTATTTTTCTGCGGGCGGTGTCATCCGGTAAATGTCGTCACACACCAGAGTGACCTCTTCCCCTCCCGGTATGTCGGCATAGAGCGCCCGCGCCAGATTGATTTTATTCTCGGCCAGGTCCACCCCGGTCACCCGGCACCCCCTCTCCAGAAAGGGCTTGAGGTTGCCCCCTTCACCGCACCCTACCTCCAGAATGCGCATCCCGGGCGTGACCGCACCACTCCGCTCAATAAAGGGCAGCACATGTTTCCCGGTGGTGATTTCCTGCTCCCTGAAGTAAAGAAGCCGGTCGGAATGGCGTATCTGCATCGGTTTGTATTAAAGCGTTGCGCAGGCCGGGCTCTATAAACCCGCCACTTTACGCAGTCCGCTGATGTTGAGGAATTTGATTTTTCTGCCCTGCAACTCAATCAGGTTATCCTGCCGGAATTCAGACAACAGCCTGATCACCGACTCGGTCGCCGTACCCACCATGTTGGCCAGCTCCTCCCTGGTCAGCGATATCTGCAGCGTGTTCTGATGATCAAGCTCGAAATTCTCCTTCAACAGGAGCAAAACCTCGGCCAGTCTCTCCCTGACCGACTTCTGCGCAATGTCGGTGATGTAATCGTTGGCCTCACGCAGCTCACGGCAGACGATCTGGAGCATGTGATGCGCAAACTGCCAGTTGTTCTGAATCAGGTACAGCAGCGTCTGGTAAGGAACATGACACAATACCGCTTCCTCAATCACCTTGGCCGTGGTACAGGCCAACTCCTGACTCAACAGGGAACGGTAGGCGATGATCTCACCCCGCTTGGCAAACCTGATGATCTGCTCCTTGCCGTCAATCCCTGTCTTGAAAATCTTGATGATCCCCCGCGTTACACAATAAAAACCGGTCAGACGACTCCCCTCCCGGTAAACAATGGTTCCTTTCCGGTAAGAAGAACAACTCTTCTCAAAATTCAAACGGTTCAGCTCCTCATCGGTCAGCTTCTTGAAAAGTAAAAAACCTGCCAGATCAGTATCATCATCGGTCGGCCTCTTCAGCATCGTTCTCATATTGGCTCAGAAATAAATGAAATCCACAGGATTGAACGCCATAAAGATACAACTTCCCTCCAACTTGCCAAATACCATACCCGGCAGTGTTTTTTTTTGCCGCTCCCCGTGCGGTTTGTTCATTAAATTTTTATTCCACGTGAACAATTCAGCGGCTTTGTTGTCTTATTTAGCGAAAAGTTAATTTAGAATAAATAAAAATAATAAGTAAAAAAGAGGGATATGAAAAAGTTGTTATTGGTTGTTTTGGCGTTGGCTGTTTATGCGGGTGTGTCGGCTTCGACGCGTTATGAGGTAGACCTCACCAGGAGTTCGGTGAAATGGAACGGAAAGAAAGTCGGTGGTGAGCATTACGGGACCATTGGTTTGAAAAGCGGAAGCCTTGAGATGAAGGATGAGGTGATTACTTCTGCGAACATGGTGATGGACATGAATGCGATGGTTTGTGAGGATCTGACCGATGCCGGGATCAATGCCCGTCTGATCGGCCACCTGAAGTCCGACGATTTTTTCTCGGTTGAAAAATTCCCCACGGCCACCTTTGTGCTCACGGGGGTGAAAAAAGTGGCCGGTAACGAATATGATTTTACCGGGAATCTGACCATCAAGGGTATAACCCAGCCTTTGACCTTCAGGGCTACGGCCTCCACCGAGGGGAATCTTTTGAAGTCATCGGGCAGGATGGTGATCAACCGGGCCAAATACGACGTAAAATATGGCTCGGGATCCTTTTTTACGGGTTTGGGTGACAGGTTGATATACGATGATTTCACGCTTGACTTCACCCTGGTGGCCCAGAAGAAGTAACCGCGCGGCGGGTGATCCTGCCGGGCCGGGGAGGGTTATTCCCCGTTGGCCCAGACGGAGCGCAGGGGAGTGATTTCGAGTTCGTCGACGACGATTTCCCCTCCAGTATTGTAAAGGATGTAGCTGCGGTCATTCTCCCCGGTGAACAACACTGAGGAGAGGGCCGCTTTTCCATTGTTGGCGAAGACTTCCACAGAAGCACGGTCGATCAGGATGTCAAGGGTGATTTTGTGGTCCACGGGTTCCAGGGGGATGGTTTGCCCCATGAGGCTCAGGGTCCCCCTCTTGACGTTGTAAACAAGTTCGGTGCCCTCGTTTTTCTTTCCTGCACGGAGCATGAATCCGAAGGATTCGCAGTTTTTAAGGTCGAAGCGTCCCCTGATGCGTACGCAATCACCTTCGGCCTTTTTTACGAGGTTTTGGCCGATTCCGGGAATCAGCTTTTCGTTTTTCCAGCTCAGGCTTTTCCCCTGGAGTTGTTCTATTTCGCTGACGGGATTCCTGAAAAGGTAAATGCCGGTTCCGGCTTTGCGCAGTGTGAGTTCCGCCGGAATCGCAAGTTGTCCGTGGAAGGGCATTCCGGGCCACTCTTCCGAATTGAGGAGTGCCACCTGGACGGTCCTCTCTTCACCGGCAGGAAGGTTGCTGAAGGTGGTGGCCCCGGCAAATCCACGGCCGTAATCGCATTTCATGCGGATGCTTTCCGCTGTGAAGGAGGAGCCGTCGAAACTCCCCACCACGTAATCCCCGTTGCCATCAATGATGATCCAGCGGGTATCGTCGGGCCGGTTGTTCAGCCGCAATTCCACCAGGTCGGGGCGACCCGTGAATCCGGCCAGATGGCTCCGGAACTCCCAGTCGCGGAGATTCTTTGAGGTATAAAACGAAAATCCCTGTTTGCGGTCGTCCTGGTCGGGTTTGCGGTGGAGAATCATCACCCACTGTCCTGTGGGCTGGTGAAACAGCACTTTCGGATAGCGGGCCTGGTCGGTTTCATCATAAGGAAGAACCGGATTTCCTGAATATTTCTGCCAGGTGTCGCCACCATCGTTGCTCCAGGCTATCCGCTGTCCGCAGCCCTGGCTCGTGTAAAAGGCCACCAGTACAGGGGTATCCCCTTTCTGGTACCCCAGCAGGTTCTCCCTGTCGACCACTACGCTCCCCGGCAGGGCCGTGCATGCCTCCTTGTCTTCCGACAGGTTGTCGGGGAAGACCGACAGCGGCCGGTGCTCCCAGGTCATCAGGTCACGGCTCACCGCATGTCCCCAGTGGTGAAACCCCGCTTCGTTGCCCCGGGGATTGCACTGGTAGAACAGGTGGTACCTGCCGTCAAGAAAAACCCCTCCCGCCGGATAACCCATGTAATTCCTCTCCGGAGTAAAATGGAACTGGGGGCGGTATTTCTCGTTGTAATACACCCTGGCGGGCCCGAAGCCCATCAGCACCCATCCTGCCAGCACCAGGGCGGCGACCATCGATCTTCTCATATCATGCTTCTTCATAGGTTGACTTATCCATCCTTCATTTCAGGTCAGCCATTTTCTCCGGCTGCCTGCTTTATGCCTTCCCGGAACTCCGGCTAAATCCCCGGATCCTTACCACAGCTTTTTCCGCTTGACCAGGTAGGTGAAAAGAACCTCCCTGAAACCGGCGCGGATGTCGGCTTCAGCCAGATCAATCCGGTATTGGCCGCATTTGGCTTTTAATTCCCCGAAGTAGTCCTCCACCCGGCTCACGTAATGCTCCCTGATTTCCCCGGGGTTGACCTTTACCGTCTCTCCGGTTTCCAGGTCGATAAAGCGGTGCGGGCGGCTCGCATACCTGAATTCGCGCTCCCTGAGGTGATCAGTGACATGAAAAAGGAGCACCTCATGTTTGTTATAGCGCAAATGCTGAAGTGCCGCAAACACATCGCCCTCCTCTTCATGGGAGAGCATATCGCTGAAAAGGATCACCAGCGACCGCTTATGGATGTTTTCGGCCACCTGGTGCAACACTTCCGATGTGCGGGTGGTTTTCTTCATGGGCACAAAGCCCGGTTGCAGGAGTTCCGACAGTTTGCCCATCATCACCTCGGCATGGACCGGCGAGAGGCGCGGCTGTGAATGGAACTCCACTTCCCCCGAAAAAAGAGTAAGCCCCGCGGCATCGCGCTGCCTGCGCAACAGGTGGATCAACGCCGCCGCCGTGTAAACCGAAAAGGCCAGCTTGCTCATCAGCCGCTCCTCTCCCTTGCCGTAGGGAAACAACATCGAAGAGGAAGTATCGATGACCAGCTGACAGCGCAGGTTGGTCTCCTCCTCGTATTGCTTGACAAACAACTTGTCGGTGCGGGCAAACAGTTTCCAGTCGACCGGCCGGGTCGATTCCCCCTGGTTGTATAGCCGGTGCTCGGCAAACTCCACTGAAAAACCATGAAAGGGACTCCGGTGAAGACCGGTGATGAACCCTTCCACCACCTCACGGGCGATCAGTTCCAGGTTGTCAAACTCCTGCAACTGCCGGATGTCGATCAGGTTTTTCAAGGAGAGTGAAGGGCTTTACAGCAAGGCGTTCAGTTTATTGACCAGCGTGGCTTTGGGGCATGCCCCGACCTGCTTGTCGGCCACCTGGCCGTTGCTGATGAACAACACCGTGGGAATATTCCGGATTCCGTAGGTGGTGGCCACCTCCGGATTCGCATCCACATCCACCTTCCCGATCACCGCTTTCCCCTCAAACTCCTTGTGCATCTCCTCTACAAAGGGGGCAATCATCCGGCAGGGCCCACACCAGGCTGCCCAAAAATCAAGCATCACCGGCACTTCTGATTTCAACACAATCTCCTTGTAGTTTCCGTCGGTAATTTCCAAAGCCATAACTGTATGATTTATTTTTTATACTGGTTTTGTGCAAAAATAATCAATTGATCCGATATGCCATTTCAGGATGCTCCTCAAAAAACCGCAGAAAAGCCTCATTGACCTCGATTCTGCTGTTGCGTGAAAAAAGATGGACCGCATGACGGGCTTCCTCGTCGACGATACGGAATTTCAGCAGGGTGTTCCCCTTGTTTTTTTTGAGCATCTTTTCCATTTCGTGGATTACCGCTTCATTAATGGACGACAGGGGAAGCTGAATGGTCAGGCTTTTGATGTGGTTGCGGCGTACCTCCGAGAGGAGTTCCATGTGGGTGACCCTGAATTCAAGGCTCTCCGAATTGAACCGTTTCTGGATCCTGCCCCTGATCAGTACGAACAACCCGGGTTTGCAGTATTTCCCAAATTCTACATAATCCTGCTGGAAAAAGAAAAACTGCCTTGAATCGGTATAATCGGAGAGGGTCAGTTTGCTGTAAGGTTTTCCGTTTTTGGAGAATCCCTCTGATGCTTCGGTGACCATTCCTCCGAAGGTCAGTTCCATATCCCTGTATTTCTCGATCTGCTCGTTGATCTCCTTCAGTCCGGTGCCCCGGGTACAGAAGTTGTCGATTTCGAGCTTGTAATCATCGAGGGGGTGGGCCGTGAGGTAGATGCCGATCACCGCTTTTTCCTTGTCGAGGAGGACCAGCTGGGGCCACTCCCCGATGGGGGGGATCTCGGGTTTGCGCACCACCTGGTGGGTGGAGGAGTCCCCGAACAGGGTCTGTTGCATCGACTGGGACTCCGATTGGATCTTGTTGCCGTAACGGATCAGCCTTTCAATGAAGTTCACCGGGTCGTTTTCGTTTTCACCGGCAAAGAACTGGCTCCTTTTGATGGTGCCGAAACTGTCGAAGGCTCCGCCCATGGCCAGGGCTTCAAGGGTTTTCCGGTTCACGCTCTGCAGGTTTACCCGCTCCGCAAAATCAAAAATATCCCTGTATTCCCCGCCTTTTTCCCGTTCGGCAACGATGTCGTTGACCACTCCCTCGCCGACGCCTTTCACCGCTGCCATACCGAAACGGATGTCTCCGTGCCGGTTCACCGTGAACTTGACAAAACTTTCGTTGATGTCAGGACCCAGGACGTTCAGCTTCATGCGTTTACACTCCTGCATGAACTTGGTGATCTCGGTGATGTGGCTGAGGTTCCGGCTGAGGTTGGCCGCCATGAACTCGGCGGGATAGTGGGCCTTAAGGTATCCTGTCTGGTAAGCCACATAAGCGTAGCAGACCGAGTGGGATTTGTTGAAGGCATAGGAGGCAAACGACTCCCAGTCGCCCCATATCTTCTCGATCACCTCCCGGGCCACCTTGTTCACCTGGTGGCACTCCTCCACAAACCTGGGATTGGTGAGACATCCTTCCACGAAGCGTTCCTTGAGCTTGGCCATCAGGGCTTCGATCTTCTTGCCCATGGCCTTGCGCAGGGTATCCGATTCCCCCCTGGTGAAATTGGCCAGCAACCGCGAAAGAAGCATCACCTGCTCCTGGTAAACCGTGATCCCGTATGTCTCACTCAGGTATTTCTCCATCATAGGGAGGTCATACTCCACCCTTTTTTTCCCGTTCTTACGGGCGATGAACTCGGGAATATAGTCCATGGGCCCCGGGCGGTACAGGGCGTTCATGGCCACCAGGTCCTCAAAGCGGTTGGGCTTCAGCTCCCGGAGGTGTTTTTTCATCCCTTCCGATTCAAACTGAAAGATCGCGGTGGTCTCCCCCTTGCTGAAGAGCTCGTAGGTCACGGCGTCGTCAAAGGGGATGGTGTCGATGTCAATGGTGATTCCCCTTGATTTACGGATGTTCTCTAACGATTCCTTGATGATGCTGAGGGTTTTGAGCCCCAGGAAGTCCATTTTCAGCAATCCCAGGTTTTCCACAAACCGGCCGTCGTACTGGGTGGTGGGCAGGTTGTCGTCTTTGGTGGGCATCAGCGGGATATGGTCGGTCAGCGGATTGCGGCTGATGAGGATTCCGCAGGCGTGCACCCCCGACTGGCGGACCGATCCCTCGAGGATTTCGGCAAAGCGGATGGTTTTCGCGATCAGCGGATTGGGCGAAAGCCGTTCTTTTTTGAGTTCGGGGCTTTCCTGGAAAGCCTTCTTAAAGGTCATTTTCGGGGTTTCGGGAACCAGTTTGGCCAGGCGGTCGGCTTCGGGAAGGGGCAGCTTCAGTACCCGGGCCACATCGCGAATGGCCAGTTTGGTCGCCATGGTCGCAAAGGTGCAGATGTGGGCTACCTTGTCTTTTCCGTATTTCTCCACCACCCAGTCGAGGACCTGCTGACGGCCGTCGTCGTCAAAGTCGATGTCGACATCGGGAAGGGATACCCTCTCCGGGTTGAGAAACCTCTCAAAGAGGAGGTTGTGGCGGATGGGGTCGATGTTGGTGATGCCCGTGCAGTAGGAGACGGCGGCCCCTGCGGCCGATCCGCGGCCGGGACCTACCAGCACCCCCATCTTCCTGGCCGCATTGATGAAGTCCTGCGTGATGAGAAAATAACCGGGGTATCCCATCTTCTTGATGACCTCCAGTTCAAAGTCAAGACGGGTGACCACCTGCTCGGGCAGAGGATCCCCATAGAGACGGGGCGCCCCCTGATAAACCAGGTGACGCAGGTATTCCGATTCGAATTTGATCCTGACCACCTTGTCATAGCCGCCCAGGCGGTTAAAATCTTCCTGTGAGAATTCGCTGATCAGTGCTTCCTCGCTGAAACGCCGCCGGCACTCCTCCTCGGTACCGAAATCTTCAGGAATGGGAAAGACAGGCATGATGGGGTCCTGGTCGATGACGTACTCCTCCACCTTAGCCGCCACCTCCATGGTCGTGGCCAGGGCTTCGGGAAGGTCGGCAAAGAGAAGGTTCATCTCTTCGGTGGTCTTGAACCACTCCTGTTTGGTATATCTCATCCTGTGGGGATCGTCGAGGTCCTTGCCGGTGTTGAGACAGATCAGCAGGTCGTGGGCGTCGGCATCCTGGGCGTCGGTGAAATGGACGTCATTGGTGGCGATGACCTTGATGCCGAATTTCCGTGCCATGTCGAGGATCAGTTCATTGACCAGTATCTGGCGGTCGTAGACCTCCCTTCTGAGTTCGGGGATCTCCGAAGGATGGCGCTGCACTTCAAGGTAAAAATCTTCTCCGAAGACGCGTTGAAACCAACGAATTGATTCTTCGGCTTCCCGGAGGCGGCCATCTCCCAGCAGGGAGGGGATTTCCCCGCCCAGACAGGCTGTGGAGACGATCAGCCCTTCGGCGTGCCGCTCCAGGGTGGCCTTGTCGATGCGGGGTTTGTAGTAAAATCCCTCCATATTGGCCAGTGACACCAGCCTGATGAGGTTGTGGTAGCCCGTGATGTTTTTGGCCAGCAGCACCAGATGGTCGCCCGAACGGTCTTCCTTACCGGTGCGGTCTTCCATGGTGCGCTGGGCCACGTAAGTCTCGCACCCCAGAATGGGCTTGATGCCCGCTTTGGTACACGCCATGTGAAACTCCTTGATGCCAAACATCATCCCATGGTCGGTCAGCGCCAGGGCCGTCATCTTGTCGGCTTTCGCCTTATTCACCAGACTCTCAATGCTGGCAGCCCCGTCGAGAATCGAATACTGGGAATGGACATGCAGGTGTGTAAAAGGTATCATGCCTGTAAAATTAATGATTCAGGCCGATGGGCACAGGGCTTGTTGATAAGTTTCCCCGGGGAAGGGTACAGGGTGAACGGCCCGCACCCCATAGAGCAGGAGCCTGTCCCGGATGGGGGAGCGTTCTTAACGGAGGGTGATCTGGGCGGCGATCCGGTCACGGATCACCTCGAACTCCTCTTTGGTGGGATGGAGCTTCTTCCCGAAGTTGAGCAGGTCTGATTCATCCTGCATGGGTACCAGGTGTATATGTGCGTGGGGCACTTCAAGTCCCAGCACGGCTACTCCCACCTTGCGGCAGGGAATGGCCTTCCTGATCCCTATGGCCACCTTTTTGGCAAAGGCCTGTAACCCCAGGTAGGTCTCATCATCCAGGTCAAAGAGGTAGTCGACCTCTTTCTTGGGAACCACCAGGGTGTGCCCGGGGGCCACCGGCGATATGTCAAGAAAAGCAATGTACCCGTCGGTCTCGGCCACTTTCCAGGCCGGAATTTCACTGTTGATGATCCTGGTAAATACCGATGACATAGGTTTCTCTTTTAAAGGTTGATTTCCACAATCTCAAACTGGATCATTCCCGCCGGAACCCTGATCTCCACGGTATCCCCCACCTTCTTGCCCATCAATCCCTGGGCGATAGGCGTCGATACCGATATCTTGCCCTCCTTCAGGTTGGCTTCGCTCTCAGGAACAATGGTGTATTGCATCACCTGGTTATTCTTCTGGTTCTTGATCGTCACCTTGTTAAGGATCTGCACCTGACTGGTGTCAATCTTCGATTCATCGATGATCCGGGCATGGGCAATCTTATTCTGCAAGCCTGCGATCTTGGCCTCCAGAAGCCCCTGGGCATCCTTGGCGGCATCATATTCCGCATTCTCGGTGATATCCCCTTTCTCAATGGCTTCCCCGATCTGCTTCGAAATCCGGGGCCGCTCAATATTCATGAGGTATTCCAGCTCTTCGCGCAATTTCTTCAATCCCTCCTGGGTGAGATAGACACTTCGTGTCATTATTGTATTCCTCCTTGTTTGATGGCACCTAAAAAAAAGAGAAAGAATCCCTCAGGACTCTTCCTGGTACAAAAATAGTGAATTTCCTGAATTAAAAAATGAAAGCCCGATTTTTTAAAGGAACCGGCACAATCCCGTTAAAAATATTTGGGATCAAGTATTTCACGGTATATTACTGCTTTCCGAAGTGAGAAATCGTCCAAAAAGGCAGCGGGTGAAGCTTCCTCATCGGGGGTGATTTGGGATCCTGCGGAAGCCGGGAATCCTTGGCGGTTTCCTTCCCGGAGGGCATCTTCCCGGGCTTCCCCGGAAAAGGGACCCTTTGAAGGAGTACCCGGGGAGGTTTTCCGGAAATGCGCGGTGGTTCTCTGCGGGCTTTCCTGGCGTTGGGAGCGGAGTCTACCGGCTCTGACCACCGATCCCCCCTCCTGTTCGTAACTCCCGGGATCCCTGGATTCCCCGCCATAATGGCTTGGGCCGCTTCCGGCAGCGGCCGCAGCCGCCGGCTCATGCCGGGTAACCACTTCCTCCCTGACCATGGAGTCCCGCGCCGGGAAGGGTGGCGTCTCCTCCTCTTCCTCCCTGCCCGGGAAGAGCACCTTCCAGAAATCAGGTTCCGGCGCTTGCGTTTCCGCTGCTTTCCTTTTCTTCTTGTTCTGGTTGACAGCCGCCAGAATCGTGAGGGCCAGGGTCAGTACGATGACTATGATGTCGTCCATGCCGGTTGTAAATTTCTTTCCTCTTGTGAAATAAAACGGTTACTTTCGTTGTTTGTAGGATATAAAAGTAGTAAAAATCGGGAACAGAGGGAAATGAAGCGCAGTTTTTTCAGGATGAAGACAGCCATACCGGTGGTGCTTTTCATGGTTATGGTGCCTTTCGCAGCATGTGATAAGGAGCAGAACCAGGTCATACCCTATGTTCCGGTATCTTTCTCGGTCGATTTGGGAATTGTCAACGATCTGACGGTCACGGGCAATTCGGTTTACTTCAGGGGGCCCGGTTTTGCCGGGGTGGTCGTTTACTGTGAGTATCCGGGGTCGTGGCAGGCGTATGATGCGGCGTGCACCCATGAGATCGATCCGAAGGTGGCTGTGACCCTTGAGGGGGCCGTAGCCACCTGCCCGCGGTGCGGGTCGCAATTTTTGCTGGCGGGGGGCGGTTACCCGGTAAAGGGACCTGCGACCTTTCCCCTGCAACCCTACCATGTTTCGGTAACGGGGAACACGCTGAGGATTTACAACTGACACGGGGCAATTCCATTCCCCTTAAATCAGCAATGCCGCACTTCCTGGGGAAGGCGGCATCCGCCGGGGAGAACCCCGGGTTATGGCAAATTCTTCAGGTCAGTATCTGTAATGCTCGGGCTTATAGGGGCCTTCCACGGGCACGCCAATATAGGCGGCCTGTTCACCGGTCAGGGTGGTGAGCCTGACCCCCAGCTGTTCCAGATGAAGACGGGCCACCTCTTCATCGAGCCGCTTGGGCAGACGGTAGACATCGATGTCCAGGTTGTTCTGCCAGAGTTCCAGCTGGGCCAGGGTCTGGTTCGTGAAGGAGTTGCTCATCACAAAGGAGGGATGACCTGTGGCACATCCCAGGTTCACCAGCCTTCCTTCTGCCAGCAGAAAAATGGAATGGCCGTCGCTGTAAGTATATTTATCGACCTGCGGCTTGATGTTGGTTCTGACGATGCCGGGCCATTTTTCGAGCCGGGCCACCTGGATCTCGTTGTCAAAGTGACCGATGTTACAGACGATGGCCTGGTCTTTCATGGCCGCCATATGTTCGCCGGTGATCACGTCGCGGTTTCCGGTGGTGGTCACAAAGATGTTTCCTTCGGGGAGAGCCTCTTCCATGGTTTTCACCTCAAAGCCTTCCATAGCGGCCTGCAGGGCGCAGATGGGGTCAATCTCGGTGACGATGACCCGGGCACCGTATCCCCGCATCGAGCGGGCGCACCCTTTCCCCACGTCGCCATAGCCGGCCACCACCACCACCTTGCCGGCAATCATCACATCGGTTGCCCGCTTGATGCCGTCGGCCAGGGATTCCCGGCAGCCATAAAGGTTGTCGAATTTAGACTTGGTGACCGAGTCGTTCACGTTGATGGCCGGAAAGAGAAGTTCTCCGTTTTCTTTCATCTGGTAAAGGCGGTGGACGCCGGTGGTGGTCTCCTCCGACACCCCTTTGAGGTCACGGGCCACCCCGCTCCAGCGGCCGGGGGTCTCCTTCACTATTTTCTTCAGCAGGGCGTTCAGCTGGGCCTCATCCTCCCCTTCTGCGGGAAGATCCAGTACCGAGGGGTCTTTTTCAGCCTTGTACCCGCGGTGAACCATCAGGGTGGCGTCGCCCCCGTCGTCGACGATGAGATGGGGACCTTTGCCACCCCCGAAGTCAAGGGCCCTTTCGGTGCACCACCAGTACTCTTCAAGGGTTTCCCCCTTCCAGGCAAAAACGGGAATCCCAGCTTCAGCGATGGCCGCTGCGGCATGGTCCTGGGTCGAGAAAATGTTACAGCTGGCCCAGCGCACTTCAGCGCCCAGGGCCACCAGCGTCTCAATCAGCACCGCCGTCTGTACGGTCATGTGCAGGCTTCCCGTCACACGGGCCCCCTTCAGGGGCTGCGCCCCACGATACCGTTCCCTGATGGCCATCAGCCCCGGCATCTCCTTCTCGGCGATCTCTATCTCCTTCCGGCCAAACCTGGCCAGAGACATATCCGCCACTTTATATTCATTCATTTCCTGTTGTATTAAGCTGTTTAAAAATGAGGGGCAAAAATACTCAAAATTCTTGAATTCCCATGCGGCCCAAGGGGAGGAACCGGTATGCCCCTGCAACCTCCCGTTCCCGGTAGGCTCCTGAACGCCCCGGCAGCCTTCTGTTCCTGTGTGGCTCCAGTATATCCCTGAAACCTCCCGTTCCCGGTAGGCTCCGGTATGCCCCTGCAGCCTTCTGTTCCCGGTAGGCTCCGGTATGCCCCGGCAGCCTTCTGTTCCCGCGGAAGAGCCCCGTCCCCCCAGCCTGTATCTTCCATGAGGGAGATCCCGGTACGCCATGTGATGATCTGCCCGGAAGAGGGCCCCGGGAAATCCTGAACGGGAATAGGGGAGGAATCAGTTGCCCATGTCGGAAAGGAACTTGATGCGCATCAGGCGGATGTGGTCTTCGGAGTAATCGGCTTCGCCGAGTTCCGCCACGGCAGCTGCAATGGAGTCGTTTTCTGCTTCCCGGAAGTAGTCAAAGATCTCTTCCTGATTGTCTTCATCGAGCACTTCGTTGATGTAGTAATCGATGTTGATGCGGGTGCCGGCATTGACTATGGCCTCGATTTCACTGAGCAGCTCAGGGAATTCGATGCCTTTGGCCTCGGCGATGTCCTCCAGGGATATCTTGCGGTCAATGCTCTGGATGATATACACCTTCATCTTTGATTTGTTGGCCACCTGCCTGACCACCAGGTCCTGGGGCCGTTCAATTTCGTTCTCATCGACGTATTTCTTGATCAGGGCCACAAACTCTTTTCCGTAGCGTTGGGCCTTTCCCTGTCCCACTCCCTGGATTTTCTGGAGTTCATCGAGGGTGATGGGGTACTGGATGGACATGTCGGCCAGGGAGGGATCCTGAAAAATGACGTAAGGGGGGAGGTTGTGTTTTTTGGCGATGCTTTTGCGCAAATCCTTGAGCATGTTGAAGAGTTCGGGGTCTCCGCCCGATCCGCCGGCCGGGGCGCCAGCCGCCGATTCGTCTTCCTCGTCCTCATAGCGGTGGTTTTTCACCAGCTGGAAGGGTTGCGGGTGATTCAGGAAAGCATGCCCCTCGGGGGTGATCTTCAGCAGGCCATAGTTTTCTATGTCCTTGGAGATGAGCCCCGCTACCATCGACTGGCGAAAGACGGCATTCCAGAAATGCTCGTCGTGGTCGTCGCCTGAGCCAAACGACTCCAGTTCATCATGGTGGAACGACTTGACCGCCGCCGAGCTTTTCCCCACCAGGATGTCGGCGATATGCTCTGCTTTGTATTTTTCCTTTACTTCCAGAATGGCTTCGAGGGCGCGGGTCACTTCGTCGCTGGCCTCAATGATTTCCTTGGGATTAAGGCAGTTGTCGCAGTTCCCGCAATTATCATTTTCATATTTCTCCCCGAAATAGTGGAGGAGGATGATGCGGCGGCAGATGGCGGTTTCGGCGTAGGAAACCGTGTCAAGCAGCAATTGGCGGCCGATTTCCTGTTCGGCAACCGGTTTGCCGTGCATGAACTTGTCGAGTTTCTGGATGTCCTTATAGCTGTAAAAGGTGATGCATTTGCCTTCACCGCCGTCGCGGCCGGCGCGCCCCGTCTCCTGGTAGTATCCTTCGAGGCTCTTGGGAATGTCGTAATGGATCACGTAACGCACATCGGGTTTGTCGATGCCCATGCCGAATGCGATGGTGGCCACCATGACATCGACCTCCTCCATCAGAAATTTGTCCTGGTTGAGGCTGCGGGTGGCGGCATCCATGCCCGCATGATAAGGAAGCACTTTAATTTCGTTGATGCGGAGCGTTTCGGCCAGCTCCTCCACCTTTTTGCGGCTCAGACAATAGATGATCCCCGATTTTCCGGGATTTTCCTTGATGAACCTGATGATCTGGTTTTCGGGTTTGACCTTGGGGCGCACCTCGTAATAGAGATTGGACCGGTTAAAGGAAGCCTTGAAAACTCTGGCGTCAAGGATGCCCAGGTTCTTCTGGATGTCATGTTGCACCTTGGCCGTGGCCGTGGCCGTCAGGGCCACAATGGGCGCCACCCCGATTTCCTGGACGATGGGTTTTATCCGGCGGTACTCGGGCCTGAAATCATGCCCCCATTCTGATATGCAATGCGCCTCATCCACGGCATAAAACGAGACTTTAATGTTCTTCAGGAACTCCACGTTCTCCTCCTTGGTCAGCGACTCAGGCGCCACATAAAGCAGCTTGGTCTTCCCTGCAATGACATCGTCTTTCACATCCTGTATGGCTGCCTTTGACAACGAGGAGTTGAGAAAATGGGCGATATTGTCTTCCGTCGATATCCCGCGCATCGAGTCGACCTGGTTCTTCATCAGGGCAATCAGCGGCGAAATGACAATGGCCGTTCCCTCCATCATCACCGCCGGCAACTGATAAATGAGTGACTTGCCTCCCCCTGTGGGCATCAGCACAAACGTGTTGTTCCCCTCCAGCACACTCATGATGGCCGCTTCCTGCTCCCCCTTGAACCTGTCAAAACCGAAATACCTCTGCAGATATCCTGTTAATTCCGTTTTCCTTGACATCCCTTGCTTTTTTCAGGATTATAACAATACCCCGTTTTTTAAGGCTACCTAAATTAATCAAAGTTATCCAAAGCACAAGCGCAACCTCCTATTTTTAGAAATAATTATACAATTGGTAACAGGTGTGGTTCAGGGGAAGTCGCTATATTTGCAGCGTTTAACTTTATCACGAGCGATGCGGATGGGCAAAAACAGTGACAGGGAGAGAAAGGCGATCGAAAGGAAGGACCGGAAGGAAAAGGAAAAAGTGGGGGAGATGTCCTTTCTTGACCACCTGGAGGAGCTCAGGTGGCACATCATCCGTTCGCTGATTGCCGTTTTTGTTCTGGCGGTGTTTGCCTTCATCATCCAGGATTTCATTTTCCAGGAACTTATTTTTAAGCCCAAGTCACCCGATTTCTGGACCAACAGGATGTTTGCCAAAATGGCTGAATTTTTCAATACCGACGCCCTGCGGATCAACCAGAAGGAGATCGAGCTGATCAACATCAAGTTGCCCGGGCAGTTCAACATGTCGATGTGGACGGCCATGATCGCGGGCCTGATCATGGCGGCACCCGTGGTTTTCTGGGAGTTCTGGAAATTCATCAAGCCGGCGCTGTATGAGAATGAGAAAAAGGTGGCCACCGGAGCCGTCTTTTACACCACTTTCCTTTTCATTCTGGGCCTGCTCTTCGGATATTACCTGATCGTTCCCCTGTCGATTCAGTTTTTCGGCAACTATTCCATCAGCCCTGATGTATCCAATCAGATCAACATCACTTCCTATATCAGCATGGTGGTGAGCATTGTATTTGCCTCAGGGGTGGTGTTTCTGTTGCCGGTCTTTTCCTATTCCCTGAGCAAGGTGGGGTTGCTGACCCCGGAGTTTATGCGTACCTACCGGAAGCATGCCATCGTTGTGCTGGTGTTGCTGGCAGCCATCATCACGCCGCCCGACGTATTCAGCCAGATTTTGGTGGCCCTGCCCCTGCTTTTGCTCTACGAGGTGAGTATTTTCATTTCGGCGCGGGTGGTGAAAAACATGGAGAAAAAGGAGAGAATGGCCGCCAATGCCTCTTAAACCAGTGAAGTGTGAAAACGATGATATTAAGGGCAGAGAACATAGTCAAGAAATACCGGAAGCGGACGGTGGTCAACGGGGTCAGCTTCGAAGTGCGCCAGGGGGAGATCGTTGGTTTGCTCGGGCCTAACGGAGCCGGTAAAACCACCTCCTTTTACATGATCGTGGGACTGATCCAGCCCTTTTCGGGCAATATTTTTCTGAACGACGAGGAGATCACGCGGTTGCCGGTGTATAAGCGTGCCCAGCTGGGCATCGGTTACCTTGCCCAGGAGGCGAGCGTTTTCAGAAAACTGAGCATCGAAGACAATATCAGGGCGGTATTGGAAATGACCAGCTATACCCGCGCGTATCAGCATGAAAAACTGGAGTCACTGATTGCCGAGTTTGGCTTGGGTCATATCCGTAAGAGCAAGGGATACCAGCTTTCGGGGGGCGAACGGCGTCGTACCGAAATTGCCCGTGCCCTGGCCATTGACCCCAAGTTTATCCTGCTCGATGAACCCTTTGCCGGGGTCGACCCCATCGCCGTGGAAGATATCCAGCATATCGTTTCCAAACTTAAGGAGAAAAACATCGGGGTGCTCATCACCGACCACAACGTACATGAAACCCTTTCCATCACCGACCGCTCCTACCTCCTTTTCGAAGGGAGTATCCTCAAGTCGGGAACGGCCCACGACCTGGCCAACGACGAGGTGGTCAGGAAAGTCTACCTTGGTCAGAATTTCACATTGCGTTAAAGGTCTGATTTTTTTGAAGATTCAGCCTTTTGCGAAATCCCTGCAACAAAAAAAACACTACCTTTGCGCCTCAAATTGCGGACGTGGCGGAATTGGTAGACGTGCCAGACTTAGGATCTGGTGCCTAACGGCGTGGGGGTTCGAGTCCCTTCGTCCGCACTTCAGGCCGGTATTCCCGTAAATGGAAGCCCCCGGCTGCAGTTGTGATAGTGTTATTTCAGGATTTACAAGAAGATTATGAAGATTACCAGAGAAGAGAGTGATAAAGGGTATTCCGTGGTAACCGTGGTGGTGGAGCCCGTCGATTATGAGAAGAGCGTTGCCGAGAAGCTGCGTGAGTACAGGATGAAGGCCTCCCTGCCGGGATTCAGGCCCGGGAAGGTGCCTGCCTCCCTGATCCAGAAGCGTTTTGCCCGCCCTGTCCTTGCCGAGGAGGTGAACAACCTGCTCTCGCACAACCTGACCAATTATCTCCAGGAGGAAAAACTCTCCATACTGGGAGATCCCCTGCCCAGCCTTGATCATCAGAAGCCGATCAACTGGGAAACCGATACCAGTTTTGAGTTTGTCTTTGACATTGCCGTTTCACCGGAGGTCAGTGTGGATCTTTCGGCGACGAAAGCCTTTGACTACTACCGTATTGTTGTTGACGAGAAGATGGTCGATGAGAACCTGGAGTCGGTCAGGATGAATTTCGGCACCAACGAGGAAGCCGAAGTGGTGGAGGAGAAAAGCAGCGTGCGGGGTGATTTTGTTCAGCTCGACGGAAACGGGGAGAAACTGGAGGGTGGTGTGACCGCCGAAGGGGTGCTCATCGCCGTGGATCTGATGAAGGAAGAGGAAGCCCGTCAGGCCCTCATCGGGAAGAAAAGCGGGGACATGGTCGTTTTCGATCCGGTAGCGGTTTTTCAGAACCGGCATGAGGTGGGGCATATGCTCAACATCAGCCATGAGGCCGCTGAGGAACTCTCAGGCAACTTCAGCTTCACGGTCCGCTCGGTCCTCAATTTCCGCAAGGCCGACCTTAACGACGAACTCTATACGAAAATTTACGGTCCCGATTCAGGTATTGCCACCGAGGAGGAATTCCGCAGCCGCCTGGCTACCGAGATTGCTGCCCAACTCGCCCACTCCTCCGATCAGAAATTTGCCTTTGACGCCCGGGAAAGCCTCGTCTCCGATGTGCAGTTCGACCTTCCTGAGACCTTTCTCCGCCGCTGGCTGCGCGAAGTCAACAAGGAAATGACCGATGAACAGATCGACAAGGATTTCGACGGTTTCCTGAAAGACCTCCGCTGGCAGCTCATCAAAAACAAACTGATCCGTGATCACGAAATCAACGTCACCGAAGAGGAGGTCACCGACATGGCCCGTACCATTGCCGTCTCCCAGTTCAGGCAATACGGCATTAACGACCTTCCCGCCGAGATGCTTGAGAATTATGTGAAGCAGATTCTGGGCAAGGAAGAAGACCGCGAACGGCTGGTACGCCGGCTCTTTGAAGACAAGGTGTTTGCGGTCATCCGTGAAAAAGGCACCATTGCCGAGAAAGAGGTCTCCAGCGATGAATTCTCCAAACTTGCGGGAAATAAGGAGGAAACGGAAGAATAACACATTCCCCTTATTTTATTAACTTTGCTGTTCTTCTCCGTGACGCGGGTTGCGGGGGCATTGTACCATTTAACAGGGAGGGAACCCATATGAACCTGAATGAGGAATTCATGAAATATGCCGTCAGGCATACCGGCATCAGCAGCATGACCATGCACCGATACACCTCGGCGCAGGATTATTACATTTCGCCCACCATCATCGAGGAGCGGCAGTTGAATGTGGCCTCCATGGATGTTTTTTCGCGTCTGATGATGGACCGGATCATATTCCTGGGGGTGCCCATTGACGACACGGTGGCCAACATCATCCAGGCGCAGTTGCTTTTTCTGGAGTCGACCGATCCCACCAAAGACATCCAGGTCTATTTCAACACGCCGGGAGGGTCGGTGTATGCCGGTTTGGGTATTTACGATACCATGCAGTACATCACGGCCAACGTGGCTACGATTTGCACGGGCATGGCTGCCTCCATGGGAGCCATCCTGCTTACTGCGGGGTCCAAGGGCAAACGTTCGGCACTGAAACACTCCCGGATCATGATCCACCAGCCTATGGGCGGGGCATCGGGGCAGGCCTCCGACATTGAGATCACCGCCCGCGAAATCATGAAAATTAAAAAAGAACTCTACTCCATCATTTCCATCCACACCGGTAAGCCGGTCGACCAGGTGGAGAAAGATGCCGACAGGGATTACTGGATGACTTCACAGGAGGCCGTCGATTATGGCATGATCGACGAGATCCTGGTCAGGGAGAAGAAATAGAATGGCTTCAAAAGGGAAAATGGATAAGTGTTCTTTCTGCGGACGGGAGAAACGGGATGTCAACCTGCTCATTGCGGGCATTGATGGTCATATTTGTGACCGGTGTGCGGAGCAGGCGCATGCCATCCTCCTGGAGGAGATGAAAAAGGAGGGAAGTTTTGATCTGAGCGGCATCCAGTTGATGAAACCCCGGGAGATCAAGGAGTTTCTTGACCAGTATGTCATCGGGCAGGACAGTGCCAAGAAGATTCTGGCCGTGGCTGTCTACAACCATTACAAGCGGCTGGGGCAACAGGTCAGGGACGATGAAACCGAGATTGAAAAGTCCAACATCATTCTGGTAGGGGAGACCGGGACGGGCAAGACCCTTCTGGCGCGTACCATTGCCCGGATGCTGCATGTACCCTTTACGATTGTTGACGCCACGGTGCTTACCGAAGCCGGCTATGTGGGCGAAGACATAGAGAGTCTGCTGACCCGCCTGCTGCAGGTGGCCGACTATAACGTGGAGGCCGCCGAACGGGGCATTGTCTTTATTGATGAGATCGACAAGATCGCCCGCAAGGGCGACAATCCCTCCATTACGCGTGATGTGTCGGGGGAAGGGGTGCAGCAGGGATTGCTCAAGCTCCTGGAGGGGTCGGTGGTGAACGTTCCTCCGCAGGGAGGCCGCAAACACCCCGAACAGAAAATGATTGCCGTCAACACCAAGAATATCTTATTTATTTGCGGCGGGGCTTTCGATGGGATAGAGCGGAAAATCGCCCAGCGCCTCAATACCAGGGTGATCGGATACAGCGCCGCCCAGGCTGCCGACCGCATCGAACGGGAGAACCTGTTGCAGTATATCGCTCCCCAGGACCTCAAGGCATTCGGCATGATCCCTGAGATCATCGGCCGCCTGCCGGTTCTTACCTACCTCGATCCCCTCGACAGGGATACCCTCAGGAAGATCCTCACCGATCCGAAGAATTCCATCATCAAGCAATATGTCAAGTTGTTCGAACTCGACCATATTCAACTGGAATTTGACGAGGAAGCCCTGTGGTACATCGTCGACAAGGCCGTTGAGTTTAAACTGGGGGCCCGCGGTTTGAGATCGATTTGCGAAAGCATCATGATGGACGCCATGTTCCACTCCCCGTCCCAGGGAACCCAATCGCTGCGCATCACCCGTGACTATGCGTCCGAAATGCTGGAGCGGTCCCACCTGAACAGGCTTAAAGCCGGCTGAAAGAGGCCCGGAAAGCGTGGCCATGTCACGGGCGACGGGGATCACCTTTCCGGAAAAGGGCCCGTCACAGCAGGGAAAGACAAAAAAACAAATCCCGGATACAACGCTTGTATCCGGGATTTGTCACAAAGGGACCCGCGGGAAATCTCCCCTTAATCAGGGCAACTTATACACCACGGAGTTGATCATCATTCCGGCCCCTACGGAGGTGAGCACGATGACGTCACCGCTTTCGAAGCGGTGGTCGCCCAGTTTGTGCTTGGCAATGAGGTCGTACAGGGTGGGTACCGTGGCCGAGGAGGAGTTGCCCAGGAAGCTGATGGTCATGGGCATGACATCTTCGGGGATTTCCCTGATCTTGTAGAGGCGGAAGACCCGCTCGAGGATGGCCTGGTCCATCTTTTCATTGGCCTGGTGAATAAGCACCTTTTTGACATCGGTGAGGGTGAGGCCTGCCAGCTGAAGGCTTCTTTTAACCACCTTGGGCACGTTGGTGAGGGCGTAGACATAGACTTTATGGCCCTGCATCCTGATGAAGAGTTCATCTTTTTCATACCCGGGGTTGAGGGAGTGGTCCATGGTGAGGTAACCGGCTTCCTGGGTATCACTCTGAATGGCATGGGAGAGGATGCCCACCTGCTCTTCGGTTTCACGGGCTTCCAGGATGACGGCTCCGGCGCCGTCGGCGAAAATCATGGAATCCCGGTCGTAAGGATCTGCAGCACGGCTGTTTACGTCGGTGCCCACGACCAATCCCCGCTGGTACTGACCGCTCTTCAGAAAAAGGTCGGCGATGATCAGCGCCTGCACCCATCCCGGGCAACCGGCTATCACATCGTTGGTGAACATCGACGGGTTCTTCAGCCCCAGCTTCTGCTTGATGCGGGCACTGATGCCCGGCATGATATCGCTGCGCATCACCCGGGCATCAATGTCCCCGAAATTATGCGCCGCAATGATGAAGTCCAGGCTCTCCGGATCTATCCCCGATGAGGTGATCGCATCCAACGCCGCCTGGTACCCCAGTTCCGACATGTTCTCTTCCGGCAGGCAATACCTCCTCTCCGAAATGTTGGTGATCTCCCTGAATTTCTCAATGATCTCCTGGTTCTCCTTGTCAAAAGGCTCACGGGTCACCGGATCATAAAACCGGTGCCCCATGAAATGGCTGTTCTCAACAACGACTGGAGGAAGATAACTCCCCGAACCTATTATAATGCTTTGAAAGTTCTTTTTCATGCAAGATGCTGTAAGGGTAATCTCAGTTACTCTTTATATTTTCTCAGTTCAAAGGAGTGACCGTCGAACACTCCGTAGGAGAAGGTACGGATCCATTCCCCCAGAAGGATGAAGCGGCTGTTTTCGCCGATGGCCAGATCGGCCAGACGGTGGCGGTGGCCAAAAACGAAATAGTCGATCTTTTCACTCCTCAATACCGACTCTGCAAAGGTATAAATTCCTTCTTTTTCTCCCATAAACCCGGTACCTTCCGTATTTTTCGACAACCTGCTGTTTTTAGACCAGTTTAAAGCCATACGGATGGTCAGGTTGGGATGAATGTGGGCGTAGAGCCATTGCAGGGTTTTGCTGGTAAAAATCCTTTTCAGGAGGAGGTATCCCTTGTCGGTGGCATCGAGGCCATCGCCGTGGGCCAGGTAGAATCGCTTTCCCCCGATGGTGGTGGTCAGGGGTTCCCGGTGTACCACCACTCCCGTTTCTTCAGGAAGATAATCGAAGACCCAGATATCGTGGTTGCCGGTGAAGAAGTGAACCGGGATGCCCCGGTCGGTCAGGGAGGCCAGGGTCCCCAAAATACGGGTGTACCCCCGGGGAACAACGGTTTTGTATTCAAACCAGTAGTCAAAAATGTCGCCCATCAGGTAGATGGCTTCTGCATCACGGCCCGCCTCCCGGAGCCATTCGGCAAAGAGGAGTTCCCTTTCCCGGTTGTCCTTCAGCGCCGGAGCCCCCAGGTGTACATCAGAAATGAAATATGTTTTTTTTCCTTCCCGGATCAAAATATTCTGTTTTGGATCACCCGGCTGGTGGCAATCAGGTTTCAGGGTGTAAGGAGAATGACCCGTTGATGGGAACCAACGGTTACCGGAGCAGCTGCGACAGGGTTCTGTCGATGGCCGGGCCGGTGAGGTTCCTGGCGACAATGGCCCCTTCCTTATCGAGAAGGTAATTGAAGGGCACCGCCTGGATGTTGTACCGCATCACCGCCTCGATGCTCCCTTGCATGTCCCCCACATTGGTCCAGGTCAGCCGGTCCTTCTCAATGGCGTCCAGCCATAAGGCCCGGTCCTTGTCCACACTCACCTGGTAAATCTCCAGTCCCCGGTTTCTGTATTTCTGATAGATCTCCACCAGCACGGGATTGACGATCCTGGAATTCTGATCCACAGCCGACCAGAAATGGAGCAGCACATATTTCCCGCGAAAAGAGGAGAGGGGAATTTCCCGCCCCTGCGGATCGGGGAGCAGAATGTCGGGACTGTTTTCGCCGTGTTCGGCGATCAGCTGCCTTACTTTTCCCTCCCTTTCTTCGGCCAGAAGCTGAAGGGTGTTGGTGTACAGGGCTTTGACATGTTCTGATTCTGGGTAAAAGGAGTTGAGGGCCGAGGCGGCAACCCTCAGGGCATGCAGGTCACGCACCACATAGTTGTCGTCGTTGAATTTCTGATAAAGGGCCAGAACGCTGGCCATCGAAAAGGGATGCTCCGAGACGAACCGCGTGGAATAGTCCACCTGCTCGCTGACAATTTTATCGTAGGCCTCTTTCCATCCCGCCTTGAGGCTCTCAAAATCGGGGCTTTCGGCGTAAAGGGTGTAAAGTGACGAGATGGAATCGAGTTTCTGTTTGGTGGTATTCAGCTTGTAATTGAGTTCCTGCACCAGCAGGGAGCCCGGGGAGCCGGTCACCTTATAGTCGCGGGCCAGGCTGATGGCGTCGGCTTCAATAGTCACCTTCTCGGCCGAGTCGATCAGCAGGGTAATAAAGTTGTTCCCGTTAAGCCGCAGCAGGAAGAAGGTGGGCATCCCCACTTCATGCCTGATGGTGAATTCGCCTGAAGCGTTGATTTTTGCCGAATCGACAGGACGCACACTGGCCACCATCAACTCCTCCAGGTAAACGGTTCCCCCGGTGGCATTGGTAATTTTTCCCCTGATTTCGAATTTTCCGGGCTTGGAACATCCGGCCAGAAGAAGCAGGGAGAACCCGAGTGCTATTAGGGTAAAACGTCTCATTTTCGCGCTGTAGTTTTGGGCGGTAAAATTAATTAAAATCCACAGAGTCTGAAAAATCCGGTGCGAAGATAATAATTTTATATTTTTGGCACCCGTGACCGTATATGGTGAAACTGTATAATGACCTTTCCCGACTGAAGGCCGTCAGGCCGGTGGTGACCATCGGCACTTTTGACGGTGTGCATCTGGGGCATCGCAAGATCCTGGGGCGGTTGACGGAGATTGCCCGGGAAACGGGCGGTGAATCCCTGCTGTTTACCTTTTTTCCCCATCCCCGGCAGGTCCTCTCCCCTGAAGAACACAACCTGCGGCTGATCACCACCCTGGAGGAAAAGAGGGCTTTGCTGGAGCAGGCCGGCATCGACCATCTGGTCGTTTACCCTTTTACCCGGGAGTTTGCCGCCATGACCTACCGCGAATTTGTCAGGGACATCCTGGTGGGGCAAATCGGTACTTCCTCTCTGGTGGTGGGGTATGACCACAAATTTGGCCGCAACCGGGAGGGCGATTTTGAATACCTCAATGAATGTGCCCTCCATTACGGATTCAGGATTGAAAAGCTGGATCCCCTGCTGATCAATGAGGCGCATGTGAGCAGCACCCGCATCCGCCAGGCCCTGGAGGCGGGTGACATCGTCACCGCCAACCGTTACCTGGGCTATGCCTATGAATTGCACGGACGGGTGATCGAAGGTGAGAAGGTGGGCCGCAAACTGGGCTTTCCCACCGCCAATATAGAAGCCGCAGAAGTCCTCAAACTGATTCCCGGATACGGGGTATATGCCGTCAGGATCAGGGTGGCCGGGCAACACTGGGAGGGCATGCTAAACATCGGTACCCGCCCCACCTTCAACCAGAATGCCGACAACCGTAGCATTGAAGTGCATCTCTTTGGTTTTGAAGGCTCCCTTTACGGGGAAAAAATCACCCTGGTTTTCATCGATAAAATCAGAGAGGAACAGAAATTCAGCAGCATCGATGCCCTCGTGGAGCAACTCCATCGTGACCGGCAGCGGGCTCTTGAGATCCTGGGCCGCAGCTGATCCCTCTTATTCCCCTAACCTGAACTCACAGGAAATGGGCAGGTGGTCGCTGTAGGGTATGTCGTGGATCCTGAAATTATAACTCCGGAAAGCTTTGCTGTGCAGGATATAATCAATTCTGAAAGAGGGGAGTTTACCCACATAGGTGTGGCCGATTCCCTTTCCGGAGCAGACAAAGGCATCGCTCAGTTTCCCACGGGTTTTACGGTAGGCAAAGGAGGCGGGTGTGTCATTGAAGTCACCACAGACCAACACCGGATAGGGCGACTGCCTGATCTTCCGGCTGATCATCCTGGCCTGGGCGGCCCGCTTGATCATCGCCTGACGGTACTTCCCCGCCAGCTCCCGGTACTCGCGGAGATCCCTCTTCCGGGGAATCCCCGGATTCTCAATGACACTGTACCGGTCGGGATCGATCCGGTACGACTGCAGGTGAACATTGAAAATCCTGACGGTATCCTTGTTGATGACCACATCGGTACATATGGCGATGTTCCCTGATTTTTCAAACCTGATCTCCTCCATTTTCACGATGGGGTAGCTGGTCATGGTCACCGAGCCGATGGTACTTCCCGCCCGGGCGTACTGGTAGTGTGCGATGCGGGTGAACTGCCGTTTGGTTTCTTCCAGGTTAAACACCTTGTTGGTGCGTAGTTTGACCTCCTGGAGACAGATGATATCGGGTTCGTTTTCGCGCAGGAATCCCTTGATCACTTCGGCGAGTTCCCGGGAGGGATTATTGCCGGTTCCCGCAAAATTCTTGACATTGTAGGAAACCACGCTGATTTGTGCCCCGGAAGTTTCCTTTCCGCTGATCTGGATAAACCGGGTGAGGACTCCCCAGCCGGCGAGGATCACCACCAGGGAGATGAGGCCATAGCGGGGTTTGACCATCAGCCAGAACAGAATAAAGAGCAGGTTCAGGGCCAGGAGGTAGGGGTAGCCCAGGCCGGCGATCGAGGGGGCCCACCACCTGTCGGGAGGAATGTATTGCGCCAGGTAGGAGGCTACCAGCGCCAGTGCCGCCAGAATGTTGAAGGCCAGCAGTATATTTTTGGCGAGTGTTTTCAAAATGAGAAATAAAGCATCCTTTTTGCGGAGTGCAATTTAGTGAAAATGGGGAAATGTCGGTTTCCGGGGCCTCCTGTTTTTGCAGGGGTGGCGAAGGATCCCCCCTGGTGCCGGCCGTGAGGGGGAAAAAGGCCTGTTTCCCCGGGAAGAGGTTCCTTGTGCATGGCCGTGTCCCGGCCTTGAGGGGCAGACCCCGATAACCTGCCGTTTTAGCGCTGAGCCCTGACCATGCGGGGGTTACCGCTGAGGTCGCGGCGCAGTTCTACCCTGTGGAATCCGTATCCATGGAGGAGGCTGGTGATTTCCCCGCCGAAGCGGCGGTTGATCTCAAGAAAGAGTTCTCCTGCGGGGGAAAGCCATTGCCGGGCGAAGGCGGCGATGGATCGGTAATAAAGCAGGGGGTTCTCATCGGGTACAAAAAGTGCCGTGGCCGGCTCATATTCCAGGACATGGGCTTCCATCTCCGTTTTTTCACTGTGGGTGACATAGGGTGGATTGCTGACGATCAGTTCCGTGGTTTCCCAGCCAGCAAAGTTCTGCCAGTCGAGGATGTCGGCTTTGAAAAAGCGGGCGCCGGGGGGATTGGCCAGGGCATTGGCACGGGCTACGGCCAGGGCTTCCTCCGAGAGGTCGCACCCTTTGGCCTCGCAGCCCGGAAAGGCGCGGGCCAGGGCCAGGGCAATGCATCCGCTGCCGGTCCCCATGTCAAGAAGGGATGCGGGCGGGGCCTCCCGGGTGGAGATGATCCAGGCGGTGAGTTCTTCCGTCTCAGGACGGGGTATGAGCACCGCGGGGGTCACCTTCAGGGTGAGCTCCCCAAAGGGAACTTCCCCCAGGATATACTGGATGGGTTCCCTGTTTTTCAGGCGGGCAGCGATCTCCCGCGTGCGGGTGGCCTCCCCGGGTGTGAGAAGCTCCTCCCCGCGCAGAACCATGTCGGTCAGGGTCCATCCGCGCAAGGCGTGCAGAATCATCCGGGTGAACTCCCTGATTTCGGTTTCAGGGTAGAGCCCCTGTAATTCCTCCCTGAGAAATTGAATTGTCGCCTGCATTGTGTTATTTTTGGCAAAGTTATGGTTTTGCCCGGATGACGGAGCACGAAAAATACATGGAGCGGTGTCTGTGGCTGGCGGCTGCAGGGGCGGGGCAGGTGGATCCCAATCCGATGGTGGGGAGCGTGATAGTCTGTCGCGGCCGGATCATCGGGGAGGGTTTTCACCGGGAATACGGGGGGCCCCATGCTGAAGTCCATGCCGTGGCTTCCGTGACCCGGCCGGAACTCCTCCCGGAGTCGACCCTCTACGTCAATCTGGAGCCGTGTGCCCACCACGGGAAGACGCCCCCCTGCGCCGACCTGATTATTGCCAGGGGAATTCCCCGGGTGGTGGTCGGAACCAGGGATCCCTTTCCTTCCGTAAATGGGCGGGGCATTGAAAAACTGCGACATGCCGGGGTGGAGGTGGTAACCGGTATTCTGGAAGAGGAATGCCGGGAGCTGAACCGCCGTTTTCTGACCTTTCATGAGAAGGGAAGGCCCTGGGTGATCCTGAAGTGGGCCCAAAGCGCCGACGGGTTTATGGACAGGGAGCGGCAGGAGGAGGAAATGGGCCGCCCGGTGTGGATTACAGGAACCGACGCCCGGAGGCTGGTTCACCGCAGCCGTGCTCAGGAAGCCGCCATCCTGGTAGGCAGGATCACCGCCGAAACCGACAATCCGGCACTGACCACCCGGGATTGGAGTGGGCCCCATCCCCTGCGGATGGTCCTGGACCCCTCGGGGCGGCTGCCACACCACCTCCGCCTCTTTGACCTTTCCACCCCTACCGTGGTCGTCACCCAACACCCCTGGTCCGAAAAGGAAAACCTCTCCTTCCTGAAGGTTTTTCCCGGAGAGGACCTTCCCTCCCGGATACTGGAGTACCTCAGGGCAGCCCGCAAACTGTCGCTGATCGTGGAAGGGGGAAGGAATACCCTTCAGGGCTTCCTCGACGCAGGATTATGGGATGAGGCCCACGTCTATACCGGCCGCGTCTGGTTCGGAAAGGGAATCCCTGCACCCCGGGCCGGAGGAAAATCCGTGGCCATGGAACCCCTTGGCGACAGCCTCCTCACCGTATTGCGCAATCCCCACCCCAAATAAAGGCTCCCTGACTTCTACGCCCTCACGCTCCCTTTCACAGAGTGCTCTCCTTTTCGGCTCCTTTCCCAAACATTTGCAGCAGAAAGCGCGCCTTTACACTGAACTGCCCTGATAACTTGCATCGCATCCATGCCTGTATGGCATGTTTTCTCTGAACACCGGGCTGATCCTTCTTATGTCATCTTCCGGCCGCCACGTCACAACACTTCCGCAGGCTATTTCCCCTTCCGGTTCAGTCCATGATCACATTCCCGTCACCGGCGACATTCCCTGGGGAAGGATGGGAATGCCCAGTTCCTTCTCCACATACTGGAAGTAGTAAAAGAGTTTGTGGTTGATTTCCAGTCCGTAGTCGACCAACGGGTCATACCCGATGATGGTTTCGAAGATGCGGCTGTGCCGGGGGGAAGTTGCTTTCATGTTCCACTCGGTCACATATTGCCGGTTCCAGCTTTCATAGTACGACTGGGAGTGAAACCAGGCGGGACGGCTACGTGTGAGGAACCAGGTTTCGAAGCCGGGATCCAGGACAATCAGCTCATAGCTGGTGGAATCTTCACCGGCTGTGTCGGGCGTGAGGGCTACTGTTCCGGCTTTACGGCTACCTGCGCAGGCGGCCAGAAGGAGGAGAGCCAAACATAATATGGGAATGGTTTTCTTCATACCCCGTTATACGGAAACAGGGACGGGAGGTTCCCCGGGCGGGGCTGCCTGATCCCTCTTCCTTCAGGGTCCGTTGCGGCGGATGGCAGCGGGATTCCCCCATTTTTTCCCGGTTATTCGGCGAGGGTGAAACGGAAACTGACCCCGAAATTGGTGTTGGAGGTGTCGAAAGATCCCACGAACGGCTGGTTGATCACCTTATCGTAATACACCCGGAGCTGGAACCGGTCGCTGAGCATATAGTCGGCGGTGGTCTTAATGGTCACGGCATTCTGCCCGGCGGTGAGCTGATCGGTATTTTCCACCAGTTTTCTCAGCACGGTTTTGTTTTTCCGGAAGGAGAGGTCGGCGCGCAGGGTGAGGTCGTTGGAATAGGAGCGCTGGGAATTTTTGGTTTTGAGGATGAGGTCCATCCGTGTGAACCGGTAACCCAGGCCGACGATGTATTCGTTGCTGAGGACCTCGGTGAGCTGGTTGTTGGCAAACGACAGGGCCATGGAGCGGGTGCGTTTGATTTCCCCGCGGGTGGTCAGGTCGTTGATCCAGGTGATGTCCATGTTGATCAGGGGACTGAAGGTTTCGTTGATGCTCACCGAATTGAATTCCCATGCGGGAAGGAAATTGTTCTGGATGTCGCGGACATAGCTGAAGCCGTCGTTGTCGGCCTGATAGTTAAGGTTTGTGAGGAAGGATCCCACGGTATAACTGGAGCGGTAGGCATGGGTAAAGGCCATGGTTTTCATCACCTTGTTGAAGGCGGGGATTTTGGAGACCATTCCTTCATACTGAACCCTCCAGTTGGGGCGGATGTATTTGATGGAGGGGAACATGTTCAGGGAGACCCGGTGGGGGTCGGCGCCCTGGTAGGCGGCCAGGAAGGCGGGGACCAGCACCTCTGCGGAGGTAGGGCCGTAGCCGTCGGGGAACCCTGTTTCGGGGTTAACGGCTGTGGGATCGTAGCCGTTGGCGGCAGGCCGCCGGGCCGCGAGCCTGCGGGCAATGATGATCCTGTAATCCTTCAGATTCTCAAAGGCTTCCGACTGGTGGACCTCCTCCCTGCCGATGGCAAAGAAGGCCGTTCCCCAGGAGAGCACCGACATGCTGAAGTTCCCCCGTTCGGTGAAATTCTCGGCATTAAAACGGCTGTTGACGGGGTCATAGTTGTAGAATTCGCTGATATTTTTAGACATGGCGCGGTCGGCATTCACGTCGATGCGCAGGTCGGGGAGTGGTTCGATGTCGGCACGCACTGAAATCCGTTCATTGCTGGTGAACTGGAAGGGGGTGTTGAGGACCGGATCGGTAGTCAGCCAACCTCTCTGGCCTGCACTGTGGGCGAACTGGCGGTCCTGCCATCCCATGAGGAAGGGGAGGCCAGGGGCATAACTGCTTCCCGGGGAGGATCCGAAGAGACCCTGTTCGGGAGTATACACGCCCCCGCCCAGGAAGGCCGGCTCGGGAAGGTACCCCGGGAGAACCGACCCTCCGGTCAGGTTGTAGGTCACCGACAGGTTCCTGACCCCTGTGGCCATGCGCAGGGCCACATCGAATATCTCGCGCAGCAGGTCGCTTTCCACCTTCCCGGTGACCTGGATGCTGGCCGTGGCCACGCTGTCGGGAGTGGTGAACTCCACATTGTCCTTGTCGATTTTCCGGGTTTTGCCGGTGACGGTTTTGCCGTCGGCAGAGGTGACCTTAAGGGACACCTCCTTCACGCCCAGTTTGTGGTTGATGGTCACCGGGATTCCGGGCCGGAGGGTCACGTTGGCCTGGTTGAAAACAGGAGCCTCCTTTTCTTCGGGCCGCGGCCTGACCTGCTGCTGCGCCCTCCGCTCCGATGCCGACGATGCGCCCTGCTGTCCCATACGGCCTCCGTATCCTCCGTAACGGCCCCGTCCCGTGTTCTGGAATTTGGTGTCCAGTTTCTGGAGATAGGGGACCTTGTTGTAAAGCGAGGTGAGGTTGATATTCCCCATCAGGCTTATATTCCGGGAATTCTGGATGACGTTGCCCAACCTGACGGTGTCGGCGGTGACCGGCCCGGCCTGCCAATTGTAAGAACCCTGGTAACGGGCGGTGGCGGTCATGAAATTGAAAGCCTTGATCAGGTTCAATGGCACCGTATAGGTGAGATTCACATCGTGGTTGTACAGGACCGGGCGGCCCATGGCCATCAGGTTGGAAACCAGTGAATCGCGTTTCCATTCATAGTCGTCATCACGCCGGTTGAAACGACCTTCCGGCTCATCAATACGGTTGGTGCCGTGGGAGGAGAAATCGGCCTTCAGGTTCCGCGTGATGTCATAGATCAGGTCGAAATTGCGGTTCCACAGGAAATCCTTTTCAAAGGTCTTGGGAAGGATAAAGCCAGGATTGGTGATGTTGCGGGCCTGGATTTCATTGTACCTGCGGTACAGATCGGTTCTGAAGGAGATCTGGGTGGGCAGGGGGTAAAGGTTGAAATCACCGATCAGCTTCAGGGGCCCTTTCTGGAGGAGTTTGACCTTGGAGAGGGGGCTCCACAACTCGGGGCGGGTGTTGAAGTTGTAGGAGAGCATTCCCCTGTAGATTTTATCGACGTTGTATTCGGTGTTGATGTTACGCTTGAAGATTTCATTATAGGAGTATGTCAGGGCGAAATTCCCCGGGCTCCAGAGTTTGGCGGGTTTGGGGTTTTCGGGCTGGGGGTCGACTCGTACGTTGGTGAAGTTGAGGCTTTTGCGCACCACCAAATCCTGGGCGATATGGCGCAGGGAGTCGCGTTCATGACGGCTGTCGGTGCGTTCGAGGTTTTCCTTCAGCTCAATGTCGGGGTTGGTGGGGTCATACTTGGGCATGGTATTGCTGCGCGAGTAGCCATAATAGAGGGGGATGTTCACGCCCGCTTCCTTCGGGAAGAAACGCCCCAGGTCGATCGAGGAGGCGATGTCGTACTCGGTGAGGTTGTCAATGCTGCGCTGGTTGACGTTTTGCTGGATACTTCCGAAGCCTGCGGTACGGGTTCTTCCGGCCATGGTAATGGTTCCCAGATCGGCCAGACGGGCTGTCATGCGCGCATTGGCTGCCCATCCGCCCTGTTCGTCGAACTCGGAAAGCCTTAACTCGTTGACCCAGACTTCCACGGATCTGGGTCCCGTATTGATAGGTCTCTTCCTGTTACGGATCCCCATCATCATCACCTGTACATTCCCCAGATTGGGCGACCCTTTCACCTTGACCAGGTTTTTATTGTTGTTCCAGCCCTGGTGGCGCTGCTCATAGACATCCATGATTTTCAGCCTCGAGTTGGCCTTGCGCAACTCGGCATCCCGGTCAAGTTTCGCATTGGTGAAAAGTTCCAGGGGCACATCCAGGCGGTTGGCTTCGGGCCATACCTCCAGCCGGTCGGCTTCAATCTCCCCGTTGTAACGGCCTGCTGGGGTCAGCTTCAGCGGAATCTCATACTCGTAATAGTTGTAGTTATAGTCCGATCCCATCCTGATAAAGAACACCAGCTCATCGTCCTTGATGGGATAGCCGTCCATCTCCTCGGCATGGATCTCCATTTTAAGCCTTTTATAGCGGCGGAAGTCCATGTACAGGCTTTTATAGGCCGCCCGGGCGTCGCCCTGCTCCAGTCCGGTCACCTTCATGACCATCGACTGTTCATTAAGCTGGCGCAAC
Organism: Bacteroidales bacterium; assembly: GCA_012729335.1. GTDB lineage: Bacteria > Bacteroidota > Bacteroidia > Bacteroidales > Prolixibacteraceae > UBA1413. The sequence goes on along the minus strand of JAAYDJ010000021.1, from coordinate 46,157 downwards.
TGCGGGTTGGCAGGGTCGATCACCCTGTCGATGCCTGAGGGGAGGATATAGTTCACGGGCGATTTACCGCCGTTCTCCTCGATGTTCACCGCTGAAATGTCAAAAGCGGTCTCCGGAGTCTCCGGCGTGCCCTCCTCGGTCAGCGTCCGCGTATACCGGCGCCAGTCGGCCCTGACCAGATCCAGCGTCGCAAAACGCAACACCACCGGATCTTCAAACCCGTTGAGGAATAGCCTCAGAAACCTGATCGACTTGAAATCGGAAATAGTGCCGAAAACCTGGTCGTATTCCCTGACCGGGATCTTGAACTGATACCACTTCACCTCCCCGATGTTTCCGTTTTTGAGTTGTACCCTGCTCCGCTTGATATCGTTGATGTAGTTCTTTCCCAGTTCCATATCTTCCCTGCGAAGGCTCACCCGGTACTGGTAGTATCTTTCGTACTCATTGAGGGTGTTGTCGTTGTTGATATCTTCCATATCGGGAAGTGTGGAGGCGGAGGTGGGGTAGGATTCGGGCGACATTTCGGAGGTAGGAGAGTTCCCCTCTGGCCCGTTGAACCGTTTGTACCGTTCCAGGATGCTCAGCTCCTGATCGTCGTAATCTGATCCCCTGTAGTAGTGGTAGTTGTCTTTGGAGGGGTCTTTGGCGATTTCGTCATAGACTTCGGAAGAGACCACCGATCTGAGTTCTTCGAGGTAATCTTTGAAGAAGCTGTTTTCGTCGGTGTCGTTGAGGCCGTCGAAACCCAGGTCCTGGTAGATGCGGGAACCGGGGTTGTTGTCGAAGGCGCTGACCAGGGATTGTTGTTTGGAGATGCGTCCCCAGACGGTGGTATCCAGGTTGGTCAGGGTGGCCGAGGTAGGCAGGCCGTTTTCGAACGACTTGCGTCCGTCGCGAAGGATGTCTTCCGAGATGTCGCCCAGGTTGAAGTAGAGGTCACCCCCGGTGGTCTCTCCGATGGAGTCGTTCACGAAAGGGTCCATCATCCAGAATTCGATGAATTCAATGTTGGCGGTTTCGAAGTCGCTGTTTTCGATTTTGCGCATGATACCGCCCCAGCGGGAGGCCGGGTCGCGGAGGGTTCCGTCAGGGGCCACCCCTGCGGAATAGAGTGAAGGACGGGTATCGTAGTTGTAGGGCCCTTTTTCTCCGGGGTAAAAGGCCAGGTCAAACATAGAGATGTTGGTGGGCTGCCCGACCGGCGATTCCTTGGCGGGGAAGATCTCCTTTTCGAAGACTTCACGTACCAGGTGGTTGGACTGCTGGTCCTTGTCGTTTTTGATATGGCCGGGGGTAAGGGTGCTGCTGCGCAGAAAGAGGGGATCAATGATATACCAGGCCAGCAGGGCCCTGTTGAAGCCAAACTCCCGCTGGTTGGCCAGGTTACCCTCGGGAAAGAGGGGCTGGTTCTGGGGGGTGCTGGCCAAAACCCACGACTGGCGGGCTTTCAGGTCGATGGAGGTCTTGGTGCCTTCAAAGTCGTCGATGTAGGCGTTGCCGCTTTTTTCGATGACCCGCGAGTGACCGGGGATGAGCTGGGCAAACTCGGCTTCGAAGTCAATGGCCGAAGGAGCCTTGGTACTGATCAGGGGAAGCTTGTCGATAGCCCGGGTGATCAGCTGGCTTTCGGCCGAAAAACGGGCATCGAGGCCCAGCATCAGGTTGGAGATCGGGTCCATGCCGTAATTCACTTTCTGGGTCAGGGGCCTCTCCTGCATGTAAAGGGCGGTGGCCCCCAGGTTGAACCGGTCGGAAAAAGCGTAGTTGGCATGGGCCCCCAACAGACTCTTCCGCTGCATGGAGAAGAGATCCTCACTTTCCGTCGACACCTGGATGGGCGTTCCCGCCTCCAGTAATCCGGGGTTGATGACCGTTACCCTCCCCAAGGTGTAATCGACTGTATAGTCTACATTTTCAACGAGTTCGCGCCCTCCGGCGGTTACCTTCACCGACCCCTGGGCCAGATTGAATGACCCCACCATGATGTCAGAACTCGATGATCCCTTGTAACTGCCCGTGAGCCTGTACTTGTTATGTTCGGCATCCTGCTCGGCTACCGTTTTCGTCGAATCGTAAAGCGACCGGTAGGTGTACTTGTCAATAAGCTCCAGGTCCTGGAGAGAATCGGCCAGGTGGCTGCCGAAAGGCTCCAGCACCGGGAAAATAATCCTCCCCGAGGAGGAGTGGACCGTGATCCCCTCAATATAGTCGAAAACTCCGTCACGGTAAGGATCCTGCTGCTTGTTGAGTTTGTCGAGGTTCATGACGTTCAGCAGGATATTCCCCTTGATTCTTCCTTCCGGGATATAGTTGATGTAAGTCCCGGTGGAATCGTTCATATAGACCACGTTAAAGTTGAAATCGGTGCTGCTGAGCTGGTAGGCATTGAGGTTGTAGACGTTTTTCATCATCAGGTTCCAGGTGGGGAGCCCGGGGGAGAGGTTGGTCCCCTTGATCAGCTTGAGGATCAGGGTTTGCGGGGCGTCGATCCCGTCGGTAGAAAACTCTCCAACCTGAAAGACCTGGCCGTTAACCGTGTAGTTGTAAGCCACGGCCAGAATTTCGTCGTTGTTAAGGGCGGTGTTGAGGGAGATGTACCCCAGTCTCTGGTTAAGGGTGTATTCCGATTCGGTGAGTTTGCGGGCCTGTTCGATTTTCTCGAAGTCGCGGCCTCCCACGAAGTCATTCCCGAACAGGGCCATCACCGGGGTGATGGACTGGATACTGCGGATGCCATTGTAGGTGGTGGCCATCTCCTGGTAGAGGCCGTTGGCCCCGTTGTTGGGGTAAATACTGGCGGGAAAGGGCTGGCCGGGAGTTTGCTGAAAGCCTGGCACCGGGTTGTATACATGGGGGTTGTGTTCTCCCAGGTCCTGAAGGGCCAGAATATTGCGCGATTCCGTGAAATTCCCCGATTTATTGGTCACCCACACCTCGATCTTATTGATGGTGACCCCCGACCTGATCACCGGCAGCGAACGGAGGGATTCATCATAATTGTCACGGAAATACTGGGAGAGGAAGAAGTGGCGGTTGGCGTCGTAGTCGGTGGCCGAAATTTCGAAGTTGGTCACCTGGGCTCCCCCTTCGGTTTCCACGGTTTTGGTCTCCCCCTTATGCTGCGAGAAAAGGGTGGTGAGGGTCAGCTTCCCGAACTGCATCTCGGCTTTCACCCCGAAGAGGTTGGAGGCTCCCGTGATCAGCGATCCGCTCAGGGGCAGCGATACGTTTCCGGCCTCGATTCTTTTAATGATTTCATCCTCTTCACCGGTGTACTCGAGGTTCATCTTATTCTCATAGTCAAAGGTCGCCTCGGTGTTGTAGTTGACCCGCATGTTCATCTTGGTGCCGATCTGGCCCATGACGTTCATCTGGATCTTCTGGTCGAAATCAAAGGTGGGCACCTTACGGAGCCTGACGGGAATGGCAGGGTTGTCGGTTTTATTCACCTGGTAGCCAAAGCTCACCTCCACATACCCCTGGGGCTTGATGTTGATGGTATTGCCTCCGAAAATCCGGTTGAAGGCTTCACTCTGGATGGTGAGCCCGGGAATGAGCCCCCCGCTCTTTTCCATTTCGGAGAGGTTCTGCCGCTGCCGCCAGTAATCACTGACCGACTTGCGGAAATCATAATCGACATAGTCGTCGAGTGACATGGTCTGGGGCAGCCGGTAATTGAGGGTTCCCACCTTTTCATAAAAGACGTACTGCCCGGTTACCGGGTCATATTCCACCTGGCGGCTGATGTTCTGTGGTTTTTTCAGGAACAGGGAGGTGGTGTCGGGATGGTCGGGATGGCCGAAGGCGGGCTGATCCCGGAATGGAAAGGGCAGGGGAACGGTGGTGTCCTGCCGGGTGGTATCGGCCTGCCACAAGGCTGCCTCCCTGACAGAGGAAAGGTCGCGGGGATAGGCCTCAGCCCTGGAGCCAACTCCCCCGGCGAGCGAATAGAAAAAAACAATGACTGTGAGCAGCAGTATATTTCTGACGACCTTGTGCAATCTCATCCAACCCGTTATAACCTTTTAAGTGTAAGCTTGATCATGGTTTCCACGCCGGCTTCGGGGTTTTCCCTGCAAACCCTGGCCAGTGCCGTTTCCGCTTCTTTCCGGCCAAAACCGAGCATTACCAATGCTGATAACGCTTCATTCCGGGAGGTATTGCTCTCAGGCACTAAAATTTGTTCGGACGGGGCCCCTTTGGCTACCTTGTCTTTCAGGTCGATGATGATCCGCTGGGCGGTTTTGATACCGATGCCTTTGACCGACTTCAGGAGCGTGACATTCTCGGCGGCAATGGCCGTCATGATCTCGTCGGGAGATAGCGAGGAGAGCATCATCAGGGCCGTGGCGGCACCCACCCCGTTCACCGACAACAGGTTTCTGAAAAGTTCACGTTCCGGTTTCCCGGCAAACCCATACAAAAGATGGGCATCCTCCCTGACCACGAAATGGGTGTAGACCAGGGCCTCCTTTTTCCCGTGGAGGGCGGTGTAGGTATTCAGGGATATGGCAATGAGAAATCCTGTTCCACCTGTGCGGAGAACCACGAAGGTGGGGTTTAATTCCGTAATTTCCCCCTCAATGAATTCATACATGGCTTATGGGTCAGAGTTGGTCTTCATTGGCGCCCAGATCAATGCTTTCGTCGACCTGGTTGGGATTGATGTCGAATTTCTTCAGGGGATCGCGGGAGATCTCCCTGTATATCTGGCGGTTTTTATGGATATCGATGGCCAGGTAAAGGGCTTCCCTGAAAGAATCGGGGGAGGCTTTGTCTTCGCCGGCGATGTCATAGGCGGTTCCGTGGGCCGGAGAGGTCCTCACCACCGGCAGTCCTGCGGTGTAATTGACCCCCCTCTCAAAGGAAAGGAGCTTGAAGGGGATAAGTCCCTGGTCGTGATACATGGCCAGAATGGCATCAAAACGGGTGTAGTTGCCTGAGCCCCAGAATCCGTCGGAAGGATAGGGACCCATGGCGGTGATGCCCTCGTTGCGGGCCTGTTCCATGGCCGGCAGTATGATCTCCACCTCCTCCTTGCCAATCAGTCCGCTGTCGCCGGCATGGGGGTTCAGCCCCAAAACGGCAATGCGGGGATTGGTGACCTGGAAATCTTCCTGCAGGCTCCTGTGGATGACCCGCAGCCGGGAAAGGATTTTCTTGCGGGTGATCTGCCGGGGGACATCCATCAGGGGAATGTGCCCCGTGACCACCCCCACCCTGAGGTTTTCACCGACCATCAGCATCACCACATCATCGGACCGGAACTGCTGGGCCAGATATTCGGTATGCCCGGGGAAGTTGAACTGGCTGCTCTGGATGTTGTATTTGTTAATGGGCGCCGTCACCAGCACGTCAATATGCCCTTTCTGGATGTCGGCCACTGCCCTCTCCAGGGCCATCAGCGACGATTCCCCCGCCGAAGGCGTCGACTTGCCCAGTTCCACCCTGATGTTCTCATCGATGCAGTTGATGATATTGACCTTGTTGGCGGCGGCTTCCTGGGGATTCCGAATATGGTTGTAACTGATGTGCTCCACATTGAGGGCCTTGCGGTGATACGCGGCCACCTTGGGCGATCCGTAAATGACGGGGGTGCACATCTCCAGCATCCGGGGCTCCATCAGGGTCTTGATAATCACTTCGTATCCAATGCCGTTGATATCCCCGTGGGTAATGCCGACCTTTATTTTCGTATTGTAAACCATAACTTCTGGTAATTAGATCATTTTCAAATTGTGAGGGGCAAATTTACGCTTTTATTTGATTCTTTTCAAGAAGCGGTAGAGCAGGCGGACGGCACATCCGGTGGCCCCTTTGGGGCGGTAGCCGTCGCGTTCAAAGAGGAAGGCCGGTCCGGCAATGTCGAGGTGGATCCAGGGATAGGCGGTGAAGTGGCGGAGGAAATGGCCGGCGACGATGGTCTGGCCTTCGCGGCTGCCCAGGTTGGAGAGATCGGCGATATCCGATTTAAGGGGTTGGGCGAATTCTTCCCACAGGGGAAGTTCCACGATACGTTCATAGACTTCCTCCCCGCATTCGCGGAGTGGTTCCATCCATTCGGGGTGTTCCGACATGGCGCATATGCCGTGGCTGCCGGCGATGATGGAGGCGCCTCCGGTCAGGGTGGCCACATCGATGACCAGCATAGGATCGTATTTGCGGGCGTAGCTCAGGGCATCGGCCAGGATCAGCCTTCCTTCGGCATCGGTGTTGAGGACTTCGACGGTGGTGCCGTCATACATGGTGATCACGTCGCCGGGGGTGATGGCGTTTCCGTCGGGGCGGTTGTCGGTGGCGGGAATCAGTCCCACCAGATAAAGGGGGAGCCGGTTGCGGGCAGCGGCTACGAGGGCGGCGGCAATGGCCGCAGCCCCTGCCATATCGCTTTTCATATAATCCATGGACTTGGGCGTGGGCTTCAGACTGAGCCCTCCCGTGTCAAAGACCACTCCCTTTCCTACCAGTACCACCGGTTTGTCGTTGAGGTGGCCCTCCGGCTTGTACTCCATGACCGTGAAGGTCGGCGGATCGACACTCCCGCGGTTGACCGCCAGAAGACCTCCCATCTTGAGGGCTTCGATTTTTTGCCTATGGAATACCTCGGTGGTGACACCCGCACCCGATGCCTCGATGCTGACCGCCCCGGCCAGGTCGGCGGCCGTCATCCGTGACAACGGCTCGTTTACCAGATCACGGGCCCAGCATACCGCTGCCGCTACCGTTTCCAGTTCTTCCAGCTCCGCCACTGTAATCCCCTCATCGAGGATCTCCAGGGTGCCGGGCATGAAATCCTCCTTTTCCTTTTTATAACGCGAAAAGGTATACCCCCCCAGGAGAAACCCTTCGGCAAAAGCCAGCGTCGCGGCCGTCCCGGAATCACCGATAACCGCCACTTTCTCACTTTTTTCCCTGCGGATGGTCTCTGCCCAGGCGGCCCCCGCCTTCCGGAAGCTTTCGGCCAGGGCCGCCGGCTCTTTCCCGGAATGAGGTCTCACCAGAAGAATAAACTCAGGCAGCCTGTGCAACAGCAGAAAATCGGTTTTCGGGGGCAGCGCCTCCCAGCGGGCTTTCTCGGCACCGGTCAGCGCCACCGGCAGCCTGCCGGCGTCTCCCACCAAAACGGCCAGAGAACTATTTTCGGGAATCTCCGTTATTTTTACCAGTTTTGTTGCCATAAGATCATGCGGGTTTCAGTGCCTAAATGTAACAAAAAATGAACAAGGAGAAGTTGTTTTACCGGGCGCTCGCAGGTGAGGCCCTGGGTGTGGACGAGGGGCTCTGGTTGTATGAAGAGGCGCCGGGAGGGGAGCTGATGGCTGTGGCCGATGAGATCCGCCGCCGTCAGGTGCCCGGCGACAGGGTGGGGTGGATTATTGACCGGAATATCAATATCACCAATGTGTGCATATCAGGATGCAAGTTCTGCAATTTCCACTGCAAAAAAGGGGATGAGGCCGCCTATATCACCACCCTGGAGGAATATATCCCTAAAATTGAGGAGTTGTTCCGGGCCGGGGGGCGTCAGGTACTCCTGCAGGGAGGGATGCATCCCCAGCTGGGTCTCGGTTTTTACACCACGCTGTTCCGGCAGCTGAAGACGCGTTTCCCTGCGCTCAAACTGCACGCCCTGGGCCCTCCGGAGGTGGTTTTCATCGCCCGCAAGGAGCGTAAACCGTATCGTTTTGTACTGGAGGAACTGGTCAAAGCCGGTCTGGAGAGCCTTCCCGGTGCGGGAGCTGAAATCCTTTCCGACAGGGTGCGCAGCCTCATCTCCCCGGGGAAGTGCAAGACGGAGGAGTGGCTCAACGTGATGCGTGAAGCCCATAAAATGAATCTGGTGACCTCGGCGACCATGATGTACGGTCATATCGAGACGGCCCGGGAACGGATCGAACATCTGGTACACCTGCGGACAGTTCAGGAGGAGAAGCCAGAGGGTGCCTCCGGTTTTGTCACCTTTGTGCCATGGCCCTTCATGGATGAGGGCACGGAACTGCAGAAGCAGGGGATCCGCAACCGGAGCAGCGCGCATGATTACCTCCGGTTGGTGGCCATCAGCCGGATCATGCTGAACAATATCCGGAACATTCAGGCGTCATGGCTCACGGTGGGGGCTGTGACAGGGCAGCTGGCCCTTCACGCCGGAGCCAATGACTTCGGCTCCATTATGATGGAGGAAAATGTGGTTTCCAAAGCCGGGGCACGTTACAGCTTCGATGCCCGGGGTATTCAACAGGCCATACGCGACGCCGGTTTCCAACCCCGATACCGCAACCAGGCTTACCAGGACGACACCCTTTGGGAAGATTAGAAGATTAGAAGGTCAGAAGGTCAGAAGGTCAGAATGAGGAATCGGGGCTGGAAGCGTGAAGGCCTAAGGGATGATATTCAGCTTTTTGCCGGTACGGATAAAGGCTTCCACGGCCTTGTCAATCTGTTCTTCGGTGTGTGCCGCCGATATCTGCACGCGGATGCGGGCTTTTCCGCGGGGCACCACCGGAAAGACGAATCCGATCACATAAACTCCTTCCTTCAGGAGTTCATCAGCGAAGCGGATGGCTTTGGGTTCGTCGTAGATCATGACCGGGATGATGGCGGTATTTCCTTTGACCAGGTCAAATCCGGCGGCTTCCATCCGGGTGCGGAAGCGGTTGGCCTTGTGCATGACGCTGTTGGGGAGCTCGGAGCTTTCCTCCAAAAGCTGGATGGCTTTCATGGTGGCTCCCACGGTAGCCGGTGCCAGGGTATTGGAAAAGAGGTATGGCCGTGACCGCTGCCTCAGCATTTCGATGATCTCCTTTCTTCCCGAGGTGCAGCCTCCGTTGCCGCCGCCCATGGCCTTTCCGAAGGTGGTGGTGATGATGTCCACTTTGCCCATCAGTCCGTAGTGCTCGGCGGTTCCGCGGCCTGTGGCCCCGATGTATCCGGTGGCATGCGAATCATCCACCATGACCAGGGCGTCATACTTCTCACAAAGGGCTACGATGTCAGGTAGCTTGCAGATATCGCCGTCCATGGAAAAAACCCCGTCGGTGACCACCATGCGGTAAGTGGCCGATTGGGCCTGCTGCAGACAGTTCTCCAGTTCGGCCATATCGGAATGCCTGTAACGGAACCGCTGTGCCTTGCACAACCTTACCCCGTCGATGATGGAGGCATGGTTGAGCTCGTCAGAGATGATGGCACTCTCCTCTCCCAGCAGCGGCTCAAAGATCCCCCCATTGGCATCAAAGGCGGCACAATAGAGAATGGTGTCTTCAGTGCCCAGAAACTGTGAAACGCTCTGCTCGAGATCCTTGTGGATCTGTTGTGTGCCGCAGATAAAACGCACCGAGGATAACCCGAAACCCCAGTCGTTCATGATCTCCTGTGCTGCACTGACCACCGCAGGATGCGAGGCCAGTCCCAGATAGTTGTTGGCACAGAAATTCAGCGCCCGCTCACCCGTGTTCAGGGTGATCTCCGCCCCCTGGGCCGAGGTGATGATCCTTTCGGTTTTGTATAATCCCTGTTCCTTCAGGCCTTCCAGTGTTTTCACCAGGTCCTGCTTCATTTTTCCGTACATAGCCTTTCCATTTGTAAAATCAAACGGCAAATTAATAAAAAGATGTCGTTTTATTTCGTGATAAATGGCAGGCGCCGCATTTTGTGTCAAATGAAGTGCTGACAGCGGATCCCAGGGTAAATGACCTTTACGGGAATCATTTCTCTTCCGTCGTTTTGCCTATCTTTGCGCCAAATTTGAAAGCAATGAGTGATAGGAGAGTTCGCGTGCGCTTTGCACCCAGTCCGACCGGTCCCCTCCATATGGGTGGGGTGAGGACCGCTCTGTTCAATTACCTGTTTGCGCGGAAACATGGTGGTGATTTTCTGCTGCGCATTGAAGATACGGATCAGACGCGTTATGTTCCGGGGGCAGAGGAGTATATCGTGGAGAGTCTCCGTTGGTGCGGACTGGTTCCCGACGAAGGGCCGGGGTTCGGGGGGGCGTATGGGCCCTACCGGCAGAGCGAACGCAAGGATATTTATGCCGGGTATGCCCGTCAGCTCGTGGCGTCGGGATGGGCATACACCTCTTTTGATACGCCTGCCGAACTGGATGCTTACCGTGCGGAGGCTGAAGCTGCCGGCCGCACCTTCTCCTACGGGCCGGCCACCCGCATGGGACTTCGTAACTCATTGTCACTTCCCGCCTCCGAGGTCCAACGCCTCACCGGAGCCGGAGAACCCTACGCCATCCGCTTTAAAATGCCCGAAGATCTCGATGTGACCGAGGAGGATCTCATTCGCGGCAGCGTCACCTTCAACACCCGTGAACTCGACGATAAAGTGTTGTTCAAATCAGACGGCATGCCCACCTACCATCTGGCCAACGTTGTTGACGACCACCTCATGGAGATCTCCCATGTCATCAGGGGAGAGGAGTGGCTGCCCTCACTCCCCTTGCACATCCTGCTTTACAGGGCTTTCGGCTGGGAAGAAACCCGCCCGCGCTTCTCGCACCTGCCGCTGATCCTCAAACCCCAGGGCAAGGGCAAACTGAGTAAACGCGACGGCGACAAAATGGGATTCCCCGTCTTCCCCCTGCTCTGGAAAGATCCCGAAACGGGAGAACACTACCGGGGATACCGTGAGGATGGCTATTTTCCAGAGGCATTCCTCAACCTGCTGGCTTTGCTGGGATGGAATCCCGGTACCGATCAGGAGATCTTCACCCTGGCGGAGATGGCCACCAGCTTCAGTCTCGAAAGGGTAGTCAAGTCAGGATCCCGGTTTGATCCCGAAAAGGCCCGCTGGTTCAACCGGCAGTATCTTCAGAAAAAAAGCGCACAGGAGTTGGCCCGCCTGGTGGTTCCCATCCTTTATGCCAAAAATATCACCGTCACCCTGGCCACCGTGGTGGCCGTGGTGGAAGAGATCAAGGAAAGATGTGACTTTGTTGGTGACTTCTGGGAGCAGGGCCGCTATTTCTTTGAAGCCCCCGCAGAATATGATGAAAAGGCGGTCTCTAAACGCTGGAAACCAGGTATTCCCGCGGCAGTGGAAGAAATCACCGGCCTCTTCAGCACAGCCACGGTGTGGGAGGCCGCTCCCCTGAAAGAAGAGTTCTCAGCTTTCATGAATGAAAAAGGTTACCATTTCGGGGATGTCATGAACGCCCTCCGCATCTGTCTCGTTGGCGGAAACGTAGGCCCCGACCTCTTCCGGATATGCGAACTCCTGGGTAAAGCAGAAACCCTTGCACGCCTCTCCACCGCCCTCCGTAAACTGGGCCCCGGCCACTAAGATTCCGGATTGCGGAATGGCGTCGGTGATCCGGGATTGGAAATTCCAGACTCAGTATTCCAGATTCGGAATTCCTGTATTCCTTGTTCTGATCTTCTGACCGTCTGATTTTCAGGATTCTAGAAGCAGGAGCTGTTGTCCCAGCAATGGGTGCAGACCTTTTCTTTGGGCAGGCCGATGGCGCCGACCAGGTCGTCGAGACGCTGGAATTTGAGGGTGGTGAGGTTGAGATTCTTGCGGATGGTGTCGGTCATGGCCTGGTATTCCGGGGTATCGGGGTCTTCGTACCGGGTGATGTCTCTGTTTTTTTCCCCTTCGAGGCTTTTAATGGCTTTACGGGTGGCCAGTTCCGTGGTTTTCCTGGAGCGGGAGAAGTTGAGGAATTCGCAGGGGTAGAGCAGCGGGGGGCAGGCCACCCGCATGTGGATTTCGCGGATTCCGGCTTCATAGAGGTCGCGTGTGTTGCCGATGAGCTGGGTTCCCCTGACGATGGAGTCGTCGCAGAATATCCCTGATTTACCGCCTACCAGGGAGCGGTTGGGGATCAGTTTCATTTTGGCCACGAGGTTGCGGATTTCCTGGTTCTGGGGCATGAAACTACGGGGCCAGGTGGGGGTATATTTGGCGTAGGGGCGCATGTAAGGGATGCGGCTTTCGTTGCTGTAGCCCACGGCGTGGGCGACTCCCGAGTCGGGGATTCCCGAGACGAAGTCGGCGGAGATACCGTCGCGCCGCGCCAGGGCCGCCCCGCACCGGTAACGGCACTCCTCCACGTTGATCCCCTCGTAAAAGGAGGGTGGGTATCCATAATAGACCCACAAAAAGGCGCAAATCTGCATCTTCAGGTTGGGCTTCCGCAAAACCTCCACTCCGTCGGCCGTCACGCAAACGATCTCCCCGGGTCCCAGGTCACGCAGGGGCCCGAATCCCAGGTTGAAAAAGGAACACGACTCGGTGGCTACGGCCAGGGCATCCTCCTTCCGGCCTATCACCACAGGGGTGCGCCCCAGTTTGTCACGGGCGGCAATGATCCCCTTTTCGGTGAGCATCAGAATGGAACAGGATCCCTTCACCAGGTCAAAGACATTCTCAATGCCCGACACCAGGTCGCCAGCCTCACAGATCAGCATGGCCACCAATTCGGTGGGGTTGGGGCCCCCCTGGCTGGTCTCGGCAAAATGCTGCCTCTTCTTTAAAAGCCGGGTCTCCAGTTCCTCCAGGTTCACAATCTTGCTCACCGTGGCAATGGCAAATTTCCCCAGGTGAGAGTTCACGATGATGGGCTGCGCCTCCATATCGCTGATCACCCCAATACCACTGTTGGCCGCAAAACCCTTGATATCTTCCGTGAACTTGCTCCGGAAATAGTCGTTTTCTATGCTGTGGATCGCCCGCTGAAACCCCAGCCACGCATTGTAAAAGGCCATCCCCGCCCGCTTGGTCCCCAGATGGGAATGGTAGTCGGTACCATAAAAAACATCGTAAACACAGTTGGCTTTGCCGATACTCCCGAAGAATCCGCTCATAAGGCAGCAGTTTTGGATTTGAAGATGACAAAAATGGAGATTCGCCATGAAAAGAAAAAACAGAATGAATTTAAATTATTTCCAACTTTAACCTCCGGAATCTCTGGCAGGAGCCCGGACATTTGCGCGCATGAAAGTCGCATGATGCTCCGACCACTAAAGGACAGGAATATTTGCCCCATGCGAAACGAAGTCCGGCGGAGCACAGTGGAGCCAATTCCATGGGCGTGAAGCACACAAATTGGCTTAACTTCGATATATAAATGAAGAGCAAGTCATTAACAAACAAATAGGCTAATGAAAGTCGCATGGTGCTTCGACCACATAAGGACATGTATATTTGCTCCATGCGACTTCCACGGGCGTGAAGCACTTAAACCGGCTTTATCTTGAAATACAACTGAAGAGCAAGTCATTAACAAACAAATAGGCTAATGAAACCATCCATACCATTGTATATTATTTCAGGATTTCTGGGAAGCGGAAAAACCACCTTTCTCAGGGAGATTCTGGGTGGATTCCCCGGATCGGTCAGGGTAGGGGTTATCCAGAATGAGTTTGCCCCGGTCAATACCGACCGTTATGCCCTGGAGGGGAGCGGTGCCCGCTATGAGCTTCTGGAAGTCAACAATGGTTCCCTCTTTTGTGTCTGCCTGCTGGGTGAATTCCTTTCCTCCCTGGAAACTTTTCTCGATCGGCACGCTCCCGATCTGCTGGTTCTGGAAGCATCGGGACTTTCCGACACCACTTCACTTGCGGGGATGTTCGGGGGTACCCCTCTGGCTGCCAGGGTACATGTGGCGGCCAACTGGTGCATCCTCGATGCCCAGACCTTTGCCCGTACCGGGAAAATGATGCCCCGGGTGGTCCATCAACTGCGTATGGCCGACATTATCCTGGTCAACAAGAGCGACCTGGCGGGGGAAAAAACAGAGGAAGCGGTGGCTTTTGCCCGGAAAAACAATCCTTTTGCAGAAATCATCCCCACTACGTTCTGCCGGGTGCCCTTCAGGGAGCAGCTCCTGCAAAAGCCCCGTTTTTTTCCCATAGACAGGGAGGGACTGTCCCGGCCCGCCCTCCATTCGCCGGTGCTGAAAACTTCCCGGGTCTTCCCTGCTGAAGCCCTGGAGGAGTTTCTGGCCGAATGGGCACCGCGGGCCTACCGCATCAAGGGATTCGTCATGGTCACCGGCCACCGCCTGATGGCCGTCCAGTGTACCCCCGGCCAAACCACCCTCCTTCCTGCCGGCTCTTCCCCGGGAATCACCGAACTCGTCGCCCTGACCGACCAGTTTACCCAGAAAGAGTGGGAAGAGGCCTTTTCAGGGCATCTCCTCTGAGGCCAGTGTTAAGGAATTCCCCGCAAACCGTCAAAATCAGGGCCTCCCGTGGCTTTTAACCCACCCCTCCTGCCAGATCCTCCCTTTTTTTTTATCTTTGCACTGATTTTTAGCGAATTGTATTTTATGTCACATAAAGCAGGTTTTGTCAATATCATCGGGAATCCCAATGTCGGGAAATCGACCATCATGAATGCCCTGGTCGGGGAGCGGCTCTCCATCATTACCTCCAAGATGCAGACCACCCGCCACCGCATTAAGGGCATCGTCAACGGCGAAGATTTCCAGATCGTTTACTCCGACACACCGGGGATTCTCAAACCCGGCTACAAGCTCCAGGAGACCATGATGAAATACGTGGATTCGGCGCTCGCCGATGCCGACGTGATTCTGTATGTGACAGATGTGAAGGAGGACAAGGCCAAGAACAGCGATTACGTGGAGAAGGTAAAACAGGCGGGAGTACCCCTGATCGTGCTGATCAACAAGATCGACCTGTCGAACCAGCAGGAGGTCATCGCCCTCTTTGATTACTGGAGCGGGACCTTTCCCGGGGCTGCGGTCTTTCCGCTCTCGGCCACCGAAAAGTTCAACCTGAAACCGGTCTTTGACCGCATTCTGGAGTTGCTGCCCGAAAGTCCGCCCTATTTCCCCAAGGATGAACTGACCGACCGCAGTGAGCGTTTCTTTATGCAGGAGATCATCCGCGAGAAGATCCTGCTCACCTACCAGAAGGAGATTCCCTATGCGGTGGAGGTGGAGGTGGAAGAGTTCATTACCGACGGGGATCTGCTCCGGATCAGAGGGGTGATTTATGTGGAGCGGGATTCGCAGAAGGGGATTCTCATCGGGAAGGGGGGCACCGCCCTGAAGAAGGTGGGCACCCTGGCCCGCCAGGAGGCAGAGGAGTTTTTCGGCCGGAAGATCTTCCTGGAGTTGTTTGTCAAGGTATCCCGCGAATGGCGGGAAAACGACCGGGCCATCAGCAGGTTCGGTTATCATCCGGAAAATTGAATATGAGCAGGATAGTAGCGATAGTCGGGCGCCCCAATGTGGGTAAGTCGACGCTTTTCAACCGGTTTGTGGAATCGCGCAAGGCCATCGTCGATGATGTGTCGGGGGTGACCCGCGACCGGATTTATGGCAAGTGCACCTGGAACGGTGCTGATTTCTCGGTGATCGACACGGGAGGTTATGTGATCAATTCCGACGATGTGTTTGAGGAGCAGATCCGCAAGCAGGTCCACCTGGCCCTTGATGAGGCCGACGTCATTCTTTTCGTGGTGGACGTGGAAACGGGCATCACCGACCTTGATGAGGCGATGGCGATGATTCTGCGCCGCAGCGACAAGAAGGTGGTGCTGGTGGTCAACAAAGTCGACAACCACCTGCGTCTGGCCGACGCCCAGGAGTTCTATGCCCTGGGACTGGGCGAGATCTACCCTGTGTCGTCCATGACGGGCAGTGGCACCGGTGAAGTCCTCGACAGCGTGGTAGAGATGTTGCCCCCCATGGCTGAGGAGGATTCCGAAGAGAGCCTGCCCCGGCTGACCGTCGTGGGCCGCCCCAATGTGGGCAAATCCTCCTTCATCAACGCCCTGATCGGCGAAGAACGGAATATCGTCACCGACATCGCCGGAACCACCCGCGATGCCATCCATACCCGGTACAATAAGTTCGGCCACGACTTCATCATCGTCGATACGGCCGGACTGCGGAAACGGGCCAAGGTGAAGGAAGATCTCGAATTCTATTCGGTGCTCCGCTCGGTGCGTACCATCGAAGAGTCGGATGTCTGCCTCCTGATGCTCGACGCCGAAAGAGGCATCGAAGCCCAGGACCTTTCTATCTTCAACCTGATCCTGAAGAACAAAAAGGGGGTCGTTTTGCTGATCAACAAGTGGGACCTGGTCGAAAAGGACAATTCAACCCTCAACCGTTTCCGGAAGGAGATCGAAGAGCGGATCGCCCCTTTCACCGACGTACCTATGGTGTTTATCTCGGCGATGACCAAGCAGCGGATCCACAAAGCGCTGGAAACAGCCATGCAGGTGTATCACAACCGGAAACGGAAAATCAAGACTTCGGAACTCAACGAGGTGATGCTTCAGGCCATTGAGAATTATCCGCCGCCAGCCTGGAAGGGCAAGTTCATTAAAATCAAGTATTGTACGCAACTTCCATCACAGGCCCCCGGCTTTGTCTTTTTTGCCAACCTGCCCCAGTACATCAGGGAGCCCTACAAACGCTATCTTGAGAACCAGATCCGCGAGAAATTTGATTTTTCGGGGGTACCCCTGCAGATCTTTTTCCGGCAGAAATGATCTGCCAATAAGCGTTATCTTTGCATGAGAGAGGAGATAAGACCATATGGCACTTAAATTTTTCAGTTTACCCAAGCCCAGACAGTTTGATTTTAAGCCCCGTTATTACGATCCCGACAAGGAGGAGCGTGAGGAGCGTGAGCGCCGGATCAGGGAAGAGCTGGGACTGGCCGGTACGCAACCGGGCAAGGGGGATCAGGAGGGATACCGCCCCCACATCCGGGGGCAGTTCCGTAAGGCAATGCTGCGGAATTCGCGTGTATCCCCCGATGCCGTGCGGCAGAGCAACCGGCGGATCCTGATCATCATCGCCATTCTGGCCCTGCTTTTTTACATGGTTTTCATCAGGTAAAGCCCGTTTTGTGTCCGACGTAATCCGATTATTGCCCGATTCGGTGGCCAACCAGATTGCCGCAGGGGAAGTGATCCAGCGGCCTGCTTCCGTGGTAAAGGAACTGGTGGAGAATGCCATGGATGCAGGGGCGGGGGAGATCCTCATTCATGTCAAGGATGCCGGGAAAACCCTGGTCCAGGTCACCGACAACGGCTGCGGGATGACCCCCGTCGATGCCCGGATGGCCTTTGAGCGGCATGCCACCTCCAAGATCAGGGACGCCGGCGATCTCTTTGCCATCCGCACCATGGGATTCAGGGGCGAAGCCCTGGCTTCCATCGCCGCCATCGCCGACGTGGAACTCCGTACCAAAAGAGGGGAAGACGAAGCCGGCACTTACCTCCGTATCTCCGCCACAAAGGTAGTCACCCAGGAACCGGCAGGATGCGCCAACGGCACCACCCTCCAGGTGAAAAACCTCTTCTTCAACGTCCCGGCACGCAGGAAATTCCTCAAATCTGACGGTTACGAACTGAAAAACATCATCACCGAAGTACACCGGGTAGCCCTTCCCAACCCGGAAATCGCCTTTCAGCTCTACCACAACAATACCCTGTTGCATGACCTGCCGGTGGCTCCCCTCCGGAAAAGAATCTCCGACATCTTCGGAAAATCGGTGCATCAGGCCCTGATTCCCGTGGAGAGCACCACTTCCCTGGTCACCCTCAGCGGTTACCTGGGGCTGCCCCGGTATGCCCGCAAAACCATGGGAGAGCAGTTTTTCTTCGTCAACCGCAGGTACATGCGCCACCCCTGGTTCCATAAGGCGGTCATGCAGGCCTATGAGAAACTGCTGCCCGCCGATACCTTCCCCTCCTATTTCCTGTTTCTGGATGTGGCCCCGGAGACCATTGACATCAACGTGCACCCTACCAAGACGGAGATCAAGTTTGAGAATGAAAACGCCCTCTGGCAGATTCTGAATGCCGCCGTCAGGGAGTCGCTGGGTAAGCACAACGTGGTGCCCTCCATTGATTTTGACCAGGAGGGCAGCATAGAGATCCCCCTGCCGCCACGGCCGGGGACGCAGATCGGCATGCCCCTCTCCGCCGGAAACCCGGGCTACAATCCTTTCACGCCTGACAGGGAAGGCCCGGAGGAATGGGACCGGGAGCGGCAGAACCTCCGCAGCTGGGAAACCCTCTATTCTTCAGGATCCCAGGGCGACGACTCCGGCGGCCAGGCCCCGGAACCGGAAATCCCCGATCCGTTACAGGCTTCGGCTTTCGACGATAAAGTGCTGACCTTCACCGGCATCAGAGTGCTCCAGCTCAAAAGGAAATACCTGGTGCTGCCCGTGAAATCGGGCCTGATGATCATCGATCAGCGGCGTGCCCAGGAGAGAATTCTCTTCGAACGGTTTCTTGACATCCTGAAAGCCGACCGGGTGGCCAGCCAACAGATCCTCTTTCCCCATACCTTTGAACTCCACGCCGCCGATGCCGCCCTCCTCCGGGAGGTGCTCCCCGACATGCACGCCCTGGGATTCGACATCCGCGAATTCGGAAAAGAGACCTTTATCATCGGTGGAATCCCCGGGATTCTGGAGGCAGCCTCTCCCGTTGACATCATTACCCGCTTGCTCGAGGAATTCAAGAATTCCCCCCTGGATGCCCGGGCCAGGATCAGGGAACAGGTGGCCGTCTCCCTGGCCAGGGCTTCTGCCATGGGATACCACGAAACGCTCCGGCCTGAAGAAATGGATCAGCTGGTGGGACGGCTCTTCGCCTGCTCCGCCCCCAACTACACCGCCGACGGCCGGAAAGTCCTGACCATCATTCCCCTTGAAGAGGTGGAAAAACTCTTCGGAAGATGACACTTTGTCGTTTCCGCCCCCTCCGGTCCATTCTGGCCGGATTATTGACAGTAAAGTAATAAAGCATCGGATATGAACCAGTACAGGCCGGTTTTCAGGGAAACCCCGGCAGTCGTTAAAAACCTGATCATCATCAATGTGCTGATGTTGTTGGCCACCTACGCCATGCAAAGCGCCGGCATTGACCTGACCGAAAAACTGGGCATGCACTACCCCGGATCGGAGAAGTTCAGGTTCTACCAGGTCATCACCCACATGTTCATGCACGGGGGAATCACCCACCTCTTCTTCAACATGTTCGCCCTCTGGATGTTCGGAAGGGTCCTGGAAAACGTCTGGGGGCCCCGCAGGTTCCTCACTTACTATTTTGTGACCGGACTGGGGGCCGTGGCGCTTCATATGTTTGTCAACCACCTGGAAATATCGGCCATGCAAAACACTATGACCGCCTTCAGCAATACCCCCGCCCCGGAAATCCTCGACAAATTCGTCAAGAAACACCTGGCATCCCCCACGCCCGGACTGCTTGATTTCATTACCAACTGGTACGATGACCCCTCGAGTGCGGCCTTTGCCACCGAAGGGGGGAAAATCATGGACCAGATCCTGAAACTGAAAATGGACATCCCCACCGTTGGGGCTTCAGGGGCCGTGTACGGGGTGCTGCTGGCCTTCGGAATGCTCTTTCCCAATACCCAGCTGATGCTCCTCTTCCCACCCATTCCCATCAAAGCCAAATACTTCGTCATCGGTTACGGAGTGCTGGAACTCTACCTGGGCCTCACCAATTCCGGGGGAAGTATCGCCCACTTCGCCCATCTGGGGGGAATGCTCTTTGGCTTTTTCCTGATCAAATACTGGAACAAAACCACCAAAACATTTTATTAAGGGAGGCAGGAAACCGGTAATCCCCCGCAACAGGAAAATCATACAGAGAAAGAGGTAAGCAACAAGAGTGGTCATGGATATCTGGAAAGAGATAAAGGAGAGCTTTAAAGAGGGATCGGTCATTACCCGGCTGATCTATGTCAACCTGGCGGTATTTCTGGTTTTCAGGCTTTTGCAGGTGGTTTTCTTCCTGTCGGGAAAACCTTTTCATCTCCTGTCGCCTTTCATGTTGCCAGCCTCTCCCGGGGAATGGCTCCGCCAGCCCTGGTCTCTGCTCACCTACATGTTCCTTCATTTCGATTTTCTTCACATCCTCTTCAACCTGCTGATGCTTTACTGGTTCGGGCGTATCTTCCTCGACTATTACACGCCGCGTCAGCTGCTGGGACTCTACCTTTTGGGAGGTTTGGCGGGCGGGGTTCTTTACATGCTGGCATACAATATCTTACCGGTATTCTCAGGCATGGTGACCTCCACATATCTCCTGGGAGCCTCAGCCTCGGTCATCGCCATTCTTCTGGCCGGAGCCTTCAGGGATCCGGGCCGTGAAATCCATCTCTTCCTCATTGGGCGCGTCGCCCTTAAATACCTTGCCCTGTTTCTCATTGTGAGCTATATCCTTGGCATTTCGGCTTCCAACCCCGGGGGCAACCTGGCCCACCTCGGAGGGGCCCTTGCAGGGTGGTTATTTGTCAGTGGCAGCCGCCGGGGCAGGGACCTGGCCCGCCCGTTTTACCTTGCTGCAGAATGGCTGGCCCGTCTCTTCCCATCGCTCTTCCGGCCCTTCCTCCATCCCCGGAAACAGGTCAGGATTATCCACCGGCAACCCCCCCGCAACGACCATGACTACAACCGCCAGCGGGCCGCCGACCAGCAGGAACTCAACCGCATCCTCGATAAAATCGGCACTGAAGGCTATGACAGCCTCACCACATCCGAAAAGGAAACCCTTTTCCGCCACGGCAAATAAATAATCTGGAGTCGGGAATCTGGAATCCTGAATCTTGAATGTGGGAGTCTGGAATCCTGAATATTGGAATCTGGAATCCTGAATCTTGAATGTGGGAGTCTGGAATCGGGAATTCTGGGTGATTTATAGATGAATAAGGCGGAGTGCGGTGGTGGCTCAGGGTTTCCAGGGCCATTGGACGCACTCTTTAATTTCGGGAAAGAGGACATAATCGGCATTACCTTTCATGGTCAGGGTTTTCACCTCATGGCCTTTCAGAAGTTCCAGGGCGGTGCCAAGGGTTTTTCCCGACACGGAGACGTCATCAACCAGGAGGATTTTTCTGCCCTCGAGATCCAGGTCGGAGGGCATGCCGGTGACCACGGGTTCCTCATGGCGTGGTTGGTTG
The DNA here is from genome assembly GCA_012729335.1 of Bacteroidales bacterium. GTDB lineage: Bacteria > Bacteroidota > Bacteroidia > Bacteroidales > Prolixibacteraceae > UBA1413. The sequence continues at coordinate 25,219 of JAAYDJ010000021.1, read as the reverse complement.
TGTTCGTCACGGTAGTTCAGGGTGATCACCCTGAGATCGGCATTCAGGTGGAAGGCCACCAGGGCGGCAGGTACGATCCCTCCCGTGCCGATGCCAATGACCAGGTCGGCGGCCGGAAGGGGCATCCCGCTCAGCCGTTCTGCAATTTGCCTGAAAGTTAAAGGAACCATATCTGAAGAAGTTTAATTAAAATCAGGGATGGCCTCAGTTCCCGGCACCATTCACCGGGCCTGTCAGAGGCTCTTCCCCTTCCTGCACCGGAATTTCGATGTAAAAGGTGGTTCCTTCGTCCACCACGGTGTCGTACCATACCCTGCCGTTGAAGTTTTCGGCAATGTTCTTGACGATGGCCAGACCCAGGCCCATACCGCTCGATTTGGTGGTGAAACTGGGGCTGAACATTTTTTCCCGGAGCTCTTCAGGGATCCCCGATCCGTTATCGGCGACGGAAATGACCACCATGTGTTCCCTTCTTTTTACAGAAATGGCGATTTTCCCGGGCCGGTCGTCGGGGATGGACTGAATGCCGTTCTTGATCAGGTTGATCAGGGCGCGGGAGAGCTGCTCCCTGTCGGCATTGACCAGAATGTGGCGGCAATCGCCCTGATCAAAGGAGATATGAATCCGGTCGTGGTTCTCATACAGGTCAATCACCTTTGATATCTGGGTGTTGAGGTTGAAGACCTGTTTCATGGCCCTGGGGATTTGGGCGAAGTTGGAGAACTCGGTGGCAATTTCCGACAGGGTGTCGATCTGGTCGATGAGGTTGCGGGCAATGCGGTTGACATAATTGCGGTAGTCTTCGCCCTCGCCCCTGAAACGCTGCAGATGCTGGATGTTCAGTTTCATGGGTGTCAGCGGATTCTTGATTTCATGGGCCACCTGTTTGGCCATTTCCCGCCAGGCACTCTCCCTCTCCGAACGGGCCAGCAACTCGGCGCTTACCGCAAGCTCATCGACCTTCCGGTTGTATTCCCTGACCAGCTTCCCGATTTCATCATTTCGGCTGTAACTCAATGGCTCATTACGTTTGCCGAACTCCATCTTCCGGAGGTTCTCCCTGATCGTGGCCAGGGGCAGGGTGATCTGGTTGGCAATGAGAACGGCTACGGCCATGCTCGCCAGAAAAAGAAGCACGTAAAGATTGATAAAGGCCACAATGAAGGTGGAGATCTCCTGGCTGTACTTGTCCTGATGGGTGAAATAGGGCAGGTTGATAAATCCCAGGTAATCACCGCTGTTGTTGATGATGGGCTCATAGGCCGATAAATAGCTCAGCCCGCCAATCTTCTCGGGCTGGAAATAGTTGGTCTGGAAATTCTCGAAAAGTTCATACCACGCCTGGGCGTTGATTCTTTCCGAAACGAGACCCCGGCTGAAGATTTCAGGCCGGGAAGAGACGACCAGGTTGCCTCCTACCCCGTAAATGTTGATGTCGGTTTCAAAAACATTGGAGAGCTTGACCAGCTCAGGCATCAGCCATTCCCTCATCTCCGGGGTGAGGAGCGCTGCATTTTCCAGACGCATGTCAATCTCCAGGGCGACCGAATTCATCTTCCGGTCGAGGTCCTCCCTGAGCCTCGCTTCCGACTCTTCCAGGTTGTACAGGATGGTGCTTACCGCCACAACCAGCAGCGAGATGAACACAATGGCGATAATGGCGGCCTGGATTCTGAACTTCAGGTCAAAGAGGATCTTTTTACGGCGTAATCCGGGCTGGATCAACACCAGGGCGGCCAGAGAAAAAAGAAAATAAAACGAGAAGAGGTAAGGAAACGAAATGAGGTAGTCGACAAAGGTGTATAGGCTGCGGCTGACGATGACGTAGTTGTCTTCACGGGTGCGGTGGATGAGATGCTCGTAGCCGTCCCAGATGTTGTAGCTGAATTCGCGGTCGTCGAAACTATAGGAGTAGATGTAGTAATTGTAGGGGTACTCTCCGTGCCGGTCGACCAGTTCACCCCCGAAGTATTTGGCATAGTTGAACCGTTTGTAGCTGGCTGGTTTGCGCATGGACTTGTCGATGAGGAGCTCGGGGAAACCGATGCCTTCGGAAAGGATGCGTGATTTCAGGTCGATGAAGATGGAAACCCCGATGGAGTCGGCCGAGAGGGGATAGTGGATCTTTCCCAGGTAGGTGATTCTGCCGTCCATGTTGTCAAGGTAGTAAAACTGGGTCCCGGGGAGCTGCATGCCCTGGTTGCTGATCATCTCCTCAAAGAAGGGGAAACAGGGGACCTGGACATTCTGGGGGTGGAGGGTGAGGCTGTCGGCTCCGGTGCAAATGGTGATCTGGAGGTCGTACTGGCGGAAGAATCCGCTGAAATAAGTGGTTTCGAGGTATTCGTCGAGTTTGTCAAAGGGGGGGATCAGGTATTGGGGTATATTGGGGTCGGTGCTGATTTGCTCCTGGATGTCGACCAGAAAGACTTCAGCCGCCGGATCATGTTCGGCGACGAGGGTTCCGGCCATCAGTTTCTGAACTTCCCGTTCTTTTTTGACGGTAATGTGATAGATCACCCCAATGGAATAAAGGGTGATGGCCACCATAAAAAGCACGAGGTAAGTCATGCCGTATCTTCGTGAAGGGTGGCCGGCCAGGAGGGTTGCGAGGAGGGCTGAGGCCAGGAAAAGGGCCATGGCCGGCAGAGAAACGGCGCCCTGAAGCAAAAACTGCAGGAGGGCCGGAAGCAGGGGGGCGGCCAGGATAGCCGGCAGGAGGAGTTTCAGGGGGAGGACTCTGCGGGCTTCGCCCGTGGTCCTGACGATCAGCAGCAACAGCCCGAAGAGCAGGAACATCATCGCACCGATGCCCAGGACCGTTTGGATGGTGATTTCGTTGATCCGGTTGAGGGTAAACGAAAAGCTGGAGTTATAGATGAGTTTCCTGATGAGGTCATCGGTGATGAAAAAGAGGCCGGCAGCCAGCAGGAGCAGGAGGCCGGGGGCGACGCGGCGGATAAAGGTTCTGTTTCCGGGGAGGGCGCTGATGCGCAGGTCACGGTAATAGGTGACCATGAAAAAGAAAAAGAAAAGGGCCAGGAGCAGGAAATCTCCAAGGGAGGGGAGCCAGGTGCTGAGGGCGAAATGGGAAGGGCTGAAGAGGTCGGTATGGCCAAAGAGGCCGGGAATCCTGAAGTGGATGTGCATTCTGTAAATGAGCAGGAGCAGGAGCAGCATAAGTCCGCTGCGCACCAGGAAGTGGCGGCTGAGGCCGGCCAGGGTTTTACGGGCGAAAGCCAGGGTCAGCAGCAGCGCCGCCAGGTATAGGATCCCGGGGAGCCAGCTCCAGCTTGTGGCGTGGAGGTTTTCGCCTGCAGGAATGATGCTGAACAGGGGTTGCCCGTCGCGACCCGCGATGTCAAATCCCGTTGTGGCGCCCGCACGGGCCAGCCGGAAGGTCGCCGGAAGTCCTGAGCCTTCAAAGAAGTGGTTCCGGAGATACTGGTTTTCATGCGAATAATCGTATTTGAGCAGGATAAGCCCGTAGATGGCCAGGCTGTCTATCTGGCGGCTTCTTACCAGATAATAGCCGTTGGGAAAATGGACCACCGGGGCATCGGGTTCGACCGACAGGGGCAGGACCTCACGGAAAGCCACTGACCTGTCTGACCAGTAAAAGAGCTTTTGGTGGCGGTAAATGAGAAATCCCAGCCCCTCTTTTTCCAGGATGTTGTTCCAGGGAGCCATGCTGTGGAGGAAGTTGTCGCAGAAACCGGGCTGCGCAGCCTGTTCCGCGATCTGGTCAAGATGCCGGTCAAGGAGGGTCTCCTTTTCGATCAGTTTCTCCTGAAAACGGTCGGTCATCGCCTTCCCGGGCCGGGAAGAGAAAAAGCCGTTTTCGAGGACGACTGCCAGCATCAGGAAAAGCAGAGTCAGCAGGAACGTGCCGTATTTTTTGAGGAATTCCTTCATGTCAGTCGTTATGGTAGGGTTCTCCCCTGATGATGGTCAGGGCCCTGTAAAGTTGTTCGGCGAACAATAACCGGACCATCTGGTGCGAAAAGGTGAGCCTGGAGAGGGAAATTTTTCCGGAGGCTTTTGCGGCGGCCTCTTCTGAAAAGCCGAAGGGCCCGCCGATGACAAATACCAGTTCGCGGCATCCGCCGGTCATCTTGCGTTCCACCAGGGCTGCCAGCTGCCGCGAGGTCATCTCTTCCCCCTTTTCGTCAAGCAGATAGACCTCATTGCGGTTCCCCAGGAAGGCCAGCAGCGCCTCCCCCTCCTTCTCCTTTCTGGCCGGAGGCGGCAGGCTGGCCATGTTTTTCAGGTCAGGAAGCACCTTCAGCTCAAAGGGAAGATAATGCCCGATCCTCTTCAGATAGACGTCAATGCCCTGCTGCAGCCAGGTTGCATCGGTTTTCCCGGTAACCACCAGCCATATCTTCATTCTCCCTGATATGAATAAATTTTTTAAATTTACACTAAAATTGATGAGTGGTTTTGCTTTTGCATAGTTTTTGCAGACTCCAAAGTACGAATTTTGACAAAGAAGTGATCATGAAAGCACTTAAAAGAGCGGTTCTGGCGCAGGTGGTGGTTCTTCTGTTCATCACAGGCACGGCGGGCCTGGCCACGGCGCAGATTCCCGATGACATCATTCTCGGACTGAAAACGGGAAATGCCAAAATGCTGGGAAGCTTTTTCAATCAGAACGTGGAACTGGTTATTCTTGAGAATGACAATGTATACAGCAAGGCCCAGGCCGAGCAGATCGTGACCAGTTTTTTTGCCCGTTACCAGCCCGAAAGGTTCAACGTCATCCATCAGGGGGGCAAGGAGGGAGCGCAATACGTCATAGGAAACCTGGTCACCAAACAGGGAAGCTTCAGGGTATACTTCCTGTTGAAAAAGAATACGGGAAAGGATATCATCCATCAGCTGAGAATTGAAAAACAGGAATAGGTATGCCATGGCCCCAGAGAATGGCAGTGCGGGTGCGCAGGTGGACGCGGGCGGTTGCTGACCGTGCCAGGGTCGTCAGCCTTCCTTTCTTCGATGAGGTGCCGGTCTATAATGTCGCCATTTTCTTCTGGAGAAGCATTGTAGACGGTTCCCTGACCACCCGGGCCTCGGCCATCGCCTTCAACTTCTTTCTGGCCCTGTTCCCCGCCATACTCTTTATTTTTACGCTGATCCCCTACATTCCCATCCCCAATTTCCAGGATGAGCTTTTTTTTCTCATCAAGTCCATCGTCCCCGGGAGTGTCTTCGAAGCGGTGGAAGGAACCGTGGAGGATATCATTACCCGGCCGCGGGGCGATCTGCTTTCCCTGGGTTTTTTCATGGCCCTTGTCTTCGCCACCAACGGCATCTCCTCCATCATGGCCGCCTTTGATGCCACCATTCACAGCATCAACCGGCGCAACTGGGTGAGCCAGTGGCTGATCTCCGTGGTCCTGCTGCTCATCCAGGCGGTACTGCTCACCCTGGCCATCGCCCTGGTGACAGGAGGCCAGCGTCTCCTCGACTACCTCCTTGAAAAATCAGCCCTCTTTGATACCTTCACCTATTACTTCTTCTCGGCAGGAAAATGGGTGATCATTGTTGCGCTCTTCTTTTTTGCCTACTCCTTTCTCTATTACATGGCGCCGGCCAGGAAAACCAAATGGCGGTTCATCTCCGCCGGAGGGAGCCTGGCCACCCTGTTAAGCATCGCCCTCCTTTTCGGATTCACCTATTATATCAACAACTTCAGCCAGTATAACAAACTTTACGGATCGATCGGAACCTTGCTGGTCGTTCTCCTGATGATCTATCTCTTTGCCCTGGTCCTGCTAATCGGTTTCGAGCTGAACGCCAGCATTTACCAGGCCCAGCAGGTGGAGGAACCCCGGGAGTCACTCTATACCCGCATGCGTAAACAGACGGAAAAACCTTAAACGCTTCATGATATGCTGAACTACATCTTTCGGGTCAAAGCCCTTCTGCTGCTGGGGGCTGCGCTGTTGGTCTCCTCCTGCCTGCAGCCCTCCACCAAGGAGGCCTATCTGGAGGGATTTGAGCGGTTTGTGCAGGAGGTGGAAAAGAACAGCACAAAGTTCACGGAGAAGGACTGGCAATGGGCGAATAAGCGGTTTACCCGCTATGCCGCCGACTACTACGACCGTTTCAGGGAGGAGCTGACCCTGGAGGAGAAGGTGGAGGTAACCCTCCTGAAGGGGAGGTATCTGGCCACCCGCGAAGGGTCCCGTCTGGGGCGGACCATTGACAAAAATCTATCGAAGGAGCTGGAACAGGCAGGGAAAGATGTCAGGGAATACCTTGACGAGAACCTGAAGGAGGATCTGCGGGAGATTTCCCGCGGAGCCCGTGAGATCGGGGATTCTGCCGTCAAGGTGATGGAGGATCTCCTCCGGGAAATAAAAAAGAAACGGGAGTAGTGACCCGTTGATCACCTCCCGTTTCCTTATGAACGACCCGGTTTCCGGCTGCCAGTGCTGTCAGGGTGGTGAAAAGCCCGGAAAGGAGGCAGCGTCAGGCCCTCACAGGTTCCCACATCACAGCCTGATGGGGACCCCATTGTAGAAATCCAGGATTTTGGTCCTGAAAATGTAATCGTATTTGGCTTGTGACAGCTGTCCACGGGCGGCTGTCAGGTTGTTTTTGATCTGGTTGTACTCGACGGGAGTGACCAGCCCCACACTGAACTTCTCCTCGGCATACCGGAAGGCCTCTTCGCTGGAGTGGACGGCCTTTTCACTGGCGAGGTACTTCTTGAGGGCTGCCAGGGCGTTGGTATAGGCCTGTTCAATATCCTTCTGGAGGAGGTTTCTGGCATTCTGCAGCCGGTATTCGTAGTCGGCTACCTGAAGTTCCGCCGAACTGATCGATCTTTTCACCTGTAGTTTGTTGAAAACGGGAATATTAAGGGTAAACCCGAATCCATAGCGTTTGTTGTTTTTAAGCTGGTCGCCCAAAGGGATCACCTCGGTGTTAAGGGGATTGTTATCGATGGCCCTGACATAGTTGTCGTTGTAGTTGTTGTAGTAGTTGGCGCCGAAGGAGAGGCGTGGCCAGCGGGCGCCTCTGGCCTGGTCAAGCTGTTTGCGGGCGCTTTCCACGCGCAGCCTGGCTGCGTCAATTTCAGGTCTGCCGGCCAGGGCGTTGTTGAAAATGGCCAGGGAATTGAATCCCGGGGTGTCCGTTTCGGGAACCGGAAGGAGAGGCTTTTCCACCCTGAACGATTTGTTGATAGGCAGCTCCAGAAGCTGGTACAGGTTGAGGTATGCCAGTTGTGCCCTGTTCTGGTCGCTGACCAGCTGCAACGCTTCCCGGGCCAGCTGGGCTTCCGTTTCGAGGAGGGACCCGCGTGCCAGGCTGCCCGCCTCCACCAGTTTGCCGGCCCTGTCGATCTGCTGGCGGGTCACCTCCATTTGACTCTCATCAATGGCAATCAGCTCTTCCGCAAAAAGAATCTCCAGGTAGAGGGCGGCAATGTTCAGCACCAGGTCGTCCTTGGCCTTCTGAAGATCCCTGACGGTCGCCTGCAGGTCCAGGTCACGCTGCCTGATGAGATTCTGCATCTGGGCCCCGTTCCATAAGGTCACCTCCGTCCCCAGATACCCCGAAATACTTGTGGAATTGGTATTTTCATAGGTGTTCTGGTAGGTCAGCGACCTGCCGAAATTAAAGTTGTTGCCTACCTGGCCGTTCAGATTGGGCAGCCGGTCGCTTTTGGCCTGATCCAGCTGTTGCTGCTGATAATCTACGGCCAATCCCTGCTGCCTGATCTGGATGTTGTTCTCCAGGGCATACTCAACGCACTGCTGCAGCGACCACACTTCCTGTCCGCCTGCCTTCATACCCCCCATGGTGAGGAGCAGCAACGCCATCCAAAGGATCATCGTCTTGTTCATGGGTATCATATTAGGTCTGTGATGCAATAAAATTACCATTCTCTTGTGGATCTGCTCTTTTTTCTTTTCCGGAATCATGATTTGGCTTTCCTGGGATCGATTTTTTCGCCCTTGACCTTGTCGGCCTTGGCAAGCCCTTCGGTGATCTCAATGTTGATGCCGTCGGAGAGGCCTGTTTTGACCAGCCGCTTGTCATATTTCCCGGGGGCGGTCTCCACTTCCACGTAAGCCGTATCCTTCTCGAATTTCAGCAGGGATTCGGGAATGGTCAGGACGCTGTCGCGGCGGTCCAGCACAATGTTGGCATTGGCGCTGTAACCCGAACGGATAAACTGGTTCTCCTGGAGAATCAGGTCTGCCTTGATCTCAAACTGGATCGCCCCGTTTTCGATTTTTCCTTTGGGAGCGATGTATTTCAGCACGGCGTGGAAGGTCTCCTCCTCGATGGCCCCGATGGTCAGCTCAATGTCCATGCCCTCTCTGATTTTTCCCACTTCGGTCTCATCGACCTTCCCGATGAAGATCATGTCTTTCATGTCGGCGACCACGGCAATGGTGGTTCCTGCATTGAAAGTGTTGGCCTGGATCACCGAAAATCCCTCTTTCACCGGTACATCGAGGACCATGCCATCGATGGTCGAGCGGATGAGGGTGTTGGTGGTCTTGGCAGAACTGCGGGTCACCCCCTTGCGGATGAGGTCAAGGTTGTTTTCGGCGGCTTCCATCTCTTCGCGGGCCGAATTAAAACTCAGTTGCGCCCGCTGGAACTCCTCACGGGGAATCACCTCTTTTTCGAAAAGAGTGGCCTGCCGGTCAAAGTTGATCTTGGCATCTTCGTAATTGAGGCGGGCACGGTTCAGCCTCGACTCGGCATTGTTGAGGTTGACCATGTCGGGAATGATATTGACCCGGGCCAAAACATCCCCCTTTCTGACCATCGTTCCCGCTTCCACAAAGAGCTCCTCGATGATCCCCGATACCTGGGGCTTGATTTCGATCTCCTTGCGGGGCTCAATGGCCCCGGTAGCCACCGTCTTCTTGACGATGGAGATCACTTCGGGATTCTTCACCTCGAAGAGCTCCGCCTCAGGCCTCGATTTTTTGTAAAGAAACCCCAGGGTTCCCAGAAATACGACTCCCAGCAGGACCAACCCGGTCACTCTTAATAACTTTTTCATGGCTCTGTTTTTTTTCTGTGGTAAAATGAATATGTTCTGTTTATGTTTTTTATGTCAAGTCAAGGGATACCCTGCAGAGGGGGTTTACTCTTCGCGGAGGGCCTCGATGGGTTTGATCTGGAGGGCTCTTTTGGCTGGAATCGATCCTGCGAAGAGGCCGGCGATGATGAGAACCCCCAGGGACGCCAGGGCAACGGTAAGGCTTACCTCCGGATGGCGGAAGAACATCTCTTCAGAGGAGGGTGGTTGCCTTTCGAGCACCTGGTTGACCAGTTCGAGGAGTCCCACACCCAGGGTAAGGCCGGTATAACCGGCGACGGTGGTGAGGACCACGCTTTCGAGCATCACCTGGGTGATAATGGTCCGCGGGCGGGCGCCCAGGGCACGCTGAACCCCGATTTCACGGGTCCGCTCCCTGACAATCACCAGCATGATGTTGCTCACACCGATCACCCCCGCCATCAGGGTGCCGATCCCCACGATCCAGGTCAGAATGTTGATGCCCACAAACAATCCCTTCATCTGCAGGAACTGCTTCTCCACATTGACCCCCGCAATGGCCTGCACATCGGTAGGCGAAATGGCATGCCGCTGCCTGATAATGCCCCTTATTTTCTCCTCGACCTGGCTTACGGGAACCCCCGGCTTGGCCGTGAAAGCCAGCACATGTACCTCGTTGCCCATGTTGTAGGTCTGCTGCATGGTCGTAAACGGGATAAACAGCGACTCCTCGGTACGGCCGTTAATGTTGATTCTGGTTTCAGGTTTGATCACCCCCACCACCTGATAATAAACCCCCGATACCTTGAGATATTCCCCCAGGGGCTCCTCCTCTGAGGCAAACATGGTCTCGTATACTTTGGTGCCAATCACACAGACCTTCCGCTTCTCCCTGATGTCCATTTCATTGATCCAGCGGCCTTTAACAATCGTGACCGGGTCAATCTTCACATAGTCGGGGTAATCCCCCTTGATGTTGAAGGAGCCATTGCGGTCGCCCCTGACCGTATTGGGCCCGCTGTTGTTGTTGGAACCGAAGTTCTTGGGCGTGAGGATGTCGACTTCCGGCACTTTGCTGCGGATGATCTGGACATCCTCAAAATCCATGTTCCAGTAGCGGCCTCTCTTATACCCCTTATAGGGTTCGCTGGTCCGGTCGGTCCACATGAAGGCCGAATTGGTGGCGAATTTGGCGACGCCCTCCGAGATGCCGTTGCCCAGGCCATTCCCGGCACCGGCCATCACGATCAGCATGAAGATGCCCCAGAACACCCCGAAGGCGGTCAGCAGGCTCCGCACCTTGTTCTTGGCAAGAGCGTGCACGATTTCATTCCAACGATCCAGGTCAAACATATTGAGAATATTTGAATGTCAGAGTATCAGATTATCAGAGTATTAGAGTATCAGAATATCAGATTATCAGAATATAAGAATCATCTTGAATCCGGAGATGTCTTCACCTGGGCAATGCCCTGTTATTCATCTCTGAGGGCTTCGATGGGTTTGACGTTGGCGGCTTTTCTTGCGGGGATGTATCCTGCCAGGGCGCCGGCGGCAATGAGGATGGCGGTGGCTGCCAGAGCCGTATGGAAATTGACGGTCGGGTTGCGGAAGAAGATCTGGTCTCCTCCTCCGCCGGCCACCATTTGTTCAAGGCCGAAGTTAACCCCCTCCATCAGTCCGACGCCCATGACCAGCCCGATGTAACCGGCGATGGTGGTGATCAGCACCGACTCCAGCAGGACCAGCCCGATCACCGAGAGGGGGCTGGCACCCAGGGCCTTGCGGATGCCGATTTCACGCGTGCGCTCCTTGACCAGGATCAGCATGATGTTACTCACCCCCACAATGCCGGCAATCAGGGTGCCGATGCCGATGATCCAGACAAACAGCTTGATGGCCTGGAAGATCTTCATGGTCCTGATGTATTCAGTGAGCATGTTGAAGGACCCCATGGCGCGCCGGTCTTCAGGGTCAAAACTGTGACGCTGGGCCAACTGCTGACGGACCCTGACATCGATGGCTTCGGCCTCCGCAGCCGTATTCACCATCTTGGTGGTGACCGCAAAACTGTGCACCCGGTTGCCCCCGGCAAAGAGCCGCTGCGCCGTGGTAAATGGCATATACGCCTGACGGTTTTCCTCCGATCCCGGATCCAGCGATACCCCGATGACCTTGAATGGGACACTCCCCACCTTGAGGTATTTGCCCAGGGGATCCTCTTCCTTGAACAACGCCTTGCGGATGTCGTCGCCAATCACGATCACCTTCCTGAATTCCTTCATGTCGAGGTCGTTGATGAACCGTCCCTGCGTCAGCTTGATCATCTCCATCTCCTGCAGGGCAGGATAACAGGTGCTGGTGGTGAATGATCCGTATTCCTTGCCATAGGAATAGGTGATATCCCCGCGGAGATAGAAGCGGGAGGAGACCTGGTCGACGTCTTCGGCGCGGCCGCTCAGAAAATCATAATCCTCGTTGGTGAAGCGGATCTCCCTCCCCTCCTTCAGCCCTTTGTAGGGGAGTGAGGTCTCCCCCGTCCACAACCACATGATGTTCACGGCGTTGTCGGCGAATTCCTCCCTAACCCCATTCTGGAGCCCGTTTCCGGATCCCAGCAGCACCATCAGCATGAAAATACCCCAGGCCACCGAAAAGCCGGTCAGGAAAGTACGGAGCTTGTTCTTCCTGATGGTACTGAAAATTTCTTGCCAGATGTCCGCGTCAAACATAGCTGAAGGCGTTTTCACTTTTAACCTTTTCACGGTATTTTTTAAGATCGCCGTTGATGATGGTTTCCCCGATGAGGCCATCCTTGAGCCGGATGATTTTTTTGGTCATGGCGGCGATGTCATGTTCATGGGTGACGATGATGACCGTAATGCCCTGGTCGTTCACCTCCTTGAGGATTTCCATCACTTCGAAGGAGGTGGCCGTGTCGAGGGCTCCGGTGGGTTCGTCGGCCAGGATGATCTTGGGGTTGGAGATCAGCGAGCGGGCAATGGCCACCCGCTGTTTCTGCCCCCCCGAAAGTTCCGACGGCAAATGGTCAGCCCACTCCTTCAGCCCGAAGCGGTCAAGGTACTCCAGGGCGATCTGATTCCGCTTCTTGCGGCTTACCTGCTGGTAGTACAGGGGCAGGGCCACATTCTCCCTCGCATTCTTGAAGGAAATGAGGTTGAAGGACTGGAAGACAAATCCGATCATCTGGTTGCGGGTGATGGCCGCTTTGGTCTCGTTCATGTTCCTGATCAGCTTTCCGTCGAGGAAATAATTCCCCTCATCATAGTCATCGAGAATGCCCAGGATGTTTAACAGGGTCGATTTCCCCGATCCCGAAGAGCCCATGATGGAGACAAACTCGCCGGCGCCGATCTCCAGGTCAATCCCTTTGAGCACGTGCAGCGCGTTGTTCCCCGTGATATACGACTTGTGCAGGTTGTTTAAAACGATCATGGCTTTGTTGAAATTTGGTATTGTTTTTCTGTTTTCTGCTTATGGTGTCAAAATTCGGACGACACGGGTAGATTTTTGTCATATTTACCGATAAACGGCAGGATTTTATCCGTGAACGGTGATTTTCACCGGATGATGCCTTTCATGTGGGGCTTCGTCACCGGTAAATGAGCCTTCAATACAAAAGAGGCTGAATCAAAAAATCTGATTCAGCCTCTTTTGGGCAGGGTTATCCGGGGGTATACAGGCGCGGGCCTGATGTGGCTCCCGGGGTGCCGGCCGGGGAGCGCCGGGATTCAGGAGGTACCCCCAGCTGGGCATCAGACGATGCCCTGGGAGAGCATGGCGTTGGCCACCTTAAGGAATCCGCCGATGTTGGCGCCCTTGACATAATTGATGTATCCGTCGGCTTCCCTGCCATACTGCTGGCAGGTCTGGTGGATGTTTTTCATGATGATGTGCAGGCGGGCGTCCACTTCCTCGCGGGTCCAGGTCAGTCGCATGGAGTTTTGGGTCATCTCGAGGCCTGAGGTGGCCACCCCTCCTGCATTGGCTGCTTTCCCGGGCGCATAGAGGAGTTTGGCCGACTGGAAAATGTGGATGGCTTCGGGCGTGGAGGGCATGTTGGCACCCTCGGAAACGCACTGGCACCCCTGGGCCACCAGGGTGCGGGCATCCGCTTCATCAATTTCATTCTGGGTGGCACAGGGCATGGCGATCTGACAGGGCACCGACCAGGGGCGCTGGTTTTCATAATAGACGGCTCCCTTGAACTCCCGGGTGTACTCCTTGATCCGGCCACGGAAGACATTTTTGAGTTCCATCACATATTCCAGTTTCTCGGCATTGATGCCTTCGGGGTCGTGAATGAACCCGTTGGAATCGGAAAGGGTGACCACTTTCCCTCCCAGCTGGGTGACCTTTTCCACAGCATACTGCGCCACATTCCCCGATCCGGAAATCACCACCGTTTTCCCTTCGATCGACTCGCCGATGGTGTCGAGCATCTCCTGGGCAAAATAGGTGGTGCCGTAACCCGTGGCTTCCGGGCGGAGCGGACTCCCACCCCAACCGGCCCCCTTGCCGGTGAAAGTTCCGGAGAATTCATTCCGGAGTCTTTTATACTGCCCGTACATAAAGCCGATTTCCCGGCCACCTACCCCAATGTCACCTGCCGGAACATCGGTGTCGGGACCGATGTGACGGTAAAGCTCATTCATGAAGGAGTGACAGAAACGCATCACTTCGGTGTCGGATTTACCCTTGGGATTGAAATCGGAACCTCCTTTGCCACCCCCCATGGGAAGGGTCGTCAGACTGTTCTTCAGCACCTGCTCATAGGCCAGAAACTTGAGAATACTCAGATTGACCGACGCATGGAACCGCAAACCACCCTTGTAAGGCCCGATGGCACTGTTCATCTGCACCCGGTAGCCCCTGTTGATCTCCACCTCCCCGCGGTCATTCACCCACGGAACCCGGAAAATAATCATCCTTTCGGGCTCAGCCATCCTCTCCAGAATACGCGATTTCATATACATGGGATTTTGGACCACAAAAGGAGCCAGACTCTCCACCACCTCGTGTACGGCCTGATGAAACTCCTTCTCCAGGGGATCCTTGGCAATGACCCTGGCCATAAATTCCTCGACAAATTGTGCTGCTGTTCTATCCATAACGGTCAAAAATTAAAAAGTTGGTTTTTGGTTCTTTGTTGCAAAAAAATCAGTGATTTTTCTGCAAATGAAGAATTATTTATGAGAAAAGGATGAAAAAATTATGAAATGACATAAATTATTAATGTTTATTTACATTCTGATAATTTTCGTCATGGGCTTCCTTTTTCTCCGGAAACAATCCATGGTGTGGAATACACGGGAGCTGTCGGCCACGACGCATCGGGAGCGGGTGTGGAGAAAATGATTACTTTTAGGGCAGCCGCCGGATCATTCCGGAGGTGGGGTGATACAGCGAAAAAAGCAATCAGGGATATGGCAGATTTCAATTACACCGACAAGGGGGTGATGGATTACAAGGCGTGCTGGGACCTGCAGGAAGCGCTGCTGGCCTCGGTGGTGGAGGAGAAACGGCGACTGGGCCATCCGGTGGCCAAGAATCACTTCATACTGGTCGAGCATCCTCCCGTCTATACTCTGGGGAAGAGCGGGAATGAAAACAACATGCTGATCCGCAAGGAGTTTTTGGATCAGATCGGGGCTACCTATTACCGGATCAACCGGGGGGGCGACATTACCTATCATGGTCCGGGGCAGCTGGTGGGCTACCCGATTCTTGACCTGGAGTATTATCAGATCGGCATCAGGGAGTTCATTGCGAAGATGGAGGAGGCGATCATCGGTACCCTGGGGGCCTTCGGGCTGTCGGGGGCCCGCCGTGAAGGGGCGACGGGAGTGTGGCTCGACCCGGAAGATCCGGCAAGGGCCCGCAAAATATGCGCCATCGGGGTCAGGGTCAGCCGCTTCGTGACCATGCACGGCTTCGCCCTCAATGTGAATACCGACCTCCGATATTTCGGCTATATCAACCCCTGCGGATTTAACTCCTCTGCTGTGACCTCCTTCCGTCAGGAACTCGGCGGAGAAGTGCCCCCCGGTGAAGTCAAAGCCGTTCTGAAGGAACAGTTTAACCTGATGTACTGAGACTGGGATGCCAGAATATCAGGGTATCAGGATAACGGGTATCAGTCTTATTGAATACCCGGTTCCCCCCTTCACCTGACTGGGGGTCAGGGGATGCGGTCGAAGCCGCACCAGGGGATCAGGGCCTCCGGGATTTTGATCCCGTCGGGGGTTTGGTTGTTTTCGAGGAGGGCGGCCACGATACGGGGGAGGGCCAGAGCGCTCCCATTGAGGGTATGGGCCAGTTCCGGTTTTTTGCCGGCTTCCCCGCGGTAACGGAGTTTGAGGCGGTTGGCCTGGAATGACTCGAAGTTGGAAACGGAGCTGACTTCAAGCCATTTTTCCTGGGCGGCCGACCACACCTCGAAGTCATAGGTCAGCGCTGAGGTGAAACCCATGTCGCCCCCGCAGAGCCTGATGATCCGGTAGGGGAGTTCCAGCTTCTGAACCAAAGATTCCACATAGTTAACCATTTCTTCCAGGACACCGTAAGAGTGGTCGGGGTGGGTAATCTGAACGATTTCCACCTTGTCGAACTGGTGGAGGCGGTTAAGGCCGCGTACATCCTTGCCGTAGGAGCCGGCTTCACGGCGGAAGCAGGCGCTGTAGGCGCAGTTTTTCACCGGCAGATCCCCGGCCTCCAGGATCACATCGCGGTATATGTTGGTGACAGGCACTTCCGCCGTGGGAATCATATAGAAGTTGTCGGCCGTCACATGGTACATCTGTCCCTCCTTGTCGGGGAGCTGGCCTGTACCAAATCCCGAGGCCTCGTTGACCATCAGCGGGGGCTGGATCTCTTCATACCCGTTGCGGCGGGCCTGGTCCAGGAAAAAGTTGATGAGCGCCCTCTGGAGTTGGGCTCCCTTGCCACGGTATACCGGGAACCCGGCCCCCGTGAGCTTGACCCCCAGCTCAAAATCGATCAGCCGGTAGCGGGCCGCAAGATCCCAGTGGGGTAAGGTCCCCGCGCCCAGAAGAGGCTTCACGCCCCCCGACCTGATCACCTCGTTCTCTTCCGGGGTTTTTCCATAAGGCACCGTGACATGAGGTAAATTGGGCAAAAGCACCTGCAATTCCCTGATGCTGACCTCCAAACCTGCAAACTGCTGCTCCAGTTCCCTGATCTGTTCCTTCAGTTCGGCCGTCCGCTGCCGCGCCTCTTCGGCTTCCTGCTTCTTGCCTGTGCGCATCAGTTGCCCGATGTCACGCGACAGCGCATTCATTTCAGCCCGGGCCTTGTCGGCCTGGACCTGGGTCTGGTTTTTGGCCTCCGTGAGTTCCACAATAGATCCCACGATCTCCCGCGCATCAAACTGCTTCTTGGCCAGTTTCTCGATGACCTCCCCGGGATTCTCCTGAATGTAGCGCAACGTGATCATGCCTTGGAATTTTAAAAAACCTCACAAAAGTAACAAAACATAGAAAATCCCTGATAAAAAAAGAGGCTTTCCCGGTCACGGGAAAGCCTCTTTCAACCCTTGCGGGCAAACTCCGCATCAGTTCTGTGAAGCCGGGGCTTCGACAACTTCCACCAGGGGTTCCACCGATACGTAAGACCTGTTGTTCTGTTTCTTGCTGAAAGCCACCGTTCCGTCGATCAGGGCGAAGAGGGTATGGTCCTTGCCAATGCCGACATTGGAACCCGGATGATGCTTTGTACCACGCTGGCGGACAAGAATATTGCCTGCCTTGGCAAACTGACCTCCGAAGATCTTAACTCCCAGTCGTTTGCTTTCTGATTCGCGTCCGTTTTTCGAACTACCTACACCTTTCTTATGAGCCATGGTTCCTTTTTTTAATTATCCTTCAATTCCTTCGATCAGTACCTGGGTAAATGACTGGCGGTGACCATTCATCTTCTGGTAGCTTTTTCTTCTTTTCTTTTTGAATACCAGCACTTTTTCGCCTCTGGTATGCGCCACGACCTTCGCAGTCACTTTGGCGCCCTCAACGACCGGCGTGCCGACTTTTACTTCTCCATCATGGTCGATCAGCAGCACTTTGCTGAACTCCACCGTTTCACCTTCACCGGCGGTCAACCGGTGAACAAAGATTTTCTTCTCTTTTTCCACTTTAAATTGCTGACCCGCAATTTCTACTACAGCGTACATAACACCTTTTTAAAAGTTATGCCCGTCAGGCGGAAACACCTCGCGTGTTTCACTTTACCCGGCCTGAACAAGCCAAATTTGGGACTGCAAAAGTAGTTATTTTCATGTGAAAGCCAAATAATTTCCCTCTTTTCCTCCATTTTTTCGGCATCATGATATTTTAGATTAAATTTATGGCCGTTTTGATGGGGTATTCCCGGCAATATCCCGGATGAAAAGTCCGGAATAAACATTAACACGGCCATTACATCATGCATAAGATCAGGTTAAACATCCTTGGTTTATCGGTGAGTCAGACCCAGTCCGGGGCCTATGCACTGGTTCTGGCCGAGGAAAACGGGGACCGCCGTATTCCCATTATCATTGGTCCCGTGGAAGCGCAAGCCATCGCCATTCAGCTTGAAGGGCTGAAGCCTCCGCGCCCACTCACCCATGACCTGATAAAAAACCTCGCCCTGGCGTTCGACATTGCATTACTGGAGGTCACCATCCACAAACTCGAAGAGGGGATCTTCTTCTCGGAATTGTTGTGTGAGATGAATGGCCGGGAGGTGCGGATCGATTCGCGTACTTCCGACGCCATTGCCCTGGCCCTGCGGTTCAGATGCCCCATCTATACCACCGAAGAGATCTTACACAAGGCTGGCATTGTGTTGGAGATGAACGAGGAAACTCCTTCCCGCCAGGAAGCTCCTGGTGAGGAAACCCGCCCGCAAAGCCGCTCTCCATATGCCAAGTACACCCTGGCCGACCTCCAGAGCGAACTCGATGAGGCCATCCGGAATGAAGATTACGAAAAGGCCTCCCAGATCAGGGATGAAATCAGAAAAAGAAAGTGATCCTTTCATGCTGCCTTTTGTGACCGTGATGAAATACCCATGTCTCCTTTTCGAACCCACCCTCATGGTCATCCACATGGATAGGGCATCTGCTTCAGGGTATAAACCTTTACAACGCAATAGTTTTATCAAATGAAAGTCGCATGGTGCTCCGAACACAATAAGAGATGGATATTTGCCCCATGCGACTTCCGTGGGCGTGAAGCACTAAACTTGCTTCACCTTGTTATATAATTGAAGAACAAGTTATTAACAAACATATATACTAATGAAAGTCGCATGGTGCTCCGACCACAAAAGGAGATGGATATTTGCCCCATGCGACTTCCGTGGGCGTGAAGAGCCGTCAGGGGCCATATATCGATATGTAACTGAAGCACAATACATTAATTTACATCTACCCAAATGAATATCAAACTTCGCTTAACCGTCATGAACTTCCTGCAGTTTTTCATCTGGGGTTCATGGCTTTTGACCATCGGTGCTTTTTGGTTTCAGACCAAGAAATGGACGGGGACCGATTTCGGGGCCATATTTTCGACGATGGGGATTGCCTCCCTTTTCATGCCGGCTATTGCGGGAATCCTGGCCGACAAATGGATCAATGCCGAGCGGCTTTATGCTATTTTTCACTTTGCAGGGGGGTTGTTGTTGCTGACCCTGCCTGCTATAGGCGATCCCCATCTCTTTTTCTGGGTGATGCTGCTGACCATGATGTTTTATATGCCGACCATTGGTTTGTCGATCACCATTGCCTACAACTCCCTGAAAATGAATCAGTACAGTATCGTTCAGAGTTATCCGCCCATCCGGGTGTGGGGGACTGTCGGTTTTATTGTGGCGTTGTGGGTGGTGAGCCTGGCTGGTTTGGAGAAGTCGGCCGGGCAGTTTTACATCGCTGCCGGGGCTTCCTTCGTTCTGGGGGCCTATGCCTTTACGTTGCCCAGATGCCTTCCCATGGGCAAGGGGCACAAACCCGACCTGGTCAGCGCCTTGGGCCTCAACGCCTTTGCCCTCTTCAAAAACCGCAAGATGGCCTCCTTCTTTCTCTTTGCGATGCTCCTGGGGGCCGCCCTCCAGCTGACCAACGCCTATGGCGACACTTTCCTCCATGACTTCGCCAAAGTTCCCGAATTCAAGGATCTGATCGCCGTCAAGTATCCGGCCATTATCATGTCGATCTCACAAATCTCCGAAACCCTCTTTATTCTGACCATCCCCTTCTTCCTCCGGAAGTACGGCATCAAAAACGTCATGCTCCTGAGTATGGTGGCCTGGGTGCTCCGTTTCGGGCTTTTCGCCTATGGCGACCCGGCCGGCGGGCTCTGGATGATCATCCTTTCCTGTATCATCTATGGCATGGCCTTCGATTTTTTCAACATCTCGGGGTCCATCTTTGTGGAAACCCAGAGCATTCCGGCCATCAGGGCCAGTGCCCAGGGGCTCTTCATGATGATGACCAACGGCTTCGGGGCCCTGCTCGGAAGCCGCGTCAGCGGGATCGTCATCGACCGCTACTTCACCGACGGAGAACATTTCATGTGGAAGGAAATCTGGATTGCTTTCGCCCTCTATTCCCTGGTGGTGGCCATCCTCTTCGTTTTTCTTTTCCGTCATAAGCACAACCCCGCGGAGGTGGAAAACGTGCACCACTGACCATGCCGGTGTGCTGCTGACTGTGTAGATATAACACCGGCTATGCCGGTGCATCACATTCTATGCCGGTGTGCTGCTGACCATGTAGAAATCACAACAGCTATGTCTGTGCACCACGGTCTAAACCGGTGTGCTGCTGACTGTGCAGATATCACACCTGCGCCGGTAAACCGCTGACCTTGCCGCTACACTGCTGGCAGTGTCAATATGCTGCTGACCATCCCGGCCCACAAATGATCCCCTATCCGTTTGCTGCCGTATACTGGAATGGTCTGCCGGCAGCTTCTGCATCGGGGTACAAAACAAAGGCCGGGGGAGTTTGCTGACTCCTCCGGCCTTGTCATCTTGCGACCCTGCCATCCGGGGATGGCAGGAAGCTGTTTTATTATTCCATTTCCTCGCCGTAGATGTAGATTTCGGCCAGGAAGGCGTAATGGTTGGGGCCTTTGGTGGCTTCATACTTGAAGTAACGGGCCTCGGGGAGGTTGGTCATGGTGGCGACCTGACCATCGTTGATCTTCGAGTTAAAGGCGAAGGTTCCCTGGTCGGTGAAGGTGACCCCGTCGTTACTCGTGTAGATCTTGTATTCGGTCTGGCCGTTGCCGTTACCCTGCCTGCGGAAGGATTCCACGGCCATCAGCCGCACTTTCTTCTTCATGTCGATGGTGAAGTAGTGCGGATAAGGGGGTTGTGACTTGTCCCAGGCGGAGTGCCAGAAGGTCCCCAGATCCCCATCGATGGCGGCGGCTACCAGACCCTGGATCGGGGGTCCCCAGGTGGCTTCCTTGGGTTCTTCCGAGGAGAAGGCGGCTACGCTCCAGTTGGTGCGGTTGAGCTGGGTGGCCACCTGTCCGTAGAGGTCGATCTCGGCCAGGAAGGCGAAGAAATTGGAACCCTTGGTGGCGACATAGCGTACATAGCGGGCCATGGGCAGGTTCACCAGGTTGTAGGAGGCACTGTTGACATTAGGATCATAATCAAAAGTCCCCTGGTTGACGAAATTGGTGCCGTCGAGGCTGGTGAGGATCTGAAACTGGGTCTGACCCCGTCCGTCACCCTGGCGGCGGAACACCTCCATTTTGCTCAGTTTGACCATCGACTTGAGGTCAATGGTGAAATGGTGCGGATAGCCCGGGCTTCCACCACTCCACTGGGTGTGCCAGAAGGTGTTCAGCTTCCCGTCAATGGCCGCCGAGGCCAGCCCGTTGGGAGCCCCTTCGGCCGGCTCTTCCGTCGAGAAATCCTTGATCACCCAGTTGGTCTTGTCCAGCTTCACTCCCTTGAACTCGATGAAAATGGGCAGCATCACCTCGGCCGTTTCGGTGACAAAGGTGTCGATAGCCGTGGGCGCGGGAATGTAATACGATTTGTAGCTCATGCTTCCCAGCGATTCCCAGTTGCGGAGGACCGTCCTGGTATCAGCAGGGGTCACCCATTTCTTCACCATTTCCCCCGTGCGGCTCTTGTAGCTGAGCTCCACACCGGTGTTTCCATCATTGGGGAGACGCCAGTTGACCACGACGGAATCCACCGTTCCGCCTCCCACGATGGAGGTGATGATACGGTTGGTGATCGTGGACTGGTAAATATCCCCGAATACAAGCCCGGTGGTCTGCACTTTTATCGAGCGGTTGCCGTCCTTGTCGATGTTGTAGGTTTTAAAAAGATAAGACTTCTCCTCCAGGTTGTCAAGCATGATCATGACTGAGTCAAGGGGAGCATTAAGGGAGACATCGACAGATTTGGTAAAATCCTGGCCGTTGTCGGTCCATTCCACCACGCTCTTTTTGATGTGGGCGCCGTTGTGGACCAGCCACTTGAGCTGCAGTCTTTTGTTACCCGGCATCGTCTGAACCGTATCAGGAACGGTGGCGTAGATTTTTTCACCTCCCTTGATGAAATCGGCATGGATATCCTCCATTTCCTGGCACGCCGTGAATACCCAGGCGATCAGGACCAGAAACAGGGTCGTTTTTATTGCTATCTTCATCTTGTTACAGTTTAAAGTTTAAAATCATTGGATCACCTGTCCGTAAAAGGTCACTTCAGCCACATGGATAAACCCGGTGACTCCCCAGGTTTCGTTGACCAGGAACCGGATGTACCTGACCGGTGGGTCTTCAAGGGTAAAGGCGTATTCGTCTCCGTTTTTAAGGTGTTCAGTATCTTCATCGGCGGTGCCGCCCATGAGGGTGGGCCGGGTGGCCACGCAGTCCCGTATTTTGGTCCATCCCTCCCAGCTCCCGTCGGCCGGTGGGGTGGTGGCGATACCCCACACTTCCAGCAACCTCGGGTTACCATGGGAGTAGGGGAATCCCTGACGCTGGGTAACAATGACGCGGCTCAGGCGGGCCGTCACCCCCAGGTCGAGGGTGAAGTACTGCGGCCACCCGGTGCCGGCCAGTGAGTGGTTGAAGGTGTTGATGTCGTCGTCAAAGATGTAGTAGGAACGCCCTTCCCAGCCGTTCATGTCGGTATCGCCAGGAAGCACGATGTCATCAAACTTCGACTTATCGAGTTTTTCCTCAAACATCGGGGTCATGGCCACTTTTACAGTGTCCGAGAAGTTGTCCCACCGGTCACGGATAACGATCCCAAAGATCTTCTCTTCCGGTTGGAAACCCCTGACCGTGTATTTTCCGTCAGTCACGCTGGTGTAAACCGTTTCCACGGGATTGAGGGCTCCGGTGGAGTCCTGGGTGAGGACGATGAAGGCCAGGGCCGCATTGGTTTCGTTGGTCCAGGTATACTGGGCTCCCCCGAAATCAGGAATGATCGACATGGTGTTTTTCACGGCATGGACCGGCGGGGTCTGCGGCTGCACCTTGACTGTAATGGGACTGGAGACATTCTCACTCCGGTCTACAGCGTAAAGTTTCACTTCCCTTTCTTTGGTGTCGCCAAATCCTTCCACCTTCACCGAATTGGTATAGATGGAACTTTTGGTTTCCACTTTCACGCCATTGGAGAGCTCATATTCTGCCTTTACATAAAGCAGGTCGGTCTCATTGGGAAGCTGGTAGGTGATGAGGGCCCCTCCGGGAATGTTCTTCACAGCCGGCGCGGTCACCGGCCCGGGAGGAGTGCCATCCTTGGATAGAGGTTCCCTGACGATCTCCTCGCATCCCAGGGTGAAGATCAGCGAGGTGACCAGCAATGCTTGCAATATGCGATATTTATTCATAATTCTCATCTTTTAAATGTTCAGCAAGATTTACCACCCCAGGTTCTGTACCAGATTGGGATTGTTGATCCGTTCATTTTCCCTGATGGGCCAGAAGTAGTCCTTGAACTCAAATCTGGGAGAATATACGGTAGTCACGTTGTAAAAGTTCAGTCCGCGGCCGCTGATATCCCAACCCCTGATAGGCCGGTTCATATAATCGAGGGACAGTTTCCACCTGCGGAGATCCCAGAAGCGCTGCCCCTCAAAGGAGAGTTCGATCATGCGTTCCTGCTGGATGATTTTCCGCATTCCCTCTTTTTTAGCGGGTTTGTCGGGAATTTTGGAATGGGCAGCCCAGCTCTCCACCACACCGGGGAGGCCGGCCCGTTCCCTGATCCTGTCAATGTATTCATACACCTCGGCATCGGGGGCGGCCTTCACCTCGTTGAGGGCTTCGGCATAAAGCAGATAGAGGTCGGCCAGACGGATGATCGGGAAGGGGAAGCTGTAGTCGATTTCATAGGAGTTCCCCGAGAAGCCGTTACGCGGGCTGATCAGCTTTTTGGGCCAGTATCCGGTCACGGAGAATTCGCCCTTGTTGCGTTTGGTGGCCAGTTCACCCGCCCTGCACTGTACATAGTAATAGGTGGGTTCCAGAACATAGGTGCCGCGGTCGAAGGCGATGGAGGCATAGAAACGGGCTTCCCGGTCGAAATGAAGCCGGGCCGTGGTCTCTCCTGAACGGACATAATCGCTTTCTGATGTCACGGCCGTCCGCAACGTAAAACGGTCCTCAAAGGGGAAGTCCACATCCTCATCAATGGGAACGCCGTTTTTGGTGTAATAGAGTTCGGCCATCCGCATGGTCGCGGCATAAAACTGGCTCACCGGGTTGGCGTCGGTGACCGTGATCATAAGCGGCTGAAGCATCCGCTGATAGGTATGGCTGAAGGGAAAGTTGGTACATCCCCAGATCACCTCGGAATTCCCCTTTGTGGTCACAATGGAGCGGAGCATCAGCTCCCGCAACATGGCCGGGGAATGGGTGTACTTGGTGGTGTATTCGTTCACCAAACTGAAATTGGCCAGTTCAGCCGTTTCAATCGCTATTTTAGCGGCATCGGCTGCCTTCTGCCACTTGCCGGCATCGTAGGTCGCCGGAAAGAGCTTCACTCCCCGGTTGTCGGTAAGGCTGGTAAAATCGGGATTGCCATTGAATAGCGGACTGGCGGCCGTGGCCAGAACCCTCGCCTTGATGGCCGTGGCGATCGGCTTGGTGATCCGCCCCATGTCGGTGGCCTCACTGAGCAACATCAACGGCAAATCGGGAATCGCCTCATCAATCAGCTTCACAATATAATTCACCACACTGTCGACCGGATCGCGGTAAATCTTCACCTCTTCCGTCGAAACATAAATGGGCAGGTTCTGGTCAACGATCGGAATGGGCCCGTAACTCTTGAAGAGCCAGAAATGGTAATAAGCCTTCATGAATTTCACTTCGGCGATCCATTTCTTCTTTTCGGTTTCCGACATGTCACCCACCCGCTTGATCTCCTCCAGGAAGATGTTGCAGTCACGGATTCCGATGTACATGTTCTTTCCGCGCTGGCCGCCATCCCAGAAATTGAGAAAGGGATCAAGGGCGTTCTGTTCCCCTTTGGCAATCATGGCCGCTGTGTTGGAGTTGTCCATGATCTCTTCGTTGAACCATACCTCATCCCCTGAAAGGAGTCCCGGATTGATCCACGGATCGCCGAAGTTGGGAATATACGAGTAGCAGGTGGCCAGGAATTTCTCGGCGTTGTACTTGTCGGAAAAGGCATTCTCGATCACGGCCACGTTGTCGGGCACCACATCGAGATAATCGCAGGCTGCGATCGTTCCGGCAAGGAGGATGGTCAGAAATATCTTCAATGTACTTTTCATAGTTGTCGCATTTTAGAATGAAACTTGCAAGCCGATGTTCAACACCCGCTGTACCGGATAGCCGAGGCCATTGCCTCCCATTTCGGGATCCCAGAGTTTAAATTTACTGAATGTCAGCAGGTTGGTTCCGCTGGCATAAAGCCTCATGTAGTCGATGCCGAACCGGTTGTAGAGTTTTTCGGGGAGGGAGTAGCCCAGCTCCGCCGATTTCAGTCTCAGGAAGGTTCCGTCCTGCATATACCAGGTATTGCGGACCAGGTTGTTGTTTTCCCATTTATAGGAAAGGCGGGGCCACAGGGCGTAGATGTCGCGGTTGGCTTCTGACCAGTGGCTGTCGGCATAGGCTTTCAGCAGGGCGTTGTTGGCCAGATAGTTGTTGTCGT
>JAAYDJ010000020.1 GCA_012729335.1 Bacteroidales bacterium | reverse complement strand
GAGGTCATCCCGGGGGCGGCAGGGGCATCACTGAGGTCAGACCAGGGGCGGCAGGGGCATCACAGAGGTCATCCCGGGAGCGGCAGGGGCATCACAGAGAAAACCCGGGGGACGGCAGGAGCGTCATGTCGGGGAGTCCCTTTGGCCGATTGTTTCAATTTATTTGTTTTACTTTGCCGTAGCGGGGAATAAACCCGCCTGCAATCTGGTAATTTTGAGGTGATGGGATGGATAAGGAACTACACGCGGCTGGTAAAATTTGAACATACGTTGTTTGCCCTGCCGTTTGCGCTGATTGGTTTTTTCATGGCTTACGTGCAACCGGGATCGGTCATCAGCCTGAGACTTCTCCTGTTGGTGGTGCTCTGCATGGTTTTTGCCCGGAATGCGGCCATGGGCTTTAACCGGTGGATCGACCGCCGGTATGACCGCCTGAACCCCCGTACTTCCGCACGGGAAATTCCCGCAGGGGTGATCTCCCCCCGGGCAGCCCTGCTCTTCGTGATCGTAAACAGTCTCCTTTTTGTCGCAGCCACCTGGTTCATCAATCCCCTCTGTTTCTACCTCTCTCCCGTGGCCCTTTTCGTGGTCCTCTTCTACAGCTATACCAAAAGGATCACCTCTTTCTCCCATTTCGTCCTCAGCCTGGGACTGGCCATCGCCCCCCTGGGGGCCTATCTTGCCGTCACCTCCCGCTTCGACTGGCCTCCCATGATCCTGAGCACCATTGTTTTCTTCTGGGTGAGCGGCTTTGATATCATTTATTCCCTCCAGGACGAGGAGTTCGATAAGGAACAGAAACTCAGGTCGCTGCCCGCAAGACTAGGAAAAAAGCGGGCCCTCCGGTTCTCGGAGGCGATCCACCTCGTCACGGCCCTGCTGGTGGTTCTGCTGGGAGTCGTTCTGAAAGGGGGAGGCCTTCACTGGGCCGGCGTCCTCTGGTTCTGCGGACTGCTCCTGTCACAGCACCTGCTGGTGAAACCCCATGACCTGAGCCGCGTAAACCTGGCTTTCTTTACCACCAACGGACTGGCCAGCGTCGCCTATGCCGTCTTTCTCATCGCCGACATGCTGCTCCGATAACTTAACACTCTTCTGATGTCCTGACCCTCTGTCCCACTGATTGCGGACTTCGGATTCCATGATTCAAGACTCAAGACTCAAGGCTCAAAACTTAAGACTTAAGACTTAAGACTTAAGACTTAAGATTCAAGATTCCTAATTCAAGACTCAAGACTCAAGACTTAAGATTCCCTCATTCAAGATCCAAGATTCCAGATTCCTCATTCAAGATTCAAGATTCCAGATTCCCACATTCGAGATTCCAGACTCCCGACTCAAGATTCCCTCATTCAAGATTCAAGATTCCAGATTCCCGACTCTTTAATGCTTGATTTCCCTTGCCCTGACCACCCGCCGGTTGATCTTGTAGGAGAACCCGATGCTCACAAATTCCTTGAACTGCATCCTGGGCTCCCTGATCTTGTTTCCCCCGGGATCCAGCACCGGCTGCCCTTCCTTATCCAGCCGGTCGAACAGAATCTTGCTGTCGTAAATCGTATGGATCATCACCGTGGCCCTGATATGGTCGGTCAGCTGCATGTTGAGGGTATTTTCCCATTCGATGTCAAACTGGTTGAAGGGATGCATATAGTTGACAAACATCCTGTATTTGGTCTCAAAAGAGATGCCCTGGGTGAAGTTTTTGGTGAATTTCAGGTCTGTGTTAAGACCCGGTTCCCAATAGGCCTTCTTTCCGGGTTTGATGCCGAAACTTGATTTGTCATACTCCAGCGTGTCCCTGACAAAAACCGTTTTGGAGGTGATGGGTGAGATGAAGAGCGATAAGTTTTTGTTGGGTTTGTAATCCATCCCGATCTTAAAAAGGAACCGGCCCGGGGCCAGGAACCCCGAGATGGCGTTTTCCCGGTTGGGGTACTTGTACCCGTTGAAGAACTGCGTCTGGAAGTTGACTTCTGTACTGTAATACCATTTCTGGATGGCGCTGATCCCCAGGCGGGAGGCGATTTCAAACTTGTCGTCGTTTTTCTGGATTTTATCTTCTCCGGGTTTCACCCAACCGTTGCGCACTTCGATACTGTTGTCCCATCTGAGCTTGTCAGACGAGAAGTTGGCGAATCCCTTGGCGACCACCAGGATTGAGAGGGCGCTGTTGCCCCCTTTCTTCCAGTAGTCGTTCAGATAGGTCTGCGAGAACTGGGTGGTCCCGTCTCCGCCGATGGTCCAGGGGGTATAGGCCTGGTAGCGGCGTTCAATCTTGTCGAGGTTGGTGGCCGGGGTATTCAGCGTCGTAAAATCAAAATCCCTGACAGCCTGCTGCCTGAACCGTGAAAAGGTCACCCCGTCTTCCAGAACCAGCTGCATCGACCGTTTGCCGGTGTTCTGGACCAGCACCGACAGGGAGTCGTTCTGTTGGTTTTTAAGCCACACGCGGGTGAAGAACTTTCCAGCATTGCTCAGCACCAGAGGCGAGGAGACATTGCTCAGGTTGGTGAGGTGGATGGTGGTGTTGTCGAGAAGGTCGGCAAAACCGGCCAGCCATTCTGCCGAGCGCATCAGGGAGTCGTTGACGGCTCTGATTACCTGGTCGTTGTGGAATTTGAGCACCTGAGAGTTGTTGCGTCTGACCGATTCCGTTTTCTGGGTTTGGAGCACCCTGATCCGTTCGGAAGTCAGATAGCGGCGGTATTCATCGGTCACCTTCCGGCGGGCGGCGTTCATGACCGAGTCGTTGTAGCGGAGCCGTTTCTGTTCCACGAAGCGGCTGCGGGTGCTGTCAAGGGCCAGGATCCGCCGGAAGTCCTGCGGCGACTGCACCATATCCTCCGGAATGGCGTCCAGGATTTTGAGAGAGTCGGGCATCCTGTAGATGCCTGTGGTGAAAAGCTGCATGCCTTCGCCGGGGGCCACCGTGCGCACCTGTTGCAGGGCTTGCCGTATCATCTCCTCCGGAACCGCTACCGGCCTGTCGGCATATTCCTGCGTGACCTCCTGGTCGATGGTCTCCAGCTGTCTGGCGAGTTCCTTTACGGGGATGTACCCTCTCAGGCGCAGGGAGTCGGGGGCATCCCAGGGCCGGCGGATGATCAGCGGGAGCGTGTCGTTGACGACCTTCCGGTCAAGATACTGCAGTATGGAGTCCAGCGGCTCGTCTTCGATAAAATGGATCAGCGCCGAGAACCGTTTTTCGGCCACCGGATCGGTGAAATACCATTTGCTGCCATGAGACAGGTACCTTTTCATCAGCCGGAGGTTGTAACTCAGCGTATCGGCATACCCCGATTGCGGTTCGTCAGCGGGTTGCGCCAGTGCAGGCAGACATATGCATATCAGCAGGGCGAGTGCTGTAAACAACTTTCCTCTCATTCCAAAACGGTTTGCAATGCTTTGAAAACGCAAAAATAGGGTAAATGGTATAATAAACCAGATAAATGGACCATCTCACGTGAGCAAAATGGCTTCAAATACCTTGCCAATGCTTCTCCTTAACAAAATATTATTCGACCGGGATGCACCCCGGGTCAATATATCCCGGATGATTTCAGAAAAGCCGGGCACCCCGGAACCCCAGGGGTAGGGTGGTCAGTACACATGTCCTTCCTCCTCCAGCTCCTCCTGGTCAATTTTTTTCAGGGTGATGGCTCTCCATGCATAGAAAATATAGGCCAGGATGAAGGGGACCAGCAGGGAGACGTAGCTCATGGCTGTAAGCGTGTAGTGGCTTGAGGAGCTGTTTTGGATGGTCAGTGAGTCCTGCAGGTCGAAGGTGGAGGGGTAGTATGCGGTATGGTTATAGCCGGCGGTCAGGAAAAGGGCGAAGACGGTGAGCACGGTGCCGATACCGGCGCCCCAGATGCCTTTGTCGCTGCATTTCTCGAAACAAAAGGCGGTGCGGAAGATTCCCAGCAGCACGAGCACCACGCCCAGCAGGAAGAGAATCCCTACAACAGGCATCTCTGTCATATTGCGAAAGTATTTGTAGGGTTGCATGAAGACTTCGCCGGTTTCCGGGTTCACGGCAAAGCCCTGTTTCAGCAGGAGCATGGCCGTGAAGGTGAGGAAGAAAACCAGGAAGGGGAGGGCATCCTGGAGCAGCTGTCTCCGGGCGCGGATGATCACTTCGGTGTGGCGTACATTCTGGATGATGAAAAGGGTGGCCAGGGTCCGCGACAGAAAAAAGAGCGCCAGTCCGAGCGCCAGGTTCTGCACATTGAGGACCGCCTCCAGTCCGTGTGTGGCCGTCTCCCATTGTGAGAAATTCATGTCGTTGACCGAGAATTGTGATCCGGTGAAGAAGGTGCCCACGGCGGTTCCCAGGAAGATGGTGCCCACCAGTCCGTTGATGAAGAGAAAGACCTCGAAGGTCTTCTTCCCGAGGAAATTGCCTGGTTTGGTGCGGAATTCATAGGAGACGGCCTGGAGGATGAAGGCAAAGAGGATGATCATCCAGACCCAGTAGGCGCCACCGAAGCTGGTGCTGTAGAAGAGGGGGAAAGCAGCGAAGAAGGCGCCGCCGAAGGTGACCAGGGTGGTGAAGGTGAATTCCCATTTTCTTCCCAGGATGTTGACGATCAGGGTTCTTTCGGTGTCGGTTTTTCCGAGGCGGTAGATCAGGGTTTGTCCTCCCTGCACGAAAAGCAGGAAGACCAGCAGGGCACCCAGGAGCGAAATGATCGCCCACCAGTAGTGCTGCAGGGTGAGGTGAGAGAGACTTTCGAACATTATTTGGTTCCTCCTTCCTTGGGTCCTTTATGGATTTGTTTCACCATGATGCGTATTTCGGCGATGAGCAGGATGGTGAAGGTGATGGCAAACAAGACAAAGGTGAGTTGCACCGCGCTGGTGTTGATCTGGGAGACGGCGGCCCGGGTGGGCATGAGGTCCTGGATGACCCAGGGCTGGCGGCCCACTTCGGCCACGATCCATCCCATCTGCGTGGCCAGGTAGGCCAGGGGAATCATACAGATGGCCGTGAGGCCGAACCATTTCTGGCCATGCATTTTCTTTTTCCGGAGGAGATAAAGGGTGGTGGCAAAAAGCAGGACAAAGAGAAAGCCCAGTCCGACCATGATCCGGAAGGAGTAAAAGGTGAGTTGAATGGGGGGGATGGCTTCGTGTTCGTCCTGCAGGAATCCGTAGCCAAAGTAGGAATAGTGGGCGTTGACCAGGGCCAGGGAGCTGTCGGCGGCTGCCGTATCGCCTGCTTTGCGGGCATCTTTGTAGCTTTTAAGGGCAGCCACGGCAATTTTTCCCTTTTCGATTTTTTCGGCGGTGGAGATGATGCCGCGTTCGGGGTTGCCATGGATGAGGTCTTTAATGCCGGGGACGTAGGCGTTGGCGTCGAGAAAAGCCATGTAAGAGAGGAAGTTGGGGATTTCAATCTTCAAGATAAAGTCCTCTTTTTTGTGCTCTTCCTGGTCGGGACTGCTTCGCAGCAGTCCGACAGCCACCAGGGGGGCGTTGGTTTGTCCTTCGTAGAGGTTTTCCATGGCGGCAAATTTCACCGGCTGGTATTTGGCCATGAGGCGCGCCGACATATCGCCGCTGACAATCAGCAATACCGACATGACCAGCCCAAAGATCCCGGCCACCAGCATGCTGCGTTTGGCGAGCCGTTCCTCCCGCTTTTTCATGAGGTACCAGGCGCTGATGCCGATGACGAAGACCGAGGCCAGAACGAAGCCTGATTGCACGGTATGAAGGAATTTGTTGATGGCCACGGGTGAGAAGAGGACGTCCCAGAAGTTGGTCATTTCATTGCGGGCGGTGTCAGGGTTGAAGCGGGTTCCCACGGGATTCTGCATCCAGGCGTTGGCGACCAGGATCCAGAGAGC
Source organism: Bacteroidales bacterium (assembly GCA_012729335.1). Classification (GTDB taxonomy): domain Bacteria; phylum Bacteroidota; class Bacteroidia; order Bacteroidales; family Prolixibacteraceae; genus UBA1413. The sequence goes on along the minus strand of JAAYDJ010000020.1, from coordinate 16,316 downwards.
CGAGAGGTTGGCCCCCACCGCCACCAGCCAGGTCGAGAGGAGGTGAAACTTTTTGCTCACCTTATTCCACCCGAAGAACATCACCGCAATAAAGGTGCTCTCCATGAAGAAAGCCAGAATGCCCTCGATCGCCAGGGGGGCGCCGAAAATGTCGCCCACGAACCAGGAGTAATTCGACCAGTTGGTGCCGAATTCGAACTCGAGGATGATCCCCGTGGCCACGCCAATGGCGAAGTTGATGCCGAAGAGGGTCATCCAGAATTTGGTGATTCTTTTCCATTCCGCATCCCCGGTGCGGACGTAAATCGTCTCCATAAAGGCGATGATGAACGAAAGCCCGAGGGTGAGGGGAACAAAGATCCAGTGATACATGGCCGTCAGGGCGAATTGCGCCCGCGACCAGTTAACCAGTGCTTCTTCCATATGCCTGTAGTTTGTTGTTTGTTGTCGCGATGTCGTTTTCTGTTGCCATCACAGCTATTTCGGTGGATGTTTATCCTGGTGGGTGTTTCCCCTGGTGGTTGTGCCACAAGGAGTTGCCCTTATTCTCGTTGCCGGTTGAATTGTTCGATCACGTATTCGCTTTTCTCTTCATCGCTTTTAAACCGTTGCCCCAGGAAATCGGGAAACAGAAAGAGCCTGAAGAAGGCAAAGAGAATGAAGAGTTTAATGAGGATGATGAGCCAAAGGGTTTTGCCCACGGTCATGCTGCGGAATCCCTCATAATAGAAGCGGAATATTCTGATCAGGAAATTCATGGTTTTTCGGCTTTTAAAAGTAAATAAAATCGAAGAGAAAAGGAAGGTTATTCTTTTTTCCGTAAATTACCTATGCGTTCTCTTACCTAAGTTTATCGTTAGCTGAGTTTATTGTTACCTAAGCGTTCTCTTACCTAAGTCTATTGTTACCTGAGTTTATTATTACCTGAGTTTATAGTTACCTAAGCGTTCTCATACCTATGAATTCTGTTGCCTATGAATTTTATTGTCTGAGCGTTCAGTTATCTCAGCGTTTTGTAACCAAAGTGATCCGTGTGCCTTCTATCTGATGGTCTCTTCACGGGGCTTGCCCGGCCATGAAGGGCATATTTTTGTTTTGATCTGAATTTTCCATGCGTCATATGTGGTGTACATTTAAACATAAAGTTATGAAAAGATTTTTGTTAATGTGGATTTTGATTGCCGTTACATGTGCCTTGATGGCGCAGGTTCCACAGGGGATGAAGTATCAGGCGGTGGCACGTGATGCTTCGGGGAATGTGCTGGCCAATACCCTGGTGAGTTTCAGGATAAGCATACTCGGCGGCAGTGCCACGGGTACGGCTGTATACCGCGAAACCCATGCGGGAAAGAGTACCAATGGTTACGGGTTGGTTGATTTGGTGGTAGGACAGGGAACACCTGTAACCGGGAGTTTTTTGTCGGTGGACTGGTCTACGGGGGCCTATTTTCTGAAGGTGGAAATGGATCCTGCCGGTGGGTCGGCCTATCAGGAGATGGGGGTGAGTCCTCTGATGAGTGTGCCATATGCCCTGTTTGCCAAAATGGTGGAGGAGGAGGCCGATGGGGATCCTGTCAACGAAATCCAGACGTTGAGCATCAATGGCAACCAGTTGTCGCTCTCGCTGGGGGGAGGTACTGTCACATTGCCTTCCGGGGGTACGACAGGTGATAACTGGGGCACCCAAACGGTAGCCACCGATGGTTCCCTGGCTGGTAGCGGATTGATGGCCAATCCGTTGAAGATCGCCGATAGCGGGGTGACCTCTGCAAAGATTGCCAACGGGGCGGTGAGCACCGCTAAACTTGCTGATGGATCTGTCAATTCGGCCAAAATCAGCGACGGCAGCGTGGCTGAATCTGACCTGGCCGCCAATGCCGTGACCTCTGCCAAAATCGCAGACGGGACCATCGCCACTGCCGACCTGGCCAATGGCGCGGTGACTGCTCCCAAGCTGGCTGCCAATGCCGTCACGAGCGCCATCATCACTGACGGAGCCATCGCCACAGCCGATCTGGCCAATGGCGCGGTGACCGCTCCCAAGCTGGCTGCCATGGGGGCCACGGCAGGGCAGGTTCTGACCTACAGCGGCACCGCCTGGGCACCCCAGTCCTTTGCCGCCAATCCATGGCAAACTTCCGGCAGTAATATTTATTACAATACGGGGTTTGTGGGCATCGGAACCAATAGCATCAGCCATCCCCTGACCATAGAAAATGCCAGCAATACCGCATATATCAAGCTGAAGGACAACCAGGGCACCGGCGGAATGCGGTTGGGGGCCTATATCGGAGAACTTGCATTTATCAATGATAATGCGAATAAAAATATCAGGTTTTCCACTTATACAGGGTCGGCTTACAAGCAGATGCTGACCTTAAATGCCACTTCGCAAAAGGTGGGCATCAATACCGATGCTCCTCCCTATGATTTGTCGGTGGTAAGCAGCGGTACCAATGGCGATGTGAGTATTCACAATACGGCAAGTGGTTTAACAAGCAACGATGGTTTACGTATTGGCCTGGGTGGTACAGGCAACGCCTGGGTGTGGAACAACGAAAACGGGGACCTTTATTTCGGAACCGACAACCAGGAGCGTATGCGGATCACCGAAACCGGAAACGTCGGCATTGGGGATTCCACGCCGGAAGCCCGCCTCGATGTGGAGGGCACCGTCGTCATCGGGGCTGCGGGAAAGATCTTTTCTGAAATCAGGGAGATTACCGGAACCACTTCCACTTCTGGTGGGTACAAGTCAGTTAGCATGCCGTCGGGGTACACTCCGTCCAATATCCGGGTACTTTCCCTGGAAATAAACTACAATGGTAATTCGTGGGTGGGCCTTGGCGGCAATCAGCAAAACACCAGCATCAATGAAAGGGTATTTTACTACTTTGATGCAATCAACATCATGATCTATTATCCGCCTGTGTCCGAATTTCAGAACAGGGCTTTCCGGATGATGGTGATGAAAGTCCAGTAAAGTCTTCTGCCCCGACCTGGCCGTTTGTCTCCCCGCTGAAGCGCCATCGCCATGCGGGTGGGAAACCCTTCAGTCATGCCATTGGGTGTAGGGATGTTGGGCCAGCTGGGAATTGTAATATCTCCGGTCGTGGGTCACCTCCTCTCCCAGCCAGGCGGGACGGCTAAAGGGCGTGTCTTCGTTTTCCAGCTCCACCTCGGCCAGCAACAGTCCGGCGTTGGCGCCCAGGAATTCGTCCACTTCCCAGAGGGTATCCTCCACGGTGATCCTGTGCCTGATCTTCTCCACCGGAGGGAGAAGGGTCAGCCGCAGAAGGGCCTCTGCATCTTCCGGTGAAATCGGGTACTCAAATTCCGGCCGCGTGATGCCTTCCATCCTGCCCTTGATGGTGATCCAGGCCTGGTCGCCTTCGCGCCTCACACGCACCACGCGGTCGGGATCTACCGATAAATAGCCCTGTGTCATGATGATCTGTGATCCGGTGGGGGTGAAATGCTCCTTCCGGACCAGGAATTTGCGTTCGATTTCTTTCATTTTCTATTTTTGCATAAAAATAGTCAGGAAACCTGGATATGGTACGTTCCATAGAAAGGAGTTCATTTCCGGAGGAAAAAGGGTATAGGAATCATTAAAACGAAAAACTATGATTACCAGGGAGGAAGCGGTCAGATTGCTGGAGGAGCATATCGCTTCGGAAAACATGCGGCGTCATTGTTATGCCAGTGAGGCGGTGTTGCGGGCGCTGGCCCGGCGGTTGGGACACAATGAAGAGGAGTGGGGGATCGCCGGACTGCTTCACGATATCGACGTGGAAATCACCAAAGCCGATCCCTTGATCCACGGCCCTTATGCGGCCAGGCTTCTCGATGGGAAAGTGACCCCGGAGGCACTCGACGCCATTGTCATGCACAACGAAATGGCCACAGGCATGGAACGAACCACCGCGTTTCAGCAAGCCCTGGCCGCCGGGGAAACAATTACCGGACTTATTACCGCCACGGCCCTGGTCTACCCCGATAAAAAGGTCTCCTCCGTCAAGGTGAAATCCATCACCAAACGAATGAAAGAGAAGGCCTTTGCCGCTTCGGTGAAACGGGAGAACATCCTGGAATGCGAGAAAATCGGCCTTTCGCTGGAGGAGTTTGCCGGATTGGCCCTGGAGGCGATGACAAGCCTGGAATCCTGAGTCTGGAATCTGGAATGTGGGAATCTTGAGTCTGGAATGAGGAATCTTGAATCTTGAGTCAGGAATCTGGAATCTGGAATCTTAAGTCTTAAGTCTTAAGTCTTGAATCTGGAGTCTTGAGTCAGGAATCTGGAGTCTGGAATCTGGAATCCGCAATCCGGAATCTTGAATCTTAAGTCTTAAGTCTTGAATCAGAAATCAGAAATCCGCCCCGGTCTGCCCCTGATGACCGTTTTAGTCAAAAAGCAGAAGAGCGGAAGTTGTGTTTCAACCTTCCGCTCTTCTGTCACAATTGACCATCACGTATTTGAAACTATAAGGCGTATTCTCCTTTGGCCTCTGGCTGGAAAAGAATTTTGCCTATCCTCACTTTTTTGGTGCCTGCCGGAACCCGGAACTCCACCTCGTCGCCTTCCCGGTATCCGATCAGGGCGCTGCCCAGGGGGGAGAGCACCGAAAGCCGGCCTGCGGGGAAGTTGGCTTCCTGAGGATAAACCAGTTTGAATTTCATGACACGGCCGCTGGTGGTATCGATCACCTCCACCTCCGAATTCATGGTCACATAGTTCGGGGCAATCTTGCGGGGCTCGACCCTCTTGGCGCGATGAATTTCCCCTTCAAGGGCCTCAATATTGTGAAGGTCGTCCTTCATGGTCTTCCTGACGCTGCTGATCAGGTTACTCAACCTTTGATAGTCCAGGTTGGTGATGTGCAATTGTGTCTTCATTATTTTATACGTTAAAATCCTGTAAAAACAAAAAATCCGGCTCTTGTGAAACCGAATTTGTGTAAAGATAGGGACTGTTTTCCGACTTTCCAAATTTTAACTGATTTATTTATTGAAACTTGCTATTTATCACGATTCGAATGCCCCGCAAAGTGAGCGGCCATGACTTTGAGGAAGGTCATTCCGGAAACGAATTCATTTTGCCGTGGAGGGGGTGGGGTTGGAATGTATATCTTTGTGGGCTGAAAAACATGGATAAAATTAATGAATGCACCGGGTACCCTGAACGGTGGAAATGCAGCCGGTTTCCGCTATTTTGACATCCTGATGGCTTTGTTTGTAGCCGTTTTATTGATTTCAAATATCGCCTCCACCAAGATCGTGACCTTGTGGAAGTTCACCTTTGACGGGGGGACCATCCTCTTTCCCCTCTCCTATATATTTGGGGATGTGCTCACCGAGGTGTATGGGTACCGCCGCACCCGGCGGGTGATCTGGACCGGTTTTTTTGCCGCACTGATGATGTCGCTGATTCTTTGGCTGGTGCAGTTGATGCCTCCGGCTGACGGGTGGACCAATCAGGAGGCCTATGAATCCCTCATTGGCTTCATCCCGCGCATTGTCATGGCCAGTCTGGTCGCCTATTTCACCGGAGAATTCGTCAATTCATGGCTGCTTTCCCGCCTGAAGGTTAAAACCGAAGGCAAATACCTGTGGATACGCACCATCGGTTCCACTCTGGCCGGCGAAGGCATCGACACCCTGCTTTTTACCCTTATCGCCTTTTGGGGCGTCCTCCCTCATGACTTGCTCCTGACCGTTCTCATTTCCAACTACCTCTTCAAATGCAGCGTGGAGATCCTTTTTACCCCTGCTACTTACGCCCTGGTCGGCTTCCTGAAACGAAAGGAACAGACCGATGTCTACGACCGCGGTATCAGCTACAATCCCTTCAGGTTCTGAAATGATAGAATTTTGTGTTCCTTAAGGGATGTCTAAGGTGCTGCCAGCCTGCGATCCCTGCGTTTTCTCATCAGGTTGTGATCCCTGTGTTTTCTCATCAGGCTGCGATCCCTGTGTTTTCTCATCAGGCTGCGATTCCTGTGTATTCTCATCAGCATTCGATCCCTGCGTTTTCAGGGTCTGTCCGTGTGCAATGTTAATTTAATATTAACACAGGGGGCAATCTTATTTATTTATATTAAAAAACGCGTTTTACTTACGATTTCGTTGGCTGCAAATAAAATATTCCTACATTTGCTGCTGTACGGCACCAATAAACCAGAGGCCGGCCAGGATATGACAGGAAGTTATTCAGATATTATTGTAGTAAGCGTAGTCATTCTAAGCAGCAGCTGAGGAAGGTTACTCTTATACAAGCAAAAGAAGCTCAAGCCTTTCTCAGTTCACGGGGAAGGCTTTTTTATTAACCGGGAATTTTTAAACCAGAAGAGGATGGGATTTAGTTTACGCAGTGAGACAAGCACGAAAGGGCGGAGGATGGCCGGGGCCCGCAGTTTATGGCGGGCCAACGGGATGCGTGAGGAGCATTTCGGGAAGCCGGTGATTGCGGTGGTCAATTCCTTCACCCAGTTTGTACCGGGGCACACCCACCTGCATGAGGTGGGGCAGCAGGTCAAGGCCCTGATTGAGAAGGAAGGTTTTTTTGCGGCGGAATTCAACACGATCGCCATAGACGATGGGATCGCCATGGGGCACGACGGGATGCTCTATTCGCTGCCTTCGCGCGACCTGATTGCCGACAGTGTCGAGTTCATGTGCAATGCCCATACTGTTGACGCCATGGTGTGCATTTCGAATTGCGATAAGATCACCCCGGGGATGCTGATGGCGGCCATGCGGCTCAACATTCCGGCGGTGTTTGTCTCGGGGGGTCCCATGGAAGCGGGGGAGACCGGCGGGAAAGCGTATGATCTGGTCGATGCCATGGTGATGGCCGCCGACCCGGAGGTGGGCGATGACCTGATGACGGCCGTGGAGCGGGCGGCATGTCCGACCTGCGGTTCCTGCAGCGGGATGTTCACGGCCAATTCCATGAACTGCCTTACTGAAGCCATCGGCCTCTCGCTTCCCGGCAACGGAACCATCGTGGCCACCCACGCCAACCGGATGCGCCTTTTCGAAGAGGCGGCCCAGCGGATTTGCGCCGCCACCAAAGCCTACTATTTTGACGGCGACGAATCGGTACTTCCCCGGAATATTGCTACGCGTGCCTCATTTTTCAATGCCATGAAACTCGACATTGCCATGGGTGGCTCCACCAATACGGTGCTTCACCTGCTGGCCATCGCCCACGAGGCGGGGGTCGACTTTTCCATGCATGACATAGACCAGCTTTCGCGTGTGACCCCCAATCTGTGCAAAGTGGCCCCCAGTTCGGCCTACCATGTCCAGGATGTCAACCGTGCAGGGGGGATTCTGGGGATCCTCGCCGAACTGGACCGGGGTGGCCTCCTCGACACCTCTGTGCGGCGAATCGACGGACTCACCCTGGCCGAAGCCATTTCCCGTTACGATATCATGCAGCCCCACCCGGGGGAGGAGGTGCTGAAGAAATACCTCTCGGCCCCGGGCCGCCGGCGCAACCTGGTTCTGGGCTCCCAGGAAAATTACTATTCTGAGGCCGATACCGACCGCAGCACGGGATGCATCCGTGACCTGGCGCATGCCTACAGCCAGGATGGCGGACTGGCGGTGCTCTACGGGAATATGGCCCGCCACGGCTGTATCCTCAAGACGGCGGGCGTAGATCCTTCTATTTTGAAGTTCAGGGGGCGTGCCCGGGTTTTTGATTCTCAGGAGGAGGCCTGCAACGGCATCCTGGGTGAAACCGTTCAGCCGGGCGACGTGGTGGTCATCCGCTACGAAGGCCCCCGTGGCGGGCCGGGTATGCAGGAGATGCTCTACCCGACCTCCTACCTCAAGTCGATGAAACTCGACAAGGTGTGCGCTCTGATCACCGATGGCCGTTTTTCGGGCGGAACCTCCGGGCTTTCCATCGGCCATGTCTCCCCGGAAGCCGCTTCCGGCGGGGAAATCGCACTGGTACGTGATGGCGACGTCATTGAAATCGATACTCCCGGAAGGCGTATACAACTTATGGTCTCCGATGAGGAACTCGACCGCAGAAGGGCGGAGGAGGAAGGCAAAGGCAGGGAAGCCTGGAAACCCCGGCCCAGGAAACGAAAGGTGTCGCTGGCCTTGCGGGCTTATGCCTCCATGGTCACCTCGGCCGACCAGGGGGCGGTCAGGAGACTGGAATCTTGAATCGGGAATGAGGGAATCTTGAATCTGGAGTCTTGAGTCTTGAGTCTGGAATGAGGGAATCTGGAGTCTGGAATCTGGAGTCTTGAATGTGGGAGTTCCGAATCTCGAATCTTGAGTCTTAAGTCTTAAATCTTGAATGTGGGATTACGGAATCTTGAATATAAAAATGTCAGAATGATAAATACCTTAAAAAACAGGAAGCGATGAGTACGATACCAATGAGGGTGAGCGGGGCTGAGGCCCTGATTCTTTCCCTGATCGAAGAGGGGGTGGATACCATTTTCGGGTATCCCGGGGGGGCTATTATGCCGGTGTATGATGCCTTGTATGATTACCGGGACCGGGTCAGGCATATCCTGGTGCGCCATGAGCAGGGGGCAGCCCATGCCGCTGAAGGATACGCCAGGGTCACCGGCAGGGCGGGGGTTTGCTTCGCAACCTCCGGTCCGGGTGCCACCAACCTGGTCACCGGCATCGCCGATGCCATGATCGACTCCATACCCATGGTATGCATTACCGGACAGGTCTCTTCACCCTTGCTCGGAACCGATGCTTTTCAGGAGTCGGATGTGATCGGGATTTCCATACCGATCACCAAATGGAATTTCCAGATCACCTCGGCCGATGAAATCCCCGGGGCCATCGCCCAGGCCTTTTATATTGCCCAGACCGGCCGCCCAGGCCCCGTCCTGCTTGACATCACCAAAGATGCCCAATTCGGGGAGGTGGACTTTGAATATAAGAAGTGTACCAAGATCCGCAGTTATCTTCCCGAGATTCCCGTAGATCCTTTCAAGGTGAAGGAGGCGGCCGAACTGATTGACGCGTCCCAAAAACCGTTGCTGCTTTTCGGACAGGGGGTAGTCATTGCGCGGGCGGAGAAGGAACTGCGTGACTTCGTGGAAAAGACGGGGATTCCGGCGGCCTGGACCCTGCTGGGATTGTCGGCGTTGCCCACCGATCACCCCCTGAACGTGGGGATGCTGGGGATGCATGGCAATTACGGACCTAACATCAAAACAAACGAAGCCGACCTGATCATCGCTGTGGGCATGCGCTTCGATGACCGGGTAACGGGGAAAGTCTCGGCCTATGCCAAAAAGGCGAAAGTCATCCATCTCGACATTGATCCTGCCGAGGTGAGCAAGATCATCAAGGCCGATGTGGCCGTGATTGGCGATGCGGCCAAATCCCTGCGTATGCTTACCGCCAATGTGAAGCCCAACACCCATGAGGCATGGGTGAAGGAATTCAGGGAAGCCGACCGGATCGAATTTGAAAAGGTGATCTCCAGAGATATTCATCCCTCCAAGCCGGGGATGACCATGGGCGAGGTGGTCAGAATGGTATCCGACAAAACCAGGCAGGAAGCGATCCTGGTGACCGATGTGGGGCAGCAGCAGATGATTGCGGCGCGCTATTTCGGATTTCGCAAACCGCGGAGTGTGGTGACTTCGGGCGGACTGGGGACGATGGGGTACGGACTGCCGGCAAGCATGGGGGCCCAGCTGGCCGCTCCCGACCGTACCGTGGTGGCCATGATCGGGGACGGGGGATTTCAAATGACGATCCAGGAACTGGGTACCATCGCCCAGAACCACCTTCCCGTGAAAATCGTCCTGCTCAACAACCACTTTCTGGGCATGGTGCGCCAATGGCAGCAACTCTTCTTCGAAAAACGCTATTCCTTCACCGAACTTTCCAATCCCGACTTTATCATGATCTCGAAAGGATTTGGTATAGAGGGGGTGAAGGTGGAGAAACGGGAGGACCTGGAGGTGGCGGTCGACCAGATGCTGAGCCATGACGGTCCCTTCCTTCTGGAGGTGGCCATCGAAAAGGAGGACAATGTCTTTCCTATGGTTCCTTCGGGAGCCTCGGTGTCGGAGGTGATGCTGGAGCCTTGAGACGGAGGGGATGCCTTGTTACTGTGGCTGCAGTGATCAGGGAACCCTGAGACAAAGGAGATCCCTGGTCACTGGGTCTGCAATGGTAGGGGAACCCTGAGACGGCGGGGATGCCGGATGGCCTGGGGGGGAGAATGAGGATGGAGGGCTGAGCCGGCGGTAAGCGGGTATAAACGAATCCGTCGTATTGATACCGGGTATAAACGGTTTCATCGGTGAGGTTCCGGGTGTAACCGGGTGTAAATGACTATAAATGAGTATAAGCAATTAACGGTAAAATTATAAACTGGAAAAAATGAAGCGGGAATATAACATCACGGTTTTCAGCGAAAACCACATCGGGTTACTGGCGCGCATCACCCTGATCTTTACCAGGCGAAAGATCAACATCGAGAGTCTGACTGTGTCGGAATCGGCGATCGCGGGGATCTTCAAATTCACCATCGTGGTCTTGTGCACCGAGGATACGGCCCGCAAGGTGACCGCTCAGATCGAAAAGGTGATCGATGTGCTCAAGGCGTTTTACCTGACCAACGAAGAGATGATTTATCAGGAGATCGCACTGTACAAGGTCCCCACGGAAGCGCTCTACGACAGCGACCAGGTCGAGAACATCGTCCGCAATTCGGGAGCCCGCATTCTGGAGATTACCCGTGAGTATACGGTTATTGAGAAAACAGGGCACAAGGAGGAAACCCAGGCCCTCTTCAACGAACTGAACCAGTTTAAAGTGATGCAGTTCATCCGTTCGGGCAGGGTGGCCATCACCCGCGATCCCATCGAGCGGATCTCGGAATTTCTCAGGGAACGGGATGCCTTTCTGGAAGCAGTGGACTGAGGAATGTGGAATCTTAAGTCTTAAGTCTTGAGTCTTGAATCGGGAATCTGGAATCTTGAGTCTGGAATCTGGAGTCTTGAATCCGGAATCCGGAAACTTGAGACGGGAATCCTGAGTCTTGAAGGTCAGAATATCAGAAGGATAATAAGTAATTAATGAAAGTTATCAAATAAGTAATTGTAAAAAAGATTGTTATGGCAAAAATCAGTTTTGGCGGGGAAGTGGAGAATGTGGTTCTCCGCGAGGAGTTCCCGGTGGAGAAAGCAAGGGAAGTATTGAAGGATGAGGTGATTGCGATCATCGGATACGGGGTACAGGGGCCGGCGCAAGCCCTGAACATGCGTGATCAGGGGTTCCGGGTGATCATCGGGCAGGCGCCTGAGTTCAAACAGGACTGGGACAAGGCGGTACGTGACGGTTTTGTTCCGGGGGAGACCCTATTCCCGGTGGAAGAGGCGGCCCGCAGGGGTACCATTATCCAGTATCTGGTGTCGGATGCCGCACAGCGGCTGATCTGGCCCAAGCTCCAGCCTTGTCTGAACGAAGGGGATGCCCTTTATTTCTCGCATGGTTTCTCTGTGGTGTACAAGGAGCAGACGGGGGTTATTCCGCCTGCTCATGTCGATGTGATCCTGGTGGCTCCCAAGGGATCGGGGGCCAGTGTGCGCACCAATTTCCTGGCCGGCCATGGTATTAACTCCAGTTTTGCTGTCTTCCAGGATTTCACAGGAAGGGCGCATGATCGCACCCTGGCACTGGGTATCGCCATTGGTTCGGGTTACCTTTTCCCGACCACCTTCCAGAATGAGGTTTATTCCGACCTGACCGGGGAACGGGGGGTTCTGATGGGGGCTCTTGCCGGGATTATTGAAGCCCAGTACCAGGTGCTTCGTGAAAATGGTCATTCTGCGTCGGAGGCTTTCAACGAAACCGTGGAGGAGTTGACCCAGAGTCTGATCAGGCTGGTTGACCAGAACGGCATGGACTGGATGTATGCCAATTGCAGCGCCACGGCGCAGCGTGGGGCCCTCGACTGGAGGCATAAATTCCGGGCGGCCACCCTGCCGGTTTTCAATGACCTTTACAAGAGTGTGAAGGATGGCGTGGAAACCCAGCGGGTCATCGACTCCCTCAGTGCCGACAACTACCGCGACAGTCTCAATGCCGAACTCAAGGAGATGCGCGAGTCGGAGCTGTGGCAGGCTGGTGCCGCCGTACGTCAGCTCCGCCCGGGAAAATAGTCCCCGGAAGAGAGATGTTCCAGCAGACCCACGAGGGCTGTCCCCAGTGTGCACCAGCCTTGCCCGGGAAACCAGAGCCCGGGAAACCAGAGCCCGGGAAACTGGTGGTTCAGCAGGCCCCCGGAGGGCCGGCTCCGCCATGCACCATCGCACCTCAGGTGAAGAATGCAGCGATCGCTAATTAGTTTTAGATTTTGTGGATAAGTCCCGGTATGGACATGTTTCCTTCCTTGCAGAAGTGAAAGCAGGTCTCTCCGGGATTTTTCTTTTCCCGGGACAGGAGCAGTTCCGCGATGTGATGGTTTTTCCCTGGTATTTCCTATTTTTAGCGGACTAAACCAAATGTGTCGATGTGATGATCCCAAGGATTTACTGCCGTGTGGTTTTGTGTTGCGGTCTGCTGCTTTTTGCCGCCGGATGCCAGAAGGAGGATGATCTCCGGGAATGCAGCGATTGTGCGCATTTCACCTCATTTACCCTGATGGCCTACAACAATCCGGGGCTGACTTCCGATATTTCCGGAGTGATCGGTGCCGATCGGACCATCACCCTGAATCTTCCGCCGAAAACCAATGTGAGGGCGTTGATTCCCAATTTCATTTTCGAGGGAAAGGAAGTGGTGGCGGGGGGGCGGCCCCAGGTCAGCGGCAGTAGTGTGGCTGATCTGAGTCAGCCTGTGGAATACACAGTGGTTGCCCTGAACGGAAGGAGTGAAGTCTATACAGTCAAGGCTATCCTTCAGCCGTCGTCTGACCATACCCTGAATACTTTTGTCCTGAAGAAGGCCCATAATCAGGGATTGGTGGCCGATGTGGCCTTCGTCGTCAACCAGCAAACCGGCACCGTTACGGGGGAGTTGTTCCGCTGGATAGAAGGGGATTTTCCGGGTGGACTGGTTCCCTGGTTTGAGACCGAAGGGAAGCGTGTTTCCGTAGGGGAGCAGGAGGTGACCAGTGGGGTGACGGCCCTGGATTTCAAGGGGGAGGTGGTTCTCAGGGTGACGGCGGAAACGGGGGCCACCCGCGACTACAGGGTTTCTCTTTTGTGTCCGCAGGTCAATGCGACCCTGCCGGTGATGAAAATCGATGCCGATGGCCCGGTTAACAGCGATGAGATTTACCAGACGGCCAGTCTGCGGATTTATGGCAACGGCATTGATGAAGGGTTGTGGAACAGTGGCGAGACGGGCAAGAAGATAGAGATCAGGCTTCGGGGGAATTCCACGGCCTGGTTGCCCAAGCGTCCCTATCGGATTAAGTTCCCCGACAAGTTCAGTCCGCTGGGGCTGAACCATGCCAAAGAGAAGAGCTGGGTGCTGCTGGCCAATGATGCCGACAAGACCATGCTGCGAAATGCGGTGGCTTTTGAGGCCAGCAGGATTCTTCTGGCCGATCATCCGCGGGGACCGGGATTTACGGCCGCCACGGTTTTTACCGATGTTTATTTGGATGGCAGCTATGTGGGGGTATACCATCTGACCGACCAGGTGGAGGTGGCTCCCGGAAGGGTAGCCGTGGAGTCTCTGAAGGCAAAGGATGGCGGTGATCCCCTTAAAATTGGAGGTGGCTACCTGCTCGAAATTGACGGTTTTGCTTCTTCGGAGCCCCTTTGGTTTAAGACGGCACTGAAGAGCATTCCGGTGACCATCAAGTACCCCAAGGATGATGACTATGATGCAGCCCAGGTGGCATATATCACCGACCTTTTTGGACGGCAGGCTGAGGGAGCCCTCTTCAGTGCCGGATTCACCGACCCCGTCCATGGATGGCGGAGATATTTTGATGAGCGGTCTCTGGCCGACTATGTGATCATCAGTGAGATTACAGGGAATTCAGATGCCTGGTGGAGTACCTACGTATACAAATACAGGGGTGATCCCCTCTTTTATATTGGTCCGGCATGGGATTTTGACATTGCCTTTAACAACGACAACCGGCTGGGCGATGCCCGGCAGAAACTGATGTTTGTGCATGGCCATCTTTACCGGGAGTGGATTACGCGATGGCTGGAAGATCAGGCCTTCAGGAAGACGGTTAAAAGCCGCTGGAACCAGAAAAAAGGGGAGCTGGCCGGATTGACGGGGTATGTGACCCGGATGGCGGCCGCCATCGATAGGTCACAGAAGGCCAATTTCAGGGTATGGGATATCCGTGAACAGAAATTGGGTCATGCTGCTCATCCTCCGGTGACGTATGAAGCTGGTATCTCCGAGTTGAACGGGTATCTCGAAACGCGCTGGCAGTATCTTGACGGGGTCTTTAACAGCTGGTAGCCGGAATAGAGATTCAATTCGGCAGGATGGCGGTTTGGCTGTTAATTATTATTTAATATTGGCGTAAAAAGTTACTAAATCAAATTAATTTTCTTTTATTTGCATTAAAATGTAAGTGTGAAATGATTAGTGCCATTGATATCGCCATTATTCTTCTTTCCATCCTAATTCTTGGGGTGACGGGATGAGAATGGTGTATCCACAGGATAGAGGAGTATAAACAGAAAGGGCCATTCTCAGACAACGGGGATGGCTCTTTCGATTTTAAGAGCAGAGACCATGAGCGACAAGTTGTTTATTTTTGACACGACACTGCGGGACGGGGAGCAGGTTCCGGGGTGCCAGCTGAACACGATTGAGAAGATCGAAGTGGCCAAGGCCCTGGAGGAGTTGGGCGTTGATGTGATCGAGGCGGGTTTTCCGATATCGAGTCCGGGTGATTTTGAGTCGGTGGTGGAGATTTCGAAGGCGGTGACCTGGCCGGTGATCTGTGGGTTGACGCGGGCGGTGCAAAAGGACATCGACGTGGCCGCTGAGGCGTTGCGTTATGCCAAAAAGAAAAGGATCCACACGGGCATAGGCACCTCTTATTACCATATCCACTACAAGCTGAACTCCAATCCGGAGGAGATCCTGGAGCGTGCGGTGGAGGCGGTGAAGTATTCGAAGAAGCTGGTGGAGGATGTGGAGTTTTATGCCGAGGATGCCGGGCGTTCCGACAATGCGTATCTGGCGCGGGTGATCGAGGCGGTGATCAAGGCGGGGGCCACGGTGGTGAATATTCCTGACACCACGGGGTATTGCCTGCCTCACGAATTTGGGGAAAAAATCAAATACCTTGTTGAGAATGTCAAAGGAATCGACAAGGTGATCATTTCGACGCACTGCCACAATGATCTGGGGATGGCGACCGCCAACACCATTGCAGGGATCATGAACGGGGCCCGTCAGGCCGAGGTCACCATCAACGGGATAGGTGAACGGGCGGGTAATACCTCACTTGAGGAGGTGGTGATGACCCTCAAGAGCCGTCACCAGGCGCTTCACATCGATACCAACATCAGGACGACCAACATATACCGGACGAGCAGGCTGGTCAGCACGCTGATGAACATGCCGGTACAGCCCAACAAGGCCATTGTGGGACGCAACGCCTTTGCCCATTCTTCGGGCATACATCAGGACGGTGTGCTCAAGCACCGTGAAAACTATGAGATCATGGATCCGCAGGATGTCGGCATTAATGAATCCTCCATATTACTGACGGCCCGCAGCGGAAGAGCGGCCCTGAATCACCGCCTGGAACTGCTGGGATTCAAACTCAATAAGGAAAAGCTCGACCAGGTCTACCATGAGTTTCTGAAGCTGGCAGATAAGAAAAAGGAGATCCGCGACGATGATATTGCGTTGTTGGTGGGGGATGCCACGCGTCAGGAAAGGCGGATCAAGCTGGACTTCCTGCAGGTGGTGGCCGGGAAAACGCTGGTGCCCACGGCGACGCTGAGGCTGGACATTGCCGGGGAGAAGTTTAACGCCACGGCTTCGGGGAACGGCCCGGTCGATGCTGCCCTGAATGCCGTAAAACAAATCATTCACCGCCAGGTGGTGCTCGACGAATTCCTGATCCAGGCCATCACCCGTGGCAGCGACGACGTCGGAAAGGTGCACATGCAGGTGGAATATGAGAAGAATATCTACCACGGATTCGGAGCCCACACCGATATCATCACCGCCTCGGTGGAAGCGTTTCTGGATGCATTGAACAAACTGCCAGTCACTCAGGAGTCTTGAATCTTGAATGTGGGAATCTGGAATCTTGAGTCTTGAATGTGGGAATCTGGATCTTGAGTCTTGAATGTGGGAATCTGGAATCT
>JAAYDJ010000001.1 GCA_012729335.1 Bacteroidales bacterium | reverse complement strand
TCGCTTCAATGGCCACCTGGGCCTTGAAGGCGGCACTGTACTTCTTTCTCTTTGCTTTCATCTTGAGTAAATTTAATCGTTTTTATTAAACTTACCCAGCTGTCTAAATTTTAGGGAGTATTATACTCGCCGCATCAATTTTCTGAATAGTGGCAAAAAACTTGTTAATGATTTCAGGCCGCAATCTTAACTTTCTTGACTTCCCTGTTGTATAAAGTTCTTTAAGCTCTTTATCGACAATATATACGTCCAAATCAAAAATAGTTTGACAAATATATAAATAAAATGTATGAATGCAGGTTACAATGAGTAATATTAGGTTATTTTATTGTTTACACTTTTTTTTTATAAAATTACCTACCCGATTCAAACCGGTTATGTTCTGAACTCGAGTTGCCAAAAATGGTTCAGATCTCAGCCACCAGAATACCTGATAGCTCAGAAGCCTTGAAAAATCCTTATTATTTGCTCACGATCTTGATGAGCTGTCCGGCCGCCAGACGGTCGGTGAGCGCCATGTTGTTCAGGAAGGCCAGCTCTTCATGCTTGCCGGCAGGCACCCCCAGCGCCCTGAAGGTCTCGGCCACCGTTCCCGCCCGGGGAGCCTTCTTCACCCGCAGATAATCGGGCTTCACGTTGATCTTCGAAGCATCGGTGAGCCGGGCAAATGAGGTCATGCTCATCTGCATCAGCGGAAACAGCTTGCTGAAATTCTGCGACGAACTCAGCCCGTGGAGGACGAAGAAGTTCCCGTCTAAATTATAGAAGTAGGACAGCAACTGGTTGGAAACCTGCTGTCCGGTGGACTGGTCCTGGCCGGTCTGAATCGATACCGCCGCAATGGCCGGAAGTCCGTTGACCGTGACATTCTGCCGCTCCTGCACCGTCATCCCCAACTGCATCAGCGCACTGTCGGCAGCCACCTGCAGATTGCTCCCCGGAGCAAAGGTGAAAACCATGATGGCACTCCCGTCAGCAGGCGCCATCTGCACCTGGATCGGCGAATTCTCAAACCGCCACCCGTTCGGAAAACTGTACCTGAACTTCAGCTCCGGATGATAGAAGGTGTTCCCCTCCACATACCCCTGACGCGGATCTTCCCCATACACGATCCCGTCGATCAGCTGCAGATAACTCTCCCGGTTCACCTTCCAGTTGCTGTTCTGAAGGGTCTGCTGCCATTGCGTGGCATACTGATTCACCGCCGTCTCCCGGTCACCCGGGTCGGGATGCGTCGACAGAAACGTGGGCACTCCCCCCTCCGACTCCGCCATGTTCATCTTGTTGAGCACCTGGAAAAAATCAGCCATCTTATGCGCATCAAAACCCACCTTCGAGGTGTATTCCGCCCCCAGCTTGTCGGCCTCCCGCTCATCATCACGACTGAACTTCAGAAACAACAGCTGCAGCCCCTGCATGGCCATCTCCCCCATCTCCGCAATCTGCGGCGACAAAATCATCCCCCCGATCAGCGCCAGCTGCCCCAGCGTCTGCTTCGTCTGCTGACTCACCGAATGACGCGCCGTCACATGACCCATCTCATGCCCCAGCACACCCACCATCTCCGCCTCGTTGTTGAACTGCGCCAGGATACCCCGCGTCAGGTAAATGTACCCCCCAGGCACCGCAAAGGCATTCACCACCGGAGAATCCACCACCCGCACATGATACTGCAGGTTGGGCCGGTGCGAGATCTTCCCCATTTCATCACCCAGCTGCTGTACATAATTCTGGAGTTTCTGGTCAGGATATACCCCGAAGGTGGCCAGCACCTGCGGATCATACGACTGCCCCATGGCTACCTCCTGCGCCTCCGACATAAACATGATCTGCCGCTTCCCCGTCACCGGATTGACCGCACACGACGGTATCATCACCAGCACCGCAAAGAGAAGTACGACTTTTGCTGTTAAATTCAGACTCTTCATAATATTGTATTTACCTGGTTAACCTACTCTTTTCTTCCTCCGGAACCATCCGCCCCCGCATCAGAACCCCAAGCGCGGTTTCCCGCAATGCACAGCTCCGCACGCCGGCCTGTCCCTCCTGATTCTGCATTGGGAATACCAAATATCAGCAAAATATTTATTCCATTCAAACAATCGTTACTTTTTTGACCATTTTCACCCTCGCCCGATCGTGAAAAACTCACGCCAGACTGTTCATGACCAAATATACAAGCACCGCCACGCCGGCGCCGGCAGCAGGCCCCAGGACGGGGATCCAGGCATAGGCCCAGTCGGGATCGTCCTTCTCCTGAAAGGGCAGCAGACTATACACGATGCGCGGTCCCAGATCACGTGCCGGATTGATGGCATACCCCGTGGTACCCCCCAGGCTTAACCCTATGGCAAACACCAGCAACCCTACGGGCAACGCCTCCAGCGACCCCAGCCCCACCTTGGCCGACTCCACACCCGCAATCTCCAGCGACGGCAGATGAATCAACAACACCGCCAACACCAGGATAAAGGTCCCCACCAGCTCGGAAAAGAAATTGTTCCTGTAGTTGCGGATGGCCGGCGCCGTGCAGAAACAGTGCTTCCGCACCTGCGGGGTGCGCGTGGCCCTGAAATGATCGGCGAAAAAGAAATAGACGGTGAAAGCCCCCAGCATGGCCCCTGCCATCTGAGCCAGCACAAAGGGGACCACCTTGGCCCACCCGAAAAGCCCCGACAGGGCCAACCCCAGCGTCACCGCCGGATTCAGATGCGCCCCGCTGATGTCCTGGGTGGCAAAAACCGCCACAAACACCGCCATACCCCACCCCGCCGTGATCACAATCCACCCGGCACCGTGACTGTGGGTCCTGTCCAGATTCACATTGGCCACCACCCCATTCCCCAGAACGATCAACAAAAACGTCCCCAGAAATTCCGCAAAAAATTCTCCCATGATACCCGTTTATAAGTGTTATTTAATCATTTATATCCTGATTCAACGCGTTAAAATCGTTTTTCCCCCTTCAACCGCCTCCCCGTTCCTGCCGGGACCCGCCTGGACTCGCCTGGACCCGCCCGGACCCGCCTGGACATGCCTGGACCCGCCTGGACATGCCTGGACTCGCCTGGACCTGCCTGGACATGCCTTGACCCGCCTGGACATGCCTTGACCCGCCTGGACCCGCCCGCTCCTGCCCGGACTTCCGGAGGCCATCACCCCGGCGGCACTCCGGCGGCAGCAGATACTGCCTGACCAGGTAATCACTCCGGAGTGAGTATGTATTGCCGCGCCAGCGCCGTGAATTCCGCCACCTGCCGCTCTTCCCTAACCTGATCATCACGCTGATGCCAGCTGTGAATGCCGGGACAGGTAATCACCCCCACAGCACTCCGGCGGCAGCGGATACTGCCTGACCTGATCATCACGCTGATGCCGGCAGTGATTGCCGGGACAGGAAATCACCCCCACAGCACTCCGGCAGCAACAGATACTGCCAGACCAGGAAATCAATCCGGCGGCAGCGGATACTGCCTGACCAGATCATCACGCTGATGCCAGCTGTGAATGCCGGGACAGGTAATCACCCCCACAGCACTCCGGCGGCAGCGGATACTGCCTGACCTGATCATCACGCTGATGCCAGCTGTGATGCCGGGACAGGTAATCACCCCCACAACACTCCGGCAGCAGCGGATACTGCCTGACCTGATCATCACGCTGATGCCAGCTGTGATTGCCGGGACAGGTAATCACCCCGGCGGCACTCCGGCGGCAGCGGATACTGCCAGACCAGGAAATCACCCCGGCGTGAGTATGTATTGCCGCGCCAGCGCCGTGAATTCCGCCACCTGCCGCTCTTCCCACTCCTTGTTCTTCCCCTTTTCCCGGGCCATCAGTATGGCCGTCTCCCGGGCCATCCTGATGCTCTCCCGCGCATCAAGGAACAACGCCCGCGTCCGCCGTGCCAGCACATCCTCCACAGTCTCGGCCATCTCCTCCCTGACCGCCCAGATCACCTGGGCCCGCAAAATCTCCAGCTCTCTGCTCAGCCACCCTCCCCACACCGGATTCTCGTCGGTCAGGGCCAGCAAATCCTCCCGGTCGGAACCGTAACAGGCCAGGGCATCCTCCACCGGATCCACACCCGTGCGGAAACCATGGATCGGCATGTGCCGGGTGATGCACTCCCGCTCCGGAAGTCCCCCCAATATCGCCGCCTTCTCCACCACATCCTCGGCCATCTTCCTGTAGGTGGTCCACTTCCCCCCCGTGATGGTCACCAGTCCCGTCAGCGACACAATAATCTTATGGCTCCGGGAGATCTCCTTGGTGGCCTTTTTCTCATCATCCGGACGGGCCAACGGGCGCAGTCCGGCAAAGGCACTCAGCACATCCTTCCTTTCGGGCTGCCGCACCAGATATTGCCCCGCCGTCTTCAGCAAAAAGTCAATCTCCCCCTCCAGAGGTACCGGCTCCAAAGCGTGCTCCTTCACCGGAGTGTCGGTGGTGCCGATGATCACATGCTTGCGCCAGGGGACGGCAAACATCACCCGCCCGTCGGAGGTGTTGGGGACCATCACGGCCGCATCCTGCGGAAGAAAAGAGCGCTCCACGACCAGGTGGATCCCCTGACTGGGGGTGATCATCTCCCGCGCCCCCGGGTCGTCCATCCTGATGACCTCATCCACGAAAACCCCCGTGGCATTCACTACGGCACGCGCTTTCAGCCTGAACTCCTCGCCCTTGAGCGCATCGGTGGCCGTCACCCCGCATACCTGGTCGTTTTCATGAAGAAGGCCCGTCACTTTGCAATAGTTCAGCAGCACTCCGCCGTGGTCGGCGCAGGTCTGTGCCAGACTGACCGCCATCCGGGCATCGTCAAACTGTCCGTCGTGGTATATCGTACCCCCCTTGAGCCCCTCCTGCACCAGGGTGGGCAGCGCCTCCACCGCCTCCTCCCGGTTGAGCATCCGCGAGGAACCCAATCCCAGCTTGCCCGCCAACAGGTCGTATACCTTCAGTCCCATCGTGTAAAAACTACTCCCCCACCATTCGTAGCTGGGAATCACAAAGGAGCGGTTGGAAACCAGATGGGGCGCATTGCTGATCATCAGTCCACGCTCCCTGAGAGCCTCCATCACCAGGGCAATATCCCCCTGCTGAAGATACCGCACCCCCCCGTGCACCAGCTTGGTGCTCCGGCTGGAGGTTCCCTTGGCAAAATCACTCTGTTCCAGCAAAAGGGTCTTGTATCCCCGGCTGGCGGCATCCACTGCCACCCCCAAACCAGTCGCCCCTCCGCCAATCACAATGATATCCCACGTCCCCCTCTTCCTCACCTTCTTAAGAAAACTATCCCGCTTCATAAGTATATTTGTTAGTTACAACTCAAGACTCCAGACTCCGATATTCAAGATTCAAGACTTAAGACTTAAGACTCAAGACTTAAGATTCCACATTCAAGATTCCCGATTCCAGACTCCAGATTTAAGACTTAAGACTTAAGATTTAAGACTCAAGACTCAAGACTCCGCATTCCATTTCATAGCCCTTTCCACCGCCCTCTTCCACAGGGCGATCTGTTTTTCCATCTCGGCATGGTCGACCACCGGGTAGAAAGCCCTTTCGACCTGCCACTGCCGTTCCAGTTCTTCGGTGCTCTCCCAGTATCCTGTGGCCAGTCCGGCCAGGTAAGCCGCCCCCAGGGCCGTGGTTTCCGTGATGCGGGGTCTGACCACCGTCCGGAAGATGGTGTCGGCCTGGATCTGCATGAGCAGGTTGTTTACCGAGGCGCCTCCGTCGACACGGAGTTCAGCCACCGCGATGCCTGCATCTTCGGCCATGGTGCCGATCACTTCCATGGAGCTGTAAGCGATGCTCTCCAGGGCCGCCCGGGCAATGTGGCTTTTACCCACCCCGCGCGTGAGGCCGATGAGCATCCCCGTGGCATAAGGATCCCAATGGGGCGCCCCCAGTCCCACAAATCCCGGCACCAGGTAAACACCCCCGTTGTCTTCGACCTGGGCGGCCAGCTCCTCGATGTCGGGCGCCTTGCGGATCAGCCCCAGCTGGTCACGCAGCCACTGGATGGTCGCCCCGCCCATGAAAATGCTTCCCTCGATGGCATAGGTCACCTCCTCCCCTATCTTCCAGGCGATGGTGCTCAACAGGTTGTGTTTCGAAGCAATGGGCTTGCCCCCCGTGTTCATCATCACGAAACAGCCGGTGCCGTATGTGTTCTTGACCATTCCCTCCTTCAGGCACATCTGCCCGAAAAGGGCCGACTGCTGGTCACCGGCGATCCCCGCCAGGGGAATCTCCCTGCCGAAGAACTCTTTGGCCGTGGTGCCGTAAACCTCACTGCTCGCCCGCACTTCCGGAAGCAACGACGCCGGAATCCCCAGCAGGCCGAGAAGCTCCACATCCCACTCCAGGGTGTGGATATTGAAGAGCATGGTGCGGCTCGCATTCGAGACGTCGGTGATGTGCAGGGCCCCCTTCGTGAAATTCCAGATCAGCCAGGTGTCGACGGTGCCAAAGGCCAGCTTCCCCTCTTCGGCCAGCTTCCGGGTGCCCGCGACATGATCGAGGATCCACTTGATCTTGGTCGCCGAAAAGTAAGCGTCCACCACGAGACCTGTCTTTGCCGCGATCAGCGGTGCATGCCCCTTTTTCACGAGCTTGTCACAGATTCCGGAGGTACGGCGATCCTGCCACACGATGGCATTGCATACCGGCTCCCCGGTGTCACGGTTCCAGAGCACCGTCGTCTCCCGCTGGTTGGTGATCCCGATCGCCGCCACCCGCTCGGCGGCGATCCCCTTCTGCCTGACCACCCGCTGGGCCACACTCAGCTGCGTCCGCCAGATCGCCCGCGGATCATGCTCCACCCAACCCGGACGGGGATAGATCTGCTCAAACTCCTGGTTGGCCACACTCACGATCTCTCCGCGGTGGTCAAATAAAATAGCCCGGTTGCTGGTCGTGCCTGAATCTAAAGAGAGGATATACTTTTCCATGAGGTCAGGTTTTACGGTCCCTTAAAAATATCCCAAAAACCCGATATTATGACCCTCAGACCACAAAAAACAGCACGAATACCATTTATCACACCTTTTACTTCCTCCCTGCGTCCCTGAAGATTTGCGGTGGAGATCCGTTTTATTTCTGATATTCAGCATCTATCCCCGACGATGGAACCAAAACCCGATGTCAGCAGATCAAAAAATCTCATTAACTTAGCGGTATGATGAAGCTTTTCACGACAAACCAGATTGCGGCCATTGACCGCTATACCATAGAGCATGAGCCGGTTACCGACATCGACCTGATGGAGCGGGCAGCCCTGAAGATGACCAACCACCTGGGAGCATACATCCGCTACCGTCACCCGCTGGTCTTCTTCGCCGGTCCGGGCAACAACGGGGGTGATGCCCTGGCCATGGCCCGTCTCTACGCGGGCGAAGGCTACCCCGTCACGGCATACCTCCTCGACACAGGGCGCTCCCTCTCCCCCTCCTGTGAAACCAACCTCCAGCGCCTCCTCGACCAGGGGAAAGCCCGCTTCCGCACGATCGCCGCGGAAAAGGATTTCCCGGAGATTCCCCGCCAGGCCGCAGTCATCGACGGCCTCTTCGGGGCCGGCCTCACCCGCCCCCTCGAAGCCCTCCCCGCAGCACTGGTCCGCCACCTCAACGCCAGCGGCACACGCATCTACGCCATCGACATGCCGTCAGGCCTCCTGGGCGAAGACAACAGCCAGACCAACCCTGACCACATCATCCGCGCCAGGGCTACCTTCACCCTCCAATTCCCGAAAATCAGCCTCCTCTTTCCCGAAAATGAGGCCTTCGCGGGCCGCGTGGAAATCGTTGACATCGGCCTCCACCCGCATGCCCTGGCCCGCACGGAAAGCCCCTTCCGGATGACCACCCCGGAGGAGCTCAGGGGTCTCTTCCCCCTCCGGAAACGCTTCGCCCACAAAGGCGCCTTCGGACACGCCCTCCTCATCGCCGGAAGCTACGGCAAAACCGGCGCTGCCCTCCTCGCCGCCCAGGGATGCCTCCGCAGCGGGGCCGGACTGGTGACCATCCACACCCCGCGGTGCGGTCTCCCCATCCTCCAGGCTGCCGCCCCGGAAGCCATGTGCTCCGTCGACCCCCACGAAGAACACTTTACACAACTCCCGCCCACCGGCAAATATGCAGCCATCGGCGTGGGGCCCGGACTGGGCACCGACCCCCTGTCAGGCACCGCCCTGCGCGAACTCCTTCAAACGGCACGCACCCCCCTGCTCCTCGACGCCGACGCCCTGAACCTCATCGCCTCCATGCCCGAAGGGCTCTCCCTTATTCCCTCCGGAACCATCCTGACCCCGCACCCCGGGGAATTCAGCCGGCTGATCGCCGGAATCACCCCTCCCGCAGGCCACACTCCTCCCGCGGGTAGCCCGACAACCGGACCACTCCCCTCCGGACAGGCTCCCTTTGCCGGCCTTCCCGATGTAGCAGCCACCAGTGACGGTCAAAACCACGGGAAACAACCCACCGTCGGAGAAGATCCTATTACGCTCCCTCCCGGGGGCGCGGCCCCCGGCGGTCACCTCCCCGAAGCGTTCTCCGGCGGTCACCTCCCGGAAGCGTTCTCCGGCAGTCACCACCCGGAAGCGTTCTCCGGGAGCTGGCAGCGGCTCCAATTACAGCGGGAACTCTCCCGGCACCACCAGATCATCATCGTCCTGAAGGGAGCCTTCACCACGATCACCCTCCCTTCCGGAGAGGTCTGCTTCAACCCCACCGGCAACCCGGGCATGGCCACCGGCGGCAGCGGCGACGTCCTCACCGGCATCATCACCGGACTGCTGGCCCAGGGCCTTCCTCCCGCTTCCGCAGCCATCGCCGGCGTCTACCTCCATGGCCTCGCCGCCGACCTCTCCGCAGAACGCTTCACCGAACCCGCCCTGATCGCCGGCGATATCCACCGCAACCTCGGCCGCGCCTTCCGCAAATTTTACGGCCGCACGCAACAAGAAATTGATTAATTTTGACGTTTTGTTGCTTAAAACAGAGATGATGAAATTATTGGTTTATGCGCTGGCGCTGTTGCTGGCCTTCCCGGCAGTGGGACAGAGATCCAAAAAGACGATTGAAGAAACACCGGTACTGACGGTCGACGGCCTCACCTACCACCTGCCCCGCACGGGCATCAGGGTCGTGGTTACAGCCACCCGCACCAATTTCGTGGCCGGTCCGTATGCCCTCTACGCCGAGTCCCTCCTGGGCATCCAGAACGTAAAAAACCAGTCGCGCATCTCCTGGAATATCGACGCCGTGGAGGTGGTCACCTTCGCGGAACCCGACCCGGAGCACCGCTACAAAACAGGGAACATGAATGCCTCCCTGCTGCAGCTCTCCCCCACCGGGTGCCTGGCCGGCATCAACGCGGTGATGCCCCCCGCTGAGGGTCCACAGCCCGCCGTCAACGCCTACACCCTCCCGGTACCCGCCACAGCCCCCGCCTTCACCCGCCTGACCAACAACACCGATCTGACCGGCCGCTCCCCCCTGGAACAACGCGCAGCAGCAGCCGCCGCCGCCATCCTTAAAGCCCGCAGCGCCCGGCTCGACATCGTCACCGGCATGCTCGACGAATTCCACCCCGACGGCGAAGCCTACGAGGAAAGCCTCGAAGAACTCCGGAAGATCGAAAAGAGCAACCTCGAACTCTTCACCGGAAAAGCCAGCCACCAGAAATATACCTTCAGCTATGATTTCATCCCCGCCGCCAAAGGAACCAAAGGAGAAGTCATCTTCCGCTTCGACGAAGCCCTGGGATTCCTCCCCAAAAGCGACTTCTCGGGGAAACCGGTCATGATCGATGTGGAACCTGCGTTCCTTCCGGCCGCAGATAACACCTCCGCCGCCGCTTCCCCGGGCAGTGCCACCAACCCGGGAGCCCCCATGGCCCCGGCTTCTGCTTCTGCCTCCGCCACAGCCTCCGGATCAGGTCTCTTTTTCCGCCAGCCCGCCATCGCCGACATACGGATCTCCCGCGAACTCACCCTGCTGGCCACCACGCGCCTTCCCATCGCCCAGATGGGCAGCGTGCTCCCCCTGCCGGCAGAACTCCTCAACGGAAACTTCGCCATCCAGTTCTGGCCAGAAACGGGAGCCATCAAATCGGTCACCAAAAACCAGTAGTCCCGGGGAATTTCTTTTGGGGCCGCCCTGAACTGAACGGTCCCGTTTAATCCCGTTTATACACGACTTACACCGGATATACCCGTTTGTTCCCGATCTGTACCATGGATATCCGGGACTCATCAGGTTATCCCGGGTATTCCTGGAGCCCCTCTGATTTCCCGAGAAAAGCCCCCGGCATTTCCGGAGGATAAAAATATTTGGTTACCTTTAACGGCTAAAATTTAAACGACCCGACTTATATGAACGAAATCAGAAAAACGCTGAAAGACTCAGCGGGAGCGCGGTGGACAGCCCTGTTGCTGATTGCCTCCACGATGTTCTTTGGTTACTTCTTTATCGACGTGGTGGCACCCCTGCAGACCATGCTCGAAACCGACTACAAATGGAGCCCCGAAGTGTTCGGCATGCTGGGCGGCTCGGAATTCTTCCTCAACGTCTTCGCCGGATTCCTCATCCTCTCGGGGATCATCCTCGACAAAATGGGCATCCGCTTTACCCTGATCACCTCGGCCACCACCATGGTCGTGGGTGCTGCCCTGAAATATTACGCGCTGACCCCCGGCTTCGCCGACACGGCCTTCGCAGGATTCCTTAACTCCTTCATCACCTGGGTGCCGGCATCGGCCAAACTGGCCTTCGTGGGCTTCGCCATCTTCGGCGTGGGAATCGAAATGGCCGGGATCACCGTCTCCAAAACCATCGTCAAATGGTTCAAGGGCAAGGAACTGGCCCTGGCCATGGGCCTCGAGATGGCCATCGCCCGCCTCGGCGTCTTCGCCGTCTTCCGCCTGACCCCCATCTTCGCCGAAAACGGCGGCCCCTCCAACTCGGTCTTCTGGGGCCTCCTCTTCCTCTGCATCGGATTCCTGACCTTCCTGATCTTCACCTTTATGGATGCCAGGCTCGACAAACAGATCGGCGCCAATAACGTCGGAGAAGAACCCGAAGAGGCATTCCGCATTTCCGACCTGAAGAAAATCATCACCAACCCCGGCTTTCTGGCCATCTCGGGTCTCTGCGTCCTCTTCTATGCCGCCATATTCCCCTTCCAGAAGTTCGCCACCGACATGCTGGCCTCCAAACTGAGCCTCGACATCAAAACGGCCGCCGCCTACTTCTCCTATTTCCCCATCGGGGCCATGATCCTCACCCCCTTCATGGGCGCTTTCCTCGACTTCAAAGGAAAAGGGGCCTCCATGATGCTCTATGGAGCCATTCTGCTCACGGTCTCGCACCTTATCTTCGCCCTCACCCCCAATGAAATCTTCACAGTGCCCATCGCCCTGGCCACCATTGTGATCCTCGGAACCGCCTTCTCCCTGGTGCCTGCCTCCATGTGGCCCTCCATCCCCAAAATCGTGGAAGACCGCTACCTCGGCTCGGCATACGGACTGATTTTCTACATCCAGAACATCGGGCTGCTCCTGGTACCCATCCTGATCGGCTGGGCCGTGACCCAATCCAACCCCGGCGTGGCCGAACAGATCGCCGCCGGCGTCGAAGGCGCCAAATACAACTACACCGTCCCCGAACTCATCTTCGCTGGCTTCGGCGTCGCCGCCATCATCCTCAGCTTCGTCCTGAAAGCCGTCGACCGCAAAAAAGGATACGGACTCGAATTGCCCAACAAGAAGAATTGATACCTCGTGCATCGGCACCTCTATCACATCAGCAGCCGGAGATGCTGTTTGAGGGTAGTGACCACCGTCACCACCTGCCCATCATCGGTTTCCGGCCCCATACCGTGGTTTTGGTGAACAATAGGGGTGCAGCGTGTGTTTGAATAGAAATTACTGTTTAACTTATTAATTATGAGTAAAAAAATAATGGAACTGGAACCGCAGCAGGTGTGGAATTACTTCCACGAGCTGACGCAGATTCCCCGTCCCTCGAACCACGAGGAGAAAATCCGCGACTACGTGGAGAATTTCGGCAAGTCGCTGGGTCTGGAAACGATCCGCGATGCCGCGGGCAACATCATCATCCGCAAGCCGGCCACTTCCGGTATGGGAAACCGCAAAGGGGTGATCCTTCAGGGGCACCTTGACATGGTTCCCCAGAAAAACAACGACAAAACCCACGACTTTGAGAAGGATCCCATTGAGGCGATCGTCGACGGGGAATGGGTGCGCGCCAACGGCACCACCCTGGGCGCCGATAACGGCATCGGCGTGGCCGCCACCATGGCACTCCTGGCATCCACCGATATCCCGCACGGGCCCCTCGAAGGTCTCTTCACGGCCACCGAAGAAACGGGCATGGACGGTGCCAACGGCCTCGAAGCAGGCGTGCTTCAGGGCGATATCCTCATCAACCTCGACTCGGAAGATGAAGGCGAACTCTACGTGGGATGCGCCGGCGGTGAGGATGTGGGCGTCAAATTCGGCTATAAGGAGAAGAAAGCCCCCAAGGCCAGCGCCGGCGTCATCCTGAGCGTTACCGGCCTCAAGGGAGGCCACTCGGGCATCGACATCCCCCTGGGCCGCGGTAACGCCAACAAGATCTTCTTCCGGATCCTCAACGAGGCCGCATGCAAGCTGGGCGTCCGCCTATCCACCATCAACGGCGGAAGCCTCCGCAATGCCATCCCCCGCGAAGCGTTCGGACTGGTGACCGTCAAAAACAAGAAAATCGCCGACTTCGTGACCCTCGTCGATGAGATCACCGGCGTCATGAAAAAAGAACTCGCCGCCACCGAACCCGACCTGACGGTAACCCTGGAACCCGTCGACTGCCCCAAAACGGTGATCGACAAGGATACCCAGTCCCGCCTCACCCGGGCCATCCTGGCCGTGCCCAACGGGGTGATCCGTATGAGCGACTCCATGCCCGGACTCGTGGAAACCTCCACCAACCTGGCTATCGTGAAGTCGGACGAAAAGAAAAAGGTCATCCGCATCGCCTGCCTGATGCGCAGCTCGGTCGACTCAGCCAAGGAGATCCTCGGCACCCGCATGTGGGCCCTCTTCTCTCTGGCCGGCGCCAGGGTGAAATTCAGCGGCGCCTACCCCGGGTGGAAACCCAACATGGACTCCCCCATCCTCAAAACCATGCAGGAAGTCTATCACACCAAATTCGGCAAAATCCCCGAAATCAAGGCCATCCACGCCGGACTCGAATGCGGTATCCTCGGCGGAAAATACCCCGACTGGGACATGATCTCCTTCGGGCCTACCATCCGCCATCCCCACTCGCCCGACGAAAAGGTGAACGTCGCCACCGTCGGCAAATTCTGGGAGTTCCTGCTCGAAACACTGAAAAACATACCGGCAAAGGAATCCTGAAACGGGAATGAGGGAGTCTGGAATCTGGAATGAGGGAATCTCGAATGTGGGAATCCTGAATCTGGAATCTTGAGTCGGGAATCTTGAGTCTTGAATGAGGGAATTTTGAATCTTGAATGAAGGAAAGGCCCGTGAAAGTCAAAAATCACATTCAAAACCCGCACCATGACCAGTCATGAATCCTGAACGCACGAATGGCCAGAATAAGGGGTGTTCCGAATTAATGGATAATTAAAGGGTGCAGCAATAGCTGTGCCCTTTGTTTTTTGTTCCAGTTTCCGGGATTAGTTCCGGACAGTTTTACTATTTTGGGTATCTTTGTATCATGCGACTGACAAAGAAGGAAATAGAGGCTATCAAAAAAGTGGCAATTGAAGTCTTCGGGACTACAACTGAGGTCAGGCTGTTCGGGTCAAGAACCAACGATCTGTTCAAAGGCGGTGATATAGATCTTTTTATTTCCGGAGGCGATTCGCAACGAATGACAGTTCAGAAAAAAATCGAATTCCTGGTCAAACTCAAAGAACTGATCGGGGACCAGAAAATCGATGTGGTCCTGGACCGCCCTTTACTCAAAAAGCAAGAGTCCTTTTACAGAACCATCATGGAAAAATCACTGGTGCTATGACCGAAAATGAAATCATTCATTCTTTGAACGACACATTTATTCTGTGTGACATCCATATGGAACGGATGATGTATGCCTTTGAAAAAATCAAGCACCATTTCCCTTTGACCCGCGACAACTACCTTCATATCTCCCCTGATGACCTTTCCTACTTCGATCAGCTTATTTTCAGGTATTCTAAACTTCAGGACACTATGGGCAAGAGGCTTTTCCCGCAGATACTCGAGTTTCTGGGTGAAGATATCCGCACAATGGCCTTCATCGACCTGCTTAACAAAATGGAAAAACTGGGTTTACTCTCCAACCACCGGGAATGGTTTGCACTCAGGGAAACCAGGAATATTGTAACGCATGAGTATCCCTTTACAGTAGAAGATATCACACAGGGCTTGAATGCACTTTCCGCACAACTGCTTACCTTGACATCAATGTACAATCACCTGAAAGCATACTTCAAAGCCAGATCCGGGTCATTCCGGTCATAATTTCTTTCCATTTACCACTCAAGATTCTGATATTCAAGACTTAAGGCTTAAGATTCAAGATTCCCACATTCAAGATTCCCGACTCAAGACTCAAGACTCCGATATTCAAGATTCCAGATTCCGATATTCAAGATTCCGCATTCCAGATTCAAGACTCAAGATTCCAGATTCCGATATTCCAGATTCCCGACTCCCGATTCCCTTCCCATTTTACTCATAACTTGTCCCGTAGTGGTGAGGTAATGCCCGGCCAGGTCGGCAGCCAGACAGGAATGGACGGGGATGATCTCCAGCAGGTCGCCGGGCTGCATCGCCTTAATTTCCTCAAACGCTCCCCTGACGATCCCGTGTTCCTGCGACAACCCGGCTACCCAGGTCTCCCCGCTGATCCGCCACCTCCCTTGAATTGATCCTACGCCGGATGAACTCCCGCCCTGGGAATCCCTGCCAGGAGTAGCACTGCCAGGAGAACTGCCGCCAGGAAATTCCCCGCCGGATGAACTCCCGGAGAGGTTATTACTGTGAGCCTCCGCTTCGTGAAGCTCCATTCCTTTTCCCTGATCCCCTCCGGAACTCACCCCATCTTTGATCCGGGGATCCTCCACCTCTGAGTGAGAGGGTCCGGGAAGAAGCTGAGCCCTCTCCTCTTTCCCCTGGCTGAAAGCCTGCAGTGGGCCACGATCCGGAAGGACAATTCCGCCATACCATTTTTTTCCGTTCGGACCGATCATCAGCTCCTTGGAAAGATGCACGGCACCTCCGTAAATCACCGCCTCATTGCGCATGATCTGTTTCGACACGACCGGACAAACCACCCGCACGGCAATATCATTGGCGGAACACACCCCCAGCTGCCACTGCATCAGGTCCAAAAAAACAAAATTGCCGGGGCGGATCTCATCCACGCCTTCCCACTGGTCGCATACCGAACAGGCCGGCGTATCGCCCAGGCTCACCTCCACCCCGGGCCACTCAGGCTGATAATGGTTTTTCAGCGACCGCATCTGCAGCAGCACATCGGCATGCCTGATCCGGATGTCTTCAACCGTCCGTGCCGAATAGGTCTGTCCCGAATGACTCAGAAATCCCCGGAAGGCCATCTTGTTGTTTCTTTTGAGCACTTCCAGCATCTGGTCGATGACCCGGGTCTTGACGGTGTCCACGCCTGTCCGGTGATACCCGGTGTCGATCTCGATCCAGATCCCCGCCGGCGCCTGCAGTTGGGTCACCAGATGGCGCATGACGATCTCATTCTCAACCAACAGTTCCAGACGCACCTCCCCCGCCAATCGGTTGATCTCCTCCATCTCCCTGATGTTCACCGGAAAGGCGATGGTGATCTCCTTCCACCCGGCATCGGCGAAATAGCGGGCCATGGAAACCGAGGAGACCGTAATCGCCGTGACTCCCGCCTCCCGGAACCACTCCCCGATGGCCGCACTCTGATGGGTTTTGAAATGGGGCCGGAAACGTACCCCCGCCATGCGGGCCTTCTCCGCCATACGGGCAATATTCCGCCGGCAGATGGCCTCATCCACCACCACCGTGGGCCGGATAATGTTCACCCCGTTTTTTACAAACGGTCCGGGTAAAAGCCCCCTTTCGCCCGCAAATCCTCTCCGGGAAGATCCCTCTTCCCCGACACTTCCCTCCTGAGCGGAGAGATCCGCCTTTTGTGGCTCAGCTGAGCGGTCAGCCTGACCGTTACAACATCCATCACTCATAGGATTCAATTTCTGTTATTTAACTGGACACCAAAGAAAATACTCATTACAGGGTGTCACTTTGCAGTGACGCTGCGCACCAGGTCGGTGCGGAGTTGCAATAACTTCCCCGAGATGCCCACCTTGTAGATGTGGGGCCGCACGAAGCGGCGGTGTTCCGCGGGCAACAGGGCCACCCGCTCCTGCAGGTAGCTGTTGATCTCCGAAGGGGTCTTCCCGTCCACCAGCCGCTTCCCTTCGGCATACACCGGCTTCAGCAGATGCTCTGCCCTGAGTCCCGACACGTCGGTTTGTTTCTCGGGAAACTTGGGGTTATGGATGATCATTTCTCCGCTGAGGCACTCCTCTTCCAGGAAAATTCCGTCGCGGTAGAAAAAACCGTCGGCATCGTAAAAGCGCACGACACATTTGGCTCCGGGAAGGGTCACCTTCTCCACATTCTCCGAGATTTTCATCCTTGGTGAACCATCCACGGCTGCCAGCTTGTAAACCCCGTCGAGGGCTGCATCGGGCTTTGCCGACACCAGTTCGGTACCCACCCCGAAGGCGTCGATCGGGGCATCCTGCTCGTGCAGAAGGCTCATGATCACATGCTCGTTCAGCTGGTTGGAGGCCACGATCTTCACGTAGGGAAGTCCGGCATCGTCAAGCAGCTTCCGGGCTTTCTTCGACAGGTAAGCCAGGTCACCACTGTCGAGGCGCACCCCGAAAAGCCGCTCCCCCCGCCCCTCCATGGCTTTGGCCGTAAGGATGGCGTTGGGGATTCCCGACCGGAGGGTGTCATAGGTGTCGACCAGCAGGATGGTCTTACTGCCGTGCACTTCGGCATAAGCCAGAAACGCTTCCAGCTCGGTGTCGAAACTTTGTATCCACGAATGGGCCTGGGTCCCCGCCGCCGGAATGGAATACTTCATCGCCGCCAGGGTATTGGAGGTACTGTCGGCCCCACCGATCACCGATGCCCGCGTGGCCATCATGGCCCCCAGTCCCTGGGCACGCCGTAACCCGAATTCACTCACCAGCCGCGGCCCCGCCGCCTGCCGCACACGGAAAGCCTTGGTGGCCACCAGCGACTCAAAATTGAGCACATTCAGCAACATCGACTCCACCAACTGGGTCTCCATCAGGCTGCCTTCCACTCGCATCAGCGGCTCCCCGGGAAAAACCACCTCCCCCTCTTCCATGCTGTACAGGGTACCCCGGAACCGGAAATCCCGCAGATATTCCAAAAAGTCCTCCGCAAAACCAAGCCCCCGCAGATAGGCCAGATCGGTCGCACTGTAAGTGAATTGCTCCAGCAACTCCAGCAAATCCCTCAACCCGGCGTACACCGTGAAACCGTTCTGAAAGGGATTGGTCCTGAAAAAATAGTCGAAAACCGCGGTTTCCCCGACCCGGCCCTTCCGGAAATAGCCATAGGCCATGGTCAGTTCGTAAAAATCAGTGTACAATCCCGTGGTATCTGAGAAGTAAGACATAAGCATTGGGTATTAAAGGAGATAAAATTAAGAAATTCCGGTAATCTGGTAAAGTTGTTATATCGGTTTATAAACGACTATACTTACTTATGACTTACCCGGTCGAATCTATTTCATCCAGTGAAACCATTTTCCACGGTCCATCATTTTATTTTATTTTTCCGGAACCGTTTGCTCTTTTTGTTGTTATTTAACCAAAAAAAATAAAATGAGCGAAAAAATGAACACCCCCGCGACGGTCCTGGTGACCGGAGGGTCTGGCTACCTGGCCTCCTGGATCGTCAGATATCTTCTGGAAGAAGGCCACCTGGTCCATACCACCATCCGCAGAAAATCGGATCAGAAGAAATATGCACATCTTGACACGCTCTCGGACCAATACCCGGGGAAGCTGAAGTTTTTTGAAGCCGACCTGATGAAAGCCGGCTCTTTTGACGAAGCCACTGCCGGGTGCAGTGTGGTCATCCATGCTGCTTCACCCTTTAAAATCACGGGAGTGAAAGATCCGCAGAGGGAGCTGATCGGGCCTGCCGTGGAAGGGGTGCGGAATGTCTTCGCAAGCATACGCAAGGCCGGAACGGTCAGGCGGGTTGTGCTGACCAGCAGCATAGCCGCCATCTATGGCAATGCCATCGAATCGGAATCCATCGACGGGAAGACCTTCACGGAGGAGCACTGGAACAGCACCTCGTCGCTCACCGACCTGCCCTATTCCTACTCCAAGACCCTGGCCGAAAAGGAGGCCTGGAAACTGACCGGCGACCTCCCTGGTGTTGACCTGGTGGTCATCAATCCCGGGTTTATCCTCGGCCCCTCTCTTTCAAAACGGACCGACTCCACGAGTATCAAGCTGATGCGTCAACTCACATCGGGCTTTTTCCGGCTGGGAGTTCCCCGCGGCACCCAGGCCGTGGTCGACGTTCGCGATGCCGCCCTCGCCCATGTCAGAGCCGCCTTCACTCCACAAGCCCATGGCCGCCACATCGCCGCTCCACACAGCCGCGATTTCCTGGAAATCGCCCGCGTCATCCATGCCCAGTATCCCCGACTGCCCCTCCCTTCAGGCTATATGCCCACCTGGATCTTTTACATCGTAGGCCCCATCGCCGGGTACTCTCCCTCCTTTATCCGGAAAAACTTCGGCTATGACCTCCGGTTCGACAACTCCCGCATCAGCAAAGAACTGGGCATCCGTTTCCGCCCCTGGAAGGAAACCATCCTCGACCACGTCGAACAACTCCGCAACGACGGACTGCTGAAAGAGTAATAATTCAATACAGGATATACACAGCCTGAGATGTTGACATACTGGAAATAAGAAAGTTATGAAGGAAGTGAATATCGTGGGTGCGACCGGCATGGTAGGTCGTGAACTGACCCGGCAACTCCTGGAAGATCCCGGGATCGA
Source organism: Bacteroidales bacterium (assembly GCA_012729335.1). Lineage (GTDB taxonomy): Bacteria > Bacteroidota > Bacteroidia > Bacteroidales > Prolixibacteraceae > UBA1413. The sequence goes on along the minus strand of JAAYDJ010000001.1, from coordinate 38,921 downwards.
CAAGGTGCGGATTTTCGTGCGGCGCAAAAGCGGAATAAGCCATCCCCGTCTTGAGGAGCATATCGTCGACTTCGATCATCCTGAGAACTGGGGCGCATTGGTGACCGGAGACGCCCTTTTCTCGGCGCTGGGCACCACCCTGAAACAGGCGGGGTCCAAAGAGGCCCAGTACCGTGTCGATTTCACCCACAACTACCAATTCGCGGAGGCCGCCGCCCGCAACGGAGTTCCCACCTATGTCCTGGTTTCTGCAGCAGGAGCCAACGCCCGCTCCCTTATCTTTTACTCCCGCATGAAGGGAGAACTGGATGAACAGGTGCAGAAACTCCCTTTCCGGCACATCCACATCCTGAGGCCTTCCATTCTCACGGGCCAGAGGGAGGTCCGCCGTCCCGCCGAAGAGTGGTCGGCCACCTTCATGGAAAAGATTGGCAGGGTGATGTTCCGCAGTTACAGGCCCATTTCCGCGGCTACTGTGGCCCGCGCCATGATCAACGCTGCATTGTTGATAAATGTACCCCGGATATCTGTGTTCAAACCGGGCGAACTCTTTAACTTAGCGGCCTTGAATCAACAGACAGAAACACAATGAACATAGCACACTGGTACCCCACCGTCACCCTTGTCCATCAATATCTCAGCTGGGCACTCCTGCTGGCAGCCCTCTTCGCCATGATTCGCGGGTACCGCGGCTGGATCCTCAAAAAAAGGTGGGCCGCCGCAGATACTTTCGCCGGAACCCTGCTCACCATCCTGGCCGACCTCCAACTCGTGGCCGGCATTCTGCTTTATGCCGCCCTCAGTCCCATCACCAGGCAGGCATTCACCGACTTCGGCGCAGCCATGCAGAACCCCGGCCTCCGCTTCTACGCCGTCGAACACATCGCCGTCATGATCCTGGCCATCCTTTTCATCCATATCGGCCGCAGCGGCTCCCGGAAGGCCCAGTTCAAAGCACGCAAACATAAACTCGCCGCCATCTGGTTTACTCTGGCCCTTGCACTGATGGCCACCCGCATCCCCTGGGACCGCATCTTCACCTGACTCCTCACTCGTCACCCTGGTCCCGCAAAACCGCATCTTCGCCGGAACAATCACCCTTCACCTGACCCTTCACCCGGCACCCTGGCCCCGCAAAACCGCATCTTCGCCGGAACCATCACCCTTCACCTGCATCCCCGGAACCGCATCTTCACCTGACCCCTCACTGTTCACACCGATTCCGCAAAACCGCATCTTCGCCTGACGACTTCTTCAATAATATCTTTTTTGTTTATCTTTAGGGGTCATGAAGAAACTAAAAACCTCATTAACAGCCCTCCTGCTGGTGGCCATGGCCTCCCTCGCCATGCAGCCGGCACCCTCCCCGGTTCCGCAGGAGAAATGGCAGACCTACGGGATCTTTCGTTACAAACTGCCTCCCAACTGGTCACTCTATGAGGAACATACCAATGAGGAATACCTGACCTTCAGGCATGTCATCAACGGCGAACTGACCTACATTGTCCGCCTCAGACACAAGGGGACCATTACCCGGCACGAGAGGGACTTCAAAACACATATCGCCACCCTCACGAAAACCCATGCCGAAAGGAAAGACGATATCGACCACGTGGAGGAACAGAGCAGGTATAAAACCCTTGGCGTGGACCGGTGCCACATGATGTCCTACCTCGCACCGGCATTCAACCACCGCGGATTCCTCTTCACGCCGGTGATCGACGGCAAGATGTACTACGTGTACGTCTTCGACAAGAAGGAGAAGAAGAAGGAACTCCGCCGTGAGGCCGCTGATTTTATCTCCGGAATTTCCCTGATTCCGGAGGAACCGGAACTCCTCGTACAGAAAGATAAGACAAGTACCGGAAATGCCTCCGCCTCTGTGGGGATTCCGGGAGAGACCATCCCTGCGGCAAAGCCTCTCCCCTTCCTCGACATCAAAACCATCACCGCCAGCCAGTGGGATGGTGCGGTTGCCGGCGCCATGGAGGGAATGCGGCTGGTCTACGGGCCCATGAACGAGGCCGAAGAGGCGGAATTCATGAACGCCTGGGCGCCCCTGCGGCAAACGCCCTTCCGCGAAGCCGTCGAATATCTGAATAAGTTCAATCCCCTGCTGGGAGAATTCCTCGTATACAGGACGGCGGTGGTCCAGACCAGCCAACTCCTTGAGGAGGCCGTCCGCAATGCCGGCTATGCCGCCGAATTCGACGACCCCGGAGGCGTCAGAAATTACATGGATCTGGCATCCCGCTACCAGGCCCTGCTCCTTTCCCGCCAGAAAAGACTCGACCAGGTTGCCCGGGCCCTCACCGACCTCGGAAACCCTCCCGACGGACGGGAACTGATGACCCGGCGCCAAAGCCGCTATAAGAAGGAAAAGGAATTCCTGGAATCGCTCCTCAACGATTTCACCCCCGAAGGATGCTGGGCAGGCACCCAAAATCAGTTTTACGACCCCACCTGGAAATTCGGAGAGGTGTGGTTCCCCCGCTATTTCTACATCTATAAAATAGACACGCCTGACGGTGAGAAATATTATGACATTGAGCTCTGCGGAGAGTGCAACTACACCTCCCTGCCGGGGAAGAGCACCGTCAAAGGCAACATGGGTGACCGCTTCATCCGCAGGGAACTGACCACTCCCGACTATTACGGCCGGGGGGTGGGTGGTGCCAACGACGGAAAAATCTTCCACCACTTCGTCCGGTTCGACTACCCCGCCTTCCCTTCCTTTCCGGAAACTTCCTCTGCCCGCTTTAAGGAGCTGATCGCCACCGGCGAAAAGGTTAAAAACACGGTGTTCAACGCCACCTTCACCAAACAGATGACCCTCAACAGCATGGCCGCGGCTTTTTTCAAAACAGCTGTCAGGTGGAGCGAAGAGGAGCGGTGGGATGATTTTGCCCACGACCCGGAATCGGTGTTCATCCCCGACGAACTGAAGAAAGCCTTTGGCTCGGAGATGGCCGGAGGGGCTTCTCCCGCCACGCTGGCCGCCCAAACTCCCGCCAGGAAACCTGACACCCCGGGTGCTCAGCCTGCCGCAAAGGGAAGTGCCGGCGACGACCACAGCGCTGAAGAACGCCGGAAAATCAACGAGGAGACCATCGCCTTCCATAAGACCAATCTGGCCATCATCGAAAAGAACATGGTCCGCGACAGGGAGGAACTGAAGAAAGAGAGCGATCCCTGTCGCAGGGAGGCCCTTCAACTCAGGATCCTGGGGGCACAGGCCGACCTTCAGGCCGAAAAGGACCGCATCGCCACCATCCAGACCGGCGAGATTGTCCACTCCCGCTCCCCCTGGGACGAATATGCCCGGGCAGGATTCATCCAGAACATCGCGCAGAACCAGCAACGCCTCGAAAACATCAGCCGCAGCGTCCGCAAAGCCTATGAGATGGCCGATAAACTTCCCGAAGCGCAGGCCCGGGAAGCCAGGGCCGTCATCGGCAGCAAATTCCGCGGGGAGATGGTAGGAAACCTCGACGAAGCCGCGGTCAGGGCCATCGTCGAAGAGGCCAATGATGTCGGCCGGAAATATTACGAAGAGAAAATGGCTGTCGACAGGGCCGCCAACAAGGAGGCGGTGGCCGAAGCCGACTGGGCCGACGCCTGCCTCCAGACCGCCCAGGTGGTCAAGACCACCGCAGATTATTCGATGATGGGGCTCTCCCTCTTTGGCGGACAGTATGTCAACAATATCTACCAGGGGGTCACCGGCTATATCGAGGGGGGCCCCAAAGAGGCCTTCCTGCGGGTGGCCGGATCTTATAACACGGTGACGGGCATTGCCGTGGACGGTTTCCGTGGTTTTGAAAATGCCGTCAACAACGGGGGCGATTTCATGGATGGCCTCAAGGGAGCCGCGGGTGAGGCCGCCAAGGGCTATATCACCAGCAAGGCCCTCTCCTATGGCGCCGGAAAGATCTCCTCCACCTTTGCCCGCCCCAACGGCCCCCTCCCCGACCTCGACAACCCATCTGCCGGGAAAAGCGGCGCATCACCTGTTGCTAAGAGCGGTTCCCCAGTTGCAGCTAAGAGCGGAACCTCTGCCGCAGCTCAGAGAGGAGCCTCTCCTGAAGTGCAGAGCGGCTCCTCTGCTTCTGCAAAGGGCGGCACTTCCCCTGTGGCTAAGGGCGGCTCCACCCCTGACGCCCCAGGGCAGGCAGGGACCAGGGGCAGACCCGCCATCGATGCCGACGACTTCAACCGGCCCCTCTCCCCGCAGGAGATGGCGGTTTACCGGGAACAGGTGGCCGATGCCCGCATCAGGGTGACCTCTTATAAAAAAACCTACGAAAAGCTGGAGGCTGCCCGACAGGCCGGGGCTCCCCCTTCGGAAATCAAGAAAATCCTGGTCGAACTCGACGACCGCTCCGCGAAGATACACAGCTCACCGCAGGCCAAAATGATGATGAAAACCCTCCAGAAAGATCCCAGTAACCTGGACCTCATCAAACGGTACAGCAATTCGATGGACCGTATCCACCAGCGGGTCGAAAAACGGTACCACCAGGAAATGGATGCACGGGGGTGGAGCCGCGAGGAGCTGGAGGCCATCCGAAACAGGCCCGACCCTGCCGAACTGCAGCGCGCCCGCGAGAAACAGGCCCGGGGCGAGACCGTACAGCCTGAAGACCTCCTGGGCAGCAAAACCGTCAATATGGACTACGACGCCGGTCGTAAAGCCAGAACAGGGCCCGACGGGCGCCCCCTGCCACCTGTGAAAAATGGAGAGCCCACCTCGGTGGAAACGTGGCACACCGAAGCCCAGGAGGCTTGGGAAAAAGCCTTCCAGGCGGAAACCGGACAAAACGCAGCCCACTCCTGGGAAAACATCACCCATTCCAAGGTGGGCGACGCCTATGCCGACCTCAACGTCCTCCAGAAAAACGGGATCCTCCACGCCAACAAGGCATGGGCCGGACAAACAGCAGACGTCACTTACTACAAGGGAGAACATATCAGGCAGTCGCCCGAATTCCAGAGGGTGGAGAAATATGTTGAAATCGCGCGGGGCACCGCCAAGGATTATCGCACCAAGATGGGCCCCCTCATGGAGAGCAAGAAGCCCCAGCCGGGTACCGCCTCCCATGAGGCATGGCAACAACACAAAACCTACTGGGACAAGATGTCGGACATCATGGACCAGATGGGCAGCGGCCGAAAGGACCCCCTCACCGCCGACAGGGAAGTCCGCGAACTCACCGGCGGCAAAAGCCTCCTGGAAGTCACCTTCGACATGCGCAACTTCATGGAATCCCTCATGAAGCTTTAATCATTTGAGCACATAAGAAACTCCCCTGGTAAGGACCACTCATCCTTAACTGCTCCCGGAAGCAGGCCGTTGAACGTGCATGCGGACGACAGGCTATTTCAGTCTGAACTGATCTGCATCAGGCAGTTGAACGTGCATGCGGATGACAGACTATTTCAGCCTGGACCTATCGGCAGCAGGCAGTTGAACGTGAATGCGGCGACAGGCTATTTCAGTCTGAACTGATCGGCAGCGGCCAGCGCCGGCTAGCAACTCCAGACGTACCTGGATCGCCTATCCGGACTGGTCTTCCATGTGGAAACCAAAAAGCCACCCCGGGCGGCCAGCACCAGCAAGCGATTCAGGGCCGGCGGGGACTGCCCATCTGAACTGCTCCCGGGCGGACAGCACCAGCAAGCAACTCCAGGCGTACCTGGATCGCCTATCCGGTCTGGTCTGCGAAGTGGAGTACCCAAAAGCTACCCCGGGCTGCCAGCACCAGCAAGCAATTAAGGGCCGGCGGGCACAGTCAATATAAATTTCTTCCCTCTCCTGTTTTTCATTATTTCTTGATATATACTTTTTTATATACCTTTTGCATATAGTTTCGTATATGTCTCTAAAACCTCAAATAGCATGAAGTCGATTTTTTTTAATCTGGATGATGAAATCTTCAACGAAACAGAACGGATTCTCTCTGGAATGAAAATATCCAGGAACAAGTACATCAATGATGCCCTGGAATGGTATAATAAATTCCAGAGGAAGAAAATGATGGAATTAAAACTGATAAGCGAGTCTGAAGCGGTCAGGAAAGAATCGCTTTCGGTTTTAAAGGAGTTTGAAGACCTGGAAGATAAAGACTAAAAAGCAGGAAGATGTTGATCAGAAATTCGGAAATCTGGATGGCATACCTGAACACCAGGATAGAGAGTAAGCCAGTTTTAACCCGACCTGTTTTGGTTGTTCAGTCCAATATGCTGAACAATGCCTACCATCCAACCACCATTATTTGCCCGTTAACGGCCAACATCCAAAAGGATGCAGAAATCCTCAGGGTCAATATTCCTCTGGGCATGACCAACCTGAAAGCGAGTCATGATATCATGATTGACCAGGTGCGTACGATCGGTAACAACCGGTTCATCCGGAAACTTGGCGATTTGCCCGAAGAACTGGCACACCAGGTCAAGCAAAACCTTTCCATTATCCTTGGCATCACATAAGAAACTCCGGACAGGAGGGGACTCCGGGCCTAATGTTGTTTATTCTAAACATTTTCATTATATTTGTCGATAATAAACAACACATGAGATCGAAGAAGAGCATACTTTTTCCCAGGTTTCAGGAAATCCTGGAACAGGTGGGGGAAAATATTAAACTGGCCAGGAAACGGCGTAAACTGACGACCTTTCAGGTGGCTGAAAGGGCTGGTATTAACCGTTCCACGCTCTACCACATTGAAAAGGGTAATCCGAGAGTATCAATGGGGGCCTATTTCAATGTCTTCAGGGTGCTGGGACTTCAGGATGATTTCCTGAAGCTGGCTGTCGATGATGAATTTGGCAGAAAATTGCAAGATCTTGAACTACTGGGGAAATAAACCATGAGCGACAAAACTGACATATGGATATATGCCCATTGGAAAGGGATGCAGTCCCCAAAATGGATGGGGAAACTCTCAGTCCAGCAGGTTAAAGGTCGCAAAGCCTTCAGTTTTTCATACCATCAGGAATGGATCAACTCGCAGGAGCAACATTTGATAGATCCGGATATCACCTGGTTCACCGGACAACAATTTCCTAACAGAAAGGAAAATTTCGGGGTTTTCCTCGATTCTATGCCTGACAGTTGGGGAAGAAACCTGATGAGAAGGAGGGCGGCCATATATGCCAGGGATCAGAAGAGACCGGCTCCTATGTTAAATGATATTGATTATCTGTTAGGCGTTCATGATTTCTGTCGAATGGGAGCACTCCGGTTTAAGAGTGATCCTGAAGGTGATTTTCTGGATAATGATCCTGTATCTCCCGCACCACCATGGACAACCATTAGAGAACTGCAACACAGCGCCGAATGGATGGAATCAGGTATTGATTCTCCCGAAGCACATAAATGGCTGGCGGTGTTGGTGGCTCCGGGATCTTCTCTCGGTGGAGCCAGGCCAAAAGCCAACATCCTGGATCAGGATAGTCACCTTTGGATCGCGAAATTTCCATCAAAAAACGACACTTACAACAAGGGGGCATGGGAATATCTGGCCTACCGGCTCGCCCTTAATGCCGGCATTATGATGGCCGAATCCCGTATTGAAAAGGTCTCCGGGAATTACGACACTTTCTTTACCAAGCGGTTCGACAGGGACAAAAACCAAAGAATACACTTTGCCTCTGCCATGACCATGACCGGTAAAAATGAAGAGCTCATCCGTGACACTACCCCCTCCTACCTTGACATCGCCGAATTCATTCAGTTTTCCTGTGCTCATTCAGAGGAAGATCTACACCAACTCTGGAAAAGAATCGTTTTCAATATACTCATATCCAACACTGACGATCACCTCAGAAATCATGGATTCCTTCTGACCAGGGAGGGGTGGCGACTTGCACCTGCCTATGATGTTAATCCCTCCATTGATAAGGTGGGGCATGCACTGAATATCGATATGGAGAACAATTCATCTGATCTTCTCCTGGCTAAAAGCACAGCTCCCTGGTTCAGACTGGGTGACAAAGAATTGAGCCATATTATTGACGAAGTCAAAACAGCGGTCTCCTCCTGGCGAAAAATCGCCAGCCAGATGGGGATAAGTAAACAAGAGCAGGCGTTGATGGCCCCTGCTTTTAAGGTCCATTAATGCCTGAACTGCTCCCGGGCAGCCGGCAGCGAAACGTAAATGCATGCGAAAGGCTATTCCTGTCTGAACTGATCGGCTGCAGCGAGCGTAAGGAAAAGAAAGTTGGTGGCGCCGCCCCCCATCACGTATTCGGTCTGCTGCCAGAAATAAGGCCACTCCTTCAGCTCCGGGAAATCAGGCCTGATGATGCCGGTTCCCGATACCGATCCCCCGGGGATGAACGACCAGTCGGCCCGGTTCACCCCGTAGGCCACGGTCACCGACCGGCTCCCCACTCCCGACACAAACGACGAAGTGTTCTCGCCCGGGTGGTTCCCCAATATGAAATTCAGTGCGTTGAGCATGGTCCGCCCGTCGAAGATGCCGGGGAAATATTTCTGCAGGAAATACTGGCGCACCCCGAAGCTCTGGATGTTCCAGCCGTCACCCCAGATATGGGGCCGGTAAGGTACACCAAAGGGATTCTCCTTCTGCAGCTGCTCCACCTGCACACGGTAAGCGCCCGCGGCCTTCAACACCAGTGCTTCCAGCGCGGGATCCCCCAGCTGCGGCATCACCCGTCCCACGTGGGCCGTCACATCGCTCTCCTTCAGAAGCTGTTCCGAGAGCAGACCGGTAATCTCCCTGCGGTATTTCTCCTCCCCGGTAGCCAGCAGCAACTCCACGGAAGCGCGCACCCTTCCGGAGAAAAAGCGGGGATTGGCGGCATTTGCAGAGGCCTGACCACCGGAATTCAGAGTGGCCTGACCTGCGGCAACGGGACCCGCACCAGAGGCGGAAGGAGCACTGACCCCGCTTCTGCGGGCGCCCCTCCGGGGTGCCTCTTTCCCGGCACCTGCGGCGCTTTTCAGCACGGCGGCGCTTCCGGGCTCCCCGCCGATCACGACAGCATAAATCTCTTCGGCAGCCTTCAGAGCCCTCGCCGATAACCCGTCGTCATACCCTTTCATCACCCGTGAAGCCGCCGCCAAAGCACGCGCGACCTCCAGCTCCCTTCCGGGGTTCACCTCGGTGAAAACCCAGCGGTCATCTCCCTTCCACGATTCACTGCCTGTCTTCTCCCCCTCCTTCAGCAAGGGGCTGTATTTCAGACCGTCGGTCATCGCCGCCGCATCGCCCAGCATGACATACTGCCGCAGGTGGTTGCAGATGATCCCCCGGTAGAGGCGCCCCAAATTCTCATACCCCCCCAGGATGGACAACAAACCATGCTCGATCTGCTGCAGAAAGTCATCCTTGCCATCGGGACGGTGGATCTCTACCACCCTCGCCTGTTGGTCGATGGTGGTCTGGTCCCACGACGGCCGGAACTGTTCATACGCCATGGTGAGCACCCACACCGTACCGGCCTGCGACTCTACCCTGAGATCAAAATCCCCGGCATCGTGCCAGCCCCCCACATCGAGTCCCGGCACCTGCTCATAAGGTTTGAACTTCGTCAGCGTCGAGGGGCCCTGCAGGTAACCGTCGAAATGGTTGGTATCGACGGGCGCCATCAGGGCATCGTCCATATGGCAGAGGTCGTGCCACACCCGGTAACCCTCGTTGATGCGCATGTGGCACATCTGTACGGGCAGGAAATACTCGAGCGTCGGCTGCCACACATCCCGGTCATAAACCGATGCGCCGATTCTGAAGGGCTCGGTCAGCCGGTTACCGTATTTCACGCGGTAGACCCCTTCGGCTTTCACCTCTGAAAAGTCCATCCGGAAATAGTTGAATCTTAAATATTTGCCCCATTTCTCCGGAATCTCCTCCTTCACCGTCACCTGGTCGCCCGAGGGCTCATAGCGGATCAGCGAAAGGGGCATCGCCTCCTCCACCGAGCCGTCCATCTCGAGGACCGCCTTCTTCTCCTGTTCAGGATGATACCCCACCTGGCTGACATGCACCACGGGATCGGAGATGAAGTTGGGCAGGACATGGGCATCGACCAGCCACTCGATGGCGCCCTTCGTGCGACCCGGTGTGACCAGCGACCGCACCACATACCATCCGTTATTGTGATAGAACCTGCCGTCGAGAAGTTGTATCGGCTGTCCGAAACTCTCGATGCGCATGAGCTGCCCGGGTTCCTCCGGTGCGATGGTCAGCTTTCTGCCCGTAGCCATGGGCACCGCCTGCCAGGCACCATACAGGTCCTTTGCGACCGGACCGTTGGGCTGCAGGTTAAACAACCCGTGGGCATCATCCAGATACCAGTTCTTCCCAAAGAGCAATCCCGGGAAAAGCTCCAGGTTGAATCCCACCTGCGTCTCCCATTCCGCCGGCAAAGGCTGGTCGAGGTCCACAAAAACCCTGAATTTTGAGCCCTCTGCCACCACCCGCACACTGTACACAAAGGAGAGATCAGGGTAAATGACCGGATTGAAACCCCTGCGGTTGATGGCCGAGTCAGGATACCAGCAGCGTACGGCGATTTCGCGGTCTGAGACCACCGTGCGTTTCCCCACTTTGGGAATCGGCTGCCACTGTCCCGGTGTCGGCTCAAGCCGCAGGTCTCCGTTGGTGGCCACACGGGTGCCGTTCTGGATGATCCCCACACCTCCCTGGTGCCCCTCGGGGTAGATATCAAAGAAGACCATCACGTTAAGGCCCGGCATCTCAAAATATTCGTGGGCATTGATTTTCAGTCCCCGGGATCCGCTGGGGTCCGCAACGCCCCCTGTTTGAGTCTTCTCAGGGATCCCTGCCCGCCGCCCCATCACCCCCTGCGCCTGCACTCCAGGTATCCCCGACAGAAGGCCGGCCAAAACAGTGGATAAAAGCATCATTAACATAAAAAAACTCCTGGGAACTACATTTCTCCATCGACGGGGAAAATGGTTTTGGGCATGGACTCGGCTGTTCATCTCTTTGAATTCTTCGGTTTACATGGTTTGAACTGTCGGATCTCACATCCCGACAATATTCCCAAATTTAACAAAAAATGCAAAGGAAACCTTTCCGGATTCAAATACTGTATAAAAAACAGTAACAGGGATTACAGTGCACAGCATGTATGCTATTAGAATAAATCACTGTGCGTACCTGTCCTTATAAGTGTAATCAACCTTATCAATTCATTTCTGGAGTAAATCAATAGCCAGTCTGGTGTTATATGGCACTCAAAAAGTCCATTGAACGGTCCGGCAAGAGGGTGATTTCGGTTTTTTAGAGGTAATTTTCTTCCTTCACTAAGCATTCTGACGACTTCATTCAATTTACTTTCATCCAGATTCCTTCTGCGGGCTATACGAAGGTCTTTCATGTATTGTCGGGTAAATTCAATGCGGTACATTGCTATTTCACCTTTCTCAGGTAATCATTGAAATCCTCGCAGACGATGGTTTCACCTTCAGCTGCCTCCTGTATGGCCTTGATTGTTTTTTTGTTGTAACCAGGACTTACATCATCCTGCTCATTCAGCACATGACCTGCATTCAGTTCTCTGACCAATTCCAGGATGATTCTTCCCCTTCTTGTATTTTCATCAATAATTATTGTCGTCACCTCGTTCGAATTGATGTGTAAATTTACAAAATTACCAGGCATTTCACCAGGCCAGGGAAAAAAAACCCGGAAGAAGATGGGCGCAGTTGACGTACGCTTTTTTCTCCCGGGTTATCCGGAATCTGTCCCGCTGTCCGGATTCATATCCAGGCTTATTCCGGAACCATCAGGGGGTGATGATTGAAAAGGGTCGGCTCTGAAAAAGAACCTGAAAAAAGTTGTGCTGTGGATAAAGGTATTCCGAAAAAACTTCCTGAGGGGTCGAAATGTAACAGATGGACTATTCGGGGTAACAGGCAGGCTAAAACCAGGCATAACCCGGCATTTAACATTCTTCGATACACAAGGAGTATTTGATTTGCTCAATAACCTACTCTGAAAAAAACTACATTTATCCCCTGTATATTCCCATTTATGTTCCGACACCTGCTAAACCTGCTGCTTTTGATTTTCCTGCCCGCGATGGCGTCAGGGCAGCCGGTTTGGTTTCCGCGTCAGGATTATATCTACCCCCCTTACCGGCAGTACACCCTGCGTGACGGCCTCCCGCAAATGCAGATCACCTGCCTCCTGCAGGACAGCCGCGGTTATCTCTGGGCGGGCACCAAAGGGGGCGCCACCTGTTACAATGGAGAGCGGTTTCTTAACTTTTCTCGGGGACCAAATCTCCCCGACGATTACATTTACGACCTTACCGAAGACCTCAGGGGCACCATCTGGATGGCCCATGCCCGGGGACTCTCCTCCTGGGACGGGAATCAGATCAGCTCCTTCCCCTCCGGACTCCCTCAACAGATGATCGGCACCAAAATTGCTGCCGACGATGCCGGAAGAATATGGTACCTGGCCACCATGTACTACAACGCCTCCGTCTTCGGAACCCTTGAAAAGGGAAAATTCACCGACCAACGGCCGCTTCTGCCCTTTCCTGCCCAATTTACCGGTCATGAAGATCTGGTGTGGTCCTCGAAAGGCAACTGCCTGATCGTGGCTGTTCCTCCCCATGTCTATGAGATCAGGGATGACCAGGCCCGACTTCTCTATACCACAGGCGATTCCATGCTCTTCCTGCGCCAGCAGGACAAAGAGCTCTATGTGATCGAATCTTCCGGCGATGCAAATTTCCGCGTCCTGGAATATACCGGCACCGGACTGCGGGAGGCAGCCCGGGTCCGAAACGGGAAACCCACCGTCGATTTCCTGCTGAAAAAAAATCTTAGATGGAACGATGGCAAATGGTATACTCCCATTATCACCCTGAACGCCGATACGGTCATTTACACCTACCTGCCTCCCGAAATCCACAAGTCTGTGATTCTGGAGGATAGGGAAAATCAACTCTGGATCGGGGCTGAAGAGGGGCTCTTCAGGATCGTTGACATGGGAATCGAGACCTGGCGCAAAGAGGTGCTGCCCCAGATATGGGGCATCACGGAGGATCAAAAGGGGAACATATGGTTTGCCTCCTATTTCTCGGGATTGAGGAAATACGACGGGAAGAAGGTGACCGCCATTCCCGACGTGAAGGTTCAGGGCAATCCCGTGGATTACTATTTCCGGCCGGCCAGAGATAAACGTGGAAGGCTGTTCTTCCCCAGCCAGGCTGGGATGGTCATGGCTGATGACCATCTTCCGAAGCTGGTCACCGCTGATATCTCCCTCACCACTTTTTACGATCCTGAAAGGGATCTTCTCTGGAGTGGTTCGCATTGCCGGGCTGATGTCTACGATGCCAACCTCCGGCGGGTGCGTACCATCGGAGAAAAAGAGGGTATGGAAAATGAACGGTTCGTGGTCTCCATTGCCCGGGACCGACAGGGATGGACCTGGCTGGCCAGTCTGGTCGGCATCTCCCGCTACCACTGGGATACCCGGCAGATCGTCAATTATAACCTTGCCAACGGACGCCTGCCCGCCGAAGGGGTCCTCTCTGTGTACACCGATCCCATGGGAACCACCTGGATGGGGAGCACCAATGGTCTCCTGTATTACGACCCCCTCTCCGATTCCATCCGCGCGCTGAACCTCCCCGACATCACCAGTCCGGTCAACTTCGTCACATCCATCGACTCCACCTGGCTGGTCTTCAGCCAGCCTGCTGGCATCTATCTTACCGACCTGAGGGAATATCACCGTTCCGGGAAAATGGAACTCCGTTTTTATAATGACAAAAATGGCTTTCTGGGGATTGAACCCGGACAGGACGGCGCATTCGTGGATTCCCGCGGGAACCTCTGGATGACCACTGGTACGGAGGTAGTGCGGCTCGATACGCACCGGCTTACCGGTTCCTTTGACACGCTGAATATCCGGATCTCCTCATGTAACGGGGAACTGCTTCCTTACGATACCCACGGGGTTACCCTGCCACGGAACTCCCTGAATGCCATTCTTACCTTCGACGCCATCTGCTTTAACCGGCCTATGCCCGTGCAGTACGCCTGGAGGCTGACAGGCCGGAGCAGGGGGAAGGACACCCTCTGGTCAGACTGGAGTGAAAACAAATATGTGGTGCTTTCAGGGCTCTCCCTGCGTAAAAACGCCATCGAGGTGAGGGCACGCATCCCCGGGTTACCGCTGAAGACCCCGGCACAAACCCGTTTCATCCTGGAAACCCGTGTGGCCCTCTGGCGTCAGCCCTGGTTCTTCCCCGCCCTTTTCACCCTGATGGCCTTCCTCTCCCTGGCCACCATGGTCCTCCTCCTCCAAACCCGCACCCGGATGGCCCAGGCCAACCGGCAGGCCAAAAAATTCCAGGTCCAGGCCATCCAGTCCCAGATGAACCCCCACTTCATCTTCAATGCCCTGGCCTCCCTGCAAACCATGATCCTGCAGGCCGACCCGGGGAAAGCCAATGACTACCTGGTCAAACTGGCTGCCCTGATCAGAGGGTTCCTCGAGAGTTCCCTGGCTACCGGCTACCTCAAGGGCCATCACCACTCAGGAGAAGTCCCCCTCAAAGAAGAACTCGGCATCCTGAACCATTACATTGATTTTCAGCAACTTATTCACCCCGGAAAATTCTCCTACCGGCTCATACTGGACCCGACGATCGACCCCGCAACTTTTACCATCCCCCCCATGCTCATCCAGCCTTTCGCAGAAAACGCCATCCGCCATGGCCTCCTACAGAAGAAAGGCGAGGGGAACCTGTCGGTTTCCATCAACAGACAGGACTCCGGAGGAGCCGTCATCACCATTGAAGACGACGGCGTGGGGATCGAAAAAAGCCGCGCCATACAAAAAAAATCACCCATGAGATACGTCTCCCGCGGAAGGGAACTCACCCTTAACCGGATCAAACTGATGAACGAAACCGGATACCATATCTCGGTCGACACCCAAAGCTCAGACACAGGCACCACCGTAACCATTCAGATTAAGAACCATGGAAAATAAGATCAGGGCCGTCATTGCCGAAGATGTAGAGGCCTACCTGCAAACCATTGAATTGCTCGTCAGGGAGGTTGCTCCGGAAATCACAATCGTGGGAAAAGCCTCTTCCCTGACCGGAGCAGGCAGGGTCATCAGGGAGGCAAAACCCGACCTGCTCTTCCTCGACATTCAGTTTGAGGAGGAAGGGGCCACCGTGTTCGACCTGCTCGACCGTTTTCTCTCCGAGGGTCCCCTCCCCTTCCGCATTATCTTTATCACCGCCCACCTCGAACCGGGCTACTTTGCCAGGGCTTTTGACTTCGGCGCCCTTCACTTCCTGGCCAAACCCATCGATAAGGTCAAGCTGAGAGAAGCCATCGACCGTGTGGCCAATACCAGGTCTTCTTCTGCACACTCGTTTTCCCCGGGATCCGTTTTATCCCCGGAAATCTCCTCCCCACAGGGAAATCCCCCCTCTTCTGACCTGGTCAGTCAGCTCAGGGAACTCCGGCAACTCGTACATGCCCCCCATAAAACCGGGAAAATAGTGATCGAAGGCCTCCAATTCAACGAAGTGGTGGAAATCGGGAAAATCGGAGTGCTGGAAGCTTCCGGCAGATATACCCATATTCTCCTGAACGACGGGAAAACCTATACAGCCAGTCAGAATCTGGGGGAATTTGAGAAAAAACTGGCTGAATATCCGCAGTTCGTGCGCATACACCACAATAAAATCATCAACCTCAACTATGTCAAGCGTTTCTCAAGGAAGGAAAGGCTCATCGAACTGACATCCTCTTTCGGCAGCCACACCGCCTCCAAAGAGCGCTTCCGCGACTTCCTTCAGGCCCTGTAATCATGAATGTGGCAGTCGGGAATCCTCTCGACTAAGTCGAGACTCCGCTGCGCTGCGTGAGTCCCTTAGTCTCTCAGTCTCTCAGTCTCTCAGTCTCTCAGTCTCTCAGTCTCTCAGTCTCTCAGTCTCTCAGTCTCTGAGTCACCTGTTTACGGGTCAGTTTTTCGAGACGGAGTAAATCTCGTCGATGATATGCTTGTATTTGGCGGCCACCACATTGCGCCGCAGCTTCAGCGTGGGCGACAACTCCCCGGTGGCCGGCGACCATTCATCGCAGACCAGCCTGAACCGCTTGATCTCCTCATGCAAGCCCAGCGTTTTGTTGATGGCGGCCACCTCCTGCTGCAACTTGGCGACCACCGCCGGAATCTGCACCAGCTCCTTGTTGTTCTCAAAATGAATGTGGTTTTCGGCACACCAGTCGTGCAGCAGCACAAAATTGGGCGCAATGAGTGCCGAGGCGAACTTCTCGTTGACACCGATCACCATCGCCTGCTCAATGAGTTCCGACGCCTTCAGCTTGTTCTCAATCATCTGGGGAGCAATGTATTTCCCTCCTGAAAGCTTGAACATCTCCTTCTTGCGATCGGTGATTTTCAGGTATTTGCCATCCTCGAAGGTGCCAATGTCACCCGTGTGGAACCACCCGTCGGCGTCGATCACCTCGGCCGTCATCTCGGGGGCCTTGTAATACCCCATCATTACCCCGGGTCCCTTACAGAGGATTTCCCCATCTTCGGCAATCTTCACTTCAAATCCCTCCAAAACCGCCCCGACCGTCCCGATCTTCATCTCTCTGGTAGCCGGATTGTTCACGGCGATCACCGGTGAGGTTTCGGTCAGGCCATACCCTTCGATGTTCAGCATGCCAGCCATCCCCAGCGTGCGGGCGATCCGCGGCTGCAAAGCCGCTCCCCCCGATACCGCGTAAACTATGTTTCCGCCCAGAGCCTCCCGCCATTTCGAGTAAATCAGCTTGTCGGCAATGGCAATCTTCAGCTTCAGCAACGGGGAGTAGCTCTTGTTGTATTCAAAATGCTGCGTCAGCTTCATCGCCCAGAAATAGAGGGACTTCTTGATGCCGGTGAGTTCCTTGCCCTTGGCCACAAAGCCGTCGTAAACCCGCTCAAGCAACCGGGGCACCGAGTTGAACATGTGGGGTTTGATCTCCTTCAGGGCACCAATGATCTGCCCCAGGTTGCCCACATAGTATATCCCCATCCCCTTGTACTGAAAGTGGTAGTTGACACTCCGCTCATACACATGGCAGAGGGGCAGGAAGCTGATCACCCGGTGCTCCTTCCCCAGGTGGTGCATTTTCACATGTGCGCGGAAGTTGGAAACCAGGTTGCGGTGCGAAAGCATCACCCCCTTGGGCACCCCTGTGGTTCCGGAGGTATAGATAATGGTGGCCAGATCTTCAGGATCCACGGAAGCCATCATCTCTTCCAGGCGAGGTTCCAGGGCCTCCCGATTCTGCTCCCCGGCAGCCATGATCTCCTCATAATGACGGCATCCAGCCACCTCCTCAAAGGCAAAAACCTCCTTGAGCGACGGAATCCGGTCCGCCACCGGCTTGAGCTTCTCATACAGTTTGGCATCCCCGACAATCAGGAAATGCGCCTCGGAATGCTTCAGAATATAACTGTACTCCTCCTCCCCGATGGTCGGGTAAATGGGCACATGCACCGCCCCTGCCATCGCCAGGCCCATGTCGGCAAAATTCCACTCCGGACGGTTGTTGGTCACCGTGGCCACCTTTTCCCCCTTGCCAATCCCCATGGCCAGAAGCCCCAGGGCAAAACGACGCGCATGACGCACATACTCCTCCGTGGAATAGGTGTACCACTCCGACCCCTTCTTCCCCCCCAGGGCGTCAGGACGCGGAAACTCACTGATGATGCGGTCCAGGATGTCAAACGTGCGGGTTACTTCTTTGCTCATTGCCATTTCATTTTGGTTTACTTTCCTTTTTTTGGAATGCAAATATAGGGATTACCCTCCTCAGCTAAAATAAAGCCGGAGAAGTAACCACCCCTCCGGCATTATTTAAATCAAATCTAAATAGCACGCATTAAACTATCTTTCAATATTTTACAACTTCAAGAATCGAATTTCTGATTGATATATTCCACTGTTCTTCCCTCCGGAACCACACGTTGCCCCCGAAAATCCCGGGAAGGCACCGCCTGCGCAACCCGCTCGGACTGGCCCATCCCTATCTGTAGCCGGGGCCCGCTACTCCGTAAGAAAGGTCAGGGCTTTGGCGATGGCCGCATCCAGTCCGGCCGACTCCTTGCCACCCGCCGTGGCATAGAAAGGCTGGCCGCCACCACCCCCCTTGATCTCCTTGCCGGCTTCCCTGACGATTTTCCCGGCATCGACGCCGCGCGCCTTCACCACCTCATCGGCAATCATCACGGTGAGCAAAGGCTTGCCCTCGATTTCGGCACCCAGCACCAGGAACAACCCCGGCACTTCACCCTTGAGCTGGTAGGCCAGATCCTTGACGGCCTGCGCCGAACCCAGCGTGGTGCGCCCGTAGATGACCGTGACGTCACCTACCTGACGCGCCGATTTCTTCAGCGCCTCCTTCACCCCGGCCCCCTCCTTCTTTTCGAAGTCGGCGACCTGCCGTCTCAGCTTCTCATTCTCTTCCATCAGCGCTGCCACAGACAGCTTCAGCTCCCTGGTCTGGCCAAACAACGCCTTCGCCTCAGCCAGCTCCTGCAGCTTCTCCCTCAGGTATTCATCGGCCTTCTCACCCGTGATGGCTTCAATTCGCCTCACCCCGGCGGAGATGGCGCTCTCGGAAAGAATGATGAAATGACCGATCTGACCCGTGCTGTGAACATGGGTCCCCCCGCACAATTCGATCGACTCGCCAAAACGGATCACCCGCACCGTCTCCCCGTATTTCTCCCCGAAAAGGGCAATGGCCCCCATGGCCGCCGCCTCCCCGAAGGGCACTTCTTCCATCTCCTCCTGTGTCAGATTCCGGCGGATCATCGCGTTGACCTGTTTCTGCACCTCCTCCAGCTCTTCGGGTGCCATCTTCCCGAAGTGGGAAAAGTCAAAACGGAGATAATCGGGGTGCACCAGGGACCCCTTCTGTTCCACATGGGTCCCCAGCACTTCGCGCAGGGCATGGTCAAGCAGGTGGGTGGCCGTATGGTTGCAGGCCGTGCGCCGCCGCTGGCTCTCATGCACCACCGCCGTCACCGGCGCCCCGGGATCTGCCGGCAGCACCTCCGTGATGTGCACAATCAGGTTGTTGTCCTTGCGCGTGTCCAAGACCTTCACCTTCTGACCGTTGCTCTCCAGGTATCCCGTGTCGCCTACCTGTCCGCCCGACTCAGCATAAAAAGGGGTCTTCTCCAGCACCACCTGGAAAAAATTCCTGTTTTTCTGGTTGACACGACGGTAGCGGGCAATCCGCGTGGGAGTCACCGTTTCACGGTAACCCGTGAAGACCACCTTGTCGGACCGGTGCACCTCCACCCAGTCGTCGGTCTCCTGAACCGCCGCATTCCGCGACCGTTCCTTCTGGACCTGCATCTCGCGGTCAAAACCGGCCGCATCAACAGCCATCCCGTTCTCACGGGCAATGAGCTGGGTCAGATCAAGCGGAAAACCATAGGTATCGTATAGCAGAAAGGCATCCCTGCCTGAAATCTCCTTTTCGCCTTCTCCGGAAGCTCTGGCCATCAGCTGCTCCAGAAGCCTGATGCCGGTGTCAAGGGTGCGCAGAAAGCTCTCCTCCTCTTCGCGGACCACCTTCTCAATGAGCGGTTGCTGGGCCGCCAGCTCGGGAAAGGCTTCCCCCATCGTCTGTTTCAGCACCTCCACCAACCGGCAGAGGAAGGGCTCCCGGAATTCCAGGAAGGTGTAGCCGTAGCGTACAGCCCTGCGGAGGATGCGCCTGATCACATAGCCCGCCTTGTTGTTCGAAGGCAATTGCCCGTCGGCAATGGCAAAGGAGACCGCCCGCAAATGGTCGGCAATCACCCGCATGGCAATGTCGGCCTTCGGCTCATCGCCGTAATGGCGGCCACTCAGCCTGCCTATCTCCGCGATGATGTTCTGAAAGATATCGGTATCATAATTCGACTTCTTGCCCTGGATGACCATGCAAAGCCGCTCAAAACCCATCCCCGTGTCGACATGGCTGGCAGGAAGGGTCTCCAGCTGGCCGTTGGCCTTCCGGTTATACTGGATAAACACCAGGTTCCATATCTCGATGACCTGCGGATGGTCGCGGTTCACCAGCTCGTGCCCCGGAACCAGCCTGCGCTCGGCCTCATCACGGATATCCACATGAATCTCTGAACAGGGGCCGCACGGACCGCTGTCACCCATCTCCCAGAAATTGTCCTTTTTGTTGCCGTTGAGAATGCGCCCCTCCGGAAGATATTGTCCCCACAGACGCGCCGCCTCCTCATCACGGGTGAGCTGCTCAGAGGCATCCCCCTCAAAAACCGTGGCATACAACCGCTCGGCCGGAATACCCAGCCGCCCGTGCAGCAACTCCCACGCCCAGTCGATCGCCTCCTTCTTGAAATAATCACCGAAAGACCAGTTGCCCAGCATCTCAAACATCGTGTGATGGTAGGTGTCCAGTCCCACCTCCTCCAAATCGTTGTGCTTCCCCGACACACGCAAACACTTCTGGGTGTCGGCAACCCGGTGCCATCGGGCAGGCTCATTGCCCAGAAAAATATCCTTGAACTGGTTCATCCCTGCATTGGTGAACATCAGCGTGGGATCATTCTTCACCACCATGGGCGCAGAAGGGACCACCTGGTGCCCCTTCTCCGCGAAAAAAGAAAGGAAGGCCGACCGTATTTCCTTTGAATTCATCATATTAACCTCAATTCTAGCTTACTAAGTTGTTAAAAAACATTAAACACTCCCCTCAGAACGGCTTTTCAAACCCTTAATCATTACTTTTGCGTGCTGATTGAATGATATTTTCATAAAATTGTGCAAATTTATGCGAAATAATTCATTCTGCCGGAGCGGGATGAATGAATATTGAGTAAACCTTAATATGGCCAAAAGAAAGTACCGTTTTAACCCGGAAAGCCTCAGTTACGAAGAACACGGGGTTTCTCTGAAAGAACAGTTAACCCGGTTTGCAGCCTATTTCTCCAGCAGTCTGGCTTTTGCGGTGGTATTGGTGGTGGTGATCCTTAACTTTTACGAAACACCCCAGTCAAGAACCCTCAGGCGGGAGAATCAGCGCCTGCTCACCCAGTACAAGCTGATGCAGAAGGACCTGGACAATATAGAAAAAGTGCTGTCCGACATGCAGCAGCGCGACGACAACATCTACCGGGTGATCTTTGAAACCGATCCCATTCCCACCAGCATCAGAAATGCCGGCTTCGGGGGCGCCAACAAGTACGCCCACCTTGAAAGCATGGACAACAACGAACTGGTGATCACCACGGCCCGGCGCCTCGACATCCTGGCCAAACAAGCCTACGTACAGTCCAAATCGTACGAAGAGGTCATGAAAATGGCCCTCGACAAGGAAAAGATGCTGGCCGCCATCCCCTCCATCCAGCCGGTGGCCAACAAAGACCTCAAAAACACCGCCTCGGGATGGGGATACCGCATCCACCCGGTCTATAAAATCCGCAAGTTCCACTATGGCATGGACTTCACCGCCCCCACCGGGACCGAGGTGTACGCCACCGGCGACGGATCCGTCGAAGAGGCTACCGACGAACATTCGGGGTACGGCAAAATGATCACCCTTAACCATGGCTACGGCTATAAAACCGTTTACGCCCACCTCAGCCGCTATAACGTGCGGGCCGGACAAAAGGTCAAACGGGGCGAGGTCATCGGCTATGTCGGCAGCACCGGCATCTCCACAGCCCCACACCTCCACTATGAAGTCCACAAAAACGGAGAACCCGTCAATCCACAATACTTCTACTACATGGATCTCACTCCCCAGGAGTATGAAAGGATGATCGCCATCTCCTCTAACATGGGACAGAGCTTCGACTAACCGTGCCCTACAAGGAACCCAAAATAGAAAAGGTATTCTTCAGCATCAGCGAGGTCGCTGAAATGCTGGGAGTCAGCACTTCCCTGATCCGCTTCTGGGACAAGGAATTCACCATCATCAAACTGCAGAAGAACAAGAAAGGCAACCGGATGTTCACCAAAGAGAACATCCAGCAGCTGAAGGTGATTTACCATCTCGTCAAGGAAAAGGGAATGACCCTGAAGGGCGCCGAAGCCCTGCTGATGAAAAACAAGGACGGTACCGCCAAAACCGGGGAAGTCGTCGAACGCCTCATCCACATCAGACAGCAACTCGCCGACATCCAGAAAGAACTGGAAGACGCAGAGAGCGAGGGACATAAGGACTGAGGGACGAAGAGACTGAGAGACGAAGAGACTGAGGGACTGAGGGACTGAGAGACTGAGGGACTGATTTTCAGGTCAATAATTAACCATAAAGCAAATTTCATATTGACAGCTTGTTCCAATATCATTCAAGATTCCGGATTCCAGATTCCAGACTCCAGATTCCAGATTCCAGATTCCAGATTCCAGACTCCAGATTCCAGATTCCAGACTCCAGATTCCAGACTCAAGACTCAGGATTCCAGATTCCAGACTCCAGATTCCAGATTCCAGACTCAAGACTCAGGATTCCAGATTCCAGACTCAAGACTCAAGATTCCAGACTCCAGATTCCAGATTCCAGATTCCAGATTCCAGATTCCAGACTCAAGATTCCAGATTCCAGATTCCAGACTCAAGATTCCAGATTCCAGACTCAAGATTCCAGACTCAAGATTAAAGATTTCATTCTGACATGGTTATATCCGTAACGGTATCCGAAGTGATCAGGGAGCTGGAGCAGCTGGCCCCCCCCGCTCTGCAGGAGAGCTACGACAACGCCGGCATCCAGTGCGGTGAGCCGTCGGCGGTGGTGACCGGGGTGCTCATCACCCTTGACCTCACCCCTGAGGTGGTAGATGAGGCCATTGCCCTGGGCTGCAACCTGGTCATTGCCCACCATCCGGTGATCTTCGGAAGCCTGAAGAAAATCACCGGGGCGACCCCCACCGGACGGGTTCTCCTCAAGGCCATCCGCCACCAGATCACCCTTTATGCCGCACATACCAACCTCGACAACGTCACCGGCGGGGTGAACACCATGATCGCCCGCAAACTGGGTCTCCGCCACACACGGATTCTGCAGCCCCTGAAGGGAAAACTGTGCAAACTGGTCACCTTTGTGCCCCCCGGCCACCTCGACCGGGTAAGGGAGGCCCTCTGGGCAGCAGGAGCCGGCCACATCGGCCACTACGACCAATGCAGCTTCAACGCCTCCGGTACGGGCACCTTCCGCGGGGGTGAGGAGAGCCGGCCTTTCGCCGGACAGCCCGGGGTACGCCACCAGGAACCCGAGATCCGCACCGAAACCATCTTCCCCGTCTGGAAAGAGGAGGAGATCGTGGCCGCCCTGCTGGCCAGCCACCCCTATGAAGAGGTGGCCTACGACATCCTGTCCCTGGCCAACGGATGGCCCACCATGGGGGCCGGACTAACCGGTGAACTTCCCCAGCCCCTCAGCGAAACAGAGTTCCTTGCCCTGCTGAAAAAAACATTCGCCGCCCCCGTCATCCGCCACTCCCCCCTCCTGGGAAAACCCGTCTCCCGGGTGGCCCTCTGCGGAGGCGCCGGCTCCTTCCTCCTGCGCGAAGCCATCACCGCCGGCGCACACTTCTTCGTCACCGGAGATGTCAAATACCACCAGTTCGCCGAACCCGACGGCAAAATCGTCATGGCCGATATCGGACATTATGAAAGTGAGCAGTTTACGAAACAACTTTTTCTTGAATTCCTTACAAAAAAATTCCCTACATTTGCAGTCCGTTTATCGGAGGTAAACACCAATCCCGTTGGTTATTACCTGTAAGACAGCAATTAATTGAAATTCAATCTTTTAATAGTATGAATACTCCATTTACCAGAGTAGACGAAAAAGAAGTGTCGATTGAAGAGAAGCTGCGCGCCCTGTATGACCTGCAGAGTGTGGTGTCGGCCATCGACAAGATCAAGGTGCTCCGCGGGGAATTGCCCCTGGAAGTGCAGGACCTCGAGGATGAAATCGCCGGTCTCAAAACCAGGCTGCACAACCTCGACGATGAGATCCGGGAAATCGAGGTGGCCATCAGCAACAAAAAAATCGCCATCCGCGAATCCCAGAACCTGATCACCAAGTACACCGAGCAGCAGAACAACGTCCGCAATAACCGCGAGTTCGACTCCCTGGCCAAGGAAATCGAATTCCAGAACCTGGAAATTCAGCTTTCCGAGAAGAAGATCAGGGAATTCACGGCCGACATGGCGGCCAAAAAGGAAGCCATTGAGTCGTCCAAGACCCTGCTCACAGAGAGGATGGACGATCTCTCCCGGAAGAACAAGGAACTGGAGGAGATCACCGAGGAGACCCGCATTGAAGAGGAGAAACTCAAGGCCCGTGCCGAGAAGATCGAGTTTTATATCGAGTCCAGGTTGCTGGGTGCCTTCAAACGCATCCGCAAGAACGCCCGCAACGGACTGGCCGTGGTGACCATTCAGCGTGACGCCTGCGGCGGCTGCTTCAACAAAATCCCGCCACAGCGGCAACTCGACATCGCCAGCCGTAAGAAAATCATCGTCTGCGAATATTGCGGACGTATCCTGGTCGACGAAAAAATCAACCAGCTCCCCGAAGAAGAATAAAACATCCAACCCATTTATACGTAAATGCACTGTACTCCAGTGCATTTTTTTTCATGCGCATTAACCCAATTCAAACATTTATAAACGACTAAAAAAGACAAAAAATGAAGAAAAGTGTTTTGACTCTTATAGCCGTGGTCTCCTCCCTGGGCCTCCTCGCCCAGGAAACCCAGGACACCACCTACTGGAAACGCAACGGCGACTTTACCCTCAACTTCAGCCAGGTGAGCTTCTCCAACTGGGCCGCCGGCGGCAAAAACTCGGTGTCGGGCGTCGGACTCTTCAACTACGCCGCAAACTACCTCAAAGAGCGCCTGGCATGGGACAACAGCCTCAACCTGGGCTACGGCCTCCTCAAGGAGGGCGACGGCAGCGTCATCAAATCAGAAGACAAACTCGAATTCAGCTCCAAGGCAGGCTATAAAATGGCACCCGAAAGCAAATGGTTCTACAGCGGACTGCTCAACTTCCGTACCCAGTTCGCCAACGGCTACAAATACCCCGATACCGATCAGAAAATATCCACCCTCTTCGCCCCGGCGTACCTCACCTTCGCCCTCGGAGCCGACTACAAACCCAGCGACAAATTCTCCCTCTTCCTCTCCCCCCTCGGCTCCAAACTCACCTTCGTGATGGACGACGAACTCTCCGATGAAGGCGCTTTCGGCGTCGACCCCGGTAACGTCTTCCGTGCCGAACTGGGGGGTACCCTCAAATCAGAACTCAAACTCCCCCTGATGACCAACGTCGACATGGTGACCGGACTCGGTCTCTTCTCCAACTACCTGCATAACCCGCAGAACATCGACGTCAACTGGGACTTCCGCATCAACATGAAAATCAACAAATACCTGTCGGCCAACCTGATCACCAACATGATCTACGACGACGACATCAACATCGACGGTAAAAACAGCCTGGTGCAGCTCAAACAGCTCTTCGGTGCCGGCTTTAGCTACAAATTCTGAAACCACAGATCAATTTTCACCACAGAATACCAGATTCCCGGTTTTTCTGTCCGGATATGCCCCGCACCACCACGTGCGGGGCTATTTTTTTATCCTCAAATCGCTATCTTCGCTCCACCCGGAAACAAATCCTTGATGACCTATGAGACCTTCAACTTCCCGCTTTTCCCTCTTTTTCTCCCCCGCGTCCTTCCTGATGATCTCCCTGTTTCTCCACCTCTCCCCCATCTGCTCCCTTTCCGCACAGAAACTCTGGGACCACGGTCCCCTGGAGGTGACGGCCAACGGCCACTTCCTGCAGCACAGCGACGGCACCCCCTTCTTCTGGCTGGGCGATACCGCCTGGGAACTCTTCCACCGGCTTACCCCGGAGGAGATCACCCGCTACCTCGACAACCGCGCGGCCAAAGGCTTCAACGTCATTCAGGCGGTGGTCCTGGCCGAAATGGACGGCCTCCGGAAACCCAACCAACAGGGGGAGGTCCCCTTCATCGACCTGGATCCCACACGCCCCAATGAGAAATACTTTGCCCTGGTCGATGAGGTGATCCGCATGGCTGCACACCGTAATATGTACCTCGGGTTGCTCCCCACCTGGGGAGACAAGGTGACCCGGATGTGGGGAACGGGACCCGTGGTATTCAACCCTGAAAATGCCCGTAAATATGGCTTCTGGCTGGCCAGCCGCTACAAGGATGTTCCCAACCTCATCTGGATCCTCGGGGGTGACCGCCCTGCCGTACAGGATAAAGAGGACTGGCGCCCCGTGTGGAGAGCCATGGCCGAAGGCATCGAAGAGGCTCTGGGACCGAAGGCCCTGATCACCTACCACACCTCCGGCGGCGATTTCTCCACCTCCCAGTTCATCCACCACGAAAAATGGCTCGATATCAACATGGTCCAGTCGGGCCATGGCGGCGGTCATGACGTGCCCGTATGGAACCTCATCTCCCGTGACAGAGCCCTTACCCCCGTGAAACCAGTCCTCGACGCCGAACCCAACTATGAAGACCACCCCGTCAGTCCGTGGCCTGTGTGGAATCCCCAAAACGGCTACTACCGCGACCACGACGTCCGCAAGCAGATCTACCGCTCGGTATTTGCCGGTGCCTGCGGAGTCACCTACGGCCACCACTCCGTTTGGCAGTTCTGGAACCCCCGCGAAGAGAAAATAAACCACGCCGAAATGTACTGGATGGAAGCCATCGACCGCCCCGGCGCCGTCCAGGCAGGCTACCTCCGCCAACTCATGGAATCACGACCCCTTACCGGCAGAATCCCCGACCCGTCCATTATCGTGGCCGGACAGGGAGAAAAGGGGGAATATATGACCGCATTCCGCGACAGCCTGGGCCGCTACCTGATGGTCTACTTTCCCGTGGGCAAAACCGCAACCATTCATACCGCCTCCCTCCCAGGAAAGAAAATCCGCCTCTCGTGGTTCAACCCCCGCACCGGAAAAACCGAAGCCACCTGGAAAACACCCCACGCCGGTACGGTAACCCTCACCCCTCCCACCACCGGGGGTACCAACGACTGGGTCCTGGTCGCCGACAACACCTCCTCCCGCTTCAAAGCCCCGGGAATTCGCCCCAAACGGCAGTGGCGGTAATCCCTCTTCGCCGGGCCTGTCCGGACAGCCCACCGATCCGGGCTGAGGCCGGTCAGATACCCCACAGCCCCCGCCTTTACGGCCGTTCAGGCCGCACGGACAATGCCTCAGCGAACATTTGATTCCGGCAGTTGGAACATTTGAAGTTATGATGTAAATTGCACACAAAAACCAGAGCACCATGGCAGAAAAAGAAATAGCCCTTCTCAGGGACCAGATCGGAAAACTCAGCGACCCCCGCTTTGACCTGGAGGCGTGGAAAAACCAAACCATCATCTTCCTGGAGCGGATCTTCGGAAAGGAAAGCTCCAAGGTAAAGCTGATCAGAGAGTTGCATTACGACTATTCGAGCTGGAGCCTCCGCGATGCCTCCGGAGCAGGCAAGAAGGACCCCGTGAAGTTCCAGGCCGAGGGGATTCTGGCGGCCACCATCGAGGAGCTGGAGAAGCTGGGGCTCCCGGGCGGCGAACCCGAAAGCCGCAAAATCACCGAACTCCTCGAGGATGAGCTCACCGGAAAACAGATGAAGGAAATCGACACCCTGGTGCACTCCGACCTTCCCGACCGGCAGGAGAAAATCACCCGCCTCCTCGAAACCCTCGACAAGGAAACCCTCGCGGCCATGCTGGCCCGGCTGCTGCTCTCATGACCCTGAGCCGCCACCGCCCATCCGTGGCCATCGTCATCCTCAACTGGAACGGCCGCTCCCTCTTTCCGCAGTTTCTCCCCCCGATCCTGGAACAGAGCCGCCGGGAAGGCATAACCCTCTTTGTGGCCGACAACGGCTCCACCGATGGCTCCCCCGAATTTCTGGAAACCCACTTCCCGGAGGTGAATCTCCTCAGACTGGACCGCAACCATGGTTTTGCCGGCGGCTATAACCGCGCTCTGGCACAGATCGACGCCGACGTTTTCGTGCTGGTCAACTCCGACGTGGAAGTCACCCCCGGCTGGATGGAGCCCTGCCTCGCCCTCCTCGAAGCCCACCCCCGGCTGGCCGCCGTACAACCCAAAATCAGAAGCTGGAAGGAAAAAGAAAAATTCGAATATGCCGGTGCGGCCGGGGGATTCCTCGACGGCCTGGGCTACCCCTTCTGCCGGGGGCGCATCCTCACCGAAGTGGAAACCGACCTTGGCCAGTACGACACCCCCGCCTCCATCCTGTGGGCCACCGGCGCCTGCCTCTTCATCAGGGCTGAAGCCTTCCACGGTGCCGGCGGCTTCGACGAGGATTTCTTCGCCCACATGGAAGAGATTGACCTCTGCTGGCGGCTTAAAAACCAGGGCTGGCAAATCAGAATCGAACCCGCATCCGTGGTCTTCCACCTCGGAGGAGCCACCCTCTCCTACCAAAGTCCCCGCAAAGTCTACCTCAACTTCCGCAACAGCCTCTGGATGCTCCTCAAAAACCTCCCCGCAGGCAAACTCCTGCCTGTGCTCCTGCCCCGCTTGGTGCTCGACGGTGTGGCCGCCGCCGAATTCCTGGTCACCGGACAGGTCAGCGCCTTCAAAGCAGTATGGCAGGCCCACATGGCGTTCTACCGCTCCCTGCACCGCTTCCTCAAAAAAAGAAAAGCCCTCCTCCCCCTGGCTCAGGTCAACCACCATCCTGAAATCTACAACGGCAGCATGGTCTGGAACTTCTACGTCCGCCGCATCCGCCGCTTCTCACAGTTCCCCTTTCACCCTGACCATGACCAGTAAGGCTCCTTCCCTCCTGAAGGCGGTGATCCTTCTTTTTTTTCTCTCCGGAATCGCAGGGAGCGCCCTGACGCTCCCGTCGCCCCTTTCGGGTGATTTCGGCCGTACCCCTGCATACCCCTGCGGGGTGCCCCCCCATTGTGGCCCCGCCATTCCCCCCGACAGCGGTCACCACTACCGGGTCAGCCGGACCGCCACCCCTCCCGTGATCGACGGCAAACCCGACGACCCCGCCTGGGAGAAAGCCCCCTGGACCAGCGACTTCACCGACATCGAAGGAGCGCTGAAACCGCCACCCCCCCTGAAAACCCGCGCCAAACTCCTTTGGGACGACCACTACCTTTACATCGCCGCTGAACTCGAAGAACCCCACCTCTGGGCTACCTATGACGCCGATGAGTCGGTCATCTTCCACGAAAACGACTTTGAAATCTTTATCGATCCCGGAAACGACGGCCTCCTTTACTATGAGCTGGAAATCAACGCCCTGGGCACCAAATGGGACCTCCTGCTCACCCGCCCCTACCGGGAAGGAGGCTTCCCCATCAACGCCTGGGAGATCACCGGACTGAAAAGGGGGATTTACCTCGACGGAAGCCTCAACGACCCTTCCGACCTGGACCGCTCCTGGAGCCTGGAGCTGGCCCTTCCCTGGAAGGTCCTGAGGGAATGTGCACCCCACCACCGGAGACCCGTACCCGGCGACACCTGGCGCCTCAACTTTTCACGCGTCCAGTGGGACAGGGAGACCATCGGCGGAAAATATGTCAAAAAAGCAGACCCCCTCACCGGAAAGCCCCTCCCTGAACACAACTGGGTATGGGCCCCCCAGGGAGTCATCAACATGCACATCCCCGAAAAGTGGGGCATGATGGAATTCATGGAATAAGAGAAACATCTTGTATCAGACGGGATCTACGGCTCTTGTTTGGGGGGACGCCCCGCCACAGAGCCGGCAGGGAACCGGGTATCCGGGGATAAATATCTGTAAACATTTACATACATTTGTAAGCAGTGAATTGCATGTACAAGCCATTATAACGGATGAATCCTATGAACAAGCGGGAATTTCTGAAATCGGCCGGACTGGGGATGGCAGCCCTGGCCCTGGCGCCGGCATTGTGGAGCGGCTGCACTTCCCCCAACAAAGGGAAAAACTGGATCTGGATCACCCCCAAAGAGGGCCTCTCCACCGACCAGTGGAAAACCATGCTCGAAAAGGCCAAACAACACGGCTTCGATGCCGTCCTTCCGGAAGTGTACACCGGGCACCATGCCTGGTTTGAAACCTCCCGCCTCCCCATGCGGGAACCCCTGCTCGAAAAACTGATCGACGCGGGCCGCGAAACCGGCGTCGAAATCCACGCCTGGATGCATACCATGCCCAATAACATCCCGGAGTACTACGAAAACCACCCCGGCTGGTACGCCGTCAACCGCGCCGGAGAATCGGCAGCCACCCACCCCGCCTATGTCCCCTATTACCGCTTCATGTGCTCCCGCCATCCCGAAGTGCAGGAATTCACACGCCAGATCGTGGCTGACCTGGCCTCCTTTGAGGGACTCGCCGGTGTCCACCTCGACTATATCCGCCTCCCCGATGCCATCCTCGCCCAAGGCCTCTGGTCCAAATACAACATCGTCCAGGACAAAGAGTACCCGCAGTATGACTATTGCTATTGCAACCGGTGCCGCAGTGACTTTAAGGAACAAACCGGCCTCGACCCCCTGACCGGCCTGGAAGATCCGGCAACCCACCAGGCCTGGCGCCAGTTCCGCTATGACACCATCACCCACCTGGTCAACGACATTCTCGCACCCGAAGCCCGCAAAGCCGGCAAAGCCATCACCGCCGCCGTCTTCCCCAACTGGGAAAGCGTCAGACAGGAGTGGCGCAACTGGAACCTCGACGGATACCTCCCCATGCTCTACCACAACTTCTACAACGCCGGAATCCCCTGGATCGGGGAACAACTCACCAGGGAAATCAGTGAACTCAAAATCAAAAAACCGGTTTACTCCGGACTCTTCGTCCCCTCCGTCAAACCGGAGGAAATGGCCGAAGCCTTCCGCATCTCCAGGGAAGGAGGAGCCTCAGGCATCTCCCTCTTCAACTACCACTCCCTCACCGATGAGCACTGGAAAGCACTCAAAGCCATACACGAAGGATAGCCCTGATAACCTGCAAGGTAAACGGCGCATCCGGACCATATCACCGCTTTTGCGGGACGGGGTTCACCATTTATCATAATTTGAACTCCCCCCGCGGAAATTGCGCTCACCGCTGCAACCTTTTCCACTGAAAATAGTGACGAATTGCTTATTTTTCAGTAACTTGATATGTATATCAAGATCACTGAAAACAACGCCATGCAAAAAGTTGCCATGATTACGGGCTGTGCCAGCGGCATAGGCCGTGAATTAGCCCTGGAACTGGCCGGACTGAAGTGGACTGTGGCCGCCACCGACCTCTATCCTGAAAAACTACGCCCCCTCGAGGAAGCCGGATGCCTTACCTTTCCCCTGGACGTGACCAACAACCGCCAGATCGGGGAAACCGTTGAACAGATCATCGACCTGTGCGGACATATCGACCTGCTTTTCAACAATGCCGGCTACGGACTGATCGGCCCGGCCGTCGACATCCCCTTAGAAAAACTGGAACGGCAGTTCCGGACCAACTTCTTCGGACCGGTGGAGATCATCCATAAGGTAGTCCCCTTCATGAAAGCCCGCGGAAAGGGAACCATCGTCAACATGGGAAGCATATCGGGAATTACCCCCACCCCGTTTGCAGGAGCCTACTGCTCCTCCAAAGCCGCCGTCCATGCCTGGAGCGACTCCCTGCGCATGGAGCTCAAACCCTTCGGCATCAAAGTGGTCATCGTCCAGCCCGGAGGCATCCGCACCGAATTCGGCCAGCACTCCGCCGAAACCGTCAGCGGCCTCCTCAAACCCGAATCGTGGTACACCCCCATTGAACCATACATCTATAAAAGAGCCAACACCTCACAGGAAAAAGCCACTCCCGTGACCGAATTCTGCTCCCGGGTGATCCGCAAAATCATCTCCGAAAATCCCCCGCCGGTTGTCCGCTGTGGCAAACGCAGCTTCTTCCTCCCCCTCTATAAAAGGGTTCTGCCCGAAAACCTGCTCGATAAGATGATGATGAAGAAATACGGCCTGGTTCAGCTGGCCTGACACAAATGCACTGTTTACACCGCCACATACTGCACACGGTTCACATAAAGATCACTGCGTGCTGGCACATCTTCACAGGAACGAAGTGGTTAAGCCAGGTGAACCACGAGGCCGGTTAATCCATGACGATCAGTGTTTTGGTCATTATTCTGTTGCCATTGAGAACAATCTGATAGGCCCCGGCAGGAAGTGGTTTCACATTGATCTGCATGACAGATCCCGTAAAATCCTCTTCCATGACCAGCCTGCCCTGCATATCGTACAATGCGACCCTGACCAATCCCTGCAACCCGGCAGGCCGCTCAATATTTACCACATCGTATACCGGATTGGGGTAAACCGTCAGTTCAGCCGGTCCTTCTGACGCCTGCAGTTCGTTTTCCCGCACCCAGGCCGCCAACTGTTCGTTTTTCATCAGCTCTTCAATCCGGGGTGAAGGTGTGAGTCCCGACACCGCATTTCTGAATTCCGGAAAATCCTCTTTGGTGGCCGACTTCAACAGGCTCAGCAGGTTGATGCCGCAGGGATTCGCCCCCGAGGCACAGTCAAACTGGATCTTTGACAGGAGCAGCACAAACGGGGCGCACTCGGCATGTTTGAACGGTCCCACCGGCAGACAACTGACCTTGCTGCTCCCCCTCAGCAAAAAGGAGAGGTAAGCCAGCAGCGAATTCTCATTGGCGACCAGCTCGTCACAGGTGCAATAATAGAGATGCAGATCGCTTTTGGGCTTCCAGCCGATCACGTCGTTTTTCCGCAGGGCGCTGTTCACCGGATGAAAATAGTTGTACTGGATATTCCAGAGGTATTTGGGCACAAACATGGTTTTCCACTCCGGAGGCAGCTGAATGTTGATCTGGTCGGTAGTATACAAGCCATTGAAGAGATCCGGGATAGTCAAATTATAAGGTGACACAAAAACCTGCCCCAGGTCGCCGTAAAGGTTGCCATAGGCTTCCTGGAAACTCATGAGCATATAGGGCAGAAACGAGGGACTCGGATAGACGGGATGGTCAAAGAGATAGCTTTTCTGTACCTGGGAGAGGCTGTAGGCGCCACTTCCGGCCACCGTTTTCCGAAGGGTGATTCCTGGAAGAGGATTGTTCTGGAGCACATTCTGGGTGGCCAGGGCAGCATGTCCCCCCTGTGAATATCCACTCATGTAAAGGTTCCCGTCGGGCTTGGCCCACACCAGGGGATCGGGGCACACCAGTGGATCGGCGCACATCGCCACGGCCGCTTTCAGCATGTCGACACTGGCCGAAGCCTCCGAAGCCGAATGGTGGTAAGGATGAACACCCGGACCGTCACCCAGTCCCAGGTAATCGGGCAACACGGCAATGTAACCGTCCATGGCCATGATCCACCCGATGGCCGTCTCTATTCCCAGAAGGTTCGACGGAGCATCCAGGTCACGCGTGAGCGTTCCGTGGAGATACAAGAACAGGGGCATCTGCATCGCAGGGGTCACCACCGGCAAAAACACCACCCCCGAAGCCACCGTGGGAGAGCCGGTAGCATCAATGGTGTTGTAGATGACCTTTACCGCCGTGACCGAATGCTTCTTGTAGGTGAACAGGTCGACCAGCGAATAGGCCGTTTCATCGAGACTGGCCTGCAGGGTCAGCATGATCTCCGAAGGAGTGACAGTGGTCAGCGGTACCGCCTCGATGACCGTCCCGCGCTGGGCAGAGAGCTCAAGGGTGATCCCCGAAAAAAAACACACAAAAAATAAACACACTAAAAACAAGGTAGATTTCTTCATGGCTATTTATTTATGGTTTATTCTTTCAAATTACCACTTTTTGCCAGAAATTCCAAATATTTTTCCCTCATTTTCAGCTGTTTAACAGAATATTGCCCTCTACACACCGCACAAATCCATAAAAGGTAACTATTTCCGGGTGGTGATCCTGACTTCTCCCTTTTTAGAAGGCTTCTCCTTGTCGGTTTTGATTACTTCGATGGTGGCAATCCGGTCGGGATCAAGATTTTTCATCTCTTTGGCACTGGCTTTCTTACCGTCGATGATATATACCATATTGGTATCACCCGGAGCACTCAGAAATATGGGATGCCTCCCATATTTCTCCGCCATTTCCCTGGCGCGTTCTGCCATCTCCCGCTGCTGCTGCGCAAACTCCTTGTGCTTTTCAGCAAACTCCTGGTTCTTCTCCACCCACTCTTTCTGCTTGTTGAGAAACTCTTCCGACCTGAGGTCATTCAGCACCTTCATCTGCTGCTCCATCTGCTCCATCTGTTTCAGCCGGTCGTTCCCGAAATAAAAGGAGTAGTCGCCGAAATCACGGAACACCACGGGGCCTCCTGAACGGCCACTGATCCGGCTGAGATTCTCCAGTCCGCTGATGTTCAAAGTGCTGCCCAGGTCGGCCAGACTGCCCAAATCGATTTCCCCGTCCAGCTCGACCAACACCATCCGGGTCGCCGAAGCGGTGACCAGCGCCAGGGAGGTGATTTTCTCGCCGCTCTTGTTGATGTACACCTTCAGGTCCTCCCCCATCCGGTTTTCGGTCTTAAACAGGGTGAACGACCGGGCCTTGTAATGGCTGAGAATGGCATTGTGAATTTCAGAGAGTTCCACCGCCGGTTTCTCTTCGGGCTTTCCGTAAACATAAGCACTCTGTGAGACCACCAGGATGTGGTCGAGTTTCCGGAGGGTCTCCGAAACCGGGGAACCGGGATCCACCTGCTTTTTCTTCAGGTAGAGGTCGAACATGTCGCGGGTCAGGTTCGTGGCGCTGAATCCCTCTTTGCCGCCGAACTTCTCCGTCAGGCTGGTGAATAAATCCTGCCCTGAGACCTGAACACTCACCAACAGGGCAATACAAATGCTTACAATCGTTTTCATGGCTTTATACTTAATTAACAATGATTTCCACGTCGTTGTCGACCCACAGGACCAACATGTCGGGCTCTGCAGGTGCAGGCTGCAGGGTTTCCGACACGTGGACAAGTGTTTGCTCTATCATCCTGAATTCCTGTTCTTTCTCCAACCGGGCCAGGTTCCCCGCGTAAAGGGTGATCATCAGGGCCAGTGTGGCGGCCACAGAGGTCACGCTGTATATCAGCACCCTTACCCTCTTTTTTCGTGCGGAAGCATCGACCTTTTCAAACACCGCGCTTTCCAATCCTTCCGGAAGGGCCGATTCTCCGGCAACCCAGGTAAAAAACGCCTTCTCCGGAGAAGCATCCGCCTCCGCCAGGCAGGCCTCCCGCAGCAACCGTTCCTCCTCCTGTGTGGTCTCCCCCCGGTAATATTTCTCAAGCAGTCTGTCCCGTTCCTCTTTCATAGCTGTAAATTTTTTCCAGTTCATTCCTCAGTTTCATCCGCGAGCGTGACAGCAGCACCCTGATGTAAGGCACCTCATTCCCTGTCAGTTCGGCGATCTCTTCAAAGGACAACCCATCGATTTCCCTCATTTCCAATACCTCCCGGTAATTCTCCGGAAGGGATCCCATGATCAGACGCACATGCTTCAGTTTTTCGGCTGCATCGGGGTCAAAGGAGCCTCCGGCCACCTGAACGGGGACCTCCCCTGTGAGGGTCACGGGGCTCCGCCGCTCCCGTTTCTTCTGGTCGAAACAGTAATTCCGGGCCGCCGTGAAGATATACGCATCAGGGTTGAGGCACTCTTCCAGGGCTTCTTTTCTGTTCCATAACCTGAGCATCAGCTCCTGCAGCGCATCACGCGTCTCCTCCTCACTGCCCAGTATCCGCTTCATCATCGGATAGAGCTTTCGCGTGTAAGGCCATAATCTGGATTTAAACTCTTCGGTGGTCATCTTACTTTAATTGACGACAGTTTACCTGGTTTGTATCATCCCGAGTAAAGAAATTACGGGACTATTCCCGTAAAAAATGTTAACTTTGGGCTGATATTTCATCAATGGGGTGCCTTTGCCCGGAAACGTCCGGGATGAAACACAGGCTGAGATCATACCCTTATAACCTGATCCGGGTAATGCCGGCGGAGGGAAGACCACGGGAGCCATCCCACCCATTGGTTGTTTTTTTACTGGATTTTACCTAAATGCCTGTGTGACGGTTGGGTATTGCACCACGCTTTCACCAGACCTTGCTACAGGTGGTTTCGGGGAAAAGAAGTTAAATGGAAAATGGTCGTTAAGATGAAAAAATTGATTTTGGTGCTTCTCCTTCAGCACCTGGTATTGATGGCTGCGGCTCAGGCCACTCTCTCGGGAGTGGTCAGCGATGAAAAAGGGGCTCCCCTGCCGGGAGCCAGTGTGGTTCTCGAGGGCACCTATCAGGGCATGTCAACAGGCAGCGACGGCAGTTACCGCTTTATCCGCCTGAAACCCGGTCACTACACACTCATCGTCTCTTTCATCGGGTACCAGACGGCACGAAAAGCGGTTTCCCTCAGTGAGGCCACTACCGTCCACTTCTCTCTGGAACCTGAAAATATCTTCACCGAAGAGGTGGTGGTACAGGCCACCCGGGCCCAGGACAAAACCCCTGTGGCCTTCACCGATCTTTCCGCGGAATCACTGCGCAGCCGTAACATGGGCCAGGACATCCCCTATCTGTTGGCGCTGACTCCCTCCTTTGTGGCGACCTCCGACGCCGGAACCGGCATCGGCTACACCAGCTTCAGGGTACGTGGCACCGACCTGAACCGCATCAACGTGACAGTCAACGGCATCCCCCTTAACGATGCCGAATCGCACAGCACCTTCTTCGTCGACCAGCCCGACCTGGCCTCCTCGGCCCGGAACATTCAGGTGCAGCGCGGCGCCGGAACCACCCCCGGCGGAGGGGCTTCCTTCGGGGCAGCCATTAACCTGCAAACCCTTACCCTGAAAAGGGACCCCTATGCCGAAATCAGCTCCTCGGCCGGCTCCTTCGGAACCCGTAAATACAGCTTCGCCGCAGGAACCGGACTCATCGGGGAAAAACCGGGAATCAACCGCCCCGGGGGAGCGTCAGCGTCAAGGCTCCCTGGTGAATCCTCAGGGGCATCGTCGCCGGTAACCGCTCTGGGCTCTGGCCGACAGAAAGGCAGGTTTTCCTTTGACGCCCGCCTGAGCGCCATCCGCAGCGACGGATTCATCGACCGCGCCTTCAGCAACCTGGGCTCCTGGTTCATCTCCGCAGGGTATTACTCCCCTTCCACGGTGCTTAAGGCGGTGGTTTTCTCCGGCACCGAGGAGACCTACCAGGCCTGGAACGGCGTCCCCTCGGTCCGCCTGCACAACGACCACCCGGGCATGCTCCGCTACGGGGAACACGGCCTCTATACCGAAAAGGAGACCCGTGAAATGCTCTCCTCCGGAAGCCGTACCTATAACCTCTACACCTACAAGGACCAGGTGGACCGCTACCGCCAGGACCACCTGCAGCTCCACTTCACCCACCGCTTCAGCAGCCGCCTGAACCTGAGCACCGCCCTCCACCAAACCTTCGGCGAGGGTTATTACGAACAGTTCAAGGCTTCCCAGAAATTCACCAGCTACGGCCTGCCCAAACCGGTCGTGAACGGCACGGAAATCAGCCGCACCGACCTGGTCCGCCGCAAATGGCTCGACAACGACTTCTACGGAATGGTTTTCTCCCTCAACTACCGGCAGGGAGGCCACAACTTCACCTGGGGCGGTGGCGCCAATAACTATTACGGCCGCCACTTCGGACGGATCATCTGGGGGGAGGTCTTGCCCGGACTGAAGCCCGATCATGAGTTTTACCGCAACCGCGGCCGCAAAAGCGACCTGAACAGCTATCTCAAAACCACCCTGGAACTCACCCACCGCCTCAGCTGGTTCTCCGATCTGCAGATCCGCACCATCCGCTACGAAATCAACGGCATCGACGACGACCTCCGCCGCCTCGATCTCCTTCACCACTACACCTTTTTCAATCCCAAAACGGGCCTTTTCTTCCGGCTCTCTCCCGCTCAGGAGCTGTTTATCTCCTTTGCCCGGACCAGCAGGGAACCCAACCGGGACAACTTTGTCGACACCCCTCCCGGAAGCCCCCTCCCCCAACACGAGACCCTCCATGACCTGGAGGCAGGTTGGACCTGGCAATCGACCACCTTTACGGCCGCCGTCAACCTCTATCATATGTCCTACCATAACCAGCTGGCCCTCACCGGACAGATCAACGATGTGGGGGCGCCTGTCATGGTCAACGTGGAGAAGAGTGCCCGTACAGGGGTGGAACTCTCGGCGGGAATCAGGGTCACCCCGGCCCTCTCCTGGAACGGCCACCTTACCCTGAGCCGTAACAAAATAAGGGATTTCACCGAATATGTCGACGACTGGGACCTGGGCGGACAACAGGCTTTCGCCCTGGGAACCACCGACCTGGCCTTTTCGCCCCGGCTCTCCGGAAACAGCAGCCTCGCCTGGTCACCCGGAAAAATTGCCTTCAGCCTCCTCTCCCATTATGTGGGAAAACAGTTCACCGACAACACCTCCTCACCCGACCGGGTCATCGATCCCTACTTCGTGAACCATTTCACGGCGGATTACACCCCACAATTAAAAGGGGTGAAACAGCTGAAGATCAAATTACTGATCAACAACCTGTTCAATGCAGCATACGAGACCAATGCCTGGGTCTACTCCTACCTTCTGGGCGGGGAGCGCTACACCATGGACGGGTACTTTCCCCAGGCGGGGCGACACTTCATGGCAGGAATCGATATCTCGTTTTAGCGGAGGACCCGACGGACCGGATCGATGCTTCAGCTGCGAACCAGGCGGGCCGGATCGATGCTTCAGCTGCGGACCAGACAGACCGGAAAGATGCTTCAGCTGTATACAAGGCGGACCGGATCGATGCTTCAGCTGCG
>JAAYDJ010000019.1 GCA_012729335.1 Bacteroidales bacterium | reverse complement strand
CTCTCCTACCAGTGGTACAGCAACACCAATGCATCCACCTCCGGTGGAACTTCCCTGGGATCGGCAAACGGAGCACAGACAAATACATATACCCCACAGTCCAACGTCGCCGGTACTCTCTACTATTACTGCATTGTCACCGGAACTTGCGGCACCGTCACAAGTAACGTTTCCGGCGCTTTCATTGTGAATCCCTTAGCGACCGCGGATGCCGGTAATGCCTTGACTATGTGCCAGGGGGGTACTTCCACAGCTCTGGGAGGAACAATCGGTGGGAGTGCCACAGACGCTTCCTGGTCTTCTTCGGTCGGAGGATCTTTTAATTATCCTTCACCCGGTGATTTCGCAAACGCTACCTGGACACCCCCCGCAAGCTTCTACGGAGAGGCTGTATTAACCCTCATGACAACGGGCCCTTGTGCTTCGGTCACAGCGGACAAACAAGTTACCGTCCACCGGCTGCTTCCTGTGAGTGTTTCCATAACATCCTCTCCTTCAGGCCCCATCTGTTCTGGCTCCACTGTAAACTTCACCTCCACAGCAGTAAATGCCGGAACAACACCAGCCTTCCAGTGGAAAATCAACGGAATAGATGTTCCTGGTCCCCAGAATCAGACTTTCTCGAGTAACACACTCAATGACCACGATATCGTCACCTGCGTGGTCACCTCTTCCGAAACATGTACCACCGGAAATCCGGCAACCTCCAACCAGATTGTAATGGAGGTCAATCCCAATTTACCAGTCAGTGTCGCAATAAGTGCCACACCTGCAGGTCCGGTCTGTGACGGAACCTCGGTTACATTCACTGCAACTCCTTTAAACGGGGGCACTTCTCCCTCTTACCAATGGCAGTTGAATGACACCAACGTCGGCTCTAACAATCCTGTCTACATCAATTCAGCGCTCAAACAAGGCGACCAGATCACATGTATCGTCACAACTTCTGAAACCTGCCAAACCGGAAGTCCCGCAACTTCCAACACCATCATCATGGTGGTGAATCCCATTCTCCCCGTTTCCGTTTCCATAACAGCAAATCCATCCGGAGCAATTTGCGAAGGAACCCAGGTGACCTTTACCGCTTCCCCGGTCAATGGAGGCTCCTCTCCTGTTTATCAATGGAAACTCAACAGTATCAATGTGGGTTCGAACGCATCCACATATAACAATGCTTCCCTAAAACAGGGAGATGTCATTACCTGTGTCCTTACCTCCTCGGAGACTTGCCAATCAGGATCTCCGGCTACTTCAAATGCTTTAACCATGCAGGTGAATCCCATCCTGCCTGCAAGTGTTACCATATCTGCCTCCCCTGCCGGAACCATCTGCAGCGGAACAGAAGTAACCTTTACGGCCACACCTGTCAATGGAGGTACAACACCAACATACCAATGGTACAAGGGAGCTACCCTAATTTCAGGTGCAACAGGAGCTACCCTGGTCACATCTGATTTGGCCCATGGGGATATCGTTACCGTCAGGATGACTTCAAGTGAGCCATGTCCTTCCGGCAGTCCGGCCACTTCGAATCCCATTACGATGAATGTGACGGATAAACTCCCGGTATCGGTTTCCATAGCCCCTTCTGGCAATACCATTTGTGCAGGCACTTCTGTCACCTTCACCGCTACGGCAACCAATGGCGGAGCGACTCCTGTGTACCAATGGTATAAAAACTCCAGTCCGGTGGGCGCCAACAGTTCAACCTACACGACTAAGCCCTCCAATGGAGATCAGTATTATGTGGTGCTGACTTCATCGGAATCCTGCACTACCGGAAATCCTGCGACCTCACCAACTATCACGATGAATGTGAATGCTCTCCCTGTGGTGTCGGCGGGGCCCGATCTCTCCATTCCAAACGGGACCTCAACTCCAATCAGCGGAGCAACAGCAACTGGCAGCGGAACACTTACTTATGCATGGACACCCTCTGCAGCATTCGTTAGCGCTTCCCTGTTAAATCCTACTACAATCAACCTGAGTGTTACGGACCAGTATAGGCTGACGGTAACAGATGTTAATGGCTGTACCAACAGCGATGTGATGACCATAACCATAACCGGTCCTAGTTTGGCCGTAAATCCGGTGGCCTCTCCAACCGCTGTGTGCGCCGGCAGCCCTTCTCAGTTGACAGCCAATGCTTCCGGAGGATCCGGGACCTACACCTATTCCTGGACTTCCAATCCAGCCGGATTTACCAGTACAGAGGCCAATCCGACCGTAAATCCCACAGTAACCACGATGTATAGTCTGACGGTGAACGATGGGTACACCTCTGCTACTGGCGCCGTCACCATCACGGTTTATCCCCTTCCGACTGTCTCGGTAGATTCGCCAGAAATCTGTGCCAGTGTAGGTTCAGCTACCATAACTGCGACTCCGGGGTCGGCCGGGTCCTACCAGTACACCTGGAGTGTTCCCGCAGGCGCTGCCAATCCCGGAAATGTGGCTTCTTTCAATGCCTCATTTGCAGGGAATTATTCCGTAGTCATTACCGATGCCAACCTTTGTAAAGGTACTGGGAGCGGAACCCTCACCATCCATCCCAACCCAACCGTCACGGTCAATTCCCCTGCCATCTGTGCCGGGTCAGGACCGGCCACCATTTCCGCCACACCTTCTCCCACAGGTACCTATTCCTACAGTTGGACCGTCCCGGCAGGTATGACTGATCCTGGCAATGTAAGCAGCTTCACCACCGATGTGGCGGGGGAATATACCGTGGAAAT
This sequence comes from Bacteroidales bacterium, assembly GCA_012729335.1. GTDB lineage: Bacteria > Bacteroidota > Bacteroidia > Bacteroidales > Prolixibacteraceae > UBA1413. The sequence goes on along the minus strand of JAAYDJ010000019.1, from coordinate 35,915 downwards.
CACTGACGGAAAATCCTGTAAAGCCACTAGCACCGGCACCCTGACGGTCCATCCTGTTCCCACTGTGACCGTTTCTTCTGTCGAAATATGTGCCAGTGAAGGGGTGGCTTCTATTTCAGCAATCCCCTCTCCTGCAGGAACCTACACTTATGTTTGGACTGTGCCAGCTGGGGTGACCAATCCTGGCAATGTCCCAGGGTTCAACACGGCCATCGATGGAACTTACTCAGTAACCATAACCAACGCCAACGTTTGCACTGCAAGTGGTTCCGGAACGGTGACCATTAATGCCAATCCCACCGTCACGGTCAATTCACCTGTGATATGTGCCAGTACAGGATCTGCAACCATCACAGCTTCACCCATGCCAACCTCCGGCACCTATCATTACACCTGGACGGTTCCGTCAGGGGCATCAAATCCAGGAGATGTGGCGAGTTTTCAGGCTTCCGTGCCTGGCATCTACACCGTTTCCATCTCCGATGGGAAGAACTGTACTGCCAGCGCATCAGGTACCCTGACCATTCATGCCAATCCTACAGTGACCGTCAATTCTCCTTCCATTTGCCCTGATGGCAGTACTGCTGAGATGAAAGCCACGCCTTCTCCTGCCTCAGGCTCCTACACATACACATGGGTGGTCCCTTCCGGAGCACCAGATCCCGGAGGGGCAGCCAGTTTCAACACCAATGTACCTGGAAACTACACCGTAACGATTTCTGATGGGAACAGCTGTTCCGCCAGCGGTTCAGGAAACCTTACTCTTCATGCCCTTCCTGCCGCACCTGTTACGGGTGGAGATAAAACCATTTGCGCCAACCAGGAAATACCTGAAATAATGGTAACCGTCGGATCGGGAGAAACAGCCGACTGGTTTGATGCAGCTACCGGAGGAAACCTCCTGGCATCGGGTTCATTATCTTACAAACCAACTGCCGCAGGAACCTACTTTGCTCAGACACGAAATACAGTGACCAATTGTGTAAGTGACTCGCGCACTGCCGTTTCACTTACCATCCACCCACTTCCAACCGCGACCATCGATGGTACGGCAGCCATTTGCCAGGGAGGAACACCCGAACCTGTCATTACCCTTACCGGGAATGGAGGCACTGGTCCTTATGATTTTGTGTACAGGATCAACAGCGGTCCCTTCCTGAATTCGACCGGGAACAACCAGACTACATTAACCGCTCCCTCCAGCGTTGCGGGTACTTTCATTTACCATTTGACCAGCGTCACCGATCACAACAACTGTGTCAGCTCCATTACCAATCAGACAGCGACCATTACGGTGCATAGTCTGCCCCAGCCCCCCGTTGCGGTCGACAGGGAGTTCTGCTTTGATGGGGCATCTCACTCGGCCTCGGCGACCCCTGCTGCCGGAGAAAGTGTGGTATGGTACGATGCCCCTGTCAATGGGAACGTAACCTCTGCCCCCACAGCCTCTGCCGTGGGGAGCTATTCTGCCTATGCAGCCGCCAGAACAGACGCCACGGGGTGCGAAAGTCCTTCCCGAAACCTGGTGACCCTGACCATACATCCCCTTCCAACAGTTAATGCTATTGACAACCAGGTAGTGTGTAATACAGATGTCATAGCCGAGATACCCGTTACAGGACCCGTAAGTGAAACTGCTTTCACCTGGACCAATTCCCATCCCGGAATAGGTCTGCAAGCCAGTGGGAGTGGAAATATTCCAACCTTCACTGCCATAAACACCGGTACAACACCAGTCACTGCAACTATTGCAATTACACCTGTGGCTAATAATTGCTCTGGCACCATTCTGACCTTCACCATTACAGTCAACCCCACCCCGATCGCTGACCAGCCTGCCCCAGTGACCGTTTGTAATGACGTGACAATTCCTGCCCTGACCTTGTCAGGGAATATTACGGGAGCCTCATATGCATGGACGAACGACAACACCTCCATTGGATTGCCGGCCAACGGAACCAATTCCATCCCATCTTTTAAAGCGATCAATACAGGCAATACGGCTGCTCAGGCAAATATCACCATCACACCATCTTTCACTCAAGGAGGAGTAACTTGTACCGGAGAACCAAAAACCTATACCATTACTGTTCTTCCTACCCCAACTGCCGTTGTTCCCATCGAAATGACTCTATGTCATGGCATTGCCACTACTCCGTATCCTCTTACAGGGACACCGACAGACGTCTCATTTAACATAACAGGGGGAAGCGCTATCGGATTATCGGATCAGACAGGCGTAAAAGAGATACCATCCTTTATTCCTGTGGCCGGAAATGCCTTGATCACAGTGACTCCTGTAAGCAATGGTTGTACAGGTACACATGGAATGTTTAACTTGGTAGTCAGACCCACACCTTCTGCTACCATTTCCGGGGGTACGACGGTATGCCAGAATGCACCCGCACCTAACCTGGTGGTTTCCAATCCAACTCCTTATCATGTAAAGGTCACTTACACCATCAACGGAACTGTCAGCTCCAGTATAAATATCAACGGTAATGGAAATGCCAGCATTTCAGTACCCACTGCCCAGGCAGGAACATTTAATTATCAATTAACAGAAATCCAATACCTTGATGAGCCTTTTTGTACCAATATTACCCTTACCGGATCTGCTTCCGTGGTTGTCAACGCATTACCCAATACGACCATAACTGGACCATTAAATGCCTGTGCCGGATCCGGTAATTATGTCTATTCTACTGAGGCAGGTATGAACGACTATGTATGGACGGTTTCCTCAGGGGGAGTCATCGCCAGCGGAGGTACTTCTACTGACAATACAATAACTATCACATGGAATACAGCAGGAATTCAAACGGTAAGTGTCCGGTACAGCACACCCCAAGGATGTGCTTCGGCATCACCTGCCAGTCAGCAAGTAACTGTCAGCTCATTGCCTGTTCCGACCCTGACCGGTTTAGTTAATGTATGCAAGGGTGCTACCGGTATTACTTATGCCACTCAGGCCGGTATGACCAATTATACCTGGGCAGTTTCCTCAGGGGGAACCATCACTTCAGGAGGTGGGAGCAGTAATAATTCTGTAACCATAACCTGGCATACAGAAGGGATCCAAAATGTCTCCGTTAACTTCACCAACAGTAACGGCTGTACAGCTTCAACACCGACAGTGGTCAATGTGACCGTAAATAACCTGGCCGTTCCAACCCTTTCAGGCCCTACAGAAGTCTGCGCCGGAACCTCCGGGCATGTTTACACCACAGAAGCGGGGATGTCTAATTACAGTTGGACAGTTTCAGCAGGTGGATCCATTACTGCAGGGAACAACTCAACGAGCAATTCAATCACCGTTAAATGGAATACCTCAGGAGCGCAAACGGTAAGTGTTAACTATGCCAATGCCTCAGGCTGTGCTGCATCAGGAGCGACGCTTTACAATGTGACAGTGAATGCTCTGCCCGTGCCCACCATCTCGGGCGATGCACTGGCATGCGGGGGATCTTCCGTGATCTATACCACAGAACTGGGAATGTCCAACTACCAATGGACGGTTTCGGCTGGAGGGGCTATTGTTTCGGGAGGGACGCCATCTGACCCTTCCATGACTGTTTTATGGAGTGGTTCAGGAGCACAGAGTGTCAGTGTAGGATATACCAATTCCAATGGTTGCCAATCTTCAAGTCCTACTGTTAAAAACATTACTGTATCTGCCGAAGCGCAAGCAACCCTGACCGGAGTTACCGAGGTATGCCAGGGAAGTACAGGTCGGGTTTATACAACGCAGACTGGTATGACCAATTATGTGTGGTCCATCCCTGCCGGGGCCACAGTCACAGCGGGTGGAACCTCCTCAAGCAATAGTGTCACCATTACCTGGATTGGGTCAGGTGCACAAGCAATTAGTGTTTACTACACCAGTACCAACGGATGCCGTTCTACAACAGCCACCGCGACCGTTAACGTAAATCCATTGCCCGTTCCTGTGATCACAGGGGACAACGAAGTATGTGCTGGTGATGCGGGCTTGTTATACACCACAGAATCTGGAATGTCCAATTATGTGTGGACCATTTCTACAGGCGGGACAATCACTTCAGGAGGAGGAACCACAGACAATTCCGCCACAGTAACCTGGAACACACCTGGTTCACAGCAAATAAGTGTACGCTATACCAACGCATCGGGGTGTGTTGCAACAGCATCAACGGTTTACCCTGTTGTAGTCCATCCACTCCCTCTGGTATCCTGTCCGGGTGACTTTAAGGTTTGTCATAATGCAGCTCCATTTACTTTAACAGGGGCAGCCCCAGCAGGTGGAAGCTATTCAGGACCCGGAGTCAATGCAGGCGTATTTAATCCGGCAACTGCCGGGACAGGGACTCACATTATCACTTACACATACAGCGGAACTTGTATTAACACCTGCACCTTTAATATCACCGTCGACCCTGCTCCTGTTGGATCCAATATTACGACATCAGTATGTTCGGAATCAGAACTCTCTTTCGATCTTCAGAGCGCCATAACAAATGGCATAGCCTGTAATTTTACCTGGACTTACACCGACAATTCAAACGTTACCGGAGAATCCAACGGTAGCGGTGACTACCTTGTACAATCCCTAGTTAACAACTCTTATACCATTGCAAGAGATGTAACCTATACGGTTACCCCTATCAGTGAGGAGAGCAATTGTCCTGGATCTCCCTTTACAGTGACCGTTACAGTCAATCCTGTACTTGCACCGGTGAACATCAGTTGGAATTCCAACTACAATCAGGATGTATTTGAAGTTTGTGCCGGTGGATCCGTTCTTAATGACAACGACTTGGATATCATACCAACACCTGCAAACGGAGCCTTCAATGGACAGAATCCCCGGTGGGAGTATTCATACTCAACGGATGGTCCATGGATACCAGTTCCGGGAAATTGGTATGGAGGTAATTATCAATTTATTATATCTACCGAACTGATCAGCGAAATCGGGGATTACTATTTCAGGTTTGCCCGGACCAACAGCTATGGGTGTACTTCCAGCAGCGACATCATTGAATTACACGTCATCTCTACTATGGTTGTTGAAGCGGGTGGTCCCGATTATGTATGTTCTTCAACCTACCAGACTCCTTACACATTAGCAGGATCTTACGTGGGAGGGATTTCATCCACACCAAAAACAGGGACATGGACTAGCAACAATGGGGGTACCTTTGTTCAAAATCTGTCAAATCCTTCTGAGGCCACATTCACACCTCCGAATAATTTCGTTGGAGAGATTACGCTTACCCTCACTACCAACGATCCAGGAGGCGAATGCGAACCTCTGACCGACACCCGAATTGTCAGGGTACTTCCAGCCGGTGCTTTCCAGGGGTGTCAGGCACCTGACACATGGCCTCTGACAAATACCAATGCAAATGGCTCCACAACAATTAATTGTGGAATTGAGTTGACCGGAGGGGATAATTCCTCCGGAAGTCAAGGATCTACGGCCATCTCCCATTGCTCGGGATCTGGTACGTTTTCCTTTGACTGGAGTTTTTCTTCACCCACAAACAACCTGGTTTGGCACTCCGAAGATCAACAAAGCGGATCCAGGGCAACCACCAGGTCTTTGGTAGTGCCAATACCCACAAACCTCGAGATTGGAGATCTTATCATTATTACCCTACATTACAGATATGGACAGGTTAATATCAATTCCCCCTCAGGATTCACCCGCATAAGACTGGACAATAATGATTACGTCGCGGTTGCCACCTATTACAAAATCGCAGAAGCATCTGACCTTTCGGTGACCAATTATACCTTTACCAGTTCTTCAGATCTTCAGTCAGATTCCAGGATTTATTCAAGCAGGGTGACTGGTCACAATCCGTTAAGTCCCATTGGCAACAGTTCTGGAAACTCAAGGTCCCTTGAATCAATTCCAAACAATTGGAGTATTACCATACCTTCTGTAAACTACACAAGTGCAAATTCAATGTTAGTAGCGGCGGTCTCTGTAGCAGCATCTCCGCTCTATCCTAACTCTCCCAGTGGGATGACTCCAGTTTATTACAACAATGCCAGAACCGCGGTTCGTGTGGCCAATCAACTCCTAACTTCTTCAGGATCAACTGGTGACCGTGCATTCACCTGGCCAAGATATAACAATGTAAATGAATATTCTTTCAGAGTGGCTGCGCAGATGTTTATCATCAATCCTATGACCAATCCAGATGTAGATGCTGCCTACTATACAGTCAACGGAGCTCAAACTCTTTTGTCAAATAGCGATGACTCAGAAGGTCACGTAAGTATCCCGGTGAACAGCAAAGACAACATCGGATTTATGGTAACCACCCAACGGAATACAGGAGGACCAGGGATTCTGAATATCTACAACCTTACTGTTCCCAATGACATTCCTGTAGCAACAGGATTATCGGCCATCACCATTCCCGACTGTCAGGATCCTGCATACACGCCTGTGTTCCAGCCCCCCACAGCCCTTGATGACTGCGGAACGCTCACCACGCAAACAACCGACAGTGGTGTCACGGAAAATGATTGCTCTCGGTCACAGTCCCGAACCTGGGTGTTTGTGGACAACTGCGGTGCCGCCAGTACACCCTTCGTCCAAACGGCCACATGGACGGTAGCCTTGCCATTCTCGGTGACCTGCCCACCAGACCCCCATCTTCCGCCTTGTAGTAATTCAACCGCCATTGAAACGGCCTACAATACCTGGAAAGCGGGATTTACCCACACGGGAGGCTGTAACGTGACAACCAACATCAACGAAATTCCGCCGCTCACCGACCTCTCCTGCGGTGGTCAGCTTGTCTTCGATTTTATCGCCACCGACCTGTGTGGAAGAACCCGGACCTGCTCCTCCACATTTACCGTGGATCCGCCTTCTGATTTGACTCTGACCTATCCGACAGATCCTCTCCTGCCTGCATGCTCCACCCAGGCTGAGATAGAAACCGCTTACAACACATGGAAAAGTGGATTCAGTTTCAGTGGCGGCTGTACCGGTGTAACATCCAACCTTGCTTCGATACCTGCACTGCCTGAAAACACAGGCTGTGGATTCACTCTTGAATTCGACTTCACCGCCGAATACCGGACTCCCAATTGTGTCTTCTCGGTAAACCATATGAGTACTTTCACTGTGGAGGCACCCGTTGAACTAAAGGTGACCGTGCCAAATGATGTGAGCCTTTCTTCCTGCAGTACAACCAGTGACATCCAAACCGCATACGACACCTGGAAATCTGGATTCTTTGCCACGGGAGGGTGCAATCCGACGACCAACATCGGATCGATACCTGCCCTTGGAAGCATCGCTTGCGGAGGAACCATCTCATTTACATATACCGCTGATAATCCAGCCGGAACATGCACCAGCCATGCCGAAGCGACTTCCACCTTCACCATCGGACAAGCCTCCCCCATCTCGGTGACCTGTCCGGCCGATCCCAATATTCCGGCTTGTACCGATGAAACGACCATCGCCAACGCCTACAACACCTGGGTGAATGGATTCAAGGCAACCGGAGGCTGCCAGGTCACTACAAACATAGCCGATGTTCCTCCTCTGGGTGATATCACCTGCGGGGGGCAACTCTCCTTCACGTTCCGCGCTGCAAATGGACCCGACAGATGTGCCGGCCAGGAAGAATGTACTGCTACCTTTACCGTTGGACACACCTCCACGTTAACGGTCAACGCTCCTCCATCCGAATCGGTGACCGGCTGTGCCAATGATCCTGCAGTCATGACCGCCTTCAATACCTGGTTGAGCCAGTTCAGCCATTCCGGAGGATGCCAAACCACAGCCACTGACCTGACAGGCTATAAGTTGCCTGACCTCTGTAGCGGCACCATTAATGTAACCTATACGGTCAGTGACCGGTGCGGCCAAAGCAAAAGCGCCACTTCCTCATTTACCGTAACACCTGCTGCGTTGACTGCAATTTGCCCAGGTAATTACACGGTTGATGGCTGTAAAACACAAACAGAGATCAATGCAGAATTTTCAACCTGGCTTGCTGGATTCAGCTACACAGGTGGATGTAATGTCACCGCCACCAATCTCTCAGGGTTGACGCCTCCCGATGCCCTGGGCGACACCATCTACGTGGAATACAATATTTCCGATGCCTGTGGTCAGGTGAACCATTGTGCAGCCTCCTTTATCACCCCATATTGTGCCCTCCATTTCAGAACGGTCACCAGCGGCAACTGGAAAACTCCTTCCATCTGGATAACCAGTCCCGACGAAAATGCCTGGAGTCCCACAAACCAAACGCCCGACTGGAAAAATTCCAAATCCATCAGGGTCATGGACGGCCACACTGTCACAGTCAGTGACTTCATCCCGGTGGACCGAACCATCATCAATCCCGGTGGAGCCGTGACCATTGACCTGTCAGGAGGAGCCCTCCGGAATGTGGTCGAAACAGCTGACGGCCATACTGAATTTATCATTGAATCCTCTCCTGATCCCACTTCAGGGGGTAACGGCTCAGGCTCTTTGATCGCCCTGGGTGATTTCCTTGGAAAACTGACCTACAACCGGCAGATGCGACCCGATGATTACCACTACTTCTCCTCTCCTGTCGGGGGATTGAAAATCTCCGACTTCTTTGCCCTGAATTCAGGGAAGGTGGATGGCATCTGGAGCTGGAGCGAACCTGCCCAGGATTGGAATGACCTGACCTCCTCTTCCGATCCTTTCCAAAGCGGTAAAGGATACAATCTGGGATACCAGGGAGGGGACGGGAAATATGCATTCCCCGGGACGGTGGTTAGATCCGCCTCTGTCCTGGTCTCCTCACCGTTCATCACCGGAGCCACGGCAGGCATTGACCGGCCAGCCTATGACAACCTGGAACTCGTTTCGGGCCGCGATTATGGCGCCGGAGGTTGGAACCTCCTGGGCAATCCCTTCACCTCAGCCATGGATGCGAATACATTCATCACAAAAAATGCCGCTACCTTATCCTTTGATCCGAACTACCAGGCCATCTACCTCTACGCCGGTGATGAAGGAACAGAAGGGATCTATTATTGGATTGGTGTGGATGGCGGGGACTGGACAGATTCCCAAAACAGCTCCACCAACATCCAGGCCGGTCAGGGATTCTTCGTTCTGGCACGCAACAACGCGGTTTCCTTCACCTTCGACAACTCCATGCAGCTCCACGACACCGACGTAAAACTGAAGTCCACCCGACAGCCTTCCTGGCCAGGGTTGCGCCTGACCGCCCAAAGTGAAGGACAGTCCATGTCCACCATGGTTATCTTTAATGATGACATGTCCACCGGCCTCGACCCGGGATACGATATCGGATTGCTCAGCAGCGGCCGGAACGTGGAAATCTATACTGCCCTGGTCAAAGACAACGGCTTTGAATTTGCCCGTCAGGCCCTTCCTCTGGCAGGGTACGAAAATAACATCATCCCCGTGGGAGTTGACGCCCCCAACGGCGGTACCGTTACCTTCTCCGCCTACATGGTGCCCATCGACAACGGTACCTTCTGGCTGGAAGACCGGACAGCCGGATTAATCACCGACCTTGGAAGAGAAAACTACACCGTGGCCCTGCCCAAAAATACCCTGGGTACCGGCCGGTTCTTTATCCATGCCTCCCCGCTCACTTCCACCGAAAGAGTCATCCTCCGAAATGACCTGACCGTCAGAATATGGACTTCCAACCAGAAGGTCTTTATCGAAGGAGAGGTGAGCGCAAAAGCCAAAGCTTCCGTCTATGACATGCTGGGAAGAAAAATCTACGAATCCCGGTTGCAGGATGAAAGATACAACACCTTTGAACTGCCTTCCGTGGTCAAAGGGGTGTACATGGTCAGAGTGGACGACGGTGCCAGGACAACTACCCGGAAAGTGGTCTTTTAGTCAGGAGCGTATTCCATTTCTTAAGCATCAGCCGGCGTGACGCAGGTTGAAACAGGCTGCGCAGGGCCAATCCTGCCAGGTAAACAGGTCTGTATGCCAGCTCAAAGTAGAACCGGCTCAGCCAGGAATGGTTCATGATGAAAAGCTCTCTGTTTAAGTATCTTCCATCAGAAGAGGCTGTCGCAGCCTTCTGAAGGGGTGATGCGCTGATGACTGTTCCGGTACACCTGGCATAACGCATATACTTCCGGCTAGAGCCGGCATGACTGACATCCTCCGGCAAGGGCCTGCGTTTCCGGGAGAGAAGATAAAAATCATACATGCCCCGCAAAGTCCCCATAGTGCCCAGCTTTCCCCGGGTGTGGTGCATCTCATGGAAATAATGAAGGAGCTGCTGGTGCTGCAATGAAAGTACACTTGCCACGGTATCCCCTGCCTTCATACAATGGCTGAAAGCTTCTTCCGGCGACATATGACCGGCAAAATCCCCGTGTAACGGACTCCGGTGTACCTCCACAGGAACCTCCTTCGCAGGATGATGAAACGGGGGCAGATGCCGGTGCGCACCGTAATCCCCTTCGGCCGCCCCCGCCATGACCTCATAACCCATTCCCAGGAGAACCGCCTGCACCCTTTCCTCATCCTCACCCCTCACAAGCATATCTATATCGGTCATCACCCGCTCCCCGGAATCTTTATACAATCCCTGCAACAGATATCCTGCCCCTTTCAGGAAAACCACCGGAATACCAACCATCTGAAAAGCCTGCGTCAGATCTTTCACCTGCTCCATAATGCCGGCGTTCTTTTCCACATTGCGGGCATGTGCCTGCCTGAGCAATAAGGTGACCCCCTCAGGCCACGCCGGCAGTACCTGGTGTCTTACAAAAATCGCATAGAGCGCCGGAAGCAGACTGTGGCTGATGGCTACCTCCAGCAACTCCTTTATCGGCACAGAAGCCATCTCCTGCCTGAACTGCCCGGCGATGCCGGGATTTTCATCCATCGACAGGCACTTTCCCAGAAAAAGAAAGATATCCGCTTTCTTCATGCAAACCTATTCTTATGCAAATATAACCTCCAAAAGGGTTATTTTTGAATCCATCTATTTCTTGCCAGGAAATGCCTCACCACTTGCAGCCGTCCTTCTATTCCCTTCCGGGGGTCACCATCAGGGTGGTGGACCATTGCCGCAAGGTCACCACGCCTTTCTTCGTCAATGACAAATGGCGGATCCGTCACGATGAATTCGAAATGAAGGTCGAAGGTGTCGCCTCTTTCTATGCCGCGCGTGGCGCTGAACTGGAAATAAGCCCGGCCCCCGGGGCCAATCCTGATGAAATTAACCTCTATCTGTACGGCGACGTGCTGGCAGCTTTGCTTCACCAGCGCAAAATCATCAACTTCCACGCCAGCAGCTTCATCCATAATGAAAGGGGCATCATGGTCCTGGGGGAAACAGGCGCCGGAAAATCTTCCATGGCCGCCGCTTTTTCCCTTCAGGGCGCCCGATTTCTCTCCGACGACCTTACCCCCGTACGCTTCGATGACGACCGCCCCCTTATATGTCCGGTCTATAAAACCATCAAGCTCCGTGAGGAAACCATCTGCCAGTTGAAAATCGACCGCCGGAAAACCCGCCGGAAAGATCCCCTCAGCGGCAAGTCCTACTTTCCGGTGGTCCACGCTGGGGTGAATGCCTGGCCTCTGCAATTTGTACTTCTTCTGGAAATAGGGGATGTGCCTCAACCCGTATTCTCCCTGCCCGGGCCCATGCAGGCCTTCTCCCTGCTGCGAAGCCAGGTCTGCTCCTGGGAAATGCTCCGTGGCATGCCCGGTACCGAAGAGGAATACCTGCACCAGCTCATCCACATCCTCAGCCATGTGAAGGTCATCAGAGTAGTGAGACCTGAACGGATTCCCGTTGCCACCTTACATTCCGAAATTGAATCCTTCCTGAAGCCATGAAATATCCATTTAAAAAAGGGAGGAAGTTTATGGCGCTTCCGTGGCGTGTCCGCTGGCTGACCGCGGAGGCTTGCCTTGAATTGACCGCAGGCGGACTCTTATTAAGGTTGCTCTCTTTCGAGAGGATCACGCGAATTTATGCGAACCCGGAATCAGCCCCGTCCCTGCACAATGACAAGCTGCCATGGGAGGTCAAAACCGCCCTCCGGTATGCCGGCCATCTCCTCCCCTGGAAAAGCAAATGCCTGGTCCGTGCCCTGGCCGCCCGGAAAATGCTCGCACGCCGTAAATTTCCCTCTACCCTTTCCCTGGGGGTCCTCCGCCCCGGAAACCACAAAACCGCTGCCCACGCCTGGCTGACCGCCGGCAACCTGGAAGTGGTCGAAAAAAACGGGGAGTGGACTGAACTCTTTTCTTTTTGATGAACTTATTTTCTTTTTAACACCATTTTCCGGAAGCTTTCCCGTTTTAATAACTAATTTTGTATGGTGGTATAAGGGAATTACAGATTGTTTTCGTGTAGCCTCTGAATAATGTTAATATGTTGAAAAACAACAATAAAAAAGCGTGGGTAAAACCTGAAGTCCAGGCCATGAACATCAGCCGGGATACCTTCAGCGGCACCGGGATGGGTGCCGAAAGGGCAGGAAAAGGCGGCCCCCCCAAGAAAAAAGGGAGCCGTGTGGTCTGACGTTTCAAGACGGCCTTCCTGCCGGCCATTGCATCTACTCCAGGCAACGTAATCATTCCCCTACTTTTTCGTAACTTGCTCCCTTCTTCCTGATATATTAAACTTTCCGGACTTATGATCCTGGGGGCGCTCTCCTTTTCAAACCAATCAGAACCAGACGTTGTGGTCCAACGCCTTGAGAGTGCTTTAAAAGAGTTATGTGGTCCCTGTAAGAAAGCTGGCAAGGTGGACTCCCCTCCGGAAACCACCCTTAATCCCTGCCGACAGACGGAAGTTTGTTTTCACCCGGTCACAGCCAAAGGGTTCAGTGGGGGCTTCATTACCCACCCCCGGCTGCCCGCCACGCCCGGCGATTGCCTCTGCACTTCTCCTTCCGGTGACATCCTGGTCCTTTTCTCCGGGAACATCTATAATCCCGGGGAACTCCTCACTCCTTATCCAAACGGTACTTTTCCGCCGTCCGGAGAACAAAATCCAGGATCCCTGGCAAGCCAGCATTCTCAGCCCATAGATCAAACTCCTTCAGGGATTTCACCCATCCATTCGCTGTGGCCCGATCCAACCGACAATATTCCTGCCCTGATCGCCCGGGCATTCGGGGCTGAAGGACCTTCCTTCGTCAGTCGCCTCAACGGGGATTTCGCTCTCTTCATCCTCCTTCCCGGCCAAAAGGAAGCTTACCTCTTCCGTGACCATGTGGGCATCCGGCCCCTGGCCTGGCATTATCGCCACCAAACCCTGGCCTTCTCCTCCGACATCCTCAGCCTCTCCCGTGCCATGGAACCAGAGGGCCCGCCAACGGAGGATTTCCTGCTCGGCTATTTCAAGTATACCAACCTGCAAAGAGGACCCACCCCCGGAGTAAAAAAACTCCCCCCGGGATATTACCTCCGCTTCACAGAAAGTGGTCCGGAGACCATCCGCTACTGGTACCCCGAATCCGTTAAAACCGACCACTCCCTTACCCGGGAGAAATTGCTGGCCGACTTGAAGGCTCTGGTCAGCGATGCCGTGGCCATACGCTGTAACAGGCGTTACACCGCCGGGGCACATGTCAGCAGCGGGATCGACTCGGCTGTGGTGGCCGCCCTGGCATGCCCCCGCTATGTCCACCAGGAAAGCTTTCACGGCTTCTCCTGGTCACCCGAAAGCTGTGACGCCTCCTCCCTCCCCTTCGACGAACGGGAGATTATACGCCGCTTATGCCAAAGCCTGGATATCCAGCCGGTATTCCTACCCTCCGATTCCGGCGCATTCCTGGAGACCATCCGCCGTTTCTGCAACAACCAGGGCTACTTCAACGAAGCCATGGTCCTGCTGCTGGCACAACAACACGTAACCAACCTCCTTTTCAGCGGCTGGGGAGGCGATGAGTTCATCAGCACCGGTGACCGCGGCATCGACAGCGACCTCCTCTTCCGGGGCCATTGGAGACTGTTTTTTCGCCGGAATCCCCTCTTCCCGCTGAAAAGCTTCCTGCGCAACCAGCTCAGCTACATTCTCCTCCCCGCCCTGGGAATCCTGGAACGGGGCACCGCCAGAGGATTCCAAGAAGAGGCCCGGTACCTTAAAAAGCCCTTCCGGAAAAGCCATCCCAAAGCCCTACGCAATTTCTACTTCTATAACTCGCGGCGGCAACTCCACCTCCGCCTGCTCAGCCATGGATTTCTCCAGGAAAGGAGTGAGAGCTGGGCCATCAACGGCTTCCGCCATGGCGTGGAATACCGTTATCCCCTTCTCGACCGGCGGATCATCGAATACATGCTGAAAGTCCCCTCGGAACTGCTGGCCCAGTTCCCCCACTTCAGGCCTCTCCTGCGCGAAATAGCTCCATCAAACCTTACGGAAGAGGTACGCTGGCACTGGGAGAAAACCGATCCTGCCGCCATGGTCCGCGAAAGGGAGCTTTTCCGGGATGCGGCCCTGCGCCTTATGGAGGTAGCCCCCGGCTGGAAAAACAATCCTGCGCTGCACTGCTTTGACTTCGACCTCCTGGAAAAAGAGATCGCCCTCTGCCGCCATGACCCTGACCACCCCCGCTTCCGCATCCTGGCCCGCACCCTCGTTTACCTCAGGGGAATTCATGAATGCACCCTCCAAATGACCGGCACGGAATGTTCCCATGATGATTAACTTTGCCTTCACATGTCCGATCCAGATAAATATATCCTGCCGGTAGCTCCCCCCGATGAACAGGAGGTGTGCGTGGCCTGCGGATTCTGCTGCGACGGCACCCTCTTCCTCCATGCCTGCCTGCAGCCCGGGGAGAGAGGCCATCTTCCCCCGAAAATCGAAGAAAACAGCTATGCGGAAAATGGCGAGGAGTTCTTCCGCCTGCCCTGCCTTTACTTCCGCGGAAAATGCACCATCTACGACCAGCCCCGGGCCGACGTGTGCGGATCCTTCCGCTGCGAACTGCTCCACGCCATGGAAAAGGGGACCATCTCCAAAACAGAAGCCCTCGGCATGGTCGCCCGGGCACACACCATGCGCCAGGAACTCCTCGGGGAATTCTGCCGCATGACCACGTTCACCGGCACCCCCAACCTCCGGCAAGTGCTCCTTGACCTGGGAAAATGGAGAAAATCCCTTGCTGAAGACGACCCCCGGACCCTGGAGGCCGACCTCCTGATGGCCCGCATCAATATCCTCGAAACTCTGCTCATTAAACATTTCCACCCGGCTTCGGAATTTCAAAACATGATGGTACCTTCGCAGAATCATCCTAAAATCTGAACAATGACGAAATATCTCCGCAACAGCAAAACGATATCCGGACGGCTACACGACGAACTGGTCATGATGGACATCTCCCTGGGAAAATACTTCTCCCTGAACGCCACCGCCACCACCATCTGGGAACTGCTCGAAAATCCCATGACCCGCGAAGAGGTCTGCTTCTCCCTCATGGAAAAATACGAGGTCGGCCCCCGGCAGTGCGCCAGGGAAGTGGGAGAATACCTCCGGGAAATGACCAATATCGGCCTGATCCTTACCGTAGAAGAGGAGGATTGATCCCCTTCCCGAAACCTGCTCCTCACCCGCACCATGGTGACTCACAATGGACATACGCCTTTCCCGGAACAGCTCTCCCTGATGGCCAAAACCCTCAGGCTGATGCTGCAACACCACCCCTGGAAACTGGTGCGCATCCTGTTGCTTACCGGAATACTCGGTGTCTCCGGGGGATTCTCCATCCTCCTGCTCATCCCCCTGCTCCGGCTCCTCAACCTGCAAAGCGGCGATGCACCCGACGGCTTCGCCCTCTGGTTGCAACAACTGATGGAACGCACCGGCATGGAACTCTCCATCGGAAACATCCTGTTGCTCTTCGTCCTCATCCTGGCCCTCAATGCCCTGCTCCGCTTCCGGAAATCCATGACCGAAGCCAGGTACCAGCAAACATTTATAAGCGACTACAGACGACAACTCTTCGGCAAGGTCCTCCGGGCCGAATGGAGCACCCTCCACACCAAAAGCAAAACCAACCACATCCAGGTCCTTACCGTCGAAGTCCCCAACCTGGCCGAATATATCTTCTATCTCCTCCGCTTCCTCACCTCCCTGGTCATCACCCTGGCCTATATCGCCTATGCCCTGGCCATCTCCCCTCTATACACCCTCCTGATCCTGGCCACAGGAGGCATCCTCTTCTTCCTCCTCCGGAAATTCCTGGCTAAAGCCTTCCGCCTCGGGGAAGGTTATGTCTCCTCCTATAACCATCTCCTCAAATATATCGACGACTTCTGGCAAACGGTCAAAATCGCCAAAGTCCACAGCTCCGAGGATTTCTACTCCCGGAAGTTCGACCAGGCCAGCTCCTCGCTCCTCGACCTGGAATACGGAATGCAGAAGAATTATGCCCTTCCCCGTCTGATCTACTCCATCGCCGGTATAGCCGTCCTGGCCCTGGTGATCTATCTGGGATTTTCCATGGGACAAATCCCCCTGGCCTCCCTTTTCGTCCTCATCCTCCTCTTCTCTAAGATCTTTCCCCAGTTCACTGGCCTGATCACCGATATCCACATGATCATCTCCAACCTCCCCTCGGTGCAGATGGTGTTCCGTCTCGACGATGAATTCCGCGAAACAGCAGTATCCCCAGCTCCCACCGGAGCATCCTTCTCCTTCTCCCGGGAAATCCTCCTCGACCGAATCTCCTTCGGATACCCCGGCGCTGAACCACTCTTCCGGAACTTCTCAGCCGTCATTCCCTGCCGGCAAATCACCGGCATCATGGGGGAATCGGGACTGGGCAAGACTACCCTTATTGACCTGATCGCCGGACTGCAGAAGCCCCAGGATGGAAGCATCTCCGTCGACGGAAGGCCCTTGAATGACGACGCGTTGCCTTCCTGGAAAAACAGCATCGGCTACCTCCCCCAGGACAGCTTTTTCATTGATGGCACCTTCCGCGAAAACCTGGTATGGGATACCGCCCATCCTATCCCCGACGAGGAAATCTGGAACCTCCTGGAACAGGTCAACGCCGCACACCTGGTGAAAAGATATCCCGGAGGCCTCGATGCTATGGTGGTGAATTTTCCCTTCACTTTCTCGGGAGGGGAACGCCAACGCCTCGCACTGGCCCGCGTCCTCCTGCGCAATCCACGCCTGCTCCTCCTTGACGAGGCCACCTCTTCCCTCGACAGCGACAACGAACAACAGATCATGGAGGTCATCGCTCAACTCAAAAACAGGGTCACCATCCTCTTCGTCACCCACCGCACCTCCCTCCTCCCCTGGTTCGACCAGGTCATCAGGCTTTAGGAAGACCACGGATACTAGTAAGTCACGGAGACGGTATTGGAGCATCCATTTATGTCACACACCTGGTAGGTATAGGTGCCCCTCCGGGTGAGGTTATTGGTATAGCTGGTCCCCGAAACAGTGGCAAGGGTGGAGCCATTGCGCTTTACTGTGTAGTTGGGTGTTCCTCCGGTCCATTTCAGGGTGACCCGCTTATAGAACCAGTAATTCGTCGTAGTATAAGTCAGGACAATGTCAGAGACAGGCGGATCCGTGACGGCCACTACCTGTGAGGTGGTTCCCGTTTTCCCGCCATTATCGGTCACCGTCAGTGCAACCGTATAAGTTCCGGCGGCAGTATAGGTTTTTACGGGATTTTTCACCGTAGAGGTGGTTCCGTCTCCAAAATCCCATAACCATTCGGCTATGGTGCCATCGCTGTCGTTGCTTTTATCGGTGAACGTAGCCGTCAGATTATTGGTTGTGAAGGTAAAATCAGCGGTGGGCGCCAAATTGGGCGTGTAGGCATTGACAGTGATGGTCACTTCATCAATATCGCTCTGTCCCTTGGCATCGGTGACCGTCAGGACCACCGAATGAATTCCTGGTGCAAAATTCAATTTCAGAATAGCTCCGCTGCCCAGCTCAGTCTCCCCTTCCTTCCAGACCCAGGATTCGATCCCCTTGTCATCGGTAGAGCCGGAACCATCAAGGGTAATCTCTGCTACAGTGGCTCCTTCAGACAGGCTCACCGTCTGGTCGGCACCCGCATTGGCCACAGGGGGATTGTCAATGGCTCCCCCGGTAAGGGCTGCCCACCCCAGATTCTCCTTGTAGCCGTCGGGATCATTCTGGGTCTTCAACCCGTAAGCGGCGTCACTCTGCAGCTTGCCCCCGTCAATCAAAGCCTGCCTGATGGCATATACCCCGGCGGCATTATTGGCCCTTCCGTTCTTCACGATATAAAGGGCTGCCAGTCCGGCCCCATGCGGGCACGCCATGCTGGTACCACTCATGGTAGTATAGTTGGCATCCTTATAACAGGAGTATATACTCACCCCCGGAAGGATCAGGTCAATGGCTTTACCAGCCGAGGTAACAGGATTCGTCGTGGTCACACTCTTGCTGTAATTGCTGAAGGTGGCCCAGGAATCATCCGGACCATAGGAGGTGGTAGCCCCCAGACCTCCGGGAAGACCATCAGAATCGGCCATGGCTGAGATGGTCATCGCCTCGGGATAGGAAGCCGGAATATAATCGTCGTAAGTTCCGAATTTGCCGTCTCTGCCATATACATCGACTTTGCTGTTCCCGGCAGCAACCACCACCACGATACCGGCGTTCACACAATTCTGAACAGCCGTGCGATACGATGTGCTTCTCCCCGTGCCACCCAGACTCATATTCACCACTTCAATGTCGGCAGACCTGGCCAATACCCAGTTGAGCCCCGCGATAATATCACTCGTATAGCCCGATCCTGAGGAATCCAGGACTTTCACCGCCCAGATGCGGGCACCCGGACAAACACCTACAACACCTTCATCATTGTCCTTAGCGGCAATGATCCCGGCCACATGTGAACCATGACCATTGTTGTCGTCAAAACTGGCATCTGTGGATCCGGCATTGTAATACCTCACACCTCCGGAAACCGTCAAATCAGCATGCTCCTTGTCGACTCCCGTGTCCACCACGGCTACATCCACATCCGGAGTATCGGAACTCCCATTTATGGGAACCACCGTATTCGTGTTGGCGGCAAAACGCATGATGCCGGTGGGAACCGTCTGCGTCGCACACGTGGTCATGATCAGGTCGGGCTCGATCAGAGCAATCCGGGAATCCTTCTTCAATGCCGCTAAGGCCTGGGCAGATAGCCTGGCCGAAAAACCCTTGAAAACCTTGTCATACACATGCCCCCGGCCAAAACCATGCTTCCCTCGCAGCGTGGCTTCCATCCCCCCGGGATCTGTCACCTCCTCTTTGAACATCACAATGTACCGGTCGCCCGTGACTTGATCCACCTGAGCACTTTTCAACGCCCCGTCCAACTCTTCATTCACCATGAAATCATCCCTCGTCGAACAGGAAAACAGCAATACCACAAAAAGTAATACTTCCGTAATTCTCATTAAATTCTTCATTGGTTTTAATCTTTCGTTAAAAATTGGCCTATTCAATTTACAACTTTTTCAAATCGACAGGGCTCAATATGACAGAAAAAAAGTATAATTGGAGTGGAAATTTTTTGACACAGGCAGGCCTTTGGAATATAGTTCAATGACCGGAAGAATCAGAGCTAAAGCCCTGGAAATGGGATTCCTCGATTGCGCCGTGGTGCCTGCAGGTGCCCTGGAGAAGGAACGCACCTGCCTGAACCGCTGGATGGACGAAGGGATGCATGGCACCATGGAGTATATGGCCCGGAACATGGATAAGCGCCTCGATCCCCGCCTTCTCGTGGAAGGCGCCCGCACCCTGGTCATCGTGCTCCACAACTACTACTCCCCTGAGCAGTCCGCCGACCCTGAAGCCCCCATCATCTCACGCTACGCTCGGGGAAAAGACTACCACCAGGTCATCAAAAACAAACTCCACGAGCTCCTCCGGTTTATCCAAACGGAAATCACCCCCTGCCACGGCCGGGCATTCACCGATTCGGCCCCCATCCTTGAAAGGGCCTGGGCACGCCGGGCCGGACTCGGTTGGATCGGCAAGAACAGCATGCTCATCCACCCCCGTTACGGCAGCTACTTCTTTATCGGGGAACTGATCATCGATGCGGAAATTCCCCCGGAACCCATGACAGAGATTCCCGACCGCTGCGGCACCTGCACCCGCTGCATTGAAGCCTGCCCCACCCGCGCCATCATCTCCCCCCGTATCGTCGACGCCCGGCGATGCATCTCCTACCAGACCATCGAACTCCGCGGTGACCAGGACCCCGCACTTACCCCACTCTTCCGCAACCGCCTCTTCGGATGCGACATCTGCCAGGAGGTGTGCCCCTGGAACCGCAAGGCCACGCCCCACCACGAACCGGCCTTCCATCCCCTGCCCGGGCTCCTCCAACTCACCCGCACCGACTGGGACACCATGTCCGAAGAACAGTTCAACGATATGTTCAGGGAATCCCCCTTGATGAGAACCGGATACCAGGGAATCAGAAGAACACTCAGGAATCTGAAGTCCTGAATATCAGAAGGTCAGAATATCAAAATATCAGAGTATCAGAAAACGTGAATTTTGTGATTTTGGATGAACATAAAAAATATCGCTTTACTGGGGAACTCTTCAGACATGAAGACGGGATCTATTATGTCGTCTTCCCTCATAATGCCCAGGAAGAGTTCGGAAGTACAGGAAAGATTAAAATCAAGGCCCAAATAGACGGTCAGATGGTCCGGAAGAGTCTGGTCCCCAAAGGCCAGGGCACCCACTGGCTGGCGGTGACCATGGATGTGCGGATGGCCATCGGTAAAGGCGACGGCGACACGGTCGACATTGAACTGGAAGCCGACAACGAACCCCGGATCGTCCCACTCCCCGAAGACCTCGAATGGCTCCTCGACAACGAACCCGACATGAAAGTCCTCTTCCTTAAACAAGCCTACTCCACCCAGCTCTTCTTCGCCAACTGGATCGCCCAGACCAAAGATCCTGACGCCCGCGTCGCCCGCATCAACCACCTCTTTTACCGGTTGCGCCAAATGAAGCCTTGATTTTTTTCTATTTTTGTGATGGCCTGCCTCCTCCATTACCGGGACAGACCATAATGATGTAAAAATTCAGACACATGCGCAATAAAATATTGACCATCTCCCTCATTCTGGTCCTGGTATGTGCACTCCTTCCAGGTCAGGGCCAAAATCCTGCACCGGGCCAGACACCTCCTGCCAGCTCTTCTGCAAAAGGCAAGGCCAGCCAGGTCAGCTCTGCCGGAGTGGCCGGTAAAACCGCCACGCCATCAGGTTATTCCATCGCGGTCTATTTTGAAGGGGTAACCGTCACCGATTCCCTCTTCCTGTTAAAGTTCCAGGGCAGCCATACCACCCGTATCCAGGGAACGCTCATGAAGGAGAGCAGAGCCCTCTTCCACGGGGCCACCCCCCTCACCCCGGGCATGTATGCCGTGGAACTCCAAAACTTGGGAAACATCGCTTTCCTCATTTCCACAGGAGCCCCCCAGCAGTTCACCCTCTCGGCCCAACCGGCCCGCCTGCCTGCCATGCTCCGCTTCGACGGATCACCTGAAAACCAGGCCTTCGCCGACTACCAACGGTTCATCCAGAAAACACAACAGGACCAGCAGGCCCTGGAACAACGCCTCCGCAAAAGCCAGAACAACGCCGACTCCGCCACTGCCATCGGTAAGGCCTATAAAAAACTGGAAGAGGAACGCCACCGAAAAGTCATCTCCATCCAGAAGGATTTCCCGGGATCCATGGTCGCCATGTTCACCCTCGCCGTCCATGAAGCACCCATTCCCGACCCGGCCATCCCCGACACCATCCCCGGCTACCAGGAACTAATCATGGACTACTACACCCATTACACCCGGAGGCACTTCTTCGACGTCATCTCCTTCTCCGATCCGCGGATCACCCACACCCCCCTCCTCGAACAAAAACTCGATTATTACTTCAAGCGGCTGGTCAGCCCCCACCCCGACTCGGTGATCGCCCATATCGGGCCCATCCTCGGTCAGAAGGGCATCCACGATGAGGTCTTCAGTCAGGCCGCCACATACCTCTACGAACTCTACCGCCTGTCAAACCTCCCCGAACACCGCCAGGTCTGCAACCATATCGCCGAAAAACATATCCTCCCCCATCGGAACCGGTTCAGCGATCCCGTGTTCCTGGCCAAAGTAGCCGACCGTACCGCCAGAGCCCGCCTTAATCCCGTAGGTTCCGTGGCTACCGACCTGCGCCTCCAAACCCCCGATGGCAAAGAAACCCGCCTCTCTGAAGTGGTCTCCCCGCTCACCATCCTCTACTTTTACAATCCCGGATGCAGCGCCTGCCAGCCCATTACCGACCGCATCATCCGGAACTATAAACTCTACAAATCACGCGGAATGGAGGTCTTTGCCGTTTACCTCGAACACGACAAAAAAGTCTGGACCGACTATATCGCCTCTAAAAAACTCGACTGGATCAACGTCTACGACCCGACCGGACAGGAAATGGTGGAGGAAAAATACGACATCTACGCCATGCCGATGATCTACGTGCTCGACCGCGACAAAAGGGTCATCGCCCGCGACGTCTCAGCAGAACGCCTCTCCAACTTCATCCTGGGGCGCGAAAGCACCACCCCATGATTTATACAGCGACATTTTCTTCAGGGGAAAATCCGGTAAATATCCTTTCGGTGTTCGCATGCGACGAAGTAAACTGTGTCCCCTAATATTTTAATCCCTATCCGGTAATCCTTTACTTTAATCCGGAAACATCTGTCATAACCTGTTATCTTTTTCAGATCCGGAATACTTCTGGGACAGGATGCCGATTCAACCTCGCAGATTACCGCAGCAATTTCTTTCTTTATGGCTGATGAGTCAATACGCTTAATCCCTTTATAAAATGAATTCTTAAATATAGTTTTCATTTCTCGAGCATGTCCATTACCCTTTTTCGGCTCACATTCCGCGAACTCATCCCCTGTTCAATCATCTCACCAAGGATTTTGTCTTCAAGGGAACCTGATTTTATGGCTCTTGCCCGGGTCCCGGTCTTTTTTGCCAAACTGAGCCAGAATTTTACATCGGCCTCACTTGTGGTTTCTATAACTACGGCTTCCATACCAAAGATATTTCCACAAATTTAAGAATAAAATTGAACGGAGTAGTCAGCACCAGAATACGACCGGTCGTCAGTCAAAGAAACGGTTCGGAAATATCTGGATGGCAATGAAGCCAAAGATGCCGGTGAGCAACACGATGATCAGATCCAAGCCGTGACGCCGCAACAGACTTCTTTTCCTTTCCTCCGGAAGTTCTGAGGATCCTCTGGCTTCCTGCGCAGAGCCGATAACCGGCACCGGCTCTCCATTGTCCATGGCCGCCCTTCCTTCGCTGTCCCATACAGAACTGCCGCTTCCAGGCTTCCTGTTCCGCCAGCGGACGACCAGAAAATGCACCAACACCAGCGCCACGCTCAGCCATATCCACCGCCACACGGGATTGGCCTCATAACGGAACTGCAGGAAGTCGCTGTGCTCACTGGAGATCTTCAGCTCCCCGGGAAAGAGCCAGGTGAAGGCCTTGCCTTCAGGCTGCTCCATCCTGGGCTTCCAGGTTTCCTGGTATTCGTCCACCTTGTTGAACTCCCTGTCGAGCACCGTCACACGGATAAACCCTTCGCCATTGACAATCACGTGGTAGTTGAACAGGTCCCCGTATATGCGGAGATCCTCGCTTCCCGGACGAAAAGCGCCCGCCGGAAGCTTCACCATCTGATAATCATCCTGCGTCAGAATCCATACCTCCCCGGCCTTATCGAACAAATAGGCATAATAGAGCTTGTCGCGGAAATCTACACAGGCAATATGCTCAAATTGCAACCCGTCGGGAAGTTCCACCTTCTGCACATAGGGTTTTCCCTTGACCATCTTGACATGGAACAACTGCTCCGCTGCATCGGTGATCAGGTACCCTTCGTCACACGATTTCCGCGTGGTCGGAAGTCCGGCAATGCGCGTGGCCGGAAACTGAAATCCGAAGTGGTAGAGGGCCGCCGAAAAGAGCTGGCTCTTCTCTTCGTCCACTTTGTTGCTTTTGGCATCGGTAAATTCCATCCTCCAGGTGATACGGAAGAAATCCCCGGGCAACTCGAGGTTGGCCCGACCTGATTCCGATTCAAGAAGCGGATAGAGCACCGGATCAGGCGTATACCGGTCGGTGGGAGTGTAACGGAAAAAGGAACGCGCCATGTTGATATCATGGGCATCCATGGCTATCCCCCTGATGGTGTCAAGCATGGTCCCCGAGAGCATCAGCTGACGCATGTAAAGCAACGGAAGCTTCTCCTCATACTCCTCGCGGGTATACTGGTTCCCCCGGGTGTCCTCGCGTACAATGGGCTCCCCGCTCCGCTGAATCATAAAGTCATCATCCACGCAACTGTACATGATAAAAGGAGCCCTCACCGGCTTCTCAAAAACCATCCAGTACAACTGCGTAAGCGTGGCTGCGGCAGCCATCACGGCCACCAGTACCAGAATGTATCGGCTTATCCTGACCATCATCACATCTCTCCTTTCCTGTAACGGTATCCTGAAAACAGTAACGACACACTCAGCAGACAGGTCATCAGAAAGAGGACCAGAACCGCCGGACCATAGCCGCCCGGCACGCTGCTTCTTATGAAGAAGGGGATAAAGGTGGCGGCCACCAGAAAGTAGAGGATGCGCCGCAACCATACGGGCTCCAGAATGATCAGCGCCCCCAGATAGTAAGCGGCAACCCCCCCCAGAAACCATGGGGTCACCGACACCACCGCCGACCAGATGATCTCCTTCGGAAACCATACCAGCGACAGCCCCAGGAAAAGCAGGAAAACCACCAGAAAAGCCGCCAGCAAACAGAGGGTCCCGAACTGCATCATCAGAAGCAGACTCCGGTTTTCTTCTACCGGAAGATGAAAGGTCAGCTTAATGCGCTTGTTGACCGTTTCGGGAAAATACTGCGCCACCGCCAGGGCCAAACCACCCACCAGGGGTATGTACATGAGGTACTTGAACCAGTTGTACCCCTGGAACAGGACACTGTACCAGAAATTCTTAGCCTCATTGAAGGTGAAGTTGTACCTCACCCTGATAAAAATGTACCCCACCGCCAGCACAGCCAGCAGAAGATACAGGAGCAGCATCCACCGCACCTTGATCCACTCCTTATAAACCATCGATCTTATCATATCTCTTTATTCTGTTTTATTTCCTTTTCATTCAAGACCAAACACTTAAGATTTAGGACTCATGATTTAAGATTTAAGACTTAAGACTCAAGATTCAAGATTCCAGATTCAAGATTCCAGACTCAAGATTCCCACATTCAAGATTCCAGACTCAGGATTCCAGACTCAGGATTCCTAGTATTTTCCCGTGAGACCAATAAACGCATCCTCCAGATTCATCTCCTGCCTGCGGAAGTTTTTCACGGCAATGCCCTGTTCGTGCAGGTAACCGCGGACTTTATCCTCCGTCTCATAAGTATAGAGTTCCACCTTGTCCTTCACCCTTTCCAGATTGGCAATGAGGCCGTTCCGCGGAATCTCGGCTTTTTCGTCCTCCAGCTCGAAGCAGAACTGTTTGAATTCCCGCATGAATTCGGCGACCGGCCGTTGCGTCAACACACGGTTGTAGTCCATGATCAGCACGTCGTCGATCAGCCGCTCCATGTCCTGGACGATGTGCGAGGTGGTGAAGATGGTCTTGTTGCGCGACTTGGCATACTCCCGGAGGTAATCAATGAAAAGCCGCCGGTAGCCGGGATCTAGGCCCATCGAAAAGTCGTCGAGGATGAGCAGATCGGGATCCTGTGCCAGAATCAGCCCCAAAGCCACCTGCGACCGCTGTCCGCACGACATCGTCGAGATCTTCTGGTGCGGCGTCACCTTCAGCTTCGACATCAACTCCCAGTACGGCTCCCGGTTCCACCGGGGATAAAACCCGGAATAAAACTTCTCGATCTGATGGATGTCCATGAAGGCATACTGAATATGCCCCTCGATGAGAAAACCGATGCGGGCCTTGTTGGCCGGCGTCAACCGCTGCGAATCCTCCCCATATATGAGGCATTTGCCGCTCCGGGGCTGTAAAAACCCGTTCAGAATGTTGATGGTCGTGGTCTTCCCCGATCCGTTCTTCCCCAACAACCCGAGTATAGACCCCCCCGGAACATGAAAATTAAGGTTCTCGTATACCAGCTTCTTCCCATAATAATGGGTCAGGTTGATGCATTCAATCACATTGTTCATCAGACTTATCGTTCTAAGTATTTATACCCGTATATAATCATTGCCTATCGAATAAATTTACACAGAGTCCATTCCACAGTTGGGTATCAGTGACCACCCGTCACAGGGGCCACCCCATCCTGCACTCAGAAATGGATGCCTGTGCTGATCCGCACCTGATGCCGCTCCGTGCCGCCCCTGAAGCCGGAACCCGTCAGCCGGTACCCCGCTTCCAGAAACCACTCAAAGGGCGTCTTGCCCGCATCCACCTCCCTGCCATAGTCCAGGAGCAATCCCCCCGCCCACCGGCCTTCCGTGAGGTAACCAAAATCATGCTCTGTATACTCCAGCAAAACGCCCCTCCGGAGAACCTCCTCCTCCACAATGTCCAGACGCTTCGAGGGCACCCCCCGGTACCCACCGCTCAGAGCAGCCACCAGATGATGATGCCCCGACACCCACCCCTTTTCGAAGGTGGCCTCCAGATCGTAATGACTGATCTTCTGCCGGTTGAACTCGGGCACAAAATAGTAGGTGGTCTCCTGGGTTCCGTAATCGGCCGACAGGGTTACCCCATGCCGGAGATGGTGGCGGTCGCGGAGACTGTACCAGGCATAACGGGCTCCCCACAGCGATGCGCGATGCCAGTAAAGGGTGTACCGCGCAGCAGTCGACCACTGCCAGGAAATCTCCTCCAGCCGGGGCTCCACCACCGGCTCATCCCCGTAACTCCGCTCATGCCGGTACCTCAACTGCAACCGGCCGAGACGGTCTGCTTCCGGCTGAAATAAAAAGAGCGTTGAGGCCTCCGTGGTGTAACCGTCCAGACTGACCACCTGGAGCGGATAGGCATCACCCCTTTTGATGCTGGTGAGTTGCCGGCTGAAGTCGACCGAGGTGAGGTTCTTAATTGTGCTCCCATTATAGTTGCCCTGGACCCCTCCCCCGAAAAGAAGCTTCCCGGTGTACCTGCTGTCGTCTTCCATGGTCACCGAATAGGCCCCCAGTCCGCGGAAATAAAAGAGGTCAAATTTATTGCCCGTCACCGAGGTGAAGGAGATCTCCTCCTTGCCGGTGCCGAAGCGGAGGTGAGCCCCCAGCTTCAGACGCTCCCGCGTCCAGATCACCCCCGGAGAGATCTCAAAATCGGTCAGGTTGTTCTCGGGGCGCGGATCCTTGCGCTTGGCCCCCACCCCGGTCTTATATTTCACATCAACTCCGAAACCCAGACGGTCACTCACCCTGAGGGCCGACTTTCCCTCCATCAGGAAATACTCGCGGCTGTAGTCGCCTCCCACGGAATCGCCGACACTGTAGGGATTTCCGTCATAGGGGTCCATGACATCAACCCAGCGCACGCCCCGGCTGACTTCGTTGAAATAGCTGAAACTGCCATAAAAACGCCAGTTTCCCAGGGCCGACCAGCCGTTGGTATAAAAGCCGAAGCGGTCATGCTCCCGGGGCTCCCTGAAAAGCCGGTAATCCCCCTCCTGGTGGTCATACCCCAGGGCAGCCCGCGCCACCCGGTCACGACAATCAAGGCAGAGCAACGAAGCCACATTGGACGATTCCGACCAGGGACACTGCAGCAACATGATCTTTTCGGTCGACACCGAGGTGCATGACCCCACCACACTGTCTGAAATAGCCCTGCCCGCAAACAAAGCCCCTCCTTCCGGGACTACACCTCCAAGCACTGTGCTTCCAGGGACTCCATCCCGCTTGGCCAAAACTTCCCCGGTTACGCCTCCCTGCAGCGTACTTCCCTGCACTGTGCTTCCAGGGACTCCATCCCGCTTGGCCGAAGCTTCCCCAGTTGCGCCTCCCTGCAGCGTACTTCCCTGCACTGTGCTTCCAGGGACTCCATCCCGCTTGGCCGATACTTCCCCAGTTGAGCCTAACTGCAGTGTACTTCCCTGCTCCGTACTTCCCTGCTCCGTACTTCCCTGCATCGTGCTTCCAAGGTCTCCATCTCCATTGGCCGAAACTTCCCCAGTTGAGCTTAACTGCAGCGTACTTCCCTGCACTGCGCCTCCGGGAGCCGCGTCTTCGCGTGCCGGCTCTCCCTGTGCCGACAACCCCACCGGCAACCCAAGTGCCCACATCAGGGCAGCCAAAAAAACAATTTTATTTATCCTGCTTACCATTTATTATCCTGAGTCGTGATTGCGGAGAACAACCTTTATCGCAACCTTCTGATCTGCCTTTTTATCACTTCCAAACTACCTTTTTATCACTTCCAAACTACCTTTTTACCACTTCCAAACTACCTTTTTACCACTTCCAAACTGCCTCTACCTGAAACAACCAGGCGATGGCTTATTTAATCACTCCCGGCGAGGGATCCTGGTTGGTCAGGAAATCCTCGGTCGAGTTGTTGGTATCCTGGTACACCACCCTGCCATCCACCTCCCTGAGGATTTTCCGCCTGACGGAGACTTTTTCCGACGACCCCCGGTGCTGGATATAGCCCACGTCAATCATTCCCGGCAGCCGCTTGTATACCCCGCGGTCATCGAGACGGGCATTCTCCACCCCATCGATTACCCAACCCCAGGGCACCATGAAACAGCGGAAGGTCCCTCCCGGCTGCACCATGTAATGATCGGGATCGGTAAAGATCTCCTGCAGGTCCCCCTCCGGAAGCCGGAATAATATGGTCACCTGTCCGCGCACATCAAAGATCATCGCCGTACCCGCCGTGATCCGCTGCATCAATATATTGGGAACCGATGGCACGTCAACATACATCCCATCTTCAACATAAAACTCCCAGGCAGAATGCGAGAGGTCGATGGAGTTGGGATTTCCGTTAGGGTCATCCCGGTGGTTGAGTCCCGATAAGGCCACCACAAAGGATTCACCCGGACCAATGGGATGGTCCTGTCCCGAACCGGGCACAATGGCCACAAAACTCCAAAGCGGGATCCGGTCCATCAGCGACCCGTCGGGATTCACCCACGGCGTGGGCTGGTAGGTTGTCGTCGAGTGCACCACCCCGATGCAGAGTCCGTCAGAAAAGAGAACTTCTCCCGTATTGTTGTATATCTCAATGAACTTGTCGGCCCCGTAACTCTTGCCTTCCGGAGTCTTACAACCTGAGGTGTAGAGCTCCTTGATCACAAAACCTTCGTTCTCCAGGGTATAACCCAGCCTGAGATAAGACTCTGATCCGCCTCCGGTCACCAGCTGACCGTTGAGGGCCCCGCTGAAAAGCACATTCTTCACCACCGGATAGCCCTCCACCTCCACCTCACGCTCTTCTGTGAGCGAAACGACGATATTGTAATTGCCACCCCGTACCTCCAGAAAAGCCCTGCCATCCTGGCCTGTCACCCCGGTGTGCACCCTTCCGGTCTGGATATTGGTCACCTTGACCTCCGCCCCCTTCACCGGTCCACCCTCATCAAACACCTCGGGATAGGCCACCACTACCACCAGCTCATAGGTCGATGGCACTTCGTACTCCGTGCATCCCGACCATAAAAACAGCGACAACATCACCACAAGCCAGCTATGTAAAGGGAACACTGTAAATACCGGAGACTTAATGGCTGTCCGAATGAAATATTTTATTGTTCTTATATACATTTCATTAATTGCAATCACTTCACCCGTTACTTTATGCTGTAATTAATCTTTTACTTTCATCATCCCAACTCACCCAAACCTATTCCTCATTCAAGATTCCAGATTCCACATTCCAATATTCAAGACTCAAGATTCCAGATTCCAGATTCCAGATTCCCACATTCAAGATTCCAGATTCCCGACTCCCGACTCCCGATTCAAGACTTAAGACTTAAGACTCAAGACTTAAGATTCCAGACTCAAGATTCTTAAAAGTTCATGGTCAGATCGGCCCCAAAAAAGGGCTTGTCGTTCCGGTGCATATACCTGCCACTCCGTTTGTCGAGGTGCCAGGGTCTGATGTTCAAAAAATTGTTGGCATAGAAGGAGAGCCTGAAGCGGCGCATGATATCCTTCGACACCTTCACATTGCAGAGAGCCAGGGGGGGCATCACCCTTTCGGGGAACCAGGTGGCGATCAGTTTTTCGATGCCGGTCTGGGCCAGCTGATCCTGAAAACTCTCCCTGGTATAGGGGCGTTCCACATTGTCATACCCCTTCCAGCTCACCGGCAGAAAATAGTATAAGGCCCCTTCCGTGTCGGTGCTGAACAGGTCGGGAATTCCCAGGTATGTCCTCAATTCGCTGAGGGTATAGAGGGGAGCCTTCGAAGGGTAGATCACCCGCCGGTTCTTCTCGAACCAGATCACCTGCGTGGTCAGCGACAGAAGCAGTTTCAGCTCCGGAATGTGGGTGATGAGCCCTACCGTGGTATTCAGCCGTTCGTCAACGGTCCCGTATCCGTACTGGTCGGGAAATTTCACTGCAAAGGATTCCTGCTTGCTGACGCCCCCGTCGAAAACGGTGTAATTGATCCTTTCCCAATATGGGGCGTCAAACAGATAGGATTCGGTCCGGAAGTACGCCCCGTTGATGTTGATGCTGGTGCGCAGGGGTTCAATTTTTCCCAGGTCAAGGGAATATTCGATCCCCTTTTTGAGGCGGACCTCCCCGTTCATGGTCCGGGAGTAGCCGGCGAAGCGGACATCCTCCTCATAACCCAGCGGTATGGGGGCGCCGGTCGCAGGGTCAGCATAATAGACCCCTTCCCCCGGCACATACCAGGGGGTGTAACCGGCAGCCAGCACGTCATAATCCCGGTAAAACTGGGGAAAGAGAATATTGTCGGTGACGAATCCCCCCTCGTGCTTTTCGGAGAAGGCGGTGATGCGTCCGGTGATGCCTCCCGCACCGAAGTCAAGGCCCACCTCCTTCTTGGTGCTGTGGGCCGGCTCCAGCCCGGGATTGCGGGTATCCTCCACCACGGCGGTGGTGGCCACGATCAGTTCCGGATAATAATTGAAGCTGACGATGTCGTTGTAATCCTTGTCGGGATAAAGGTGGATAAGGGTGGGTGCCTTGGTGGTCCGCCCGTAGCCTGCCCGCAGACTCAGGTCGCTGAAGAGCTTGTTGTTTTTCCTGTTGAGAAGCTGGTAGCGGAGATTGATGCGGGGGTCGACACTGAGGCTGGCCCCGCTCCGGAAGGGTCCCTCCGGTTCAATGTTGTCCATGCGCACGCCGGCCATCACCTCCAGGTGGGTGGTCCCCAGCTCCACGGCCATCTTATCTTCCGCAAAAAGAGAGAACTGGTCCAGGGCCGGAATGTCATAAAAGGGGCGCGGGCGGGTGCCCAGGCCCACCGGGGGCCGCTCCGGATTGAAAGTCCGCCCCTCCCCGTTGTTGCCCGTGGTGGTCCACTGGATCCCGGCCAGCAGACTGTGCGTGACCGCCCCCGTCTCCCGGTAGGCCGCAGCCTTCAGCTTCAGGAAAAGATCGTATGGCCGGCCGTCGTAGTTCACCTCCGAATAGTACCCCGCAGGGGCATAGTTGATCTCGAACTCCCCGTCGGTGGTGCTGGTCGCATAAAAGGTAGCCCCGCTGGAACTGCCGGCCCAGAGCTTCTCAAAACCCTTCTGCCAGTCGCGCGAAAGCCCCCCGTCAAAGGAGAGATTCGAGATCCACGGCTTGTTGAGCGACCAGGAAAGGGATACCGCTCCCAGGAAATTATGCTGCCGCGAGTAGTTCTCCTCGAGCAGAAGCATGTCGGGGTCCCATTTCTCACCATCGAGGTTGCTCCCCCAGGAGCTCTTCACCTCAAGGGTCAGCGGAGACCGCTCCCTGAAAAAGGTCTGCGCATATTTGGCGGTGCCCGTTAACCTGTTGTAAAGACTCGTGCGCTTGATGATGTGCCCATAGGAACGGGTATAGTCGGCGTCGAGGTTGAGAACTCCCCCCGTCTTCCCCAGCAGGAAACCCTTCCCGAAGGAGCCCTGCTTGGTGCGCGGGTCGGCCTTGAACCTGACCGTCAGCGGCGACCGCCCCGCCTTGGTTTTGATGTGAACAGCCCCCGAGGTGAGATTCCCGTATTCCGCAGAGGGTATCCCCACATCCACGGTCACCGACTCGATGTTGTTGACCGTAATCCCCCGCATGTCCACGCCGGTACCGGCTACCGAAGGCATCTCCCCTGAATAAATGCTCTGCTGCATATTGCCGTCGTTCGACAGGGGAATGCCGTCGATGATCACCGAGGTGCCCAGGGCGCTGGTCGTATTGGTCCCCACCTCCCTGATGCTGATCTTCGAGGGGGAGGCCAGATTGGGATTCTCACTCAGATGCCCCGGAATGAGCTGAAGAACATCCTTCAGACTGGAGGCCTGCACGTGGCTGATGGCCTCACTCCGGATCCGGCTGCTGGTGGTGCCGCTCTTGATGTTCTCGGCTGTCACCACCACCTCGTCGAGGCCCAGCGACTGCCCCCGCAGGGCGATGGAAAGGCGCTGATCACCCTCCAGGGTCACCTCCCGCACCGCCTCCTCATACCCGATATAGGTCACCACCAGCTGATATCTTCCGGCAGGAAGCCCACGCAGTACAAACTCCCCCTTGTCGTTGGTAGAAGTTCCCACCATCAGAGGCCTGACCACCACGTTGGCATACAGAATCGCCTCCCGGGTCTGGGAATCGGCGACCTTCCCCGACAGGACATACCGCTCCTGGGCCGCCAACCGTCCGCAGCACACCACCCCCACAAAAAGGATCAGCCCAAATAGTAACCTCTTATCCATATTACCACGCTTTCTCCCCCGGAATCCTTCGTCACTGCTCAATGTTATACCTCATCTCCCGGAGCCCTTCATCACTACACATGCCACTCTTTTTCCCCCGGAGCCCTTCATCACTGCACATGCCACTCTTTTTCCCCCCGAATCCTTCGTCACTGCTCAATGTTATACCTCATCCCTGAAAACACACTTCACTATTTTATAAACCACCCGTAACTCCTGGTCTCCTTTTCGCCTCCTGAAATCACCCGTGGTCCCTCCCCTTCTCTTCTCCTCCGGAAATCACCCGTGGTCCCTGATACCTTCTCTTCACCCCAGGTGACAAAACCTCTTTTGCACCGGAACATTATTGGTGCGCACAGGAAGATACCGGTCCGGGATCCACGGCCTTAAGGCCGGAATCCCGGAAACCGGCTCCTGTTCATCAGGGGATGACTATCTTGTGGATGAACAACCTGCCCCCCGACAGGGTGCGGGTGATGTAAATTCCCGGGGTAAAGGCGTGATAGGGCAGGCTGCAGCGGTTTGACGCCGGCCTGAGGTCTTGCATCAGCTGGCCGTTTACCGACCACACCGCGCACCGTTCGATGGTACTCTCCTTCGATACCAGGTCGACTGACCCGGGCAGGTAAAGCACGTTGAGGCCCTCGCCGAGCTTCACCAACTCCGAAGAGGTGTTGATGCCGAGCCCTTCGAGGGAGGTCCTGTAAAGCTTACCCTGCCCCAGGGCGTAAACATTGCCATTCCAAACGCCCCCGATTTCATAGATGGTGGCGCCGGCGCTGGCGTTCACCCATGCGGTGGCGCCACCGTCATTCGTGAAGAAGGATTTGGACGTGGTGCCCATGACTAACCAGGAGTCATTGTCAAAGCGCCAGAAGTCGTTGCCGCCGGTGACTCCCGCCACTTTGGCCCAGGTGGTTCCCCCGTCGGGTGACTTGAGCACTCCGGTGGTGCTGGTGATAAAAACCTCATCGCCTTCACCCAGGGTGATCGTGTTGATGAAATGGTCGGCGCCCACAGCTGTCTTAAAGGCCGGGTAGATGTCGGTGAAAGTGGCGCCCCCATCGGTCGATTTCTGCAGGATCTTGTTCCCCCCGAAATAGCCTGTATTTCCCCGGAACTTGATGTCCTGGATAAAGGTGCCTCCAAAGTCCTCGGAGACGACGCTCCACTTCTTGCCTTTGTCGGTGGAGCGGAAAATACGGTTGTGTTCTGCCCTTTCGGCCGCGGAATAGTCATACCAGCGTGCCCAGAGGAGAATGACCCCATTGCCCACATATTCGATCACCGAGGTGTTCAGGCCGTTGCACACCCCCAGCTGGGGATTCCGCGAGGGATCGTTGCCCTCTTCTTTCCCGATCAGGGCGGCATCAAGATCACTCCAGGTCGTCCAGTTGTCGGTGGTCATAAACAGACCTCCCTGGTAGTAAATGTCGGCTTTGTCGACGGTCGAAGGATAGTCGGCCAGGTAAAAGCGGTTCATGCAGGCCACGGCAGTATCGCCGATGTTCCGGAGGCCGTTGAAATCGAGCTCGTCATGAGGAAATCCCGTTTCGGGAACCGCCAGCTCTGTCCAGGTCACCCCCTTGTCGGCGGTGCGCAGAAAAGTCTGCCCCAGTCCGATCAGTAAGGCGTGACTGTCATCGAAAACTTCCATCTTATGGATGTTGTTGTCGGGACTTACGGTCTGGCTCACCCAGGTCATCGTGCCGGCATTCAGGTTGGCCAGACTGATCTTCAGGATGTCTGATTTGGCCAGCACCACCAGGGAGTCGTTGAAGATTCCCCCCACTTCCCACAGCGTGGTGGAGGCCAGCCCTGCATCGTTCCAGGTGGCCCCGCCATCGTTCGAATACTTCGATTTTCCCGATCCGGCAGCCAGAAAGAGGGTGTTGTCGTCGACCTTGAAAATGTCGTTGCCTCCGGTGACGCCTGCGAATTTTTCAAAGGTGGCGCCTCCGTCGGTCGACTTGAAAACCCCGTGGGAGACGGTGATCAGGTAAAGCTCGGTATCGCTGACGACATGGATATCGTTGATATATCCGTTTCCGGAGGTGTTCAGGTTGGCAAAAATGGAGGTGGCCACATCGCTGTGGATACTGGCTTTGTGCAGCTCCTTATTGCCGGCGATATAGCAGGCGGTGTCACCGAAAATGATGGTCGAGATCACCGTGTTGGCCAGGTCGCCGCTCAGGTTTTTCCAGGTCGCCCCCTTGTTGGTGGTCTTGAATATGCCGCTGTGGGTCTTGTAGCGTGAAGCCGCTGTGGCATCATATTCCATCCAGCGGGCAAAGGCGATGACCACACTGTCATTGGCACTTCCCACCGACTGGAAATCTACGCCGAAATTGGGAAGCGCCATGGGATTCAGCGCCGGATCATCTCCCGTGCCCATGCCCGTCAGGGGTATGTTGGTCCAGGTGGCCCCCGCATCTTCACTTTTCAGTACGATCCCATTGGAATAGGAATCGGGAAGACCGTCGGCGATCTTGTTTCGGTTCGACACCAGGTATCCCGTGTTGCCCCGGAAACTCATGTCGATGAAGCCGTACTCCGGATAAAGCAGACCGATATCGTGCCAGGTGGCACCATTATCTTCCGATTTCACAAAGGTGCGGCCAAAACCTGCCACCACCGCCCGGTCACCCGATACGGTCATCTTCTGCAGGTTGGTCTTGGCTTTGATCTCGGTGGAACTCCAGTTGAACACCGGTTGCGCAGCCAGGGCTCCGGCAAGAAGAAAAGCCATGAAAAGAACGTAGAATTTTTTCATATCTTTCAATTTTAAAGTAACTTAAAGAACTCTGATTAAAGTGCTTGTCTGACCTTTAAAAGGCCTGATCAACGTATTTTAAGCCTGCCGGTCAGACCCGGGTTTACTTCGGATCCTGGTAACAGCCGTCCCGGGGCATCACTCCGGTCGGGGCATCACTCCGGTCGGGCTATCAATCCGGCCGGGTATCAGTCCG
>JAAYDJ010000018.1 GCA_012729335.1 Bacteroidales bacterium | reverse complement strand
GTATATGAACGGCTCCTATTGTCGCCGCCCTAGACAGAACCAAAATCAATCCCGAACAGAGGTTTACAATGGGAACAACTAAACTTAGAAACCAATCCCGGTTGTCGAAAAAACGGGAGTATCATAGTAAGCCATTACTCCACACTCCGTTGTTGGTTCTAAATGTGTAATTTCTGTAGGTGTTGTCTGCAATGTTCAGAATGAACTCAATGGTATATCTGTTTTTCCCATTTAGAATTCCAAGATAGTCGGGCTCAAATCTTACAAAGTCATCATTACCTGATGCGAGAATGGTCATGGTTTTAATAACTGAAGGATATCCAGCAGAACTGATGGTTAACGTCAGGGTCCCGGGATTTTTCAAGGTTAATGTTCCATAGGCATACCCTCTCTGATCAGTTATTCCGTTATTGGCTATCGAAATGACAGCCAGGGAGGAGTTATTCAAAGAGGCGGATACGGTTATCCCTGCTGCAACGGGAGATGTTTTTATAACAAAGTATTCTATTTCATTTTGATAATAACTCGTTTGAAACTCCGGCAATATCAGGGCTTTTTCCTCTGGAGGTATTGAATACTGAACCACTGTGATGAAATCGGCTCCAGGATCAGGATAAAACGGAGCCGTGTCCTTACCTTCAGAATCCTTTTCGGTAAAATAATAATTGTATTCTCCCGGTGATGTGATTTGCATGGAAAGAGAGTATTTCGCCCCTTCGGTGATATCGCCGGATTCGTATCCCAGCTCATATACATAACTTCCTAAATGAAGTTTAATTTCCTGAGGGGAAAGACCTGAAGGATCTGTATAATCTACTTGAAAATAAAACTGGTCAGCCGTTGTGCCTGAATACCGGTTAACTGTTCCTCCCGACAGGGTTGGGGCAATAATCTCAGGATGGTTTTCGAGCAAACCCAGTACCCAGGGGAGTTGTCCTTCAATTTGAGGATTAGTAAGGAAAAATAGTGGTGCATGATATCTGACGTAAGTGTTTTTTCTGGCCACTTCAAAACTCTGAAGGATATCTCTTACGTCGTCAAATGAAGAATATTTACCTTCAGAACTTAAGATTTGGTTGAACCATTCAAGAAACCCCAATAGCCAGTTGTTTTCATGCATTCTGGTTCCATAATTTCCGTACAAATAATATGACAGGTAAATTCTCCATTCTTCAAGGTATAGTTGGAGCAAAAGATCCTGATAATCATTTGATGCCATCGGGTCAACAATTTCGATGAAAGCTTTTTCCATCTGAGTTGCAAGGGCCATTCTTTGAGTACAGTCATTCTCATTGGCAAGTTGTTCCCATGCCCAGTAGGTAGCCATAACTGGCGTAACTACATAAAGGCTAATACTGGTTGCCGCTGACTGAAAGATATACGCCAGGGCTTTAGAGGCAGCAAAGGATCCAACACTAACCCAGAAGTCTGCATTCGTACAAATGTCTTCAGCTACTTCAAGCCAGAATGTCTCCTCATAATCTTTGAATTCGGCATTGAGAATGGTTAAAGCATCAAGGAAAGCCCGATCATAATGGACAAGGCCTGTGTTGTACTTGCCGGAACTAACCATGTAATTCAAAACATCAAGCCGTTGCTGTGATAAACCCGCACCATAGGCATTGACCAATAGTGCTTTCATGGAAGCCTCAAATCCACTTTTTACAATATTCACAACTCCAAATACATCTCCCATGGCTGATTTTGCAGCAGAAGTCCATCTGAGAAAATGAAAATGCCCGGAAGGTACGATCCCTTGATTTGCCAGATTAACAATTTTATCCTGAAGTAAAAGATTGAAATACTCCAGAAATTTCTCAGCGCCTTTTTCAACATATAAAACCTGAGGATTGTTATTTAAGAAGTCTAATGTGGAATTCATTGATTCAACAAATAAATGCCCGTATTGGGCATCGAACTGTGCTTCGAAATTCCTGAATATCTGATCATCATTGGGATCCTGACTGCCATATTCCGGAATGACTAAAGCATATAAAATGTCCTTGTAAATATCCACCCTTTCGTTGTAATGGTAAATTCCCTGGCTTAAATTGGGATTTAACACATGATTATCTCCCCAATCTTCGACAGTTTGGGTATTCTCAATATAAAAAGTGGGGTAATACACTTTTTTCACAGAAGTTGCCCCCTGGTCATTGATCTGAATAGTTTTATTAAAAGCCATCATACCAACATCATCGATGTACGCTCTTTGCATTACTGAAGTGGGCAGAGACTGAAGCTTTGTTTTGTTCTGAGCATAGATCAATGCATTCGCTCTTTCTAAGAAGTCCGAATCATCAAGATAATCAGCGGTTGTGTTGCTGAAAACATATATGCCATGAACATTACCGAAGTGCAGGTTATAACTTAAAGGTGCATTCTGAATGCTGAAATCAGAGTAAGTGGATAGTGTGTAGTTATTTCCTGATACGTTTACTGTGGCCCAGGGAAAAACAGATTGTGACCAGGACTGAACCATAATGAGGTTCAATACAAGGAGAGTGAGGTGTTTTTTCATAATTAGGTCTATTCGGTTCTTAAAGGTGTTCTCCTTATCAAATATAAACAATATCCATGAATTCGCTTCTTCCCAGGGCCAAACAGATTTCTAATGGTCTTAATGACTGGGTGATGCCCGCTTTTTCGAAGAGATGGTGTGCCCTGGCTCTATTCCTTTCCCCTCAATAACACCCGGTAGATCATTGACGAGATCATCACTGATTTTAGCAACTTTTCCATCCGGGTTATTCCCGGAATCGGCCTGTTT
This sequence comes from Bacteroidales bacterium, assembly GCA_012729335.1. Lineage (GTDB taxonomy): Bacteria > Bacteroidota > Bacteroidia > Bacteroidales > Prolixibacteraceae > UBA1413. The sequence continues at coordinate 48,814 of JAAYDJ010000018.1, read as the reverse complement.
ATACTGCAAATCTTCCTGACTGTTTGTTTTCACTGCAAATAATCGAATTAATGTTTATTTTTAAGACGGGAGGATATGATTTCCCGCTTCGGATGGACATGCCGGAATTATGTACTTAACTAAACCAAACTGGGATATGTGGAAGTGTCTGGTAATAATGTGGTTGGTAATACCTCTGATGGTAAATTCACAACCCGCTGTGAATCTGCGGGTTATCCAACCTGCCGAATTAAGGTTTTCAGCCCCCTGGCAGGATACGACCGTGATGGCAGGCAATCCCCTGATCCTTGGAACCGGTCTGTCTGTTTCTGGCGGTTCCGAAGAATATTCTTACCGGTGGACGCCAGTCGCCGACCTCAGCGATTCCACTGCTCTTCAGCCCATCGCCACGCCTTTTGATACCACTACTTATTTGTTGAAAGTGACTGATACAAATGGCTGCAGTTTTGATGTGGAATACAAGGTTAACGTCGAATTACCCAAGGCAAACATCGCATTGACAGCGGGCTGGAATATCTGTTCCTTTCCTGTATTGCCTGGAAATCCCGATATGCAAGCCGTTTCCCAGGGATTGATTAACGATGGCTCCATGGTCAAAATTCAGGATGAGACAGGAAATGCCCTGGAGGATATGGGGGCTTTTGGAGGATGGATAAACAGCATCGGTAACCTGAGTCTTTCCGATGGCTACAAGGTAAAGGTAAACCGTAACTGCCAGCTGAGTGTAAAAGGTGTCCCTGTCAGGTTGCCTTTCGAAATTCCTTTAAAGCAGGGATGGAACATCATCGGCTACCCACGCAATGCAGAAGCAGAGGCGCTTGCTGTTGTTCAGCAACTTATCGACCATGGAACCCTTGTAAAAGTCCAGGATGAACTGGGGAATTCCCTGGAGGATTTTGGACAATACGGGAGTTGGACCAACGACATCGGGAATTTCTCTCCTGGAGAAGGTTATAAGATCAGGATTTCTGCTGCCGATACCTTGACCATCTATGAATCTTACCCTAAATCAGCTGCCCCTGTTCTGTATAACACGAATTCCGCAACTCATTTTATTCCGGTTTTTGCCGGCAATGGTGTAGACCACATGAACATCAACCTGGTGGGCCTACCGGAAGGATTTCTGGAAGAAGGCGATGAGGTGGCGGTTTTTGACGGTAACCTGTGCCTGGGTGCCGTCAGGTTAATGTCCTGGCATATGGCGCGCAGGTCGGTTTCCATTCCGGTGAGTGCCAAAGATGGGGAAGATTGTCCGGGGTTTACGGTGGGGAACCGGTTCTCCCTTAAAGCATGGCGGTCTGCCGCCGAAGAGGAGCTTCCGTTAGAGGGTGAAATCATCAAAGGGGGGGCTACCTTTCAGAAGTTGGAAAGCACATTCCTGAGCCTTGCCAAATATGCTGCCACCGGGACAGGAAACAACAGCACCCCGTCGGAAATGAAAGTGCTTTTATTCCCCAATCCCAATGACGGGAAGTTCAAGGTACACATCATCGGACCCCCCGCGGAAAAGCTCAATATCATTGTGAGTGATATGAGTGGAAGAGTATTGGTGAACAAACCAGTTTACAATTTCAGGGGGAACCTGACTGAAACCTTCATGATGAAGATGCCCGCCGGAGTCTATTCCCTGAAAGTGGTCTCGGATAACACTGAAAGCAATCAATCATTTATCATTCAGTAACAACCGGAGGCACTATGAAGAGCATGAAATTCTTTTTGATAATGCTTGCATGTCTGATGTTCGGGAATATAAGCGTCGGACAATCCATAATACTAAAGACCGATACGATACCTTTCGGAACTGATTCCTTGGCAGTGTTAAGGCTTCCTGATTACAGGGGAGAAGTGAACTGGCAGGTGTCATATGACAAAAACAACTGGCACGATTTAACCCAACTGAACCGTGATTCCATTATTGTCGACAAGGATGTGGATGCATGGTACCGGGCAGAAGTAAGTGACGGAACTTGCACTAAAGTCTATTCTGATACCGTCATTATCCAAAGATCAGACACTTTTGAAATTACTCCTTTTGTCCCCATACAAGATATACATGGTAATGTGGAGGGTGAACCGGTCAGAGTGATCTTTAACAATGATACCATCACCTGCGTAAAGGATAGTAATGAATATATCTTCCAGGGAGACATCGTTTTCATGGAAGATGAATTAAAGCTTTTAAATGATTTGAAGGGGGCATCCCTTCCTGTTTCGAGCTATACCGCCATGCTTTGGCCTGAAGGTAAAGTTTATTACAACATACCATTTCTTTCTCCATTTAAACGTGAAATTGACAAAGCAATAGCCCACTGGGAGGAAAATACTCCCCTTGAATTCATTGATATAGAAGATGCACCAGGTCAACTCAATTACATAGAGTTCAAAACCAGCCTCAGTAGAACTGATTCAAGGCTGGGAATGGTTGGTGGGGAACAATTTATAAGGCTTCAAATCGGGATCGCCGATGAGTATGCGATCAGACATGAAATTGGCCATGCCATTGGGTTACATCATGAGCATTCCAGGGCAGACAGAGATGATTACATAATTGTGCATGAAGAAAACCTGAAGAATCCCGAAGACAAAAATTATGCTAAATACAAAAATTCTTATTGTCATGGAGATTTTGACTATGTCTCCCTCATGTTGTATCCCAGTAAAAGTTCATCTGCGATTGACAGAAAAAAACCAATTCTGGAGCGCAGAGATGGAGGAATATGGCATGATGCAATGGTCCAGCGGGAACTCTCCCAAGGCGATATTGCTTTAGTCAATTATATGTACTCCACACCTCATGTTAAAACCGCAGGCATTACCGGCTTTATAGACAATACCGCCATAAGTGGTGGTGTCGTTAACTATGGTGGAAGAAGTGTAGTAACAGAAAGGGGCATCTGCTGGAATACATCAGGCAACCCGGAGGTGGGTATTCATAATACAACCACAAATGGGAGTAGTACGGGTTCTTTTACTTCTGTGATAACGGATCTTGAAACCGGAAAGACTTACTATGTGAGAGCTTATGCTAAAAACAAGGACGGTATCGGCTACGGAAACCAAATCGTCTTTGAAAATGATCCTTCGGTTTCATTACCCTTGGTATACACAAAACCCATTGATGTCAGAATCTATTTTAACATTGATGGTAAACAGGATAGCGTCAAAACATATGTACTCGGTCATGTTGTGAATGATGGTGGATCTCCAGTGACTGAAAGGGGGGGGTGCTGGAATAATTCAGGCAATGTCACAACTGCGGATGAAACAAAGATAGATTCTCAAACTGGTACCGGCAAGTATATCATAAAGATTGCGGATTATATTGCTTATGATGTTCAATACAGCGTGAAGGCTTATGCGAATAATAAGAAAGGCACTTCCTATGGAGACGAGATTGTATTTACTGTCCATCCGTTTGAAGAGGATTTCCCTTCCATAAGAACAAATGGGATTACAGTCGTGACTGGGAATAGCGCAAAATGCGGGGGCATTATTTCCACCGGAAACGTTCCCACCTTTTCTTCGCGAGGGGTATTCTACGGCACCCATAACAATCCGACGGTGCTGGATCAGATAGCCGATATCGGAGCTGGGGGCAGCGGTAGTTTCGAGGTTAACCTGACTGGTTTGCAATCAGGGAAGCTCTATTATGCAAGGGCTTTTGCAGTAACAGAACGGGGAACCTTGTATGGCAATGTTGTTTCTTTTACCACTGCTTCCGGAGGATACCTGACCGACAAATTCATCGATGAACGTGATGGCAATGAATATACCTGGGTCCAAATAGGTGAGCAGACGTGGATGGCCGAAAACCTGGCGTATCTGCCTTCGGTTAATTCTCCTTCTTCGGATTCTTCGACCGAACCGCTTTATTACGTGTATAATTATGATGGTACGGATGTTTCCATTGCCAAAGCTATGGACCATTATTCTTCCCATGGGGCCTTATATAACTGGCCGGCGGCTTTGATTGCATGTCCCGAAGGGTGGCATTTGCCAAGTGATGAAGAGTGGAAACAAATGGAGAAATCCCTGGGAATGGCTGATGAGGAACTTGATAAAACGAGTTTCCGCGGCATTGAAGAGGGAATTCAGTTAAAATCACCTTTAGGCTGGATTGATGATGTAAGTGGAACAAATTCCTCCGGATTTGCTGCAATCCCTGCCGGTTATAGATTTACCGCTTTTAATTGGATGGGGGCTGGATTGGCATGGTGGACTTCAACTCCGGATACAGATGAAAACGCCTGGGACAGGGGATTGAGTAACCAGACAAACAGGATTGACAGATGGGCTTATGGGAAAAACAGCGGATTCAGTATTCGCTGCATAAAAGATAGTGAGACTTTGACACTCCCATCGGTAACTACAAAAAGCATCTCTGGAATTTCTCAGAACAGTGCCACGGGCGGAGGTGAGATTACCTATAATGGTGGTGCCTCAGTTACAGCCCGCGGTGTTTGCTGGAATACAACAGGAAGTCCTTCTATAAACGACAATAAGACCTCGGGTGGCCAGGGTATAGGTTCATTTGTAAGTACCTTAGATGGACTGACTGCTCATACCACCTATTACGTGAGAGCCTATGCAACAAATAGCCAGGGTACAGCATATGGAAATGAAGTTACTTTTACAACCACAGAAATAGCCACTACCGGAACTTTTATAGATGAGCGTGATAATCACGAATACAGATGGGTACAAATAGGAGAGCAGACATGGATGGCAGAAAACCTGGCATGGCTGCCAGCGGTTAATCCAAGTGCGGCCGGATCTGATTCAGACCCATACTATTATGTTTATGGTTATGATGGAATGGACGTTTTAGCAGCCAAAACATCTGAAAATTACCCAGTTTATGGTGCATTGTATAATTGGCCGGCTGCACTATCAGCCTGTCCCACTGGGTGGCACCTGCCCAGCGATGAAGAATGGACAACTCTCACAACTTTTCTTGGTGGGGAAGATGTCGCTGGAGGTAAAATGAAAGAACCCGATACAGCACATTGGGTAAGTCCAAATACCGGCGCAACGAACGAAAGCGGCTATTCAGGGCTTCCAGGCGGATACCGTGACTACTATGGGACCTTCGTTAATATTGGAAGCTATGGCATCTGGTGGTCCTCTAAGGAGCACACCCCAGTCACCGCCTTACACTGGCAACTGATCAGCAACTTCTCCAATGTCAACCAGGGCGACAGCAGCTTTAACGAAGGGTTTAGTGTCAGGTGTGTTAAGGATTAGTCATAGTCAATGCCATCACAAAAATGAACGAATATTTGCACTTAGGTGGAAAAGACCGATACAGGCTTTTCTGCCTTTTCTGAAGACTATCCGATCTATACCACTGGCAGGACCATTCCTGAACTAATTGATAATGCGGTTGAATCTGCAAACCTCTTTTTTGAAGACGAAAAAATCCTTGTTACGCAAGAGAACCTTAAGTTTGAAATTGACTTTAAGCAGTTCTTTCAGTACTACAAGGTTATTAACGCTAAGTTTCTCGCAAATAAGATTGGTATGAATCCAACTTTGCTTTCTCAGTACGTGCAAGGTCGTAAGAAACCGTCTGATGCCCAAACTGAAAAAATCCTTCTTGGAATTCATCAAATTGGACAAGAACTTTCAGAGATAAACCTTATACACAGACCTTAATCATAAGAACCTGGTCGCAGAGCGATTCAAATGGATTCCAAAAACTGCCGGGCAGTCATGACCGGAAGAACGGCATTCCTGAAATCCCTGAGATTCCGGGTGATAATCACTTCCTTACCCTGACGGGGTAGGGGGGCCTGACGGGCTTCTCCGGCGGGTTCTGCTTCAGCTGCTCCATGACGATCCGGATGGCTTCCTCCAACTGCGGATCTTTGCCCTGAATGACCTCTGCAGGCCACTGCTCTACCTCCACATCGGGCGCCACCCCTACATTCTCGACGATAAAACCCTCCTTGGTCCAGATGGCCAGGTTGGGTGCCGTCACCATGCCGCCGTCCATCAGCTCGGGGAACCCCAGCGTCCCCACCAGTCCTCCCCAGGTGGCCTTCCCCACCAGGGTGCCCACCTTGAACTTGCGGAACATCCAGGGAAGCATGTCTCCCCCCGAGCCAGCTGTCTCATCGATGAGCATCACCCGCGGCCCCTGGATCGAGGCACTCGGGGTCTTCAGGTCCATGCCGTATCGCATGTTCCAGTGCGACTGGTAAGGCCGCGTGAGCAGGTCGATGTAGTAGTCGGCAATAAGCCCCCCGCCGTTGAACCGCTCGTCGACGATAATCGCCTCCCTGTCGGCCTGCGGAAAGAAATACCTCTTGAAATATTCGTGCCCCTGCGTGGTGGTGTTGGGCACATAAACATAGGCCACACGGCCGTCGGTGGCTTCACTCACCTTCCGGAGGTTCCCCTCCACCCAGTCGCGGTTACGCAGGGCAAACTCACCGGCCACAGGCTCTACCTTGACGGTGCGTGACCCGCTGCCGTCGGCATTCGGACCGATGGTCAGCTCGGTGATCTTCCCGGCGCTCTTCTCGAAATAACTGAAGAGATTACGGTCGGCGGTCACCTCCCTGCCGTTGACGGCCAGCAGGTACTCCCCGGCCTTGGCGTTGATGCCCGGAGCGGTCAGAGGCGCCCTCAGTCCCGGGTTCCAGTTGAGTCCCCCGTAAATCTTTTTGAAACGGTAGCGGTTGCCCGAAATCTCGTAATCGGCGCCCAGAAGGCCTCCTTCGATGCGCTCTGCCGAGAAACGCTGGTCGCCGCCCCCCACACGGTGGTGCCCCACGGCCAGCTCACTGCACATCCACATGATGAGCCGGTTGAGGTCGTTGCGGCTGGGTACGTCCCCCAGAAATGGGGCATATTTCGCTTTCATCGCCGGCCAGTCCGCCCCGTGCATCCCCGGATCATAGAAAAAGTCGCGGTTGACACGCCACGCCTCATCGAAAATCTGGGCCCACTCAGCCACCGGATCGATCTTCACCTCCAGGGCGTTCACATTCAGCATCCCCTTTCCGGGTTCGGGCTTCTTGCCCGCATCGGCAATCCCCCAGCTTTGCCCCTTCCGGTAGAGCATCTTCTTGCCGTCGGCCGACAGCTCATACCCGTCAGCCTCCATCACCTCGCTCTCCTTCCGCTCCTTCATGTCGAATTTGAAGAGCCTGGCGGAACCCGGTCCGGCACCCGGGTAAACCATATAGAGGATTTCCCCCGGCTTGCCCATGCCCAGGTCATCATAACTCCCGGCACGCAGGGGAAGGTCGACAATACGGCTGCCGATCCCCTCCAGGTCAATGGCGATCTTCTTCACAGCCTCCTCTTTTGCTCCTTCCGCGGCTTTTTTGTCTGCAGCCTTTCCCTTTTCTTCCCTTCCGGAATCTTTACCGGCTTTGGCCGCGTCACGGGCGGCGTTACCGCCTTGCGCGGACTCTCCGTTGCCCGGCGTGCCCTTTCCCGCTTCCGGAGAGGTCACCGCTTCGCCCTCTTCATCGCTCTCACGCGCAAAAGGATGGGCAAGGTCGGCACGCAGCGTGGCCAGGTATATGGAGCTGGTCATGCGCATGTCGTGGCTCGACTGGTCAAACCAGTTGATGACCGGCCCCGCATCGGTCGACGCCAGGAAAAAGAGGTACTTCCCGTCGGGGTCGAAAACCGGACTCACGGCATCGCTCATCCCGTCGGTGACAGGGGTCGACTTCCCTTCTTCCACCGAGTAGAGGTATACCCTCCGGAAATGGGTGGCGGTCACAAGCGTGTAGGCGATCCACCGTGAATCGGACGACCAGTCGCCGGCCATCTCCCGGAACGGCCCGGGGATGTACAGTTCGTCGGTGGCAATTTTCGTGGAACGGCCCGTGGCGACCTCCAGCAGCCAGAGGTTCCGGCCGTTATCGGTAAAGGTGAGGTACCTGCCGTCGGGCGACCACTCCGGAAAGGCGTAGAAGCCTGTCCCCTGGAGGGCGATGCGGCGGATCTCCCCCTTGCCGTCCTGCGCTTTGATGCAAAGCTGGTATTCGCCCCCCTCATCCGAGAACCAGGCGATGGACTTCCCATCGGGCGACCAGGCCGGATATTTGTCGTGGGCCCCGGGGCTTTCCGTGAGGTTGCGGGGATCCCCCTTCTCTGCCGGAAGGGTGAGGATCTCTCCCCTGTATCCGAAAACGGCCCGCGTGCCCGAAGGCGACAGGGCGGCACTCCTGATGTGCTGGCCTCCCTTCACGTAGCGGGGCCTCAACTCGGCCAGCTCGGCGGCGATGCCTACCTTCAGATCCGTGATGGCGCCCGTCGTGAGGTCATAGATATGGAGCTTCGCTGCCTGATCGAAGATGATCTTGTCACCCTCGAGGTTGGCTGAGACCACCGGAAAGTCACTGTAGTTGGTGAGCTGCTTCACTGCCTTGGTGGCCTGATCAAAACTGAAGAGGTTGAACTCGCCGTTCCGGTCGGAAAGAAAAAGAAGCGTGGCCCCGTGCCACATGGGGTACCAGTCGTTGCAGCGCCCTGCAGGCTGGGGAAGCTTCTCCGTGGCGTAGGTCGACAGATCAAAGATCCAGAGGTTCGAGGCCGTGCCCCCGCGGTAGTTCTTCCACTGCTGGAAGGCCGGGGAAATGGGGGTGTAGGCCATCTTCTTGCCGTCGGGACTGTAAGCCGCCTGGAAGGCGTTGGGGATGACCAGCTTCGTGGGCATGCCCCCGCCCAGAGGTACCGTGAAAAGGTTCATATAACGGTTCGAAAAGGCTTCCCGGTTCGAGACGAATAGAACGGCGCTCCCGTCGGGAGTGAAACCCCGCACCCCATCGGCCGAAGGGTGCCACGTGAGCCGCACCGGCATGCCCCCTTCCACGGGAATTGTATACACATCGGTGTTGCCGTCGTATTCGGCGCTGAAGGCAATCGTCTTCCCGTCGGGCGAAAAACAGGGTTGCGACTCTATCCCCGCATCGGAGGTGAGCCTCCGTACATCGGTGCCGTCGATGCGTGCCACCCACAGGTCGTTGGCATAGATAAAAACGATATGCGTCGCACTCAGATCGGGCTGGTGCATCATCCGCGTGTCGGTGGTGCTGACGGTTGCAGTAGCTGCGGTAGCTGTAGTAGCTGCAGTAGCTGCAGTAGCTGCAGTGGCTGAGACGCCCGTGGCTGAGACGGAAACCCCGCCTACCCCTGCGACACCACCCGCCGGTTTATTGGGGGCCACGGTCAGCTTGGTTGCGGTGGCTGGCATTAACGACATCGCAGTGATTATCAAGGAAATCGTCAAGTTTAGGGCGAATTGCAATGGTTTTCTCATGGCTATATCAGTTTTAGTAATCAAATCAGATTTAATCTGTCACACTTTTTCTCCCGGTCCATGTACAGATCCTGGTTCATATACAGATCCTTGTTCGTGTATAGATCCTGGTTCATGTATAGATCCTGGTTCATGTACAGATCCCGGTCCATGTACAGATCCTGGTTCGTGTATAGATCCTGGTTCATGTACAAATCCCGGTCCGTGTACAGATCCCGGTTCGTGTACAGATCCCGGTTCGTGTACAGATCCCGGTCCTGGTCCCGGTGCCAGACTCCGCACGGACTTTCCGGCTGGTACAACCGGCTGGTACTCCTTATAAGACTTCATCCCTGGAAGAATGTTACACTTTCACCCTTCCAAGTTATGGAATTCCTGTCACATGGCATTGAGCAATGCCTCCATCACCTCGGCCGTGCCTTGTGCGAAACGGGAATTCTTCACCCGGAACAACATTGACGGCAACTGGGCCACTTGGAGGGAACATGTCTATTTCTAATGCCTGTAACCCGGTGAGGTGTTTAAGGGAGCTGCCCGGCTTCGATCTCCGGAGCCTGCCCGGTGGCAGGCCGCGTGAACCGGCTGTCGGCGGGAGTGGTCTCATCGAAGAACCCACAGTTCTTCAGGAAAAATAACCCCTGTTCCACGCCGCCTGAGAAGTCCATCCGGGCATTCTTGCGACCTGTATTGTCGACCGTGAAGCGCGCTTCAGTCAGGGAGCTCAGTGGACATTGAGCTGCCCCTTGCCTCCCTCACGTACATCCCGCACTCCGGTCGTTCCGCCCCCTGCCAGGGTCAGGTCGTGCGGCTGGTTGGTCCGCCATGCCCCACGCGTGAAATCGGGAACCTCTATGGGGGCTGAATTGTGGGCAATCGACCATTCGCTCAGGGGCACAATACTGCTCCATGCCGCCGCATCGTAAACGTCCATGTCCATGGGCAGTCCATTGCGCAAACAGTCGATCATCCTCCAGTCCATCAGAAAGTCCATGCCCCCGTGGCCGCCTACCTTTTTGGCCATCTCTCCCACACGGCGTACAATCTCGGGCGTATATTTCTCCTGCAGCTCTTTCATTTTGGCCTCATCGGCCACATCATGCCCAAAGGCAATGTGCTGCAGAGGCCACTTCTGGGCAAAGCACTTCGTGCCGCTCAGCATGTGTATACGGCTGTAAGGCCGCGGCGAACTCACATCGTGCTGGATCATGATCGTCCGCCCCTTGTGCGTCCGGATCAGCTGAATATCCATGTTCCCACGCATCTCCCAGCCTACAAACTGCTCAAAGAAGGGGTCTTCCTTCGCCTTTTCGGCTATCCGCTGCTTCAGGGTGAAATCGTCCGACATCATGGCCGTGAGGTATTCCATCTTGTCCCCCCGGTTGACGTTCATCGCCTGGCAAATGGGCCCCAGCCCGTGCGTCGGGTACATGTCGGCCTTGCGCCGGTTGTCGTACATCCGCCACATCTTGTGGTACGCCCCGTCGCTCATCCGCTCGTCCTGGGGCTTGTTGAACATCCAGTATTCCAGGTCGTGAATATAGGCGCCCTCCCCATGGATCAGGTCTCCAAAGACCCCCTGCCGTACCATGTTAAGGGTAAGCAGCTCGAAGAAATCATAACAACAGTTCTCCAGAGGAATGCAGTGCTTCCGTGTGCGCTCCGACGTTTCCACCAGTTCCCAGCAATCCTCGAGGTGGAAGGCCGGGGTCACTTCGATCGCGGCATGTTTGCCTCCGTTCATGGCGGCCAGGGCTATCGGCACGTGCCACTCCCACGAAGTGGCGATATAGATAAGGTCGACCTCATTACTCCCGCACAACTGGCGGAACCCCTCGTCACCGGCCACATACTCCTTGGCCTTCGGTAGTCCCGCTTTTTCCAGGATCTTCTGGCCTCCGTCGACGGCAGCCTGCCTCACATCGCACAGGGCGGCGATCTCCACCCCTTCGATGTAGGTCATCCGCTCTACGGCACCCGACCCGCGGTCGCCAATGCCAACGATCCCCACCCGCACCTTGTCGAGTTTCGGCGCCGCATAGCCGCACATGTTGAAGGCCATGGCCGGCTGCCGCCGCGTCAGCTTTTTAATCTGCTTCAGGTTCTCCTTATCTTCCCATCCGGCCAGCGCCGAAAAGGGTCCTGCAGCCAGAACTCCCGTCCCGATGGCCGCATTCCTCAGAAATGCTCTGCGATTTGTCTTCATTGTAGTTATGTCATTAATGTTTTGACTTACTATATGACCTTAAAAATAGTCATTTTTTAATTTTCATCAGGAACACAAAGGTAGTGGATATGTTGGACATAAAGAAGGTATTAAGCACACCACTTTTTACAGATTCAGAACGGCCCCGGCGGAGTCAACGCCCACCCCTTATTTGGGGATCAGACGGCAGTCCCGCATTGAGTATGTATGTGAAAGGATCATGTGCAGCGATGACCATTAACTCCCGAAATAGTTTATTTTTTCGGAGTCGCTGTTGTTCGTGTTAACGGTGTCGCCACCGCTGCCTGTGACAATCTGGCTGGTAATGGTACTCACGCCACGGGTGGCTCCGGGGTCGAACACCGCCTCCAGTCCGAAGGTCCTGTGGCTGTGGCCGTTCACCACCGCCGCCGTTCTGAAGATGTGGTTGTGGGGATCGGTGCCCTCGTAAGTCCAGACAGCATTGTCGACAGGTTCCCCTCCCGTGCTGGTCATTCCGGGTGCCCAGTAAAAGATCCACCTGCCATCACGCGGTATGACCACGGTGATCTCCCCCTGTGAATCTGCCCCGCCGATTTCTGCTACCTTCACCACCAGGCTGAAATTGGTCACTCCATTGATGATATTGGGTGTGGCAGTAAGGGTGGTGGTCAGATCGCACGCTTCTTCCGTGATCTCTTCCTCCTGGATATTCTGAAAATCCTGCCACTGGACCGCCGACTGGTAGGCGGTCAGCGCCCCCACGGGAACATACAGGATGCAGCTGGCGGTTTCCACCCCGTCAAACACAGCGTCACGGGTGCTCAGGTCGGCCGGCAGGGGCGACCGCGCATGGATGGCCTCCAAAGCAGAACACTGATAAAAGGCGTATTCGCCGATATCTGAGGCCGTAGAGGGCAGGGTGATTTCCGTCAGATTATAACAAAATGAAAATGCCCATGGCATGATGATATGCACCCCTTCCGGAATGGCCAGGACAACATTCTTCCCGATCGGGCAGTGGATCAGCCTGTATAAGGTCTTGTCGTAAAGCACGCCGTCAAGGGAGCTGAAATGGCCACTGGCGGAATCCACAACAATATAGGCACTGTTGTAGAAAAGCGCATCCTCACCAATAAAGGTAACTGAAGCGGGGATGTGAAGGGTATCCAACTGGTAGCAATAGGACAGTGCGGCGACTTCAATGGAGGTGACCGTGCCGGGCAGGGTGAGTGTTCCGGTTTTGGACTGCGGGCAAAAGATCAGCAGGCTGACTGATTTGTTGTAAAGGAGTCCCTCCAGGGAGGAATAGGCAGGGTTTGCGGGATCGACATCGAGCATGGTGGTGCTGGCAATAAAGGCGTACCATCCGATGGAGGTCACGGAGGCGGGGATGTAAAGGGTCCCCATGCCCTGGCAGTTCCGGAAGACGTATGTCCCGATGGCCACCAGCGACGGGGGCAATTCCACGGCCGAGAGGTTGTAGAGGTTGCTGAAGGCATTGGTGGGAAGGGTATTGGCCGGGTACTCGGCGTAATTCCCGGCGGTTCCCTCGGTGCCCGTGTAGGCCACGATGGTCACTCCCCGGAGGTCGACCGACTGCAGTTGGGGCATCTCATCACGCATGGTTCTGAAGTCACGGGCATCGATGGTCCCCGTCAATGTGAGATGGGTGGCTGTGCCCAGCTCCGCTCCCAGGAGGCTCTTCAGGTTCCCCGCGGTTACGTTGGTTTTCTTATGCTGGGTCACAGTGACGGTTTGGTAGCCGTAACCAGTGGCTGCAATGGTGACTGTGCCCGTGCGGAGCGCTCCCGTGTTGTTGTCAGATGCAGAAACCACCATTTGGGTCAGTCCGGCGCTTCCCGATGCCGGGGAAACGGTCAGCCAGGGCTGATCGGTGGTGGCGCTCCAGTTGACGGTGGCAGCAAGGGTCACCGTTCCGGAATGGGCAGCTCCTCCCAGCGTGAGGGCCGTGGTAGAAAGATGGATCCCCGGAGTTCCTCCGGGAAGTCCTGCAGGGTATATCCCCGTTACAGCCCCCTGATCCTGACTGAATTCAATGGTTCCGAGGTAGAAATAGCCGTCGTAACCGCCGCCCCATCCCCAGTTGATGTGGAAAAAGTCTTCGCCCTCAAATCCGTCGACAATGAAGGCATGACCTCCCTGCTCTCCGCTGCCGCGGTAAAGCACGGGCCTCAGGCTGTTCAGTTCAGCCTTCATCAGTGCGGTCCATTCCGTATCGGAATAGTCTTCCCTGAACTCATAGCGCCCACTGGGGGAATAGCCGAAGTAAGTGATCAGGGCATCGGGTGAGAGAATGGCCGCGGAACTCCAGGCGCTGTAGTACATGTTCACCGCTACCCCGCAGTGGTACATGAGGGTGGCCACGGCCCCGTTTTCTTCGGTCAGGTGAGCGGGCATTTCGTTCCATCGGTATATGGTGCTCCCGAAATTGGCCGACAGCGTACCGTAGGTGGGATGGGTGTAGGAATTACTGCCTGTTCCTGTGGCCGGGTAATTCCAGTATTTCATGATCTGGGCCATGGCCGTAGCCACACATCCGGTGACCGCATGGCCGCAGGGGCCACTGGCATCAGTCGGGCAGAGGGTATTGTAGTAGCATTTCTGGTCCCAGGTGGTCTGCACCAGGGGCCCCACCGCAGGGAAAAGGGTTGCGGCAGACTGCGAATTGGCCATGGCGGTCATGTCATTCCGCGATTGTGGTGACCACAGGCCAGAGAGGGAGGAGTCCGGCTCCGCATTACTGTCTGCAGCCTCGCTGTCAATGGCTTCACTGACAATGGCCTCACGGCCTGCGGCACCTTCATCAGAAGTGCGGGAAGGCAAATCCTCCGTCTCCAGGAGGGCCTCCCATTCGGTAGTGTGAGGCACCGGAGATGCCGCTGTGCCCTGCCTCAGCCGGTAGATCTCCCTTTTACGGCTTTCCAGCCATTGCTTCATGGCCGGCGGCACCTGCCCGGGATCAAACAAACCCCCGCGGGAATATCCCAGCACCGGCCGTGAACCCATGTCGGCCGCCACAATGGCAAAAGTGCCGCTGAGGGTGTCGTTCAGGATGTAAAAAAGGGTGTCGCGGTTTTCTACCCCCACGGAAACCGTTCTGAACCGCCGCCCCTCCTGACCTGCAGCCTTTTGTTCCTGCTTCCGGTTTGTATTGAAATAGTTGCCTGCAACCCTTGCGGCCATTTCGGAACTTACTTTGTGCTGGCGTACCTGTTCCCCTTTTGACGATGAGGGCGTGCCGTGGACCCCGGTCAGGGTGGCCGATGCCAAAAGTATGGCTATGGCCATCAGAAATCTTTTCATAAAGCTGGTTTGTTCGTTCATGAGATTTTCCTGTTTCCCGGTGCGAAAGGAAACCCCACCTGCGAATTTAAAAAAAAGGATAGAGAAAATGTTCTCCATCCTTCCTTAGTTATTAAATAATAATATAAGAAATTGTTAAATAGGCCTTGTTGTCAGCCAGAGCCGGTTGTCAGCCAGAACCGGTTGAAAATCAAATTCGGATTCTGACAGGCGTAAGGTCAACTCCCCAAATGGTTGTTGGTTTTGGCAACGGTGTTAACGGAGTACCATTATCGAAGCACAATCTTCTGGGTCGCGGCAATGGTCTTGCCGGTGACCCTGATGGTATAGAGTCCGGGAGCATTTCCCGACAGGTCGATTTCTCCGGGGGTACTCTCCAGGGTAGTATCAAGGAGCCTCTGTCCGGCGGGATTCATCACGCTCACCCTGACTTTTTCGTCAGCGGCATCTCCTAAGGTGATGACCACCTTTCCGGAGGTGGGATTGGGGAAAAGGCGGATTTCCCCGGCTCCTGTCAGCGTGGCAGGGGTCATGGCATATTTCTCCAGGGAGGCGAAGAGGGACTCATTCCTCCGGAAGGTCAGACTTCCCTTCAGGACGTCAGGCTCCAGGCTTTTCACTTCACCTGTTGAAGCCTTCCACAGTTTGATGACCACAGTGTTTCCAGGGGTGAATCCCCTGGTTCCGGAGTGGTCGGTGGCCGAGGCGGGGATGGAGGCCATGCGTGCCCCGAGGTGGCCGGGTGTCAGGGTGATGGCGCCCACGCAGAGCTCTCCGTCGAAGATGCCCACTTCATCGCCGGGGGTGAGCAAAGCGGGCGATAATCCCACCAGGTTGATATTCATATGGTCCACGCCATTCCCCGTTCCGGCAGGAATGAAATGGACGGCAGGTGTCTGTGATGCGCCGGAAATCGCCGCCGCCTTTGGATAAGAGGAGACGATGGTGAGGACTTCAGGGGCATTCACCTTGACCTTGTAGCCTTCGCCCGGACTGAAACTGCCGATGAAATTCTGCCACCCTCCGAAGGAACCGAAATCCTCTATGGATTTTCCTGTCTCATCCTGGACCTTGATCAGGGTACCCCTGGTGATGAGTTGTCCGATGACGTCCATGGCATTGGCATTCGTCGGACCGGGAAAACCGATGATGTTCCACCCTGAGGTGAGGGGGATCTGACAGGGCAGGGGCACCGGATCCCCTTCGAAGGTCAGTACACAGTCGCCCGTGACCTTGACTTTATATCCCTCGGTGGGTGACAGGTTCCCGATGGTATTGGTCCAGCCTCCCAGGCCTCCCAGGTCCTCCAGGGTTCTTCCCAGTTCATCCATGACCTTCACCAGGTTTCCCGACTGGATCAGGGGATCGAAAAGCAAGTCCAGTCCGGGGCTGTCGGGTTGGTTGTTTGCAGAAACCAGGTTCCATCCTGAAGAGAGGGAAACGGGGAGGGTGGTGGTATTGTCGGCCAGTATGGTAATGGTCACTTCATCGGATGCGGAGTTCACCTTTCCGTCATTGACGATCAGGGTGAAGGTCAGGGGGGTGTCGGCCGACACATCGGGGGCAGAGAAGGTGGGTTGGGGGATATTCCCGGCACTCAGGACGATTCCCGCAGGGGCCAGCCACAGGTAGGTCAGGGCATCGCTGTCAGGGTCGAAGGAGGCCGAGCCGTCGAGGGTCACCAGGGTCAGTTTCTCCACAAACTGGTCGGGACCCGCATTGGCCACCGGGGCCATGTTTTCGGGCAGGGCATCGCAGACTCCGGTGATAAAAAGGTCAAAGAAGGCGAAATTCCCGCTGGAAGTATTGGTCACCAGCAAACGGTCACCACACGCCACGAACCCGCTGCTCCTCGGGAACCCGGTTTTGTCCTGCAACTGCACGGTCACCCCCGGAGGAATGATCAGCCCATTCAGAAATACGTCAACGGAAGTGTTGCGTGGAATCCCGTAAATGCCCGGGGTACCCCGGTCCACCACATAGAGATCGGAAAGCACGTACGCTTCAGGGGAGCTGAATCCCGGGGACAAAGCATAGGTGATCCGGGTGGTTCCGTTTTCCGCGGTGACTTCCAGGTAAAGATCTCCTGTCGCGGTGACATCGTGGAGTTGGCCGTAGGCATCCATGAAAGTCATGGAGATGGCGTTGTTGTGGCCGTCAAGGATAATCACCGTAGCGCCTGGAGGCACGGTGATCTGGCTGAAAAGGGAAGGCAGGCCTGTCCCCAGTTCAAATCCTGATATGACCCCGGCTGCCCCGTCAAAGGATATGGTCAGCGTGGCTGAGGTCAGAAGGGCATTATCGCTTAACCCTACTTCCGACACTTCGAGGTAGTACCGGGTGATATTGTGGCCATCGGCCGAGGTGACTTCCAGGTACGCGTTGCTCGAGAGCTCATCGCCATCGCCCAGGGGTTCCGCGGAGAAACTGTAAACCTGCAGTTGTTGCCCGGGATCTCCCTTGATGATCCCTGAAAGAAACTCCCCGACGGTGGTTCCGGAAAGAACGGCTTTGATGGTTTCGGCCAGGGAGTACCCTGGGCTTACCCTGTAAACCACCGATGTGACCGTGGAAAGATGGAAGGTGATTTCATTGAAATTGTGGTTCCCCAGGCCATTGGTAATCATCAGGATATCCATGGGCCAGTTGTACCCCAGGGTGGTCCAGTATGTCCGGTTGGTCATGGTCCATTCGCTCGATTCCGGATCACTGCCAAAAGAACCTTTGAATGCCGGGTTGCCTTTCTGGATGTGGGGTTTACGGGTATAGCCCATAATCTGGTCCATGGTGACTCCCCCGATCACCGGGGTAGTTCCATCGCCGGTTCCGAAAACGTCGAGCAGGGTGAAGTCGTTGGGATCGTTGGCCGGCTTAAGGCCCTGTTTGATAGAGTCGTTGAGGATGCGGAAGAGGTAGTAGTTGGCTCCGAGCCAGTTGGTGAGTTCACTTCCGGTCGACTCGCCCCAGGGGTTATGGATCCCCAGATCGACATCACAGGCTTCGCTGGCGAACCAGGGGTATCCGCTTTGGCCGTGACTGCGGATATCGCTGATGGCAAATACATCTCCGGGGCTGACCTCCGGGGCAACCAGGGGATCGGGAACCACCATCGCCGGAGAGGTTTGCCACGTCGACTGGTCCACCCAGCGGTACCCGGGGATATATTTGACATATCTGCTGCCCCAGTCTCCGCTGCCTGAGGCCCTGGTGATGGCTTCAGCGGGAGAATTGACGTAACCCCAGGCGAACATGTAATTGCTCAGGTCAAGAGGCTGATTGCCGGGATTGACCACTTCAATGAAGTTGTTAGCCCACTGATCGCGGAAAACAAATTGCGAAATAAAGGGATCGGCCACAAGGGGCTGTTTTTCGCCGGGATCCTTCCCGGGCATGATCAAAACCGTATAGACCTGTGAATTCACGCCATCTTCGGCGATACAGGTAAAGGTGATGGTACGTTCCGCTTCGGTGCCCGCGAGGGAGGTGGCCCTCTGGATGATCAGGGTGGCATTGGGATCCTGGGGCTGGGCCGTGAGAACGGGAATGGAAGGATAGTCCCAGGGGATTTCCAGGGTGTAGGCGGTCTTGGCCGCTGCAAATCCGGGTAAATTGATCGTGGTCCAGCCATAAGCATCCATGATGGAGCGGGGAACATCGGGCCAGGTAATGGTGGCCAGCAGGGCATTGTTGCCTGGTTTGTAAGGGTTCACCCTGATATAATAATCCTTCACCGGGCCATTGGCTGCCGTCACCCTGAGGAGGTCGCCTGTCTGCACATAATCCTTGGTGTTTCCGTCGGAGAAAACAATCTCCCATGTGGCCTGTCCCGGTTTTTCAAGATATTTCAGGAGAGAATCCACAGGCGTGGCAAAGGCCACATTGGAAATGGTGTCGGGAGTCAGCCCTTCGGAAACGATCATGCGGGCATTATCCCAGGTGCCGTTGGCATTCGGGAGGTTCAGGGGGATCACCAGATGGTCGTTGTCGGTGGGAGGCAGGGCCACAATCTGAAAATCAAGCTGCTGTAAGGTGGTGCCCACCGAATAGAGGGTGATGATGTCGTTGTTTTTCACGGAATTATACGCCAGGTTGTCTCCATCGACAGAGGGCTGGTAGTTCCAGGCCAGTCCCTGCAGCGGGGCCAGGTGTTTGATGACGCCGTCGAATTTGCGCACTCCCCAGGGGATGGTCATGGTAAGGGCGTCAAAATTAATGGTGATGTCGGGGGAGGTCAGGTTGTCACGGGTGATGATGAAATTTCCGTGGTTTTTCAGGGTGCGGTATTCCAGGCGATCGGGGAATCCAAAACCTTTCTGGTTGAAGGGCAGGGGCAGCCAGTCGGAATCATCGATCGACACGCCTGCGGAATTTATCCAGGAATCCAGGGCATCCCCCAATCCTTCGGTAATGCCGTATTTCCTCACCAGGATTCTGCTGCCCGTGGCGTCATCCACACCAGCAGCGCTGCTGGGTTCCACCGATTTATAGGGTGAGAAATCGTTGTAGAAACTGGCATTGACGGCATCGGTGACCGCCGACAACCCATCGAAATAGTGGTGCCTGAGATAGAAGGCACTTCTTCCCCGCCAGGAATCCAGGGCCAGGTATCCGGGTTCCACACGGTCAATCTCAGGGAAAAAGCCCCATTCGGTTTCCCGAAGGTACACCTTGAAATCGGCCAGAGCATTCATCTCTTTCGAAGTACTTATGTTGGGAATCCAGAACATCGGGTCTGTCAGGGCCATGATGGAGGGAACTTCCGTGATGGAGGCGATCAGGAAGGACTCCCCGGGGGCCAGGATTCTGTCAGGCAGGCGGACAGAATAATCGGGGTTGGGATTCCATGGTTGGGTCCAGGGATCAATATTTCCCATCTCGAAATCCTGGAGATTCACGGCTTGGGCCCCCATGTTGGTCAGTTCGACGTAATTGAAGCGGGTGTCATCCATCCGTACTTCGGTAAAAATGAGGTTCCGGTAAGGCTCCGGAATGGTTCCCGCCGTCACGGGGCTGGTTTCGAGGGTAAGGCCTGGGAAGACCCCGTTGGTCAACTGACAGGTGTAATACCCTGCCAGTGAGGGGGTGTAGGTGGCTGAGGTGGCCCCCTCTATCAGCATGTTGTTCCGGTACCAGCTGAAAACCGTGGCCACCCCATTGATCATGGCCTCGCTGCTGTAGTCCATCGTCTCACCCAGATCAATCTGACGTGCATCAAATACAGCCTGCTGGGGTTGGTAATAATACAAGTCACTTACCAGCGAAGGAAGAATAAGCTGGCTGAAGGGCAACCGGTTGTCTGTTAATTCTGCCAAATTGAGTGAAAGTCCGCTCCATCCGCTCAGGGTGGTCAGCTGGTTAAAGCTGGCATAAAAGTAGCGCAGGTTGGTGACCGGAGAAAGGTCGAGGGTGGTCAGCTGGTTGTTTTGGCAGTTCAATTGAAACAAGCCGGGTGTCCCGGACAGATCCAGGCTGGTCAGGAGGTTATATGGAACCCAAAGTGTACCAAGGTTGGATATTCCGGTCAGGGAAAGGGATTCCAGCTGATTGTTGTTTGCTTCCAGATAGGTCAGGTTTGACAGGTTGGCTATCTGCAGGGAGGTCATCTGGTTACCATAACATCGCAGTTCCGTCAGCTGATTCAATGCAGTCACATCCATCGATGGGATGCCTTTGTTGGATACATCGAGCCCGATGACCCTGCGGGGCGTTTCTGTGCTCCAGGTTACTCCCGGCCAGCTCAGCGGATCGACACTGTCGGCCCAGATTACTGCCAGGGGATCACCGATCTCTGATGAGGCCCCGTCCCTGATGGTTTTTAAAACAGCTAAATCGCCTTCATGGTATTCCTGGGCTTGAATTCCGGTGTACAGGAAGAAGAAAATGACCAGGTTCAGCAGTGAAAGATGCGTTCTCATAGGTTTGGATTTAGTTATCGTGAGCCATCCCGGATGTGGCGGTCAGGCGGTGGTCTGACCTCTGTCCGGTTTGGCGGTCAGGCGTTGATCTGCACTGGGAACCCCGGCAAAGGGATCACACGGCACTCTGCGCCGGGAACCCCGGTGAAGGGGTCACGCGGTGGTCTGGGTTGAGGACCCCGGTGAAGGGGTCACACGGCACTCTGCGCTGAGGACCCCTGTGAAGGGGTCTCATGCAGCAATGGCTTTATTCTCCGAAATAGTTGATGATTTCGGAGTCGCTGTTGTTGGAGGGGCGGCTGTCGCCCCCGCTGCCCGAGGTGATCTGGGCGGTCACCGTACTTTTACCTCGTGTGGCTCCGGGGTTGAAGAGCGCCTGGATACCGAGTCTCAGTATTCCGTTGGCCGGGATCACTTCCGAGGTGGTGAAAATGTGGTTGTTCGGATCGGTGCTGGTATAAGACCACACCGCATTGTGGACGGTTTCTCCTACGGCCAAGGTCAACGCCGGGTTCCAGGTGAAGGTTAACCGGGAGTCGCGGGGAATGACCACGCTGATTGCGCCTGTGGTGGCGGCTCCGTTGACTTCTGAGACCCTGACCAACACCTCAAAATTGGTCGCCCCGTTCATGATATTGGGGGCAACCGTCAGTCCGGGTGTAATGTCGGGCTCCACATCGCTGCCACTGGCGGTGACGAAGGCACTTTCACCCGGGATGTAAGGAACCGGCGATATGATTTCCTGGCTGGTATTGTAGAATGTAAGTTCCACATTGTCATATTCTTTTGCTGCAGTGGCGTCCCAGAATTTCAGGGTAATGGGATGGCCTGAGGTGAACCCGTTTTCTTCACCGGGGTCGGCCATAGAGGCCCTCAGGACGGCCAGGGAGGTGGAGCTGACGGTTCCCGACAGGGTGAGAACGGCACAGCATATCTCCCCGTCAAAGGCGGCAATTTCATCACCGGCTTCGAGGGGAATCCCCGAGATGTCGGCCCCGATCACGTAAATATTCATATGATCCTGTCCGTTCCCTTCAAAGGCGGGGATAAAATGGGTGGTCTGCCCGTATAGCCAAAGCCCCCCAATAACCAGGAACATGGTGAGTGCCAATTTCTTCATAGTTGACAGAGGTTAGTATTTTCAAATGTACACTTTTTTTTATTTGTACCGGCATTTCTGTCCCTCCCTGAGGGTAATTTTTCATCAGGAAAGAGCCTGAGTTACCGGAGGGTGATTTTCTCCATAAACGTGCCGGCTTCGTTGCTGACCCTCACTGAGTAGAGTCCGGGTGCCTGTCCCGAGAGATCAATTTCTCCTCTGATGCCGTTCATGCGGGTGAGGAGCACCCTTTGACCGGCCGGGTTCATCACGCACACTTCCGTGTCACCGGAAAGGGTGGCTGGCAGGGAGATGGTCATTTTTCCGGAAGTGGGATTGGGGAAAATCCGCACGGCCATTGTCCCCGGGAGGGGAGTGCCGGTGACGGCATATTTCTCGAGGCTGGCGAAGAGGGATTCGTTTTTCCGGAAGGATGAAGAGCCCTTGATGATTTCGGGTTCCAGTGGCATCACCTCGTTGGTGGAGGCTTTCCAGAGTTGAAGGCGGATGGGATTGCCCTCGGTGAATCCGGGGTTATTGTTGCGGTCGGCTGCTGAGGCGGGAATAGAAATCAGGCGTGCTTCGAGGTGCCGGGGGAGGAGGGTAAGGGCGCCCACGCAGTTTTCTCCGTCGAAGAGGCCGATTTCGTCACCTGGCCTGAGGAAGCCGGCTGGCAACGCCACCAGGTTGATGTTCATATGGTCGACGCCATTGCCCCGGAAGGCGGGTATGAAATGGCGCGGAGGCACTTCCGTCAGCGGAACCTCTGCCGATTTGAAGATCAACTCCGGAAGGTTCAGCACCTCCGGGGCGTTTACCTTCACCTTGTATCCCTTTCCGGGCTGGAAGGAACCGATGTTGTTGACCCAGCCTCCGTAGGAGCCGAAATCTTCAATCGAGCGGCCTGCTTCATCCTGAACCTTGATAAGGGTGCCCCGGGTGATGAGCTGCTGGACGATATCGGTGGCAGTGACGGACCACGGGTAGGGGAAGCCGATGATGTTCCAGCCTGTGGAGAGGGGAATGTCCATGGGCAGGGGTGCGGGTTCACCTTCGAGGTTCAGCAGGCAGTCGGTGGTGACATTCACCTTGTATCCTTCGGTGAGGGCCAGGTCGCCGATGGCGTTTTGCCAGCCCCCGTAACTGCCCAGGTTTTCCATGGCGTTTCCGGACTCATCCATCACTTTCAGGAGCTGCGAAGGGATGATCAGGGGTTGAAAGAGGACCTCCATGTCGGGTTCATCGGGGGTGACGTTGGAGGAGATCAGGTTCCATCCTTCGCGGAGGGTGAGGGTCAGCAGGCTGTTTGTTTCTCCGTTGAGGGCGGCGAATGCGGTGGCTCCGATGGCAAAAAGGCCGTCGGTGCTCCATTCGGGTCTTCCGTTGTCGTAGGTAGCGGTGACCAGGGTCACCTCCCTGCCGGCGCTCAGGTCGTAATAGCGGAAGGTTATAGGATTCCCAGGGGTATAGCCGTTGCCGGTCCCGTCGTCGCGGGAAACCACCAGGGGCAGCAGGTTGCCCGAGGTGATGGTTTGGTCGACCACACCAGCACCCACGCACAGTTCACCGTCGAAGACGCCGATTTCGTCGCCTGCTTCCAGGTCAAGGCCGTCGAGCATGGCCGAAAAGATATTGATGTTCATCTGGTCGACGCCGTTGCCGCTCCATACGGGCACGAAGTGGGGCATCAGATCACCCAGGGTGGCAAGCACGGCCGTTGGCCCTCCTTTCCTGATCACCGGGAAAGGACCCACATTCAGCAGCGCCCCCGATATTCCGCTGACGGTGACCGAATTCTCCTTCAGCACACTCAAACAGCTGAAATTGGTGCCTCCGGTGGGCAGGGTCCTGATCCAACGGAAATTCCCGTCATTGGAGTACTTGATGACAAACAGATCGTTGGGGGTTTCGGGTTTGAACCGCTGTCCCGACACCTCGATGGAGTCCCTGAAATGGCCTCCCACATAGACATTGCCTTCCCTGTCGAGGTCGAGGTGATCGCCGTAGTTGAAGCTGTAGGTTTTCTCAAAGACCACATCGGCCCATACCACTTCACCCGCCGGGTCTATTTTGGTAATATAATAATTCCATTTAGAGCTGCTGGTCACCGTCAGAGGATTGAAGAAGGTCTTTCCGCCGAAATTGGCCTGGTCGTAGCACCATCCCCAGAGGAAGCAATTGCCGTTGCTGTCGGTTTTGATGGCTGTAGGCCACCCGCTGGGGTCGGGATCGAGGGCCGAACCTCCGTAGGTGCGCACCCATTTGACGCTCCCCGTGGCATCGATCTTGCACAACACAGTACCCCCGTCGTCGGGGCCCTGGGGTGTGGTGACCCCCCCGAAATCAATGGTTCCTGTGGTCTGGTTGTAGTACTCGCAGGCGACAAAGATGTTGCCGTCGGGATCCACAGCGGGCATGGCCAGATAAATGAGATCGCCGGGGAAGGATAAGCCCCACAGCCAGTTGCCGTTCTGGTCGAGTTTGATCACGAATATCGCTTGCCCGGGACCTGAATCCAACTGATAGCCACCCACCTGCAGAAGTCCCATGAAGACCCCGGTGACGATGACATAGCCGTTGTGGTCGACGGCTACTCCATTAATGTCGCACTGGTCTGAGGCATGCATCTGAGTGACCCAGTCGGGCTCCCCGGTACTGGAATACCTGACCACGTACCCGTCGGCATTGAGATTCTGGTTGACCAGGGTGAAGGCTCCCAGCTTGAGCTGGAGGTCAAAGCGGCCCGTGGTGATCAGCCTTCCTTCGTGGTCGTGGGCGACCTGCGGACCAAAGGGGTAATTGTTGGCGGAGCTGTTCAGGTCGTTCACCACCTGGCTCCAGGCCACCTGCCCCGATGGTTCCAGCTTGGAGATGATGGTCCGTTGTCCCGGGACCTGCACCGGTGTCCCGAAATAGTCGGCAAATCCGGTGAGTTTCCCGGAAGTGTATATATTCCCGGCTTCATCATGGATCCCGTAGTTAAACCTGAAACTGCCTCCCATGCTGCCCGTGGAAATCTTCTGCCATTGCAGTCCTGACGACCAGTCCATTTTTCGCATAAAGATATTGCCCATCAGGTCGGGGGTATCGGTGGAATAGCTTCCGCAGTGGAAGTAGGTTCCCTCAGGGGCCACACATACGGCCGACGAAATGGGGTATAAATTTGTCGCTTCAACCGGGGTTCCCATCGGGTCGCAATGCAGCAGGAAGTAGGCGCCGGGGACATACACGGTTCCGAATTGAAAACCACTGCTGTTGCCATAGATATACACATCGTCGAAGCCATCGAGGTAGACCTTAAAATTAAGGGTGGTGGCATAGTTGGCGTTCTCTGCTGACTGGGCCCACTGCACTTTCAAATTCTCGTCGCATTGGGCAATAAAAGGGTAGGAAAGCGCAGGATTGTTGTCAAACCAGGTATCCCCGCGAAATTCCAGGGCCCCGAAATAGTACCCGGTAAAGACCAGGTTGCCCCTGCTGTCATGCTCCATGCCTCCCACGCCGCTTCCAAAGCCGGTATTGGCTCTGCCCACTTCAAGGAAGTCGAGATACCTCCCGTCGAGGGAGGCCTTCAGGATGATCCCCGTGCGGTAGCTCTTGGTGAAGATGAAGGGATCAAAGATCGTGGTTCCTGTGGGAAGGAAGCCTCCCAGATAGAGATAATCCCCGTATACCGACATCGATTTCAGGATGTTGGTGGGCAGGGGATTGTTCCATTGCACGATGCCGTCATGGTTTAACTTGATCAGCTGGTCGGAGAAGCACGCCAGGTAACAGTTGCCATAGCTGTCGACTTCGATCTGCCTCGGACTGGAGGCGATAGACGAAAAGGAGAACGCCCACTTTACCTTTCCGGAGGAGTCGATTTTGAGCAGGAAGCTATTTTCCCCCGAAAGGGTGAAGGCACCGAAGGTGGCCTCTCCGGAATACATTCCGGTCATATAGATATTTGCTAAATCATCGATTTGGATGGCGGTGGCTCCCAGGCTCCCGGTGGCGCTGAACTGCTGAATCCAGATTTTTTCGCCTGAAACCAGACTTAATTGCACGAAGAGATCGCGCAATTCCCCCTGGCTTTCCATGGACTCGCCGTCAAAGGTCAGGGCGCCGGAGAATGCCCCGGCCGTGGCAACAAAATCTCTGTTTGCCGCCACACCGGGGATTAAGGTATTCCCGTAGCAGGGCACCTGTAGCAAACGGCTCCATTCGGGTACCTGGGCAGTGGCCTGATGCATACACAGCCATAGCCCGCATAACATAAGAATAGATTTAGTCTTCATTTTTTAATTAAAATTAAAAGGAATACTAGCCTGGTTTTAACTCTCAGAAGAACAATGGGTTAATTTGGCTGGGCAGAGGGGCATTTCCGAGGTTTAGCGAAAAAGACCACCCTGTGGGCAGTAGATTTTTCCCAGAATAAATATAGAGTAAAATTGGATTGATCATTTCAACAATCCGGATTATTTTCCCAATTTTGAATGATTTTGGATAGAGATGCTGAAGCGTGTACTTCTGTCGGTGTGGTTGCTGGGGTTGGCCTTTGCCGTTCCCATCATTTTTCTGGTGCCTGATTTGTTCAGCAGGTACCGGCTCGAGCTGGTTTTACAGGAGATAGCTGCGCAGGCCGAGAACTATCGGATCATGTTCAGGGATCTGGACGGGAATGGGGTTCCGCAGAAAGTCTATTCCTTCAGGAACCGTGCGGGACAGTTGTCCTGCCAGTATTTTGGCGATGAGGGGGGCATGCTCAATCAGATCAATTTTAACTACCGGTATACACACAATGTCCCATATGTTTACTTTGGTGATGTGAACCGCAACGGGAAGCCTGAGGTCTATGGTTTTACGCTGAACCGCGACAGCCTTTACCTGAATTGGGCGGAACTCCATACGCTTCATTCCAACCAGGTTGAAAGCCGGTTCATATCCCGGATCGGGGTTTTCGAAACGAACAAGGTCGATTTTACGGTTTCCCGGTTTAACATTCTGGATCTGGACAATGACGGAGATCATGAGCTGGTTTTTTCAGTGGTGACGGGGCTTTCGCGTTATCCCAGGAGTGTGATGGTCTACCACCCGGAGAAAGATTCGCTGGTCTCCTCGCCCGATGTGGGGATCAATCCCTATTTTATGGTTTACTATGATCTAGACCGGGACGGAGCTCTGGAAATCCTAACCGGGAGCAATGTGGGAAATGGTGTGAGTGATTCCACGGAAACCGGTTTTGAAAGCGGCCGGCCCTATCTGATGTGTTATGGGAGTGATCTGAAGCCCTATTGGGCGGCGGTGCCCTTTTCCCCAGGTATCGAGAACAACCTGCACATCATGCCTGTGGGGACCAACCAGATTGAGATAGTGGTTTTTCAGTTTAACAGAAGTCTTCCACGCGAGAAGATTGTCGGCGTTTACAAATTTGACTTCAAGGGCCATGTGAAGGATTCAGCCTTTTTTCCGGAATATGGGAAGCGGTTCCGGTTTTATGTCTATCCGGAAGAGGAAGGGTACTGGTTGTACACGGGCGATAAGATGGTATTGATCGACGACCATCTGCAGGTGGTCGCGGAGAAGGAGATAGAACCGTCGGCCCAGTTGTACCGCAATTTCAACAGTCCGCTGGGTGGGCCTGATGTGGTCACCAGCGATTTGTTATCGGAAAAGATCAACGTATATACCGGAGATTATAAATACCGGGTGGAGAAGCGGTACGATGATGAGCGGATCAGGGCGGTGATCATGGATGTGGGGAGGGGGCCTGACCATTTCATGGTTCAGACCGACCATAACGAGTATACCTATCAGTTTCTGGAAAACAGCTTATATTACCTGAAGTTCCCGGTGTATCTGGCCATTTATCTTCTGGGGGTCCTGTTTGTGTGGCTGATCCAGGGGCTCAGGGAGAGGCAGCTCAGGGAGCGTTATGAAGTGCAGGCGCAGATGCGCGATCTGGAGATCAAGTCGCTCAGGATGCAGATGGATCCACATTTTATGTTCAACGCATTCAACTCCATGGCCCTGCTGCTCAAAAACGGGAATATAGAAGAAGCATACGACGCCTTCATGAAATTCTCACGGATGGTGCGGTCCAATTTTGACTTTTCCGACCGGCTTACCCGTCCTTTGTCCGAAGAGATCGAAATGACGCGGCAGTACCTGGAGCTTAACAAGTTGCGCTTCAAGGAGAAGCTGGAATTCACCATTGATGTGGCCAGGGATGTTCCTGTGAATGTACTGATTCCCAAGATGATGTTACAGATTCATGTGGAGAATGCCCTGAAGCATGGGCTAGCGAAGCTGCAGAAGACGGGGGTGATCCACATTGGCATTGCCATGGCCGGCGGTGATTTGCGGATTTCGGTCACCGACAATGGGGTGGGCCGGCAGAAGGCCGCCCAGCTCAATCCCGGCTCTACCAAACAGGGCCTCAAGATGCTCAAGGCCATCTACGACCGGCTCAGCCAGCAGGGGAAGTTTAAGATCATTCAGGAAATCACTGACCTGAAGGATGCTTTACAGAATCCTTGCGGGACGCGGATCGATATTCAGGTTCCGGCGGGATTAAAGGAGCCCCGGGAGACGGAACAGGAAAAATGACTACTTTTGGGCAAAACCGTTCGCTATGTCTGCCCAATACAGTTGCATGATCGTGGATGACGAACAGGATGCAGTAATGTACCTGTCGGCCCTACTGCGTGAGAACTGCCCTTCGCTCCATCTTCTGGCCACCGCCAACAGCTCGTCCGATGCCATCCTGCAATATTACAAGCACCGGCCCGACCTGGTTTTTATGGACATCGAGGTGGACCGGATGAACGGGTTTGACATCCTGAATGAGATTTGCGGAGAGAAGTGCGCCACCCACTTTGTTTTTGTGACCGGATACGACCGTTATGCCGTGGAGGCCTTTAAGACCAACGCCCTGGGGTATTTGCTCAAGCCGGTGGCTCCTGAAGATCTTATCAGGGTGGTGGACCGCTTCCTTCAGACACGGGAGACCGAATTCCAGCAGGAGAAATTCTGGCAGTTTGTACGTGATTACTCGGGAAAGGTACGTTTCAACACATCAACGGGTTTTGAACTGGTCAACCCGGGGGAGATACTTTGGTGTGAAGCCGACCATAATTATACCCGGATTTATGTGGATCCCGAAAAGCCTCTGCTGGTGTCGCTTAACCTGGCTGCGGTGGAGGAAAAGCTTCCTGGCGGGGGCTTTCAGCGCATCAGCCGTTCCATTCTGATCAACGACCGTTATCTTGCCTCGGTACACCGGCGGAACAAAACCTGCACCCTTCACTTCAACGGGCGGGAGATAGTCTTGCAGGCCAGTGCTGAGATGATCAGAAAATTGTGAACCCCACCCTGATCAGGATGGTCCTCCGCACGGTGCGCGGAGGAAGTTCTCCGGGCGTACAGAAAGTGCATATTCAGGCGGGGTGGGGAGTTTCACAGGAACCGGAGAGTCCTTTTTGCGCGGCCGGCGCCCCTTTCCGGAGGAAAAAAACGCTTGTCCCGGCCTTAAAAATCCCTTTTTCAGCCGTCGGGGACCCCCATCCGTTGTGTGGAATAGTCGTTTCGTACCGGAAAACTTCAGGCTGGTACATTACCCCTTTTCCGGCACCCTGATTCGGCGGGGGTATTGTATCTTTACATCAGAAAAATATTTAAATGATTCGGGGTTGCCGGTAAGGAGACCGCAGCGCATACCTTACGCAGGCACCCCGGCCCCCACCCCCATGTTTTCAGATGCTGCCCCCACACACACAAGGGAAGTTGTTTAGCATCGAACATTCACTCTGGCTCCCTCCACGGCCTCCCGGCCTGGGGGGAGCTATTTGCTTTTAGAAGGAGACTGTTCCTCCCCGATTATTTTCCTGATGTTCCTCCTCCACATTTTTCGCTTTTTAGAGGGCCCATCCCGGGAGATTTTTATCTTTGCAGGTTATAGTTAAAAAAACAATAACCAATAAAAATCAAACTTACATGAATGCTCCCTCGCAGAAAGTTTCCGTGCTGGAAAAGATCGGTTACAGTTTGGGTGATTTCTCGGCCAATCTGATTTTTCAGACGCTGATGACCTTTTTGGCCTTCTTTTACACCGATGTGTTCAAGATTCCTCCGGGGGCGGCCTCGGCCATCATTTTTACGGGGGGGATGTTCGGTGCCTTTTTCAATCCCGTCATGGGGATCATTGCCGACCGAACCTCGACACGGTGGGGTAAATTCCGTCCGTGGATCCTCTGGACCGCTGTGCCATTCGGGGTGATTGCCCTGCTGGCCTTCAGCACGCCGAAGTTCGGCGTGAGCGGGAAGGTGGCCTACGCCATGATCACCTATCTCCTGCTGGTGGTTGTTTACTCGATGAACAACCTTCCGTATGCCTCGCTCAGCGGGGTGCTCACCGGCGACATGAAGGAGCGCAACAGCATTTCGAGTTACCGTTTTGTGGCGGTCAACATTGCCCAGTTCATCGTGCAGAGCCTTCTGCTTCCCCTGGTGCTCATTCTGGGTGATGGCGACAAAACCGTGGGATTTGAGAAGACGATGCTTCTCTTCTCCATCACCGGAATCGTCTTTTTCATCATCACCTTCCTGACCACCCGGGAGCGGATCGTCCCCACCCAGGAGCAGCAGTCGAGCGTGAAGACCGACCTGAAGGACCTTTTCCGGAACAAGCCCTGGATCGCCATGCTGGTGATTACGATTTTCATATTCATCACCCTTTCGCTCAAGGGGGGGATGTATGTCTATTATTTTGAGAATTACCTCAGTGAGGAGGCGCTGGCGCGTTTCCTGGAGAATGTGGGTTTCAACCGGTTCATTGCAGGGCTCAACAGCATGCTGACCGGCATGGGACTGGTGGGTTTCACCTGGCCGGAGGATGCACCCACCTCGGCCTTCAGCCTCTTTAATGCCGGAGGGATCATCATGGGGCTGATCGGCATTGCCCTTTCGAAACCGCTGGCCGACCGCTTCGGAAAACGCGACGTCTTCGGATACAGCCTTTTCGTGGCGGCCCTCATGCAGCTGATGTTTTACTTCTGGGGGCATCAGGCGATCGGTCTGGTTTTCGCCACGCAGCTGGCGCATGGTTTCTTTTATGGCATCGGCACCCCGATTCTGTGGGCCATGATTGCCGATGTGGCCGATTATTCGGAGTGGAAAAACAAACGTCGTGCCACGGCGATCATCTTTTCGGCCATGATCTTTGGGCTGAAGGCCGGACTGAGCATTGGTGGCGCCCTGGTGGCCGGTATCCTGGCCATATACGGCTACCAGGAGGGGCTGGCCGTGCAGAATGAAGCCACCATCAACGGGATCAGAACCGCCATGAGCATTTATCCCTTTATCACCTTCTGCGTGGCGGTGGTCATCTGCCTCTTCTTCTACGAAATCAATAAGCATATGGAAACCCGGATCCAGAAAGAGCTGGAAGATCGCCGGAAGTAACTGATTTATATTATCTTTGTTAATTGCAAATGAATACAAACAGGATGAGCAAGTTGAGAAATTTTCTGATGGCCGGAGTGGCCGGTATGGCCCTGGTGGCCTGTAACGCCCCTGCGAAGGTGCAATCGGGGATGGCTTTGAAAGAGGCCTTTGCCGATCATTTTTATATCGGTACAGCCATGAACACCCAGGAGATTACCGGCAAGGACTCTGCCAGTGTGGAGGTCATCAAGAAGCATTTTAACGCCGTGGTGGCTGAGAACTGCATGAAAGCAGGTCCGATTCAACCCCGCGAAGGGGAGTTCCGGTTTGACCTGCCCGACCAGCTGGCCGATTTTGCAGAAGCCCATGGCATGTATCTTTCGGGGCATGTGCTTATCTGGCATTCCCAGGCGCCCCGCTGGTTCTTCACCGACTCGCTTGGAAACACCGTCACCCCGGAGGTCCTCACCCAACGGATGAAAGACCATATTTACACGGTGGTGGGCCGTTACAAAGGAAGGGTGAAAGGTTGGGATGTGGTCAACGAGGCCATTCTCGAAGACGGCAGCTGGCGGAAGAGCAAATTTTATGAAATCCTGGGAGAGGAGTTCGTTCCCCTGGCCTTCCAGTTTGCCCATGAAGCCGATCCGGAGGCCGAGCTCTGGTACAACGATTACAACGAATGGTACCCCGGAAAGGTGGAGACCGTGGTGAAGCTGATCGGTCAGCTGCGTGAGCGGGGACTGCGGATCGACGGGGTGGGGATGCAGGGCCACCTGGCCATGGATGGCCCCACCATCGAAGAGTATGAAAAGGCGATCGTGGCCTATGCCAACGCCGGAGTCAAGGTGATGATCACCGAGCTGGACATGACCGCGCTGCCTTTCCCCGATCCGAAAGTGGGCGCCGAAGTGTCGGCCAGCTTCGAATACCGGGAGAGCCTCAATCCCTATGTCAACGGTCTCCCCGATTCGGTATCGGTGGCCTGGAACAACCGGATGGGCGAATTATTTGATCTTTTTCTGAAGCACAGCGATAAAATCACGCGGGTGACCCTGTGGGGGACCACCGACCGCACCTGCTGGAAAAACAACTGGCCGGTGCGGGGGCGTACCGACTATCCGGTGATCTTCGACCGCCAGTACCAGCCCAAGCCGTTTTTGGATAAGTACACTAAAAAGTAGTTTACGGGCTTCTCCGTGTGTGATGGCCGGGGATTTCTCCCGGCTGCAAGTATTTATAAACGTTTAATAACCAATAAAACATAGCTCCATGAAATACCCATGCATCATTTTTACACCAACAGGCATGATTAAGCCACATGGGTATTACATGTGTTTCACAGAATGTACCATTGCATCTTAATATTTCACACAGATGAAAAAATTCAGATACCTGGTTCCCGACCTCTACATGGCCGACCCTGCCGTACATGTGTTTAACGGCAAGCTTTACATTTACCCGTCGCACGACATCGAATCGGGGATTCCCGAGAACGACCTGGGTGACCATTTCGACATGCGCGACTACCATGTCTACTCGATGGAGGATGCCGAGGGGCCTGTGACCGACCACGGGGTGGTCCTCGATGTGAAGGATATTCCCTGGTCGGGGCGGCAGCTGTGGGATTCGGACTGTGCCTTCAAGGATGGCAAATACTACCTTTACTTTCCGCTGAAGGACCGGAACGATATTTTCCGCATCGGGGTGGCCCTCAGCGACCGGCCAGAGGGGCCTTTTACACCCCTCGATGCCCCCATGAAGGGAAGCTATTCGATCGATCCCTGTGTCTTCCGTGACGATGACGGCACGTTTTACATGTACTTTGGCGGTTTATGGGGCGGACAGCTGCAGCGCTACCGGAACAACAAGGCGATAGAGTGCGGCCATGAGCCTGCCGACGGGGAACCGGCGCTGACCGCCAGGGTGGCCCGTTTGCGCGACGACATGCTTGAATTCGGCGAAGAACCCCGCGATGTGGTTATCCTCGATGAAAAGGGAATGCCGCTGACCGCCGGCGACCACGACCGCCGCTTCTTCGAAGCCTCCTGGATGCATAAATACAACGGGAAATACTATTTCAGCTATTCCACCGGGAACACCCACCGCCTCTGCTATGCCACCGGCGACCATCCCTGTGGGCCTTTTACCTACCAGGGGGTGATCCTCACTCCGGTGGTGGGGTGGACCACCCACCATTCCATCGTGGAGTTCAAAGGCAAATGGTACCTCTTCCACCACGACAGCGTTCCCTCGGGGGGGAAAACCTGGCTGCGCAGCCTAAAGGTGGTGGAACTGGAGTACAATCCCGATGGCTCCATAAAAACCATTCAGGGCACGGCAGAATAATCCTGCAGGTTGTAGCGTGACAGGTTCCTTTGGTTCGTCAGGGAAAGTGGCCAACGGTCATAGTTGGTATCAGTCTTTAATGCAACGGACGCTGAAGCCCTGGTTTTTGGGGAAGTGGTTCCTGGCCAGGTTGTCGGCAGAGTGGTAAATGAGTCTGACGCGGGCGTCGGTATCGGAGTAGGAGTCGGCTGCCCACCAATAGGCCATAAATCCCATGGCATAATAATGATCGTCATTGCTGAGGTATCCGGCGGGGCGGCCTCCGAATCCGCTCCAGTCGTTGAGGTAGAGGTCGTTGCCTGGTGTGCCGGCGGTGGGAGAGCCGTTCCACAGGGTGGTGGAGGCCATGGCTTTGGCGATGTCGCTGCCACTTCCTTCAAAGCCGTAACCATTATTGGTGAGATAGTCCGATAAAGTGTACCATTCGGCGTCGGAAGGGAGGTGCCATCCCTGTGGACAAGCAGTCAGTGCGGCCGTCCAATTGTAGAGTACCCCATAATTGAGGTAGTTGGCGGAGGCTTTGGCAGCCGTCACATCAGTGCCCTGGTTGTCGTAGACGTAATGAAAGGGCTGTGTGGCCGATTCGGCCACGGGGGGATTGAGGAAGGGCAGGTAGGCCAGGTTTTCGGCCATCCACCACTGCGTACCAATTTTTACGGTTTTATAGAGATGGCCATCGCGGACATCGGTGAGGGTTCCCGTTTCATTGCCATCCGGGAGATTCCCGATTGCAAGGATCTCCTCCCTGTTTACCTTTATCAGATACCCCGCGCCGGGTTGAAAATCGCCGATATGGTTCACCCAGCCTCCCAGGGAGCCGGTATTTTCAATGGTTTTACCTTGTTGATCCTGCACCTTTTCCAGGCTGCCACGCACAATCAGCTGGGCCACGACCGCCATCCCGTTGGCGGCGGTTTCCCTGGGAAATCCCATGATGTTCCAGCCGGTTTTCAGGGGAATTTCAAGCGGAAGTGCGGCCGGTATGCCGGTCACCTGCAGGCTGCAGGGGGCCTCCACCCGGATCCTGTACCCTTCGGTCAGGCTGAGATCTCCGATGTGGTTGGTCCACCCGCCAAGGGGTCCCAGGTCCTCCAGCGGCTTGCCTGACTGGTTCTGGATTTTAACCAGCGTTCCGTTGTCGATCAGAGGCTGGAAAAGCTCTTCCATGTCGGTGGTTTCCGGAAGGAGAGGCAGGGAAAAGAGGTTCCACCCAGTCAGAAAACGGAGGGTCAGCGTGTTGACAGAAGCTGCAGCCTCCCGTACAGACGGAAGGGGTGAGGCTTGAATAGGTTGCACCATGGTTTGGCCCTGGAGATAAGGCCCCGCAAGGAACAGGAAAGAACATGTGAGAAAACCCTGTAAAATTCCGGCTGGTTTCATTTCAACAATGAATTTAATTCGATTTACCTGGTTAAAATTATGGAATTCAATTGTATTTCGAATTTAAAACTTAAAAATAATTATGGTATAATTGTAATTTTCCATAATTTTGATAGCAACTTCTGGATGAGGTGACTGAATAACCTAAAATTTCAAAAGGAAATGAAAAAGCTGATCTTGGTGTGGATGTTATTCCTGGGATCATATTTTGTGTGGGGGCAGTCCCATTTCATCCCTGCATTTGAAGGCTACGGACTGAGTCACATGAATCTCTATGTTTTGGATGCACGGGTAGCGGGGATTCCCCTGGAGGCGGGGGATGAGGTGGCTGCTTTCGACGGGCAGATATGTTGTGGGGTAGGGATAGTGACCCAGCCGCTGGCTTTTGGTCAGGGCGACTACTTGCTGATCAATGCCTCAATGGCAGAAGGGACCTTGTCAAATGGTTTTACGCCTGGGCATCCCATTTCGCTGCGGTTCTGGGACAGCAGCGCGATGAAGGAGTATGGGGGTGTGGTGTTGCAGTTCACCGATGCCACGATGGCCAAATTGTCCGCGGTCCCCTACAATCCGGGGGAAACGATATTTCTCCTGGCATCGGTCGATGCCGATGTGACTCCAAGTATCACGATTTCGCCCAATATTTTGGAGGGGGTGGCCCCTTTCGAGGTGGCCATCAGGGTGACGGAAATTAACCAGGTGGAGCCAGGCGGGGAGGTTACGGTGGTCATTCCCCGTGACAGCAGGTGGAGTTTCTCCTGGGATCCGGCAATGAACTCGGCGGCCGGGTTGACAGTTGACAATGCGGCCTGGAATTACGATGACAGCGATGCTGCCCTGCATATCTTCAGGAGCAGTGCCGTTATTCCGGCCGGCGGCGTCCTTCCTTTTGGACTGAGGGCCATGTTTGACGCCGGAAATAGCCGCGGCAATTTTGTGATCACCTCCCAGATCGGTTCTGCAAACGGGGGCGACAGCCAGAGCGGCAACAACGCCGATTCAGAAAGAATAGATTACTTCGCCGGGATTCAAATCGGAACCAAGCCGGATACAGCCAACAGTTTCAAAGATCAGAGAGATGGAAAGGTGTACCGCAAGGTGAAAATCGGGAACCAGGTGTGGATGGCGGAGAACCTCGCGTATTTGCCTGCAGTTAGCAGCCCCTCATCGGGTTCTGAGAGTGCACCCTTTATGTATGTTTACGATTACAACGGTACGGATGTACACGCTGCCAGGGCTACCGCGAACTACTCCACTTACGGTGTTTTATACAACTGGCCGGCTGCGATGACCGCATGTCCCGAAGGGTGGCATCTGCCCGGTGATGCAGAGTGGACCACACTGTCCGAATATTTGATTAACAATGGCTATGGATACGAAGGCAGCGGCGATGACATCGCCAAATCCATGGCAGCTGCTACCTCCTGGGATGATTCTTCAATAACCGGAACGCCGGGAAATCATCCTGCCGGCAATAACAGCAGTGGCCTTTCCATGCTTCCGGGTGGCATGCGTACCGGCAGTGCCAGTTTTGCCGGTATGGGCCTCCAGGGATATTGGTTATCTGCTACCGAAAGCACAACCGAATTTTACATCTGGTACCGGCGCCTTCTCCACACCATCAGCAGCCTAAACCGTAATGACTACTACAAGGGGAATGGTTACAGCGTCAGGTGTGTCAAGGATTAAGATTTAACTACGTTGAATCTTGCACGGCTGCAATCCTCTGACAAGATTTAACTACGTTGAATCTTGCACGGCGGAAAACCCACCCAAGATTTAACTGACGTTGAATCTTGCACGGCGGGAAACCCACCCAAGATTTAACTGACGTTGAATCTTGCACGGCGGGAGGGTTGGCTAAAATCAAAAAATCCCTTCGTTCGTTTCACTCCCTCTGGTCTTTGTTTTTCTACCGTTCCTCCGTGAAAACAAGTTTTCCGTCGGCCCGGTGAAAAAACAAATCCCCGTTGCTATCGCAACGAGGATTTTTTGATTTGTCGGGGTGACAAGATTTGAACTTGCGACCCCACGCCCCCCAGACGCGTGCGCTACCAGGCTGCGCCACACCCCGAAATCGCTGCAAAACTATAAAACTTTCCGGAAAAAACAAAACCTCCCCAAATTTCTTGACTCCAGCCCGGGCCAAAATTCCCGGGAATACGTGCTATAAGGCTCCATCTTTTGAGGCTTTTCAGACCATAGAATTCACTTATCACATGTTCAATATTATTGATCGGCAGGATTTTTCCCATTGAAATTTCTTATCTATTTTTGTTCCGGGAAAATTAAAATCTAAACAATATGTTCAAATCGCTCAATCTCACGGAAAAGAAAGAGGAATCTGCCCCTGAAGTGGCGGCAGAAAAGGTAAAATGCCTGATCATTGGTTCCGGTCCGGCCGGTTACACCGCGGCCATCTATGCCGCGCGAGCCAATCTGGCTCCCGTTATGTACGAAGGGCTGCAGCCGGGCGGACAGCTGACCACCACCACAGAAGTCGAGAATTTTCCGGGATACCCGCAGGGGGTAACCGGTCCGGTACTGATGGAAGATCTCAAAGCCCAGGCGGCCCGCTTCGGAACCGATATCCGCTGGGGGATGGCCACCAGGGCCGACTTCTCAGGGAGTGTCCACAAGGTATGGATCGACGACACCCATCTTATTGAAGCCGAGACAGTGATCATCGCCACCGGGGCGACCGCTAAGTACCTCGGCCTGGAGGATGAGCAGAAATATGCCGGGGGAGGAGTCTCCGCATGCGCCACCTGCGACGGCTTTTTCTACCGGGGCAAGGATGTGGCCGTGGTCGGAGGGGGAGATACCGCTGCCGAGGAAGCCATGTATCTGGCCGGCCTCTGCCGCAAGGTTTACCTCATCGTACGCCGCGATGTACTGCGCGCTTCTAAAGTGATGGCCGAAAGGGTGATGAAAACCCCCAATATCGAAGTGTTATGGAAACACCAGACCAAAGGGCTCTTCGGTGACGGCGTGGTTGAAGGAGCTACATTGGTGAAAAATAAAGGGGAAGCCAACGAAGAGGAGGTGAAAATCAAGATCGACGGCTTTTTCCTGGCCATCGGCCATCAGCCCAATTCGGAAATCTTTGCCGACTACCTCGATCGCGACCCGGTGGGGTACATCAAAACGGTGCCTGGTACCTCCAAAACCAAAGTTCCCGGGGTTTTTGCCTGCGGTGACGTCCAGGATCCCCACTACCGCCAGGCGGTGACCGCTGCCGGCTCGGGCTGCATGGCCGCCATCGATGCCGAACGTTACCTGATGGAAAAAAATAATTGAAAAAAAACCGCCCCGGAAACGGGGCGGCCTTTTTTCAGGTTAAAGATCAACCTCTACTTTCGCGATGTCGGCCGAAGCGTAGACACCGCCCTCCAGTTTATCTTTTATCGCCTTGAAACTCTCAAGGGTGTATTTTACATCTTCGAGCGAGTGGGCTGCGGTGGGAATGATCCGGATGATGATTTCCCCTTTGGGAATCACCGGGTAGATGACCACCGAGCAGAAGATTTTATAGTTTTCGCGCAGGTCGAGGATGAGGTTGGTCGCCTCGCCGGGGCCGCCCTTCAGGTAGACGGGCGTCACAGGTGAATTGGTACGCCCCAGGTCAAATCCTTCGGCTTTCAATCCTTCCTGAAGAGCCCTGACATTCTCCCAGAGCTTTTCACGCAATTCGGGATGATTCTGCAGCAGTTCCAGCCTTTTGAGGGCTCCTTCCACCATGGGCATGGGCAGCGACTTGGCGAACGTCTGTGAACGCATGTTGTAGCGCAGATAGTAAATGATATCGGTCTCCCCTGCCACAAAGGCTCCGATGCCGGCCATCGACTTGGCAAAGGTCCCAAACATAAGGTCGACTCTGTCGGTGACACCGAAATGTTCGGCAACGCCGGCACCGGTGGCTCCCATGGTTCCGAAGCCGTGGGCGTCGTCGACCAGGAGCCGGAATTCAAACTCATCCTTCAGGGCGGCAATCTCATCGAGTTTGCCCAAATCACCCGACATGCCAAAGACTCCCTCGGTGATCACCAAAACCCCGCCTCCCTGTTTGCCGGCCAGGGCCGTGGCCCGCTCCAGCTGCTTCCGGAGGCTCTCCATATTGTTGTGCTGATAAACGAAACGCTTACCCATATGCAGACGGACGCCGTCGAGGATGCAGGCGTGTGATTCGGCATCGTAAACGACCACGTCGTTGCGGCCGCAAACGGCATCGATGATCGACACCATCCCCTGGTATCCGTAGTTGAGCAGAAAGGCATCCTGCTTGCCCACATGGGCGGCCAGTTTGCGCTCCAGCTCTTCGTGCTTCACGGTCTGACCCGACATCATCCGGGCTCCCATCGGATAGGCCAGCCCCCATTTCGCGGCGGCCTCCGCATCGGCTTTACGTACTTCGGGGTGGTTGGCCAACCCCAGGTAGTTATTTAAACTCCAGGTCAACATCCGCTTGCCCCTGAAATTCATGTAGGGAGCAATTTCTCCCTCCAGCTTCGGAAAGGCAAAATAACCATGCGCCTGCTTCATGTAGCGCCCTATGTCACCCTGGTTCTGCTGAAACTTCGCGAAAATATCCGTCATAATAGCTCTCCTTTTTTAATAAAACCGTGCAAATGTAAAACTTTTTGCTGTACCGTCAAATCTGTTAAAAATACATAACCACCTGAATATAATCGTGCAAATCACGTTTTATTCCGGTTCGCGTATTTACAAAAAACCATATCTTTGCGCCATGTTTCGAAAAATGAGAAGTATCGCCCTTTTGTCCCTCATCGGCCTGCTCCTGCTGGCCGGGTGCAGCGACTTCAATAAAGTGGTCAAAAGCACGGACTATGAATATAAATTCAAGAAGGGAATTGAGTATTACGAAGCCGGAGAGTTTGTCCGCTCGGGAACCCTCTTTCAGGAACTGATCAATATTTACAGGGGAACCAGCCGCGCCGACCAGATCTATTACTATTATGCCAAAAGCATGATGGGCCAGCGCGATTACCTGATGGCCGTCCAATATTTCAGGACCCTGATCAGGGAATACCCCACCAGTCAGTTTGTCGAGGAATCACAGTTCATGGTGGGCTATTGTAACTACCTGCTTTCGCCCAAGGTGCGCCTTGATCAGGAAGTGACCCTCACCGCCATCGATGCCCTGCAGCTTTACATCAACCTCTATCCCTTCTCGGAAAGGGTTGACGAAGCCCACCGTCTGATCGACGAACTGCGCGACAAACTGGTCGAGAAATCCTTCCTCAGTGCACGCCTCTATTACGATTTCGAGAATTATAAGGCTTCCGTGGTGGCCCTCGAAAACAGCCTGAAGGAATACCCCGACAGCCGCTATCGCGAAGAACTCATGTTCATGCTCCTCAAATCGAAGTACCTGCTGGCCATCAACAGCGTTGAAGATAAAAAGGAACTGCGTCTGAGCAGCGCCCTGGATGAGTATTTCGCTTTCGTCGACGAATTCCCCGAAAGCAAATACCGCCGCGAAGCTGAGAAATTTTACGAGGATACCTCCAAGTTATTGAATTATAATAAAGAAAGCTCAAACATAAAATAGCCATGGATTACAAAAAGACAAAAGCTGCAATGACCACCATTCCCAGGGATCTGGAGATTCTGGAAGAAGAAACCGGAAACATCTACGAATCCGTGATGATTCTGGCCAAACGCGCCAACCAGATCTCCTCGGAACTCAAAGAGGAACTGAACCAGAAATTGCAGGAATTTGCCTCCTTTACTGATAACCTTGAAGAAGTGTTCGAAAACCGCGAACAGATCGAAATCTCCAAATTCTACGAAAGGCTTCCCAAACCTTCTCTCATCGCTTTCGAAGAGTGGAAGGAAAAGGAAATCTACCACCGCAACCCGGCCAGGGAAAACAAGAAAAGAATCTGAGGAGTCTGGAATCTTGAGTCTTGAATGTGGGAATCTGGAATCTGGAGTTTTGAGTCTGGAATCTTAAGTCTGGAAACTGGAGTTCATCCAGGAAGATTAGAGTGCCAGAATGTTAGAATATGAAGATGTTCCTGGCACTTGGCTGACCGGATTCCGGATACCTGTTACTGATTGACGGGAGCTGAATGCCGGATACCAGTGCGTGCTGCAGGGCAATATTATCCGCTTTAAAGAGTTATTATGATGCGTTCCTCTTTGTCCGGAAAAGTGTAACTTTGTGGACAGAGCGGTGCTTCGCATTACTCACGAATACCTTAATTATGAAGCGATATCTGTTGATTCCGGCGTTGTTGTTCCTCTTTCTGGCGCCCTTACGGGGGCAGGAGCTCAGGTGCAATATCAGCGTTTCGGCGGAAAGAATTCAGGGAGCCAACCGCAACCTGTTCTACACGATGCAATCTGATCTCTATGAATTCATGAACAACCGTCGCTGGACGGAGCATGCCTATACCATGGAGGAGCGGATCGAATGCAGTATTTTCATCCGCATCGACGAGCAGATTTCCGCCGATGAATTCAAGGGGTCCATCCAGGTACAGCTGAAGCGGCCGGTATTCAACTCTTCTTATGAGACAACCCTGCTGAATATCAAGGACAACGACTTTCAGGCCAAATATGTGGAGTTTCAGCCCCTGGAATTCAACGAGACCAGCAACCGCGACAACCTCACCAACATCATGG
This sequence comes from Bacteroidales bacterium, assembly GCA_012729335.1. Lineage (GTDB taxonomy): Bacteria > Bacteroidota > Bacteroidia > Bacteroidales > Prolixibacteraceae > UBA1413. The sequence continues at coordinate 7,202 of JAAYDJ010000018.1, read as the reverse complement.
CCTTTTACGCCTATGTCATTTTGGGTTTCGATTACGACTCTTTTTCCCGGGAGGGGGGAACCCCTTATTTTGAAAAGGCGCAGGCCATCGTCAACAACTCTCAGAATGCCCGCGAGAAGGGATGGAAAGCCTTTGAAAGTGAACGCAACCGCTACTGGCTGATGGAAAACCTCATGAATCGCTCCTATTCGGGTATGCGCGACTGCTTTTACAATTACCACCGGAGGGGCCTTGACATCATGGCCGACAAACCCGAAGAGGGGAGGGCCGCCATCGCCGAATCGCTCCGTTCGGTACAGCAGGTCTTCCGTCGCCGGCCTTCTACCTATATCCTGCAGGTTTTTTTTGATGCCAAGTCCGACGAACTGGTCAATGTTTTCTCCAAATCCTTCCCTGACGAGCGCAACCGGGTGATGGCCATCCTCAATGAGGTAGATCCATCCAACGGATCCAAATACCAGAAGATACAGGAATCTGAAAGCTTCTGACCGCTATGCTCTCCCGCCTGTTCATCTCCAACTACGCCCTGATCGATGAGCTTTCGGTCTCTTTCGGAGGCGGACTGAACATCGTCACGGGTGAAACAGGCGCCGGGAAATCGATCATCCTGGGGGCTCTTTCCCTGATCCTGGGAGCCCGCGCTGAGAACACCACTCTCCGCGACCCTGCCCGGAAATGCATCGTCGAAGGCTATTTCGACCTTTCGGGGCGCGCCCTGGAATCTTTCTTTGCCGACCACGATCTTGATTACGACCCCCTCTCCATCCTGCGCAGGGAAATCACCCCTGCCGGAAAATCACGCGCTTTCATCAACGATACACCCGTGAACCTCACCCTGATGAGGGAGTTGTCCCTTCGATTGGTAGATATTCATTCCCAGCACCAGAACCTGGAACTCCATACCCGTCAGTTTCAGCTGCAGGTGGTGGATGCCGTGGCCCACACCTCACGGGAACTCCAGGTGTATCAGGAGGGCTACCACGCCTTCCGGGAAGCTTCGGAGAAGCTCACTGCCCTGCGGGAGAAGGCGGCACGCAGCCGTGCCGACCTCGACTATCTTACCTTCCAGTACAACCAGCTCGGGGAAGCCCGCCTTTCCGCAGGAGAACAGACCCTTCTCGAGGAGGAACAGATGCGGCTCACCCACGCTGAAGAGATCAGGGGCGCCCTGGAATGGGCCGGCGAACTGCTTAACGGAGACCATTTGCCCATCGTGGCACGCCTGAAGGAGGCCACACAGCGTATCGAGAAAATCACACCTTTTCTCCGGGAAGCCGCGGATCTCCATGAGCGCCTCCGGTCTGCCCAGATTGAACTCAACGACCTGGCTTACGAAACAGGCCAGCTGGCCGGAAAAACCGATATTGACCCGCGGCGTCTCACCGAAATCAACGAACGCCTCGACCTGATCTACAGCCTCCAGCAGAAACACCAGCTTCATAGTGTGGAGGAACTGCTGGCATATAAGGATACCCTGGAACGGCAGATCGGCGAAATCACCGGCTATGACGAGGAAATCGCTGCCCTCGAGATCGAAACGGCCCGGATTGAAAACTTCCGCCGTGAAGCTGCAGCCTTGCTCACTGCCCGCCGCCGCAAAGCCCTTCCCATGATTGAAGAGCAGGTGACGGCTGTCCTGCGCCAGCTGGCCATCCCCCACGCGCGTTTTATCGTGGAATTGGAAGCTTCCCCGGGATATACCCCCTCAGGTGCCGACCAGGTGCAGTTCCTCTTCAGCGCCAACAAAGAGATGCCTCCTGCCGAAATCTCCCGTATCGCCTCGGGTGGCGAAATCTCCCGCGTCATGCTTGCCCTGAAAAGCCTCGTCTCGGGATCACGCATGCTCTCCACCATCATCTTCGACGAAATCGACGCCGGCATCTCAGGGGAAACAGCCCTTAAGATGGGAGGCATTCTCCAGGAACTGTCGGCCGACCTGCAGGTCATCAACATCACCCACCTGCCCCAGATCGCCGGCAAAGGCAATCACCACTTCGTGGTCTTCAAGGAAGATACCCCCTCCGGAACCATCACTTCTATCAGAAAACTCAACGGATACGAACGCGTGGAGGAACTCGCCCGCATGGTGGGAGGCGATAATCCCTCGGAATCGGCGCGCCGCGCGGCGGAAGAGATGATGAAATAATCCGGAGTCTTGAATCTTGAGTCTTGAGTCTTGAATGTGGGAATCTGGAGTCTGGAATCCTGAGTCTGGAATCTGGAATCTGGAATCTTGAGTCTGGAATCTGGAATCTGGAATCTGGAGTCTGGAATCTGGAGTCTGGAATCTGGAGTCTGGAATCTTGAATCTGGAATCTTGAGTCTGGAATCTTGAATCTGGAATCTTGAGTCTGTTACTCTAAAAATCAATATCTTTAATCGGGATTCTTCTCCTTTGAATTCCGGTGAGCGCATTCCCCGCTGCTCTGCGGCGGGGTAAGCGAACAACGCAATAAGGAAGTCCTTGACGGAATCGGATTCCCCGTTGCTCTGCGGCGGGGAGTTTCAATTAACATAAATCTTTGATCATTATGAGTATCCTGATTTCATGTTGCGGGATCAACTGCGCACAGTGTGATGCACGCAAAGCCACCCTGGCCAACGATGATGAGCTGCGCAAAAAAGTAGCTGCCGAATGGAGCGTCATGTATCAAAGTCCGTCTATTACCGCGGAAAGTATCAACTGTACAGGTTGCCGCACGGAGGGGGTGAAGTTTGCGCATTGTCTGACCACCTGTGACATTCGCCGGTGCGTTCATTCAAAGGGATTCCAGACATGTGCCGACTGTGAGGAGATCGACCGCTGTGAGATCGTGGGGCCCCTGTTCCAGGTGGTCCCCGATGCACGCAATAATCTGCGGTTGTTGGAATAACCTTGATGGCCACAATAATCCCCAGGCTGATGCATTGACTTTCGTGGATGTGATCATCGCTGACTGATGCATTGACTTTCGTGGATGTGATCACCACAGGCTGATGCATTGACCGTCATGGCCTTAACTTCAGGCTTTTATATGGAGTGTAATGCCTGTGATCACTTCGGGCATTTATGCTGATCTTGGAAAACCGCTTCCGGTTTCCTCCCACCTTAACCTGGCCGGGTGTCCTTCATTTGTGAGCAGTCCGGCTTCACTTGGTTTCGCCCTGACCTTGTTATGGAGCCATATGGAGCGATGTGGAGCCCTTACCCTTTCCTGCTGATCTCTTCCAGCCGGCGCTGATCTCTGATCAGTATTTCCTTCCCCTCCAGTTGCAGGATGCCCTCCTTCTCGAACTCCTTGAGAAACCTGATGGCACTTTCTGCCGGAATGGAAGCAAAATCGCCGATATCCTGCCGCGTGAGATAGTGAAAAACCCGCTCCTCCATGAATTCGGGCTGCGACAGGTAAAGAAGCGCCGAGGCCAGTTTTCCGCGCATCTGCTTGGCGGCGAGGTTCTGGATGATCTCGAGCAAAAATGCCTCGTGGCGCAAATTCTTGGTGGTGATCCGCATCGCAAAGCTTGTATTTTCGCGCAGCAATCCCTGCAGTGCCTCCCTGTCGATCATGGTCACAGTGGTATCCTTGACCGCCACCGCCGAATAGTTATAAAAGTCCTCACCAAACAGTGCCGGAAAAGCCAAAAAATCCCCTTTGTGCGCCAGCCTGATGTTGATCTGCCTGCTCAGGCCGGTATGCAGGTATAGCTTGACCAATCCGTCGATGACATAAATGACGTGCGAGGCAAACGCCCCCTGCTTAATCAGGTTCTCCCCCTTCCGGTAGAGCAGTTGCGTCCGCTTTCCCTCCAATTGCAAAAGCTCTTCCGGGAAAAGCTCGGTGAAACATTCGGGCGATCTGTAATCTGACACCACAGGCCCTTCTCCCTCTCCCAAAACTGCCTTCTTTCCGGAGGATGCCTCCTGATTTCCGGTTAACTCTTCCTTCCGGGATTCCACTTGTATAATTATTAGTTAATGACTAGCTCTTCAGTTACATCTGTTTAAATCTTTACGCTTTCTATGTCTGAACTTGAGAAACAGATGCAATTAGCTCCGCAAGCTCCGCTGAACTTCGTTTCCCATCTGGTTATCATGTCGGTTGGTGCATTAATGATGCATGGGTATTTCATCCTTTTCTGGTTTTGTTTTGAACTTTCTGATAAGAATTGTCAAAAATAGGCATATTTCCATTCTGTTCCGTGTCAGTCCTTTCCTAAGTCTCCGGAAATTGAGAACCTTGTTATTTTTTAATAAAAAGCACGATGAAGCAAAACGCCCTTTTTTACTGCTATAGCAGCAAATTTCGTATGACCACGGTTATGATGAACGTATCAAAGTCTAATTACTGCTATAGCAGTAAAATATGCCAATTAGCTGGGAGGTGCTCTTCCAAAGAAAAAAATAACCTGGTAAAAAAGAGGGATGGTACTGTGAATACATGAAAAAGCAACCAGCTGAATAGGGAGGGAGGTGAAACTGCTAAAACATGAAACAGCTACCCCGAAAAGAGATGCGTCACTGCGATCACATGAAATATGTCAGCCGGAAAGCTGAATTTTTTCAGCTCCTGCCCTGAAATCATTAATCCACCTTCTTTTCGCCTGGCCGGCTGCAAGATTTACCTTTGCAGCGTCAAAACCGGAACCTGATTCCGGGATGGTACATGATAATTGTTTAACAGAAAAATAAAGCGTTATGAAAATGTTACAGACCAACCTCCACGAGGTGGAATCGGCAGCCGGATTGCAGAAGCTGCTGGAAGAGAATGAAAACGTGATGGTGTGCTGCGGCCGGATGGGCCCCATGTGTATCCCCGTATATGAAGTGATGGAAGAGATCGAAGAGGAATATTCACAGGTGAAGTTCGCAGTCATGGCTTTTGATCATCCCGAGGCAGGAGTCATCCGCAACGCACCCGAATGCCGCGGTTTCATGGGACTTCCCTTCACCATGTACTACAAAAACGGAAAAGTGGTCAAGGCCACCAGCAGTATCCAAAACCACAAGCAGGTGACCACTATCCTGAACGAACAGTTCGCCTCCTGAGTCAGAACTCCCTTATTGGACGGACTTCACCTGGTTAGCTTTCACCTCCACCACTTAAAACTCATTTTTTATGGCAGATGTATATGATATGATGATCGTAGGCGCGGGAGCCGCCGGGCTCACGGCCGGAATCTATTCCTCGAGGGCAAAGCTCAAAACGCTGATCCTTAATGAGGGCGCGGTGGGCGGGCAGATGGTGCTCACCCACGAGATTGCCAATTACCCGGGAGTGGAAAGCATCAGCGGCTATGCTTTGGCCAATATCATGAAGAAGCAGGCCCGTGATTTTGGATGCGCAATCAAATCGAACATCAGGATCGTCCGCTATGCCCTGAACGATGCCGTGAAGGAGGTGGAACTGGAAGACGGACGGGTTTTCAGGTCGCGTGCCGTGATTCTGGCACCAGGGGGCAGGCCGCGGCCATTGGGCATCTCCGGAGAAGAGAAGTTCAAGGGGAAGGGCATCTCCTATTGCGCCACCTGTGACGGGGATTTCTTTACAGGCAAGGAACTGGTGGTGGTGGGCGGGGGCAACTCTGCCCTTGAGGAGGCCGTATCCCTGACCAAATACGCCACGAAGGTGACCATCGTCCACCAGTTCGACCACTTCCAGGCTTTTGAACATGCCGTCAGGGAAGCCCGTGAGAATCCAAAAATCTCCTTTATTATGGAATCGGAACTCCGGGAGATCAAAGGCGCCGACAACGTAGAAAGGGTGGTTATCGAACATCTGCCGACCGGAGACCGTACCGAAATGGCCACCGACGGGGTTTTTGTTTTCATCGGTTACCTCCCCAACACCGAATCGGTGAAGGGGCTCGTAGCGATGAACGACAGGGGAGAAATCGTGGTAGACGGGGCCATGCGCACCAGTGTGCCCGGGATTTTCGCCGCAGGGGACGGCATAGTCAAACGCTACCGGCAGGTGACTACCGCCGTGGCCGACGGTACCATCGCCGCCCTCAGCGCTGCAGAATTCCTTCGCAACTGACTGGTTGACTCCTGAAGACCCGTCTTCGGAATCCGGCCTCATTTCTTTTCCCGGACTTCGGTGTCATCCTGATGCTTGGTTGTGACAGAAGCTGACATATCATCCGGCTGCTCCTTCAGGACGAGATGGGGATGACCAAGGGGATCGGCCTGTAATCAGTTTCTTCCAATGATGGGGCATTTGAATAAAACGTACACCGGAAATCACCTCATAGGTGAACATTTCCGGCCCCCCGGGGTTTTAAGTGTGCCGTGCGTGGATATTCTGCAGAGAATGCCCACATTTGTACCACCAGGTTTGTATACGCAGTAGTATTAAAGAAGTATTATGTCACAGCAGGAGATAAAAATAGACTGGCTTGAAAAGATGGCTTTCAAGGCCGAAGTGAACGGACACGAAATTATTTTGGATGCAGTTTCCGAAGTGGGAGGCGAAGACCGCGGTCCGCGCCCCAAACCGCTGGCCATGGTGGCCCTGGCGGGTTGTACGGGCATGGATGTGGTCTCCATCCTCCGTAAAATGAGGGTCGAACTTGAATCCTTCTCAGTCAGGGTGGTAGGGGACCTCACCGACGAACATCCCAAACAATACACCGCCATGCACGTCATCTACGAGTTTAAAGGCAAAGACCTCCCCATGGAAAAACTCGAAAAGGCCGTCCGCCTCTCCGAAGAGCAGTATTGCGGCATCAGCGCCACCTACCGGAAAGCCATGGGGATCACCTCTGAAATACGAATATTGGAATCCTGAGTCTGGAATCCTGAGTCTGGAATGTGGGAATCTGGAATCTGGAATCTGGAATCTTGAATCCTGAGTCTTGAATGTGGGAATCGGGAATCTTGAATCTGGAGTCCTGAGTCTGGAATCTTGAGTCTTGAATTTGAAATCCGATAAAAGTCGCATGGTGCTTCGACCACAAAAGGACATGTATATTTGCTCCATGCGAAACGAAGTTCGGCGGAGCACCGCGGAGCCAATTCCATGGGCGTGAAGCACCTTAACCGGCCTCACTGCCATATATAACTGAAGAACAAGTTATTAACTAACAAATAGACAAGTGAAAGCCTCACCACCGTTGAGTTTTTATTTTAGTGGAGCAGAGACAAAAGGACATGGATATATAGAAAAGCCATCTAGCTTTGAGTTGTCAAACCAAAAATTGCTAGATGGCTATGAAGAAAAACT
>JAAYDJ010000017.1 GCA_012729335.1 Bacteroidales bacterium | reverse complement strand
GGCAATTTAAAGAAATCAGGTTGAGAAAGGATTGCTGTGGTTGCTTTTTGTTGTTCAGCCTCATCCTTGCAAATGTTCATTGCTGTGGATACAATTTCTAAAGGTAATTTATAGAAATCAGGTTGAGAAAGGATTGCAGTAGCTGCTTTTTGTTGTTCAGCCTCATCCTTGCAAATTTTCATTGCCGTGGATACAATTTCTTTTGGCAATTTATAGAAATCAGGTTGAGAAAGGATTGCTGTGGCTGCTCTCTGTGCAGCAGGGTGATTTTTAATATGATTTAAGCAATTGCAAATTGCACGGGTAGAAAAATCAAAATATAAAAAATCATTTAGGATTGTAGTGATGTAGCTAACTTTGTCATTTTCACTAATAATGATTGTTCCATTTATAAGAGAGTTTAAATAATAGCCTCGGTTTTTTTTATCAAAAATTAAAGCATTGAGATGTTTCAGTCTATCTTCGTTGGGAAAATCTTCAAAGCTAATTTTATTTAAGGTTGTATAAAAATATGTAGAAGCTGAAAAACTGTCTCCATTATTTATGATAATTGGAAGAATTCGTAGTAAAATACTTTCATCAAATCTATGCCAACCTGCAACTTGCGATTTAAACAAGCCTTCGTCTGTTAATATATCGTGGTTAAAAGCAACAAGTGATAAATTTCCAGCTGATTTAAATAGTCCTTTTGTTATATTAATATAAATGTTCAGAATTGGTTTAATTTCTTTTGAAGTAAATGCTAACCTGTTATCAATTGCTTTTTCACTAAATTCATCAGCAATATTTAAGAATGTATCAAGCCCAAAATAAATCCTATTTTGAGAATAAATTGAACCATAGTAGTAAAGTGCTTTAGCAAAGCCGGGGTAATGTTTCTCAATATTTCTTAAATCACTTTCGACTATCGTCTGAAAATGTCCTGATAGTCCTTCTTTTCTAATCGTATTTTTCTCAATAATTCCATTTTTATCTTGGTAAGATCGGGCAATAACCCATAGAATTAAGTATAAAGTACTATTATAATCATTTTCACGTGTTAGAAGTGATTCTGCTGTTTCTTTCCAGTGGGTGACTTTCTTTATAATTTCCGTGATAGTTTTTTTATTTTCATTTACTTTCAATTCAATAATATTCTCATCAGGATTGAAAATGTGTTCCTTTGAAATGGAATTATCTAATGTGCGATCTCCAATTATAATGCGTACGTTTGAGTAATTGCATAAACTGTCAATTATTTCTTTTGCATGTGCCGTATTCTGTTTAATTCTGTACCAATCTTCAATAAGTATTAAAAACTTGGTTTTTGAATAGTTTGCAATGTAATTTATACCACTTTTATAAAATATAGAAATTTCTTTGTCATTTAACCATAATGTACAAAAGTCGTTTTGAACTGAATCAACTGCAACTCTCCTCATCAATGTTGATTTTCCACTGCCTCCTCTTCCAAGTATTAAAGCAATAATTTTAGGTTGTCTAAATTCATCAGCAAACGAATTTTTTAATTCTTCTTTTATTGTTTTATATGCATCTCTTTCAATATCCCAATTGTTTAATATTCCATACCATTGACAGTTCTCATATTGTTTGGCTAAGTAGAAGTCTTCTGCTTTATATTTTTGTTTTAGACCTATTCGTTTGATCTTTCTCAAAAATTGTCTATTTACCACCGTTGCACCTTCGATGTGAATGGATTCAAGTCTTTGTCTTTTTGTTTTAAAAACATCCGAGAAAAGAAATAAAATACCATACTTAATCTTCTTAAAAAAGTAAATTATAAAAGTTGTAAGAATGCCACCCAATATGCCACCATAAATAATTTCATCCAAATGTTTTTTGATTAGATCAAAAAAAATCATGAATACTTCTGTAGTATATTTGAATAACTCTGCCATTTATTACGGATGCTAGATATTCATTTCAATTGAGCATAACATTATATGTCCAGAAAAGCTGTTTTTTAGCTGTCATATAGCTGTGTATTGTGTGGTTTTGCCCATTATTACCTCTTTATTTCTTGCTAATTGAATAATATGGTTTGTCTTTTATTTATGATTTAGTCTTATACAAAATTTTATACATTGTTCACCTAGATTCAAATCTTAAGCGGTATAAAAATGAATACTCCAATTGAGATTATTGAGACTTTTCGAAAACAATCATTTGAAATACTTTCATGATACAGTTGCTTTGGGTAATTACTCTTGAATGAACTACTGCTAAAATATTATGTTTTGTTTTCTTGACCAAATTCTCTTACAGCTAATTCTTTCCTTTTGGCCTGCTGTTTAGCATGTTGTTTTGGGTGAAAATGCATGGCCACGACCTACACCAGGCGCATCAACCTATACCTTAACAGGCTGGAGGTCCCTAATGATATTGCTTCGATCAGTGCGGACCTTTCGAAGCTCACGGCAAGCAGGCGCACATGATCCGGGGGAGTGCGGAGTACAACGCCAATATGGCCAGGATCCTGGAACTGCGGGGGATCATCAGTCGGCACAACCCGGACCTTTAATACACTTCCCGTACCTGAGCTGGAACAACGGCAACTCCTCTCTTCCCGTACCTGAACTGGAGCAACGTCAACTCCTCTCTTCCCGGCTGATCGTTGATTATCGGGTCAAATCCATGGCCCCAAGCCATTTACGCCCTGGGAACTTACGTGGGGCAAATTAATCATCCCCTATTGTGATCGGAGCACCATGCGACTTTCATTAGGATATTTGTTTGTTAATGACTTGCTCTTCATTTATATATCGAAGTTAAGCCGCTTTGTGTGCTTCACGCCCATGGAAGTCGCATAGAGCAAATATTCATGTCCTTATGTGGTCAAAGCACCATGCGACTTTAATATGAATATTTCACAGTTCACGGTTGTAAGCCGGGAGCGGTGATTCATTACTTCATCTCGCGGGGGTCTTTTCGTATTTCAGCATTTTGGAGGCCCAGGGGATAAAGTGTCTGAAGTTGGGGGCATCGGTATGTCCGCCGTCGTGCTGACGCCACGCCAGTTGTCCATCTAGGAGACCGGTGTTTACCGGAGGCATTATTTCGGCCATGTAGTTATTGGACAATCCGAGGTCTTTGGCCCCGAGGAGTTTGTAGGCGGCACCCGCACCAATGGTGGCCATCCAGCTTCCCTGTTGGTCGAGCCATTTGGCGTCTCCTTTTTCGGGTATGCCATAGCTTATGAAGGCCAGCCGGGGGGCGCATAAGGCCAGCAACTGGTGGGAGTCAACCGGCAGGTCGCAGCCGGTTTTCCGGCCGAAGGAGGCTTTCTCGGCGCCGTATTTCATGTAGTTCCCAGCCATCCAGTAATATTCGCCGCCGGTAAGGCTTTCGACGGCTTCGCCGAATACGCGGCGGTGAAGGGTAACGCCTCCCTTTCCGGAAGAACCTATCAGGCCCAGGGCAAATCGGGATTCGAAGGCCAGGGTGACCAGAGCGGCCTTACCATAACGTGAAACGCCTTCGATGCCCACTTTGGCGGCGTCGACCAGCGGGTCGGTCTCCAGGTAATCGAGTCCGCGTGCGGCGCCCCAGGCCCAGGCCCGGAGGGCTCCCCAATCGTCGGGTTTACGGGGCTGCCCCTTGTTGACCAGCCCGATGATCCCCTGGGTCAGTCCGGCCCCGTTGTCGGCCTGTATGGAATTGGGATCGATGGTGGCATAACCCCATCCTGCGGCCAGCAACTGTTCTGTGGGGGAAGGCTCCCCTTCGCCACGGGGCGCAAAAGGATTCGGGCCTGTGGTACGGGTAATGGGCGTATAGGCCGGATAACGGTCATAAATCTCCTTCATCTCCGGGTTGTGGGCGATCATCATCGCCTTGAAGGATTCGTTTAGTTTCTCCAGATCTTCGGTGGAAGGTTGTGCCGGTGCCGGCAGCGAGGGGCGCCCGAACATCATCAGCACGGGTACCGGGCCTTTTACATTGGCGGGAACCACCAGAACCATCTTGATATCCACGCTGATCAGCGGATATCCGCTGTTGTCGACACGGCCCACCAGCTGTTTGGCGATGACAGGCGTCCATCCCACAAATTCCCTTTCACTGATCTTCACACTCCATTTTACCTCGGGAATACCAGCGGGCAGCCGCCCGTAGACCTCCCTTTCAAAATCCTCCACGATCTCAGGGCGCCGCTCGTTCCACCAGATTTCCGGGGTGGTCACCTTTTTCCCTTTTTTGGTCAAAAGTAGTTCAGGAAGCTGCGGGCAGGGATTGGCCAGCGCTTCGTCGTAGTTGGCGTGGTTGGGATCGGATTCGTTGCCGCTGGGCCCGGGGCGCAGCACCGTGATGCCCAGTTGCTTCATCATGTTCTCCTGGTCCTGTTGAGCCGTCAGCCGCATGGGTGGCGGAAATTCACCTGGGGCGGATTTGATCTCCTGGGTCGCAGCCGACCAGGCCATCATCACAACCAATAGCAACAAAAAGAATCGTTTCATATGCAATTATTGTATTATGCCGTTTTTACTTTGACACTGATTTGATATCCATGTGATTAATCATTGCACCAGGTGTATTTTCAGAGCACGGATAATTCAATGCATCCGCTTGTGGAATTTTATGATCAGTAACAAAAATAGGGGAAAATTCCGGAATAGGGCGGGTGTGGTTCCTTATTTTCCGGTCAGGGGCAATACCTCGGCTACCACGAAATTACTTCCCCCGGCGAAGACCATGTCATTTGGGCCTGCTGCGGCCAGGGCTGCCCGGAAGGCTTCCTCCACCGTAGGCCACACCTCTCCGCGGAGGCCGAAACGGGAGGCTTCCTCCCTGAGTTTGCTGGCGTCAAGAGCCCGCGGTATGTTCGCCCGCGTGAAATAATAAACCGCATCCCCGGGCAAAAGAGCCAGGATGGCTGAGGCATCCTTGTCGGCCACCACCCCTAAGATGAAATGCAGCTTCTTAAAGGCAGTCTGTTTGATTTGTTCAGTGACCTGCCTGATGCCGTCCTCGTTGTGCCCTGTGTCGCAAACCACCAGAGGGTTGCGGCCGATGACCTGCCACCGCCCCTGTAATCCCGTGAGCCCCGCCACGTCAGCCACTCCCCGGTATACCGCTTCCCGCGGAATATTCCACCCTTTCTCCCGGAGCAGGTCAATGGTGGTCAGCACCGCCGGGATGTTATATCGCTGGTAAATCCCGGCAAGGTCAGTCTTCAGTCCCGGGTATCCACTTTCACCCGCCCTGCGCTTTCCGCCTTTAGCAGGGGTTTCAAACGCATGAGGTGTCCTGATTTGCGCTGTGGGAAGCTCGCGGTCAGATCCACTTTCATTCTCCTGGCCCGGCTCATGGGGTATACCGGAAGGGTAAAAGTTGAAAATCTGGTGGCCGGAGAGGTCCAGCATGCCATATGCGGCACTGTACCTTTTATCGGCCCGGAACAGGGGAGCACCCCTTTCTGCCGCCTTCGTCTCAAAAATGCCGGCCACCTCCTCCTGCCACTGGCTGATGACCACCGGGACCCCCGGCTTGATGATCCCCGCTTTCTCGGCGGCAATCTCCTGCAGGGTATGGCCCAACAGGGGTACATGGTCGTAGCTGATGTTGGTAATAATGCTCACTTCCGGAGTGATGATGTTGGTGGAGTCGAGCCGTCCGCCTAATCCCACCTCCACCACCGCAATGTCAACCTTTTCCCGGGAAAAATAGTCGAAAGCAAGGGCGGCCGTTAGCTCAAAGAAGGAGGGGGCCACCTCTTTCCCCTGATTTCTGCGGTGAAAATCATCGACCATTCTGATGATTTCTGCCCTGGGAATCATCTTCCCGCTGATGCGGATTCTTTCGCGGAAGTCGACCAGGTGAGGTGACGTGTAGAGACCGGTCCGGTATCCTGCCGACTGCAGCACTGCAGCAAGCATATGCGAGACCGACCCCTTGCCGTTGGTGCCGGCTACGTGCAGGGTGGGGTAATTCCGGTGGGGATGGCCGTACATCTCATCGAGCAGCAGGGTGTTCCCCAGAGAATGTTTATAAGCTGCCGGACCCGTGCGCTGAAACATGGGCAACCGGTTATAGAGATAGTCAAGAATAGCCTGGTACCGGTCCATTACAGAAACTTATTAACCGGTGCAAGTTTATTAATTTATATGAGGGAATCGGGATTATGACCCCGATTTATTTACATTTACGAAAACCAAAAATCGGGAAATGCCTAAGAAAAAAGTGACGAGCAAGATTTTTATTCTTGACACTAATGTGATCCTTCATGACCACACCTGTATTTACCAGTTTGAGGAAAACGACATTGTTCTGCCCATTGTGGTGCTGGAGGAGCTCGACAAATTCAAACGGGGGAATGATCTGATCAATTACCAGGCGCGGGAATTTGTCAGGTTACTGGATGAGATCGTGGGTGATGAGCTTTTCAACGGGGGAAAACCGTTGGGGCCTACCCTGGGGAAGCTGCGTATTGAGACGGGGAAACCCTATTCCCAGGAGTTGAAGAACTCGTTTCACGAGGACATTCCCGACCATCAGATTCTATCTATTGCCGAATATATTTCCAAGGCGAACCCCGACAGGAAGACGATTCTGGTCAGCAAGGATATCAATTTGCGGATGAAGGCAAAGTCACTTGGTATTCAGGCTGAGGATTACAAATCGGACCAGGTCAGGGATGTGCATATACTGGAGAAGTCGGTAGCGGTTTTTGACAACTTCAGTCCCGAGCTTATTGACAAGCTATACCATGAAGGCTCATTCAGCATGCTTGCGGTGGACTGGAGTTACAAGCCTGAGGCCAACGAGTGTTTTATCCTGAAGGGAGGAAATTCGAGTGTGTTGGCCCGGTATGATGCTCCCAACAAACTGGTGCGGCGGCTGGAAAAGAAAAGCGTCTATGGGATCAAGCCCAGGAATGCGGAGCAGACCTTCAGCATTGACGTGCTTACTGATCCGGAGATCAAGCTGATTGCCCTGACGGGGAAGGCGGGTACCGGGAAAACCCTGCTGGCCCTGGCGGCTGCCCTCGAGCAGCACCGCCAGTTTGAGCAGATCCTCCTGGCACGCCCCATCGTGGCCCTGAGCAACCGCGATCTGGGTTTCCTGCCTGGCGATGCCATGGAGAAAATCAACCCCTATATGCAGCCCCTTTATGATAACCTGGGGGTCATCAAACATGTCTTTAATGCCCGCAGTCCGGAATACCAGCGGATCGAGGAACTTCAGAAAGACGACCGCCTGGTGATTACCCCCTTGGCCTACATCAGGGGCCGCAGCCTCTCCAATGTCTTTTTTATCATCGACGAAGCCCAGAACCTCACCCCTCACGAAATAAAAACCATTATCACCCGTGCCGGGGAAGGTACCAAAATGATTTTCACGGGTGACCTCCAGCAGATCGATTCCCCCTATCTCGACATCAAGTCGAACGGACTGGCTTACCTGACCGAGCGGATGAAAGGACAGGACATCTTCGCCCATATCAACCTGCTCAAGGGTGAACGCAGTTTTCTGGCCGAACTGGCCAGCAACCTGTTGTAACGCCAAAAAATCATACCTTTGTGCCTTTAATTGAAAGGTATGAACTATCAGGGGAAGAAAGCGGCCTTCCAGACCCTGGGCTGCAAACTCAATTTCTCGGAGACCTCGGCGATTGCCCGCTCCCTGGAGGAGGTGGGGTTTGCGCGCGTGGACTTTGAAGAGAAGGCCGATTTATATGTCATCAATACCTGTTCTGTCACCCATGCCGGCGACAAGAGCAGCCGGAATGCCATACGCAGGGCTCTCCGCACCAATCCTTCGGCATTCGTGGTGGTGATCGGTTGTTATGCCCAGCTCAACCCCGAAGAGATTGCTGCCCTCGAAGGGGTCGATCTTGTTCTGGGAACCAGAGAAAAGTTTAATATCCCCGCTTACCTGGGTGATCTGACGAAACGTGGAAAGGCCGTTGTCACGACGACCCGTCTGCAGCAGGTCAGGGAATACCATCCTGCCTTTTCGCAGGGTGACCGTACGCGCAGTTTTCTGAAGATCCAGGATGGGTGTGACTATTACTGCACCTACTGTACGATTCCCTATGCACGCGGGCGCAGCCGCAACGCTTCCGTGGCCGATACCGTCAGGGAAGCGGAAGCTGCCGTGGCCAAAGGCTTCAGGGAAATTGTCCTGACCGGTGTCAACATCGGTGATTTCGGAAAATCGACAGGCGAGACATTCCTGCAGCTGCTGGCGGCCCTGGAAAAGGTGAAAGGCCTTCACCGCCTGCGGATGGGGTCCGTGGAACCCAACCTGCTCACCGACGAAGTGATCGGTATGGCGGCCGCATCCAGGGTCATCACCCCTCATTTTCACATTCCTTTGCAGGCCGGAACCGATGAGGTGCTGGCCCTTATGCGGCGGAAGTATACCACTGAACTCTTTGCAGGCAGGGTGGCCCGCATCAGGGAAACCCTCCCTTATGCCTTCATAGGGGTAGATGTCATTGCGGGCACCAACGGGGAAACAGATGCCCTCTTCAGGGCTTCCTACGATTTTCTCAACGGACTGGAGGTCTCGCAGCTGCACGCCTTTCCTTATTCGGAGCGGAGGGGAACGCGTGCCCTTGAGATTCCCGGCAAAGTGGCCGTGGCATTACGTAAAACCAGGACCCAGCAATATATCAACCTCTCAGAGAAGAAACTTCACGCTTTCTATTCGAAAAACATGGGGCGGACAGTTCAGGTTCTTTTTGAAGAAACCCTTCCTGGAGGGGTGATCACCGGTTTCTCGGAGAATTATATCCGAACCGTGCTTCCCTTCAGGCCAGGAATTACAGGGGAGATAGCCCCGGTGCGTTTTGCATCGGTTCTCCCCGACGGAACCATGCAGGGAGCCTGGACGGACTGATTTGTGAGCGGAACGGCGGGATCAAAACAGGCTGGTCAGTGACTCTCCGCACCGTTGCGCTTGGTTTTGAAAAGGGGAGAAGGGTATTGGTTCCCGGCTTCAGGTTGAAGATTTAATAGTGAGAAGATATGGATTACAGGAGTATCGCTGATCAAATGGAAAAAGTGGCCCGGGAGGCGGGCCGGTTTATTGTCGAGGAGCGCCGGAAGCTTACCCGTGACGATGTGGAAACCAAAAGCCAGGCCAGCTTCGTGACTTATGTAGACAAGAGTGCCGAGCAAAGGATTGTGGAGCGGTTGCGGATGTTGCTTCCCGATGCGGGCTTCGTGACCGAGGAGGGAACGGCAGGGGCTTCCGGAGAAAACCTGCAGTGGATCATTGATCCACTCGACGGGACGACCAACTACATTCATGGTCTCTACCCCTGTTCGGTGAGTATCGGCCTTCTGGAGGGGGAAGAGGTGGTAGCCGGGGTGGTTTATGAACTGGGGTATGACGAAATGTTCAAGGCCTGGAAGGGAAGCCCCGCTTTTCTCAACGGCAGGGAGATCAAGGTGGCCACTTCCGTGTATTCGGTCGATACCCTGATTGGTACGGGATTTCCCTATTATGATTTTGACCGGATCGACAGTTATATTGCGGCCCTGAAGGAGCTGATGCGGACCACCCGCGGGCTGCGCCGCATGGGTTCCGCGGCGGTGGATCTCTGTTACGTGGCGGCAGGCCGCTTCGACGCTTTCTTTGAGCACGCCCTTCATGCCTGGGATGTCGCCGCGGGGGCCTTCATCCTCAGGCAGGCCGGCGGAAAAGTCTCCGATTTCAACGGCGGTACCAACTGGCTCTTCGGCGGAGAAATCATCGCCGCCAGCAACGCATACTACCCTGAGTTCTTCGCCATCATTCATCAACACCTTGGCACCAAAGCATAAAAGGGTATCTTTGTCTAAACCTTTCCGGCAGAAGGGTGTTATTGGAAGTGAAAATTCAAATGAACCGTATTAACGCAATAAAATCACAAGATGAATTATGATGTTTTGGTAATCGGAAGTGGCCCGGGCGGATATGTGGCTGCCATCAGGGCTTCCCAGCTGGGATTCAGCGTGGGTGTCGTCGAGAAGGAAAACCTGGGTGGCATCTGTCTGAACTGGGGTTGCATACCCACCAAGTCCCTCCTGAAGAGTGCTCAGGCCTATGAATATGCCCTTCATGCCGCCGAATACGGGGTGAGTATAACGGGAGAGATCAAGCCCGATTTTGAGGCCATGGTGAAACGCAGTCGTGGCGTGGCCGAGGGCATGAGCAAGGGGATCCAGTTTCTTTTCAAGAAAAATAAAATTGAGACCATCTCCGGTTTCGGAAAACTGGCGGGGAAAGGCCAGGTGGAAGTAACCGATGAGGCAGGAACCAAGACCATGGTCACGGCTAAACACATCATTCTGGCCACAGGGGCGCGTACCCGGCAGCTGCCCAATCTGCCCCTCGATTATAAAAAGGTCTTTGGTTACCGCAAAGCCATGACCCTGCCCAGCCAACCCAAATCGATGGTGGTGGTGGGTTCCGGTGCCATCGGAAGCGAGTTCGCTTACTTTTATCAGTCGGTAGGCACTGCGGTTACTCTGGTGGAGTTTATGCCTAACGTCGTCCCCCTGGAGGACGAAGAGGTCTCCAAACAACTGGAGCGCTCCTTCAAGAAGATGGGAATGAAAGTGATGACCTCCTCCACTGTCGAAAAGGTGGATACCTCAGGTGAACTCTGTAAAGTGACCATCAAAACCAAAAAGGGAGAGGAAGTGGTTGAAGCCGATGTGGTTCTTTCGGCGGTGGGGATTACCCCCAACACCGAAGGCATTGGTTTGGAGGAGATGGGAATCGTGGTGGAGAACGGCCGCATTAAAGTGGATGAGTACTATCGTACCAATGTGGAGGGCGTTTACGCCATCGGCGACATCATCGCCACACCGGCGCTGGCCCATGTGGCCTCGGCTGAGGGCATCACCTGCGTTGAAAAGATTGCCGGACTGAATCCCGAACCTATCGATTATAAAAATATTCCCGGATGCACCTATACCCATCCCGAAATCTCCTCTGTGGGCCTTACCGAAGCCAAAGCCAAAGAGGCTGGTTATGAGGTGAAGGTGGGTAAATTTCCTTATTCGGCAAGTGGAAAGGCCAGCGCTGCCGGACAGAAAGAGGGTTTTGTCAAGCTGGTCTTCGATGCAAAGTACGGTGAATTGCTTGGCGCACACATGATCGGGGGAAATGTGACCGAAATGATCGCCGAACTGGTAGTGGCCAAAAAACTGGAAGCCACCGGCCACGAACTGATCAAGGCGATCCACCCGCACCCCACCATGAGCGAAGCCATCATGGAAGCCGCTGCCGCCGCTTACGGCGAGGTTATCCACATCTGACACTTGCCTGTGATGCGTCAGGGGAATCCGGTGACCGGGTTCCCCTGACGCTTTTTTATTATCTTCCCTTTTTTCACTTCCTTTTCGAAAATTTTGAATTATTGTTCGAAAGTTTTATAAGGCATTGAAAATCAAGGCAAAAATTTTGTTTAATCATATTTAATTTTACTTTTGCAAAGTTTTAATATAATCGATTGACTATGAAGAAATCAATTCTTGTGACCATGATGGTCGTCGCTCTGGCGCTGACCACTTTTGCCGGAGGTTTGGTGACCAATACCAACCAGAGTGCGCAGTATGTGCGTATGCTCAGCAGGAATGCCTCCACGCAGATCGATGCGGTTTATTTCAATCCGGCTGGTTTGACCAACCTGAAGGACGGATGGCATTTTGCCTTGAACAACCAGACGATTTTTCAGGACAAGACGGTCAACAGTATGTTTCCTCTTCTGAATGACGGGGAGTATTTAGGGAAGGTGAAAGCGCCTTTGTTCCCTGATGTGTACGCCGTTTATAAAATGGACCGGCTGGCGCTTTCCTTCGGGTTTGGCCCGGTGGGTGGTGGTGGTTCTGCCGAGTTTGAACGTGGGCTTCCATCCTTCGAGATTCCGCTGACCAAGCTGGTGCCCGGACTGGCAGGGCTCAAGCAACTTCCGGCTCCTTACAATTATAATGTGTCGGGTTACGATGCCGAACTTTACTTCAATGGGAGTTCCGTTTATTACGGGATCCAGGTGGGAGCCACTTACAAATTCAACGATATGGTTTCGGGTTTTGCCGGAGTCAGGTATACGCCCGCGAAGAATACCTATGAGGGGTATATTAAAAATATCCAGCTGATGGTCAACAACAATGCCGTGAATGCCAAGGATTGGCTGACCGGCACGGCGGCGCCTGCGGTGACCGGAATTGCCGGTCAGGCTGCCGGAGCCGTCACCACCTATAATGGTGCGGCCACAAATGTACAGGCCCTGATTACAGGTGGTGCGGGGAATTTTACCCTCACACAGGTGCAGACGGCAGGTTACATTACCTCCACACAGAAAGCGCAGTTTGAAGCTGCCCTGGCAAACCTTGGTCTCAACGGTGCACAGATCGCGGCCATGAACATGAATCAGATTAAGACCTCTTTCACCACGGCGGCGGCCACCTATCAGGCCACGGCCAACCAATTGACAGCCACTGCCGCTACCCTGTCCGCCACCGGAAACGGACTGGCAGATAAAAAGGTGGAAACAACCCAGACGGGTGCCGGCTGGACCCCTATCGTGGGCCTCAACCTCAACCTGGGCGAACAGCTCAATGTCGGTATCAAATATGAATTCCAGACGGCCCTCGCCCTCACCAATGAAACCCCTGTCGATGACCTGGGCGTGTTTCCCGACGGAAAGAAAGACGACTACGATATACCCGCCATCCTGGGCGTGGGTGTGGGCTACAAACCCATTGACTGGCTCGAAGCCCAGCTCTCCTACAATCTGTTCTTTGACAAGAATGTGGGTTGGGGCAATAATGTACGGAGTGGCGTCACAAGGGAAATCGACAAGAATTATTATGAGCTGGCCCTGGGTCTTCAGTTCAATCTCAGCGACCAGTTTGCCCTCAGCGTGGGCGGTCTCACCTCCCAGCCGGGAATCGCCGACAGCTACCAGAGCGATTTCAGCTACAGCAATCCCTCCTATACCCTGGGTGGCGGCCTTCAGTGGAAATTCGCCGAACGCTTCATCCTTGACGCCGGAGTTCTGAATACCTTCTACAAGGATCAGACGGTCACCTTCAACGATCCTGATGTGGGCAGTTACGAAGAGACCCTCGGAAAAACAACCCTTGTTTTTGCTTTTGGCCTGACCTACTCCATTTTTTAAGGAACAGGGACTGGAACAACCATGGGCTTAAAGGCTTTCACATCGTGAAGTGCCTTGCAGAGCCTTCAGGTTGAGTGCAAGCTCCCGAAGCCGTTAAATAAAAGAGTCCATCCCTATACGACGGGGTGGACTCTTTTGCTTTGCAAACCGGCGGTTATCAACTATTCCAGCCGGTAGACCTCGCTGGCTTCGTGGCGGCTGGTCAGTTTAACCTCCATTCTTGAATGCAGGGGTTCGAAAGCCGACCAGGCCATGGCGGGGGTGTTGTTTTCCTGGCTCAGGTGACTCAGAAACAAGCACTCAAGGTGAGGATGGGCATATTCCTGCACCAGCTGCAGGGCCTGAAGATTGGAGAGATGCCCCACGTCTGAGGCCACCCTCTGTTTCAGCGGCCAGGGATAGGGCCCTTCCCACAGCATCTTCTCATCGTAATTACTTTCCATGAAAGCAGCCTGACACTCCTGGAGTGCGTTCTTCACCCTGTCACACGGGGCGCCAATGTCGGTGAAAACGCCGACACTCTTATCACCGTGGCTGATGCGGAAGGAACAGGGCTCTGCTGCATCATGGTTCTTCAGGAAGGTATGGACCCTGAAGGTGCCAATGGTCACCGTTTCCCCCGGTGTAAAGAATTTTACATAGGGCGGCCTGAAATAAACGGGCAGCGAACCCCAGGTGCGTTTCGACATCCAGATGTTCACTGCCTGCCGTTTGCTCAGTACCTGTATGCCCCGTGCATGGTCGGAATGCTCATGCGACAGGAAAACCGCACGGATCCTCCCCGGATCCAGTCCTCTGCTCTTCATCCGCAGCAACAACTGCTTCGTGGAAATGCCGGCATCCACCAGGATGGCCTCCTCCCCGTTGCCGACATAATAGCTGTTCCCGTTACTCCCCGAGGCCAGGGCACAAATTTCTATCACACCTTTAAATTCTAGAATATCAGAATAGTTAATGAAGCCGAAAGTCCTTGGTCATAAATAGGGGGTTATTTCACCAACCGGGAGATATCCTTAAACTCCGGTGCTGCGGAACTCCTCAGGATTTCGAAGAGGATGGCTTCGGCCGAGGTCATCATGATGCCTTCATGGCGGAATCTCTCCCTGGCCAGGTCCAGGCTGTTCAGGGAGCGGGAGGTGATGGCGTCGGCCACCACGATGGGGACCATTCCTGCCTCTTTCAGGTCGAGGGCGGTCTGCAGGACGCATACGTGCGATTCGATACCGAAAAGAATCACCTGTTCAGTGCGCAGCCGGGCCAGATTCTCGAGTACGGCAGGCTCATCGCAACAGCTGAAATCCCTTTTTTCCAGAAAGCTGAAACCGGCAATGGCCTCTCTGATCTCAGGCAGGGTTTCCCCCAGTCCACGGGTATACTGCTGAGTCACCACCAGGGGGATTCCCAGCACCTGTAATCCCTTTATCAGGATCAGCGTGTTCCTCAGGAATTCCTCTTTCCCGGCCATGGCGGGGAACAGCCGCTCCTGGATGTCCACCACGAGTCCCGTGGTATGCTCTTTTCCTATTCTCATCTTATCCTTTCTCTAAACTCAAATCACCATTCCTGTGTGGCCGGAGGTTTGCGACGGCCCCGTCTCCTTCTCCCAACCGCCCCTTCACCCATTCTTCAGTCTCAGTCTCTTCTCACTCCCCCGGCCTGGGCTCTTGACTTATCACCCAGGTAGCCGCCGTGGTGTCTTTTGGCGTACTCTTCGCTGGTGAAACCGATTTTTTTCATCATCAGGACCATTAAGATGTCGCCGATGACGGTCATCGTGGTAGTGGAGGTGCTGGGGGTGAGCCCCAGGGGGCACACTTCGGCGGGGGCTCCCGTGTAGAGGATGGCATCGGCCATGGCGGCCAGCTGGCTTTCACGGTTGCCGGTGATGACGATGAGCGGCAATCCGGGGTGGAGCCTTCCGGCCAACTCAACCAATTCCAGGATTTCACGTGTCTTCCCTGAGTTGGATACCAGCAGGAGCAGGTCGTTTTCCTGGATCACCCCCAGATCGCCATGCTGGGAATCGCTTGGATGCAGGAACACCGATGGCGTGCCGGTGGAACTGAGCGTCGTGGCAATGTTCAGTGCGATCTGGCCTGCCTTCCCCATCCCACTGGCCACTACTTTGCCCTTCCTGACATGAACCCTTTCATATATGAGTTCCACACTTTTTTCGTAGTCACCGGTAACCGGAATGTTTTTGATGGCTCCGGCCTCTTCCATGATGACCCTGCTGATATACGCTCTCATGAGTATTTTTTGTTAGTTCATGACTTGTACTTCATTTGCAAATTGTCAGTTAATGACTTGCTCTTCAGTTATATGTCGCGGTGAAGCCGGCTTAAGTGCTTCATGCCCATGGAATTGGCTCCGCGGTGCTCTGCCGAACTTCGTTTCACATGGGGCAAATATACATGTCCTTATGTGGCCGGAGCACCATGCGACTTTCACTTGCATATAGAGGTGATGCCCGTAAAAGTACTTCCTGCCTGTTTTATTCCCCCTTTGGCATCTGTTGGAAGAGGTCTCAGCCGGTTCTCCGGCCTGTCGACAATTCCCGCCTGCCTGAAACGGGCATCCCGCAAAAATATGAAATTTTATGGCAGGCTTACCCGGGGCCGGTGTTACTGCCCATTTTATCCTTGCGATTTTTAACCGTCTATATGGTTATTATGGAATTATTCCTAATTTTAACAGCCTTCGGGGACGGGCATGAACCGGGGAAGCCTCTTTTTCCGCGGGGAGCCGGTGTTTTATTCCCTCCGGATGACCTGAGAGAGATTAACAATAACCAATAATAGACACAGACTATGAAGATTCATGAATACCAGGCCAGGGATTTGTTCCGGCAATATGGGATCCCTGTGCCCGATGCTGTATTGTGCCACACGGTGGAAGAGGTGGAAGCCCGGGTCCCTGATGATGGTCAGCTGAGGGTGGTCAAGGCGCAGGTGCATGCCGGGGGCAGAGGCAAGGCCGGTGGGGTGAAACTCGCCCGCTCGAAAGCCGAAGCGGTGGAGAATGCCCGCAGGATCCTGGGCATGGACATCAAGGGCTATACCGTGGAGAAGGTGCTCATCGGCAACGCCGTCGACATTGACAAGGAGTTTTATGTGGGTCTGATCAATGACCGTAACAGCAAAAGCGTGGTGTTGATGGTCAGTGCCGAGGGCGGCGTGGAAATTGAAGAAGTAGCCCGCGTATCACCTGAAAAGATACTGAAG
The DNA here is from genome assembly GCA_012729335.1 of Bacteroidales bacterium. GTDB lineage: Bacteria > Bacteroidota > Bacteroidia > Bacteroidales > Prolixibacteraceae > UBA1413. Next base: position 143,803 of record JAAYDJ010000017.1, on the reverse strand, counting down.
GTGCCGATCGATCCGCTGACTGGACTGATGGAGTGGGAAGCCCGGGAAATTGCCCTAAAACTGTTCCCCGACATCCGGCATGCCCGCGTGGCAGCCTCCATTTTTCTGAAACTTTATCGGCTTTATCTTGACACCGACTCCTCCCTGGCTGAAATTAATCCCCTGGTGGTGACCCAACAGGGAGAGATCATGGCCATTGACGGAAAGATGAATTTCGATGACAATGCCCTCTACCGGCAGTCTGGAATTCTGTCCATGCGGGAAGTCACCGAGGATGAGCAGAAAGAGATTGACGCCCACGCCCGGGGACTGAGTTACATCAAGCTGGATGGGAGCATTGGCTGCATGGTTAATGGGGCCGGACTGGCGATGGCCACGATGGACATGATCAAGCTATATGGGGGTGAACCTGCCAATTTCCTTGATATCGGGGGCTCTTCCAACCCCCAGAAGGTCATCGATGCCATGGAAATTCTGCTGAGTGATAAAAATGTGAAAGCGGTGATGATCAATATTTTCGGGGGTATTACGCGTTGCGATGATGTGGCGCGTGGGCTGATCTCTGCCCTGGACCAGATCAGGACCGGTATTCCCATTGTGGTCAGGCTTTCAGGGACCAATGCCCGGGAAGGACTCGAGCTGCTCAGGTCGACAGGGCTGCCCACCGTGGCCACCATGGGAGAAGCCGCAAGGATGGCCATTGAACTGAGCAGAAAGTGACCCTGATCCGGACAAAGGTCAGCTCTCCCGTCGGCAGAGCTTCATTCATGAGAGTTTAACATTCCACACCATTCAAATAAATAACGAGAAAGGAACATACCATGAGCATATTGGTCAACAAGAATACCCGATTGGTCGTTCAGGGGATCACCGGACGAGACGGTGCTTTTCATGCGCAAAAGATGAAGGCTTACGGCACCCAGGTGGTGGCGGGGGTATCCCCGGGCAAGGGCGGCCAGGTATTTGAGGGGATTCCCATTTTCAATACGGTCAGGGAGGCGCGTGAAGCCACAGGCGCCAATGCCTCCGTGATTTTCGTGCCGGCGCCTTTTGCCGCCGATGCCATTCTGGAAGCCAGTTTTGCCGGCGTTGAGCTGGTGGTTACCATCACCGAAGGGGTTCCCGTACGCGACATGATCAGGGTTATGCCCCTGGCCCGACAAAACGGCACCCGGCTGATCGGGCCCAACTGCCCCGGGCTCATTACCCCCGGGGAATGCCTGATCGGAATCCTCCCCGGCAACATCTTTAAACAGGGGCCGGTAGGCCTGATGTCTCGCAGCGGCACCCTCACCTATGAAGTGGTCAACATGCTGACCGAAAATAACCTGGGGCAGACCACTTGCATCGGCATCGGGGGCGACCCGGTGGCTGGTCTCTATTACCGCGATTTGTTGCAGATGTTTGAAGAAGACCCTGAAACCAAAGGAGTGGTGCTCATCGGTGAAATCGGGGGTGATGCCGAAGAACAGGCCGCCCGGTTTATAAAAGAGAATTTGACCAAACCCGTAGTCGCTTTCATTGCGGGACAGACCGCCCCCCCCGGGAAAAGAATGGGCCACGCGGGAGCCATCATCTCCAGCGGTTCGGGAACCGCCGAAGAGAAAATCAAAGCCTTTAATGCCGCCGGCGTGCCGGTTGCCGGGGAACCCTCCCAGATTCCCGGACTTCTCAGGTCCCTGCTCTGATTGAGGACCTCCCCGGGAAATGAAAGGTCTCCTCTTATATGGATAAAGGGAGACCTTTTTTATGCCTGCAGGAGCAATGTGGCCGGGGAATCAGGTTTTGGGGCGGATCTTAAGCTTCTGGCCGGCCCTGAGACTCTTTACATCGGTAATGTTGTTAAGCCGCATCAGGTCATTGTTGGATATCCCCGGATACTTACGGGCAATGGTCCAGAGGTTGTCTCCCTTTTTTACGGTATAGTATTCATAATCCCCCTCTATGGAAGAGGCTGAGGCCAGTTGCCGGTTATCGGCCGCTGTGGAGGATGCTGTGGTCTGCGGCTTGTGTTCTTCTTCGGAACGGGTCGTGGCAACCTGATTGACCGGGGCAGCTTTGCCGGCCTGCGCCTGCTTGGCGCTGAAAGACATGTTGTTGATCCGCTTATAGTGATCGGTTTTGTCTTCAGGAACGTAAATGGTGAGCTTCTGACCAACCCTGATCATGTTCCTTCGGATATTGTTCCAACTCCTCAGATCATTCAAGCTCACATTAAACCAGTTGGCGATATACCCTGGGTTGTCTCCGCTTTTTACCGTATAGGTGATTCTGCTTTTTCCTTCGATGGAATGGCTGGCCTGTGAGGAATTTCTGCCGGGCCCCGTCTGGGGGGTGACGATCCTGTTGTCGGGGAAGTGATTCTGGCGGTCATGGCGGAAGATGGTATCGGCGTTAAGGATGTAATCAGAGAGCAGTTCCACGGGAATCCGCAGCGGGTAGTTTTTTTCGGCGCTGCCGGGGATGATGTCCATCCGGTACATCGGGTTGAGGTCGCGCAGGGCTTCCAGTTCAATGTCAAGGTTGGCGGCGATCTGCTGCAGGTTGATGAGCTGGTTGACCATGATGGTATCGGTATTCAGTGTCATGGCCGGGAACCGCGGCGACATCTGGTGTTCGCGGTAATAGTTCATCACATAGGTGGCGGCGATATATGCCGGTACATAACCGCGGGTTTCCCTTGGAAGGGCATAATAGATCTGCCAATAGTCGGTTTTTCCGCCGGCACGGGTGATGGCCTTGTTGACATTTCCAGGGCCGCAGTTGTAGGCGGCAATCACCAGGTGCCAGTCCTGGTAAACATTGTAGAGTTGTTTGAGATAGCGCGCGGCGGCATCGGTGGCCTTCACCACGTCGCGCCGCTCGTCAATATAGGTAGAGACTTCCAGGTTTAACCCCTTGGCAGTGCCCAGCATAAACTGCCACAAACCGACCGCTCCCACCCGCGACACCGCACGGGGATTGAGAGCCGACTCTATGATGGCCAGATACTTCAGTTCATGCGGCAATTCATATCTGTCAAAAATCTCCTCGAAAAAGGGAAAATAATAGGCTGACAACCCCAGCATAATCTCCACCTGTGACGGACGGCGCGTCGTGTACATCTCGATGTAGTCACGCACCACCGAATTGTAGGAGAGCTTCACGGCGGCCTCCACCTTCGCCAGCCTTTCCATCAGCTCCTCATCGGAAAGATTCATGTGGCGCTGCAGGGTGAAATCCCTGTCCACCTTGTCGGAGAGAAAGATGTTGTTGACATACCAGCTGCTGACCAGGTCATCGAGTTTCTGACTGAATACGGCCCTGCCGATTTCATCGGGCTCCAGGTACAGGGTCTGGACTTCGGCGGTGTCCAGAGATACCACCACGTATTGCCCTATTTTTCTGATATTGTCGCCTTTGTAACCATAGGCGGAAGTGAGAAGTGAGGCGGTGAGAAGAAGGGGGGTCAGAAGCAAGGCTCTTGGGTTCATACTCATTTGTAAGCTCGTCTGTTTTGTTTCATTGGAATGTTCAAAATCTCAAGGTGCAATTTAAGCAAAAAATATTCTGATTCTTTGCCTGGCGCATGACGGGTTCCCAGTTCAGGGAGAGATCGTCGCTGATATCGAAATTAAAGAAATGGGCGTCGACACTGGCATCGATGATATTGAGTCCGTAGAAGGCGGCGGTGACGATGATGAGCAGGTCGCGGTTTCTTCTGTAGTAATCCTGGCTTGAGGTCAGCCCTTGTTTCAGGCTGGCCACGTCGGAGGGTTTGGACAGATCATAGTAGATGATCTGTTTCAGCTTCATATAGGAGTCGGTCGACGGGATGGTATCGGTCAGATCGCTGTATGCCTGCCGGGCGGTCTTGAAGTTGCGGTTGTTCCAGCCGATGAAGTAGCCGAAGGCCGCAAAACCTCCGTAGATAATGGGGATTTTCCAGTATTTTTTATTGTAGGCCTGTCCGAGCCCCGGCAGCAAGGCCGAATAGATGGAGGCTTTTCTGGGAGAGTGGAGTTCTTTTTCAGGGATTTTTCTGGCAGGAGGCAGGGCTGCCGTATCGGAACGAAGCGTGTCGGCAGAGACCCGGGGGGCCATAAGGAGGGTGTCGGGGGAGGCGGAAGATGCCGCAGGAAGGGTGTCGGCTGAAACCCGGGGAGCCCTAAGGAGGGTATCGGGGGATACCGGTGGTGGTGTGGAAGAGTTACCGGCCGTGACCTGCAAAGCAATGACGTGGGTGCAGGCTGTGAAGGAGGGTGCCTGGGTACGGGGACCGGTTGTGGCGGGTGACATCGCCTGCGACTGAAAGACTCCGGCCAGCAGACATAGACAACAAACGACAAACCCTATTTTAACCTCCCTGACAGTTATGGTCACAATACCTTGTTTTCTGGCAAATTTAGCAGATTGCCGCTAAAAGGAACGGCCTCCCTTTTTACTTATTCTGGTTTTCAAGAATTTTAACAATTTTCTGCAAGTCGGATTCATTCCGGAAGGAAATCACGATTTTTCCCCTGCCGACGGTGTCGGCCGTGAATTTCACCGGGAGGGGAATGGCCTGGTGGATGAGATCCCTGACGGTCTGCAGGTGTTCGGGGTAGGGGACCTTATTCTTTTTTTCGGGGTGTTCACCGGTCTCTTGCTCATTCATTTCCCTGACGATCTCCTCAATTTTTCTCACGGAGAAGTCATGGCGGATGATCTGGTTGAAGAGGGCCACCTGGGTATCGCTTTCTTCGATATTGATCAGGGCTTTGGCGTGGCCCATGGTGATCTGTTTTTCTTTGAGGCCTTTCTGGATGAGGGCGGGGAGCCTGAGCAACCGCAGGTAGTTGGCCACCGTCGACCTTTTCTTGCCTACGCGGGTGCTGAGGGTTTCCTGGGTGAGGTTACATTCGTCGATGAGCCGTTGGTAGCTCAGGGAGATTTCGATGGGGTCGAGGTCTTCTCTCTGGATATTTTCGACCAGGGCCATTTCGAGCATAGCGTCGTTGCCGGCTTCCCTGATAAAGGCCGGAATCTTGTAGAGCCCGGCGAGTTGTGCCGCCCTGAAGCGACGCTCACCCGTGATGATCTGGTATCTGTCGTCGACACTTTTGCGCAGCGTGATGGGCTGGATCAACCCGATCTCCCTGATGGATGCCGATAACTCCTCCAGTTTTTCCTGGTCAAAGGTGGTCCTGGGCTGGTAGGGATTGGCGTCAATTTTCGACAGTTCGATTTCCGCCACGCCGGATATCTGTTCCTTGATGATGTCGGCATCATCGATCAGGGCTCCCAGCCCTCTTCCCAATACATTTCTTTTCACCATGGTCCGGGTTTGTTAATGAATGGTTATATCTCCCTGGCGGAGGCTGGTCATATCGTTACGCTGCAGAATCTCCCTGGCCAGGTTCATGTGGTTGATGGCTCCCCGGGAACTGGCGTCGTAGAAAACCACCGGTTTCCCGTAACTCGGGGCTTCAACCAGCTTGACATTCCGCTGAATGACCGTCTCAAAGACCATGTCCTGGAAATGGCGCTTGACCTCCTCATATACCTGGTTGGAGATGTTGAGGCGCGAATCGAACATGGTCAGCAGGAACCCTTCGATTTCGAGCTGAGGGTTGAGCCGGTTTTGGATGATCTTGATGGTGTTGAGCAGTTTCCCGAGTCCCTCGAGGGCGAAGTATTCTCCCTGCACGGGAATGATGACCGAGTCGGCCGCCGTCAGCACATTGACGGTAATCAGCCCCAGGGAGGGGGAACAATCGATGAGGATGAAGTCGTAATCCTCCTTGATTCCTTCGATGGTATGTTTGAGCACCTTTTCCCGGTTGGGCAGGTTGAGCATTTCGATTTCAGCGCCCACAAGGTCGATATGGGAAGGGATCAGGTCGAGGTTGGCCACCCCTGTGGTGAGGATAATCTTGCGGATGTCGGTCTCATCGATGATCGCCTCATAGATGCTGGTCTTGATGTTTTTCAGGTCAAAACCGAGGCCTGAAGTGGCGTTGGCCTGCGGATCGGCGTCGATGACCAGCACTTTTTTTTCCAGGACAGCCAGACTGGCGGCAAGGTTGATGGTGGTGGTGGTTTTACCGACGCCTCCCTTTTGGTTGGCCAATGCAATTATTTTACCCATGTCTGAATTTGAATTAAGGCGTCAAAGTTAATATTTTCTATGTGCAGGGTTCAGAAGGCCGATCTTTCCATCTCTTTCTTGAAGCGGTCGCGGTTGATGGGCACCACACCCACCTGCTCGCATACCAGTCCGCCCGCCATGTTGGAGAGATGGGCCATCATCTGGGGCGGAACATTGGAGGCCAGGCAGAGACTGGCCACCGACAAAACGGTATCGCCGGCTCCTGAAACATCGGCGATGTACCTGATTTCCGCGGGATAATAAGTCTGGCTCACCCCGTTACTGATAAACACCCCCAGTTCTGAAAGGGTGATGAAGATCAGTTTGAAGGACTTCTCCTTTTTATATTCCTCCGCGGTTTTTTTAAGAATTTCCAGGTCTCCTTTTCTGATGGGGCGGCCTGTGCCCTCCACAAACTCCTTGAAGTTGGGTTTGAAGAGGTCCACTTCATGATAGAGGTGGAAGTTTCTCCGTTTGGGATCGACCGCTACGAAAATCTTTTTTTCGCGGGCCAGGGCGTGGACCTTTTCAAAAAGGGTAGGGGTGATCATTCCTTTGTCGTAATCCACGAAGATGATCACATCTATTTTACGGCTTTCGATGGTGCGGTGGATTGCATTGAAGATCATCATTTCGAGGGCCGAGTCGATGTATTCGGTCGATTCTTCGTCGATGCGGGCGATATGCTGGCCGTTGCAGATGATCCGGCTCTTGACGGTGGTGATTCGCTGTGGGTCCACGAAAATGCCGCTGGCCGCCAGGTTGTTCTTTTCCATCAGTTTGCGGAAGCGGCGTCCTTTTTCGTCGTCGCCGGTGACGGAAAAAAGAAGGGGGGTAGCCCCCAGGGCCTGGAGGTTCAGGGAGACGTTGGCGGCTCCGCCCAGCCGGCTCTCCTTGTTGGTGACCGAAACAATCGGGATCGGGGCCTCAGGGGAAACCCGTTCCACTTTGCCCCACAGGTAGCTGTCGACCATGGCATCACCGATAACCAGGGCGGTGATGTTCTTGAAGTGATCGAATAGCTTATCAATTTCCTGCAAATTCACATGCGCATGATTTTGTTGGGGCAAATTTACACTTTTACGCCGATTAAAGGCAAAAAAAGGTGTGGAAAGCGGGTCATTGTGGTATGTCAGCCGGCATCGACGTCGACCTGGATGACCAGGGTGCTGAATCCCGGCTGGCGGAGCGTGTGTTCCATCGCCCGGGTCATGGTAGTCCGGAGGTGCGCAGGGGAGAATTCGCGGGGAACCTTCAGCCAGATTTCCGAGAGGTGCCAGAGGTTGATACGCCCCACCACCGGGCTCCCGGGTCCCAGAATCCTGATTTTTTCTTCCTGGCGGAGCATCCCGGCCAGGAATCCTGCAGCCCTGGTGACCCGTTCCTGGTCTCTGTGTTTCAGGGAGATTCTGACCAGCCTGACCCAGGGGGGGTACCCGAAAAGTTTTCTTTCGGGCATGAGGGAGTTAAAAAGGCCGTGGTAATTGATTTCCCTGGCAAACCCGATGACGGGGTGACCGGGTTGGGTGGTCTGAAGGACCACTTTCCCGGGGAAGGAACTGCGGCCGGGGCGGCCGCTGACCTGCACCAGAAGCTGGAAGGCCCGCTCGTGGGCCCGGAAATCGGGGTAGCTCAGCAGGTTGTCGGCATTGAGGATACCCACTACGCTGACCCTGGCCAGGTCCAGACCCTTGGTCACCATTTGTGTGCCGATGAGGATATCTGTTTTTCCCGATTCCAGCTGGCCGATGAGGTGATCAAGGGCGTGCCGTGACCGCGTGGTGTCCAGGTCCATGCGTGATATGCGTGCTCCCGGGAAGAGAAGGCCGATTTCCTCTTCCACTTTTTCCGTGCCGAAGCCGCGGGTTCGTATCCCGGGGGAGCCACAACGGCCGCAATGGGCAGGCAGGGGCTCGCGATACCCGCAGTAATGGCATACCAACTGGTTGCCCTTCCGGTGGTAGGTAAGGCTGACATCGCAATGACGGCATTCGGGGATCCATCCGCAGTCGTGGCATTCCACCCAGGGCGCATATCCCCTGCGGTTCTGAAACAGGATGACCTGTTCTCCGTTTTGGAGGGCGGCAGTCATCAGCTGGTAGAGTTCCGGGGTAAGCAGGGATTTCATCTCTCTGCGTTTGCGTGCCCTGAGCAGGTCGGCGACGATGATTTCAGGAAGGCCTGCGTGGCCGAACCGGTGGGGAAGGGTGACCAGTCCGTATTTCCCGGTTTTGGCGTTCCGGTAGGATTCAAAGGAGGGGGTGGCCGATCCCAGGAGGACCGGGGCCTGGTGTTGAATGCCGGCGACTACCGCCATGTCGCGGGCGTGGTAGCGCGGAGCCGGGTCGTTTTGCTTGTAGGAGGGTTCGTGTTCCTCATCGACGATGATCAGTCCCAGGCGGGAAAAGGGCAGCAGCAGGGCGCTGCGGGCCCCCAGGACCACCTGGCAGGAGGAGTCCCCGGAGGTGCCGAAAGCCAGTACTTTCTGCCATACTTCCACCCTTTCGGGGCCACTCATGCGGGAGTGGTAAACGGTTGTTTTCCCGCCGAAAGCCTTTTGGAGGCGGGCGATGATCTGGGGAGTGAGCGAGATCTCCGGCACCAGGTAAAGGACCTGTCGGCCTGTGGCCAGGGCTTCCCCGATCAGGTGGATGTAAATCTCGGTTTTCCCGCTGGCCGTGATGCCATGGAGCAGTACCACCTGTTTTTTTGCAAAGAGATTCCTGATTTCAGTCAGGGCTTTCTGTTGGTTTCCGGTGAGGGGGTTTATCCCGGTGGGCCCGCCGGGGGGCTGGGGCAGGCGGGAGACTTCCCGCTGGGCAGCGACCAGGTATCCCTTTGCCACCAATTGCCGCAGGAGGTTTTCCCCGGAAGTTTCTTCTCCGAGAAACTCCTTCCTGGGGATTTCGCCCGGGCTGCCGGGGGAGATGAGGGAGGTCAGGTGAGCCAACCGGGTCATCATCTCCTTTTGGCGCGGGGCGTTTCTCAGGTGATGCAGGGCTTCTTCCCATCGTGCGGGATCCTGCAACGACGGATGGAGGGAAACCACTGTTTCGTGGCGGGGCTTATATTTTTCGCGCAGTTCCTCTTCCGTGATCAGGGTTCCTTTTTCGATGAGTTTTCTGACGATTCCGAAGGAGAAGAGGCCGGGGAGCCTGTTCTGGAGGTCGCCGACGCTGATTTTTCCTGCAGCCAGGCGGGCATGTGCCTCTTCTGCGGGGGGGAGGGTCGCGGGATCGGTTCCGGGGGCCAGGGAGACCACCGTTTCGCTTTCAAGGCGTAATCCGGCAGGCAGGGCGGCTTTCATGACCTCCCCCTGGGTGCAGATGTAATAGTCTGCCATCCATTTCCACAGTTCCAGGTTCTTCGGGGTCACCACCGGCAGGTCGTCGAGCAGGGCGGTGATGTCCCTGATTTCTCCCTCTTCAGGGGGGAGGCGGTGAATGGCGGCGACGATGCCGGCGAAGCTTTTTTTGCGCCCAAAGGGAACAATGACCCTCATTCCGGGGGAGATCCGGGACGCGAATTCCGCAGGGACCCTGTAGGTATAGGTTTCCTTCAGCGGCAGGGGCAGGAGAATGTCAGCAAACGTGGAATCCATGGGATATGGCCTGGTTCCGTAAAGGTAACAATTATCGTGGCAACGGGAGGGGTGGCCAGGTCAAAGGAGGCTTTCGATGGTTCCGGCGACTTTTTCCATAAGCCAGCGGGGGGTGGAGGTTGCCCCGCAGATTCCCGTGGAGGAGACCCCGGTGAACCATTCTGCTTCCAGGTCGGCAGGTCCCTCGACCAAGTAGGTGTGCGGGTTGACGGCCTGGCAGATCTGGAAGAGGGCGGCGCCGTTGCTGCTTTTACGGCCTGCAACGAAAATGACCACGTCAAAGCGGGCCGCGAATTCCTGAAGATGGGGGCCGCGGTTGGCGACCTGACGGCAGATGGTATCCCTGAAGGTCACCTTTTGGTTGTCTCCGGCGCGCTCCCTGATGATCGCGGTGAGGGCGTTGAAGGCCCCGATGGGCATCGTGGTCTGGGAAAAGAGCTCGATGGGCCGGGAATAGTCTATTTTGTCGAGGTCTTCCTCGGAGGTGACGATGATGGCCTGGTTACCGGTCTGGCCGTTGATGCCCACGGTTTCGGCATGGCCGGGTTTGCCGAAAATCACCAGCTGACCCCTGACCTTGGAGAGTTCCCTGTGGGCGGTTTTTACCCTTCGCTGGAGCTGCAGGACCACGGGACAGGTGGCGTCGATCAGCTCGATGTGGTTATTTTCGGCGTATGTGTAGGTCTCCGGGGGTTCTCCGTGTGCCCTGATGAGCACCTTGCAGTGACTCATGGTAAAGTATTCCTCCCTGGAAATGGTCACCATGCCCTTTCCCCTGAGCCGTTCGATTTCCCCTTCGTTGTGGACGATATCGCCCAGGCAGTAAAGGGTGCCCTGTTGGGAGAGTTCCTGGTCGGCTTTGGCGATGGCGTTGACCACGCCGAAGCAGAATCCCGATTTCCGGTCGATCTCAATTTTCATGGTGGCCGATCTTATTTCTGGCTATCCGGAGGGCCCAGGCGAGTTGTTCTTCGGGGGAGAGGAAGCTGTTGTCGAGGAGAATGGCGTCGTGGGCCCGGCGAAGAGGGCTCTCTTCCCGGTTCTGGTCCATATGGTCGCGGTTGGCGATGTTTTGCCTGATCTCGTCCATGGAGACCCGGGTGCCCTTGGCGGTGAGTTCGAGGTAGCGGCGTTTGGCCCTGATTTCAGGGTCGGCGGTCATGAAAATCTTAAGCTCGGCTTCCGGAAAAACCACGGTGCCGATGTCGCGCCCATCCATCACGATTCCCTTGTCGCGGCCCATCTCCTGCTGCAAAAGGACCATGGCCCTGCGGACATCTCCGATGGCGCTGACAGGGCTTACCCACTCCGACACCCGGAGCTGTCTGATTTCCTCCTCGATGTTTTCGCCATTGAGAAAGGTGGTGTTGTTCCCCGTGACCGGGTCGATGGCAAAAGTCACCCTGAAATGGGTCAGGCCTCCGAGGATGGCTTGCTCGTCGGGTTGGCCGTCAATGAACCAGCGGTTCCGGAGGGCAAAAAGCGTCACCGCCCTGTACATGGCCCCGCTGTCGATGTACACATACCCCAGGGCACGGGCCAGGGCTTTGGCCAGTGTGCTTTTTCCGCAGGAGGAAAATCCGTCGATGGCAATGATGATCTTTCGCGTATCCATGGATGGCTTCATAGGGGCGCTAAGATAAGACATTAAGGAGAATTTTCTCCGGAATCAGAAAAATCTGTTGAGGTTGATGCCCAGGGAGAGGTGGTTTGAAGTGCCGGCCAGGTGATAGCGGGTGGTGGCATAATCGAGTCTGAAGCGTTTCACTTTCACGCCGAATCCGAGAGATAAACCGACGGTGGAGAGTCTCTGGTCGAGTTTGAGTTCCTGGCGGAGATGGTAGTTGTAGCCTGCCCTGAGGGTGAAATGGCGGGAGGGCATGACTTCGATGCCGGCCAGGAGGTGACGCATGATTTGTTTGCCGAAGCTTTCCTGGGGTTTGACCACGAACTCCCCGCCACTCTCCTCTTCAGAGGGGGTGGCCAGGGTCCAGTCGCTGAGGTGGTTGGCGGTCACCGAGAAGACCACAGGGGCGTGGCGCAGTTTCCGGGAGAAGCCGACCATGAGGTCAAAGGGGAGGGGTTCTTTTTCGCCGTTTTCGTAATAGGTGGTGATCTGGCTGCCGAAGTTGCGGGCCACCACACCCAGGATGCTGTTTCCGGAAGGGGAGAACCAGGCCAGTCCGGCATCTCCGGCGATTCCGAAGGAGCGGTAGCTCTCGAAGGCTGAGAAAACCGGTTTCAGGTTCACTCCATACCGCCAGTTCCGGTATTGGCCCGACCAGATCAGGTTAAGGGCATACTCTCCGGCGCGGAATTGGTTTCCGGTGAGGTTGCCTTCTTCGTCGGCTTCGGTGAAACTTCCGTAGTTAATATAGTGTACTCCGAGGGCGGCGATGCCATAACGCCCGGCAGCAAAGGCCGTGGAGGCATACCCGTAATGGATGTCGGCCATATAGCGGACATAATTGACCAGGACCTGGCGGGTCATGGATTCCTGCAGGAGGGCCGGATTGTGAAAGGGGAGGTTGAGGTCGGCCGAGTCGGTCAGTGCGGCATGGCTTCCGCCCAGGGCTGCAAAACGCGCTGAATTGGTGAGGGAGAGAAAACGGTAGGTATCCTCACCCCCTATCTGGGCGAACCCTTCCAGCGAAAGGAGCATCAACCAAAGTAGCACTGTTTTTTTCTGAAGCATTCCGGCCTGCATTTTTTCAAGAACGTCAAATATATCTAATTATTTCATAGAATTTTTTCGTCGGGGGGTGATATGATCGCTGGTTGTTTCCCTGTTTTGACCTGTGCCAGGAAAAGACCGGCGATGACCACGGCGATTCCGATGAATTTGCGGGAGGTGAGCTGGTCACCCAGGATGAGCCAGGCCAGGAGGGCCACAAAGACGGGGATGAGGTTGATATAGGAGTTGGAACGGTTGATGCCCATGCTTCGTACGCTGGAGGTGAAGAGGATGAAGGCCAGGGAGGAGGCAAAGACAGCCAGCAGAAGAATAGCCCTGAAGGCCCCGGGGTGAAACGGGGTGGCCAGGAACCCGCGCATCTCAAAAACCATCCAGAAGGGTATGAACATGAAGATGCCGATAAGGTTCTGAAAGGTGATGATGGTGAAGGTGTTGTAGCGGAAGGCCAGTTTCCGGAGTACCGTGGAGTAGGCAATGGCCGAAAAGACGGCCATGAATTCTAGGAACACCCCTTTGGGGGAGGCGGCGAAGCTGAAATCCTGGTTGGTAACCACGATGGTCACTCCCGCAAAGGAAGCCGCCAATCCGGCAATGTTCATTTTACTCAGCTTCTCGCGGTAGAAATACCAGGCAAAAAGGGGCGCAAAAAGCGGAATGGTGGCTACGATGACGGCGGCGACGGTTGAGGAGACATATTTGAGGCCGTAACTCTCCCCCATGAAATAGAGAAATGGTTCGAAGAGGGCCAGCAGTAAAAAGATGCCGGCATCTTTGCGGTCTGGAATCTGTAGTCTTCTGATTGACAGAGAGAAAACAAAAAGCAGAACCACCGAGATGACCAGTCTCAGCAAAACAACAGTAAGGGGCTCATAGGCCTGATAGGCCACCTTGACCCAAACGAAGGAAAAACTCCAGAAGAGCATGGCTCCCAGTGCGGCCAGGATGGGACGTGTAGACCTGTGGTTGTTCATTTTCGGGTATGAAGCGGCAAAATTAAAAAAGGTTTTTCTATTTTTGAGGTACGCTATCCGGGCTGATCATTTATGTTTAATAATAAACCTGATTAAAATGAAAAAAAGAGCTTTACTGAGTGTTTTGGTGATTCCGTTGGTATTAATGGGGGTGGTGACCATGTTTGTTTCGTGTGAGAAGCCGGCACCCAAAAAGAACATCGGGTTGCAGTTGTATTCCCTGCGTGATTCCATAGGCCAGAATGTGGCGGGGACATTGGAGAAGGTGGGGAAGATGGGATACACCTTTGTAGAGGCAGCAGGGTACCGTGATGGTAAGTTTTACGGGATGGATCCTGTGGAATTCAAGAATTTGTGTGAGGCCAACGGGATGGCTTTCCTGGGTTCCCATACCGGCAGGGACGTTCCCGACAGTGCAAGTTATGAGGAGACGATGGCCTGGTGGGACCAGTGCATCGATGCCCACGCCGCGGCAGGGGTCAAGTGGATCGTCCAGCCCTGGATGGGCCGCACCGGCTATGAAAGCCTCGAAGGCCTGAAGAAATATTGCGACTATTTCAACGTCGTGGGTGAGAAGTGTCTGGCCAAAGGAATCCTCTTCGGATATCACAACCACGACAAGGAGTTTTCCACCACCCTTGACAGTATGGTGGTTTACGATTTCATGCTCCAGAACACCGATCCGGCCAAGGTCATGTTCCAGCTCGACCTTTACTGGTGTGTGATAGGGGGCAAGAATCCCGTCGACTATTTCACCAACTATCCCGGGAGGTTCTATCTCTGGCACATTAAGGATGAGGCCGAGGTGGGCACCAGCGGCAAGGTGGACTTTGCCGCCATTTGGCCGTCGCTGGAGCTTTCGGGGATGAAGTATGGCATTGTAGAAGTGGAGCGCTATAATTTCGAGCCTTTCGAGAGCTGCAAGATGAGTCTTGATTATCTCAACAATGCCGATTTTGTAGTATTGCCGTAGGAGCCATGATCCGGATCTTTCGGTCCGGAAAGGGAGGAAGAGGTTGTTTCCGTGCGGGAGCAGCCTCTTTTTTTATGAGGCCGGGGATTCTTCAGCGGTGATTTCCCTTTCGAGGGCTGTTTCAAGCCCGGAGAGTTCTGCCAGTCCGCGCAGCCGTCCGATGAGGGGGTATCCGGGGTGGGTGGCAAGGTGGAAGTCGCCCAGGATTTTAATGCCATGGTCGGGGCGCAGGGGCATCCGTGCGTCGGGTCTTCCCGTCAGGCGGCGGCGCCTTTGTTCCCTGAGCAGGACTTTCATCAGGGCGACCATGTCGACATCGCCGGTGAGGTGGCCCGATTCGTAGAAGGTGTCGTCGTCGTTCCAGTGGGTATTGCGCAGGTGGAGGAACTGGATGTATGGGGCCAGCTGTGCGGCCATGGCCGGCAGGTCGTTGTCACGGCGTGCCGAAAGGCTTCCGGCGCAGAAGGTAAAGCCATGGCTCTCTGAAGGATGGAGGCGCATTACTTCCATGATATCTTCCAGTGTGCCCACGATCCGGGGCAGCCCCAGCACCGGATAGGGGGGGTCATCGGGGTGGATGGCCATCCGGATCCCGGCTTTTTCAGCTTCGGGAATCACGGCATCGAGGAAATAGCGCAGGTTCTCCCTGAGTTGTTCCGGGCCGATGTGGCGGTACTGTTCCAGGTAGCGGAGAAACATCTCTTTGTAGTTGCCTGTTTCCCCTTTCACCACGCCGTCGATGAATCCCTGGGAGACCACGATGATGTGATGGGCCAGGGCTTCTTGTTCTGTGGGGGTCATGGCCCGGAACACCGCTTCGGCTTTGGCGATCATGGCCGGGGAGTAATCGCGGTCGGCACCGGGCCTTTTGAGGATGAACACGTCGAAGGCCACAAAGGTGGGGAAGTGAAAAAGCATGGATTCCCCGCCGGTGGGGGTGATGAATTTCAGGTTGGTGCGGATCCAGTCGAGAACGGGCATGAAGTTATACACCACGGTGTCGATACCGCAGGCGCCCAGGTTCCGCAGTGATGTGCGATAGTTGGCAATAAGCCGGTCGCGGTCGGGGCCTCCCGTCTTAATTCCTTCGGAAACAGGAAGGCTTTCGACCACGCTCCAGCGCATCCCGTAGCTTTCAATTTCCCTTTTCACCCTGCGGATCTCCTCCTGGGGCCACACTTCTCCGTTGGGAATGTGGTGAAGCGCGGTGACCACGCCCATGATGCCCATTTGCCGGAGGTCAGAGAGGGTGATGGCGTCATCGGGGCCGAACCAGCGCCATGTTTTTTCGAATCCCATGTCAAACGCCGCTGTAGGATGAAAATCCCCCGTCGATGGGGATGACCGCTCCGGTGATGAAACTGGCTGCCTCTGAGGAGAGAAATATGACGGCCCCGTTGAGTTCCTCCATCCTGCCGAACCGTTTCATGGGGGTTTTGGCTATGACCTGAAGGCTTCGCTGGGTATAGGAACCATCGGGATGGAGGAGGACGCCAGAATTCTGTTTGCTGATGAAAAAGCCGGGGGCAATGCAGTTCACCCTCACTTTTTCGCTGAATTTCACGGCCAGTTCCATGGCCAGCCATTTGGTAAAGATCTCGATGCCCGATTTGGCCACCGAATAGCCCATCACGCGGGTCAGGGCTGAGAAGGTGGCCATGGAGGAGAGGTTGATGATGCTTCCGCTTCCCGAGAGGGCCATGCTTTTACCGAAGACAAGGCTGGGGAATATGGTGCCGTTAAGGTTGAGATCCACCACTTTACGGTAGTCGTCGATGTTCATGTCAAAGACCGACTGGTCGACAGGGATGGTGGCCCCGGGGATGTTTCCTCCGGCAGCGTTGACCAGGATGTCTATTTTTCCCCACTGGTCAAGGATCACTTCGCTGGCGCTGCGAAGCTGCTCCATTTCCATCACGTCGGCCACCACGGCCAGGGATTCGCCCCCCATGACGGTGAGTTTTTCCGCTTGCTGTTTCACATTCACGGGGTCGCGACCCAGAATGACTACTCTGGCACCATGCCTGGTCAGGGCTTCGGAAATGCTGCTGCCCAGGGTGCCGGCGCCACCCGTCACCACGGCCACCTTGCCGCCGATATCAAAGAGAGATTCCATAGGCTTTGCCTTTTTGATTTAAAAATAGTGAAAGTCGCATGGTGCTACGACCACATAAGGACATGTATATTTGGTACATGCGACTTCCATGGGCGTGAAGCACATCAACTGGCTTCATCTGGAAATACAACTGAAGCGCAAGTCATTAACAAACAAATATACTGATGAAAAGGGTGGTTCCCCCGAAGAGAAGCTCTTTTTTTTTGAAGGAGGAAGAATGAGCGGGCGTTTGGAATATCTTTGAGGGAAAAATGGCCCGGTATAAACTGACCATAGAGTATGACGGCAGCCGTTATTATGGCTGGCAGGCCCAGAAGGGGCACCGCACGGTCCAGGGGGAGTTTCTGACGGCTTTCGACCGGATGTTTCCGGGGATGAAGGTGGATTTTTACGGAGCTGGCCGTACCGACAGCGGGGTGCATGCCCTGGCGCAGGTGGCCCACCTTGAGGTCAGGGAGGAGATGCCCCCGCGCAAGTTGCAGTTCCGGATCAACGATCTGCTTCCCCCTGACATCCATGTGCTCGGGGCGGAGAAGACCCCACCCCGCTTCCATGCCCGTCATGATGCGGTGGCCCGCAGTTACGTCTATCTGGTATCCAAACGGAGGACGGCCTTCAACAAGCCTTACTGCTGGTGGGTCAAAGACGACCTCGACACCGGCCGGATGGCGGAGGTGGCCGGGCTGATGGCCGGACGACACGACTTCCGCTCCTTTACCGATCAGCTTCCCTCTGAAGGATCCACGCTGGTAGAGGTGCTATTTGCCGACATCCATGAAAATGAAGACCTTATCGCCCTACATATCACGGGTTCCCATTTTCTGTGGAAAATGGTGCGTCGCATCACCGGCGTGGTGGTGGAGGCCGGAAGAAGAAAACTGGATGCCGGGCAGGTGGTGGGTTTCCTGGAGAAGTCGTCTCCGGTGCCGGCACAGCTCACGGCGCCCCCCTCGGGGCTTTTCCTCCATAAGGTATTCTATCAGGGAGATCCCCTCCTCAGAGGAGCCGAAGTTCTGCCCCGCATTCTGAATTTTGCTGCATTTCAGCCCAACATCTGAGATCCATCCTGATTTCCTGAAAAAAAAGAGGCGGGATGGAATTCCGGCGAGCGCATTCCCCGCCCGCACCACAGCGGGGTAAGCGGGCTAGGCACTATAAAAGTCCTTAACGGAATCGGATTGACTACATCCGTTCTTTGTGCCAGGGAAGCATCAATGCCTGGTCTCTGCTAATGGCTGATCCGGTGCTGAAACCCGTCGAACTCATCCCAGTTTCACGGGATTCGTTTCCCCGCTGCTCTGAAGTGGGGAGTTTCAACTGTGGCCTGGCCTGGGTCGGGGAGTATGACCGCAGGGTTGCCACCGGCTTGAGCGGCCAGGGATCCCGCCGGAGCCGTCAGGAAAAGTACACCCTAAGGGTTACCCTCAGGGTCATTCAAACCATCAGATGATCTCTTTTCCGGCTTCTTCCAGGAGGCGGGTGCTCATCTGGGTCAGTTTGTATTTCTGGATTTTCCCGCTGGCTGTCATGGGAAATTCCGACACAAAGAAGATGTATTTCGGTACTTTGTAGCGGGCGATCTGGCCGCGGCAGAAGTCGGTGACCTCCTCCTCGGTGAGGGTAAACCCTTTCTTCACCCTGATGAAGGCGCCCACCTGCTCCCCGTATTTGGGGCTGGGGACGGCCGCCACCTCCACGGCCTCGATCTGCTCCATTTTATAGAGGTAGTTCTCAATTTCACGGGGGTAGATGTTCTCTCCTCCACGGATGATCATGTCCTTGATTCTTCCGGTGATGCGGTAAAATCCTTCTTCGGTTTTCACGGCCAGATCGCCCGAGTGAAGGAATCCGTCGGCGTCTATGGCCTTACGGGTGGCTTCATCGTTTTTGTAGTATCCTTTCATGACGTTATAGCCGCGACAGCAGATTTCGCCCTGTTCGCCGGCAGCGCATTCCCTGCCTGTTTCGGGGTGGACGATTTTCACCTCCACATTGGGAAGTTCGAAGCCCACGGTGGTGGCCCTCACTTCAGGGGGGTTGTGGGTACGGGTGGCCGTCATCCCCGGAGAGGTTTCCGTGAGGCCATATACGATGATGATGTCTTTGGCGTGCATCTTGGTCATCACCTGGTTCATGGTTTCGATGGGGCAGAGCGAACCCGCCATGATGCCGGTGCGGAGGCTGCTCAGGTCGAACATGTCAAACATGGGGTGGTGCAGCTCGGCGATGAACATTGTGGGGACACCATAGAGGGCGGTGCATTTTTCGCGTTGTACCGAAGCCAGGACCATCAGGGGGTCGAACTCCTCTACCAGGACCATGGTGGCTCCGTGGGTGATCACGGCGCACAGGGAGAGGACACATCCGAAGCAGTGGAAGAGCGGCACCGGGGTCATCACCCTCTCGGCGGAGGTGAACTTCATGCATTCGCCCACAGAAAAACCGTTGTTGAGGATATTATGATGGGAAAGCATGACCCCTTTGGGGAAGCCGGTGGTTCCCGATGTGTATTGCATATTGACCACATCGTGGCAGCTGAGGCTTCCGCGGATGGTTTCCACTTCGAAGTCGTCGACATGGCTCCCCATCAGAAGCAGTTCCTGGGTATTGTACATTCCCCGGTGTTTCTGCTGGCCAATGAAAACCACATTCCGCAGTTCAGGGAAACGGGGGCTACGGAGTTCCCCCCGGGGTTGTTCCCGGAGTTCGGGCACCAGATCAAAGATCATTTGCAGGTAATCGCTCTCCTTGTATCCATCGACCATGCAGAGGGTATGGATATCGGCGTTGTGGAGGATGTATTCGAGCTCCGCTTTTTTATAACTGGTATTGATGGTCACCAGGATGGCTCCGATTTTGGCGGTAGCAAACATGAAGGTGAGCCAGTCGGGCACATTCTTAGCCCAAATGCCGACCTTGTCGCCGGGCTGAAGGCCGATGTACAGCAGCCCCTTGGCCAACCTGTCGACGCGGTCGTTGAACCCGGCATAGGTGAAGCGGAGGTTGCGGTCGGGGTAAACGATGAATTCCTGGTCAGGGGTTTCCAGGGCCCATTTTTCCAGGATTTCGCCCAGTGTGTAATCGATGAGCTGCATGGTACGGGAATTTGCGGAGTACGGATGGTAACCGGAAATCAGTAAGGGGTGTAAACGACAGCCAGAATCTTGGCGGGCCGGGAGCACCCTGCATGGACGTTATGAAGAACGATGGAATCGTAATAGATGGAGTCGCCCTGTTCGAGTCGGTAGGTTTCACGGCCGTAGTTGATTTCTACGCAGCCCTCCATGACATAAATGAACTCTTCCCCCTCGTGGGAGGAGAGTTTATAGTCGGAGGCCTGTGCCGGTTCGATGTCGACGATGAACGGTTCCATGTGGCGACCGGTTTTGTCGGCGGCCAGGGAGAAAAAGTTGAGGTGCTGGCGTGAGGAGGGGTCGCTTGACGAGAAGCTGACGCTGCTTTTCTCGGCGCCGGCCCTGACCATAACGGGCCCTACCTGGTCGGCATCATCAAGGAATGTGCCGATGCGCACGCCCAGGGCACGGGCAATTCTGATCAGGGGCCCCAGGGAGGGAACCACCCCTTCTTCCTCAATGACCCTGAGCTGCTCCACACTGAGGTTGGCGTTCAGGGCCAGCTCTTCACGGGCAATCATCCGCATTTCACGGAATTGCTTTATTTTCTCTCCGATGTTGCTCTTTTGCATGCGGATATGGTTTTATGGTTATGCAAAAACAAAGGCATGGCGGGGCTGCCTCGCCATGGCAGCCGCAGCTGTGTCAACGGATCAGAGCCATTTCACGTACCTGAAATCCTGACGGTGGCCGAGGTTTTCGTTTTTCGGGAAGAGGCGCAGCCCGTAGCTGTAAGTTCCTGATTTCTGGATATGGACGTCGAGGAAGAAGGTGGCGATGCTTCCTTCGCATTTCTCGACCGTGAATTCATGTTTTTCCACCATTTTCAGGGGCTGGTTGTTGCCATTGAGGGCAATGACCAGTTCAAGGCCCACATCCTTGCTGGTAAGACCTTTGAGATCGACGGTGACCCTGGCAGGGTAATACTGGCCAATCTTCATCAGGTTGGTGATGCCGTGGGCCATTTGTACCTCTTTGACCTCGATCTGGTCCCAGACCGAGCTGACCCAGAATTTCCAGGCGGCCAGATCCCTGGCCACGCGGAAGTTGTCGGCGGTGAGCCTTTGGGTTCTCTGGTGCTGGGGCAGGTAGAAGCGGTCCTGGTAGTCGCGGATCATCCTGCTGGTGGTGAAGTTGGAAGCCACCTTGGCGATGGTATTCTTGATATAGCCTACCCATTTTTCGGGCACGCCATTCTGGTTGCGTTCATAAAAGGCGGGGACGATCTCATCTTCGAGGGTGTTGTAGATGGTGCCGGCGTCGAGTTCATCCTGGAAGTCCTGTACGTCATAGGATCTTTCCATGGGCAGGGCCCATCCGGCGTCTTTTTTGTAACCTTCAACCCACCAGCCGTCGAGGACCGAGAAGTGGAGGGTGCCGTTCATGACGCCCTTTTCACCGGAGGTACCTGAGGCTTCCAGGGGGCGGGTAGGGGTGTTAAGCCATATGTCGACGCCCTGGAGGAGCATCTTGGCCAGGTTCATGTCGTAATTCTGCACGAAAAGGATCTTTCCCTTGAACTGGGGCATCTTGGAGATCTCCACGATGTGCTTGATGAGATCCTGTCCCATTTTGTCGGCGGGATGGGCTTTCCCGGCGAAGATAAACTGTACGGGCCGGTGCGGGTTGTTGACGATCCGGTCGAGCCGTTCCAGGTCGCGGAAGATGAGGTGCGCTCTCTTATAGGTGGCGAACCGGCGGGCGAAGCCGATGGTCAGGGCATTCGGGTCGAGGATGTCGATCAGGTCGGTGATGTAGCGCGGGTTTTCATTCCGCTGGATCCACATGTCGGAGAAGCGCTGTTTGATGTAGGTGAACAATTTGAAGCGCAGTTCCTGGCGCAGCGACCATATCCTCTCGTCGGGTACCTGGTAGATGCGGTCCCAGCGGTCGGGATCCAGTTGGTTTTCCACGAAATCGGCCCCCATAAATTCATTGTGGATGTCTTTCCATTCTCTGGCGGTCCAGGTAGAGTAATGGACCCCATTGGTGACATACCCCACCTCGATTTCCTCTTCCATGTACCCGGGATAAAGGCCTTTGAGGATTTGCTTGCTGACCTTTCCGTGGAGCCAGCTGACCCCGTTGATGCCATGAGAGAGGCTGCAGGCCAGGTAACTCATGTTGAAGTGGTCTTCTTCGGGGCGGGCTTTCCCGAGCAATATGAATTCGTCCCAGGTGAGACCCACCTTTTCGGGGTAATGGTTCATGTAGGCCCTGAAGAGGTCGTTGTGGAAGGCGTCGTGCCCTGCCGGGACCGGGGTGTGGGTAGTGAACAGGGTGGAAGCCCTGACCACCTCGCGGGCTTCGGCATAGGTGAGTTTCTGCTCCTCTACCAGGTTCACCAGCCTTTCAATGCCGATGAGTGCGGCGTGCCCTTCGTTGCAATGATAGATGTCGGGCTGGTAACCCAGGGCGCGCAGCAGCCTGATGCCCCCGATGCCCAGGAGGATTTCCTGTTTAAGCCTGTTTTCGTTGTCGCCGCCATAGAGATTGTGGGTCACCGAACGGTCAAAATCCTGGTTGAGGTCGGTGTCGGCATCGAGCAGATAAAGCTTGACAGCCCCTACGTTGACTTCCCATACATGCGCCTTCAGGTTTCTCCCCGGATACTCCACTTCTATGGTCAGCCACTCGCCGTGGGCATTATAGGTGGGCTGTACCGGAATCTTGGAAAAATGCTCGGGGATGTAATTGGCCATCTGCTCTCCGTACATGTTGATGGTCTGCCGGAAATATCCGAAACGGTAGAGCAGGCCGATGCCCACCAAACTCACTTTGGAGTCGCTGGCTTCCTTGAGGTAGTCTCCTGCCAGAACACCCAGTCCGCCTGAGAAAATCTTCAGGCTGTCGTGAAGGCCGTATTCCATGCTGAAATAGGCCACCAGCGGCTGACTCAGCGTCTCCCTCTCCTTCAGGTACCGGGTGAACTTCCCGTAGGTGGCGTCCATCATCCTGGTGAACACCGGATCTTTCTCCAGTTCTCTGAAACGCTGGAAGGTCACCTGCTCAAGAAGCATAATGGGATTGTGTTCCACCACTTCCCACATTTTCGCATCGATGTACTGAAAAAGTTCCCTGGCTTCGTGGTTCCATACCCACCAGAGGTTTCTTGAAAGCTCCCGCAGGGGGGTAAGCCTGGCCGGGAGATCCGATTCCACGATGAATTTTCTCCATTGGGGCATTTCGACCTGTGTGGGTTTTATGTATCTGATTCCTTGATTGTTATCCATAATTCACTCCTCGCTTTAATATCGGTGTCACCCCTGTGCGGGGTGGCTTGCAATAATAGTCATTTTAACAATTAATTCAGGCTGCAAAAATAAGGTCTATCTCCATACGAACATTGTTTTATGCACAATAACTACTCTGCAAGGGGTGATTCTTAATATATAAGGCGTGGGGAGCGCAGGAATCAGTGGCCTTTTTTGCGTTTCCGGAGGCGATGGATTTCCTCTTTTGATTTTTCAATTTCTTTTTCGAGGTCATTCACCCTGTTTTTAAGGTTTCTGATGATTTCTTCGGGAGAAGGGCCGGAAAAGTGTGATTTTACTCTGATGGTCAGGTCGTTTAGAATGTTCATGTAGTTAAGGAAGGCCTCGTAGGGGGAGTTGTAGGGTGATTTGCGGTGGTGGAGGGGTGGGGCGGGGGTGTTTTCCGACATAAACCGGAAGTGGTCGCTATCCTGGAGTTGGTGCCAGTCGCAGAGGATGCGGGGGTCTTGTGTGGCGGTGACCATGTCTGCGATTCCATAGAGCAGGTTGAGGGCTTCATTCTGGAGGTCGTTGCCGATCCAGAGGGAAGCGTCTCTTTCCTCTCCGGCCTGGGAGAGGGGATTGGGGACGTTGATCATGGAGACGGGCTGGAGGCTGTTCAGAATTTCGGAGGGGGTGGAGAGGCTGATTTCACCTGAGTGGTTGATCAGGTAGAGGAGGTGGTCTAAGAAGCGGAAGATTCCGGAGGATGCCGGGTGGTAATGGCCGAAGGTTTCCAGGTCGAGGCAGAGGTGGATGGATTCAGCGGGTTGGCCGCCATTGAGGAGCCATCCGAAGTATTTATCGGCGGTCAGGGGGAATCCTTCCCAATGGGGGTCTGAAAAGCGGCATTCGAGGTCTTCGCTGAGTTTGTAATGGCGCATGAGGACCTTCAGCCGGGGTTGCAGGGGGTTGCAGTAAAGGAATCCGGGGCTTTTCCAGCCCAGGATATGGCGGGCTCCTTCGGTGATGATGCCTTTGTAGCCCAGGTTGGCGGCCATTTGGCCGATCTCGTCGGAATAGAGGAGGCCGGGATTGAGGAAGACTTCGGTGGTTTGCCCTGTAAGATCCCTGATGGCGGCCTGGTGGTTTCCGGCCTGGAGAGCCAGGGCTTGTTCGCTGGCCAGGCAGGCCAGGGAGTGGGACCAGGTGCCCCCGAGGAACTCGATCTGGCCGGTGGAAGCCAGTTCCCGGAAGCGTGCGGTGACCCCAGGCGTGTAACGGTTGAAGAGTTCCAGCGTCGATCCTGAAAGGTAGATGGCGGCTTTCATGGCCCCGCCGTAACGGCTGACCTGGTTCAGCAACAGGTCGGTTGCCGGCAGGTAACACTCCACGGCCAGCTTTTTCATGTGGTTTTCCAGGGTATAGTCGTCATAATAGCCGTGATCGGCACCGATGTCAAAGAACCGGTATTTCCGGAGGGGCAACGGCTGATGCACGCGGAATATCAGACAGAGGGACTTCATGTGCGGTCAGTTTTTGTAAAGGTTTCTTCCAGGAGGCTCCGGTAAACTTTAAGAACCTCTTCTGCGGCGTTTTTCCATTTGAGGTTCCCGGCTTCTACCTTGCCCCTTTCGGTGAAGAGGTGGGCCAGAACCGGGTAGTTCAGCAGGCCGTAGATGGCGTCGGCCAGGGCGTAGGTATCCCAGAAGTCGGTTTTGATGGCATAGCGGAGTACCTCTGCCACGCCCGACTGGCGGGAGATGATGACCGGCACATTGGCGAGCATGGCTTCCAGGGGAACGATGCCGAAGGGTTCCGAGACGGAGGGCATCACAAACACGTCGCTCATGCGGAGCATCCTGTAGGCGTCGTCGCCCCTGAGGAAGCCGGTGAAGTGAAAATGACCGGTGATTCCCAGACGGGCGGCATGCCCGATCATGGCCTCCATCATGTCACCGCTGCCGGCCATGACAAACCTGACATTTTCCATCCGGGAGAGAACCAGTGCGGCTGCCTCCACGAAGTACTCAGGGCCCTTCTGGTAGGTGATCCTTCCCATGAAGGTGACGATCTTCTCGGTGATCCCCTTTTTTATGCCCTTTTTTTCTTCTTCGGTCAGGGGTTCTGCGGCGTTGTAGACAGTGACCACCTTCCGGGGAGGGATTCTGTATTTTTCGATAATGGTGTGCCGGGTGAGGTTGCTCACGGCGATGATTCTGCCGGCGGCTTCCATCCCTTCCCGTTCAATGTTGTAGACGATCGAGTTGATGTTTCCGCCGCTGCGGTCGAATTCGGTGGCATGGACATGGATGACCAGCGGTTTTCCGGAGCGGCGGCTGGCTTCGATTCCCGCGGGGTAAGCCATCCAGTCGTGGGCGTGGATCACTTCAAAGTCGTTGCTGATGGCGATCTGGCCGGCGACGAGGGCATACCTGCGGATCTCCTCGAAAAGGGTCGGGCCATAGGAACCGGTAAAGGGTATGGTTCCCGCTTCGGTGACTTCCACAAACCGGGTTCCTTTCGGGTAGGAGCGGCTTTTAAGTGCCCAGAACTCCTCAGGGGACTGGTAGGGAAGGAGGGGGGAGTTGACCCTGATCTGTTCCGTGACTGTTTCCCATGTCTCTTTTTCGACACTCCGGGTATAGACCACGGGAATCTGGTTGGCGCCCATCAGGCTGATGCCGGCGGTTTCCTCGTCGCCCCAGGCGCGGGGCACCACGAAGAGGAGGCTCACACCGCCCACCTCCGTCAGCCCCCGGGTCAGCCCGCAACAGGCCGTACCGAGTCCACCGGAAATGTGCGGGGGAAATTCCCATCCAAACATGAGTACCCTCATACCTAAAAGTCTTGAATCTTAAATCTTAAATCTTAAATCTTGGGTCTTGAATCTTGAGTCTTGAGTCTTGAATATTGAGTCTTGAGTCGGGAATCTTGAATCTGGAGTCTTGAATCCTGAATCTTGAATGATGGAAGATCAGGATGTCGGAATATCAGAAGATTAAATATATTATGACTGATTCATTCGTTTTCCGTATCGTAGACCAGGTGTTGGATATAGAGCAGGGCGGCCACGTTCCAGGCCTGGGAGATGGCACCCTTGCCGGTGTGGGGCGGGGTGCCGTTATACATTTCAGAGAGGGTGCCGATGCAGTTTTCGCTCATTTCTCCTTCAAAGCCCTGGAGGATTTTCCGGATTACGGGGAGGCCTCCTTTCCCATAGATGGAGAGCCAGGCCTCGGCGAAGAACTGGAGCAGCCAGGGGAAGGCTGCGCCATTGTAAGCGGCCTCTTCCCGCTGGTGGGTGTCTCCTTCCACCCTTTCGCGGTAGGCGGGGTCGTCGGGGGAGAGTGTGCGCAAACCCCTGGGTGTGAGTAGTTGCTGGCGGGCTGCCTCCAGGATGTGGCGGATTTCCTCTTTTTCAAGGGGAGTGAAGGGCATCGCGGCGGCGATGACCATATTGGGGCGCACCGACCAATCGGTATACAGGCCGTTCTCGACATCGGCCAGGTACCCTTTCTCTTCGTTCCAGTAGGCCCTGCGGAAAGCCTCGGCGATATCTTCCGGCAGGTTTTTCCAGGCATCCAGGAATTCGGTGTCTTTTTCGCTGCGGGCCATTTCGAGTCCGAAGCAGACGGCGTTATACCAGAGGGCGTTGAGTTCAACGGGTTTGCCATAGCGGGGGGTTACGGGCCGCCCGTAGGCGGTGCCGTTCATCCAGGTCAGGGCCATGCCCTGTTCCGCAGCAAAAAGGAGGCCGTCTTCCATCATGGTGACCACTGAGGTTCCCCGTCTGTAGCTCTCCAGGATCTCTTTGATGGCCTGGTAGAAAGGAGTACCGAACTCTTTGAAGCGCGATCCCTGTCTTTTGAGTTGCTGGAGGGTCCAGATGAACCAGAGGGAGGCGTCGGCATTGTTATAGACAGGTTGCGGGTCGGCGATAGAGCCGGGGAACAACCCGTTTTTGAGGTGCGGAAGGTAGGTGGAGAGGACTTCCAGGGCGAGTCGCCTTTCGCTCTGGGCGTGGCGCAATCCCGGAAGGGCCACGAAAGTCTGTCTGCTGAGGCTGTTGTACCAGGGATAGCCGGCGATGATGTCTACGGCGGTATCCTCCTGGTACTGGATAAACTGGTTGGCGGCGTTCTTCAGGCATCCCGCAAAGGAGTCACGGCTGATTCTCTTGCTCACCTCACGGCTGAAGCGTTGCTTGAAGGTGGAAGGCGTTCCCTGAGAAGTCGCTGCCGAAAAGACCAGCGATTCCCCCTCTTTCAGGGTAAACTCGAAATACCCCGGCGTGTACAGATCCTCGTGGCAGTCATAGCCCCTGTTCATCTCCTTCACATACTCGATATTGTAATGCCAGTCGGGTGCGGGAATGAATTCGGGATCCCTGCTGAACTGCATGTAAAGGGAGGGATATCCGTCATAAAGGGCCAGGCTGATCCCATGGGGTTCATTGTTGTAGCGGGTGTGGGCATACAGATTGCATTTGCTGAGTTCGTGGATATTTCTGAAGGCCAGGAAAGGCCTGAACTGCATGGTCACAGGTGCGGAGGCCTCCTCCAGGGTGTACCTGACCAGCAACTGCTGCTCTTTTTCCACCAGGAGCCTCTCCTTGGTGAGAATGACATTTCCCACGCGGAAGGTAAACTTCGGAATCTTCTCGAAATCGAATTTCTGAAGGTATTTATGGCCTTTGGGTTCCATGTAACCTCCCATGTATCTTCTCACAGCCAGGTTAAAAACAGAGCCTTTCATGATGAGGCTTTCATCGAGGGCCGAAAGCAGGAGATGTTTGGTTCCCCCCAAACCCGCCACCGGGCAGATGAGCAATCCGTGGTATTTGCGTGTGTTGCAGCCGTTTAGGGTTGTGGAGATATAGGATCCTGCATGGTTGGAACGGATGATTTCCCTGCGGGAGGTAAACTCCGGATTGGTCAGTTTTGCCGGATTGAAATTGATATAACTCATGGTCAGGTATTTTTCAGTGTAGAGAACGGGGGCAGGCAAGTCGACCTCCGTGCCGGGGTGGTCAGCCGGTTAGTCCCCTATTTGTTTTGAAAAATAGTCAATTTCGGCGGAAAAATCAAGTCCCGGGTGGTTTTTTGCCAGGCGGGTGGCATTTTCGAGAGCCCTGGTGAGGAAGAGGCGGTAGGCTTTGGTGGCGGGGTGGAGTGGCCGGTGGTCCACAGCCTGGCGGAGGCGGGCAATTTCACGCGCGAGGCGGAGGGCCTCCGGGGTGAAGAAGGATGTGCTGAACTTCTCCCAGATGACCTCCACCGCCAGGGGGGAAGGATGGACCATATCGGGCTGGTAGAAGCGGTAATCACGGAGTTCGTCCATCATGATTTCGTAGGCGGGGAAGTAAGCGCACCGCTCACTCCCGTAGCCGCTGACCAGGGCGTCGGCGGCCAGTAAAAGGACCGCCTTGCTCAGTTGGTTTTCGGTGGGGCCATCCTGGTTGTGTCTGACGGGGCTGACGGTGAGGATGACCTTCAGGGAGGGATTGGCCTGCCAGCATGCCTCCAGGGCTTCCCTCAGGGAAGCCACGGCGTGGGCCACAGTCAGCCGGTAGGGGCGGAATTCGCGTGCCGGCACTTTGTGACAGTTGGCGACGGTTTCTCCTGTGGCGCGGTGCTCATAGACCCGGGCTGTGCCCAGGGTGATCAGCAGGAAACCTGCATTCCGGAGGGAAACTGCACCCAGGGTAAGGGCTCTGTTGATGTTTTCCAGGGCCTCCCCGGCATCGGGTGCCGAGAAACGGCCGTGATGGCTGTAACTGTGCCATAAACCGTCATGTTCAAATAGCTCATCCCGTGTGAAGGGCTGCCCCGATACCAACCTGCGCAGACAACTGGCTACCGATACCGGGTTGTACAGGATCCCGGAGGGATTGACGGTGACCGGAAACTTGAGTTCTGTCATCAGGGTTCCCACATGTTCCGTGAAACAGGATCCGATCAGGACATGGTGCCTCGCATGGTCTGATCTCCAGGGAAAGGGCGTGACCTCTACCGGTGTGGTGAAAAGGCTCATAAATTTACTTCGGCAAGCGGTTCTTTTTCAAACTCTTCTATTCCGGGCGACTCCTTTATGCCAGGTTCTTTTCAATTGTTCTTTCGTGTCAACTTTGCGTGTCATTCTTTCCGGGGCAGTTCTTCGCGGAGCAGTACCACGGCGGTGCGTGCCGGCAGGTAAAGACGCAGGAAATGCTGGCTTTCTTTCCCGCCTGCGGGGAGGGTGTAGTAGGTGAGTGCCTCATCGATGCGGTCCTGGCCGCCATAGCGGCCGTTGTCGGTACTCAGGGCCACCCTGTACTTTCCGGCTCCCAGGGGGATGCCGTAGTCGGTGAACGACTTCACCGGGTTGAAGTTGAATACGAAGAGCCACGGGCCGCGATGGTAGGCGAGCACCTGGTCGTCGTTTTTTTCCCAGACCAGGTGGACCGGGGGGATATCGAGGATGCGGTGGTTTCTGACCAGGCCTACCAGGTCATAGTCAAAATCGAGGAGCCAGTGGAATCTGAGTTCCGGGTCGGTGGCGATGCTCCAGATACGGCGGGCATGGCGGTAGGACCAGCTGTTACCTTCGCGGGGGAAGTCGATCCATTCGGGGTGGCCGAATTCATTCCCCATGAAGTTAAGATAGGACCCCCCTGCACAGGAGAGCGTCGCCAGGCGGATCATTTTATGCAGGGCGATGCCCCGGTCGACGATCAGGTTGGGCTGGTCTTTCCGCATGCTGAAGTACATCTCCTTGTCGATGAGCCTGAAAATGATGGTTTTGTCACCCACCAGGGCCTGGTCGTGCGATTCGGCGTAGCTGACCACCTTTTCGTCCATCCGCTTGGAGGTCAGCTGGTAAAAGATGTCGCCCATCTGCCACTCGTCGTCTTTTTTCTCCTTGATGATTTTGATCCAGTAGTCGGGGACGCCCATGGCCAGGCGGAAGTCAAATCCCATGCCGCCCTCGGCCACCGGCACGGCCAGTCCGGGCATGCCGCTCATGTCTTCTGCAATGGATATGGAATGGGGGTCGATCTCCTTCATGAGTTGATTGGCCAGGATGAAGTAAGTGACCGCCTCCTCGTCGCAATTGGCATCGAAATAGTCGCTGTAGCTGGTGAAAGCCTTGCCCAGGCCATGGTCGAAGTAGAGCATGCTGGTGACTCCGTCGAAGCGGAATCCGTCGAATTTGAAAACATCGAGCCAGTACTTGATGTTGGAAAGGAGGAAATGGAGTACCTCGTTTTTGTTGTAGTTAAAGCAATAGGAGTCCCAGGCGGGATGTTCGCCGCGTCCGCCGTCGTGGAAAAACTGGTACCGGGAGCCGTCGTATTTGCCCAGGCCTTCGGTTTCATTGCGCACGGCGTGAGAGTGGACCAGGTCCATAATCACCGAGAGACCCAAGCCATGTGCTTCATCGATGAGCTGTTTCAGCTCGTCGGGGGTGCCGAAGCGGGAAGAGGGGGCAAAGAAACTGGAGACGTGGTATCCGAAACTGCCATAGTAGGGGTGTTCGGGAATGGCCATCAGCTGGATGGTGTTGTAGCCGTTGGCTTTGATGCGGGGGAGCATCTGCTCCCGGAACTCATTGTAGGTATGTACCCGTTCCTCTTCGCCGGCCATGCCCACGTGGGCTTCATAAATCAAAGGGGGTTCCTGTTCACGGCGGAAAGCAGGGTGCTTCCAAAGGTAGGGGTTTTCCGGAGCCCACACCTGGGCGTTAAAAATATACGTCTTCTCGTCCTGGACAGTCCGGAAGGCCCAGGCGGGAATCCGTTTTCCCGATCCCCCCGGCCAGTGCATCATCAGCGCATACAGGTCACCGTGGTGAAGCTTCCCGGGCGGAAGCCGCAACTCCCACACCCCATGGGCCAGCGGAACAAATTCATAACTCTCGTCGATCTTCCAGTCATTGAAGGTGCCCATCAGGTAAATCATGGAGGCATGGGGAGCCCATTCCCTGATGACCCACCCGTCATCGGTGCGGTGGAGTCCGAAATAGAGATAGCCGGTGGCAAAATCAGACAGACTCCCCTTCCGGGTCAGGGTCTCCTTCTTTTGGGCGGCCTGTTCCTGCCGGCGCATAATCGTCTCGGCAAAAGGCTCCAGCCAGGGATCGTTCTTTATCAGCAGAGGGTATTTCATAGGTCTTGGGTATTGTTTTTAAATGGACTGTTCCGGTTTTCCGATAAAGGTAAAAAATCCCCTGACATCTTAAGGAAGAATAAAATTTTTTACCGTTGGCAGGTGATAATTACTGGTTGAGTCTGATCAGAACCCTCCGTTCTGGCTGGTCAGCATGAGCCCCCGGGTAAATCAGATCCGGCCGTTCAATCGGGGCCGGAAATGGCTTCGGACTGAGGTGGATGTGGTTGTGACAAGAGTTCCTTTGTCAGCCGCGGTGCCGGTAAAAGTATTTACGCCCAGCAGGATACCCGGGAATTCCGGAGGGGTGGTCTGAAAAATGAAAAAAAAGGTTTGGTGAAAAGATTTTTTCCTTAATTTTGCGCCGCTTTCTCTTCGTAGCTCAGTTGGTAGAGCAGCTGACTCTTAATCAGCGGGTCGTGAGTTCGAGTCTCACCGAGGAGACAAAGGAAAATCAAGCAAATACAGGGGTTTCAGAGTTGAGACCCCTTCTTTATTTCTTGCACTTGAGCCTTTCTGTCGCCTGCTTTTTAACCTGATTGTGCAAAGATGGTTTAATGCAAATGGCAATCGGTCATATTCTCCTCTTAGAAACTACTTGCCATGTGCCTTTTTGTAATATTCTGCGCAGCTTAAAAGATTATAAAAAGACCATAATATCATTATATATTTTTATATCTTTGCAGAACACAAAAATAAAACCAATATGTCCATATCATTAGATACCAGGGTAGGGGAGGTGGTGAAGCTGAATTTCAAGACGGCTCCCCTTTTTCAGTCGAACCATATTGATTACTGCTGTGGCGGGAACAGAACCCTGTTGCAGGCATGTCAGGAGGCGGGGGTGGAGCCTGAACAGCTCATTGCGCAACTCGAGGAAATTACCGGGAGCAGTGATCCGGATTCGGAATACATCATGAGTCTCTCCCTCGATGAATTGTGCGATTACATTGTCAGGAGGCACCATTCCTATGTGAGGAAGAATATTCCTTTCCTGACGGCGAGTCTGGAGAAGTTGTGTGATGTCCATGGGGCGAATCATCCGGAGCTTTTCGGGATGAGGCAGTTGTTCGGAGCCTCGGCAGGTGATCTGACCATGCACATGCAGAAGGAGGAATTGATGCTGTTCCCATACATTCAGAAGATGGCCAGGGCAAAAAAAGAGGGGACAGGAGTGACTCCGGCGATGTTCGGACCGGTCACCAATCCCATTGGGGCGATGATTGCTGAACATGAAACCGAGGGGGGAAGGTTTGACCGGATGGCCACCATTTCGGGGAATTACAGGATCCCTTCCGATGCCTGCACGACTTACAGGACCACCCTTCAGGTGCTGCAGGAGTTTGAGAACGATCTGCACCGGCATATTCACCTTGAAAACAACATTCTGTTTCCGAAGGCTATAGAGCTGGAGGCCGCACTTTCGGTCTGAATCGGGCCCGGGTATGCATTTAAATGGCGTAAGATCTGCCGGCTATTTGGAAAAAAACATTTTGATGGCCACCAACAGCAGGAACACGCTGAAGATTTTGCGCAGGGTGACTTCCGGGATTTTTGTGGCCCATTGGGAGGTGAAGTAGCTCCCTATCATGAAGGCCACGGCCAGGATCAGGGCGTATTTGAGGTTGGCATGGCCGGCCTTGTAGTAGTTCCAGGCGGCGAAAAGCCCGATGGGAGGGAGCATGACGGCCAGACTGGTTCCGTTGGCCTGGTGCTGTGAGAACCCAAATATAAAGATCAGGGCGGGGATCAGGATGATTCCTCCCCCCAGACCCATGATTCCGGCAAAGGCACCCGTCATCAGTCCGACGAGTATCAGCAGCAGAAGCGTATAAATGTTCATGTTGTACCGTTTTTTTCTGCAGTGTCGCCTGCTCATATGAACGGAGATCACCGCTTTTCCATAGCGTAAAGATAACAATTGGCCTGTTTCACGGAATAATTACTTTCCGGAAGCTTCCTCTTTCTATATTTGCCTGTCACTTGCCTTTTTCCATGCTGACGAATCTGGCAACACCGGGAATGCGGACTGCGGGCACCGGGAATGCGGACTGCGGGCAGCGGGTATGAAAGACGGGCAGCGGGCACCGGGAATGCGGACAGCGGGCAGCGGGAATGAAAGGCGACAGCGGGCACCGGGAATGCGGACTGCGGGCAGCGGGAATGAAAGACGGGCAGCGGGCACCGGGAATGAAAGGCGACAGCGGGCACCAGGAATGAAAGGCGACAGCGGGCATCGGGAATGCGGACTGCGGGCAGTGTAACGGAGTTATGTGAGACCGGGCAGGAGTGGAATGGATGGGAAAAGGAATACTTGGAGTTTGAAGAGAAATCCGGAAATTGAGAAACATGATGCAGGTAACCGGTAAGAAGAGGGCGCTCTTTTCCTTCAGCAGATGGATGCGCAAGGGATATGCGGTATTCCGGTCGCTGGGGAGGGAGGTCAGGATTGCTGTTCTCTCGGTGGTGTATTCCATTGTGGTTGTTCCGGGAGCTGTATGGGCGCAGACGTCTGCCGACACCCTCCGGATGAGGGAGGTAGACCTGGAGGAGGTGGTGGTGACGGCGGGGAGGACGCCGGTGGGGGCGCAGCAGGTCGCCCGGATGGTGACGACGCTCTCCCGTGTGGAAGTAGAGCGGGTTCCGGCCCAGAGTATTTCCGAACTGTTGCGGGTTCTCCCGTCGGCCGACATCAGGCAGCGGGGACCCCTGGGGGCGCAGGCCGACATCTCCGTCCGCGGAGGCTCCTTTGACCAGACCCTCGTTCTGCTCAATGGCATCAACGTCAGTGATCCCCAGACCGGCCATCATCACCTGAATCTTCCGGTAGATCCTGAAAGCATCTCGCGGGTGGAGTTCCTTACCGGGCCGGCAGCGCGCGCCTTCGGTCCCAATGCCTTCAACGGGGTGATCAACCTGATCACCGGGCCTCCCTCCAAAAACCACCTCCGCCTGTCGGCATCGGCCGGGGCCTACGGCCTTTTCAGGGTCAGCGGCCACCTTGCCCTGGGCACACGTAAAACAAGCCATTTCCTCTCCCCGGGGTACACCACTTCTGCAGGATACCTCCCTAACACGGATTTCAGGGGCACCACCCTTTTCTATCGTGCAGAAAGCCTCTTTCGCGCGGGGACCCTCTCTTTCCAGGCAGGTGTGGGAGACCGCCGCTTCGGGGCCAACAGTTTTTATTCCCTCCGTTATCCCGACCAGTTTGAGGCTACAAAAACACGCTTCCTCAGTGCGGGATTCGTAAGCCGATCGCCGGAAGGATTTTCCGCTTCGGCTTATGTGAGGCGTCACCATGACCGGTTTGAACTGATCAGGGACAATCCGGCAATTCCTTTCAATGTTCATCGTTCTACCACTTCAGGGGTGAACCTGAATTATATTCTGGGGGGGATCGCCGGGAAGAGTTCCTTAGGGGTAGATATAAGGGGGGAACATATTCTGAGCACTGTATTGGGGGAACCTTTGGCCTCTCCTGTGGCGGTGCGTGGCGGGGAAGCCCTTTACTTCACACGGTCGGCGGGGCGTTTGAACACGGCATTATACGGTGAGCACCGCATGGAGCGACGCCGGCTGATTCTTGCCGCGGGGGCCATGGCCCATCTGGTTTCGGGCAGCAGGAAAATCGGGTTTTACCCCGGAGCCGACGCAGCTTTCAGGATCCACCCTGCATTTTCCCTTTACGGATCCCTCAACAAGACCCTGCGCATGCCCACCTTCACCGATCTGTACTACACGAGCCCCATTCAGCAGGCCAATCCGCGGTTGAAGCCTGAAAAAGCTGTTTCGGCGGAGGGGGGGCTCCGGTTGCACAGCCCCGGAGTCAGGGGTACTCTTGCCGTATTCAGCCGGAAAGGCCGGGAAATGATCGACTGGGTGAAGGATCCCCATCCCGATTCCCTGATATGGAGGAGTATGAACCATTCTCAGGTTGATTTCAGAGGGGTGGAGGGATCTTTGCGATATCGTCCGGGGGAGTTGCGCCCCTGGACCCGCCGATTTATATGGCTGGAGAGCGGCTCCCTGGCCTGGACGGCCCTCCGTGGCCGGTCGACGGCCGGAGAACTCCTTTCACGCTATACCGCCGACTATCTCCGCCATCAGATTATGGCCTCGGCCGATATAGGCCTCGGCCCCAAAACGGTGCTTTCCCTGCGCTGGACCTGGCGCGACAGAAACGGCGCCTGGCCAGGCCCCGCAGGTGAAGTGGTTTCCTACCGTCCCATCTCCCTCACCGATGCCAAAATCACCCGCAAAGGACGCCTGCTGAACCTTTTCGTATCGGCCTCCAACCTCTTCGATGAGGAATGGATGGACTTCGGAGGCCTCCGCCAGCCCGGCTTCTGGCTCAGTGGCGGGATCTCCTTTGAACAGGATTGGCCTTCCTTGTGAAATCACCTCCCACCACCTCTTAGCCGAAATCCGATAATTATTTATCTTTAACCCACTAAAAAAAACGATCATGGGAAAACAAGCGATTAAAGTCGCATCGGTCGATGTGGACAAGTTATTGGAAATGCTCAACGCCGCGTTGTCGGAGGAATGGCTGGCCTATTACCAGTATTGGATTGGTGCCCGGCTGATGGAAGGGCCTATGCGGAGCGAGGTGGAACCTGAGTTGCTGCTGCATGCCGACCAGGAGCTCAACCATGCGGTCATGGTGGTGGACAGGATTATCCAGCTCGGAGGCACCCCTGTCATCAATCCGAAGGAGTGGACCAATTGGGCACGGTGTGCATATGATGAGCCCGCTGATCCCTATATTGAGGTGATCCTCGAACAAAATCTCAAAGGGGAGCGGTGTGCCATTGAGCGCTACAAGGAGATTGCCGATTTCACCTCGGGCAAGGACCATACCACCCATCAGATGGCGGTGCAGATCCTCAATGAGGAGGTGGAGCACGAGAACGACATCGAAGACTGGCTGGCCGATCTGGAACGGATGAAGGAGGAGTGGAAAAAGATCAGGTTCTGACCCTTTCTTTCATCTGCGTCCATCTGCAGGGATGGGCACCAACGGAAATGCAAAAGGCGGGCAGAAGGTGAAATCACCGGCTGCCCGCCTTTTTGCAGGTAGTGGGTTCCAGGTAGAATCAGAATCCTCCGGGGCTGCCCACGCGGGTCATGGCGCAACGGAAGCCCAGGTCCCGCTGTGATTTTGTTTCCTGGAGATAGCGGCGCGTACCCGGGGTCAGCCAGTAGGGGCGGTCTATCCAGGATCCTCCCTTGTATACGCGTACATCGTCGCCCACCAGCGAGGAGAAGGCTCCCGGGCGGTCATCCTGGATGTACATGTTTTGGGTGGTGTTATTCTGTGCGGCGGTCCACTGGTCCCCGTCGATAATCTGGGAATTGGGATCTCCGTCCTTGAAATTGCGGTAGTCGGCCAGGGTGTCGAGGCGCATGACGCCGTATTCATCGCGCATGATGTTGCCGTCAGCATCTTTTTTGGGAACGGTGAAAATGTTCCCACGGAAGGGCTGGAATTCGGCGACATCCCGGTTGGAGAGGGGGCGGTAGACATCATAGACCCATTCGTTGACATTTCCGGCCATGCAGTAAAGGCCATAGTCGTTGGGCTGATAGGACTTGATGGTGGAAGCAATATCGGCGCGGTCGTTGAGGGCGCCGGCCATCCCCATCAGGTCACCGCGGCCGCGGGTGAAGTTGGCTTGCATCCTGCCTTTGTTTTTCTTGTCGGCTTCACGCATATAGGTGCCGTTCCAGGGGTACATCTTGCGGTCGGAAAGGAGTTCGTTGTCGGCATTTCCGATCAGGCCCAGGGCGGCATATTCCCATTCGGCTTCGGTAGGCAACCGGTAGGTGGGCAGCAGAATCCCATCTTCCCACCTGACCCTGCGGGCCGTGCCGTCGGTGTTCTCCTGCGGCCTGCGGCCTGAAGTCCCTTCATACATCCCCGCCAGATAGGTGTCGGTGGTGAAAATGTTCTGCCCGTTCTGTGCAGGATCGTGTGTCAGAATACCCTTGTCGACCAGAATCTGCTCGTTCACCCGGTCGGTGCGCCACTGGCAGTAAGCATTGGCCTGAACCCAGGAAACCCCTACCACAGGATAATCGGAATAGGCAGGATGCCGGAAATAGTTCTGGATATAAGGCTCATTGTAGGCCAGCTCCTCCCGCCAGGTCAGGGTGTCGGGAAGAACCGACTCCTTCTTGTCCCGGTCACCCGGATATACCCGCTCTACCCAGTAGACAAACTCGCGGTAATCCTGGTTGGAGACTTCTGTCTCATCCATATAGAAAGAGGCCACGGTCACCCTGCGGGGAACATTGTCCCACTTCGACATCACATCTTCTTCTACCCGGCCCATTGTGAAAGTACCCCCTTCTATAAAAATCAGACCAGGCCCGGCTTCCTGTTCATACCCTGATAAATAGGGAATATTTCCCGTCTCCGGATCGTTGTATTTCCACCCGGTCGTCCTGGAACTGTTTTGTTTCCTGGTGGTGCACCCCACCACGGTCAGAACGATGAGTATGAATACCAGTAATTTGCGATTCATGTTCAGCATTGATTTAAATATGGAAATTTAAACGTCACAAATATAACTAATTCGGCCGATCATTATTGTTCAGGATATTCATATTTTAATGCGTTCCATTCCAATTCCTTTTAAATTTGCAGGGATGGTGGGCACGCTCCGGGGGCTTTCAGCAGGCTGCAATATTCCGGGGATCTTACCGTTTGTTATTCATCAGAACACGCGCATGTACAGGATTATACTTCTCATTTTGCTTTTTATCCCCTTTCCGGGGAAGGCCCCGCAGGCCCGGACTGCGCCGCAGGGGTTGGCCTGGAAGGAGAGTTCCGTGTTGAACAGCGGGAAATGGGTGAAGATAAAAACCACCCAAAGGGGCATCCACAAGATCACTTTTGAAAAGCTCAGGAGCTGGGGGTTTTCTTCTCCCGAGCAGGTGAGTGTTTATGGTAACGGGGGATTTAAAATCACCGAATATCTGGGTGAGACCCCACCCGACGACCTGACGCGGAACCGTATCTGGCGTGGCAAGGACTCTTCGGGCAGGGACTGCCTTTTTTTCTTCAGCACAGGAACGGTTAAGTGGAGTTACGATCTTGGGGCGGGATTGTTCCGTCATACCGTGAATCCCTATTCCGACGACTGTTTTTATTTTCTGACGCAGGAGAGCACTTCCTTTCAGGTGGAACCGGGTGCTCCCGGGGCGGGAGAGGTGACCCATACGGTGACCGCCTTTGATGATGTGGTGCGCTATGAAAGCGAAAAGGTCAATCTGATCAGGTCGGGTCAGCAGTGGTTTGGGGAGAAGTTTGGACCGGGGGCTACCCGGAGTTTTACCCTGACCCTGGATCAACCCGTTGCGGGCGAACAGGCCAGGGTGCTGGTCAGGGGCGTCGGGCGCAGTCCGCTGGTCTCCTCTTTTGAGGTGACCCTGAATCAGGTCAGGCAGGAATCGCTGGCTTTCAACGCCGTCAGCCTGGAAAATGAAACTTCCCTGTATGCCGACGAGCGGCAAAAGGTCTATACCCTGGTTCCGGGCTCTGCCTCGCTGGTGGTTTCCCTGACCTATAGCGCCACCAACGCCCTTTCGGAGGGCTACCTCGATCACATCACCGTCAACTGGCGCAGGCAGCTCAGGATGACGGGCGATGAGCTCCTGTTCAGAGATACCCAAAGCATGGGCGCCGGTCGGGTGGCCCGGTTTGTCGTCGAGAATGCCCCGGCCTCTGCCCGGATTTTTGACATCACCGATCCCCTGCAGCCGTTTGAAATTCCCGCGACACTGCAGGGTTCCCAGCTCTCCTTTACCCGCCCGGCAGGAAGCCTTCGCGAATACCTGGCTTTCAAGCCCGACGGGAATTTTCCCGAGCCCGTACTGGCCGGGGAAATCCCCAACCAGAACCTCCATGGCCTGGCGGTGCCCGATTTTGTGATCATCACCCACCCCGATTTTCTCAGTGATGCCACCAAAGTGGCCGATTTCCACCGCACCACCGACGGCATGCAGGTGGAAGTGGTCACCACTTCCCAGGTGTATCATGAATTCGGGTCGGGAAACCCCGACGCATCGGCTATCCGGAACTTCATCAGAATGTTCTACGACCGGAGCAAAAAGATAAAATACGTCCTTCTTTTCGGCGACGGATGCTATGACAACCGGAACATCACCGGGGCCAATAAAGCCTTTATACCCACATTTCAGTCCGACAACTCCCTGGTGCCTACCGCCTCTTTTGTGTCGGATGATTATTTTGTGATCCTTGACGAGGGGGAGAGTGTGTATAATGGTTTGGTCGACATCGGCATCGGGCGGCTTCCGGTTTCGTCGGTATACGAGGCGGGTATTGTGACCGGGAAGATCCTCGGATACAACTCCCCGGAATCGCTGGGTATCTGGCGTACCAACCTCTGCTTTATCGGGGATGATGAGGACGGGAACCTGCACATGTCAGACTCGGAAGCGCTGGCCAACCAGGTCAACGCCTTTCACCGCGAGTTTCAGACCGAGAAGGTTTATTTTGATGCCTGGCCCCAACAGGCCACCACCGGTGGAGAGCGGTATCCTGGCGTGGTGGAGGCCATCAACCGGCAGGTCAAAAACGGTGTGCTGATCCTCAACTATGTGGGGCACGCCAACGCCCGGTTTCTGGCCGATGAAAGGGTCATTGACGTGTCGGCGATCAATTCCTGGTCCAATGCCAATAATCTGCCGATTTTTGTGACAGCCACCTGTGAGTTCAGCCGGTTTGACGATACCGAAACCTCGGCGGGGGAGTATATTCTTCTGAATCCCAACGGGGGCGGCATCGGCTTATTCTCCACCACACGGGTGGTGTACGCCTACTCCAATTTTCTGCTGAGCCGGAGTTTTTATCAGTATGTGTTTCAGAAGGATCAGCAGGGGGAGAATTTCAGGATGGGGGATATCATGCGTCTTGCCAAAATCAACACCCTGAACACCCTGAACAAGCGTAACTTTTCCCTGTTGGCTGATCCGGCCCTGCGGTTAAGTTACCCTAAGTACAAGGTAGTGACCACAGCCCTCAATGGGAAAACCGCGGGAGCGGTGACCGATACGCTGAAGGCCCTGAGCCGGGTGACCGTCAGGGGGGAGGTCAGTGACCACCAGGGCAGGAAACTCACCGGCTTCAACGGGGTGGTGACCGCCGTAGTCTATGACAAGGCGGTGAGCCAGCAGACCCTGGGCAATGGGGGAGCCTCCCCTTTCAGCTATAAGGTTCAGAACAGCATCATTTACAAGGGGGAGGCCACGGTGACCGCCGGAGAGTTTTCCTTCGGTTTTGTGGTGCCCAAGGATATCTCCTACAACCTGGGGGCAGGAAAGATCCTTTATTATGCCCAGAACGGAGAAAGTGACGCCCACGGGGCATTTGAGGATTTTGTCATCGGAGGGTCACAGGCCACCCAGGTCGACGACAGGAAAGGGCCGGAAGTCAGGCTTTATATGGATGATCCCGGGTTTGCCGACGGCGGGGAAACCAGCCAGAACCCCCTGATGATTGCCGAGATTTCCGATGAGAACGGCATTAATACCGTGGGCACCG
This sequence comes from Bacteroidales bacterium, assembly GCA_012729335.1. GTDB lineage: Bacteria > Bacteroidota > Bacteroidia > Bacteroidales > Prolixibacteraceae > UBA1413. The sequence goes on along the minus strand of JAAYDJ010000017.1, from coordinate 103,289 downwards.
GCGTCGGCCATGATATCACGGCCATCCTCGACGGCGATTTCTCCAACGTGATCATCCTTAACGATTATTACCAGGCGGCAAAGGATGACTTCACAAAGGGGATCATCCGTTATCCCTTCCGGAACCTTTCCGTAGGCGAACATACCCTTCAGCTCAGGGTGTGGGATGTGGCCAACAACGCCACTGCCGCAGAAATCAAATTTGTCGTTTCCGGTGACTTCTATATCGGCACCCTCAGTAATTTCCCCAATCCGGTTTACGATCATACCAATTTCATCTTTACCCATAACCAACCCGACGGGGTTTTCAAGACACTTGTTGAGGTGTTTGACGTGACCGGTACGCGGGTCGACAGTTACCAGACCTCGGTATCCTCGGTGGGTACCAGCAGCAATCCCCTGCGGTGGAATCCCCGGGAAAGGGGTCTCTCCCTGCGCAGCGGCATTTATCTCTACCGGATTACGATCCGTTCCTCCGCGGGGCAGCTCGCTTCCAGGGCCGGAAAGATGTTTCTTTCCCGGTAATTTGGCGCCGGAAGATAATTTTTCTCCGGCCGGTCCGTTTAGTCAGTATTTAAAACGGAAATAAATAAAGTTTATCTTTGCACCCTTTGAAATTTCGGAATATGACCAGATTATTGAGATTCGCCGCACTGTTGGCAGTGTGGGTTGCCGTAAGTGCCGGAAGCCTGAATGCCCAGCAGTATACCTATACCGGGGCCAATGTGATCACCACGGGGGTTCCTTTTCTGACCATCGCCCCTGATTCCCGGGCTGCCGGACTGGGTGATGCAGGGGTGGCCACCTCCCCTGACGTGAACGCACAGCACTGGAACCCCGCCAAGTATGCCTTTATTGAAAGCGATATGGGGGTCGCCCTTTCTTACTCCCCCTGGCTCAGGTCACTGGTCAACGACATCAACCTGGCCTACCTGGTGGGCTATAAGAAGCTTGACGAGTACCAGACCGTCAGCGCCTCCCTCCGTTATTTCGCTCTGGGCGACATCGTCTTTACCGATGAATACGCCACCTATATCGGTCAGCAGAGTCCCAATGAGTTTGCCTTTGACCTGGGGTACACCAGGCTGCTCTCCGACCGATGGGCAGGCGCCGTGGCCATCCGCTACATCCGTTCTGACCTGACCGGCGGACAACTTATCAACGGTGTGGAATCTCATGCCGGAAACTCCTATGCCGCCGACGTTTCTTTTTATTACCGGAATGAATTCCAGATGAACCGGTCAGAAAACATCTTCTCGGCAGGGATCAACATCCAGAATATCGGGGCCAAGATCTCCTATACCGACGGGGAAATCAAGGATTTCATTCCCACCAACATGAAGCTGGGGATCGCCTATACCACTGAACTTGACGATTACAACACGTTTACCTTTGCGGCCGATATCAACAAGTTGCTCGTACCCACGCCACCCCACGATTCAGCGACCTACTACGATCCTGACGCCATCCTTTTCCCCGGGGGCATTAACTCCGACAAATCGGTGGTGGGGGGAATGTTCTCCTCATTCACTGACGCTCCCGGCGGCTTTAAGGAAGAGCTGCAGGAGGTGACCCTTTCTGCCGGTGTCGAGTACTGGTACAACAAGCAGTTTGCGTTGCGTGCCGGCTATTTTTATGAGCATGAGAACAAGGGTAACCGTAAGTTCATGACGGCCGGCGCCGGATTGAAACTGAACGTTTTTTCCCTTGATTTTGCCTATCTCTTACCTATTGTGAGAAACCATCCGCTTGAGAATACGCTCAGGTTTACGCTCTCATTTGATGTGGATGCCTTCAGCGGACAGAAATAGGATGGGACAGCGGATTGGTTTTGGAGTGGATGTGCACCGGCTGGCTCCGGGGGAGACCCTCTGGCTGGGAGGGATCCTGATCCCTTCCGATCTGGGAACGGTTGCCCACTCCGATGGCGATGTGTTGTTGCACGCCCTGTGCGATGCCCTTTTGGGGGCAGCCAAGCTGGGCGACATCGGTTCCAATTTTCCCGATACCTCAGGTGAATTCAAGGATATTGACTCGAAGGAACTTCTAGGTCGCTGTGGCCGGCTGATTGCCGGACAGGGGTGGTCGGTGGTCAATGCGGACATGACCCTATGTCTTCAGCAACCCAGGATAAGACCTTACATTGCCCGGATGGAGGAGGTGATGGCGGGCATCCTGGGCATTTCTGCCGACCGGGTGTCGGTGAAGGCCACCACCACGGAAAAACTGGGGTATGAGGGGCGCCGCGAAGGGGTGACCGCCTATGCCGTGGTCCTTCTTGAAAATAGGTAAAGGATGAAGAAAAAGACCCTGGTCATCGGGGCTTCCCCCAATCCCGAGCGGTATGCCCACAAGGCCGTGCTGGCGCTCAGCCACCATGGGCATCCTGTTACCGCCCTCGGCCTGAGGCCGGGTAAGGCCGGCGATACCCCGATTGTCACAGAACGGCCCGGAGACCATGATTTTGACACGGTGACCTTCTATGTCGGATCCCGGCACCAGCCCGGTTATTACGACTATGTTGCGACGTTGAAGCCCCGGCGGGTCATCTTCAACCCGGGCACCGAAAATCCTGAATTTGCCCGTTTGCTGAACCATGCGGGAATAATGACCGAAGAAGCATGCACCCTGGTGCTGCTGGCAACAAACCAGTACTAAGATGTTCAGAACCATCACCTCCCACGAGGCATTCGACGCCCTCCTTGAGCAGAAGCCTGCCCTGCTGGCCTATTTCAGCACGGAGGAGTGTCAGGTATGCAAGGTGCTGAAGCCCAGGGTGGGAGAGATGGCGGCCGCGCACTTCCCGCAGATGGAACGGGTGTTTGTGGAGATCAATGCCCATCCTGCTCTGGCCGCACGTTACCGGGTGTTTACGGTGCCCACCCTTCTTGTTTTTTTTGAAGGGAGGGAATATATCCGAAAAAGCCGCAGCTTTGGACTGGATGAGTTGCAGTCGGAAATCGCGAGGCTCTGCGCAATGCTGCCATGATCAGTAAATGGAGGTCGTTTTCTCCTTTAACAGAATAATCCTTCCAGCTGCAGGGGGACCCTGGGATGGGCGTCAGGTTTGACTCCATCGAAGCAGGGAATGACACTCCGGGAAGTTAACCTCCGTAGAATCCTTCCACCTTTTCGCCCTCCCCTGGCGGGTGATTCAGAATCCGGTCCTTATCGCTCAGCCCATGGGTGATCACCACCATTTCGTCGTTCTCGGGGCCTGTGGTGACCCTTTTCTTCCAGATCTTCCCTTCGCTTTTCAGATAAACGATCGTTTGGCCCTCTTCGAGGAAGAGGCATTTCCTGGGGATGAGGAGCTGGTCGGGGACCTGTTCGACGATGATCTGGTTGTTGCTGGTCATGCCGGGGAGCAGTTTCTTATCACTGTGGGAGAGGTCGATGGTCACGGCAAAAACCTTTGAATCGGCGCCCTGGAGTTCCTGCCCGATGTTGGCGATGGTACTGACTGTTCCGGGGAAGGTAAGACCCGGCAGGGCGTCAACGGTGATGCGGGCGCTGTCGCCAGGTTTTACCTTGGCAATGTCTATTTCCGCGACAAAGGTTTCCGAAATCAGTACAGAGAGGTCAGGAAGGGTGGCGATCACCGGCCTCCAGGGACCCACTTCGTCGCCGATGCGGATCTTGCGGTTTCCGCGAACCCGGGCATAGATGACCATTCCCGCCTCGGGGGCGGTGATGTTGGTGGCCTCCAGCGCCTTCTGCAACTTGACATCGGTGTCGCGGTGATAATTATACCGGTCTTCGTTCCTGCGTGTGCGTGCTTCCAAATCCATCTTCCTGAGTTCATAATCCCGTTTCTGCCTTTCAATCTGCCGCAGGGTCTGGTTGTACGCGGTTTGCATCTTCCGCTGGTAGGCGGGGGATTCGTATTTGGATTGCTGCAGGTCGAGATCCCGGTAACGGAGGTCGAATTCGAGCTGGGCGATCCGCTGTCTGATCTGTGAAAGGGTAAGTGCCGAGTCGATTCGGGCATCATTGAGCTGGGCCTGCCTCACATCCATCTGTTCCCTGTTGATCTGTATCCGCTGGTTGAGGTTCACCTGGTCGAGGGTGGCCACCCAATCCCCCTTTTTTACGATGGTCCCCTCAGGGACCATATCCTTGATTCTGAATTCCCATACCTGGAGGTCGGAATCCTTGAAGATATCGTCAAGGACGATGTTGATGGCCTTCTTCCCGTGAATCTCCCCTTTGGTTTCGATGATTTTTTCAAAATTCCCCTTTTTGACCACGTAAACCGACTGCATGATCCGGGAGCGGTGGATGAACCAGCCGGTTCCCGCCACCAGGAGCAGAAGGGCCACCCCGAAGACCCACCTGTATTTATGTAGAATATGCTTCATGCCTTAGTCGTTGATCAGTTTGTCAAAATCTTCGGCCAGGGTGATTCTTTTTTCAAAGTCGAAGAGGGTGAGTTGCCGCAGGGTGTAGAAATAGGACCAGTAGGAGCGCAGGGCATTGATATATGCGCGGCGGGCCTGTTCCTGGTCGTTGCGGGCCAGGTTGAGTTTGGTCACGTCGAGTTTGCCGATGAGAAACCGCTGTTTGGTCACCTCGAATCCCATTTTGGCGATGGTGTCGGCTTTGGCGGTATTCTTGACCTGTTCTCCCTGAAGGTTGAACTCCATGACGTTCATGATGATGTTCTGCTCGAAATCGATCCGTTCCTGGTTGATGCTGATACGGACCACCTCGCGGTTGGATCTGGCCATGGAGAGTTGTCCCTTGCGTCTTCCCCAGTCGAGGATGGGGATGTTCACGCCGACCCTGAGGCGTTGCCTTTCGAGGGGGTCGAGGTATACTTCGCTGAATTTCTCGGCGTTCTGGTTCAGGCCATAGAGGGCGTAAAGGTCGGCGTTGAAGCCGCTTTGGGCTTCGGCCTGCTTGACTCTGCGGTCTTCCTCGAGGAGCCGCTGGGTATGGTTGATGATGTCGGGGTTGTTGGCGATGGCCATGCCCAGGGCTTCCGGGGCGTCGATGCGGAGTTCGGGCAGGGAGGCCGGTACGATGCATTCGATGCGGGCGTTTTTCTCGAATCCCAGAAAGGAGTTGAGGTCGGCGCGGGCCCGTTCCAGGCCGAGGTTGGAGCGGTTCAGGGCCAGCTTGGCATTCATAAAGCCCAGTTCCAGGTTGAGCAACTCATCCTGGGTGACCGTTCCCGCCTGGAACCGCCCCTGCCCAATGCGGTAAAGGGTATCGGCATTGGCCAGATTGGTGGTGGCAATGGTCACTTCTATCTGGGCGTCGACCAGGTCGAAAAAGCGGCGCGTGGCTTTCAGGGCCAGCTCCTCCCGGGCCTGGATAAACTCCTTTTTGGCCTTTTCAAACTTGACGGGCTCGATGCGGGCCAGCCATTTCTGCGCGTTGTAGCCGTTCAATGACTGGCTGTACCCGATGCTCACCGGCGTGGAACTGAAGGAGGTGATGTCATCACCACCCCAGTTGCGGGTGAAGTTCAGCTCCGACTGGGCAAATATACGCCCCCCCGTGAATCCCACATTCTGGGAAAGGGCCAGCGCCATGTCCGAGTTGAAAAACTCCCTGGGCTTGTACTCATCGCGGTTCAGGTCATAATTGTAAACCTTCTGCATCGACCGGTTGAAGTCGAAGGGAGTGGCTTCGAAGCTGAGCGAGGGCAGCCTGTCGGCCTTGAAATTCCTGAATTCCCAGTAATTATAGAGGAACATGTTTTTGTTTCTGAAGGCGTCGAGCGACTGGCGGGAAGCGATGTCGATCACTTCCTGCAGGGTCAGGGCCCTGGTCTCCTGCTGGGCAAAACCAGATAGGACGGCCAGCAGAGGGATCATGAACAATATTCTGGATGCTTTCATGTCGGGTAGTTCAAACGGTTATTGCCGCAGTGATTCCACGGGATCCTGGTCGGAAGCTCTCTTTGCGGGCAGGTATCCGAATGTGATGCCCACCAGCGCCGACACCCCGAAGGCAATGACGATGGAAAACAGGGAAACGATGGTTTTGATGTCAAATACGACGGTGATGATCATGGAGAGAGCGACTCCCAGGATGATTCCCGCGATGCCCCCCACCACACTGATCAGGGTAGATTCAGCCAGAAACTGGACGATAATATCCTTGCGGGAAGCGCCGATGGCCTGGCGCAGCCCGATCTCGCGGATACGCTCCATCACGCTCGAAAGCATGATGTTCATGATGCCGATCCCTCCGACGATCAGCGAAATCCCGGCAATCACCCCCAGCACAATGTTGAAGATATTCTTGGTCCGTTGTTGCTGCTTGAGCAACAGCTCGGGAATGGTGACCTCGAAGTCGTAGAGGTTATTGTGGCGGCGGAGCATCAGCCGGCTCAAGATCTGGGAGGTGACCGTCAGCTGTTCGGTTTCCTTCACCTGGACGATGATTTTGTCGAGTTGCTGCCGGTTTTCGTTGCCAGTGGCGGAGCTCTGGCTGCTCTGCCTTTCGATCTCATCGGCCCTGACCAGGGAGCGGTTTCTGAAACGCAGCAACATGGTCTTTACGGGAATGAAGATTTTGTTGTCGGTACTGCTGATGCCCATCTCATCGCTTGCCGAGGCGGTAAAATCGCGTCTCTCCACAACGCCGATGACCTGCAGCCATACCTCGCCTGCCTTGATGTATTTCCCTACGGGGTCGTCCTGCCCGAAAAAGAGGGTTTTGATGTTGTCGCCGATGATGCACACCGGGTATCCCTTTTCCTGCTGTCTTTCATTGAAGACCTGCCCGGCCTGAAGCGAAATGTTGAAGAGGTCAAAATAATGGTTGTTGGTGCCCTCGAGGGTAACGGGCTTGCTCCGGCCGTTGAGGATCGCCGAGTAATTGATGGAGATGACAGGGCAGACCCTGGCCACGGTGGGCACTACTTCGGCAATGGCCTCGGCGTCGAGCAGGGTGAGCCCCCGTGAGAACTTCTTTTTCCCGGCGGCGGTTTCTTCACCGGCAGGCTGGCTGGTGTCGCCATCCCCTTCCACGGTGGTGGTCGATGGTGAGATGATGATGTTGTTCACCCCAACCATCTTTATCTGCTCCAGGATCTCATGTTCGGCCCCGTTGCCGATGGCCAGCATACTGATCACGGCAGCCACCCCGAAAATGATCCCCAGGGCGGTGAGCAGGGATTTGATTTTATTGGTTTGAATCGCTTCAATCCCAATGTGGATGTCGTGCAGGTAACGTTGGATGAGTCTCTTCATCGGCTACCTCCGGTTTTGGTCCTGGGATCCTGATTGCCGGGGATTTCCCGATGGCCCTGGAGAGGAAGCCGTGCCCGGGGTCGTTCCGGGCTGGCCCTGCACTTCCGGGAGCGGGGTTTCCCCGGCTTCCGCGGCTGCTTCCCCTTCTGCCGGAGAGGAAGCTCCCCCCGTACCGCTTCTTTGAGCGGCTTCACGGGCCCTGATCTCCTCGTAGATCTCCATGCCCCGCAGGGGCAGATCCTTCTCATTCTCAGGAGGGGCCATCAGCACCCGGTCTCCGGCCTTCAATCCCTTTTTGATGATGGTGAAGTTCTCGTTCTCGTCGCCGGCTTCCACTACCTGCCTGAAGGGGGACTTCCCATACATGTAAACATAGCGCAGCGAATCGTTGCCGAAAATGGCATCGGTGGGGATGTACACCTCCTCGGTGTAAACGCCGGTCTGGATGACGTTACTGGTGGTCATGGCCGGGCGCAGGTCAGGGTCGCTTCCGAACACCCGGATCCTTACCTCAAATACCTTGGCGTCACTCCGCGGCATCGGCTGCCCGATGTTGGCCACGGTGATCACTTCCCCTTCCAGTTGTTTCTCCGGAAAGGCATCGGTTCCCAGGGTGACTTTCTGACCCGCTTTCACCTTTGAGATGTCGATTTCATTGACCCAGGTCACCGAGATCATCCTGGAGAGGTCGGGGAGGGTGGCGATCACAGGCATCCAGCGGCTGACCGTGGACCCCGATTTGATCTTGTCCCCGAAGCGGTCCTTGGCATAGATCACCATGCCCGGTTTGGGTGCGTGGATATTCAGTACCCGGTAGGCCTCTTCCAGTTCCTTTACCCTGTTTTCATGCTGGTTGAGGATGACCACCCTGCGGTTCACACGTGCGGCTGCCTGCTGAACCCTCAGTGTATAGGCCGAGAGTTCCTGCTCCAGGGTGCGGTGCGCCTTTTCCAGGTCCATCTCCGCTTTTCTGATGACCGACGGCGATTCATACACCGATTCGTCCAGGATGATTTTCATCTGTTCGACCTGTTCGCGGGCGTTGATGATCTGGTCGCGGTTGTTGCTCAGGTTGAGGTTGGAGTCCATTTTGGCGTCCTCGAAATCGCTCAGGGCTTGCTCCATCTCTTCCCGGGCCTGCACCAGCACCTCCTCCACGGCCTTGTGGTCAAGCGAAGCCACATAATCCCCCTCCTGCACCACGGTGCCCTCCTCCACAATGTCGGTGATTTTGATTTCGTAGATGCGCACATTGCGGCCTCCCAGTTCCTCCGGAATCACGATTTTCTCCGAATTCTCGGCTTCGAGGGTTCCACTGGTATATACCAGCACTTCAAAGGTGCCCTGCCTGGCCTCTGCTGTGACAGGAGGTTCTTTCTCCCGGGTGCCGGTCAGCAGAATCACCAACACAAGAAGGGCAGCCACGGCTGCACCGATGTAGATATATTTTTTTTTCATATGTCCGCTTCAGGCTGCCGGCCGGTTTCCCGACCCGGCAAAAAATATCCGGCAAAAGTACCATTTTTCAGCCGGATATGAAAACCGCCAGAGCGGTTTGTCGGTAAAACCCGCTTATTCCGTGAGGATTCCGGGAAGTTTCATCTCCTTGTCAAGGTAAAGGTTCCGCTTCAGGGGATCGAAGCGGGAGGAGGCTCTGTCGACCACCTCATACCTGAAGGGCAGTCCGGCGCGCTTCAGGGCGGCGATGGGCACACCGGTGATGTCTTCAACGGCCTTTTTCAACAGGGGTTCAGAAAGGTCACCCAAGGGAAAGGCGGGAAGGAGTTCATCGGCCACCCGGTAATTGGGGGCAAATCCATTCTTGAAATTGGTCAATCCCTGGGCGTTGGCAAACCTGAAAACAATGGGCTGGATCCCCCAGTTTTTGTAATCGGCATAGGCCGTGGGATTTTCATAATAGTCTTCCGGTTTGAGGGTGATGGACCCCGTATATTTTCCATAGGTGGTGTCGCCCACCATCACCACATTCATGTAAGGCTGCAATCCGCAGATGGTGAGTTCCGAAGCACTGGCGCTGCCACTTCCCGTCAGGATGTGCACCTTGTTCAGGTTAAGCTTCACCGGCACGGTCGACTGGAAGTTGATTCCTTTCCAGCCGGCATACGCGGGATTGGTGTTGATGACCGCCTGGTATTTGTCGTTCCACTGGTAAGTTACCAGCGGACTGTTCACCTCCACAATGGAGGCCGGGGCGATGGAACTGCACAGGTACTGGGCGGCTGTAGTCTGACCCCCGGGATTGTAACGCAGGTCAAGCACCAGATCGGTGATCTGCTGATCCCGGAAAAATTGCATGGCTTCGGCCAGACTGGTGGTGTTGTAGTTGGCGATGTACTGGGTGTATAAGAGGTATCCTATCTTATGGCCTTCCTTTTCGATCACCTTTTTGATCAGGACCGGATCGAGTTCGAGTTCCTCGGCCACCATGCTGATGCTGGTGCCGGTGGCGATGCCCGTGGTGGTGAGGATCCCCTTGGTGACGCTGATCTGATTGCCTGACAACAGATCCATGTAGTTGGTGGCGGTGATGTTGCCGTCATTGATTTTGATCAGCAGGTCACCGCGCTGGAACCCAGCTCTCGCCGCCGGCGTGTTGGGATAGACATACTCCACGATGCCGAAATAGTTGCCCGTGGGAGCACCGGTACCATCGACAAACCTGCCAAAGGTCAGAGAGTAACCATAGGCTTTTTCTTTCCCTTCCAGACTGTTCTCAAAGGCGGTGATGTCGTCGGTGATGTAGGACCATTTGTCTTCGGCATTCAGCAGTTTCTTGAAATAGGCCTTGGAATCGGTCTCATACCTGATGTCGATCGTGGGAAGGGTGCTGTACCAGAGATAGATGTCCGTCATGGCCGCCTTAATGAACCCGTTGATTTTCTGGGTCAGCACAGGAGCTTCGTTGGGATCGGGACCCTCGGGCTCAGGTTCAGGTTCCGGATCATCCTTGCCGCATCCCGAAAGCACTGCTCCTGCCAGCATGATGGCGAAAAGCCAGTATTTGAATAACTTCATATTGTAAAAATATTTAAGAGGTTTCGACTCCAAAGAGGTATTCTTTCAATAACCATGCAAAAATAACGGAATTTTACATTAATTGTTTTATCATCGGGGCCACGGTGACAGAAGGTAAGGGCCCAGGTGGTCGTTGGTCCTCTCTACCCCTTTTTCTCCTGAGGATATTCGATTCTTACATGGTAGATGTTAACCAGTTTCCGCAGGAGGATATCCTTGATTTTGTCGATGTCGGCGAAGGTCAGGTCGGAGTTGTCGAGCTGGCGGTCATGCATCTTCTGGTCGATCATGTCGGAGATCAGGTTCCTGAGGTTGTCATAGGTTTTTTCCTTCATACTGCGTGAGGCGGCTTCAATGCCGTCGATGAGCATGACCACGGTGGCTTCGCGGGAGCGGGGGAGGGGGCCCGGATAGGCGAAATTTTTCTCGTTAAAAGATTCGCCGGGGTTTTCCTGTTGCTGCTTCAGAAAAAAGTACTTGGCCTTGGAGGTGCCGTGATGGGTGGCGATGAATTCAACGATGCTTTCGGGGAGTTTGTATTTTCTGGCGGTTTTAATGCCGTTCCTCACATGGTCGATGATGATCTCAGCGCTTTTAAGATAACTCATCTGGTCGTGGGGGTTCATGCCGATCTCCTGGTTTTCGATGAAGAAAGTGGGTTGCGCTGCCTTGCCGATATCGTGGTATAGGGCGCCGGCCCTGACCAGAAAGGGATTGCCCCCGATTTTAAGGATGACCTCTTCGGCCAGGTTGGCGATCTGCATGGAGTGTTGGAAAGTGCCGGGCGCTTCCTCCGCCAGTTTGCGCAACAGGGGCTGGTTGGTGTTCGAGAGTTCAATCAGGGTCACATCGGAGACAAAACCGAAGATTTTCTCAAAAATGAAGATCAGCGGGTAGACCACCAGCACCAGAAGGCTGCTCCAGGCGAACCACTGGAGCATTCTCACATTGTAGGTGGCCAGGGTTCCCTCCTGGATGAGGGTGACCGCCGTGTACACCACCCCATAGGTGAGTCCCACCAGGAGCGAGGCCACCACCACATGAACCCTGCGGTGCATTTTGTTGAGGCTGAATACGGCAATCATCCCCGCGGAAACCTCCAGAAGCACAAACTCGTAGTTGTTGGGGGCATAAAAGCCGATGAGCAGTGATGTGACGATCAGCGTGAAGATGGCTGTCCGCGGATCGTAAAAAGTTCTGATCACCACCGGAAGTATGGCCAGCGGAAACATGTAGATGTGCAACCCCTCAAACGAGTTGATGGTGAGGGCCAGAAAAACAATGAGAATAAGAAAGGAGAGCAGGAAAAGCAGTTTACGCGCATCGTGGAGGATAAACCTCTTGTAGGTGTACATATAGCTGAACAACAGGGTGAGGAACACGGTGATCAGCAACATCTTCCCGAAAGCGACCAAACGGCTGTTGATCCCTTCGCCCTTGCGGATTTCGTAGTTTTGTTTCAGGGATTCCAGGACCTGGAATTTTTGGTCATCTACGATCTCCCCTTCCAGGATGATCCTTTCCCCCTCCTGCATCATGCCTCTCGATGGGGAAACGCTGGCTTCGAGCTGGTGGATTTCCTCCTGGGTGTATTTCTCGTCGAATTTCAGGTTGCTGTGGATGTATTTCCCCGGGTCGATGTTGCTCAGTCTGAGGGCAGCCCCGGGGTAGGTCCTTCTGATTTCGGTCACTCTTCCGGTAAAGAGGTTGTAGGCTGATTTTTCAGACAGAAGGGTGTCAATGGGAATTTTTTCCACCTCATTGCCGGTGATCTGGGCGATTTCCGTTTTGTTTTCAAGGATACCCAGAGACCGGGGGGCAGAGGTCAGGATGCCTGGAGCGTACACTTCATCCAGGGCCCGCATGAAGTCGGCGATGATCTGTTCCCTGCGGGGGATATCCTCCTCCAGCGCTTGCAGAAGGTCATTCCTCAGTTGCTCCTTCTCGGTGGCCACCACCGAGGTGTCCCTGACGAAGTAGGGGGCGAAGCCTTGGGTGACCTCCCTCTTCTCGGCCTCGATTTCCGAGGGGGACTTCAATACGGCAAAATCAAAAGGAGCAACCAGGTTGTTGTGTTTCCAGGGGGCTCCCCGCTGGTATTCATATTTGAAGCGGGCATCGGATGGAAGGATCTGGTGTAATAAAAGCGCGGCTGCGATAAAGACCAGCGCCCTGAAAATGATTTGCGAATAGGCTGAAACCTTTTGTAGAAAAGTTTTCATATTTTTCCGTTTGAATTAGGCGTGCAAGGATGCCGGAATCTTTGCAGGAAACCCTATATTTGGTTTCCTAAAGTAACTAAATTTTTGTGAATTGAGCATGTCTGGTGAAATACCGGCAGGGGCATCCCCGTCCGGAGTGTTGTTCCGTGGGCGTGAGGAGTCCTCCCCGGCACGGGCGGAATATGACCTTCCCAGAAGGGATCTCCAAAAACCCCTGAACTACGGTATTGCCGGGTTGAGTCTGATCCCGGTACGCAGGGAACCCTCAGAAAGAAGTGAGATGGTCACGCAGATTCTCTACGGAGAAACCTATGAAGTGACGGGATTCCTGCCCGGGTGGTTGCAGGTGCGTCTTGATTTTGACGGGTATGAGGGGTGGATAGACCAGAAGATGTCGACGCCACTTGCGCAGCGCCGGTATGAAAGGATCAGGAAGAGCACTCCGGCGGTGACCACCGACATCTTCTCGCTGATTCCCATCGACCAGGATCAAAACCTGATGCTGGTGGCGGGCAGTTCCCTGCCCTTGTGGCGCCCTTATAAAAAGCAGTTCTCCCTGGATGGCCCGCCGGTCAGGTTTGAAGGCCACGTGCAGTGCGGCGCCCCCGCCGACGTCAGAACTTTTATGGTCACCCAGGCCCTGAAATATTTCAACGCCCCCTATCTCTGGGGGGGACGAAGCCCCTTCGGGATCGATTGCAGCGGATTCACCCAGATTATTTACAAAATGGCCGGCCTTCCCATCCCCCGTGATGCCTCTCTCCAGGTCAAAATGGGTACCTCCCTGAGCTTCGTTGAGGAGACCTCCCCGGGAGACCTGGCCTTCTTTGACGACGAGGAGGGAAATATTGTACATGTGGGACTCCTCTGGAAAAGAAACAAAATCATCCATGCCTCCGGAAAAGTGCGCATCGACAATGTCGACCAATATGGTATCTTTAATGTGGATACCAGGCGCTATACCCATAAGATGAGGGTCATGAAAAAGCTGCTGCCATGATTGAAAGAACTGAACTGCTCATATCCCTGCTGATCATTCTGGCTGTGGTGGTCATCATGCTGCGCTACTGGCGTAAAAAGCAGGAGTAGGACCCACACCCTGTACACGCCAGCGGAGCCTTTGCCCTGACCGCGGCAGGCAAAGAGAGTGGTTTAGGTAGGCCTTATGTGGAGACTTCATACTATTCATAGCAATCTGATTACTGATATTTTTTGTTTTGGCTTACACATATGCATACCCACGGCCGGCGCTGACTGTTGACGCTTTGGTGCTGGCAGGAGCGGGGGAGGAGTGGAAAATCCTGCTGATCCGCAGGGGCCGGGAGCCCTTTGCCGGCATGTGGGCTTTCCCGGGAGGATTTGTGGACATGGAGGAGACCCTGGAGCGGGCCTCTCTTCGGGAACTGGAAGAGGAGACCGGTCTGAAGCTGACCGCCATGGAGCAGTTCCGGGTTTTTGATGCCCCGGGCAGAGATCCCCGTCACCGGACCATCTCCGTGGTTTTTTATGCTTTCCTGCCTGAGGTTGGTGCGGTGAAAGGCGGCGATGACGCTTCCGCTGCCGGGTGGTTCCCCCTGAATGACCTGCCCCCGCTCGCCTTCGACCACGCCCATATCCTCTCTCAATTCCTGAAGTGGAAGTTGCCCTGAACCTTTACCCTGAATCCTTCACAAAGCGATCAGACCTTCAATCATATCAAGACCTGCGGTATTTCCGCCCTTTATGGTTTTCTGTTGTATTTGGCGGTGATTTCCCTGAGGAACCGGCGGTGTTTGCCCCGGATCTGGTCCCAGCGGAAGCGCCAGCTCCAGTTGCCATGGGCGATGCCGGGGATGTTCATGCGGGCTTCGGCGCCCAGTTCCAGGAGGTCTTGCAGGGGCGCCACCGCCTTGGCGGCTACCGATGCCCAGGCCATTTCAATGAGTCCCCATACCGGTTGCCACTGGTAGTGCTGCAGGTATTTCATGGCAAACTTCTTCTCCTTTTCGGGGGCGGCGTGGAGCCAGGCCCAGGCGGTGTCGTTGTCGTGGGTACCCGTATAAACCACTGAGTTGACGGTGTAATTATGGGGAAGATGTTCGTTGGCTTCGTCTCCGGAGAAGGCGAACTGCAGGACTTTCATTCCCGGCATGTGAAAGAGGTCGCGCAGGTTTTCCACTTCGGGGGTAATGATGCCGAGGTCTTCGGCGATCAGGGGGAATCTGCCCAGTTGTTTACGGAGGATGTCGAGCATTTCGGCCCCCCGTGCGGGAACCCATTCGCCATGGATGGCGGTCTCCTCCCCGGCAGGCACCGACCAGAAAGCCTCCAGTCCGCGAAAATGGTCGATTCTGACCTGGTCGAACATCCGCAGGTTGAAATGGATCCGGGCGAGCCACCAATGGTATTCCTGCTTCCGGAGGCTTTCCCAGTCGTAAACCGGTGATCCCCATAACTGACCGGTGGCACTGAAATAATCGGGGGGCACGCCGGCCACTTTAATCGGTTTCAGCTCCTCGTCGAGCATGAAAATGTCTGTGTTGGCCCATACATCTACGCTGTCACCCGCCACATAGAGCGGGGCATCGCCGATGATGCTGACTCCTTTGCTGCGGGCGTAATCGTGAAGGGCGTTCCACTGCCTGAAAAAGAAAAATTGCTGAAACTCCTCAAAGGAGATCTCCCCGGCCAGCTTTTCCCTGGTTCCGGCCAGTGCGGAAGGATCTCTTCTCATGATATCTCCGGGCCACTGTTGCCAGGGGATCTCTCCGAACTCCCTGCGGGCCGCCATGAAAAGGGCATAGTCTGACAGCCACCAGCCATGTTCCTCCCTGAAACGGTTATATTCTGCCTGATAGCGATGATGCGCACCGGCAACGAACTTTCCGAATGCCTTTCTCAGTTGTCCTGTTTTCCATTCGGTAACCCTGTTGAATTCCACCTGGCGGATATCAAAGCGGGGAATGTTGCGCAGTGCCTGCTCCTCCAGGAGTCCCTCCTCCATAAGCTGATGGAGATCAATCATCATGGGGTTGCCTGCAAAGGCCGAAAAACACTGGTAAGGGCAATTGCCCAGGCTTACCGGTCCCAGGGGAAGGATCTGCCACAATTGTTGCCCCGTTTCATGCAGGAAGTCGATCCATGCCCGTGCGGGGCTTCCCAGGGTCCCCGATCCTTCCTTTCCCGGAAGGGAGGTGATGTGCAGGAGAATGCCGCTGCTTCTTTTATTCATCTGTTCAGAAAATTACTTCGCGATGGGTTATTGCCGGAAATAAGTTGAGATATGTTTGGTATGGTGGGGAGGCTTGCCGGGCCTCTATTCAGGGATGATTTTTCTTTATCTGCAGGATCTGTTCCCTGTACCGGGTGAGGTGGAAGGCGGTTTCCCTGACCAGGCGCTGCACTTCGAGTCCATGTGTGAGGGTGGGAACAAAAGCTGCGGGGTCGCTGCCTCCCAGGAAGAGGTAATGGGCGTGGACCATGGATCGGAGCCATCCTGCGGGGACGTGCCCCGAGGGGAAGGCGGTGATGCCGCGGTAGTGGCTTCCCACGGGTTGTCGCACCCAATGTTCCTGTTCTTCCAGGAAGTATTCGAAATAGTCGGGGTTTTGGGAAGAGAAGCGCAGAGCCCCCTTTTCGGCGAAGATCTCGAGGAGGACGAGGTCACCCGAGCCGGCGGTGATGCGGCTTGCCGAGAGGTGGCCTGCGGCTCCGGTCATGGGGTCGGTCAGGGCTACGGAAGAGAAGAGGTCGGAGCCTGCGGGCACATCGGGGAATGTGCCTGCCTGGAGGGCGTGGACCATCTGCAGCCCGTTGCCCAGGAAAGCGATGAGCAGGCTGAGGCCATGGGAACCCAGGTCGGCCATGGCCCCTCCGTCGGGGGCAGGGGTGAGCCGTGTCACCCGTTTCTCCCGGTAACTCTTCCGGAGGTAGTCGCCGTGGTAGTATTTCAGGTCAAAATGGACAGGCTTTCCCAGGATACCCGATTTCCAGAAAGCCAGAGCCTCCCTGACCGCCGGCGTCTGCAGATACTGAAACCCCACCTGGATGTCTACCCTCCCTCTTGCGGAAGCCGCCAGCCCGACCATCGCCACTTCTTCTTCCTGCGAGGAACATACCGGTTTTTCCAGATAAATGCGCCTTATGCCTTTCATGGCAAGGGCCGCCCGGAAATGACCGAAATGGGTGTGGTTGGGCCCCATAATGAAAACCGTGTCTATATCAGTCCGGCTGGTCAGCGCCTCCGGCGATTCGGCATGAGAGAATCCAAAGCGGGTGGCGAAAGCTTCGCGGCTTTCCGGCCGGGCCGAGGCAACGGAAACCAGACCGATGGCAGGTGTTTCAGGGTAATAAAAGGCCAGGGCTTTTAACGCATATGCATGGGCCCGGGCGATGCCCCCCGCACCCAGAAAACCTATGTTCACTTGATCCATGCTCGGATAATATGTGGTTTTGAATATCGAATCTCTCCCCGGAGGTGTGCCAGAGCCCTGACCCTCCTCAGAATGACCGGAAGGGGATCACTTTACCTTTTCCAGGATGTCGACCAGATGCTTCCAGAATTTCTCCGTGGTTTCAATGTTGATGCGTTCTCCGGGGGAGTGGGCTCCCTTGATGGTAGGACCGATACTGATCATGTCGAGCCCGGGGTACTTCTCCAGAAAAAGGCCGCATTCGAGCCCGGCATGGATGGAGCGGACGACAGGTTCTGTATGGAATAGCTGCCGGTAGGAGGCAACAGCCACTTTCAGGATCTGTGAATCGGGATCGGGAGCCCAGCCGGGGTAGCCGTCGGAGTGGGTGACCGTGGCACCTGCCAGTTCGAATACCGATTCGATCATGGCGGCGGCCATGTTTTTACGGCTGTCGATTTCGCTGCGCTGGCTGGTGGTGACCACGATGAGGCCGTTGCCGGGGCATTTCACGGAGGCCAGGTTGGTGGAGGTCTCCACCATGCCGGGCATGCGGGTGCTCCATTCGAGGACCCCGTGAGGGGCAGCCACCAGGGCATGGAGAAGGCGTGATTGCGTGCTTTTGTCAATGACCGCCGCCGGGGTCGGAATGGTTTCCACACCCAGGGTGAGCCCGGGCTCTGTCTTTTCAAATTCGAATTTCACCAGGGCCGTATAGGCTTCAAAATCAGCAGTCAGCAAGGATTTCAGGCGAGCCGGAACGGTGATGTCCACCCGGGCTTCACGGGCGATGGCGTTACGCAGGTTGCCCCCGTCGAAGCGGGCCAGGGATATTCCGTACCGGGCCTGGGCACTGCGCAGGAAACGGGCCAGGATTTTGTTGGCATTGCCGAGCCCCTTGTGGATATCGTCGCCCGAATGCCCGCCTGTCAATCCCGATACCGATAGCTGCAGCCCCAGATCTCCGGCAGGGACGGCCTCCTCCTGATACTTGAATTCGGCAACCGTATCGATGCCGCCGGCACAACCGATGAAAATCTCCCCTTCATCTTCCGAATCGAGGTTGAGGAGGATTTTACCGCTGAAGAAACCGGGTTGGAGGGCGTTGGCACCGGTCAGTCCGGTCTCCTCGTCGACCGTAAAGAGACACTCTACAGGCCCGTGGGCGATGTCACGGGCAGTGAGCACCGCAAGCTGAGCAGCAATTCCGATGCCGTCGTCAGCCCCCAGGGTAGTCCCGTTGGCCGAAACCCACTCCTCGCCAATCACTCCCTCAATGGGATCTGTGGTGAAATCAAATACCTTGTCGCTGTTTTTCTCGCATACCATGTCGAGGTGGGTCTGCAGAACCACCACCGGAACCTTCTCCTTTCCGGGAAAGGCAGGCTTGGCGATCAGCACGTTGCCGGCTTCATCCTTCCTGGCTGCGAGACCCTGGCGGGCCGCAAAATCCAGCAACCAGGCAATGATCTTTCCTTCGTCTTTCGAAGGCCGCGGAATTTTCAAAATGTCGGAGAAATAGCTCCACAGGGGCTGGGGTTTTAAATCAGAAAATGAACGCATAGGATATTCTTCGTAATGATTGGAAATATGAATCTAAAATTTTTCTATTGTCCAAACCGGCATTCCATGATACCGGAAATGGACAGATCTTCGTCCAGATCAGGCCATGTCATCCTGTTCCAGTGCAAATAATCTGCATCTTTTCAAATAACAATCTTTACAAAATTAGTATATTTTTACGGACATGGAATCGATCAGGGAGATATATAGGGTAGGGCAGGGGCCTTCGAGCAGCCATACCATGGGGCCTGCCAAGGCTTCCCGGATGTTTCTGGAGAAGTATCCTGCGGCGGATCATTACCGGGTTACTCTTTACGGGAGTTTGGCGGCCACAGGAAAAGGACACCTCACCGATGAGGCGGTGCTGAGGGCTTTTCACGGCCGGAAAACGGAGCTGGCGTGGGAGCCTGCGGTCTTCCTGCCACGGCATCCCAATGCCCTGAAGTTTGAGGCATTCGGTGCTTCCGGAGAACCGGCAGGGGAGTGGACGGCCTACAGTGTAGGCGGTGGGTCGGTCGTTGATGACCAGACCGTTTCAGAAACGGTGCATGTATATCCCCATTCGACGATGGAGGCCATCCTGGACTATTGCCATGAGAACGGACTCCGTTTTTGGGAGTATATCGAGCGGCATGAGGGCGCCGGCATCTGGGAGTTTCTGGAGGAGATCTGGAAGGTGATGCAGCAGTCCATCAGGCGGGGACTTGAATCGGAGGGGACCCTTCCAGGGGTGCTGAAGCTGCCGCGGAAGGCCGGGGAGATCAAGGCCAAAGCCCGCAGCTATTCAGGTCCTTTCAAGCGGAGGGCTCAGATCTTTGCCTATGCCCTGGCGGTTTCCGAGGAAAACGCCTCCGGAGGGATCATCGTGACGGCTCCCACCTGCGGGGCCAGCGGGGTGCTGCCGGCTGTCCTCTATTACCACAAAAGGGTGTATAAAATCACCGACGATCAGATCATCAGGGCATTGGCCACAGCGGGGCTGATCGGGACACTGGTGAAAACCAACGCTTCCATCTCCGGGGCGGAAGTGGGATGCCAGGGCGAGGTGGGCACCGCCTGTGCCATGGCTTCGGCCGCTGCCAGCCAGATGATGGGCGGCACCATCAACCAGATCGAATATTCCGCAGAAATGGGACTGGAACACCACCTGGGGCTCACCTGCGACCCGGTGGCCGGACTGGTGCAGATTCCCTGCATCGAGCGGAACGCCTTCGGGGCCCAGCGGGCCCTGGCCCATAATACCTATGCCCTGATGTCGGATGGCCGCCACCGCATCAGCTTCGACGAAGTGGTGCAAACCATGTACGAAACCGGCGTCAACATCCAGAGCCCCTACCGGGAAACCTCCCTGGGCGGACTGGCACTGCGCGACGCTATGCCCTGATCCGGAACGCAGGGACTTAGGGACTTGGAGACTTAGGGACTTAGGGACTTAGAGACTAAGAGACTTAGGGACTAAGAGACTAAGAGAATTAGGGACTTAGAAATCGTAATCGACATACTGATCTTCTGATCTTCTGATCTTCTGGCCTTCTGTCCTTCTGACCTTCTAGCCTTCTAGCCTTCTGACCTTCTGATCTTCTAGAATAGGTAGTTCAGGCCGATATACATGCCTGACTTGCCATCCTGATCGTTAAGGGCGCGGCCGTAGTCGACGGCAATCACGAAATTCTCATTCATGGCGATACGCAACCCGGCCCCCACGGAAGTATGGAATTTCTCGGCGTCGTCCTTGAAGAAATCGGCTTTGCTGTAGGTCCCGAGATTTGCAGGCAAGGTAAAATCTATCTTTTTGGTGACGCGGCCAAAGTCGGCGAAACCGTTAAGACCCAGGTAGAAGTTGTTTTTAATGAAGTTGAAGCGGACGAATTTCCAGCGGGCTTCCAGGTTTCCGTAAAAGAAACCGTCGCCCACGACGCGGTTGCGGAGCACTCCGCGCAGGGTTTTGGCGCCGCCCAGCCCTTCAGAGAGGGCCCCCGTCAGAATCGAGGTAATCACCTGTGATTGGTAATAGAAGGGCACGTCTCCGGCGAGGGTAGTCTGGTATGCCAGCCGGTATACCAGGGAGAGGTTGCGGGGCACCAGTGTGAAATACTGCCGGTGGATCAGGCTCAGCTTGGCGAAGGAACTCTCGGCCCCGAGAATTTTCGGGGAGGCTTCCACCACGGCTTCGGTCCACATTCCCTTCATGGGATTGGGCCGGTTGTCACGGGTGTCAAAAACGAGTCCCCCCTTGAAGGTGGGTACAAAACCGCCGTCAACCTCGTCACCGCTGATCAGGCCCCAGTCCTGGTAAAGCTGATACAAGCCGTCGACTTCAGGTAAAACCTCGTCACCCTCCTTGTTCTTATTGAGTTTGTCCAGATTGACTTCCGCGATTTTGAAATTCTGGAAATTCCAGCCGGTGATCCAGCGGAAATGGTCTCCGGCCAGTTTCCCCTGGAGGTCGACCTTGAAGCGGAATAATTTCCGGTCATACTTATAAAACATCCTTGTTTTGTAAGGAGGTGTTTCCAACTCATCGTCGATCCAGTCGGGTTGGTAGACGGCATCGTACCCGTTGAAGCCGAAGAAGTCATAAGCCTGGTCGGAGAGAAAACTCACATCGACTGAGGTTTGCAACCCCTTGATCAACCTGTCGGAATCGTAGTAGAAACGGTTGATGCCGCTTCCCTTGGTGAACCGGGAAACTTCAAAATAGAGGGAGTGGTTGTAAGACGGGAACCGGCTTCCATCTCCATAATTGTACAGATTGACCAGGGCACCGTACTGGAACCCCAGGTCGGTGTCGAAGGTGATGGTCGGAAGGGCGCCGAAATTCCACCCTGTCTTGGTCACCATCTCCTTCTCCTGGGCACCCACCCCAAAGAATATCAGCATGAGCATCGAAAAAACGACTGTTTTCTTCATAATTTTAAAGAATTAGTGGCTTTTTACAGGCCGTTTGTGAAAGAATTGCCTTTGGTTTTATTGCTTCCGAAGATAGAAAAAAAACAATCCATTGGAACATGCCGCACTTTTCAACCCTTAAAAGGGAATCCTACCCAAGGTTCATCATTCTGCGAAGGGCGAAAGCGATTACCTTTGTGGGGTGAAACGCAGATGATAAAATACCATGGCCATTTTTGAGACCCGCCAGCGGGTAACCTATGCCGAGACCGACCAGATGGGTCTGATGCACCATTCCAACTATCTGAGGTGGTATGAGAATGCACGCTGGGAACTCTTCCGTCATCTGGGTATACCTTACGTCGAAGTGGAGCGGGAAGGGTTTATCTTCCCGGTCACGGAGGCTACGCTCCGTTATCTTCATCCGTTGCGTTATGATCAGGAGGTGGTGGTGGTCATCCGGATCAAAATGGTGACCGGTGCACGCATCACCTTTGAGGGGGAGATGAGGGAGGAGAAGGGGCTGACGGTCAACCGTGCAGTCATCAGGGTAGGGTGTGCCCGGAAAGAGGATGGAAAGGCGTCACTACTGTCGGTGCGGGTCAGAGAGATCCTCTCCGCATGGATGGAATCCCCTGAGTGACGCCCCACAGGGCCACAGTTCTTCCCGGGCTGAAAGCAATCTCCAGCCTGCGTTAGTATTCTCCTGTCAGGAGGCCCGAGATGCACCAGGCGCTGAAGCTGCCTCCTTCGGGGGCACCCTGAGGGATGGCCACTTTCAGGGTGTGCCGCCCGGGGCTCAGGTTTTCCAACGGCACGAAATAGGGATCGGTGGCGCTGCCGGGGCACCACCCTGACCGGCTGTAATCGCTGGAGGTGATTCCGTTCCAGAAATTGCCCGAAGCAGGATTGTACTTCCTCCAGGTTCCACAGTCGGTGCGCCAGGGGGTGATCTGAAATACCTGCTTCCCGTCGATGAAGATGCGGTTTTCCTTCTGGTTGAATTCATCGCCGCCGCCCCAGCCGCCATGACCCGTAGTGAGATAGCGCAGTTTCAGGCTTTTGACCCCCTCCGGAACTTCAAATTCTACAGTGAGGGAGTCGGTGTCAAAGAGCGTGCCGTAGTTCTGGCCTGCCATCTCCATGATATTCAAGGTGTTGAAAAGGGGCTTCACCCAGAGGGCGGGACCCCGGTTTTCCCGTTCCTCCCGGGGTTGCGGCGACCCGGGGTAATACTTCAGCCTCAGGCTGACCTTATGCCCTCCTTTGTCATAGTTGCCGATGAAGACACCCATCCACACCTCTCCCTTCAGAAGGGGTTGCAGGTCGGTGACCTCCTGCTTATACCAGGCGGCTTCCTCCCATACCTGGCCGTAGACCTTCACCTGCTCATTGAAATGGCTGACTCCGAAGGGTGTGAAAAACCGGACCAGCTCCACCGGGGGAAGGTAATCCCCGGTGGCGGTCATCCCCTGGTAGCTCTTGCCGTTGCGCGCCGTGAAGTAGGGGACCATGTCAATGCCGTCACGCAGAGCCTCCAGGAAGGAGGTTTTTCCCCCCTCCGGAATCATGAAAACTGTCCCGGTGCGGTCATAGGCATCTCCGTTGGAGTACTGAAGGAGTTCGGCGAAAACCTGGTCCCACGGGGCGGCTTCGGGAAGCGCCACCTTTTTGAGAATGACCGTTCCTCCGGCATATTTATAGGTCTCATTCAGCACCTCCCCCTCCGGATTGCGGATCTCGTTGCCCCAGCTGATCTGTTCATCCTGGAAGATGTCGATGGTGGTGATCAGGTTCTCGGTGATGAGATGGCGGTAAAGGGCCTGATCGACTTCCCTCCCCGGATCTTCGGGCAGCACGGGAACATCCTCCTCGCCGGTAAAAACCAGCGTGTCGGCCTCCAGGGCAAAATTCCGGTTACGGACGATCTTCAGGACCAGTCCGTCGGGGATCCCATAAGCCATCTGGGGAGTTCCCCGGAAAGGAAGGTCACGCGTAAACCAGATTTCAATGCTGTTGCTCCGCAGGGTAGTGGTCGCCTTTTCACAGGCATAGCCCAGAATGGTCTCTTTCTCCCCGGTGAGGGTGAGCTCAGGAAAACCGCTGAAAGGGGTTTTGATGTGGAAACGGGTAGCGCCCCTCTGGCCACCCCCATTCGCGGCGGTTTCCAGATCATTTGCTCCTGATGATGCGCTGGCTTCAGCCGCTATGGTGGCCATCTGATAGGCCATTTTGTTGCGGTGGTCGAGAATTTCCTTCTCTTCCGGGGGGCGCCCCGATCCCGGCTGCCCCTGACGGCCACTGCGCACTTCCGAGATCTCCCTGCCGGCCAGCAGCACTGCACTAGCCCCGCGACGCCCATCCTGGCCATTGACCACCTGCCGGTAGGTCACCCTTACGGCGTCCCCTTTGACCCGGGACTGACCGGCTCCCGTATATCCGTATACCCACAGCACCACAAGGAGCACCGTTTTCACCACGCTTGTTCTCATAAGATTCATTTGTATAGTTGTTTGTTTATGACCTGCTCTTCAATTGTATTTCAAGATGAAGCCAGTTGATGTGCTTCACGCCCATGGAATTGGCTCCGCGGTGCTCCGCCGAACTTCGTTTCGCATGGAGCAAATATGCATGTCCTTATGTGGTCGAAGCACCATGCGACTTTCCATTGTTTTGTATCGCCTTTGGTGCCGTTAATTCGTTTTCCCACATCATCGAAGCCGTAAGATCCCCCGCATACTTCTTTCCTGAAAAATCCTCCTGCAGGATGGAGCCGCTGAGGACCACCCTGCGCTCTCCGGTGACGCACACGCGCTCCCTGCGGCCCGGAACGGAGGGCCAAGATACTCATTTTCCAGGCCACAGGGAAGGAGCCTGGTCATTGCCTGATCCTTTTAATTTTCCTACATTTAGCCACTGCTCTTTGATGTGCGGGACGCTGGCCAGAAATACGGTTGAGCCAGGCTTAACACGGTGACGGTGGACTGACATGAGCGGGACGCGGGCCTGCCATAAGGGTGAGCCAGGCTTAACACTGTGACGCTGGCCTGCCATAAGTATACGTTTGGTTTGATTCCTGATACGCTGGCTTGAGACAAATGACGCTTGGCTGATATGAGCGGCACGATGGCTTGAAACATGTGGTCCTGGCCTGACAAGATTGTACATGAGAAATACCTTCCCGGAACCTGGGGCGTCTGGAAGCTTAAGATTCGCGGAGGGACCGATGTGATAAAGGATAAGGAATTTTTCAACTAAAAAAATACATACCATGAAATTCCGATTGTTATTCTGGATAATAGGGCTTCTCATCATGGGTGGTCCGTTGATGGCAGGACCGTTTGATCTGGTTCCCCTGCCTGCGTCGGTGGTCAGAGGGGAAGGGCAGTTTTCCCTCAGCCGGAAAACGGTTATCCGATATGATGGTGCCCTGGCACAGGAAGCCGTGATGGCGGTGAAAATGCTGGAACCGGTGTTGGGGTTTGCCCTGGAGACGGAGGTGTCGGGTTCCGCTCCCGAGAACGGTGTGATCAGGTTGCAGCTCAACCAGCCTAATGACCGGTTGACCGGAACCGAGGGGTATCTTCTGAAGATTACTCCCCAGAAGATACTCATATCGGCCAATACCGCTGCCGGGATCTTCTATGGGGTGCAGACCCTGCGGCAGATGGCCGGGGAGAGCCCCGCAGCAGTACCTGCGGCTGTGATCATCGACTATCCCCG
Source organism: Bacteroidales bacterium (assembly GCA_012729335.1). Taxonomy (GTDB): domain Bacteria; phylum Bacteroidota; class Bacteroidia; order Bacteroidales; family Prolixibacteraceae; genus UBA1413. Next base: position 78,258 of record JAAYDJ010000017.1, on the reverse strand, counting down.
GTTTCCTTACCGCGGTGTTCATGTGGATGTGTCACGCCATTTTATGCCCTTTGCATCCCTTTTTCCGCTGATTGACCAGATGGCCGCCCATAAGATCAATGTCTTCCATTGGCATCTCGTCGACGACCAGGGGTGGCGGCTCGAAATTAAAAAGTACCCCAGGCTCACCGAAGTGGGAGCCTGGCGCGTTGATCGTGAAGATCTCCACTGGAACAGCCGGCCTTTGCAGAAGCCGGGGGAGAAAGCCACTTACGGTGGTTTTTACACCCAGGAACAGGTGCGTGAGCTGGTGAAATATGCGCAGGAGCGCCATGTGACCATCATCCCCGAAATTGAAATGCCTGCTCATGCGATGGCTGCCCTGGCCGCCTATCCCGCGCTTTCCTGCACAGGTGAAAACCTGGGGGTATCCCCTGGCGGCGTATGGCCCATCACCCATATTTTCTGTGCCGGGAAAGAGGAGACTTTTCATTTTCTCGAAGATGTCCTGACCGAAACCATGGAACTTTTCCCTTCCACTTTTATTCATGTGGGCGGGGATGAGGCCGATAAAACCGAATGGAAGCGATGCCCGCTTTGTCAAAATAGAATAAAAGAGGAGGGTTTAAAGGACGAACATGAACTCCAGAGCTATTTCATCACGCGGATGGAGAAGTTCCTGAACAAGCATAACCGGAAGCTTTTAGGGTGGGATGAGATCCTGGAGGGCGGACTGGCCCCGGAGGCGTCGGTGATGTCGTGGCGGGGTGAGGATGGGGCCATTGCAGCCGCCAGATCGGGGCATTACGCGGTGATGACCCCGACTTCACACTGCTATTTTGATTACTACCAGGGGGATCCCTCCCTGGAGCCACCGGCATTCGGCGGGAACATCACCCTGAAGAAGGTGTATGATTTTGAGCCCGTGCCGGCGGCATTGACCGGGGAGGAAGCCCAATATATCCTGGGGGCACAGGCCAACCACTGGAGCGAGTTCATCTCCACGCCCGAACACCTTCAATACATGATGTTCCCGCGGCTGGCGGCCCTGGCTGAGGTGGTCTGGTCTCCGAAGGAGAGCCGCGATTGGGACGATTTCTCCTCCCGGATGAAAACCCAGTATGCCCGCTATGCGCTAGCCGGCATTCCCTATGCCCGCAGCGCCTTCCAGGTGAAAGCCCATCCCCGGCTGATCCCTGAGACCAAAAGCCTGGAGGTCGAATTCACCACTGAGGTGAGCCATCCCGAGATCCGCTATACCCTTGACGGATCCGTTCCGGGCCCCGTATCACCTCTTTACACCGGGCCTGTGGCCGTGACCCGGAGCGTTACCGCCCGGGCGGCCGTTTTTGTCGATGGGAAAAGTGTGACTACCCCCCTCAGCAGACCGTTTTTTCTCCATAAGGCTGTAGCCTGCCCGGTGAACACCCGCTATCCCAACAGCAGCCGCTACGACGGCAGCGGAGCCTATACCCTCGTCGACGGCGTGAAAGGATCCACCAATTTCAACGACGGCAACTGGAAAGGCTATTATAAGGACGACCTGGTGGCCACCATTGACCTGGGGCAACCCACCTCCGTCAGAGCGGTGGAAACCCATGCGATACAGGATATCGGATCCTGGATCTTCATGCCTGCCGGGGTAGTGGTCGAGGTGTCACCCGACGGGGAGCATTTCCGGCGGCTGGGATCGGCTACCCATGCCATTCCCGTCACCGCGGCCGAAAGAATCCTCTACGATTTCAGGGTTAAAAAGAGAGCTGAAAATGTGAGGTACGTCAGGGTTACGGCCCGCAATCTGGGTACCTGCCCCGAAGGACACGCAGGCGCAGGCCAGGGCGCTCACCTCTTCGTGAGCGAGATTGTCGTGAACTAAGCAGGAGGAACCCGGCTCCTGCGGGTCATACCACAGATCATCACCACCTGGTTCTGGCATTTCTGGTTTCCGTGAAACCAGATTGGAAATAATTGGTGATTATTTGCAATCATTTGGTGGAATTTTACTACCCACCGGGGGCCGGCGGAGGTTACCTTTATATCAGAAAAATTGAGAACATGTTCAAAAAGCATTGTAAGCGTGCTTTTATCGGGACAATGGCAAGCCCCCCGACTATCTGGTGCTCTCTGTGATAAGGAAAGGGATAAGCATTGAAATAGGTGCTCAGTAATCCCTTTGATTTCTGAAGAATGAAGTGTAATTCTCAAAACAAAAGTTATGTTCAGAAAACATTTGATTTGTCTGTGGTATGTTTTGCCTCTGGCATTGTTGTTTGCGTGGGTATTGCCTTTTTCCCTCGAGGCCGGAGAGAAAAAGGGTGAAATCCCGGTGACGACTTCTTCACAAGAGGCTTACCTGGCTTTTACGGAAGGCCGGGAGGCCTATGAAATGGGCAGGGTCGATGATGCCCGTAGCCTGATGGATAAGGCACTTAAAGCCGATCCCGGTTTTGCTCTGGGTTATCTTTACAAGGCGTATCTGGCCGGTTCTGCCGCTGAATGGAAAAGCAACCTGGAACTGGCCTTTCAGCGCCGTTCCAGCGTCAGTGAAGGTGAAAACCTGCTGATTGAGATTGAACAGGCTTGGCTGACCAAAAATCCTGAAACGCGGTTTGAACTGGTGAAAACCCTGGCCGGCCTGTATCCCGGGGATGTCAGGGCACTGTTGCTCCTGGCGGGGGAATACCAGCTCCGGAAACAGGTTAATCTCTACCGGGAGATGGCACACCGTGCTATTCTGACCGATCCCCGTTCACCTCTGGGATACCGGGCTTTGGCTGTTTCCTGGCTCTTCAACCTGCCCATTGACTTTGACCTGGCTGAGAGTAACATGCAGGAGTTTGCAAAGCTGCGGCCCGGTGAAGCCATCGCCTTGCTCTCCGTGGGAGATGTATGCCGTGCAAAAATTGATTTTCATAAAGCCCTGAAGGCTTACACGGCTGCAATTCATCTGGATCCACTCTCGGGTATTGGATTTTCCAAAAGAGGGTATATCAATTCCTATCTGGGACAATTTGACGATGCCCTCAGCGATTTTGAAACGGCCAGGAGCTTTAACGGCGGCGGATCACTCATCGGGTCGCCCAACAACAACCTGGTCTCCTTCTTTTTCTCTGGTAATGTGAAACTGGCCGCGGAAGAACTTCAGGAAATGCATGCTTCTCTCCCGAGTGGCCTGGATGCCCAAAATGCGGCGTCAAAGGGGAAGAACGGCAACCACCGCTTCTGCTGCTCCATGATTGCACATAGCCATGGTTTATATACCGCTCCCTTTGCCGGAGAGGATGAATGCTGCTGCCTGCAGAAGGATTTTACCCTGGAATCCTTTCCCCCTGACCCGGAAACGGTCGACGCCATGTTTGCCTTTGTGAAAAGCATTAGGGCCATCAATTCTGAAAATTTCCCGCTGGCCTCCCAAATGGCAGAGGAACACGCCCTATTGCTTCAACCCGGTGTGAAGCCGGGAAAGTCACAGGTTTACCACTACCTGATGGGCGTCATCAGCTACCGGCAAAAACAGTATCAGCGTGCAGTTAACCATTTTCAGAAGTCGGATCTCTCCAATCAATGCGTAAAGTTCGACCTGGCCCTGGCGTATGATCAGATCGGGGAATTTGAAAAGGCCGAGGAACTGATGAAGGATGTGTCGGTTTGTGCGTTTACCTCCAATTACCTTCCTGATTTTGTGAAAATGTCACAAAGCTACCTGAAAAGAATGGCCGTGCTGCCCGAAGAGTAACGACGGTAGTTTGTCAGGAGCAAACCGCCTTTCAGGACAGGGAAGCCGGAAGGGAGGATGACCCCAAGTGAGAAAAGAGGCTGTTTCAGAATTCCGGAACAGCCTCTTTCCTTTACAGAATAATTCGGGAACTCTTATAGGCTTATTTCACCGTAAAGGCGAAGGTCCATGCTTCCCTGCAAGGGAGGTTGTTCCGCAGGGACGCAGGAATGGAGATGCGGCATCCTTCTGAGGTTTTCTTCCATTTCAGGGATTCTTTGGCTCCCAGCAAGGAGACCCTGGCGCCCTCAGCAGGGGTGAACCCCTCAATGGACACTTCCTCCGGAAGGGCGTTCTCTTCTTTCCCGGGAAGGTAAAAGGCAAATACCGTTTTGGAATCCTTGGTGCGGGTGAAGCAGATGTTTCCTGACTTGTACGGGGCCATAGCCCGGGTAGCGTAGATGGCTTTCCCATTTACCTGTATCCAGTTGCCCATGGCTTCCAGAAGGGTATAGGCCCCTTCGGGCCATTTGCCGTCGGGCCCGGGGGCGATGTTATAGAGGAGGTTGCCCCCCTTGGCCACGATGTCGATGAGCAGGTGGATGGCTTGCCGGGGTGTCATGAAACGGGCATCGGGAACCCATGACCAGCCGCCTCCGGCGATGATGCATGATTCCCAGGGGTAGGGGAGCATCTTCTCCGGAACGGTATTTTCCGGAGTCAGGTAGTTTTGATTGGGGCCTTCCACTGCCCGGTCGACCACAATCAACCCCGGCTGCTTCTCCCGGGCTTTCGCCGCCAACTCATCCATACGGATGTCCTGGTTAACCGTCCGGCTCCGGAGAAACCCCCCCCTGGCTTCCCCGGCTTTGCCTGCATAACTGTTCCTGACCTGCTCAGGTGACTTTTTGCTCACCCACCCCCCGTCAAGCCATAAAATGTCGATTTTCCCATAATCCGTCATGAGTTCCAGGATCTGATTATGGGTGAACTCCACAAATTTCTCCCATTTTTCGGGATAGGTCTCCGGATCATAGTTGACATTGCGGTCGAGCGGAGGGAACACAGGATCCCAATAGTACTCCGAATGCCAGTCGGGCTTGGAGAAATAAGCCCCGGCCCAGAGGCCTTTGGCGCGAAAGGCATTGAAGATCTCCAGGGCGAGGTTTGCCCTGGGATTCACATGAAAGGGACAGGCAGGACTGGTGACCTTATAGGAGGTGTATTTGGAGTCGAACATACAGAATCCATCGTGGTGTTTGGTGGTAAACACGACATATTTCATGCCTGCATTCCGGGCGGCATTGGCCCACCGCTCCGGTTCGAATCCCACCGGATTGAAGGTGAGCTGCAAATTCTCATACTCCTTTTTATAGGTGAAGTAATTGCCCGGATCAGAGCCCTTTTTTCGCTCGCACCAGCCGTAATCTTCGGGGCAAATGGACCATGATTCGACGATGCCCCACTGGCTGTAAGCTCCCCAGTGCATGAGCAGTCCGAATTTCAGATCCTGCCACTCCTCCAGTTTCTGCAAGACTTTTTCATCGGCAGGCCAGGTGTAAGGGGTCATTTCATGTTCCAACTGGGCCTGGACCCCCAGAGAGAACAGCAGCAGGAGCAGGGTGAGTCTTTTTTTAATCATCATTGGGTATGGTATAAATAGTGGAAACAGATGTGTGATTTACGCATGTGACAAACCGGAAAGCCATTGAGATGGCGCAGGCCCTGCGGGCCGGCCGGGAAGGACTCCTCCCGGCGGGGAACAGGGATGCCGGCTCTCCGGGAGTAAAAATAAAAAAAATGGCGGCTTGCGGCCGCCATTTTTAACGATGATTCGGTGTTTAGTTGCCCTGGCCGTAATCGGGGGCGTTTTTGTCCCACCATACGCGCTGGCTGTTGAGTACGGTCCCGTAGTTGTCGTCGGCTTTGAAGCCCTGGGCGGCCGTGGCGGCGTCCCAGTTGGCTTTGTTGCTTTCGATGGAAGGGGTGCCCCAGGGGAAACGGCGCGGGAGCTTAAGCTCCTGATTGCCGGCCATGTAGGGTTCCCAGGCCCAGATCGTGCTGGTTTTCTTGGGATACCCTGTGCGGCGGGCAACGGCCACCATTTCGTAGGGGTTGTCAAAGAGGTTCACCATCTGCTGGAGAATGATTTTCTCTTTATTTTTGGCATCGCCGGCGATGTATTTCACATCATCTTTGGCCATGAGGGCTTCCGTTTCACCAGCTTTGAGTCCGCGGGTGCTGTAATCGGGGATCTGTGCCAGGGAGGCTTTCTTATCCATGTTCTTGAGGGAAAGGGTCACCCCCTTTTCATACCACTCTTTCGCAGTGCCGGCGCCGGAGACATATCCTTTTTCGATGAATTCGGCCAGATAGAGGCACACTTCAGGAGCTCCCAGCACGACATTGCGGTATTCACCCACGCGGCCGTCCTGTTTAGGTTTGATGAAATTGTACTCGACTCTGGGGAGGCGGCTGTACTGGGTGTTGGTCGCGTCTACCAGAGTGGGTCCGAAAAAGTCCTCAATGCCCATGCTGTCGGGGGCTACCGGCCCACCTACCAAACGGTCCCACGGTTCGTTGACCGGGGTCTTGGCAAATTTCGGGATCTTAACCCCCGGGGTGGCCTGCAGCGCAGCAATGGCGGCATCACTCAGCGAATTGACCCTGAAGTATAACCTCAACCGGGGATCCTGGTTCCGGCGCATGAAGGCCGAGAAGTTCTTGGAGGGGGCATAGTTCTCTACCCACAGCGAGTTGGTGCCGCCGGGTCCCATTTCGCTGGCTCCCGGGGCCCAGATGGCCTGGTGGGCTTCTTCGGTGATCAGCAACGGTTTGCCATCACTCCCTTTTTTGTTTACAATGGATGTGAGCACGGTCTTCATCTTCGCATTGTCGGCCACTTCAAGCCTGGCAGCAATACGCAGCTTCAGACTGTTGGCATAACGGGCCCAGAGTTCCCAGTCGCCCTTGAACATGAAATCCTGGTTGCCCAGTTTCACCTGATCGGAGCTGGCCGTGGTCAGCACGTTGATGGCTTCGTCAAGTTGCTGGATCCAGAGATCGTACAGCTCCTGCTGGGTGTCAAATTTCGGGGTCAGGTTGCCTCCGTAGCGGGCATCGATCGCCTCGGAATAGACCATACTCCCCTGCCAGTCGGCAGCCCTGATGGCCAGCTCAATCACCGGAATGACGGTCACCGCCCTGAAGGCCTGGTAAACCGCCTTGTCTTCGGGTTTCATGTTGTCGATCCGGTTCTGGATCTCCTTCATGTCAATCATCACCTTGTAAAGCGGAATGCCTCCCAGGGCGCCGGTGTTGTTGAAGTCGGCCGAGGTCCCGGAACGGGAAACCGTCATCTGGGCAAACCTCCAGAAATAGACGCTGTTGTTGTAAAACCATTGCAGATACTCGTCACCGGCGGTATTGTAGAGCGCGTTGGTGAAGAGATGGGAAAGGTCGGGATCATTGATGTCGTTCGGATTGAGGTTCTTCTCAGCGAACCGGTCGGTACAGTTAACCAGTAACAATGCGGTTAAGGTGAATACCGTGCATATTTTAAACAATCTGTTTTTCATATTTCTCATATTATTTATCTAGGGTTTTGCCACATGTTACAAGGAAAGGTTGACGCTGAAACCCAGTGTGCGGGTGTAGGGAATCTGGTTCCATTCGTGGGCAGAACCGGCTTCGTTGCTTCTGACGCTGAAGGGGTGCAGGTTGTTTTCCAGCGTTTTGTAGACGAATCCCAGGTCACGGCCAAAGAGGGAGACGTCGGCACCGGTCAGTTTCAGTTTGGAGCAGAATTTCTGGGGTACCCTGTAGGTGAGGGACATCTGGCGGATGCCGATGTAGGAGTTTTCCTGGAGAACATGCTCATTGATCACGCCACCACCCCAGGAGTTGTTCTTGAAATGCCACCAGGCGCCGTGTGCCGGGTCTACCAGTCCTTTGCTGTAAGCTTCCTGGTAGGTCATCCCGCTGATGTCGTTGGTGACAATATTGCCGTTGGCGTCTTTCATCTGCACTTTGGTCCCCTTTTCAAAGATCCCTTCGGGAAGGAAACCGTCGTCATAGGTTTTGCCGTTCCAGTTGGTGGTCCATTCGAAACCGCCATGTTCCTTGTCGCGGTTGTCGAGGGTCGATTCCAGCAAACCATAGGCAACGCCGTAACGGCCGGTGTAGGTTGAGATGTCGCCACCGATTTTCACATCGAAGAGGGTTTCAAAGCGGAAGTTTTTCCATTCGAAACCAGTCAGCACGCTGCCGGTGAAGTCGGCGTTCATGTCACCCACTTTCTCCTTCACATTGCTGCGGATGTAATATCCACCCCTCTGTGAGGCATTCCAGCGGAGAATGGGCTGCCCGTTACGCGGATCGTTGGGATCATCGGTGTTGTTCCATTTGGCCGGGGCAGAGTCGGAATAGAGTTCTCCCCAGTTGCCTCCTACGATGGCCAGGGTTCCAATACGGGTGTTCCCGTAGTTCCAGCTTTCATAGAGGTTGTACTCGGTGATCCCCTCATAGAGGTCAATGATGGTGTTGCGGTTGCGGGCGAAATTCACATTGAAGAACCAGCTGAAGTTGTTGACCTTCACGGGCACCGTGTTCAGCATGATTTCGATCCCCTGGTTCTGGATGTTCCCGGCATTGATCAGCTGGCTGGAAACCCCCGTGTAGTAGTTCTCGGGAATGCCCAGGATCTGGTTGTAGGTGTTGTCCTTGTAATAGGCAAAGTCAAGGCCCAGACGGTTCTTGAAGAACTTGGTCTCGAAGCCCACCTCGATTGATTTTTTGTCTTCGGGACGGATGTTGAGGTTGGGCATCTGCTCGTTCTTGAAGCTGTAACGTGGCAGGTCGCCGTTGTAGCTCTGGACGGTTCCCGTGCGGCTGAATCCGGGGTTGATGGCATAGGGCGCATAGTCGTTACCCACATGGGCCCAGGAGGCACGCACCTTGCCATAGTCGAACCACTCGGGCATTTCGAAGGTTTCGGTGAAGAGCCACGACAGGGAGACCGAAGGATAGAAGTAGCTGAAGTTTCCGCTGCCATTGGCATAGGTGAGCGTCGACGACCAGTCGTTACGGCCGGTGATGCTTAAAAAGAGCTGGTCCTTCCAGGAGATGTCAGAGAAGAACATCAGCGACTGGAGGATGCGGGTATTGCTGATGGAAGCGCTCTGGCCGGGTTCGTTTTTGCTGTTGGACAGCGAATACTGGCCGGGAACAATCAGCCCGCCACTGGTCCAGGCACTGGTGTAGCTGTCGCCCGACTCCCAGTGTTCGGCCACCGTGGAAAAGGTGACATCCAGTCCGTTGTCGAAGTTCTTGAAGAAGTTGAGCCACAGTTTCCCGTCATACTGCTGTTTGCGGGTATGGCCCAGGGAGTAATATCCGCCGGCATTGCGGTAGCCGTTCCCCAGTTCCTTGGTTTCTGACTTGATGTAATAGTTGTTGACATAACCGTCGAGGACGGCATTGAACCAGGGGGTGATCTTAAAGGTCATCTTGCCGGTGAGGCGGAGCGACTCTTCGATCTGGGTGTAGCTGTTCTCATAAATGCTGAACCAGATATTGGCCCCCGGGATGTTGACGCCGGGATCGTTGTAGTTGCTTTGCGGGATCCCGCCGTGGGCTGCCTTGTAGCGGGTGCGCCAGTAAGAGGTGTTGTAGTTCCGGGGCCACGGGTCGAGGAAATATTTGAGCAGGTCCTGTGGCGGGTTCTTCGGGGCCGAATTGGCATAGCTGATCCCCAGTTCGGTGGTCAGGAAATTGCCGAAGTCACGGGTGACCTTCGAATAAACCGACTCACGGGTGAAGTTGTTCCCGGGGTAGGTCCCTTTTTCCCCGAAATGGGAGAGGGAAATGATAAAGGTGGAGTTGTCGCCACCCCCGTCGAGGGTGACGTTCGTGTTGGACTGATACCCGGTCTCATAGGCGTCGATGGCGTTGTTGGGCTGGGGATCGTAGCTGATCCAGTTGCCTTCCCAGTCGCGCACCTGGCTGCCGTCCATCTTATGGCCATAACTGTACGGGGCCCAGCCGTCGTAATACCCGAGCAGGATATTCTCACCCTGGGCATTCTTGACAAAGTCGCGCTGGGGTGCAAAGACGTCGGGCATGCTGGTGTCATACCCCGGCATGGGACCTTCCCCGTAGACATTCTGGAAAGCGGGACCGTCATACACGCTTTTTACGTTGAAACGCTGGCTGATTTTAATTCCCAGGTCCTTGCGGGCTTTCCCTTTCTTGGTGGTGATGACGATGGCCCCGTTGAGGGCGCGTGATCCGTAAAGCGCAGTAGCGGCAGCTCCTTTGAGCACCGACACCGATTCAAATTCGTCGGCATTCAGGTTCTTGAGTTCATTGCCCCAGTCGACACCACCCCACTGGGAACCCCCGGAGGTGTTGTTGTCCATGATGACCCCGTCTACCACAAAAATGGGCATGTTGTTGCCTTTCAGGGTAGAATTACCACGGATGGTGATCTTGGAACCTGAGAAGGCCCCCCCTTCACTGGGGGCGATTTCCACCCCAGCGGCACGCCCCTGGAGGGCATTCACGGGATTGACCACCGTCGACTCGGCCAGCTTCTCCCCATCGACCTGGGTCACAGCATAACCTAGCTTCTTGGCTTCCTTGGTCACCCCCATGGCGGTCACCACTACCTCTCCCAGGCCAATGGCGCTGGTCTTGAGGGTGACATCGATCGAAGGCCGGCCGGCAACGGCCACCTCCTGGGTTTCCATGCCCACAAAGGAGAAAACCAGCGTGGCGTTGGCTGAAGAGATCCGAAGGGTGTAATCCCCATCCACACTCGTAATAGTGCCGTTGGTGGTCCCCTTCTCAAGGATGGAGGCTCCCGGAATCCCCATCCCGTCAGAATCCGTAACCTTTCCCGTTACGGTAAACTGCGCCATGGCACTCACTGAGAAGGCCAGGCACAAGGTCAGCATAAATAAAACCTTTCGCATAGAAAATTAATAATTAGTGATTGATTAGAGTTGAATGTCTGTATTCATATAAGATATCGCCTCTTTATGCTCCTCCGGAACCGCCAGGGGCGCACCGGGGAGGTTGTACGGGGTTTCCGAAGGAGGCGGCAGGGACATTCCTTCAGGCAACCCCTGAGGAGCCGCCGTTTGGAAGTCACAGAAGAGGAACTGGTAAAGCATGGAAGCCGTTCCCAGAAGACCCGAGTCCTCGTCCATGTCGGAGGTGACTACGGTGGTGTTTCCCAGGATATGTTCCAGGCAATACCGGTTTAGGGCCTGCTGAATGGGGGTGAGCACAAATTGGTTGGCCTTGGAAACGGGGCCGCCCAGTACGATCACCTCGGGATTGAGGAGCTGGATAAGGTAGGAGAGGCCTTTCCCGAAGGCGAGGCCTGTTTCCGAGAGTACAGAGATGGAAAATTCATCGCCAAGGCGGGCAGCGGCGATCACCTGTTCCACGGTGAGTTCCCCTGGCCGGCCTGCAAACTGACGGGTGAGCTGCGAGATTCTTCCTTCGGCAATGCCTTTGCGGGCCAGACGCAGAATCGCATTGGAAGAGGCCAGGGTTTCGAGGCACCCCCTTTTGCCACAAATGCACAACTCTCCGTCGTCAGCCATTCTGATGTGGGACAACTCTCCGGCAAAACCCGTAGTCCCGCCGTAGAGCCTCCCGTTTAGTATCATTCCCAGACCGAGACCCCAGCTCCAGTTGACAATCAGTGCATTCCGGCATCCGCGTGCCTTTCCGAAAGTGTATTCCCCGAAGGCCTGCATCCGGGCATCGTTGTCAACATAGACCAGTTTCTGAAACCTCCTGCCCAACAGATCCCTGACCGGCTGCCTGGCCTGGTCCTTAATGGTGAAGTTGATGCCCTGGTGTGCGTCGACCAACCCCGGCATGTCTACCCCCACCCCGGCAATCTTCTCTGCGGGAATCCCCGTCTCTGCCACCAGCGCTTCGGCCGCCCGGTAGAGCTTCTCAACCAGCTCCGGATCATCAATGTGCGTGTCGACTGACCTCAGGGCACTCACCCTTTGGTTATGGACATTGAAAAGGGCCATCTTGGCCGAATAACGCCCCATGTCGCAGGCAATCACATAGAGGGAATCACCCGAAAGCCCGTACATCGAGGGTTTCCGTCCACCCGTCGAAACCCCGGCTCCCCGCGGAACCACCAATTTTTCCCCGATCAGATCGTTCACCAATATCAGGGCCGTGGGTAAACTTATCCCCAACTGCTTGCCCAACTCAGGCCCCGAGCAGGAACCCTCCTCGTACAAAAGCCTGAGTATCTTCTTCTTTAGCCGGTACTTCTTCAGTTCATTCACCGTCATCTTCGGCTCACCGGCCAACGCTGCTGGTATCATCCCGTAAGGCTTGATTTATAACGCTAAGTTATCGATAAATTTTCGACAACTCCAAATATAAATTAAAAAATTTTAAGAAGTGTGAAAAGTTTGTGTGGGATTTCTTTAAGAGTAAAATTGACTTCTATTCACGTCAATTGATTAATTTTGTCGGGAGGAGCATGGCGATACCTCCGGATCGAGCCTGTCAGTACTTTTAAATTGTACTATTAATATGTTTAAATCATAGGATAATGAGTCATTCAAGAAGAGTTTTTTTAGGCCGGGCGGCAACGATGGCGGCAGCGGCAGCCCTGGTACCGGGGGTGGTGGAGGCGGTGTCGTCTGCTCCGAAGAAGAAACGGGTTTATGCGATTCCCGCGAAGGGGGTGGTGCTGTTTCAGGGTGATTCGATCACCGATGCGGGCAGGGAAAAGAGCAGGGAGTTGCCCAATAACGGGAGTTCCCTGGGAGGGGGGTATGCCTTTCTGGCGGCCACGGCGCTCCTTGACCATTTTGCTGCCCTGGAGCCGGTGGTGTACAACCGGGGGATCAGCGGTAACAAGGTATATCAGCTGGCGGCCCGCTGGCAGAAGGATTGCCTGGAGCTTAAACCCGATGTGCTGAGCATTCTGATCGGGATCAACGACTATTGGCATATGCGCAACGGCCAGTATGACGGTACCCTTGAAAAGTATGAAGCCGATTACCGGGCGTTGCTTGACCAGACGCGCCAGGCCTTGCCAGGGGTGAGGCTGGTGGTATGTGAGCCTTTTGCCCTGCCGGGGACCACGGCGGTGGATGAAAGCTGGGTGGAGCCTGTCGGGGGATACCGGGAGGTGGCCCTGAAGCTGAGCCGCGAGTTCGGGGCTGTGTGGGTTCCCTTCCAGCGGTTCTTTGATGAAGCCATCCTGCACGCCCCCGCTTCGTGGTGGTCGGCCGATGGGGTGCATCCCTCGCTGGCCGGAAGCCATCTCATGGCGGCCGCATGGCTCAGAACCGTCTTCGGCATTTAGGAGCTGCTGAGCCCATCCTGCGGATATTCTGCCCGCCACCTGAGGTGGCCTGCTCTTCCCTTTCTTTTCAGATTTCCACCACTGCCAGCGTGCCGTCGGCTGTAATTCTGAAACAGGGATACTTTCCCTTTTCTGCAGTCAGACAATAAATGAGGTCGAGGGTGTCGCCCCCGGAAACAAATCCGGTTTCCAGATGGAGGGCCTCCGGTTTGAGGTCAGGATGCCCCGGGAGCTCTTCCCCATTGAGGCGGCAGACCTTGATCCCCTCCTGCGGGTGGGCAATGATGTGCAACTGGCCGTGCCGGATCGTGTCCTGCCAGTAAAAGCCGCCCGTGGCGGCGCTCTCCTGCGGGTGGCCTTCCCTGAGCGGCAGGAGGCTGGTCCTGCGGCAGGCGGCGTATATCAACACCCCCCCGAGAAACACCATGATGACAATATCTTTGTACTTTAATCTCATTGGGATTGCCGGCCCACTGACCGGCCCACATTTTTTTTCTGCTATGGTTTTCTGAACAAACTATAAAAAAAGCAGCCGCTTTTTTCAAAACGGCTGCAAATCTATACATTCTTTCAAACCGGGGTCTGATTCCCCGCTCCGAATTAAGATTGCATTAACATACAGGTTTCCCTGCTCCGGCTGCTTCCGGTGCCCCGGGTCACCTTTTCAGCAGTTTGAGCACCTGGGTACAGACATTTTCCCCGTTGAAGCCCATTTTTTCGTCGAGGACTTTATAGGGGGCGGAATAGCCGAAGGAATTCATGCCCCAGATGGCTCCGTTTTCACCCACCAGTTGGGCCAGTGTGACCGGTAGTCCGGCCGTCATCCCGAAACGGGGGATACCCGGAGGCAGGATTTCCTGCTGGTATGAGGCGGATTGATTGCGGAAGCGTCCTTCGGAGGGTACGGAGACCACCCTGACACGCAGGTTTTCCCTTTGGCGCAGGAGGTTTGCTCCCTCGACCAGGGTCGCCACTTCGGAGCCGCTGGCCAGCAGGACCACATCGGGGGTGCCGTCGTCGTCCTGAACGATATACGCGCCGCGGGCCGACCGGAGGGCTGAGAAATAGGCGTCGCCTGTGACCGGGAGGTTGGTGATGTTCTGCCGCGAGAGGATCAGCGCCGTGGGGGTGGCGGTATTTTCCATGGCCAGCTGCCAGGCGACGGTGGTCTCATGGACGTCGGCAGGCCGGAGCACCAGCATGCTGTTGTCTCCCTTGTGGTTCTGTAGTTTTTCCATCAGCCTGATCTGGGCTTCCTGTTCCACGGGCTGGTGGGTGGGACCGTCTTCACCCACGCGGAAGGCGTCGTGTGTCCAGACGTACTTCACCGGGAGTTCCATGAGGGCGGCCAGTCTCACTGCCGGCTTCATGTAGTCGGAGAAGACAAAAAAGGTGCCGCCGGCGACGATGACGCCTCCGTGGAGGGCCATTCCGTTCATCAGGCAGGCCATGGTCAGTTCGGCCACTCCGGCTTGCAGGAATGATCCCGAGAAGTCTCCCTTTCTGAAGGCCTTGGTTTTCTTCAGGAATCCATCGGTTTTATCGGAATTGGAGAGGTCGGCCGAAGCCACGATGAGGTTGCCGATCTGGCCGGCGAAACTGGCCAGGACGGTGCTGGAGGCGGCGCGGGTAGCCTGGTGGTCTTTCTGGGTGACTCCGGCATAGTCGAAGGCAGGAGCCTTCCCTGAGAAAAAGGTCTCCAGTTGTGAGGCCAGCTCCGGATGGGCGGCGGCCCAACGGGCTTCCTCTGCCTTTGCGGCGGCGGCCAGGGTTTTCAGCTCCCTGCGCCTGCTGGCATAAAGCTCTGCCACCTCATCGAAAATCACAAAGGGATTCTCAGGATCCCCGCCCAGGTGGCGGATCGACTTTTGAAAAGAGGCGCCTGCTTCACCCAGGGGCATCCCATGGGTGGCCGTCTGCCTTTCATAGCTGCTGCCGTCTTCCTTCAGTGCCCCCTTGCCCATGATGGTCTTCCCGATGATCAGCGTGGGTTTCTCCTTCTCCTCCTGTGCGGCCTTCAGGGCACCCCTGATCTGGTCCGTATCATGGCCGTCAATGACGGTCACCCGCCATCCCCAGGCTTCATACTTGCGGGCCGTATCCTCGGTGGTGACCTCCGAGGTGGTCGTCGACAACTGAATGTCGTTGGAATCATAAAACATGATGAGGTTGCTCAATCCCAGGTGGCCGGCGATACGCCCCGCGCCCTGGGAAACCTCCTCCTGGATGCCCCCGTCGGAAATAAAGGTGTAGGTTTTATGTGCCATCCACTCGCCGAAGCGGGAAGCCAGGAACCTCTCGGCAATGGCGGCCCCTACGGCCATGGTATGCCCCTGCCCCAGGGGACCCGAGGTGTTTTCCACCCCACGGCTCACATCTGCCTCCGGATGCCCCGGCGTATTGCTCCCCCATTGGCGGAAGGCTTTCAGGTCATCCATGCTATAATACCCCGCGCACGCCAGTACCCCATACAACATGGGCGACATATGCCCCGGATCAAGGAAAAAACGGTCCCGGTTCTTCCAGCCCATATCCTCCGGATCATAACGCAGAAACTCACTGTATAAAATGTGAATGAAATCGGCGCCTCCCATGGCACCCCCCGGATGGCCCGAACGGGCTTTCTCCACCATGGCCGCAGCCAGAATCCGGATGTTGTCGGCAGCTTTTACCGCTAAACTCTTCATTGTTAATATATATAATTGGTTAATAATCAATTCGGGATGCCCCTTCGGGTGGCTCAGCCCAGGATCCTGGCCATGAATACCCCTTCAATGGTCCGGAGATCCTCCTCTATCCCGGGTCGCAGGTCTGTTTTGTCGATGTCGATGATGTTATAGGCAATATCTTTCTTGTTTTTGTTGAGCATGTTCAGGATGTTCACCCCTTCACGTGAAAGGACAGAGGCGATCTGGTTGACCATGTTGGGGATATTCCGGTTGGCGACCACGATACGGGTGCCCCCGGTGCGATCCATCTCTACATTCGGGAAATTCACCGAGTTGATGATGTTGCCCCGTTCGAAGTACTCCCTCAGCTGGTCGACCGCCATGATGGCGCAGTTGGTCTCCGACTCTTCGGTGGAGGCACCCAGATGGGGAATGCAGATGGCGTTTTTCATCCTCAGGGTTTCCTCGTTGGGGAAGTCGGTGACATAACGGAACACCTTTCCGTATTCGAGGGCTTCGGCCATGTCGGCATTATTGACCAGTTCTCCACGTGCGAAATTGAGCACCCTGACCCCGTTTTTCATGCCTTTAATGATCTCCTTGCTGATATACCCTTTGGTGTCGGGAGTCAGGGGAATATTCAGGGTGACAAAGTCGGCACTGGCGATGGCCGATTCCAGGGTGCGGGCGAGCTGGATCTTGTCGCTCAGTTTCTGGGCCTGGGCCACCGAAATATACGGGTCATAGCCTGTGACGTTCATTCCCAGCATCTGCGCGGCGTTGGCCACCAGCACACCTACGGCGCCCAGGCCAATCACCGCCAGCGATTTCCCCAGGATCTCGGTTCCGGCATAGTTCTTTTTACCCTTTTCCACCAGCGCAGGAACCTGATCCCCCTCTTCCATGAGGCCTTTGGCCCAGGCGATCCCGCCGCTGATATCCCTGGAGGCCAGCAACAGCCCCGCCAACACCAGTTCCTTCACGCCATTGGCATTGGCCCCCGGCGTGTTGAAAACCACAATACCCTGTTCCGTGCACCGGTCAATCGGAATGTTGTTCACTCCGGCCCCGGCCCGGGCCACCGCTTTCACACTCTCCGGAAGCTCCATGCTGTGCATGTTAAAACTCCTCAGAATAATCGCATCGGGAGAGGTAAAACTGTTCCCGGTTTCGTATTTCTCATGGGGGAAGTGACCGAGACCCTGCGGGTCAATCTTGTCGAGTGTCAGAACCTTGTACATGACGTGCAGTTTTTTGTTAAGTAAGTTGCGTTCATTTTTACAAAGATTGGAATTATTTTTAATTTTTTCTCCCGTGAATATTTTCTATATTGAGTCGTTATTTACACAAACAGGATGATTGACCTATGAAACCGATGCTTTTCACCGTGCCGGGGCACACTCTCCGTTTTTCCGTCATCAGGCTGCTGACCTGGTTTTTTCTGGTTTTGATGGTCTGGGGTTGTAGGGGGCCCCGGGGCGATAAGGAACCTGATCCCGCTTTCAGCAAGTATGTCACTTCATTTACGTCGGGGGTGGTTTCCGTGGAAGCTCCGGTGGTGGTTCAGCTGTCTGAGGTACCTCCCGGCATGCAGCCGGGGCAGGTGCTTCCGGAGGAGGTGTTCAGGCTGGAGCCGCCGGCTCCGGGGGAGGTAGTGGCCGGAACCGGCGGGCTGGTGCAGTTTCGCCCGAAGGAGCCCCTGAAAAGGGATACCCGGTACCGGGTGACCTTTGACCTGGGGCGCCTCATGGATGTCGACGCCTCTTTCAGGCGGTTCCGTTTTGGGTTTTCCACCCTGGCCCAGGATTTCACCCTGGAGGAGGAGGGGTTGCAGGCGGGGCCGGCCCTTGGCTTCCGGGGGTTCTCCCATGCCGGGAAGGTGACCACTGCCGACGTGGAAGATCCCTTGCGGGTGGAAGCCCTGGTCAATGCGACCTTCGATGGCCACAAAATTCCCCTCCGCTGGGTTCATGCCCCCGACCGGAAAACCCATACCTTTATGGCCGACAGCCTCATGCGTCATGATACTTCCCCGAGGGAACTCCTCCTGGAATGGGACGGCAAACCCCTCGGCGTGAAAAAGAAGGGAAGCCTTACCCTGGCCATTCCTGCTGCCGGCGAATTTACCGTACTCGCCGCCCGGGCTCACACCTCCCCTGAACAACGCGTGGAAGTGGTCTTCTCGGATCCCCTTTCCACCGCCGATTCCCCCGAGGGATGGGTGACCCTGGGCGATAACCTCCCCTTTACATGGCAGGTAGATGGCAACCACCTCCTGCTCTGGCCTGCCGGCAAAATCACAGGGGAAAGCCGGCTCTCCCTCTACCGCGGCCTCCGGAGCGCCGAAGGAAAAGCCCTCCCGGAAACCCTTGAATTCCCCCTATTTTTTAAAAATCTCAAACCGGAAGTCCGCCTCCTGGGAAAAGGTGTCATCGTCCCCGAGGAGGGCGTCCTTTCCCTTCCCTTTGAGGCGGTCAGCCTTTCGGCCATTGACCTGCGGATTATCAAGATTTATGCCTCCAACATGCGGCAATTCTTGCAGGACAACCAGGTGGACGGCGGCAGTGACCTCATGTCGGTGGGCAGGCTCGTTTACAGTGGCAGGGTCCCCCTGGAATCCGCGAATCCAGAACAACTGCACCGGTGGAACACCTATAAGATCGACCTTAACCGGTTCCTGACGCCCGAACAGGGCGCCCTTTACCGCGTGGAACTCCGCTTCCGCAGGGCATATGCTCTCACCGATTGCGGGGAACCCCTTCCCGCCGCGGAGATGGAGGAGGAGACCACCGAAAACTGGGATGCCCCTGACTGGTACAGCCTTTACCACTGGCCCCGCGATTTTGACTGGGATGAAAAAGATAACCCCTGTCACAACTCCTATTACAACTCCGAGCGTTTCGTTTGGCGCAATATTTTCGCCTCCGACCTGGGGATCATCGCCAAGGAGGGCAGTGGTTTCCGCTACACCTTTGTGGTGAGCAGCCTCAGGACCGCCCTTCCCCTCGATGAGACGGAGATTTCGGTATATGATCTCCAGCACCAGTTGCTGGGAAAGAGCCATACGGGAGCGACCGGGATGGCCACCCTCACCCTTCCCCGGAAACCTTTCGTGGCCGTGGCCCGTAAGGGCACCCAAACCGGTTACCTCCGGCTTGACGACGCTTCCTCCCTTTCCCTCAGTAATTTTGATGTATCCGGTGCGGAAGTCGTCGACGGCATCAAGGGATTCCTCTACGGAGAAAGGGGGGTTTGGCGCCCTGGGGACCAGATCTTCCTCACCTTTATCCTCGATGATCCCGGGAAGCGGCTCCCCGCCGGGGCTCCGGTGGTGTTCCGGCTGATCAATGCCCGCGGACAGGAGGTGGAGAAAAGAGTGGCCACAGCAGGGGAAAACGGGTTTTACCACTTCCCGGTGGCTACCCGCCCCGATGATCCCACCGGAAACTGGTATGCCCGGGTGCAGGTCGGAGGGGCCACCTTCGAGAAACGGCTCAAGGTAGAAATGGTCAAGCCCAACCGGCTGAAAATCGATCTGGGGCTGCCGCCGCTCCTCACCGCCGGCAGGGAGACCCGGGCCTCCCTTTCGGCTGCCTGGCTCCACGGAACTCTCGCCTCCTCCATGCGTGCGGTCGTAGAGGCCGAAATGTTCCCCATGAAAACCACCTTCAGGGGATATGAAAAATTCTCCTTTGATGACCCCGGAGCGGTGTGGTTCCCCACGAAAAGTGTGGTGTTCGAGGGTGCTCTCAACGAAGCCGGAAAAACAGAGATCCCCCTGCGATTCCCTGAGAAAGGGGCGGCCCCGGGGAAAATGAGGGTCTGGTTCACCACCCGTGTCTTTGAGGAGGGCGGCGATTTCAGCATCAGGGTGCAGGAGACGGAATACTCCCCATATGCCAGGTATCTGGGGCTTCGCATGCCCGAGGAAGAGGACGGTTGGTATCAGACCGGGAAGGTGTATCAGCCCGAGCTGGTGGCGCTTTCACCCGAGGGGAGGCCTCTCCCGCTGGGCAGGGTGGAGGTCAGCCTTTACAAGATCGACTGGCGGTGGTGGTGGGAATCGGGTGAGGACCACCTGGCCCATTATGTCAGCGGCCGCCATTATAAGCCGGTGCGCAGCTGGTCACTGAACAGTGCTGCCCTCCGGGAACAGCTGGAACTGAAAGTAGACTACAGCGACTGGCGCGATAACGGGAGGTACCTGCTCTACGCCAGGGATCCTGAGAGCGGCCATGGAACGGGGATCACCTTTTACATGTCGGAATGGGGGGACTGGCGGACCGACGCCATGCCCGACGGGGCGACCATGCTGGCCCTCCGCACCGATAAGGAGAAGTATGCCCCGGGAGAAAAAATAAAGGTCACCCTTCCTTCGGTGGCAGGGGCCAGGGCATTGGTCAGCCTCGAAGACGGACGGCAGGTCAGGGAGATCTTCTGGGTGAAGACCACCGACCAGGAGACTTCTTTTGAGGTGGAAGTGAAGCCGGGTATGGCTCCGACACTTTATCTGCATGTGACCCTGCTCCAGCCATACGGATCGACGCGCAACGACGCCCCCATCCGGCTTTACGGGGTGCGGGCCGTGGCCGTCGAAGACCCCTCCACACTCCTGGAACCGGTGATTACAGCCGACCCGGAACTCCGGCCTGAAAAAGAGTTCACGCTGACGGTCAGGGAGAAAACGGGCCGGGGGATGACTTACACGGTCGCCATCGTAGACGAGGGATTGCTGGACCTCACCGGGTTCCGCACCCCTGATCCGCACGCCCATTTCTATGCCCGGGAAGCCCTGGGTGTAAAGAGTTACGACCTCTATGATTATGTGGCCGGGGCTTACGGGGCGCAACTTGAGAAGGCCTTTGCCGTGGGTGGGGACCAGGAGATGAGGGCTGCCGGCCATCGGCAGGCCAACCGTTTTTCGCCGGTGGTGCTTTTTGCGGGGCCCTTTACCCTGCGGAGTGGCAGCCGGGGCCATACCTTCAGGATGCCCAACTATGTGGGGGCGGTCAGGGCCATGGTGGTCGCAGGCCAGGACGGGGCTTACGGCACCGCGGAGAAAAGCCTCCCGGTCAGAACGGCGGTGATGGTGCTGGCCACGCTGCCGCGCGTGGCCGGCCCGGGAGAGGAGATTTCCCTGGCAGCGGAAATCTTCGCCCTCAGGGAGAATGCCCATGAGGTCACGGTCAGGGTGGAAACCAGCGACCTGCTCACTCCCGTGGGAGAGAAAAGCCGCATGCTCACCTTTGCCCGCCCGGGGGAACAGACCACATGGTTTAAGCTGAAAGCCGCACCCGCCACGGGAACGGCCACGGTAAAGGTGACGGCTACCGCAGGCGGGGAGAGCGCCGTGGCACTGGTCACCCTTGACATCAGGAACCCCCATCCGGCGGTCACCACCGAAAAGAGCGCCCTCCTCGAGGCTGGGGCTTCCCGGCAGGAAAGCCTTCCACTGCCCGGAATGGCCGGTACCAACGAGGCCTACCTCGAACTGTCGGCGATCCCCGGTATGAACCTCTCTCGTCATCTCCACACGCTTACCCGTTATCCGCACGGATGCGCCGAGCAAATCACTTCGGTGGCTTTCGGGCAGCTGTTCCTGGAGGATCTCCTCGAGCTGAAGGCCACGGAAAAGGAGGCCGCCGCAGCACATGTCAGGGAGGCTCTGCTCAAACTCCGGGGCTTTCAGTCAGGACAGGGAGGTTTCGCCACCTGGCCGGGGCAGAACAGTGCCGACCTGTGGACGACCAGTTATGCCGGACATTTCATGCTGATGGCTGCCCAGAAGGGGTATGCGGTCCCCCCGGAGATGAAAAGCCGGTGGATCGCTTTTCAGCAGGCACGGGCCCGCGAGTGGAGGGTCCCCGCAGTGGCGGAGGAACCCATTCGCCGCCAGGAGGCGCTGATCCAGGCCTACCGTCTCTATACCCTGGCCCTGGCGCGCACCCCTGAAACAGGAGTCATGAACCGTTTCAGGGAGGAGGTGACCTCCTGGCCGGAGGCCCGCTGGCGGCTGGCCGCCGCTTACCTGCTGGCGGGGCAGCCGGCAGCCGCCGGACAACTCCTGGCACGGCTGACGCCCACCGCTGAAAACCCGGTAGGCCCTAACCTGACCTTCGGCAGCCAGCTCCGCGACAAAGCCATGATCCTGG
The DNA here is from genome assembly GCA_012729335.1 of Bacteroidales bacterium. Lineage (GTDB taxonomy): Bacteria > Bacteroidota > Bacteroidia > Bacteroidales > Prolixibacteraceae > UBA1413. Next base: position 56,385 of record JAAYDJ010000017.1, on the reverse strand, counting down.
AAACCCTCCTCCTTCAGAATGAGCGTACCGCCGCCTTTGCCCTGGTCAGGGAGATGGCCGAAGAAATCGGCAGGTCGGAATGGCTCAGTACCCAAACGGCGGCATGGAGTTTTTACGCCCTGGCGCGCTATTTTGGGTCCCGCCCGGGGGGGGGAGGGCTTGACGCCGTGGTGACCTCCGGCGGGAAGAAACAAACGGTGAAAAGCGGGCTTCCCCTGGTGCGATGGCCCCTGCCTGCGGAAGGCACCGGCGAGGTGACAGCCCTCGTGACCAACCAGGGGCGTGAACCCCTTTACATGCGTCTTGCGGCCCGGGGAATCCCCCTGGAAGACCGCACCGGTGAACAACAAAACAGCCTGCGTATCACCCACCTCTTCCTGGGACGCGACGGAAAACCCACCGACCCTGCGGCCCTGCCCCAGGGGAGTGACCTGACCCTGGTGGTGACCGTAACACACCCGGGAATACGCGGCCCCTACCACAACCTGGCCCTGACCACCATCTTCCCCTCGGGATGGGAAATCCTCCATGGCAGGGTCTTCGATCTGCCTGCGGGAACCTCCCCGGGTTACGATTATCAGGATGTCAGGGACGACAGGGTGTACACCTATTTCAGCCTCCGCACCGGAGAAAGCAAAACGTTCCGTTTCTCCCTGAATGCGGCCTATGAGGGGCGCTTTTATCTCCCGGCCCTCCTCTGTGAAGCGATGTATGACCATTCGGTTTATGCCCGCCAGCCTGGTGGCTGGGTGTCAGTGGTCAGAAAATGAGACTGAAGGGTCCAGGGTTGAAGTGTTTTCTCACCGGGCAGAAGGGGACTGGTTTTCTGGTCAGGGGCCTGGCGGGGGGAATCCTGGTGTTGTTTTTGGTTTTGGTGAGTGCTCCCCGGCGGCTTTTCCCGGAGCGTTACTCCACGCTGCTTGTGAGCAGCGATGGCCGGTTGCTGGGGGCCCGCACCGCTTCCGACGGGCAATGGCGCTTCCCGCCTCCCGACACGGTACCCCTCAGGTTTGAGAAATGCCTGCTTACCTTCGAGGACCGCCATTTTTATCATCATCCCGGCATCAACCCGGTGAGCCTGGCCCGTGCCCTGGTCTGGAACCTGCGCCGCGGAAGGATCGTCAGCGGGGGAAGCACCCTGACCATGCAGGTAGCACGGCTCGCCCGCCCCGGAAAGAAGAGATCCCTGCTGAACAAAGGGGTGGAGATGGTGTGGGCCCTGAACCTGGAGCTTCGTTATTCCAAGGGGGAAATTCTGAGGATGTATGCGGCCCATGCGCCCTTCGGCGGCAATACGGTGGGCATGGAGGCCGCGGCGCAGCGTTATTTTCAGCGGCCCCCCCACCTCCTCTCGTGGGCGGAATCCGCCACCCTCGCCGTCTTGCCCAATGCCCCGGCGCTGATCTTCCCGGGGAAAAACGACGCTCTGTTGCTGGCCAAGCGCAACCGTCTGCTGGAAACCCTTTTCCGCAGGGGCGTTATCGACACCCTGACGCTGTCCCTCTCCCTGGAGGAGCCCCTCCCGGGAAAGGTCTATCCCATGCCAGACCTGGCTCCCCATCTCACGGCGCTGGCCCTGAAAACCGAAACAGGCCACCGGGTGGTGACGACTCTTGATTTCGGGCTTCAGGAACAGGTGAATGCGGCGGTGGCCGCCCATGCCCGGTTACTGGCCGCCAACCATGTTTACAACTGTGCCGCCCTCGTGGCCGACGTGGCCACCGGCAGGGTGGCCGCCTATACCGGGAATGTTCCCGGCCGCACGGAAGGGGCGCACGGGGAACAGGTCGATGTGATCAGGGCTCCCCGCAGCAGCGGATCCATCCTCAAACCCTTTCTGTATGCGGCGATGACAGCCCGGGGCATGGTCGCCCCGCGGCAGCTGATTCCCGATATTCCCCTGCGTTTCGAAGGATTTACCCCCCTGAACTTCAGCGGCAGCTACGACGGGGCCGTTCCTGCCGCCGAAGCCCTGGCCCGCTCCCTGAACGTCCCGGCAGTTACCATGCTCCGCACCTATGGCGTGGAACCTTTTCACTATTTCCTGCGGGAAACGGGAATGACTACCCTTTCAAAGCCTCCCGGCCACTATGGGTTGTCGCTGGTCCTGGGGGGGGCTGAGGCCACCCTGTGGGACCTGGGGGGGATGTATGCCTCCCTGGCGCGCACCGTCACCCGCTATGCCGAAGAGGATGGCTTTTATCCTGTGCAACAGTTCTGCCCGTTGGTATGGAAAGAGGAGTATACCCCCTGCTCCCGGGAGGAAGCAGCTGCCCCCGTACTGCCGGCTGCGGCGGCCTACCTCACCCTGGAGGCCCTCCGTGAGGTCAACCGCCCCGGAGAGGAGACCGGTTGGGAAGCCTTTGCCGGCACCCGCCAGATCGCCTGGAAAACAGGCACCAGTTTTGGTTTCCGCGACGGATGGGCCGTGGGGATGACGCCCCGATGGATGGTAGCCGTCTGGGCCGGCAATGGCGACGGCGAAGGACGTCCCGGCCTCACAGGCACCTTGGCAGCTGCCCCCCTCATGTTCGAAATCTTCGGTATGCTCCCCGCCGGAGGATGGTTCCCTCCTCCCGCCGGGGAACTGACGCCCGTGGCTTTCTGCCGCCAGAGCGGATTCCTCCCCTCCCCATGGTGCCCCGACACCGACACCCTGCTGGTGCCCGGCGCCATTTCCATCGGCCAGTGCCCCTACCATACCCTCCTCCATCTCAACAGGGAGGGAGATTACCAGGTGTCGGAAGATTGTTATCCGGTGTCGGAAATGCGCCACGCCTCCTGGTTTTTACTCCCCCCGGCCATGGAGCACTACTACCGCCGTATCCACCCCGGGTACCACCCGGCCCCGCCCGTAAAACCGGGCTGCGGTGTGCCCCTGCAGGTCATGGAACTGATCTACCCCCGGGAAATGGAGCGCCTCTTCATACCCCGTCAACTCGACGGATCCCCGGGAACCCTCCTTTTCGAAGTGGCCCACCGTCATCCCCAAACCACGCTATATTGGTATGTGGACCGCGATTTTGTGGGGGAGACCAGGGATTTCCACCAGATGAGCCTGTATCCCTCCCCCGGAAGCCATACCCTCACCATTACCGATGCCGACGGTTACCAGCTCACAAAGAAATTCCGGGTCATGAGGGGGGAAGACGGGAATTTTGGTAATTTTGGTCAGCAGGGAAAGGATTCCGGACAATAAAAGTGAAAGATATGTCTGTGGCAGATAAGATCAGGGAGGTGAAAGGGCAGCTTCCTGCCCATGTGGAGCTGGTGGCGGTATCCAAGACCAAGCCCCCGGAGGTGATCATGGAGGCTTATCATGCGGGGCAGCGGGTTTTCGGGGAGAACAAGGCCCAGGAACTGGCAGCCAAGGCGGCCTGCCTGCCCGCCGATATCCGGTGGCATTTCATTGGTCATCTGCAGACCAACAAGGTGAGAATGGTCGTTCCCCTGGTTGCGGTGATCCAGTCGGTCGATTCCCTGAAGCTTCTGAAGACCATAGATCGGGAAGCCCGTGAGGCGGGAAGGGTAATACCCTGTCTCCTGGAATTCCGGATTGCCGCAGAAGAGACCAAATACGGCCTTACCCCGGAAGAGGGGGAAAGCCTTCTGCACTCGGAAGAATTCCGGCAAATGCGGCATGTGCAGATCGCCGGAGTGATGGGGATGGCTACCTTTACCGGCGATATGGAACAGGTGCGTGGCGAATTCCGGGCCCTGCGGAACATCTTTACGCATCTGAAAACCCGCTTCTTCCCCAGTGATCCCCGCTTCAGGGAAATCTCCATGGGGATGTCGGCCGATTACCCCATCGCCATGGAGGAGGGAAGTACCATGATCAGGCTGGGCACCACCCTCTTCAGCGAGAGGATAGACACAAACAGATGATTTTGTGGAGCGGCCATTTGCCCTTTTGGCTGAAACTCCTACCTTTAGAGCCTTGAAGAATCGGGAGCACACTAACATACACGATATGGCAAATCTGGAAACCACCTATCTGGGAATAAAACTGAAGAATCCGCTGGTTGCGGCGAGTTCCGGGCTTACGGGCACCGAAGGAAAGATCATGGAGCTGGCAGAAGCGGGGATTGGGGCGATCGTGCTCAAGTCGATCTTTGAGGAGCAGATCAACGGCGAGATCGGGGAGATGCTGGATCAGAGCGGCAGGGGCAATGATTATCCCGAGGCGGAATACTATATCCAGAATTACATCCGCAGCAACTCCCTGGGCAAGCACACCGCGCTGTTGAGCAAGGTGAAGCAGGCGACCGGTCTCCCGGTGATCGCCAGTGTCAACTGCGTGTCGGTATCGGAGTGGTTTTCGTTTGCGCGGGACCTGGAGTCGGCCGGCGCCGATGCCATAGAACTCAATGTATTTTACCTTCCGGTACGGCGGAACCAGGAGCCTGCGGAGGTGGAAAGAATTTATACCGACGTGGTGCGGGCCGTGAAAGCCGAAGTGAAGATTCCGGTGTCGGTGAAGATCGGGAGTCATTTCACCCACATCGTGGGCATGGCCGAGAAACTGAAAGCCAACGGGGCGTCGGGGGTGGTGATGTTCAACCGCTTCTATGAGCCTGACATAGATCTGGATGCTCTGGAAATCAGGGCCTCGGAAGTCTTCAGTTCACCTGCGGAGTTGCGTCACACCCTGCGGTGGATCGGTCTGGTGTCGTCGCAGGTCTCCTCACTCGACATTGCCGCCACCACGGGGATCCACGATAGCCAAGCCGTGATCAAACTGCTCCTGGCGGGAGCCACGGTCACCCAACTCTGCTCGGCCCTTTACCTCCACGGAACCGCAGTGATCCCTTCCATCCTGGAGGGACTCACAGCCTTCATGAAAAAATGGAATTTCCGGTCCATCGCCGATTTCAGAGGGCGGCTTTCCTATGCCAAAATCGGAGATCCCATGGTGTATGAGCGCTCCCAGTTTATGAAATATTATTCCAGCCGGAAGTAATCCTTATTTGCCGGAAGTTATCCTTTCCGACCGGAAGTCATTCTTTTCTGCCGGCCCGTCTCCCAAAAAAGGTGTTTTGTTCCCGCGAATTTATTGGTAATTTTGCGGCGTGATGAGTATTGGTTTTCTTTCCCGATGAGTGCGGGCAGGATCATGGCCATTGATTATGGCCGGAAACGTACGGGATTGGCGGTGACCGATCCTGCACAGATGATCGCCACGCGGCTGACGACTGTGGAATCGGCGCACATCTGGGCTTTTCTGGAGGAGTATTTCAGCAGGGAAAAAGTGGTCCTGGTCGTGGTGGGTTATCCGCTGACCATGAACAATGAGGCTTCCGAAGCCGTTAAATATATTAATCCTTTCATCAGGAGTTTTTTGAAGAAATTTCCGGGGGTCAGACTTGAACAGGTGGATGAGCGGTTTACGTCGCGGCTGGCCATGCGGGCGATGATCGACGGTGGCGTAAGTAAATCGGGCCGCCGCGACAAGGCCCTGGTCGACGGGGTAAGCGCCACCATCATTTTGCAGTCCTACCTGGAGCAGAAAAAGAATTGTCTATGAAATTTCCGATTACCGTCTATGGCGATCCGGTGTTGCGGAAGAGCGCCGAACCCATTGGTCCTGATTATCCCGGGCTGGAGGAGTTTCTTGCCCATTTCTGGGAAACGATGTACTATGCCGACGGGGTAGGGCTTGCCGCTCCCCAGGTGGGGCTTTCCATCAGGGTGTTTGTGGTGGATGCCAGTGCCATGGCCGATGAGGATCCCTCCCTGAAGGAGTTCAGAAAGGTGTTTATCAATCCCACGATCCTGGATTATGCCGGCGATCCGTGGTCCATGGAGGAGGGGTGTCTGAGCCTGCCTGAAATCAGGGAAAATGTATCACGCCCCGACCGGGTCCGGATCAGGTACCAGGATGCGCAGTTCAACTGGCATGAGGAGGAATACTCGGGCTATGTGGCCCGTGTCATTCAGCACGAATACGACCACCTTGAAGGGAGGTTGTTCATAGATTACCTCTCCCCCCTGCGCAGGAAAATCCTCAGGGGCCGGCTGATGGCCATCAGCCGCGGAAAAGTCTCCCCCCATTACAAAATCAGGGTTCCCGCCTGACCTTTTTTTTCGTATATTTATCTGTCAGGACGCTGTAAACCCCTCTGGCAGATTTTCCATGCGCGACACCCTCAGGCGCGTTCCCTTTTTGCGGATGCTCCTTCCCCTGCTGGCAGGCTTGGGAGTGGCCCCCTGTTTTTCCGGGGTCCCTCACCCTTTGTGGCTGTTCATCGCGACCCTGCTGTGGAGCATGGCATGGGGGATTTCCCGGCATCCCGCCCGGGAGAGGGAGTGGCTGGAGGGCCTTTCCCTGACTCTGTTTTTTGTAGTGCTGGGGATCTTTCTGGGATTGCGGAGCCGGGATGTGCCGACGCCGGTTTCCGGTGACCGTTACCTGGCAACCCTTCTGGAGCAACCCTATTCCAAAAATGGCCGCACCCGTGCGGAAGCGCTGCTGACGGCCGCCCTTGACGGGGAGAAGGTCATCCCGGCCCGTGAGAAGATCCTGGTATATTTCCCGGAAGGCTATGCGGGAGATTCCGCGGTTGCCGGGAGCAGAATTCTTTTCGGGGCCACTCCGGCGGCGATTGTCAACCGGGGCAATCCCTATGAATTTGATTTCCGGGGGTACGCCGCAGACAAAGGTTTTTACAGGCAGCTTTTCCTGGCCGGAGGCCCCTGGCAGATGACCGGCAGCGATCCCCGTTTCCGGCTCAGGGTCGCCGCCGAAAAAACCAGGGATGCCCTGCTTACCCTTTACCGACGGAACGGCCTCTGCGGAGAGGAATTTGATATTCTTGCTGCGCTCACCCTGGGTTACAAAAAGTCCCTCGATACGGAGATCAGACAGGTGTTTTCCTCCACGGGGGCTTCTCATGTCCTGGCGGTATCAGGACTCCATACCGGGATCGTCTACCTGATCCTCAGTTTCTTTCTGGGGTTTCTGCGGCGGGGGAGGTTCACCCGGATTTTGTTTCCGGTGGTGTCGGTGGCCGCCCTCTGGGTTTTTGCCTTCATCACGGGTCTTGCCCCCTCGGTGCAACGGTCGGCACTGATGTTCTCGGTGGTGGTGGTGGGTGACAACCTCCGCCGGCCTGTCCACATCTGGAATACCCTCTCCGCTTCGGCTTTCCTGCTGCTGGTCATCAACCCGCGGCTTACAGGTGACGTGGGATTCCAGCTCTCCTATGCCGCCGTGGCGGGTATTGTTTTCTTCCAGCCCCGGATCTCCGCCTTGCTTCGTTTCCGCCACCGGCTGCCCCGCTACTTCTGGGAACTGCTGGCCGTCTCCCTGGCCTCCCAGATCACCACCTTCCCCCTTTCCTGCCATTACTTCCACCAGTTCCCCGTTTACTTCTGGATATCCAATTTTGTGGTGATTCCTGCAGCCTTTGTCTTTATCTCGCTGGGCATCCTGGTCCTGGTCACCTCAGTGGTGGCGCCGGTCTCTTCCTTTCTGGCGCAGGTGACCGGCATCCTGGTGCACGGTGTTTACCTGGTGCTGGAGAATACGGCATCCCTGCCGGGAGCCCTCATCCCGGGGATAGGTTTTCCGCAGAGCTCCCTGGTGCTGGCGTATGGGGTTCTGCTTGCGGGGGCTTTGTTTCTCGTTAAACGTAAAGCAGTGTGGTTGCATTTGTCGCTGGGGGCGGCTGTGCTGCTGTTTCTGGCGGGGGCGGCCGGGCGGTGGTACCAGGCCGGATCCAGGGAAATCATCGCCTATAACCGCCGTGAACCGGTCATCCATCTTATTGCCGGTTTCCGGAACTACCTTCTACTCCCCCGGGAGTTGATGGAATCAGGCGATCCCCTGCGGGAAGCCGCAGCCGTGACCCTTCGCTGCCGGCTCCTTCCTCCTGTCATGGTTCCCCTGGAGGAGGACTACCACGACCGGTTTCTCCTGAAAAAGGGTCCCCTCTTCAGTTTCGGGGGGATCCTCGCTGAGATCAGTGACGGACGGCGCACTCCTTCCCTGCCGGTTACTCCCGATGTGCTCTTCCTCACCGGCCGGGGCGACCTCCCATCCTTCCCGGAAGAGGTGCAGGTGGTCAGCTACCGCCGTGCCCCCCCACCGCAGGCAGGGTCTAAATACCACCGGGTGAACGAAATGGGGGCCTGGCGCCGGCCTCTTCCGCATGGCCCGAAAAAATAGAGCCGGTGCGGACAATCTTAGCGGAAATATCATTACTTTGCATCTCCTTTTGAAAACAGGAAGCTTATGAAAGTAGTCATTGCCGGTGCGGGAGAAGTGGGTACCCATCTGGCGCGGATGCTCAGCCGTGAAGATCACGACATTGTCCTGCTGGATGAGGATCCTGAAAGGCTGGCCCAGATCAGCCGTGAAGTGGATCTGATGACGGTCACGGGATCGGCCCATTCCTTTGCCGATCTCAAGGAGACCGGACTGAACAAGGCTGAGCTTTTTGTGGCGGTGACCCCCTCCGAAGAACGGAATGTGCTGGCCTGCAGTATGGCCACCTACCTGGGGGTGGGGAGGACCATCGCCCGGATCAACAACTCGGAATACCTCATGGAACGCTACCGGGAAAAACTGCGGAACATGGGCATCCATGAGCTGATTTACCCTGAGAGCCTCGCTGCCAAGGAGATCGTTTCTTCGGTGAAGTTTACCGGTACGCGTCAGCTGTTTGAATTCTCGGGCGGAAAGCTGATTCTGATGGGGATCAAGCTCAGAGCCAACGCCCCTATTGTGGACAAGACCCTGGAAGAGCTGGGGCCCGTGCTCAGTGAAATTGTGGTGGTGGCCATCATGCGGGGGCACGAAAATGTGATCCCCAGCGGGAAAGATATGATCCGCAGCGGCGACATCGCCTATTTCGTGACCAACAGGAGCAGCCAGCAACGTCTTTTCGACCTCTGCGGAAAGGATCTTTTTGAGGTACGGAATATCATGTTCCTGGGCGGAAGCCGCATCGCCCAGAAAGCCATAGAAAAGCTGGGCGACCAATACCGGATCAAGGTCATTGAAGAGAACAAGGAGCGGTGTAACTTTCTGGCCGATAGGTTTGAGAATGTGCTGGTAATCAATGGGGACGGGCGGAACCTGGACCTTCTCAGGGAAGAGGGGCTGGCCAAAATGGATGCATTCATCGCCACCACGGGGAGTTCCGAGGTCAACCTGCTCTCATGTCACCTGGCCAAATCGGTCGGCCTCAAGCGCACGGTTGCCGAGGTGGAGAATTTTGCCCTGATCAACACCGCTGAGGGACTCGATATCGGGACCATCGTCAACAAGAAACTGATCGCCGCCAGTTATATATACAGGTTTACCCTCAATGCCGAGATTTCGAATGTGAAATGTCTTACCTTTTCCGATGCGGAAGTGTTTGAGTTTATAGCCAAACCGGGGAGCCGGATTACCCAGAAGCCTGTCAGGGAGCTTGATTTTCCCCGGGAGGCCAAGCTGGGAGGGATCATCCGCGGGGATCAGGGGATCATTGCCTCGGGTAACATGGAAATCAGGGAAGGGGACAAGGTGGTGGTGTTTACGCTTCCCTCGGGAATCAAAAAGCTGGAAAGATTTTTCAAGCAGCCCTAACCGCGCGCAATCATGAATCTGAAGATCGTCATCAGGGTCACCGGGTTATTGCTCCTGGTGGAAGGGGCGGCCATGCTGGTCAGCCTGCTGGTCTCACTGGCCACAGGAGGGAGCGATGCCGCCGCGTTTGTCTGGTCGGCGTTGATTTGTACGGTTCCGGGAGCCGCTGCCGTACTCCTTACTGCCCGCGCTCCCCAAACGATTACCCGCAGGGAGGGATTTCTCATCGTGGCCCTGGTGTGGCTCATCTTCTCCCTGTTCGGGGCCCTTCCTTACGTCATCAGTGGCTCCATTCCCAGGTATACCGATGCCTTTTTTGAAACCATGTCGGGGTTCACCACTACCGGGGCCAGCATTGTCGACCTCATCGACCCCTTTCCGCGGGGGATTCTCTTCTGGAGGGCCCTCACCCACTGGCTGGGGGGAATGGGCATCATTGTCCTGTTCCTGACCATGATGCCGGCCTTTGGCATCGGCGGCCTCCAGCTCTACGATGCCGAAGTCCCCGGTCTTTCCGTAGAGAAAATAAGCCCCCGTATCCACCAAACCGCCAGAATCGTATGGGGTGTCTACGTCCTGCTCACCTTCCTGCAAACCCTTCTGCTCATGTTCGGCGGTATGTCCCTCTTTGACAGCGTCTGTCATGCCTTCGCCACCATGGCCACCGGGGGGTTCTCCACCAAACAGGCCAGCATCGCCTTCTGGCCTTCCCCTTACATCCAGTATGTCATCACCCTGTTCATGTTCCTTGCCGGCACCAACTTCACCCTCCTTTACTTTGCCGGAAAAGGTCATTTCTCCCGGATGTTCCGCGACGAGGAGTTTAAGTATTACTTCCTTTTTGTATTGGGTTTTACGATTCTGATTTTCAGTGGATTATTGATCGACACGCTGATGCCGGCGGAACAGGCTTTCAGAGATGCCCTTTTTACCGTGGTCTCTATCATCACAACGACCGGGTTTGCGACCACCGATTATCTGAAGTGGAGCCCGGTCCTTTACATGCTTATTTTCATTCTGTTCTTTTTTGGCGGCTCCACGGGGTCTACGGGCGGCGGGGTGAAAATCATGCGTATCGTTTTGCTGCTCAAGAACAGTTATTATGAGTTGCGCAGGATCATTCACCCCAGCGGAGTGATTCCCGTGCGGTTCAACCGGCACGCCATCGAACCCCGGATCATATCCAACGTGCTGGCGTTTTTCATGTTTTACCTCATGGTTTTCTTTGTCAGCACCCTCTTTCTGATGATTTTCGTGGGCGATATGGATACCTCCATGGGGGCTGTGGCCTCCTGCCTGGGCAACATCGGTCCCGGCCTGGGAAGCGTGGGGCCTGCCTTTACCTATTCACACATTCCCGATGCCGGCAAGTGGTTTCTCTCCTTTCTGATGATGCTGGGGCGGCTGGAACTCTTCACGGTGCTGGTTCTTTTCACGCCATCCTTCTGGACGGAGCAGTAGCCTTTGGTTTATTTGCTATATTCGTACTTTTCCGGTAGAGCGGAGTCTCCCAGGTAGGGGGTCGCTTTTTTTGTTTCAGGGCGGAGCATATGAATTTCAGTCTTATTTTCAGGGTGATCGGGCTTCTTTTGCTCATTGAGGCGGTGGCCATGGTTCTGAGCATGCTGGTGACCCTGGTGACCGATGGCAGGGATACCCTGGCCTTTGGCCTGGCCGCTGCGGTCACTTTTTTACCGGGGGCCCTTCTTTTCTTCCGGAACGCAGGTATGCGGGGGACCATTACCCGGCGGGAGGGTTTTCTGGTCGTATCGCTGGTGTGGCTGGTGCTCTCCCTTTTCGGCGCACTGCCTTACCTGATCAGCCGCGAGATTCCGGGTGTCATGGATGCCTTTTTCGAATCGGTGTCGGGGTTTACCACCACCGGGGCCACGGTGATCTCCGATATTGAGTCTCAGTCGGCCGGCATGCTCTTCTGGCGGGCGCTCACCCAATGGCTGGGCGGGATGGGGATCATCATGTTCACCCTGAGTTTCATGAAATCGTTCGGAATCGGAGGAATGCAGCTCTTTAGTGCCGAAGTACCGGGGCCCACCCATGACCGCGTCAGTTCCCGCATCCAGCAAACCTCCCGGAACATCTGGCTCATTTATGTATTCCTGACGGGTCTGGCTACCCTCTTGCTGCTGTCGGGGGGAATGCCCCTCTTCGACAGCGTCTGCCATGCCCTCTCCACCATGTCTTCCAGCGGTTTTTCCACCCGGCAGGCCGGACTGGATTACTGGCCTTCGCTTTACATCCACGGAATTGTGATCGTTTTCATGGTACTCGCCGGCACCAACTTCAACCTCCTCTTTCTGCTGGTCAACGGGCAGGTCAAAAAGGTGGTCAGGAACGAGGAATTCAGGTACTACCTTTTGTTTATTCTTGGCTTTACGGTACTGGTCTTTGCCGGGTTGCTGGCTACCACCACCGAACCTGCAGTGACGCTTTTCCAGGATGCCCTCTTTATGGTGGTGTCTGTCATCACCACCACGGGATATGTCACCAGCGACTACACCACCTGGTTCCCGCCGGTGACCATGCTGCTCTTTGGGTTGTTTTTCTTCGGGGGTATGGCAGGCTCAACCGGCGGGGGGATGAAAATCATGCGCATTGTGGTCCTGCTCAAAAATGCCTGGTATGAGCTGCGCAGGCTCGTTCATCCCAAGGCGGTGCTGGAAGTCAGGTTCAACGGCCGTGCCGTGCCTCCGAAGATCGTCTCCAACATACTGGCGTTTTTTGTGTTTTATATGATGGTCTTCGTACTGGGAAGCCTTTTCATGGTCTTCTGGCTGGGTGACCTTGATAGCAGTTTCGGCGTGGTTGCCGCCTGCCTGGGGAACATCGGGCCCGGACTGGGGAGCATGGGCCCATCGGGGAGTTATGCCATGATCCCGGATGCAGGCAAACTCTTCCTTGCCTTCCTGATGATTCTGGGGCGCCTGGAGTTCTTCACCATTCTGGTGATCCTGACCCCTGCCTACTGGCAGGAATAGCATCCCGCACGGGGCCTTCCCGTCCAGTGCCGGATCACCTCAAACGACCAGGATCCCTTTCCCTTCCCTGAGGATGACAGGCTCCCCGGAGGTCAGATCCACCACCGTCGAGGGGATGATCTCTCCCGTGCCACCATCCACCACCAGATCGGTGACTTCCCCGTATTTCTCGTGGATCAGCTCCGGATCAATGGAATACTCCAGCATCTCGTCCTCATCGTGGATCGAGGTGGAGACAATGGGATTCCCCAGTTCCCTGACAATCTCACAGATGATCTCGTTGTCGGGAATCCTGATACCCACGGTTTTTTTCCTGCCCTTGAAATATTTCGGAACGTTGCTGCTGGCTTCCAGCACAAAGGTGAACGGCCCGGGCGCATTTTTGCGGATGATCTTGAAAACATGGCTGGATATCGGCCGCGTATAGAGGGAGAGATGACTCAGATCACTGCATATAAATGAAAAATTGGACTTCTCGACGTCGACTCCCTTTAACCGGGCGACCCGTTCCACTGCCCTGGTCTGGGTGATGTCACATCCCATCCCATAGACCGTATCGGTCGGGTAGATGATAATTCCTCCGTTGCGGAGGATATCCGCAATTTTCCGGATATCTTTGGGGTTGGGATTCTCGTTGTAGATCTTGATCAGCATGGGCTTTATCTAATATGGGCCCGTAAAGATAGGATATAATCAGGACAAAAGCGTATTTCACCGGGCTGTTCATTTCCGGCGGCTGGGGGGCTGCGGCTCCCGGCTGTCGGGGGTATGCCCCGGAAAACCCCATCTGAATATGGCGATATTTACCCCGGAAATATGCAAGAGCAGCGATGGTTCCGACACCCTGTACGTGCCGGAAATCGACGAACACTATCATTCGGTGCACGGTGCGGTGACCGAATCGGAACTGGTCTATCTTGAAAACGGATTCCGTTATGTGACGGGGATGGATTGGTCCACCGGGGAGGCCGGAGAGGAGGCCTGCCCGGGAAGCGGTAAGCGATTTGCCCGACCGGCGGTCAGGGTCCTGGAGATTGGCTTCGGGAGTGGTCTGAACTGCCTGATGACCCTTCTGGAAGCCCAAAAAACGGGTACCCGGGTCTCTTACCACGGGGTGGAGGCCTTTCCCCTCTCCCCGGAGCTGCTTTTGCGCCTGAACTACCCTGCGCTGTGGGGCCCGGAAGGCCGGGAGGGGTTCGGCGCCATACACCATGCCCCCTGGGGGGTGCCGGTGCAAATATCGCCCCTGTTTGAGCTGACCAAGTGGCCTGCGGACTTCACCATTTCGGAACTGAAGGAGGTGGACCCCTGCCATGTGGTGTATTATGATGCCTTTGCTCCCGACAAGCAGCCTGCCATGTGGGAGGAATCCCTATTGCGGAAAATTCACGACAGGCTGCTTCCCGGGGGCGTGGTGGTGACCTATTGCGCACGCGGAAGTGTCAGGAGGGGATGGGGGGCCGCCGGCTTCCGCATGGAACGCCTACCCGGCCCTCCCGGAAAAAGAGAAATGTTGCGGGGAATACGCACCGGTTGATCTCTTCATTCAAAAAATGCGTTATCTTCGCGGATTATTTCTCCGGAAACAGTGAGTCATCAAAGTATTTATCAATCTATTAATTAAAAATGAAAATTAAATCGTTCCTTTTATTTGTGGCGGTGGTTTCCTTTGTGGCCACCAGTTGCCAGAACGGTGGGGCAGGGAAGGTCAGCCTGAAAACCGATGTGGATTCCACCAGTTATGCACTGGGGATATTGATTGCCCAGCAGAACAAGCAGAGCCTGGAGACGGTTCCCGGCGGCGACCAGATCAACATTGACCTGTTGGCGGAAGCCTTCCGGCAGGTGCTCAAGGGAGATTCCACCCTTTTCACGCCTGCAGAATCCAATGAAATGGTGTCCAACTTCTTCCAGAAAATGGGTGAGAAGGTGGCCCAGGAAAACCTGGAAGCCGGGAATGCCTTTCTGGAGAAGAACAAGAGCCGTGAAGGGGTGACCACCACCGCCTCAGGTCTGCAGTATGAAGTGATCACGGAAGGGACGGGACCGAAACCGACAGCCGAAGATATGGTCAAGGTGCACTACCATGGAACCCTCATCGACGGCAAGGTCTTTGACAGTTCCGTGGATCGCGGCGAACCTGCCGAATTCCCCGTGGGCGGCGTGATCCAGGGATGGGTGGAAGCCCTCCAGCTCATGCCGGTCGGTTCCAAATGGAAAATCTATCTTCCCGCCAGCCTGGCATACGGCGAACGGGGTGCCGGCGGCGACATCGAACCCAATTCGGCCCTTGTCTTTGAAGTCGAATTGCTCGAAATTCTGCCTAAGACCCAGAACGGACAGGAGTAAACCCATCTTTCAGGAGGATTTAACAGGGGTCCATGGAGCCTTGTTAAATCCTCTTTTTTTTAATCATTTTTTCAATATGAGCCTGACAGTCAAAGGAAAACTTATCCGCATCCTGCATGTGGAGTCGGGGGTGGCCCGTTCGGGAAATCCCTGGAAAAAGCAGGAATTTGTGGTGGAGACCCATGACCAGTTTCCCCGAAAAATATGCTTCACCCTATTCAATGACAAGGTCTCGCTGATAGAGGGTCTCGCCGAAGGGGATGAGCTGGAGGTCTCCTTTGATGTGGAATCGCGGGAGTTCAACAACAAATGGTACCATAACATCAACGCCTGGAAGGTAGAGAAGTCAGGCGGACAGCCCGCAGGGGAATTCCCGCCGCCCTTCACCGAAGAGGATCTTCCTCCGGAGCCTGTGGATTCGGGGACGGATCTTCCCTTCTGACCAGGAGGACAATGTTTTCCACATGGTGGGTGTGGGGAAACATGTCGACCGGCTGAACCCGGTCCACCCGGTAATGCTCGCCGGCCAGGGCCAGATCCCTGGCTTGGGTGGCGGGATTACAGCTGACATAGACGATTTTCCCGGGGGAGGCTTCCACGATGGCCCTGACCACGTCGGGGTGCATTCCTGACCGGGGAGGATCGGTGATGATCACCGACGGCCGCCCCTCTCTGGCAAACAGTCCGGGCGTCAACAGCTCCCTGATGTCACCGGCCAGAAAAGAGACATTCTCCCGCCCGTTGGCCCGGGCGTTCACCCAGGCATCCTCCGTGGCCTCCACCACATACTCCAATCCCACCACCTTCCGGCACCAGCGCGAAAGAAACAGGGCGATGGTCCCCGTACCGCTGTACAGATCATACACGATCTCATCCCCCTGTAACCCGGCAAACTCCCTGACCTTGCGATAGAGTTCCAAGGCCTGCATGCTGTTGGTCTGAAAAAAACTCTTCGGCCCGATCCTGAACTTCAAACCCTCCATCTCCTCGGTGATGTGATCCCTTCCCCAGAAAAGCAGGGTCTCCTGATCGGTGATGGTGTCGTTTCCCTTCGGATTAATGACGTAAAAGAGGGAGGTGATTTCGGGGAATTCCTCCAGGAGGGCTGTCAGCAGCTTCTCCCGGTTGTCCCGCTCCTCCCTGAAAAAGGAGAGGATCACCATGACTTCTCCGGAGGAGGAGGTGCGGATGATCAGCGACCGCAGGAATCCTTCCCCGTTACGGATATGGTAAAAGGAGAGGTTGTGCCTGAGGGCGTATTCAAAGAGAAAAAGGCGTATTCTGTTGGAGGGTTCGGGCTGGAGCCAACATTCGTCCACGGCGAAAACCTTGTCGAACATACCGGGAACATGGAATCCCAGGGCGTTTTTTTCGGCTACGGGAAGGCCAGAAGCCATTTCCTCGCCGGTGATCCAGCGGTTGGCGGAAAAGGAAAACTCCAGTTTGTTGCGGTAGAAACGGGTTTGGGCCGATCCCAATATGGGAAGCAGATCAGGGAGGGACACCTTCCCGATTCTCTGTAACTGGTCGGCCACCTGCTGCTGTTTGTATTGAAGCTGCAGGGAATAGGGAAGGTGTTGCCACCTGCAGCCCCCGCAGAGCCCGAAGTGACGGCAGAAAGGATCAGTGCGGTCGGGCGAAAGCGTGTGGTAGCGCAATACTTTTGCCTCTTCATACCTTTTTTTGCTGGAGGTCACCTGCAGATCCACCACATCGCCCGGAAGGGCAAAATCAGTGAAAACCACCTTCTCTCCCACTTTGGCCAGAGATTTGCCCTCGGCTCCTATGCCCGTTATCATCACCTGCGTATAGCAGGGCTTTGCCTTTTTCCGACGCACGCTTTTTTTGTGCAAATATAGGGGTTTGCCGCTGATCCCCGCAGGGCGGGGTTTTCCAATTTGGCGAGTGGATTCCCATTATGGGAAGGGGAGTCGTTAGTAAACAGTAAAAACTGTTTTGATAATGAAGTATTTATTCTCATGGCATGATTTTGGCAAGGGATGGGATACAAATGTGAACGTTTATTGAAATACGTACTGGGGAAAGCAACTTCTGTATTTTATATGATTGGTTTTGTGTTTAGGGGTTTGTAAATCATCAATCATCTTCAAAAAGCGTCCATACTGCTTTCCCCATTTCTATAGGAGCCCGGCTAGGAGCCGGGCTTTTTTTGTATCCGGGTTTGGCCATTTTCCCAGGAATACTATTTTTATCGGAACTTTGGAAAAACAGCGCGATGCATCAACTCAACGAATTTTTCAGTCTGATCGACGGATACATCGGCGGATCGCAATGGTTCGTCTTTTTGCTCCTGGGGACGGGGCTTTTTTTTACGGTTTACCTGCGGTTTCCGCAGTTTCGTTACCTGAAGCACTCTTTCCGCATTGTCAGAGGAAAGTTTGACAAGGAGGGGGATGTGGGGGATACTTCCCATTTTCAGGCGCTGACCACGGCCTTGTCGGGGACCGTGGGCACCGGCAACATTGCCGGGGTGGCCCTGGCCGTGCATCTGGGGGGACCGGCTGCCCTTTTCTGGATGCTGATGACCGCCGCCGTGGGAATGACCACCAAATTCGTGGAGGTGACCCTTTCCCATAAGTACCGGGAGATTGCAGAAGACGGATCCATTGCCGGCGGACCCATGTATTACATGAAGAACCGGCTGAAGATGCCCTGGCTGGCCGCCATTTTTGCCGGAGCCGCCATCCTCTCCTCATTCGGAACGGGAAACCTGCCCCAGATCAACTCCATTTCGAATGCCGTCTATGCCACTTTCGGCATTGAGCGGATGATCACCGGGGGTGTTCTGGCCATCCTTTTGGCGGCCGTCATCCTGGGGGGGATCAAACGCATCGCCAAGGTCACCTCCCGGCTGGTTCCCTTTATGGCATTCTTCTATTTCATAGGAGCTCTGGCAGTGATTGTATATAACTATGAGAACATTCTCCCCTCGCTCTACGCCATAGTCCATGACCTGTTCTCCGGCACGGCCGCGACCGGGGGATTTTTGGGGGCGGGGCTGGCCTTTGCCTTCAACAGGGGGGTGAACAGGGGCCTTTTTTCCAACGAGGCGGGGCAGGGGTCGGCACCCATTGCCCATGCGGCTGCCCGGGCCCACGAACCGGTGTCGGAAGGACTGGTGGCCTTGCTCGAACCTTTTATTGACACCATCATCATCTGTATGCTCACCGGAATGGTGCTGCTGGCATCCGGTGTCTGGAAGGAAAAGCATCTCAACCAGTTTCAGACCGCCGATATGGTGGCCCTTGCCGGCACCTACCAGGAATCGGACCCGGAGGATGCCGCCCTCCTCTATGATTTTCTGCGGGGCAAAGCCTCACCGGAACTCTTCGACGGGAAGATCCCGGTGAACCAGGGGCTCCTGGTCAACCCCCCCACCATCCTCCACGCCCGCTCGGTGGCCGAAGAGATCAGGGTTTCGCTGCGCGGAGCCCCCTATTCCGGGGAGATTACCTTCGCGCGGGGGAAACCCACTCTCCCGGACGGGGTCACCCTCACCGGAAAATCCCTCCTGCACAGCGCCCCCCTGACCAATCTGGCCTTCAGCCAAAGCTGGCTGGGCAAATATGGCACGTACATCGTCACCTTCGGACTCCTGCTGTTCGCCTTTTCCACCGCCATCAGCTGGTCCTATTACGGGGACCGCGCCGTGACCTATCTCTTTGGAACCAAAGGCGTTTTCTGGTACCGGATCGCCTTTATCGCCGGCTTCTTCATCGCTTCCTTCACCGATACCACCATCATCTGGACCCTTTCAGGTATCGCCATTGCCCTGATGACCATTCCCAACCTTTTCGGCATTCTCATGCTGCATAAGGAAATGAAGCGGGAGGTCCGCCTTTTCTGGAAGGAATATGCTGACCGTTACCCGGGAGAGAAAGTCCCCAGGGATTGATTTTCACCCCTTAAAAACCAATGACCATGACGGCGGGTGTATATCCCGGAAATTTTGAGGCCAAGATAGGATTTGACCGGATCAGGGAGATGCTCCGGAATCATTGCATCAGTCCCCTGGGCGAAGAATGGGTGGAGCGGATGCAGTTTTCGGCCGACTACGGGCGGCTGTCGGAGCAGCTGGGGGAGACGGGGGAGTTCGTGCGTATTCTGGCCGAATTCCCGCAGTTTCCGGTGACACATTATTATGATGTGCGCCGGGCCCTTCACCATATCCGTCCCGAGGGTCGGTTTATGGAGGTGGAAGAGGTTTTCAACCTGAAGCGCTCCCTGGAAACCCTCAGGGCGGTGGTTCATTTCTTTGGCCGGGAAAAGGAGCCGATGCTGCCCCTGTTGTTCCGTAAGGCAAGGCAGGTGACCCTTTATCCGGTGATCTGCGAGCGGGCAGACGGGATCCTGGACCGCCACGGGAAGATCAGGGATAAGGCTTCGCCGGAGCTGGCACGGATCAGACAGGAGCTGGCGGCCCTGCTGGCAGGGATTTCGCGCAAACTGCAATCCATTCTGAAGCAGGCCCAGAAGGAGGGTTGGGCTGAAGAGGGCTCCTCGGTATCGATACGCGACGGCAGGGCCGTCATTCCGGTTCCGTCGGCCCATAAGAGAAAGATCAGGGGTATCGTCTATGACGAGTCGGCCACCGGGAAAACCGCCTACATAGAACCCGCGGAAATCGTGGAGATGAACAATTCCATCAGGGAGCTGGAGAATGAGGAACGGCGGGAAATCATCAGGATTCTCGTGCGTTTCTGCGACGACCTGCGCCCCTACATCGATGAGTTGATGGCCTCCAACGAGTTTCTGGGGGAGATGGATTTTATCAGGGCAAAGGCGTTGCTGGCCAGGGTGTTCGGGGCGATTAAACCCGATTTTGGCGATGGGCCGGCCCTCGATTGGAAGGAGGCCGTGCATCCCCTGCTGATGCTTTCCCTGCAGCGGGAAAACCGGACCATCGTGCCCCTCTCCATTTCCCTGACCAGGGAACACCGGATTCTGCTCATATCGGGTCCCAATGCCGGAGGCAAATCGGTATGCCTCAAGAGTGTGGGATTGTTGCAGTATATGTTGCAGTGCGGGTTGCTCATCCCCGTTGCCGAAGGGAGCAAAACGGGTCTCTTCGACCGTATTTTCATCGACATCGGTGATGAGCAGTCGATTGAGAACGACCTGAGTACCTACAGTTCCCATCTGTTGAACATGAAGCATTTCCTGCGCAACAGCGACGGGAGGTCGCTGGTGCTGATCGATGAGTTTGGGACCGGCACGGAGCCCATGTTGGGGGGAGCCATTGCGGAGGCCATCCTGGGCCAGCTCAACCGGCAGGAGACCTATGGGGTGATCACCACCCACTATACCAACTTGAAACATTTTGCCGCCTCGGCCCCCGGAATCATCAATGGCGCCATGCTTTATGATTCGCAGAAGATGGATCCTCTTTTCAGGCTGGAAATCGGAAAGCCGGGGAGTTCCTTTGCCTTTGAGATTGCCCGCAAGATCGGTCTTCCGGAGTCCCTACTGCAGGAAGCCACGGAAAAGGTGGGACAGAAGCAGATTGACTTTGACAGGAATCTCAGGTCGATTACCCGGGACAAGGTGTATTGGGAGACCAAGCGGCAGAAGATCCGTAAGGTGGAAAAGAGCGTGGATGAGCTGGCAGGGATCTATGCCCGGGAGTTGGAGGAGATCAGGCAGCAGCGCAGGGAGATTCTCAGGGTGGCGCGTGAGGAGGCGCGTGTGCTGGTGGCGGGTGCCAACCGGCAGATTGAGCAGGCCATCAGGGAGATCAGGGAGTCGCAGGCCGAGAGGGAAGTCACCCGCCAGGCCCGGGAGGAGATCGGTAAACTGCGGCAGGAGGTGGCCGGTGGGGAGATTCCCGAAGATCGGCTGTTAGATGCGGTGGCCGGAAAGGTCAGCAAGGCAGAGAAGCGTCTCCGCAGGCGTCCGGCCGCTGGTAAGGCTGCCCCTGCAGGAGGGGATCAGGTTTCCGGCGGCAAGGAGCCCCGGGAGGAAAGCCCTGCCTGGAAAGAGGGAGACAGGGTCAGGATCAGGGGGCAGGAGCTGACCGGAGAACTGGTGAGTTTCAACGAACGCAATGGGGTGGTGGCCTTCGGACAGCTGCTCTCGACGATGCCCCTGCGGAACCTGGAAAAAACAGGTGACCGGGGAGAAGCAGTGCCGGTGCGGAAAGGGAGGTCGGGAGTGGCCATGACCCTGGATTTCAGCGAACGCCGGATGAACTTCAAGACCGAGATTGACGTCAGGGGAGAGCGTGCCGAGGCGGCACTGGCCCGTATCAGGGCCTGGCTCGACGACGCCGTGATGTTCCAGGTGGGCCGTCTGCGGATCCTTCATGGGAAAGGCGAGGGAATCCTCAAGGAAATGATCCGCGCCTACCTTCGTTCTGAACCCGTGGTCAGAGCTGCCTTTGACGAGGACGTCCGCTTCGGAGGCGCCGGAATCACCGTGGTGGAACTCGATCTCTGAGAAAATTCAGGCCAACTCCCGCACTTAGCAAAAAAATAGTACATTTGTTATATCACCAATATTATTTGAAATGCTGCCAAAGTTCTTATTAGCTGACAATTCACAGCAGGCCCCGGATACCATTTATGTGGTCCACAACGAGAATCCGCGGTTCATTATTGAAAGCGACATCGATGATTTCTGGAGCAACCAGCACATCCACTGGATTGATGAGGAGCCGCAGAACGAGGAGTTTGTGGCCCAGCTTGTGGAAGAGGCAGAAGAGTTCCTGGAGATAGAATTCTCGCAGGAATTTGATGAGGATGAGGAAGAAGAGGAAGAGTAGTTCCTGTTTCTCCGGGAGGCCGGGTAGCCGGAGCCGACAGGCCGGTGGAGAGCCGTGCCGGGCTTTGGTATGCCATTGGTGAAGCCTATTTCTCAAGAATCGCCGGCCTGTTTCAGGGACAACTGAATTCTGCGGCGGGCCAGGTCGACTTCCAGTACTTTCACCCTGACATGCTGGTGGAGTTTAACCACTTCTCCGGGGTCGGCGACGTACCTGTTGGCCAGCTCGGAGATGTGAACCAGTCCCGACTGTTTCACCCCGATATCAACGAAAGCCCCGAAGCGGGTGATGTTGTTGACGATACCCGGCAGGATCATTCCGGGCTGGAGGTCTTCAATTTTATAGATTCCGCTGGCGAATTCAAACACCTTGACCGTTTTTCGGGGGTCACGGCCCGGTTTGGCCATTTCCTGGCAGATATCGGTCAGGGTAGGAATTCCCCGTTCAGGAGTCACATACCGTGAGAGTTCAATTCCAGCAATCAGTTCTTCTTTGCCGATCAGGTCGGAGAGGGTGGTTCCCAGGTCGGCGGCGATTTTTTCGACCAGGGGATAGGATTCGGGGTGGACGGCTGAGTTGTCGAGAGGGTTGGCGGAGGCGGGGACCCTGAGGAATCCTGCGGCCTGTTCAAAGGCTTTGGCGCCCATCCGGGGTACTTCCATAAGGGCTTTGCGGGAAGAAAAGGGGCCGTTTTCCCTGCGGTGGTCGACGATGTTCCGGGCCAGCTGCGGCCCCAGACCCGAGACATAGGTGAGGATCTCCGGACTGGCGGTGTTGACGTTGACTCCCACGTGGTTGACTACGGAAACGACCACCCCGTCGAGGCTCCTTTTGAGCATTTTCTGGTCCACGTCGTGCTGGTACTGCCCCACGCCGATGCTTTTCGGGTCGATTTTGACCAGTTCGGCCAGGGGGTCCATCAGCCGGCGACCTATAGAGACGGCGCCCCTGACCGTCACATCATAGTCGGGGAACTCCTCGCGGGCCACTGCCGAGGCTGAGTAAACCGAAGCGCCGTCTTCACTGACCACAAAAACCTTTACCTCCCGGTCGAGGTAATGCCCTCTGATAAAATCCTCGGTTTCGCGGCTGGCGGTGCCGTTGCCGATGGCGATGGCCTCGATTTTATAGGCTTCGGTCATGGCCGAGAGTTTACGGATGGCCATTCTGCGGTCGCTCTGGGGCGGATGGGGATAGATGGTTTCATTATGCAGGAGGTTACCCTGTTCGTCGAGGCAGACTACCTTGCAGCCTGTACGGAAGCCGGGGTCGATGGCCAGGACCCGCATGGGGCCCAGGGGCGGGGCCAGCAGCAACTGGCGCAGGTTTTCGGCAAATACCGAAATGGCTTCCCTGTCGGCTTTTTCTCTGGAAAGGGCGGCAAATTCGTTTTCGATAGAAGGGGCCAGCAACCGGGAATAGCTGTCCCTGGCGGCCTGGATCACCTGATCAGCGCAGGGGCCTTCGCTTTTCACGAAAAGGCGCAGCAACTGGCTGGTGATTCCCTCGATGTCGGGAACCAGGGATACCCGCAGGTAACCCTCCTTTTCCCCGCGGCGCATGGCCAGCAGCCGGTGAGAGGGGCACCTTTTCAGAGGTTCCTCCCAGGTGTGGTAGTCACGGTATTTCATCCCTTCCTCTTCCTTGCCTTTGACTACAGCGGAACGGATGAGCGCCGTCCTCTCAAAGCCGCGGCGGACCACATTCCGGGCCTTTTCATTCTCGTTGATCCATTCGGCAATAATGTCCCTGGCTCCCGCAAGGGCCTCTTCTTCGGAAGTCACCTTGTCGCTGAGGAATTGCCGGGCGCGGGCCTGCGGATTTCTCTCGTACTGGGCCATCACGATTTTTGCCAGTGGCTCCAGCCCGTTTTCACGGGCCGTGGTGGCCCGTGTTTTACGCCTGGGTTTATAGGGAAGATAGAGGTCTTCGAGTTCCGCCGCATCGAAGCATCCTTCGATGCGGGCTTGCAACTCCGGAGTCAGCTTCTCCAGGGCTGCGATGGTCTTCAACACCGTTTCTTTCCGCTTTTCAAGTTCCGTGAATTTTTCCCAGAGTTCCCTGATCCTGCCGATCTGCACTTCGTCGAGGCTCCCGGTCATTTCCTTGCGGTAGCGCGCAATGAAGGGAACCGTCGCCCCGTCGTGAAGCAGGTCGATGGTGTTGCGGGCCCTGACCACGGGGATCTGCAGTTCCCCGGCAATGATTTCCGTGATTTTTGGGTTCATCTCCTTTTCGGGTTGTTTCTGCAAAGGTACAAAACCCGCACGATTCTCCACCCCGCACGATTCTCCACCCCGACGATTCTCCCCGGGGCTTTAATCGGGGAGGGGTGGGCTGCCGAGGCCCATTTTTTTATATTTTTGCGGCAATTAAAAAAGAGAAGCGCATGTTTGAGAATCTGAGCGAAAAACTGGAACGGTCATTCAAGTTGCTGAAAGGACAGGGGAAGATCACGGAGATCAATGTAGCCGAGACGTTAAAGGAGATTCGCCGGGCGTTGCTTGACGCCGATGTCAACTTCAAGACGGCCAAGACCTTCACCGATACAGTGAAAGAGAAGGCCATAGGCATGGATGTGCTCACGTCGGTGAAGCCGGGGCAGTTGATGGTCAAGTTGGTGCATGATGAGCTGGCGTTGCTGATGGGGGGTAAGTTTACCGACATCCATCTGAAGGGGAGTCCGGCCATCATATTAATGGCGGGTTTGCAGGGATCGGGAAAGACGACTTTTTCGGGGAAGCTGGCGCATATGCTCAAGCACAAGCGGGGGCGCCATCCGTTGTTGGTAGCCGGTGACGTATACCGGCCGGCGGCCATCGAGCAGCTGAAGGTGGTTGGGGGGCAGATCGGGGTACCCGTATACACCGAGGAGGGGAACCTCCAGCCGGTGGTGATTGCCCGCAATGCCATCAGGCATGCCCGTGGGAATGGATTTGATGTGGTCATCATCGACACCGCCGGGCGCCTGGCCATCGATGAGCAGATGATGAAGGAGATCACGGCCATCAAGGAGGAGGTCAGACCCGACGAGATTCTTTTCGTGGTGGATGCCATGACCGGCCAGGATGCCGTGAATACGGCCCGGGAGTTTAATGAGCGGCTTGACTTTGACGGGGTGGTGCTCACCAAGCTCGACGGGGATACCCGGGGTGGGGCGGCTCTTTCCATCCGTTCAGTAGTCGACAAGCCCATCAAATTTGTGGGGACCGGCGAAAAGATGGACGCCATCGAGGTGTTCCATCCCGACCGTATGGCCGACCGGATCCTGGGCATGGGAGACATCGTTTCCCTGGTGGAGAAGGCCCAGGAGCAGTTTGATACCGAGGAAGCCCGGAAACTGCAGCAAAAGCTGGCCCGCGACCAGTTTAATTTCAATGACTTTCTCAAGCAGATACAACAGATAAAGAAGATGGGCAACCTGAAGGATGTGGCCTCCATGATTCCCGGAATGGGAAAAGCCCTCCGCGATGTGGAACTCGACAACGACTCTTTCAAGCACATCGAGGCCATTATCCAGTCGATGACCCCCTCCGAGCGGGAAAATCCCTCGCTGATGAATGGCAGCCGCCGCAAGCGGATTGCCGACGGTTCGGGGACTTCCATCCAGGAGGTCAACCGTTTGCTGAAACAGTTTACTGAGACCAGCAGGATGATGAAGATGGTGGCCACGGGAAAGAACCTGAAGAACATCATGGGAGCCCAGCGGAAGCGGTAGGCACCGGGAGGCGTAAACACTTAAACCAATGACCATGCAACTGATAGACGGGAAAAGAATTGCCGGTGAGATCCGTCAGGAGATCGCCCGGAAAGTGGCGGCCATCAGGGCCGCCGGTGGAAAGGCGCCGCATCTGGCGGCCATCCTGGTGGGGCACGACGGAGGCAGCGAGTCATACGTAGCCCACAAAATCAAGGATTGCCAGGAGGTGGGATTCACCTCTACCCTGGTACGCTATGAGGAGGAGGTCACCGAAGAGGAACTTCTTTCCGGGGTGGACAGGCTGAACCGGGACCCGGAGATCGACGGGTTTATCGTGCAGTTGCCCCTGCCTGCCCATATCCGTGAGCAGAAGGTGATCGAGGCCATCGATCCTGCGAAGGATGTGGATGGGTTTCATCCCGTGAACGTGGGGAAGATGGTGCTGGGGATGCCCTCGTTTGTATCGGCGACGCCATTTGGTATCGTGGAGCTGATCAGGCGCTGCGGCATAGAGACCAGCGGCAGGTCATGCGTGATCATCGGCCGAAGCAACATTGTGGGGCGGCCTTTGAGCGTATTGATGTCTCACAAAAACGTCAATGCGACGGTGACGGTGGCCCACAGCCGTACCCGTGATCTGGAGCGCCTCTGTGCGGAGGCCGATATTCTGGTGGCGGCGATGGGAGTTCCCGGGTTTGTGACCGCTGCCATGGTCAAGGAGGGGGCTGTGGTGATTGACGTGGGCACCACCCGCGTGGCCGATCCTACTGCCAAATCAGGATTCAGACTCAAGGGGGATGTCCGTTTTGAGGAAGTCGCCCCCAGGTGCTCCTGGATCACCCCCGTTCCCGGTGGCGTCGGCCCCATGACCAGAGTCTCCCTGCTGCTGAATACCCTCAAAGCCGCAGGCCACTGATCCCTTGCTTTTTTTAGCGACAAAGGGGTTTTGTGGCGTTTTTTTTCAGAAATTTGGTGTTTTAACAGGAACGTAACTGACGGAAAAATGACAGATCCGGAAAAATTTGAAAGGACCGAGGAGACAGGTGGCGGTTTCAGCCAGGATGTCCGTTCCAAAGTGATCAGGGCAGGAAAAAGGACCTATTTCTTTGACGTCAAGCGAACCAGAAACGGTGAGATGTATATTATCATCACCGAAAGCAAGAAACGGATGGAGAATGACGGTAATTTCTTTTATGAGAAGCATAAGATCTTCCTATATCCCGAAGACTTCGATAATTTTACCTCGGCTCTGGAAGAGAGTTCGGCCTTTATCAGGGAGCAGCAGCCAGAGGCGGGTCACCGCCATGACATCAATGACAGGGTGGAGTTTACCCCCGGCTACGATGAAGATGAAGGGTAATGGGGGATTCTCGTTCAGATCATCTGACGTTCTTTTTTGATGGTTTCATAGGCTTCATTCACACTTCTGAATTTTTCCTGGGCTGATTTCTGCACTTCCTCGCCCAGAGGGGCCACCTTGTCGGGGTGGTATTTCATAGCCATTCTGCGGTAGGCTTTTTTGACCTCCTCGTCGGAGGCGGAGGGGTCTATTTCGAGGATCTGGTAAGCGTAGCCGGTATCCTTGATGAACATGGCTTTGATGGAGACCTGGTCGTTCCCGCTGATGCCCATTTGTGTGGCCATGAAGGCGATCAGTTTTTGTTCTTCGGCGTTGATGGCGGTGTCGGCGCCGGCGATGCCGTAGAGGAAGTGGAGGAGCTGAAGGCGGGCCGAATAATTCATATGGGTTTGGATTTGACGGCAGACGTCGGCCACGGGGATGTTCTGCCGGAGCAGGTCGCGCAGCATGCCCACCGCTTCGGCGGCGGCTTCCTCTCCGAAGTTGGTCCGGAGGAACTCCCTCACATAGTCGAGTTCCGAACGCATCACCTTTCCGTCGACCTTCATGGTCGCTGCGATCAGTACCAACAGGCTCATCAGGTAGCCCCCAGAGGTGGTACGCGTTTGCGGGCCCCGTTGTGTACCGGTAACCATGGTGGCCCCGTCAACCACCGAACCAATGACGAATCCCAGGAGGCCGCCGATGGGGCCTCCCACGGCCCAGCCCAGGCCTCCGCCTATCCATTTGCCGAAATTTCCCATATTTTTCTTGTTTTTTGGTCGGTATCCAGAATCTGATCGAGCAGGGGGTGTGCCTCATCGTTGAGGAGAATATAACTTGCCAGCTCCTTTTTTTGTACATCTTTCCATTGATGGTTCATGCGGGCGGTGACCTCTGCGGGGGATACCCGGTCGCGCCGGGTGACCCGGTGAATGCGCAGTTCCTCAGGGGCGGTCACCAGCAGGGTGAGGTCCATGGATTTCCAGGTGCCTGTTTCAAAGAGCAGGGCCGATTCAAACAGCACATAGGGGCCTGTTTGGGTGACGAACCATCCTGCAAAGGCCTCCCTGACCAGGGGATGAATGCGTCTGTTGACGGCTTCCAACGCCCGGGGATTGTTGAAAATCAGTGAGGCCAGAAGGCTTCTGTGGATCTCCCCGCCGGGAAGGTAGATCTCCGGACCGAACATCCTGACCATCTCATCTCTGACGCCCTCATGGGAGGTATAGAGGTCACGGGCTGCACGGTCGGCATTGAAAACGGGGATCCCGAGTGTGGTGAAAATCCTGCATGCCAGTGTTTTGCCACTGCCGATGCCCCCGGTGATTCCCACCTTCAGGGGCAGCCTACGGTTTCTCAATGAGGTATTCGACATGGCTGGGGTTGATTTTCAACGCGGTAATGCCCGGAGTCAACTTCTGGACCCTGACCGGCAGCTGAGGCAGCTTGGCCTCTATCTCTTCCCAGGATACAAACAAGCTGATGTCTTCGGGCCTGATCCGGGCATACCGGGAAAGGGCAACCCTGAAGGTAACTTCCACATCGCCGGGGAAAAGCCTTACGCGGGCCTCCTCGGGCTGGTTGTCGATCCAGACGGGAACGCGCATGGTCTTTTCGGTGAACTCGTCGACGGGGACCGACATGTGGACTTTCCCGGGTTCCACGATCAGCTGACCGGGGATGACCAGAGGAATCTCCAGTTCAAAGGAGGATTCCAGGTTTTTGTAGTGCCTGGGGATGGTGTAGATGGTGTCGGTGGCCTCGATGGCATGGAGGGGCCCCGAAATGGTGACCCGTGAGGGGGTGAAGACGATGGGGGAGGAGAGCCCGAAGCCGGCCTTGAATTGGAATTGTCCTCCGGGGGCAACCGGAACCTGCCTGACCTCCAGACTGTCGAACGAGATGGTGAACACCCCCGGGGAAATGTCGACCAGCTGAAGCTCGGGATTGATCTGGGCGGCAATGTCACTTCGGAGGTTCTGTGTTGAAATGATGTATAGCCCTCCGGTCACCTGCGGTGTGTTGCCGGTGAGTTCTTCCACGTCGATGGTCAGGGGGGAAAAGGAGGTTCCCATTTTGTACCGGAGCAGGGCGAACCCGTGGGCACTGATTTTAAGGTTGAGCTTTTCCGGGGGATTATTGATGATGAATTTATTCCGGGGAAGGTTGGTATATTGGACGGGGTGGGCGATGGTGGTGGTGTAATTCTTGCTCAGGGCGTTGAGGAACCACAAAGCGGTGGCAATCACCAGACAGATGACAAAGACCGCCAGGGTCCGGTTGTTCGGCCAGAAGGGCGTGTTCATTTTTCAGTGGTTGGTTGAAGCGGAGATCATCCTGACACAAAGGTATAAACCGGGGCCGAAAATACAAAAAAAAGGCCGGCGGTGGGCCGGCCCGGGCGGAATATCTTTCCGGTCAGCGCTGCTGGACGGCATCGCTCATGTCCTTGATGATGGCTGCCTTGTCGACTTTGATGTTTACATTGTCGTCAACCTGCATGACCACATAATTGTCTTTGATTTCCACTACCTTACCGTAGATACCTCCGGTAGTGACCACCTTGTCGCCTTTGGCCAGGCTCTCACGGAAGGTTTTTAGCTCCTTCTGCCGTTTTACCTGCGGACGGATCATGAAAAAATAGAATATGAGCAGGATAACTAAAAACGGAAGGAAAGTTGCCCAGGGGCTGGTTTCCGCACCTGCGGGAGGTGCCATTAACAGGTAATTCATTCTTCTTTTTGTTTTAAAAAATGGTTATTAAAAATTCCGGAAGGGTATGTGGCTTCCGGAGGTTTCAAAAGTAGTCATTATCTGTGATATTCAAAAGAATGTCATTCGCTTTCTCCGATGAGGCCGCGGCCGCTTTTGCGTACCTGACCGTTGCTTTTGAGCTCCCTGAGGGCCTTGTCGAGAATACCGTTGATGAAATTCCGGCTTTTATCGGTGCTGTAGTATTTTGACAGTTCGATGTATTCGTTGAGGGTGACCTTGGTGGGAATGGAGGGGAAAAAGAGGAATTCGGCCAGGGCCAGCTGCATGATCAGGATGTCCATGTAAGCGATGCGTTCCAGGTCCCAGTTGGAAGAGTGGGTATTGATGAGGGCGAGGAGTTCGTCGTGGTGGAGGATGGTTTTACGGAAGAGTTCGCCGGCAAATTCTTCGTCTTCCCTGTCTTTGAATTTGGGCAGCAGGGGCTGGTATTCGTCGGCCTCCTCCCCGAAATCGCGCAGGGTTTTAATGATCATGGCCACCACCAGGTCAATGTCGTCATTCCAGTAGATGCTTTCCTCTTCCAGGACCAGGTGCAGTTCCTCGGCGGCCAGCATGATGTTCTGGAAGACTTTTTCCGCAAAGCGGCGGTCGTCGGCAAAGGAGCTCTCCTTTTTTTCGAGGTATTCACGATAGAAGGCCGATTCGGTGAGGAAGGCGTAGAGTTCCCTGATGAGTTCGGGGTGGTTGACCCAGGGGGGTTTGGCATGGCTGAGATAGGCCTGGAGCCGGCGGTTAACTCTCAGCAGGGCGATGATGCGGTTGTCGACAAACCGGGTATTGGGGTGAAGATCTTCGTAGGTGGGGACCAGTTTGGCCAGGTTGGTGTCGATCCGGCGCTGGGCAAAGTCGGCCAGCTCGGTCAGCAGAGCCAGGAGATGATGGTAGAGGTCGTATGATTTGGAGAGGGCATGTGCCAGCTCCTTTTCACTGTTGGCTATGGACTTGTCGGAGGATGCGTAATAGGCGTATAAAACCTGGAGTACCTTGATCCTGATGGTCCGTCGGCTAATCATAAATTCAGAACTTCATTAAATACGGCGGCAAATGTACGACAAATTTCGGATCACCCGCCCTGGGGTCTGTTTTTTTCGGCAGCCGCCGGATCGGGGGTTTCGGGAGGGATTGTGCCGGTGTTCCCGGGGGATTCCTTTTCCGGGAGGGTGGAGTTGCTGACATGGCGGAAAGGAGCGTCATGGGTCACGGAGGTGGGGTCATGCGGATTCTCGCCGGGGCCTGTCTCCTCTTCGGAGGATTCTTCTCCGGAGGGTTCCTCCTCCCAGTCGAATTTTCTGCGGCGGATTCTGTAGCGGCGATAATACACGGCCAGGGTGATGCCGGAGAGGGCGCCCCAGAGGTGGGATTCCCAGGAGACTTCCGGTTTCAGGGGGAGGATGCCCCAGACCATTCCCCCGTAAAGGAAGACCACGACGATGGCCAGAACCAGCAACCGGAGGTCATTGCGGATGACCCCGCTGGTGAAATGAAAGGCCGCCAGGGCGTAAACCACCCC
Organism: Bacteroidales bacterium; assembly: GCA_012729335.1. GTDB lineage: Bacteria > Bacteroidota > Bacteroidia > Bacteroidales > Prolixibacteraceae > UBA1413. The sequence goes on along the minus strand of JAAYDJ010000017.1, from coordinate 25,355 downwards.
GCTGGCACCGATATGCCAGGCAGGCCGCGCTGCCAACCACACACACACTCCTGCCAGAAGGTACATCTGGAAAAAAATCCGGTAGGAAAGCCCCCGATAGTAATAAACCAGGGCAAACAGCAAAATGAAGAAGGGGATGGTGTTGGAAACAAGGTGGTTGTATCCTGAATGGATGAACGGTGAAGTAAGGATCCCTGGAAGACCCTGCAGGGAGAGCGGGAAAATCCCGCCCCGGTGCAGATCCAGTCCGAAAAGCTCACTCAGGAATTCCACCAGCCAGAAAAGGAGTGTGAAAAATAGGGCAAAGAGAAAGCTGTGCCGGGCAATTTTCTTTTCCAGCGCTTTGTCATAGTGCGACGGATCCTCGGGGTAATACCTGAAAACAGCCATTCAGGGGAGCAGTTGACGTATGAGTCTGGCAAAATCGTGTATTTCCTCTTCCGTAGTGTCGAAGGAGGTCATCCAGCGCACTTCCGGGCCTTGTTCGTCCCAGATGTAAAAGAAGTATTTTTCCCGGAGGGGTTCGATGATTTCACGGGGAACGATGGCGAAGATGCCGTTGGCTTCCACTTTTCGGGTGATTCTGATGGCGGGGATGGTGCGCAGTTCGTTTTCCAGGATGCGGGCCATGAGGTTGGCATGGAGGGCGTTTTTCTTCCAGAGCTCCTCCCGGAAGAAGGCCAGGAACTGTGCCGAGATGAACCTCATTTTGGAGAAGAGCTGCATGGATTGTTTCCTGATGTATTTGGTATTTTCGGCCAGGGCGGGATGGAAGAAGAGGACGGCTTCACCTGAGAGCATGCCGTTTTTGGTGCCTCCGAAGGAGAGGACGTCGATGCCGCAGTCGCGGGTGAAGGTGCGGAAAGGGAGGTCGAGGGCGGCGGCGGCGTTGCTGATGCGGGCTCCGTCCATATGAAGGATCATGCCGTGGTCGTGGGCGAGGCGGGCCAGGGCGCTGATTTCTTCGGGCCGGTAAAGGGTTCCCACCTCGGTCACCTGGGAGATGGAAATGACCCTGGGTTGGGCATGGTGTTCGAAGCCGAAACCATGCAGCAGGGGTCTGATCCGTTCCGGGGTGAGTTTCCCGTCGGGGGTGGGCACCCCCAGCAGCTTGCAGCCCGTGAATTTTTCCGGGGCACCGCATTCGTCGGTGTGGATGTGGGCTGTATCGGCACATATCACGGAATGGTAGCTCGACACTACCGAGGAGAGCCCCACCACGTTGGCTCCCGTGCCATTAAATACAAAAAACACTTCGGTATCCTCCCCGAAGTGGGTGCGGAAGAGCCCGGTGGCCTCCGCGGTCCAGGGGTCGTCACCGTACCCCGCAGCATGCCCGGTGTTGGCCTCTGCTACTGCTTGCAGTATGGCGGGATGGACCCCCGCATTGTTGTCGCTGGCAAAACCTTTGCGCATATCTCTTTTTTCTTCAAAAGTAGTTTTTTTGGCCTCACGGTTATAATATTTTCCCTGGGGGCGGGCAATTTAAGCCGGCCGTTGTTAACTTTACCCTATGGAAAATCGTTTACACCTTACGGAAATGGTTCTTTTGCTGGCTGTGCGTCCACAAAAGGGGGGAATTACCTGGTTGGCCGGAAACCACCTCGATCTGGTGCTGGCGGGGGCCACCTTCCTGGAGATGGAGATGGCCGGCGCTGTGGTCATCCGCGAGGGGCGCATCGAGGTGCTTCCTGAAAGAAGTAAGGATCCCTTCCATGCGGGCCTTCAGGAGAAACTGGCAGCCCGTGGAGAACCCCGGAAGATCTCTTACTGGCTGGGTGGTCTGAGACTTTCGCCCTCAAAAATCAAGGCCTCGGTGCTGGGAGCCTTGGAATCAGGCCGGGAGATCAGGCTGGAGGAGCGGCGTTTTCTGGTTTTCAGGTGGAAGAAGCCTTATCTCATGCCGGGGCACCATGCCGGCCAGGTCATTGACCAGGTCAAGAGGGGGCTCAGCTCTTTCCCCAGGGAGAAGGAAATGGTGGCCTTGCTGTTGATGCTGGATGTGGCCGGGCTTTTGCCGCGGGTATGGCCTGACCGGTTTACCCGCAGGAACGCCCGCACCAAAATAAAACAGATCAAGTCCGATCTCGCCGGGAATCCTGAGATGGCTTCCATTGCCGCAGTCATTAAGGCCGTTGAAAGAGCCAAAACACAACGCCATGCCGCATCCACTGTCTGACACGAGACCTCATCGTCCGGGCATTCCACTCCGGGAATATTGACCGGAATCAAGCCACCTCCCCACATCACAGGCTATGGAGAAAGATATCCACATTTTCTGGTTCAGGAGAGATCTCCGACTCGATGACAATGCCGGTCTGTTCGCTGCACTTTCAGCCGGGTTACCAGTCCTCCCCGTGTTTATATTTGACACGCACATCCTCAGCAGGCTGGCACGACGTGAAGACAACCGGGTCGCGTTTATCCGCCAGGAGGTGGAGGCCATCAGCCGTGGATTGCAGAAACGGGGATTTTCCCTTTTCGTTTACCACGGTACCCCTGCAGAGGCTTTTCTCACCCTGACAAGCTCCTATCGGGTAAAAGGGGTCTACTGCAACCGTGATTATGAGCCTTATGCCACGGCACGCGACACAGAGGTGGAAAGATTACTCCGATCCCGGGGGATTATGTTTCACACCTTTTGTGACCATCTGATTTTCGAACCCGGGGAGGTGATGAAGGAGGACGGCACCCCCTACACAGTATACACTCCTTTCAGCAAAAGGTGGAAGCGCCTTTTAACGGCTGGCCGGCTGGAGCGGTTTCCCTCAGAAGGGCTGATGGATCGGTTTCTGAAAACAGAAGCGTTTCGGATCCCGACATTGGAGGAACTTGGATTTTCCGGATCCGCGGAGTGGGCTCCATCCAGGAAGATCCCATCGGGGATTCTGCGGAACTATGGGGCGGTCCGAGATTTTCCGGGTGTGGCGGGTACTTCACGGCTGGGGGTTCATTTGCGATTCGGGACGGTCAGCATCAGGAAGGTGGCGGCGATGGCCCTGACAGAGAGCGAGGTATTCCTTGGGGAACTCATATGGCGGGATTTCTTTGCTTCCATACTGGCGCATTTTCCGTATGTGGCGGAAGGCCCCTTCAAAAAGAGATACGGATTTATTGCCTGGCGCAACAAGGAGGAGGAGTTTGAGCGCTGGTGCCAGGGAGAAACCGGCTATCCCCTGGTCGATGCGGGCATGCGGGAGCTTCGTACAACGGGTTTTATGCATAACCGCGTGCGGATGGTCACGGCCAGCTTTTTATCGAAGCACCTGCTCGTCGACTGGCGGTGGGGGGAAGCCTGGTTTGCCTCGTGGCTGCTTGACTTTGATCTGGCCAGTAACAATGGCAACTGGCAATGGGCTGCGGGCTGCGGCTGCGATGCCGCCCCTTATTTCAGGGTATTCAACCCTGAAACCCAACGGGTCAAATTCGACCCTGATGGAGCATATGTCAGAAAGTGGGTTCCAGAAGCGGGAAGCCTGTCCTATGCAAAACCTCTCGTTGACCATGCCTTCGCCCGCCAGAGGGCCCTGGAGACCTACCGGAAGGCCCTGGAATAAGCGCCTTCAATTCGCAACAGATTACTTCTCCAAAAGCCAGTCAATGACTGTCTGATCGTCGGGTTGGGTTGCCGGGGGAAGAACATCGACCAGTTTCCCGTTTTCATCGATCAGGAATTTTTGAAAATTCCATTTCACGGGAGCGTCAGTCGTGCCGTTTTCCGATTTTTCAGTAAGCCATTTGTAGAGCGGATGGATGTCTTTCCCCTTGACTGATATTTTCGCCATCATGGGAAAGGTCACTCCGAAATTCTGCGTGCAGAAGGCCGCGATCTCTTCATTGCTTCCTGGTTCCTGGCTCATGAAGTTATTGGCAGGGAACCCGATGATTTCGAAGTTTTTGCCCCCATACGTCTCGTAGAGGGACTGCAGTTGCTTATACTGGGGGGTGAATCCGCATTTGGAGGCGGTGTTGACGATCATCACCTTTTTCCCTTTCAGGGTGGAAAGGTCAAATTCCCTGCCGTCGATGGTTTCGACGCTGAATGCGTGAAGGGATTCTTTCTGGGCCGTGGCGGAAAAAAGGAGTCCGGTCATCAGGAAAAAGGTTGCCAAAATTTTCATATAGTATTGTTTGTTAATGATCAGATCTTCAGTTATATATTAGTCAAGCCGGTTCATGTGCCTCACGCCCATGGAAGTGGCATAGCGCAAATATGCATCTCCTCATGTGGTAGAACCACCATACGACTTTCATTTGTCTGCATGAATCAATGTTTCAATATTGATGTGAGCGGGGCGGGAGCAAGCCAGCCTTACCTGCGGAGCGGAGACGGGTTTTAGGCCGTGGATTGCCGTTCCGGGTATAAAACGGTAAGGAGGGCATAATGTTCATATAAGAAAGGGCAGGGGCAGAATTTTTTTGGGAAGGCAAAGGGGAAATCGCTATCTTTGGCCGGCGAGGTAGCCTCAGTGAGAATGTATGGAGAATTTTATTGTTTCGGCCAGGAAGTACAGGCCTGATTCTTTCCGGATGGTAGTGGCCCAGGACGCCATTACGTCGACCCTGAAAAATGCGATCAGGACCAGGCAGCTGGCCCATTCCTATCTTTTTTGCGGGCCCCGGGGGGTAGGCAAGACCACCTGTGCGCGCATCTTTGCCAAGACCATCAATTGCAGTAATCTGACTCCTGAGAATGAAGCCTGTGGGGTCTGTGAGTCCTGCACAGCCTTTATGGCCAACCGTTCCTACAACATCCATGAGTTGGATGCGGCCTCCAACAATTCGGTGGAGGACATCCGCAGTCTGATAGATCAGGTGCGCATTCCCCCACAGATCGGGCACTACAGCGTATACATCATTGACGAGGTGCACATGTTGTCGGCCCAGGCATTCAACGCCTTTCTGAAGACACTGGAGGAGCCGCCGCGGCATGCCCTGTTCATTCTGGCCACCACTGAGAAGCACAAGATCATCCCGACCATTCTGTCGCGCTGCCAGATCTTTGATTTCAACAGGATCAGGGTGGAAGACATCGCGGGGCACCTGGAGTATGTGGCGAAGGAGGAAGGGGTGGCCATTGAATCTGCGGCGCTGAACATCATTGCCCAGAAGGCCGACGGAGCCATGCGCGATGCACTCTCCATCTTTGACCAGCTGGTGAGTTTCTCAGGAAGGGAAATCACTTACCAGGATGTCATTTCCCATCTGAATGTGCTGGATTACGACTATTATTTCAGGCTGGTCGATGCCTTTCTGAAAAACGAGGTCACCGGTGCGCTGTTGATTTTCAATGAGGTGCTGAACAAGGGATTTGAAGGACAGCATTTTATCAGCGGGTTAAGCCGTCATTTCAGGGACCTGATGGTGTCGCGCGATCCGGTGACGGTGCAGTTGCTGGAGGTGAGCGGGGAGATCAGGGAGCGCTACAAGGCGCAGGCTGCGGCCACCCCTCATGACTTTCTGCTGGAGGCGCTGCGCATCAGCAGCGAGTGTGACTACCAGTACAAGGGAAGCCAGAACAAAAGGCTGTCGGTAGAGCTGGCTTTGGCGCGCATTTCTCAGTTGACCTTAAAAAAAAAATAGCTGACGGGGAGGATTCCGATATTCTGGAATCCATTTTCAGTCAGCTGCCCGCTTCGGTATCGGCGACGGATCCTCAGGGTAGCGCCGAACCTCCCAAACCTGTCAGGACAACCATCCGCAAACTTACCGCCGACATTGCCGGTCCTTCCGTGAGGTCGGTTCTGGCAGGAAAGAGTCTCCAGGATGAAAAAATGTCGGCCAGGGAACAACATCAGCTTTTTTCCCGGAACCAGGAGGAGCATCCCTTTACCGAGGAGCAGCTGATGCAAAAATGGGCCGAATATCTCGAATCCCTCAATGACCGGCCCAACCTGAAAGCTTCCCTGAACCGGCAGCCCATGTGGACCCCCGACGGGAAACTGGTACTTAAAATAGATAACCTGGTGCAGGAGGAACTCATCAGGGATGAGAAACCGCGTCTGGTGGCCTGGCTCAAAAGGGAGCTGCGCAATGGGAGCCTCGAACTGAACACGGTGATGGTCAGTGAGCCTGCCCGTAAGATGATTTATACCGATGGGGAGAAACTGGAGGAAATGGTCAGGAAAAATCCTACGCTGGCCCTGCTGAAGCAGAAATTCAACCTCGATTTTGACACCTGATTCAGGGGGAGAGCCGGTCGGCTTTCCAGCCGAGACCATGCCTGGTGTACCGGAACCGGTCATGGAGCCGGTTTTCGCGCCCCTGCCAGAATTCCATTTCTGCAGGGAGGACCCTGAAGCCGCCCCAGTGAAGAGGAACGGGGATGTCGCTGGCGGCATACTGACGCTCCAGATCGCGATAACGGTTTTCCAACCAGGCCCGCGAGGGAATGACGGCACTTTGTTCGGAGGCCAGGGCCCCCAGCTGGCTGCTGACCGGCCGTGACCGGAAATAGGCCTCTGACGCCTCCCGGGAAACCTTCTCCGCCACTCCCGTGATCCTGACCTGCCGCTGTAGCTCGGGCCAGAAAAAAAGCAGGGCTGCACGGGGTTCTGCAGAAAGGGCTTTCCCTTTCTGACTGCGGTATCCCGTGTAAAAGACAAACCCCTCCCCATCGAAAGATTTCAGCAGGACCACCCTGGACTCAGGGAAACCCCTCTCTCCAATGGTGGAAACCACCATGGCCGTGGGTTCGGCCACCCCTGCGGCGATGGCCTCCTCCAACCAACGCACGAAAAGCGCTCCGGGAACTTCCGTCAGATCCCTGCGCCGGAGAATCCCGCGCCCGTATTCCTCCCTGATCGCGTCAAGATGCATTCTTTCCATATCCCCTTAAACATTTTGCAGGGCCCGTTGTTTAAAAAAGAGGTGAGTTGTTTAATATATGTGAAAATTAATACTACAAAAATGAAAAGTGTGCGTCTCTTTATGATGATTTTTTCGGTGGTGATCGCCTCTGCGGCGGTGGGCCAGAAACTGGAGATGGGGGGTAAGGCTCCCTTTACCGATGTGAAGATGACCGATGTGTCGGGTAAGAAGCTAAGCGTAGACGATGTTGCCGGGGAGAACGGGGTGCTGGTGCTCTTTTCATCCAATACCTGTCCTTTTGTATTGAAATGGGAAGGTCGCTATAATGAATTGAAGGCCTTTGCCGGGAAGCATAAGGTAGGGTTGATTGTGGTGAATTCAAATTGTCAGAACCGGCAGGGGGTAGATTCTTTGGAGGAGATGAAAAAGCATGCCTCGGAGAAGGGGTATGAAGTTCCCTATGTGGTGGATGCGGGCAGCAAGCTGGCCAATTCTTATGGAGGGCAGACCACTCCGCACGCGTTTCTGCTTGACAGTCAGAGGCGTCTGGTTTACAAGGGGGCGATCGATGACAACTATGACGATGCTTCAAAGGTGAAGCACAGTTATGTGAAGGATGCCATTGCGGCCCTTTCAGCAGGAAAGGCCATCGCGGTGACGGAGACGAAGCCTGTGGGTTGCAGCATCAAGCGTGCGCCTGCCAACTGATCAGTACCCGCATGGTCCTGCTCCTGATCATCGCCAGGGCAGTTTTTCTGGAATAATCAGCTGAGGCTCACCACCTCCCTGCAGATCAGACCCGATGGAATGAGTAAACCCCGGAATGACAAGTCAAAGCTTGTTGTTCCGGGGTTTCTGCTTCACATCTTTTCAAGGCCGGGGGTTGGTTTCTTTTTCTCCCATTTATCGCGGAACTCCTGCATTTCCTTTTCCTGTTTTTTGATCAGTTCCTCCCACTCCTTTTGCTGGTCGGGATCAAGGAAGCGCTGGAAAGGAGCGGGAGGTTCCCCCAAACCGGGAGGGAATTCCCCGAAATCAAATGATTTGAAATGGTGTTCAAGGAGTTCTCTGATGTCGTCGATACCCTCCTGTCCGGGGATGAAAAACCCTGGGGGAAGCATGAAGGAGGAATGGGGCCCCATAAAGAAAGAGGTGTCGTTGTGAAAGATGAAGTTCCGGGCTGAGTCTCCGGGAAGGTTCCCGAACCCGGGGAAGAGTTCGTCTTCGTGGAAAAAGCTGAAGGGGAGTCTGTCGAATGGGGCCGGGAAAGCAAAGAGGGAATCTCCTGACAAGGGATGCCCCGGCATCTGGCTGAAGAAATCACGGGGAAAGAATTTTTCCCAGCCTGAAAATGGTTTAAAAATTCCTAAAAACATTTAAACCCGATGGTGTCAGTCGTAAAGGTGCTGGTCGCCCTGGGAGTCGGTTTTTTCGCAGGGGCATTCCATGCCTTTCTCGTACTGTTGGAGGGCGCTCAGGCTCATGCCCATGGAGGAGAATCCGCCGTCGTGATAGAGGTTTTGCATGGTGACCTTGCGTGTCAGGTCGGAGAAGAGGGTGATGCAATAGGTGGCGCATTCGTCGCCGGTGGCATTCCCGAGGGGGGACATTCTTTCGGCGAAGTCGAGGAGTTTGTCGAAGCCTTTGACGCCGCTGCCCGCGGTGGTGATGGTCGGCGACTGGGAAACGGTATTGATGCGCACCTTACGTTCCATGCCGTAGATGTAGCCGAAACTCCGGGTGATTGATTCGAGGAGGGCTTTGGCGTCGGCCATGTCGTTGTACCCGTAGAAGGTGCGCTGGGCGGCCACGTAGCTGAGGGCGACCACCGATCCCCATTCGTTGATGGCATCGAGTTTACGGGCTACCTGCAGCATCTTATGGAGGGAAATAGCCGAAATGTCAAGGGTCTTCTCCAGCATCTGGTAATCGAGGTCGCTGTAGTGGCGTCCTTTACGCACATTGGGCGACATACCGATGGAGTGGAGCACAAAATCGATCTTTCCCCCCAATTGTTCCATGGATTGGGTGAAGAGGTTCCTCAGGTCGTCGACATTGGTGGCATCAGCCCCAATGAGGGGAAGACCCAGTTTTTCGGCCAGTTTCGGAGTGTCTCCCATACGCAGGGCAACGGGTGTGTTGGTCAGGGTGAATGTGGCCCCTTCCTCAAAAGCCATTTCCGCCACCTTCCAGGCAATGGAGTCGGCATTCAGGGCACCGAAAATGATGCCTCTTTTTCCTTGTAACAACTGATATGACATTTTGCAGGTAACTTTTTGGTGCAAAATTAATGGTTTGCCCCGATAAGAGACAAAAGGGTATTTAAAATGGGGTGAAATTAACGGCAGGGAGACGCATTGCCGGAATATTCCCCGGCAGTGTTCGAAAGTTCGGCCCGGGGTCGTTCCAGAAAGGATCAGATTCTGACCAGGCAGGAGTCTTTCAGCCATCCCTTGTTGCCGTCGGGAAGGCGGATCTCCTTCCACGAGTCGAGGCTGTCGGTGATTTCCACCTTAAGGCCCTCATGTATGAGGAAGAGGTCGGTGCCGGTATCGGAGGGGGAGCTTTTGATGGTGCTCCTGGGGCATTGGATGATGGCGCCTGTTCGGTTTTTCAGGCGGATATGGTTTTGTCTTGCGAGGAAGAAGCTGACCAGAGAGAGAAGGATGGCGGCAATGGCCATGAAAAAGGCCACTTTTTTGATCAGGGCGGAGCGGCTGAAGAGGTAACTTCCCAGGAGAATGAGAAAGAGCAGGAAGGTGGCGGAGCTCAGCCGGGCCCAGCCGTCGGCGGAGGCTTTTTGGGCCAGGGAGGTCATCCATCGGGCAAAGAAAGGCCGCGGGAGTTCCTCAATGCGGTCGACCACCGATTGGTTGGCGATGGTGAGGTTGAAGGCGATATCGTCATTCTGGGGGGCCAGGAGCCTTGCCCTTTCATAGTTGAGGATGGCTCTCACATGGTCTCCCATTTTAAAGTAGGCGTTTCCCAGGTTATAATAGATTTCGGCCGACTCTTTGCCAGAAGCCAGTACCTGTTCCCACATTTCAGCAGCCCTGGCATAGTCCTGGCTGGCATAATACTTTCCGGCCTCTCCGGGGAGGTCTCCCTGGGCGGTCATCTTGCCGGGGATGAGGAGCAGGAGGAATAATAAGGGAAGATATCTCATCGTCATTGTTTTTTAATCTGTTTTTCAAGCGTGGTGATGACCTCTGCGGCGCGGTCATAGAGTTCGTGCATGGCCTTGTTTCCGGCGGCGGGGGCGAAGCGGGCGTATTCGCACTGGTCGGTGATGGCCAGCAGTTTGTCGATCAGTTCCGGTGCGGCCTTTGCGGCTTCGAGGCCTTCGGTGGCGGTTTCCCTGCGCAGGTTGGCCAGAGGGATGCCCAGTTTGTCGCTGAGGTATCCCCAGATCGCCTTGAGGAGGGCGTCATGGAAGGCTTCGTCCTGGTTCTGGCGGAGGTGGCCGGCGGCCACCTTGAGATGCCGGCGGGCCAAACGGCTCGCCTTTTTATTGCGTACCAGGGCGATGTTGGCATTCTCCTCCATCTTCTTGCGGTAAACCACGAAGAAAACGGCAAAGGCGGTGGCACCCAGAAGATATACCGACCAGAAGTAGGTACTCCCGAACCAGGAACTTCCCCTGGGGTGCAACCGCTCCTGCTTCTGGCTGATATAGCGGATGTCCTGTCCCAGGCTTTGCACATCCTGTTTGCGGAGCTGCCTGACCGTACTGGTGCCGGCATCGCCGCTGCCCCGGGTGACCTTCAGCTCATACTCAGGGGTAGACTGGCGTTCGTACTGCCCGCTCTGGGGGTTAAACCACGAAAAGGTCATCGGTGGAATCTTAAACGTGCCCTCGTATTTGGGCTGGAAGAGGTACTCAATGGTTTTGGTGCCGGTCACGCCCGCATCGGAAGCCCTGACGTTGTCGGTGACCGTGGGATCATACTGTTCGAAGTCACCCGGCAGGTTCAGCTGGGGCGTCTGAATCAACCTGATGTTACCATTGCCCGTGATGTGGAGTTTTAAGGTCACGGCATCGTTGGTGGTGACTTCGTTCAAATCCAGCTCAGGGGAGATTCTGAACTCCCCCACGCCTCCTGAAAAACCGGCCGGTGCAGGGGGAAGCTCCTTAACCGAAACCGTCACCGCATCACTGGTAAGCTTAGCCCTGACCGTTTGCACTCCCGTGAAGAAATCGTCGAAGAAGCTGCGTTGCCTCACCCTTTGCTGTACCTGGGTAGTGATACTGAAGGGCCTGATGGTGAGGGTTCCCGTTTGTTGCGGGAAGAGCACGGTTTTCTTGAGGATGCCTACCTGGTATATTTTGTCGTTGTATACTTCCCTTTTGAAGTTGATTTGCTGGGGGATTTCAATATCCTGGGTGTAGAATCCCTCATAGGTGGGGAGGTTGACCTCTTCGAAGCCTGCCAGGGGAAGGTTGGGATTGGCATAGAGCTTCACGGTGGCGATGATCTGCTGTCCTTTCCAGGCCTGGCGGCGGCTGAGCTCCAGGCGAATGAACAGGTCACTTTTGCTGATGGTCGCGGAGGAGGCTTCAGCCTCACCTGACCCGGAGGGAGTGTCAGTCTGTGCCTGTCCCCCCTGTGCCGTGCTCCCCTGAGCCTGGCCAGATACCACCTGGATGGTCAGCGCATTGGATTGGTAGATTTTGCCATCGACCTCGATCGACCCGGGCCTGATGGTAAAACTCCCCGTTTCTTTTGCCCTCAGGATGTAGGTGTAAGCAAAATCCTGGCTTTGGCTGCTTTTGCCGTTGATGTACTGGATGGAGGTGGAGGAGGAGAAACTCGGCCCCATCAATACATCGAAACTCGACAGGTCGGGCAGGGTGAGGTTCTCTCCCCGCTGGTTGATGTTGAAGGTCAGCCTGAATTGGTCCCCGACGGCCACCGCATTGGGCGCCGACATCACCAGACGGGTCTCCTCAGCCCCCAGACGGAACCCAAGGAGCACCATGACTGCAATGATCACTGTTTTTCTGAACATATCCTCGGTCAATTGTGGTCTTTATCTTAATTATCCCCGGAATGAAGTCTCCCAAACCGTTCCATATGCCAAAATTACCAGTCTTTTTCGACTCTGGTGGCTTTGGCTTCGGCCGCTTTGGCTTTTTTCACTTTTTCCTGGATGTTTTTCTCATCATTCTGAAGCGCCTGCAGTAGCTGCTCGGCATTCTGCCGTGAGATTTTGGGCTGCTGCTGCTGCTGTTGCTGTTGCTGCTGTTGCTGCTGTTGTTGCTGCTGTTGCTGTTGCTGCTTGTCCTGGTCCTTTTTCTGATCTTTGTTCTGGTCCTGATTTTGTTGCTGCTGTTGTTGCTGTTGTTGTTTCATTTTCTGGGCGTAGGCCAGGTTGTATTTGGTGTCGAGGTCGTCTGGGTTATGACGGAGGGCATCTTTGTACGCCTCAATGCTTTCATCTATTTTAGATTGAAAGAGGAGGCTGTTGCCCAGGTTATGGAGGGCTCTGGCTTTTTCGACGGGCACGGTAGCCTGGGAAGCCAGTCCGCGGAATCCTTCGGATGCTTCCCCGAAACGGGTTTGTTTGTATACCGCATTCTGAAGGTTAAAATTCCATTTCGGATCGTTGGGTCTCTTGTCGAGGGCTTTACGGTATGCGGTTTCCGCCTTGCTGAAGCTGACGGTGTCGAGACGGGTGGTATCTTTAATTCCTTCCAGGTAGAAGCGGTTTCCCTGGCGCACGAATTTACGTTCGTTTTGGGCGGTGGCCGCGGTGACCAGGAAGAGGGCCAGAGTAATCAGTAACAGTGGTCTCATGGTTGAGCGGTTTTAAAGAGTTTAATTCTCCGGAGGTATTTGTTTTTGCGTTCCATGATGAAAAATTCAAGTATAAGCAGGAGCAGGCCCGCTGCAAAGAAATACTGGAACTGTTCCTCATACTCTGAGAATTGCCGGGCTTCGATTTCGCTTTTCTGCATTTTGTTGATTTCATCGAAGAGATCGTCGAGGCCGACCTGGGCGGTGTTGGCGCGGATATAGAGGCCGCCGCCGGCGCTGCTGATTTTTTCGAGGGTGGCCTCATCGAGGCGGGTCATAACGATTTTGCCTTCCCGGTCGCGGCGGTAATCACCCCGGGTTCCACTGGCTACGGGGATGGGGGCACCCTGGGGGAGGCCCATGCCTATGGTATGGACCACAATGCCCTGCTGGTGTGCTTTTTCGGCAGCGGCTATGGCATCATCCTCATGGTTTTCCCCGTCGGTTATGATGATGACGGCTTTTCCCGCTGCCGGATCGGGGGTGAAAGAGCGCATGGCCATCTCAATGGCGGCGCCGATGGCTGTTCCCTGTTTGGGGACGATCTGGGTGTTGACCGAAGAGAGGAAGAGCTGTGCCGAGTTGTAGTCGGTGGTGATGGGCAGCTGGGTATAGGCGTCACCGGCGAAGACGATCAGGCCGATTTTGTCGTCGCGCAGTTTGCTGATGAGCCTGTCAATAGCCCTTTTGGCCCTTTCGAGGCGGTTGGGTTTGATGTCTTCGGCAAGCATGCTGTTGGAGACGTCAAGGGCGATGATGATTTCCACGCCATGGCGTTTCACCTGTTTGAGGCGTGTTCCGAACTGGGGTCTTGCGGCTCCTGCGATGAACAAGGCCAGGGCCAGCATAAGCAGGATGAATTTCAGCACAGGACGGCTAGCCGAGGCACTGGGGGTGAGTGTCCTGATCATTTCAGGGGTGCCGAATTTTCTCAGGGCCCTCCGTCGCAGGATCCTGGTCAGAATGAAAAGGGCTGTCAACAGGGGAATCAGGATCAATCCCCCAAAATATTCGGGATGGGCAAATCTGAACATTTCCATGGCGTTCATATTAAGGGATATTCCTGAAGAGGGTGACTTTCAGGAAAAGGCCGGTGATCAGCAGCACGAGTCCTGCCAGGGCAAAGGGCATGAATTCCTCAGAGCGGCGGCTGTATTCTTTGATGTCGATTTTGGATTTCTCGAGTTGGTCTATTTCCTGGTAGATTTCGGCGAGTTTGAGGTTGCTGGTGGCCCTGAAATAGCGGCCGTCGGTGATCTGGGAGATTTGCCTGAGCATGCCCTCGTCGATGCGGACCTCCAAATTCTGGACCTGGGTGCCGAAGGGTGTCTGTACGGGATAGGGGGCGGTGCCCACGGAGCCCACGCCGACGGTATATACTCTGATGCCGTAGGTTTTGGCGATTTCGGCGGCGGTGAGGGGAGCCACCTCTCCGCGGTTGTTTTCCCCGTCGGTGAGCAGGATGACCACGCGGCTGATGGCCTGGCTGTCCTTGAGCCGGGCCACAGCAGTGGCCAGTCCGTTACCGATGGCTGTGCCGTCTTCAATGAGGCCGGTGCGGATATCTTTGAAGAGATTCAGCAAAACGGCTCTGTCGGTGGTCAGCGGGCATTGCGTGAAGGCTTCACCGGCAAAAACCACCAGTCCCATCCGGTCGTGTTCCCTGCCGGAAATGAATTCCATGGCCACCTTTTTGGCCGCCTCCAGGCGATTGGGGGAAAAGTCCATGGCCAGCATGCTGGTCGAGATGTCCAGAGCCACAATCATGTCGATACCTTCGGTGGTGACGTTTTCCCAGCTGGTGGTGGATTGGGGCCGTGCCAGAACCACGATGAAGAGGGAGATGGCGGCCATTTGCAGTAAAAAGGGGAGATGACGCAGGTAGTGCATCAGGGTGACAGGAGCCCGGGCTATCGCTGAGCTCCCCGGGATCCGGATGCTGGCGCTGTTCTTCCGGTAGCGCAACACATACCAGGCCACCATGGGCAGCAGGAGCAAAAAGAGATAAAACAGCTCCGGGTTTTTGAAGGTGAGGTCGTCAAACATGGCTCAACGGTTTTATCGTTTCTCCGTGGTTTCCGGCGCTTCCGGAATCTTCCCCGTTCCCCTTCTCCGGGGTGCCCGGTTGGACGGGCTCCTCGGGTTTGGTCTCATTGACGAAGAAGTAGGCATTGACCAGGACCAGGTGGTGGTCGTCGGGAAGCGGCTGGTATTTGGCAAATTTCACCAGGTCGGCCAGGGGAAGGATGTGTTGCAGATGGCTCATCGCCTTTTCCGGTGCCACTCCGCTGCGGGAAGCAAAACTTTCAAGGATCTCCGAGGTGGTTTGCTCCAGGGCCGGTATTCCGAAACGCGCTTCGATGTAAGTGCGCAATACCCCGGTGACCTCACTGTAATAGGCTTTGATTTTCTCCTTCTGCCACAGTTTTTCCTCCTTTATTCTGTCGAGTTCGCGCAGCGCCACCACATGGGCGGGTTCCTGTGGTTTGGGGGGCAGCGTAAAGAGGGGCAGGTTCTTTTTTCTTCTTTTGAGGGAGTATAAGACCAGGAAGAGCAGGGCTCCTGCCAGGAGGATGCCCATCATGTAGGGAGTGACCTCCTTCAGGGTGAGAGGGGCATCGTAGGGCATTTTGACATCGGTAGGTCCGCGGGTAGTATCGACCTGTAAGGTGAGGACTTTCAAAATAAGTTCGTTGGTGAAAAGTGAGTCCGGTAGTCCGGCCCCCCGAAGGTCAAACCGGAAGGGGGGGATGCGGTATTCGCCGCTGTCAAAGCAGGTGATCCGGAAGGTCTGCACCAGTTTAAGTCTCTGGTCGTCGAGGCGGAGGGTGTCGATGGCTGAACGGTCCATTACTTCAATGCGGCCCGCCAGGGTGTCGGGAATTCCGGCGAAAACCGATTCCATGTTCGCGGGTTTTTCGAGTTCCACCACCAGGTTGATCTGGTCACCGATGAGGATCTGTGTGGAGTCGAGGCGGGCGATGGCTTTGACGGGTTGGGCTTCCAGGCGGTGGGCGCCGGTCAGCAGAAGGGCCAGGAATCCCGTCATAAGGGTGTGTTTCAGAACAATTCTCACTTGCGGGCCTCCCTTTTCTTAAACAGGTTCATCAATGCTTTTACATAATCTTCCCGGGTGTTGATCCAGGCGGCGTCCACGCCACAGCGGGTGAACATCCCCCGGAGGCGGCCGGTCTGACTGATCCACCAGTCGCGGTAAATCTTCCGGGTGGTCGCATCGCTGCTGTTGATCCAGAAATACCTTCCGGTTTCAGCATCCTTGAGTTTGACCATCCCGATGGGGGGAAGCTCCTCTTCCCTTTCGTCATAGATGCGCAAGGCCACCACATCGTGTTTGTTGTTGGCCACCGACAGGGCTCTTTCCAGGTCGGGATGCTCATCGATAAAGTCTGAAATGACAAATACCGTACATTTTTTCTTGATGGCATTGGTCAGGTAACGCAACGCCTCCGGTATGTTGGTTCCCCTGCTTTGGGGCCGGAATTCGATCATCTCCCTGATGATCCGCAGGATATGGGACCTGCCTTTTTTTGGCGGAATGAACTTCTCAATGGTGTCGGAAAAGAAAATCACCCCGGTTTTGTCGTTGTTCTGGATGGCACTGAAGGCCAGGATCGCCCCCACCTCGGTAATGATGTTTTTCTTGAGCTTCTGAGCGGAACCGAAATCATGGGAGCCGCTCACGTCGATCAGAAGCATTACCGTCAGTTCCCGCTCCTCCTCGAAAACCTTCACGTATGGGTGGTTATAACGTGCGGTTACGTTCCAGTCGATGTTGCGGATGTCATCCCCGTACTGGTATTCCCTGACCTCGGCGAAGGCCATACCTCTTCCCTTGAAAGCACTGTGGTACTCCCCGGCAAAGATGTTGCGCGTGAGCCCGCGCGTCTTGATCTCTATCTGCCTTACCTTTTTCAGCAGGTCGCTGGTTTCCATGAAAAGAATCTTAAGTCCTGAATTTGGAATCCTGAATCCTGAATTTGGAATCCTGAATTTGGAATCCTGAATCTCGAATTCTGAGTGAGGTCGTTTATAAACGCTTCTGGGTTATTTCAAGTTGGGCCGGTCACCGCCTTTGACTCAGTTCCCGGCTCACTCTTCTTCTCAGCCTTCGTCTCAGTTTTAGACATCATCTGAACGTCAGTCTGGCCGGAGCCTGGGCCGCCGCTGCAAGATATGACGGTCTACGGTCAATGACGGCTTAGGGGACCTCGATGGTATTGAGGATGTCGGTGATGATCTCCTCGGAGGTGATGTTGTTGGCTTCGGCTTCGTAGCTGAGTCCGATGCGGTGGCGCATCACGTCGGGGCAGACCGCACGGACATCCTCGGGGATGACATAGCCTCTCCGTTTGATGAAGGCGTAGGCCTTGGCGGCCTGGGCCAGGCTGATGCTGGCACGCGGGGAGGCCCCCCAGGTGATCATGTCGCGGTACTTCTCCAGCTTGTATTCTGCCGGTTCGCGGGTGGCAAAGACCATGTCGACGATGTATTTCTGGATTTTCTCATCGATGTAGACCTCCTTGACCACATCACGGGCCTTCATGATATCGGCGGGCTTCATGATGGTGGCGGTTTCAGGGAAGCTCTTGAGCAGGTTCTGCTGGATGATGAGCCTTTCTTCCTCCTTTTTCGGATAGCGGATGACCACCTTGAGCATGAAACGGTCGACCTGGGCCTCGGGAAGGGGGTAGGTTCCCTCCTGCTCGATGGGGTTCTGGGTGGCCATGACCAGGAAGGGTTTGTCGAGGGGGTAGGTCTGATCACCGATGGTGATCTGGCGTTCCTGCATGGCTTCGAGCAGGGCCGACTGTACCTTGGCGGGGGCCCTGTTGATTTCATCGGCCAGGATGAAGTTGGCGAAGATGGGACCTTTCCTTACCGAGAACTCCTCTTTTTTCTGGCTGTAGACCATGGTCCCGATCAGGTCGGCGGGGAGCAGATCGGGGGTGAACTGCACCCTGGCAAACTTGGCATCGATGGTGTGGGCCAGGGACTTGATGGCCAAAGTCTTGGCCAATCCCGGTACCCCCTCCAGCAAAATGTGCCCGTCGGAAAGCAGCCCGATCAGCAAACTCTCCACCAGGTGCTTCTGCCCCACAATCACCTTGTTCATTTCCATGGAAATGAGATCAACAAAAGCGCTTTCGCGCTGAATTCGTTCGTTTAATTCACGGATGTCAATGGACTGGTTCATATGGAAAATATTACGTCAAATGTAGTTTCCTTTAAAGGGCACGAAAATAGGTGATTGCTCTTAAAAAAGGGATTTAATTTTGTTAAAAATAGTAAAACCAGGCCCCACAGGGCCTGGTTTTCATGGGGCATTATCTGATTTCGATTTCGCGGGCCGGCTTTGGCTTTACTTCCTCTTTTTTGGGAAGATGCACACAGAGAATACCCTCACAATAGCTGGCTGTGATCTGGTCGCCTTCAACCAGGTTTTCGGGAATGGTGAAACTCCTCTGGAACGACTGGTAACTGAATTCACGGCGGGTAAAACGCCCTTTCTCCTCCTGCTTTTTCTCCTCCTTTTTCTCGGAAGAGATGGTCAGCGTGTTGTTTTCCAGATTCACCCTGAAATCTCCCTTCGACATCCCTGGAGCCGCCACCTCAATCTCAAAGGCCTCATCGGTCTCTTTCACGTTGACAGCCGGCAACGTGGTGTCGGTACTCGAAAAATTCGAGGTTCCCCAATCCATCAGGTCCCGGGAAAAGAAGTTGTCCCAGAACGACGGAAGATACGCATTGGTACGTTTTAAAAGTGTCATGGCTTAATCCTCCTTTTTAAAAAGTTATGTTTTCCGTTAATGTTTTCACGTGGTTAACGACAAATAGGGTACCAGATGGATGGGGAATATGGATGGATGTGTTTTTAATGTGCACGAAATCAAAGTATTAGTTGTTGATTAGGTTGTGAATAGGGGTATGGGGCGAGTGAGGCGCGGTGTCAATATGTCCTGTTTCTGGTGAAAAATTGACAGAATAGCAGTCAAAATGGAAGTAATTTGTAATTTCGTCGGTGAAGGAGGAGAGGTATGCAGCGATATATGGTAGAGTTGCGGTTTAAGGGGAGCCGCTATTTCGGGTGGCAGGTGCAGCCCGGGCAGGTTTCGGTACAGGAGGTACTGGAGAAGAGTTTTTCGTTGTTTTTAAGGCAGCCGGTGGCCGTAACCGGTGCAGGGCGGACCGACACGGGAGTGCATGCCACCTATTTTGTGGCCCATTTTGATGCGGAGGAGCTCCCCAATGCGCTCTCCGACGTGGTATATAAGCTCAACCGTTTTTTGCCTGAAGATATCTCCCTGATCTCCATCAAACCTGTATCTGCTGATTTTCATGCCCGGTTCAGTGCCCTTTCCCGGACCTACCGTTATTGTCTGAGCCTGGTCAAGGACCCTTTCACCAATGATACCGCCTGGTATTATCCATGGCCCCTTGACGTGGAAAAGATGAATGAAGCCGCCGCCCTGTTGTTGCAGCACCGTGATTTCACGAGTTTCAGCAAGCTCCATACCGACGTGAAAACCAACCTCTGTCATATTACGCATGCCCGGTGGAATAGGGAAGGGGCCCAGCTGGTCTTTACCATCACTGCCGACCGGTTTTTGCGCAACATGGTGCGGGCCATTGTGGGGACCCTGCTGGAGGTGGGCCGGGGCAAGCTGACCTCCGAAGGCTTTGAAGAGATCATCCTGAAAAAGGACCGTTGTGCCGCGGGCACCAGTGTGCCTCCCCACGGCCTGTTCCTGGCCGGCATCCGCTATCCTTCCCTGTGAGAATAAGCCGGCTTTTACCATACTATCCTGGTAATCATATAAATTTGGAAATGCCTTCAGATTTTCGTAACTTATAGAGACAATTTCCCCCTCAGAGATGGAGAATGGTTTTCATAGAAATCCTGATCCGGCAGAAGAGTTATTCCTCAGAAAACTAGATCAAATCCTTGAAGAACAGCATTCTGATGAGCAGTTTGGGGCACCCAGCTTGCCCGCCACCTGGTGATCAGCCGGTCGGGTCTTCATAGAAGGCTGAGGAACCTGAAGAATAAAACCGTCAGCCAGTACATCCGGGATTTTCGGATGAAAAAAGCCCTTGAGCTCCTGAGCCAGAGTTCCCTGACCGTCTCTGAAATCGCCTTCAAGGTGGGTTTTGGCAGTGTTACCTATTTCAATAAATGTTTTCTGGATTTTTTCGGCAAGACGCCTACGGAGGCACGGCATGAAGGATTAACATGGAGTGAAGTCCGTGTGGCCGGACCCCCCGGAGCAATAGCCGGGGAAGAAAAAAATCCCTCCGCATCCCGGAAGATTTTGTTTGGTTCTCTCTGGGTGGTTTTGCTGATTCTGACGGGCTGGTCGCTTTCCAAACTATTTGAGGATGATGCTGTTCCAGGAAAAACCATCACGGTACTCCCTTTCCGGGATGACAGCTCCGATCAGGAGAATTCCTATATCCTGCGTGGATTGCGGGAAGAGATCCTGAATAACCTGAAAACTTTCAGTCCGTTGGAGGTCGTTTCTTTAATAGCCTCTCAGAATTATGACTACGACGAAAAAAAGTCTGCCCGGGAGATTGGTCAGGATCTGAAGGCCGACTATATCCTGACGGGAAGTGCCCAGACCATCCGGGGAAAGTGCAGGGTCAGGCTTCACCTGATTGAAACCGCCACTGACAAAGATCTTTGGGCAATGCCTTATGAAGGAGAGGTAACCATTGATAACATCTTCGAATTTCAGAAAGAGGTGGCCATGGCTGTGGCCGATGAACTCGGAATTATTATTTCGCCTGAGGTGAAAGAAAAAATCGGGTCAGCGAAGCCCCCCACGAATCCGACAGCCTACAATAATTATTTAAAAGCCCGTAATATAATTGAAGCCTTTCTGGATCCCTACAAGGAAGAACCCATGCAGGAAGCCCGCAGATTACTTGAACTCTCCCTGAAATACGACTCCACCTTTGCCCTTTCCTATGTCGGTTTAGGCTGGTATTATTTCGGCAAAGGCAAATCAGCGGATTGGAAACAGCGGCGGATTTACTGTGATTCCCTTCACCAGGTGGCCGACAAGGCCATTCACTACGACCCCAAATACAGGGATGCCTACAGCCTGAAATCAGCAGGTTATGCCCAAATCAGCAGGTGGGATGAGGCCATTGACGCAGCTAAAGAAACCATCAAACTGGATCCTGAAGATCCGGATTCCTACCGAAAGCTGGCCTATTGTTATTTTATGACAAACCGTTTGGCCGAAGCCGCCCGGAATGACTTAATGGCTTATAAATTAAATAAGGAACCGCTGCCGGACAAATGGAATCTTGGAGGGTTGAACAGTGTCTTGAGGTTTTCGGGATTTTTTGAACTTGCTGATCAATTCAATAAGATGCATCTTGCTCAGGAAAATGATTCCACCTATTACTACAGCTGTCAAAGAGATATGTTTATTCACCAGTGCCGTCCCATGGACGCCCTGGAAGTGTCGGTTTTAAAATTGAAATACATGACCGATACCACCAATGTTTTTCGATTTTTAGCTTATGCCACCTATTATTTGTGGGATCATAACATGGAAGAAATGAACCGTTATTTTCACCTTTTTCTGGAAGAGGCAGAGAGAAAAAAAATGAAAATAGAAAATTCCAGGTATAGTTCTGAAATTGGGTACATGTTCAAATTAAACGGTAATCAATCCAAGTCCGACTCTATTTTTCAGGAGTGCGAAAAAAGGTATGAGGAATTGTGGAACCTGGGCTATAATGAAAAGAGCAACGGGGGCTTTGAAACAGGTATGGCCATCAATTATGCTTCGTGGGGGAAACCGGAAAAGTCACTGGAATATTTGCGGGCCCTGCTCCGGTTTGAGGCGATTCCCCTGTACATTCTTTCCTGGATGAAGATGTTGCCTCAATTCGACACCATGCGGCAGATGCCGGAGTTCCAGGCTTTGCTGACAGAATTTGAAGCCAGGTATAACCGGGAAAGGGAGAAAGTCAGAAAGATCTTTGTCAGGGCAGGTTTCACCCCTTGATAAGAAAAACGGAAATCAGGAAGCTTAGACTGCTTTTGTATTTTCTAAAAGCCATCCGCTCTCTGACAGATGGTTTTCATTTTGCGGCTGCTGTTATTTGTGATTTTCACCCTCCAGGCAACTCCCTTTAAAAAAGATAAGTTTTTACCCATAATTGCAATAGTGTGCATGAAAAATGGAAGCTTCTCATGCAATATTGCTATATCTACACCTGCCTTTTGCCGGAAATTGATTGTGCTGTTAATCATCATCATCATCAATTGTTCAGACACCTCTTAATACATAGAGACATGAAAACAAAGGCAATTTTTTGGAAGATTTTATTAATCCTGATCCCCTTCTTATCTTCCGGACAAAAAAGTGGGGATGGTTTTACCGGCCTGAACCGGCATCAGAAAATTGAAGAGCGCTTGAACCATGCTTCAGATGGGACATTCTCCCTTATGGGAAACAGACCTTTTTGGGCGCCGGAGCTTAAAAAATCTCCTGTTTTGGCAAAATCGGCAACGACGGTTAAACAAAGGCTCGATAGGATGACTTACCAGATTTACGACAGTTCATCCGGAAAGTGGGCGGATGTGTTTAAGCAGGAATGTTATTATGATGAGTGCTGTAACCTGTGCCAGATGATTTCCTTTTCGAAGAATGGCAGTTCCGTCAAATGGGCGGGAGAAACCATGGAAAGCTATTGTTTTCAGGAAAAGGGTAAAATCAGTCAGTATCTTCTCTCCATTTGGTCGGGACCACTGGGAATGTGGTTAAATGACTACAAGGAAGATCATTATTATGATGGCCGCGGTGTTTTAACAAAATCACTTTATTCTGAATGGGAGGAATCTTCAGGGGAGTGGGTGACCCATTTCATACAGGAATATGTTCTTGATAACCATGGAGATATAAAGGGATCTCAGATTCTCATGAAGGATTCGGCAAATGGGAAATGGAATTTGTACTGGAAAGATGAGTTGTTTTTTGAAAACGGCAAACAATCGAGCTACATCACACACATTTGGTCAGGTGATTCAGCAAAATGGATTCCTGTTTACCGGGATGAATATTCCTTTAATGAAGAGGGTGATATCTCCACCATCCTGTACTATCGGTGGTCTGTCGCTGCTGCAGTATGGATCCTGGGCTACAAGGATCAATTTATGTATGACCAGTACGGCAACATGAAGGAATTCATCCAATACATGTTGGATACGGGGACCTCCCAGTGGAGACCGCTGAAAAACGAGGTTTGTACCTATGACAATTCTTATATCTTTCCGGAACTGGTCATCCCTTTCGTGGACGATGAAATGCTCATCTATTTTCATCATAAGCTTACAGGAATTGCCAAATCGGAAATGAACGCTTTCACTAAAAGTTGGAGTACAAAGAACCTGATTCACTTTGATTATACCGGACTATATATTACCCATGCCCTGGAGGCGGCGATTCCGGGAATCCAGATTTATCCCAATCCGGCCTCTGACTTCCTTTGTGTGAAAACCTCCCTTCGCGGGTGTAGGCCTCTTATTGCACTGTATGATATGAAGGGGAGTCAGCTTCTCTCACGGCAGGTTGCCGATGGGGAGCGCATTCCATTACCTGGTTTTTGCACGGGGATCTATGTGGTTGAAATAAGTGCAGGAGATATGATTAAAAGGGAAAAGCTGGTCATTGAAAAATAGCGAGTTGCTGTGGCCTGCGAGCTTTTTTCCCAGGTCATCCTGCGGCGGAGCATGGGTGATGCTCTCTTTTTGAAGTTTCAACCATTCTTATGGAATTAGCTGTAACCGGAATTATTTTAGGTGGGGAAGAGGGGCGAAAAGTTTTACGATATCTATTACAAAAAAAGCGAGCCTCATTTGAGGCTCTGTAACCTTTTGATTTTCAGTCGGGGCGAAAGGATTCGAACCTTCGACCCCCTGCTCCCAAAGCAGGTGCGCTAGCCGGACTGCGCCACGCCCCGAAAAAGAATGGATGGTGACTGTTGATTTCCGGAAGAACCGGTTTTTCAAAGGAGCGGAGAGGGGGGGATTCGAACCCCCGGTACAGTTTCCCGTACGACAGTTTAGCAAACTGTTGGTTTCAGCCACTCACCCACCTCTCCAGATCCACATTCCCCGCGGCTGTTTCCGGGGAACGTCGGGGAACCCCCGCTGAAATGTGGCTGCAAATATAAGGCTTATTTCTCCTTTTCAAAATATTCGGGCCTGAATTTTCAGCGGGGGCAATGGAAGCCCGGGGGAATGAGGCGCCGTACTTACATCCGGCACGCGTTGGGGATCAATTAAGGGGCAGGTGTATCCCCCTGACTCAAATTTTCGATTATTTTTGCAAACGAGCCGGCCTTCAGACATGCTTTCTGGCGGCCGCTCTAAATATTGCGTTTTACAATTCTAAAGAGAATGGAGTACAAGATTGCTGTCATTGGGCTGGGATATGTGGGACTTCCGCTGGCCCGTCTTTTTGCCACCAGGTATCCCGTGGTAGGATTTGATATCAACCAGGGCCGGGTGGATGAACTGATGGCCGGCGAGGATTCCACGCTGGAGGTGGAGCCTGGTGTGTTGCAGGGGGTGCTGGTTGCGGAGAACCCCGTAACCCATCCTGCGGGCGGAGCGGCCGTTCCCGGGGCTGGCCTTTTCTGCACCACCTCGCTGGAGGAGATCCGTCCCTGTAACATCTTCGTGGTTACAGTGCCCACCCCTGTCGACAAGAACAACCGACCTGACCTGACCCCCCTGGTGAAGGCCAGTGAGACGGTAGGCAAGGTGATCACTCCCGGCAGCATCGTGATCTATGAATCGACGGTTTATCCCGGGGCCACCGAGGAGGACTGCATTCCCGTGGTGGAGAGGGTGTCGGGATTGACGTTCAACAGGGATTTTTACGCCGGATACTCCCCTGAGCGGATCAATCCGGGAGATAAGGAGCACACGGTCGAGAAGATTAAAAAGGTGACTTCCGGTTCCACGCCTGAGGTGGGGAAGATCGTAGATGAACTCTACCGTTCGGTGATCGTGGCGGGGACCCATCTGGCGCCCACGATCAGAGTGGCCGAGGCGGCCAAGGTGATAGAGAACTCTCAGCGGGATATCAACATTGCCTTTGTGAACGAGCTGGCCAAGATCTTCAACCGGATGGGGATCGACACGCATGCGGTACTGGAGGCAGCGGGGACCAAGTGGAATTTCCTGCCCTTCAAGCCGGGGCTGGTGGGGGGGCACTGCATCGGCGTGGATCCCTATTATCTGGCCCAGAAATCGCAGGAGTACGGATATCATCCTGAGATCATTCTGGCTGGCCGGCGGTTGAACGACGGCATGGGGCAGTATGTGGCTTCGGAGGTGGTCAAGCTGATGATCCGCAAGGGTATTCCGGTGAAGGGAGCCCGGGCCCTGATGCTGGGGGTTACCTTCAAGGAGAATTGCCCCGACATCCGCAATACGCGTGCGGTCGACATCTACCACGAGCTTACCGCGTACGGGATGGAGGTAACGCTTTATGATCCCTGGGCGGAGCCTGCCGAGGTGATGCACGAATACGGGATGGTCTCCCACAGGGAGCTGCCCGCCGGGGACGGCTTTCATGCGATCATCCTGGCTGTGGCCCATCAGGCGTTTCTGTCCCTTGACCTGGGGGCGCTGAAGAAAGAGGAGACGGTCCTTTACGACGTCAAGGGAATACTGGATCTTTCACTGGTCGATGGACG
>JAAYDJ010000016.1 GCA_012729335.1 Bacteroidales bacterium | reverse complement strand
GAGTCTTGAATCTTGAATCCTGAGTCTGGAGTCTTGAATGAAGGAATCTCACCTCATATTCAACTTCCACCTCATGGCTAGTGCATGTTGGCGATGATCTCCTGTGCGAACTCTTCGGTGGTGAGCAGGGTGGCGCCTTCCATCTGGGCGTGCAGGTCGGAGGTGACCCTGCGCTTCGAAAAGGTGTGGTCGAGGGCATCGTAGACGTGTTCGGCGGCTTCGTCCCAGCCCAGGTATTCCAGCATCATCACCCCGGAAAGGATGAGCGATCCAGGATTGGCTTTGCCGGTGCCCACGATGTTGGGTGCCGTGCCGTGCGTAGCCTCAAAAATTGCATACCCGCTGTCGTAGTTGATGTTGGCCCCGGGGGAAATCCCGATGCCTCCCACCATCGCCGCCAGCTGGTCGGAGATATAATCCCCGTTGAGATTCATGGTAGCAATCACCGAGTGGTCAAAGGGATGAAGCAGCGACTCCTGAAGGAAAGCATCGGTGATCACATCCTTGATGATGACCTTATGGGTTTTCTTAGCCGCTTCCAGGAGCTGATCTGCTTCTGCCTTTCCCTTTTCCGCCTTGACTTTCTCGTATTGTCTCCAGGTAAAAGTATCCGCCGGAAACTCCCTTTCGGCCAGGTCATACCCATAGTTCTTAAAGGCTCCTTCGGTGAACTTCATGATGTTTCCCTTGTGGACCAATGTCACCGAGGGGAGTTTACGTTCGATGGCGTAACGGATCGATGCACGTACCAGCCGCTCGGATCCTTCCCTGGAGATGGGTTTCACCCCGTAGGAGGAGCTCTCAGGAAACCTCACCTGGTCAACACCAAGTTCTGTCTCCATGAACCTTCTCAGTTTTTCAGCCTTATCGCTGCCGGCCATAAATTCGATGCCTGCATAGATATCCTCGGTATTCTCCCTGAAGATGTGCATGTCGACCCGGTCGGGAAACCTGATCGGGGAGGGGACCCCCTTGAACCAGCGGACCGGGCGCATACAGACATAGAGGTCGAGGGTCTGGCGCAACGCCACGTTGAGCGAACGGATGCCCCCGCCAACAGGCGTCTCCAATGGACCCTTGATGCCTACCAGGTACTCCCGGAAGGCTTCCAGGGTCGGTGCCGGCAAATACTCTCCCGTCTGTTCAAAGGCTTTCTTTCCCGCCAGCACTTCCATCCAGACCAGCTTCCGTTTCTCGCCGTAAGCCTTCTCTACCGCCGCATCAAGAACCTTTTGCGATGGCCCGGTGATGTCCCTGCCGATGCCATCACCCTCAATGAAGGGTATCACCGGATGGTCGGGAACCACCAGCTTTCCCCCTGCCATTGTTATTTTTTCACCCATAATCAATCTTAAGTCTTAAATGATTTGCTATCAAGACGTTATAAAATAATCTCAAATCTTAAGTCTTGAATCTTAAATGCTTAATCATCAAGACGTTAATTATTTCTTTACTCTGTGGTTAATCTTCAACCTTGACCTTATTCATGTCTTGGCGAAGCTCCTTCACCTTCACCTTATTTTTTCCCTGAGGTTGACGTCGAGGGCTTCGAGGAAAGCTTCCGTGGTGAGGTAGTCGCTTTCCCGGAGCTGGTCGCCGTGCACGATCAGGGCCAGGTCCTTGGTCATTTTTCCGCTTTCGACGGTTTCAATGCAGACCTGTTCGAGTGTTTCCGCAAATCTCACCACTTCCGGAGTGTTATCCAGTTTCCCCCTGAACGCCAGTCCGCGTGTCCATGCGAAAATGGAGGCGATGGGATTGGTGGAGGTAGGTTTTCCCTGCTGGTGCATTCTGAAATGGCGGGTGACGGTGCCGTGGGCCGCCTCGGCCTCCATGGTCTTTCCGTCGGGAGTGACCAGCACGGAAGTCATCAACCCGAGTGAACCGAAACCCTGGGCCACGGTGTCGCTCTGGACGTCGCCGTCGTAGTTCTTGCAGGCCCACACGAAGGCCCCTTCCCACTTGAGGGCGGCAGCCACCATGTCGTCGATCAGCCGGTGTTCATAGGTGATTCCGGCTTCACGGAACCGGCCGCTGAATTCCGTGTCATACACCTCCTGAAAGATATCCTTAAACCGGCCGTCGTACTGTTTCAGGATGGTGTTTTTTGTGGAGAGGTAGAGGGGCCACCCCTTGACCAGCGCCTGGTTCATGCAGGCACGGGCAAATCCGCGGATCGAGGCGTCGGTGTTGTACATCGCCAGGGCCACCCCATCGCCAGTGAAATCATACACCTCGCGGGTCACGGGCGCGCCCCCTTCCGGCGCGAAGGTGATGGTGAGTTTTCCCTTTCCTTTGGTCACAAAGTCGGTAGCCCGGTATTGGTCACCAAAGGCATGACGACCGATGCAGATGGGGTGTTTCCACCCCGGCACCAGGCGCGGTACATTCTGAATGAGAATCGGTTCACGGAAAACGGTCCCGTCCAGGATGTTGCGGATGGTGCCGTTGGGCGACTTCCACATCTGCCTCAGTCCGAATTCCTTCACACGCGCCTCATCGGGAGTGATGGTGGCACACTTGACCCCCACACCATACTTTAATATGGCATGTGCCGCATCCACGGTCACCTGGTCATGCGTGGCATCACGGTGCTCAATCCCCAGGTCGTAATATTTCAGGTCGATCTCCAGGTAGGGGAGGATCAGCTTCTCCTTGATGAACTTCCAGATGACACGGGTCATCTCGTCGCCGTCGAGCTCCACCACCGGGTTCAGTACTTTGATTTTCTTCATGTTCTCAATTTATGCGCCGATCTTTAGGCGCGTAGTGCCATTCGTTTGCTTTTATTTACTCTCGTTTACTCCTCTGAACACCGTTACATCTCCTGATCTGAAAATTTCAGGGCCGAAGGGCCAGAAGGGCTGACCGTGACTCATCCCATATTCTGCTGACTGATAAGATTCAGCGCCGAACCGGCCTGGAACCATCCGATCTGTTGCGCATTGAACGTATGGTTGAGCGCGATCAGATCCCTGGAACCATCGGGGTGGACCACTTCGAGGTGAAGGGGCTTCCCTGGGGCGAAGGCGGTCAGGTCGGTGAAATTGAAAACGTCGTCTTCCCCGATTTTGTCATAGTCGGCTTCGTGGGCAAAGGTGAGGGCCAGCATCCCCTGTTTTTTGAGGTTGGTTTCGTGGATGCGGGCAAACGACTTTACGATGACGGCACGCACCCCCAGGTGACGGGGTTCCATGGCGGCATGTTCACGCGAGGAACCTTCCCCGTAGTTGTGGTCTCCCACCACGATGGTGGGGATGCCCGCAGCCTTGTAAGCGCGCTGCACCGAAGGTACCTCCCCGTATTCGCCGGTGAGCTGGTTCTTCACCTTATTGGTGGCGTGATTAAAGGCGTTGACCGCCCCAATCAGCATGTTGTTGGAGATGTTGTCGAGGTGGCCGCGGTACCGGAGCCATGGCCCCGCCATCGAAATATGGTCGGTGGTGCACTTGCCGAAGGCCTTGATGAGTAACCGCGCTCCGGTGATATTCTGCCCGTCCCAGGGAGCAAAGGGCGCCAGTTTCTCCAACCGCTTCGAGGCGGGGTCAATGACCACCTCTATGCCGCTGTTGTCCTCCGCAGGGGCCTGGTAACCGGCATCCCCGACGTCAAATCCCTTCGGGGGGAGCTCAAACCCTGTCGGGGGGTCCAGTTTCACGGCTTCCCCCTGTTCGTTGATCACGATATCGGTCAGGGGATTGAAGTCGAGGCGACCTCCGATGGCCAGGGCGGTCACCAATTCCGGGGAAGTCACAAAAGCATGGGTGTTGGGATTGCCGTCGGCCCGCTTTGAGAAGTTGCGGTTAAAAGAGTGCACGATGGTGTTGACTTCTCCCTTTTCGGCGCCGGGGCGCGACCACTGGCCGATGCAGGGACCGCAGGCATTGGCGAAGACCTTGCCGCCGATCTGTTCAAAGATGTCGATAAAGCCGTCACGCTCAATGGTGTAACGCACCTGTTCCGATCCCGGGGTAATCGTGAACTCCGACCGGGTTCTCAACCCTTTATTCAAAGCCTGCCGGGCAACCGACGCCGCCCGCGATATGTCTTCATAGGAGGAGTTGGTGCAGCTTCCGATGAGCCCCACCGAGATCTCCAGGGGCCAGCCGTTGGCCGTGGCCTCGGCGGCCAGCTGCGAAATGGGTGTGGCCCGGTCGGGCGTGAACGGCCCGTTCACGTGCGGCTCCAGCTCCGAGAGGTCAATCTCGATCAGCTGGTCGAAATACTTCTCAGGATGTTCGTATACGCCCGGGTCGGCAGTGAGTTCCTCTTTAATGGCTGCAGCGGCTTCCACCACCTGGCTGCGACCGGTGGCTTCAAGGTAACGCTCCATCGATGCGTCATAGGCAAAGAGGGAAGTCGTGGCCCCCACTTCAGCACCCATGTTGCAGATGGTTCCCTTGCCGGTGGCCGAAAGCGAGCGGGCCCCCTCACCGAAATACTCGATGATGGCCCCTGTGCCCCCTTTAACGGTCAATATGCCGGCAACTTTCAGGATGATGTCCTTGGGCGCACTCCAGCCGTTCAACTTCCCGGTCAGTTTGACGCCAATGAGTTTGGGCATCTTGAGCTCCCACGCCATACCTGCCATCACGTCGACAGCATCGGCTCCACCCACACCGATGGCCACCATGCCCAATCCTCCCGCATTGGGGGTGTGAGAGTCGGTACCGATCATCATCCCTCCCGGGAAAGCGTAGTTCTCCAACACCACCTGGTGGATGATGCCCGCCCCCGGTTTCCAAAACCCAATGCCATACTTGTTGCTCACCGATTCCAGAAAGTCAAATACCTCCTTATTGTTCTGTAGTGAAGACTTCAGGTCGGTTTTTCCGTTGTCATGGGCCAGGATGAGGTGGTCACAGTGCACTGTCGAGGGAACGGCAGTGCGGCGCTTCCCGGCATTCATAAACTGGAGCAGCGCCATCTGCGCCGTGGCATCCTGCATGGCCACCCGGTCGGGGGCAAAATCGACATACGACTTGCCCCGCTCAAAGGCCTGCTCAAGGGAAGCATCATACAAATGGGCGTAAAGGATTTTTTCCGCATAGGTCAGCGGCCGGCCCAGAATATTCCGGGCTGCCGAAACCCGCTCGGCAAAATCGGCATACACTTTCTGGATTAGATCTAAGTCAAACATAATATGGATTGTTTTATTCAATTATTCTTCAGGTGCCGTTTGTGTTTGTTAAACAGATTTCTCCCTTAAAAGTTGAACAAGTGTCCCTTTTTTTGAACAACTTTTAAAGATAATCAATTCACATTTTCCCAGCCGTTCACGCCTGTTATTTTTACCCGTTCTAAATAGAGGCTGGTTGTTGCTTTGGTTGTTCTGCCGCATCTGTATGAAAGTCGCATGGCGCTTCGACCACATAAGGACATGTATAATTGCTCCATGCGACTTCCATGGGCGTGAAGCACATAAACTGGCTTCATCTTGAAATACAACTGAAGAGCAAGTCATTAACTAATAATTATAAAAGTGAAAATATGCGTAATTTTACACCTCATTCATAAAGTGATGTGCAAAACTGCGAATACTAAGGTGGCCACAACGGCAGGATGGCTGGGGAGCGGGCTACTCGGAGCGGGGCTTCTGGCAGCCGGACTGGCCACAGCGGGATGCAGCGGGGCAGGGGAGACCAAAACCCTTTCCCGGCCCAATAT
The DNA here is from genome assembly GCA_012729335.1 of Bacteroidales bacterium. Classification (GTDB taxonomy): domain Bacteria; phylum Bacteroidota; class Bacteroidia; order Bacteroidales; family Prolixibacteraceae; genus UBA1413. Next base: position 82,144 of record JAAYDJ010000016.1, on the reverse strand, counting down.
CCTCCTTTTTCTGGTCGACGACATGGGATGGCAGGATACTTCCGTGCCCTTTCACACGGAAAGGACTCCCTTCAATGATCTTTACCGGACTCCCAATATGGAACTGCTGGCTGCCGCGGGCATGAAATTTACCCAGGCCTATGCCTGCGGTGTCTGCTCTCCCACCCGCACCAGCCTGATGACCGGCATGAATGCCGCCCGCCACGGGGTGACCAACTGGACCCTATACCAAAACCAATCCGTCGACCGGCCCGATGAACTCCTTGACTTTCCCCTGTGGAACGTTAACGGCCTGCAGCCTGCCGGTTGCGACTCCGTTGAACGATCGGTGGTAGCTACCACGCTGCCCCAGCTCCTCAGGGCCAACGGTTATACCACCATCCACTGCGGCAAGGCCCACTGGGGAGCCGTGGGCACCCCCGGTGCCGATCCCCTGAACCTGGGCTTTGAGGTCAATATTGCCGGCCATGCCGCCGGGGGCCCCGGAAGCTACCTGGGCGAGAAAAACTTTGGCAACGCAGAAAAGGGAAGCCATACTTTGCCCTGGGGGGTACCCGGTCTGGAAAAGTACCATGGTGACACCATCAATCTGACCCATGCCCTGACCCTGGAGGCCATGGCCGCCCTCGACCGGGCCAGGGAAAACGGCAAACCCTTCTTCCTCTACATGTCCCATTATGCCGTGCACGTCCCCCTGGAACCCGACCTCCGCTTCTATGCCAGATATAAAGCTGCAGGGCTTTCAGAAGCGGAAGCCCGGTATGCCTCGATGGTCGAGGGCATGGACCAGAGCCTGGGCGACCTTATGGATTACCTCGACAGTCACCATCTTACGGAGAATACCATTATCCTTTTCATGTCAGATAACGGGGGCCTCAGCGCCGAGGGCAGGGGAGGGGAACCCCATACCCATAACCTGCCGCTTCGCAGTGGCAAAGGGTCGGCTTATGAAGGGGGCATCCGCGAGCCTATGATCGTCTCCTGGCCCGGAAAAGTAAAACCGGCCACAGTTTGCCATGACTACCTCATCATCGAGGATTTCTTTCCCACCATACTGGAGATGGCCGGCATCAAAAATTACAATTCCATTCAGAAGATTGATGGGAAAAGCTTTGTTCCGTACCTCATGGGTGCGAAAACTGAAGGTGTCGGAAAACCGGTGGCTGAAATCCGTGACCTGGTCTGGCATTTCCCCAATAAATGGGGCCCTTCAGGTCCGGGCATCGGCACCACCAGCACCATCCGCCATGGCGACTGGAAACTGGTTTACTGGTACTGCGACGGGAAAAAGGAACTCTTCAATATCAGGGAGGATATCGGCGAACTTAACGATGTAGCCTCTCTCCACCCCGATGTGGTGGCCGGTCTCTCGGCCCGCCTGGGAAATCACCTCCGTTCAGTTGGCGCCCTTCGTCCCTCCTTCAAGAGCAGCGGTTCTCCTGCTCCCTGGCCCGACGAAAATAAATAAAGCAATTCCAATCATCAGATTCAGCAAAAGCAAGTATGAAAGTCGCATGGTGATCCGATCACAAAAAAGCATGAATATTTGCCCTATGTGAAACGAAGTTCGGCGGAGCACCGCGGAGCCAATTCCATGGGCGTGAAGCACATAAACTGGCTTCATCTTGAAATATAACTGAAGAGCAAGTCATTAATAAACAAACATCTAAATGAAAAAACTCATCGTTATGTAACTAATTTGTAGTTACATAACGTATATTTGAGCAACTGATTCGTTTTCAGTTGGATTTGATAGAACAGGAACTAAGAGGATTGGGATTGCTATGAACAATGTAATGACTTATAAGGATTTTATCGGAACAGTGGGGTATAGTTCCGAAGACCATCTTTTCTTTGGAAAGATTGAAGGGATTGATGATCTGGTGACCTTTGAAGGCGAAACGGTTACAGAGCTTGAAGCGGCATTCCGGGAAATGGTAGATCAGCATATTGCCGACTGTAAAGCAGAGGGGAAACCTATTGAAAAATCTTACAAAGGGGTATTCAACCTGAGAATTAGTCCCGGGCTGCACAAAAAGGCTGCCCGGATGGCCATGGTCAGGGGAATTACCCTCAATCAGATGATCAAACAGGCCCTGGAAAAGGAGCTGGAAAACAACTCGTAACAGTATTTTTCAAGCAGTCTTAAGGGAGCATCCCGGATTTATTGATGGCCACTTTCTTAAACCCCAAAAAAGAGAGCCACCCAGTGAAAGGGATGGCTCTCTTCAATAGATGCATGTTAAAAGTAAAATGACCTGACCGGCTATGGCATACCCATTATGGCCATCGCACCTCGCTTTATAAAAGACCCCGGTTTTTGAGCAGCGGCTCAATTTTCGGTTCCTTTCCGCGGAACTGAAGATAGAGTTTCATGGGATCTTCGGTGCCTCCTTTTTCCAGGACATTGCTCCGGAAGGCCTTAGCCACCGTAGGATCGAAGATGTTCCCGGCTTCCTTGAAGGCTTCGAAGGCATCGGCATCGAGCACTTCCGACCAGGTATAGGCATAGTAGCCGCTTGAATAGCCCCATGAGAAAACATGGGCGAAATAGGTCGACCGGTAGCGGGGGATGATCTGACTGATCAGTCCGATGTTTTCCATAGCCTTCTGCTCAAAGGCGTTGACATCGATGTGGTCAGCATTGGTCAGGGTGTGGTAATCCATGTCGAGCAGGGCGGCGGCGATGAATTCCGAAGTGACAAACCCCTGGTTGAACTTGCCGGCCTTGTCAAGCTTGTCGATCAGCTCCTGGGGAATCACCTCACCGGTCTGGTAATGCCGTGCGTACATCTTAAGCACTTCAGGCTGGTCGACCCAGTGCTCCATGATCTGGGAGGGAAGCTCCACAAAATCACGGGGCACATTGGTCCCGGCCAGGCTCTTGTATGTACACTGCGAAAGCAAACCATGCAGGCCATGCCCGAATTCGTGGAAAAGGGTCTCCACCTCGTCGTAGCTCAGCAGGGAGGGTTTGTCGCCCACCGGCTTCGAGAAGTTACAGGTGATGGAAACCACCGGCCTGACGTTGAGGCCGTCGGGAGTCGTATACTGCTCGCGGTAGTTGGTCATCCAGGCACCACCTTTCTTCGACTCCCGCGGAAAATAATCCATATACAGCACCCCGATCAGGGACCCGTCACCATCCTTCACCTCATATACCTCGCATTCGGGGTGGAAAAGGGGCATGTTCTCCAGTTTGGTGAACGTGAGCCCGTAAAGCTTGTTGGCCACGCCGAAGACCCCGTCGCGGACGTTGTTCAGCTCGAAATAGGGACGCAGCTGCTCCTCGTCGAGGTCGAACTTCTCCTTCCGCACTTTCTCGGCATAATACCACCAGTCCCAGCTCTCCAGCTTGAAGTGGCCTCCCTCGCGGTCAATCATCGCCTGCATGTCGGCGGCTTCCTCTTTTGCACGGGCGATGGCGGGTTCCCACACCTGCCTGAGCAATCCGTACACATTCTCAGGAGTTTTGGCCATATTGTCGTCAACCACAAAGGACGCCCAGTTGGGATAACCCATCAGATTGGCCTTCTGAAGACGCAGCTTCAGATACTGGACAATCACTTCCTTGTTGTCAAATTCATTGTCATTGTTGGCGCGGTTGTACATCGCCTTATAAAGCCTCTCGCGCAGCTCCCTCTTTTCAGAATAGGTGAGGAAGGGAATCCAGCTCGGTTTCTGCAGCGTGAAAACCCATTTGCCTTCCATGCCGGCGGCTTTGGCCTCCTCGGCAGCTCCCGCCACCACATTTTCCGGAAGTCCGGCCAGATCGGCACTATCCTCGAGAACCAGCTTGAAACTGTTGGTTTCAGCCAACAGGTTCTTGTCGAATTTCAGGTCAAGTAGCGACAGCTGCTCATTGATCTTCATCAGCTCCCCTTTCTTTTCTGCCGGAAGATTGGCGCCCCCCCTGACAAAATCCTTGTAGGTCTCGGTGACCAGACGCATCTGCTCCGGAGTGAGACCCAGAGTGTCACGGCTCTCGTAGACGGCTTTCACCCGGGCAAACAACGTCTCGTTCAGAAGAATGGCATCCCTGTGCTGCGAGAGCTTCGGAGCCACCTCCTCGGCGATCACGTTCAGCGAATCGTTGGTATGGGCTTCCTTTACGTTGAAGAAAACAATCGACACCCTGTCAAGCAGGTCACCACTCCGGTCAAGGGCTTCGATGGTGTTCGCAAAGGTGGGCGCTTCGGCGTTGCCGGCGATGGCTTCCACCTCGGCAGCATGCTGCGCCATCCCTTCCGTGAAGGCCGGAAGATAATGGGCATTCAGGATCCTGTCAAACGGCGGCACCTCATATGGGGTGTCATACTTTTCAAAAAACGGGTTCATCACCTCGGTTACGGGTTGTTTTTTGCCGCAGGAAAAAAGCATTCCTGCTACGGCAATGGTTAATACTATCTTTTTCACTCTGCAGATTTTTATTTGGCCTGCAAACTTACACTTTCACCGGAAAAATAAAATGAATAAACACAGGTTTTCCCGATTTGTTCTGGCTGATACCCATTGTGCCTTCTGAGTTGATGTCATAACAGCCATGGGATGATTTCCATCCCCGGTGCCGGGCGATAAACCTCCTTTTGGAGAATGGAGATTCCGGAGGCCAGAACTGGAGCGTCGCTGCACGGGTAGCCTCCGTTCAGGTGGATCGTCACTGCCGGGGTTGCGTCCGTTCAGGAGGAGCATCACTACCTGGGTAGCTTCCGTTCAGGTGGATCGTCACTGCCAGGGTAGTTTCCGTTCAGGAGGAGCATCACTACCCGGGTTGCGTCCGTTCAGGAGGAGCATCACTACCCGGGTTGCGTCCGTTCAGGTGGAGCGTCACTGCCAGGGTTGCGTCAGTTCAGGTGGAGCGTCACTGCCCGGGTTGCGTCCGTTCAGTTGGAGCGTCACTGCCAGGGTTGCGTCAGTTCAGGTGGAACGTCACTGTCAGGGTTGCTTCCGTTCAGGTGGAGCGTCACTACCCGGGTAGCTTCCGTTCAGCAGGGGGTACTGTCTGGGTTCAACGCGTTCAGAAAAGGGCCGTTTACTTGTTGCCCAGCTTCAGTATAAGGGATTCCAGGGGCTGCAGATCAATGTGAACCGTGGCTCCTGCAGGGGTATCGCCTGAGGGAGACGGGCTGCCTGCAGTCGCCCCGGCACCGGATGAGCCATGGGAAGCCCCTGCCGAAGACGCGTCAGGCTCGCCTGCTGCATTCACCTTCAGCTCAGCGGTTTGCTCCGAAAGCTGGTCTTCCATCTGATAAGTACCCTTCTTCAACTCCCAGGCAGCGGTGATTTCCTGCGGAATCTTCAGTTCTATATTCTGGCCTGTCGTGGCATCGAAATTACAGATGACCAGCAGGTGTTCGCCTTCTGACCAGCGGACAAAACTGAAGAGCTTCTCCCCGTAGCCGGGGGTATGCGCCCTGTTGAAGGTATGGATTTCGTGGTATTCGCCCATCAGGGCCTGACTGGTGAGGGTGAAGTTCAGGAGCTTCTTATAGTATTCACGCAAGGCTGCCTCTTCAGGAAGAAGCGCCCCGCCGTCGAAGGCCCCTCCGTTCATCCACCGCTGGTGGTGGGGCACACCGATGTAATCGAAAATCGAAGTGCGTGAAGGATCCCCGAAGCCGGGTTCTTCGGCTCCGGGTTCGCCTGTCTCCTGCCCGAAATAAACCATGGTCGGAGAGGTGCTGATCGTCGCCGAGAGCACCATCGCGGGCAATGCCTTCCGGGGATCGCCGGCAAACTCCGGACTGGCGATACGCTGCTCATCGTGGTTTTCCAGAAAGTGGAGCATGTGGTGCTCAATGTCGGCAAGTCCCGCCTGGATGGCCGCCAGATGGTCGGCAGATCCCCGCCCCTGGATGATGTTCTTCAGTGTGTCGTACAACTCCACCTTGTCGTAGAGGTAGTCCATTTTCCCCTTATGGATGTAATCACGGTACAACGAAGGGTTGTATACCTCGGCCAGCAAAAAGGCTTCCGGATGCTTGTTTTTGATTGAAGAGTTCATGAAACTCCAGAACTCCACGGGGACCATTTCGGCCATGTCGAAGCGGAAGCCGTCTACCCCCTGGTCGAGCCAGAAGAGGGCGATATCGCGGAATTTCACCCAGGAACCAGGGACGCTTTTGTTCTGCCAGAAGACGAAGTGGTCGGCCACTGGCCGCTTGTCGTACCCTTCGGGCAGCAGGTCGAAATCTTTGGTGCCGTCGGGGCGCACCCCAAAGTTGATCTTGACGGTTTCATACCAGTCCCAGTGCGAAGGCCGGGCTTCCCGGGAGCCGTTGCCGGTCCATTTGGCAGGGTTCTCCTCAAACCGGCCGTCAGCCAGGGGATGGGCTTCCCCGCCCAGGGGACGGTAACCGTCCTGCGGTTCCGGAACCTCGAAAGGCTTCCCCGGAATGTAATAGAAATCATTGTCACGGGCATACTCCACCGAAGTGTCGTCGTTCTCCCCGAAACCGGATACCCCCTCAGGCTTGGCCACACTCTCATAACGCCGCGCCACATGGTTAGGCACAATGTCAATGATCACCTTCATGCCGGCCTGATGGGTGCGGTCGACCAACGCACGGAACTCCTCCAGACTTTGTGCCGGATCCACAGCCAGGTCGGGATCCACACTGTAATAATCCCTCACCGCATAGGGAGAACCGGCACGCCCTTTCACCACATCGGGATCGTCAGCGGTGATCCCATAGGCCGAATAGTCGGTGACCGTGGCGTGGTGCGGAATCCCCGTATACCAGATATGGGTCACCCCCAGTGCCTTGATCTCCTGCAAGGCCTTGACAGTGAAGTCGTTCATCTTCCCCACTCCATTCTCCTCAATGGTCCCCCATGGTTTGTTGGTGGTGTGGATATTTCCGAAGAGCCGCGTGAATACCTGGTAAACGACCACTTTCCCTTGATTTTCCCCGGTCACGGATATGGACGTTTTGGGGCTTTGCGGAGAGTGGCAGGAGACCATGCCCATCAGAATGACAAGCAGAATAGCTTTTTCAAATCTTTCCATAAGTTTAAATTATTTGGCCATGATGGTTAAACGGACGAAGTAATTCTTCACGAATATAAGACTTATTTTGAGGACTCTATGCAGGATACAGTTCTCTATGAAGGATACAGCTCTCTATGCAGGATACAGCTTTCTCTGCCAGGTACCGGCAATGCTTCTGCCTGATGATTCCCGGTCAGGTGTTTTGCTGCGTATTGCATCTGAATTACTTTGCGCTTTTAATACCGTGTTCTATTTTTGTTTCAGGGGGCAGTCGGCGGAGCAGCTCCCGCAACCCGATCCACCCTCATACTGGGGCTTCCCGCAATCCTCCTTTTTTGTGGCTGGTCCGAAACGGCGGTACAGCTTCCACAAGGCTGCTCCTGCGGCAATGCCGATGATGATATACGTAAATATCTCCTGAGTCATGGCAAATTGATATCAGGGGAGATCAGTTCCCCGGTGTAAACTTTAACAAGGGCGCTTTTTCACATCTTATTACATAAATAGTTGAACGCCCTGATAGGTGATGAAAGCCAGTATCCATGCAAGCAAGGTAGTGTATACTACCGAGAAAATGCTCCATTTCCAGTGCCCCGACTCGTTGCTGATGGTGGCCACCACACCGATGCAGGGGAAATAAATCAGGATGAACACCAAAAAGGCCAGGGCCGAAGCGGTGTTAAATACGGGTTTTCCCAAAAGCCTCCCGCTGGTGTGCACTTCATTTTTCAGTTTTTGCTGGAGGTTGACGGTCGACTCTTCGACGTCGGACTGGTAAAGGACCCCCATGGTGCTGATGATGATCTCCTTTGCAGGAAGTCCGGCCAGCAGGGCAATGCTCATCTTCCAGTCAAAACCCAGCGGGGCCATCACAGGCTCGATGGTTTTCCCGAGCCGCCCGAGGTAGGAGTGGGCCAGCCTGAGTGTCTCTGTGGCCACAGCATCTTCTTCGGTGAAAGCTGCTGCCGGCACCTGGGCTTCCTCTTCCGGCACCGTGCGTGGAAAATATTCCAGGGCCCAGATGATGATTACCCCAATCAGGATGACGGTGCCAATCTTCTTCAGGTACTGTTTGGTCTTGTCCCACATGTGGAAAATGATATTCCTCAGGGTGGGCATCCGGTAGGCCGGAAGCTCCATGACAAAGGGGGTCTCCTTGTTGCGGAAAACCAGTCTGTTGAGGAGCTGGGCGGTCAAAAAGGCCAGGATGATTCCGAAGGCGTAGATGCCGATCAGGATAAGGGCCTGGTGGCTGGTAAAGAAAGCTGAAATGATCAGGATGTATACCGGCAGACGGGCGCTGCACGACATGAATGGGATGATCAGCATGGTCAGGATTCTGTCGCCCTTGTTGCGCAGGGTGCGGGTGGCCATGATGGCCGGCACGTTACAGCCGAAACCCATGACCATGGGAATAAAGGAGCGGCCATGCAACCCAAACCGGTGCATGATCTTGTCCATGATAAAGGCCGCCCGCGCCATGTATCCCGTGCCTTCCAGCAATGAAATGAAGAAGAAAAGAATTAAGATGTTGGGCAGGAATACCAGGACACTTCCCGTACCGCTGATGATTCCGTCGATGAGCAGATCCTTGAGCATACCTTCGGGAAGAATGGCCCGCAGTCCGTCACTGAACCAGGAGATCCCCTGGTCAATCCATTCCATGGGATAGGCCCCCAGGGTGAAGGTCGCCCAGAACACCACGAAGAGAATCCCCGCAAAAAGGGGAAAGGCCAGCTTCGGATGGGTCAGGAAACGGTCAATCTTCTCCGAACGGTTCCTGACCTGGGGCGCCGGCTGCTTCAGCGTCTCCTTCAAGGCCCCCGAAATAAAGGCGTACTTCGAATCGGTGACCACCGTCTCACTCTCCTCGGCATAGAGCCCTTCGATGCGGGTGATCTCCCGGTGCGTGAGGGCCACGATCTCCATATAATTGGGGTAGTCGGCCATCAGCTCCAACACCTGCTTGTCCTTCTCCAGCATCTTGATGGCCAGAAACCGGGAACTGATTTTGTCAGTGATGGGCTTGTTCTCCTTGATCTTTTTCCTGATGACTTTGATTGACGCTTCGATCTCCGCACCGTAATTGATGTGGATGTGACGCGTGACAGGATCTGTGCCCTCGTAAACACTGATCACCCGCTTCAGCAGTTCATCGAGGCCCTGTCCGCGGGTGCTGACCGTCGGCACAAAGGGTATCCCCAACAGTTTGCCCAGTTTGTCATGGGCCAGCTTCTGCTGGTTCTTCTCCAGCTCATCAACCATGTTCAGGGCAGCCACCATCCGCAGGTCCATGTCGATCAGCTGGGTGGTCAGAAAAAGACTCCGCTCCAGGTTGGTCGCCTCCAGCACATTGATCACTATGTCAGGTGTCTCTTCATAGATAAACTTCCTGACGTAAATCTCCTCGGGTGTGTAGGCGGTCAGACTGTATGTGCCAGGAAGATCATACACGTTAAAACGGTATCCGAATGCGTCAAAACTGGTCTTACGGATGTCAACGGTCACCCCGCTGTAATTGCCTACCTTCTCCCTGGCCCCGGAAAGGGCATTGTAAAGGGTCGTCTTCCCGGCATTAGGATTCCCTACCAGGGCCACGTTGATGCACTTCCCCCTGACCAGCTCCTCCGGTATCTCCTCCTCCCGGGTGATTACCCCTTCATAACCCGATTCCCCGGGCGCCTTGTATTCCCCGACCGGAACCACTTCTATCCGCTCCGCCTCCGAACGCCGTAAACTGATGTTGTAATTGAGAATCTTGTATTCTATCGCCCCATTAAACGGGGCATTCTTGATCACCCTGATCTCCTTCCCCTTCACAAATCCCATCTCGTTGATCCGCTTACGAAAGGAACCGTGACCCAGTATCTTGGTAATCACTACCGTTTCATTGTTTTTTACTTCACTGAGCTTCAAGATGGCTGGTATTTTTATTTAAATTAAATACAAATAGTCACCGCAAATATAATTTTTTGTACCGGATTATTCACTCATCATTTGACAGCTGGTCTGGCAGAATCGCTATTTTTGTGAATTCACAAATAAAGTTTGGATGGACGAGGAGTTCCTGTACAATAAGATCAGGGAAGCGCTGAAACACATTCCCGGGAATTTCAATGTACTCGAAGAGCAGATAGACGTGCAGCTTCAGATGGAGTATTTTGAATTTGCCCGGAAGTTCCGGAAGGAAGAGGATGTGAAGGAGGTGTCCACGATGGGGGATCGGCTTTTTCTGGAAGAGACCCCTTCCGCGCTGAAGCGGGAGATTCTGGTGGCTCTGGCCTCTGTTCCGGAGGTGGAAGCCTTCAGAACCATCGAGCGCTATTTCAAGGCGCCTGATGAGGGAATGAAGGATTGGGCTACCCTGGCCTTTCAGGAAAGCCGGATGCTGCTTCAAAGCTCCCTGCTCGACGAACAACAGGTCTTCATCTCCACCGGCATGGGGGGCAAGGGGCAGAAACTCCGCTATTTCGTGGTGTTCCTCAACAGGGAGGGCACCGGACTGACTCCCATGCAGGTGAAGCTTCTCCGTGATGAGCTGCGGTACGTACTGGAAAAGAATGACGGAGAACTCGAGGAGTTCAGCGAAATGATGGACTTCACCACCGCGGTGGTCATCCTCCCCATCCATGCCCCCCTTAAGGAAATTTTCCGCGGGGTGATCGACGAATGCAACCAGTATGGCAACTTCCTCCATGATGACATGGTGATCACCAATGTCAAACGGCTCTCCATCCCGGAAATCATCGAACTCCTCAATCAGCAGAAACTGGCCCCCGACGGGGAGGAGGATGTGGAAGAGGGGGGTGAGGCCGGATACCCCGATGAGGATGATCCGGATGAGGAAGACCCCGATGAGGATGATCCGGATGAAGATGATCTTGATGAAGATGATTTTGATGAGGAAGACCCCGGTGAAGATGATCTTGATGAGGATGATCCGGATGAGGAAGACCCCGATGAGGAAGACCCCGGTGAGGATGATTTTGATGAGGAAGACCCCGATGAGGAAGACCCCGGTGAGGATGATTTTGATGAGGAAGACCCCGGTGAAGATGATCCGGAAGAGGAAGACCCCGGTGAAGATGATTTTGATGAGGATAACTCTGAAGAGGATAACTCTGATGAGGAGGATCCGGAAGAATGAAACGGGAGAAGTGGTTAACCCCTAAAGGGCATGAGGCTTGCCCCGCACACCCCCTCAGGTGGGAAGAACTACGCTCATCTTTACAGCCGCATACAACAGAAGAACAAATCATTAACTAACAATCATATAAATGAGACAGCGATTTCTAAGGAGATGGATTCTGGCCTTATTATGTCTTTCCGTAGGGGGAAGTCTGACGGCCCAGGAAGAGAAGGAAGCCGGGTTGAAGGCCATTGATCATGAGGTGGTGAGGGCGCAGATGGACATTCTGGCGGCCGACTGGATGGAAGGCCGGGCCACGGGAACCAAGGGAGAGGTGATGGCCGGTGATTACATTGCCAGCATGTTCCGCCTCTACGGAATAGAACCCTATGGGGATCTGCATATGCCTCCTCCGGGCCGCAGGGGCAGGCCCGCTCCGGAAAACGGCCTCTTCCCCGCCAGAAGCTATTTCCAGAACATCCCCCTGGTGGAGTACTCCCCGGGCGAAGAACAACAGTTTTCAGTGGTGACCATCTCAGGGGGAGGGGAGAGCTCCGCCGATTTTGCCTATCTGACCGATTTCTCGGTGCGGCCGGGCAACGTGGGACTGACCGTCAACGCCCCGGTGGTGTTTGCCGGCTACGGCTTTGCCGATGCGAAAGGCGGCTATGATGATTACAGGAAGCTCGATGTCAACGGAAAGGTGGTGGTGATGCTGGCCGGGTTTCCGGGTCACCGCGAGGAGAATTCCCCTGCCTGGCTGAAGTTCCGTCCCGAAGGGAGGTCGGCACAGTATGCCCTGGAGCGCGATAAGATCCTCCGTGCTGAAAAACAGGGCGCCGCCGCCATTGTGATGGTCCGCCCGGGTGAAAACCCCTGCAGCCAGTGGGCCCTCACTCCCGGTGCCGACGCCATGAAAGCCTCCTCTGAGCAGGCCAATCCCGTCCCTAAAGCCACCGGTCGCATGGCCCTCCCCGGGGATACCCTCACCGGGAATATCCCCGTTTTCACCGTTTCCCCCAGGGTGGTTGAACGCCTTTTCTCGGGAACAGGCACCGACCTGGCCGCCTTTGAGAAGTCGGTCGCCACCACCATGCAACCCCTTTCACAACTCCTCCCCGGAAAATCGGTCCGCCTCAAAACCACCGTCCATTCCAGAATCATTAACGCCCGTAATGTGCTGGGATTTATTGAAGGCGAGAACAAAGAGGAGGTGATCGTGGTGGGTGGTCATTATGACCATATGGGCCAGTCAGAGGGATTCACCTGGAACGGTGCCGACGACAACGCCTCCGGAACTGTAGGGGTGATGTCCATCGCCAAAGCCTTTGCCGCCACCGGTAAAAAACCAGTCAGGTCGGTCGTTTTTGCCGCATGGACCGGCGAAGAAAAAGGACTCCTCGGATCGGAGTATTTTGTACGCAACCTCCCCGAGGGCACCCGGGTGGTCATCAACCTCAACTACGACATGATCGCCCGCGACGAAGCCGGCGATTCCCTGGGTAACCAGGCCATGATGATGTACACCGAAGGCTGGAGCGATATCCGCAAGGTGACGGAAGCGCATCTCACCAAATATGGTATTGGTCTGGACCTCACTTTCAGGCCTTCATCAGGCGGTGGCGGCGGCAGCGACCACGCCCACTTCGCCCGGAAGGGAATCCCCATCTTTTACTTCATGGCCGCCATGCACCCCGACTACCACCAGCCTTCCGACGAACTCAGCAAGGTCAACTGGAACAAAATGACCAATATCATCAGGCTCGGATTCCTCAATACCTGGGAGTTCGCCAACAGGAAGGAACCCGTCCTCCCCGCCGGAGGATCAGGCACCCCTGAAATGGCTGCCCCCTGACGTGCCCCCGGCCTGAATGGTCAGCTCCTGGAAAAAACAGCCATGACGGAAGTGTTTGAGCTGATCAGCGGCATTTCTCAACAACACAACCTGTTTCTGAACAGAAAAAAGAAAAATTTTTTCAATAATCTTTTTAAAGTCAGTGAAATCCATATTTTTGCAGATACGATCCGCACAAAACCGTTTGTAAACATTTAACTGCAGAAGTATGGAAAAACAGGCCCGGGCCCCTCTATGGCCCCTCGTTGCATTTGGTATAATCCTTCTTTTTCATGTGACGTTTCCCACGGGTGCCGCAGGGCAAACCGGCACCATGAGCGTTTTGCCCTCCCTGCCTCCCCAGGGCAGTGGCGGAACCACCCTTCCTGATTCGCTGGTCTCAGGGGTGATCGTCGATCCGGGAGGATCGCTTATCCAAATCATCAGGGTTCCCGGCACCCCGCCATCCTCCCTGAAGGTTGCCACTGCCACCGCAGCTTCCGCCTCTGCCACGGCGGTTATCCTGGAAGAGATGCCGGCGTACATCTGGTCTTTTGGCTGTTCCCCAACCTCGGCGGCCATGATGGCTGGTTACTACGACCTTCACGGCTACCCCGACATGTATACCGGGCCCGCCAACGGCGGCGTGGCCCCCCTCAACAACCTGGGGTGGGGTACCGCCAGCATCAACGGAGAAACACGTTACCTCTGCCCGCTGAGCGCTACCCGCAATGGCCTTGACGGCCGCACCACCCGCGGCCATGTCGACGACTACTGGATCAAATACGGGAACTCTCAAACCGACCCCTACCTTGCCAACAACTGGGCTGCCCACACTCCGCACGATTGCGCGGCCGATTTCATGGGGACCAACCAGTCGGCCCTCTCAAACCGCGACGGCAGTACCACCTTTTACTATTACGTCGACAACTCCCCTTATTCAGGGAAAAACAGCGGCGACGGAGGTTACGGGCTCCAGCTTTTTCTCGAATCACGCGGCTATAAGGTCGTACGCCGTTTCAGCCAGTATATCAGCGGCTACAACAACTTGTCGCGGGGATTTACCTTTGAACAATACAAGGCAGAGATCGATGCCGGCCGGCCGGTGATGATCCACGTGGAAGGCCATTCCATGGCCGGTTACGGGTATGATCCCACGGGGAACCTGGTCTATGTCAGGGATACCTGGGATCTCAGTGAGCATACTTTCCCCTGGGGGGGGAGCTACGCCGGTTCGGCACATTATGCCGTGTCGGTCCTGGAACTGGAACCCCCGCCGGTCACCTCCCCAAGCCCTGACCTGACCCCGGCCATTACCGTTACCCCCAATGTCATGAATGGCGAGGTGAGCTTTGAAGTGATCGTCAGGGTGACCGAACTCGGGGCGGGGGCGGCGACCGACCCCCTTACCCTGGTGATCCCCCGCGATACCCGGTGGTCCCTCGACGGTCCCTATGCCAGCGCTACCAAATCCCTGGCAGGCGTTGACCTTAATAACGACCAGTGGTGTTACGACGCCAGCGATCCCGCCTACCATGTCTTCAGGAACAACCTCGGACTGGGTGAGGGCGCAATGTCCACCTTTGGGTTTAAGGCCCTTTTCAATTCAGGAAACGCCAAAGGGGTATACACCATTACCACACAGATTCTCCCGGGAAACAACGGGGAAACCATGACTTCCAACAACTCTGATTCCGAAAAAATAGACTATTTCAGTCACTGACCGTTTCGGATTCCCGCAAATGGAGGCACCTCTGTGGTCAGGGGTGCCTCCCGTTTTTCAGGGTCAGCCCCACACCCACACCGTGTTTGCAGGAGGCCGGTGCCCACAGCATTCCATTTCTGTTAACGGTCTGTTAATTTTCAGTCCCTTATTTATAATCAACCTAAATTTAAGCCCCGGATTGGCAAAAAGGGGATAAGCCACTATTTTTATGCGCTTGTGCCTCAGTGGCTTTTTTACGGGATGAATCAAAACAATTAAATATTTTATACAGATGAAAATCAGAACCCTTCTTTTTATGGCCCTGCTTTTAACCATTGCCACTTTGTCGGCCCAAACGCCCACCCGCTGGCGGGGGCCCCATGGCAACGGGAGCTATGAAGACAAAGGACTGCTCCGCTCCTGGCCGGCGGAAGGCCCCGCCATCCTCTGGACCTATGAAAACCTGGGGGCCGGTTTCTCCTCGGCGGTGGTGGCCGGTCAGACCATCTACACCTCCGGCACGGAAGAGAATACCGGATTTGTGTATGCCCTTTCCCTTGAGGGCAAGCTGCTCTGGAAAGCCCCTTATGGCCCCGAATTCACCGAAAGTTATCCCGGTTCCAGGAGTACCCCAGTCATCGTGGGTGACCTGTTGTACCAGTATTCCGGATTGGGAGTCGTCACCTGCATCGAGGCCGCCACCGGAAAAGTGAAATGGCAAAAGGATACCTTCAGGGAATTCGGGGGGCGAAATATACAGTGGGGAGTCACTGAAACCTTCGCCATTGACGGAGATAAGCTCTTTGTGACGCCTGGGGGGCCGGGGAAAACCATCGTGGCCCTGAACAGGAAGAACGGTGACCTGATCTGGGCTGCCAATGTCAAGGATGACCTCTCTGGCTATTGCACCCCCCTGGTGGTTAAAATGCCCGGAAGGACCCTTCTGGTGACCCATACCGGATCGTGGATTGCCGGACTTGACGCCGATACCGGTAAACTCTTGTGGACCCGCCACCATCCCAACCAGTGGAGCGTTCAGGCAAACACCCCCATTTTCCACGACGGGGCCCTGTTTTGTTTCAGCGGGTACGGCCAGGGCGGCGTCAAACTGAAACTCTCTCCCGACGGCGCTTCCGTACATCCCGAATGGGTGACCACCACCATGGACAACCGCATCGGCGGCGCAGTGCTGGTCAACGGCATGATTTGCGGTTCCGGAGATAAAAACCGCTACTGGATGGCCATAGACTGGAAAACAGGCCAGGAAAAATACCAGCTCAAAGGTCTGGCCAACGGAACCGTCATCACCGCCGATGGTCTTCTCTTCGGATATGCCGAGCGGGGTGAGCTTTTCCTGGCCGATCCCAACGGCATGAAAATCCTCTCCCAGACCAAGGTGACCCATGGCACCGCACAGCACTGGGCCCACCCGGTCATCGACAACGGCCGTCTGCTGGTCCGCCACGGAAACGCCCTGGTCGCCTACAAGATCAAGTAAACGCTCCTGAATCATTCCAGGGCAGAAACCATTCCCGCCCTTTATGACATTCCTGATTACCCGTTAAATGCCTGAAGAACCCGATGAGAAAGATCACACTCCTACTCTTTTTAAACCTGACCCTCTGGGGGGTGCTTTCCGCCCAGATCACCCAGTGGCGCGGCGAAAACCGCGACGGACTCTTCCGCAGTGAGACCGGGCTCCTGAAAGCCTGGCCCGAAGGCGGCCCGCAACTTCTCATGCAAACCACCATCCCGGGAAAGGGCTTTTCCTCACCCATCCTCGTGGATCAGACCATTTACATCACCGGTATGGTCGATACCCTGGATTATCTTTTCGCACTAGACATGCAAGGGAAGATCCTCTGGCAGGTGCCTTATGGCCGCTCATGGGCCCAGTCCTATCCCGATACCCGGAGTACACCTACCGTGGAAGGGGAACTGATTTATGTCCTGGCAGGCAGTGGCATTCTCAGCTGTTTCAGCAGAACCGACGGTAAACTGGTATGGTCGGTCGACGTCGATAAGGAGTACGAGGCGGAGTGGCATTTCTGGGGCGTCTCCGAGAGTCCCCTCATCACCGGCAACATGGTCATCTGTTCTCCCGGGGGAAACAAAACATCGGTCGTCGCCTTTGACAAAATGACGGGCCGGGAAATATGGCGGACCCCTGCAGTCGGAGGTCCCCGCTGTTATATCTCTCCGACCATATACGCGTACAAGGATTTCCGCTATATCCTGGCCGCCACCGGCCAAAACCTGATCGCCATCGTACCGGAAACCGGCCATGTCGCCTGGTCCTACCAGTATTGGGATGGTGCCAAATGGGACCAGCCCGGGCTCATCTGGGCCAATACCCCCGTCTGGAAAGATGATGAGATCTTCATCACCATGGGGTACGACTACCGCGCCGTCATGCTGAAAATGAACCCCGACGGATCGGGAGTCACCGAAAAATATTCCAGCACCGTCTTTGACAACCACCACCACGGCGTCGTCCTGGTCGACGGTTACCTTTACGGCTCCAACTGGATCAACAACGGCAAAGGCAACTGGGTATGCATGGACTGGGATACAGGTGAAATAAAATGGGAGACGACCTGGGAGAACAAGGGATCGGTCATTTGGGCCGACGGCCTGCTCTACCTCTATGAGGAGAAACGGGGTCATGTCGGACTGGTGAACCCTTCTCCCGAGAAATTAGACCTGGTGAGTTCCTTCCGGGTGACGGAAGGCTCGGGACCCCATTGGGCCCATCCCTTCATCCGCGATGGAAAGCTTTTCCTCCGCCATGGTGAGGCGCTGATGGTTTACCAGGTCAGGTGAAGGCTCCGGGAAGGCCGGGCACACCTGCTCCGGAATTCCTGGCACTTGGCTATTCCCGGTTTATTAAATGAACAGTTGTAGTAAGAAAGGATAAGCACGTGAAGATCAACCCGGAGAAATTACCCCGCCTGCTGACCTGGAGTCTGGCTGCTCTGGCCCTGCTCTCCTTTCTCTGGTGGCTCACCTGGGATCCTACCCGTTCCCTGACGCAGAGTCTCCCGGGAATGGACAACCGTGGTGCAGGAGGAGCCGGTGATACGGTGCTCATCGGGGCACTCTTCGACCGTTTTTCCGATGAGTATACCCCCTTGGGGGAAACCTGGCCCCGTTTCCGCGGCGCCGCCTTCGACAACATCTCTGCCTCGCCTGTTCCCCTCAGGGAGAAGTTCGGAAGTTCGGGGCCGGAAATCCTTTGGTCGGTGCAGCTCGGAGAGGGCCATTCCGGCGCCGCTATCTACAAAGGCCTGTTATATCTCCTCGACTACAACGAAGAGGAGTATGCCGATTTCCTGCGCTGCTTTTCCCTCACCTCCGGAAAAGAACAGTGGCGCCGGGGTTATAAGGTGCACGTCAAACGCAACCACGGGATGTCGCGGACGGTGCCCGCCGTCACCGATAGTTTTATTGTCACCATGGGGCCACGCTGCCACGTGATGTGCCTCGACCGGGCTTCGGGCGACTTTCTGTGGGGCATCGACGTCGAAAAGGATTACCAGTCGGAAGTACCCTTATGGTATACGGGCCAATGCCCCCTGATCGACGGGAATACCGCTGTGATCGCCACCGGCGGAACAGCCCTGATGATCGGCGTTGACCTGCGCACAGGCACCAAGGTGTGGGAAACCCCCAACCCCGGAAACTGGAAAATGTCCCACTCTTCCGTCATGCCCTTCACTTTCGGCGGAAGAAAAATGTATGTCTACAGCGCTTCGGGCGGTATGGCCGGCATTGCCGCCGACGGGCCCGACCGGGGAAGCCTCCTGTGGCAGACCTCCGCCTGGAACAAACAGGTCATCGCCCCCTCACCCGTCTGCATGCCCGATGGCAGGATTTTCATCACTGCAGGTTACGGCGCCGGAAGCATGATGCTCCAGTTGAAGGAGAACGGCGGTTCTTTCACAGCCGACGTGCTCTATGACTACAAACCCAGTGAGGGCTTCGCCTGCGAACAACAAACCCCTCTGCTCTGGAACGGCCATCTCTTCGGTATCCTTCCCAAAGACGGGGGAGCCCTCCGTAACCAAATGGTGTGCGTCCATCCCTCCGATACCCGGAAGGTGGTATGGTCTAGCGGCTCCGATAAACGCTTCGGCCTCGGCCCCTACTTCATGGCCGACGGAAAGATCTTCCTCCTCCACGAGGACGGCACCCTTTATATCCTGAAGCCCTCAACGACCGGTTACCAGGAACTCGACCAGGCTAAGGTCATCGCCGATGGCCACGATGCCTGGGCTCCCCTGGCGCTCGCCGACGGCTACCTGGTCCTGCGCGACTCCAAAACCATGGTCTGCATTAACCTTAACCGTTAACCATATGACCAATCCACCTGACCCGACAAACCCTGACTCCCCAACCAGGAAATCCGCTCCTTCCTGCCGGAAGGCTCTCCCGTCCCTGATCGATGAAACACGGGCGATTCCGCAGTTAATATTGAAGATAAATGCTCATCTTAAATTTTACCCATTATGACCGGGAAACGTAATAACAGGATGCTGACCTTCTTTCTGATTGCCCTGGGGGTGGTCATTGCCCTGGTTTTTGTGGCCGATTTCATTTCGACGCGGCCCGACAAGCAGGAAGCCAATCCTTACGCCTATGACATGAAGAGCCAGACCGCCGTCGATGAGGCGTTGATCCTTTACCGGGAAACACGCCAACTGAAACTTCCCATGGAAAATCTTACGGCGATCAGCTATGCGCGGGGTGTCCTGATGGTTTCCGGTGACCGGCGGCTGATCCGCCTTGATCCCGGGGGAAAGCTGCTGAAGGAGATCCCCCTTGATTTCGAACCCTTCACTTTCCTGGAGGCCAAGGGGTATTATTACGTGAGCGGGGGCAGGGAAGTGACCATTCTCGATTCGGCAGGGGTCAAAACCGGCAGCTTTGCAGGATTGGATACCTCCAGTTTCATCACTTCCCTGGATGTCGCTGAAGGAAAAATCTTCGCCGCCGATGCCGGCCGCAGGGTGGTCCACCGGTTTGCTCCCGACGGAACCAAAGAGTTGGAATTCGAAGGGAAGACAGGGGAGGGGACCGCCCACGGATTTATCGTGCCCAGTCCCTGTTTCTCCCTTGCGGTGAGTCCCTATGGCGACCTCTGGGTGGTAAACCCGGGAAAACATGCCCTCGAGGAGTATACCCATGATGGGGTGCTGCGGGGCTTCTGGGCAGCCTCATTCCCTGGAACAGAGGGCTTCGGGGGGTGCTGTAACCCTGCACGCATCGCCTTTCTGCCCGACGGAAACCTGATCACCTCCGAAAAAGGAGTCCTCAGAGTCAAGGTGTACAAACCCTCGGGGGAACTGGTTGGCGTGGTTGCCCCTCCTTCCGCTTTCGTGGAGGACCAGAAGGTCTCCGATATCACCGCCGATGAGGAGGGCCGGATTTATCTCCTTGACCCGGAGAAGAAAATGATCAGGGTGTTTGAAAAAAAATGAACCCGCAACACTCCCCGGAACAGAACCGGAATCAGTTACACTCTTGAATGCGGATGGCGGATCACTCTGTTGGATCCACGTTAACCAGAAAAACCTAAGAGGAATGGACAGAAAAGGATTTATAGAAAAAGGGTTGCGCCTGATGCTGACAGGGGGGTTGCTGGCTGCTGCCGGGTACCTGGTGGCCTCGGGAAGGATCTCCTCCGGGCCTGCACAGGGCGGATGCGGGAATTCCCGTCACTGCGGGGATTGCCGGTTGGCCGCAAAATGTGAATTCAAGGAAAAAGCATCAGACCATGGCAGACGATAAGATTAAAAGCCGCAGGGAGTTTATTCAGGGAGGAGTGCGTCTTTCCCTGGCCCTGGCCCTGGGGGGTATCGGCGGACTGGCGGCGGCCCGTATGACCGGGGAGAAATGGGTGTGGCAGATCGACCCCTTTCTGTGTACCCAGTGCGGAAGGTGCGCCACCGACTGCGTCCTGACCCCCTCGGCCGTCAAGTGCGTCCACGCTTACGACCTCTGCGGGTATTGCGACCTCTGTGGCGGCTATTTCAAGCCGGGAAGCAACGCCCTCAACACCGGCGGAGAAAACCAGCTGTGCCCCACTTCGGCCATCACCCGCAAGTTCATTGAAGAGCCCTACTTCGAATACATCATCGATGAGGAGCTCTGCATGGGCTGCGCCAAATGCGTAAAGGGCTGCACCTCCTTCGGAAATGGCTCCCTCCACCTGCAGATCATGCACAACCTCTGCGTCAACTGCAACCAGTGCGCCATCGCCCGCGTGTGCCCCTCCAACGCCATCAGCCGCGTGAAAGTCTCCGACGCCTACCAGGTCAAGGGGAGTTTTACTAAACCAGCTTAAGGATGCGTAGGGAAGAAGGTCGTCAGGGTTGTGGAGGTTGTCAAAGTAGACAAGAACCACATGTTCGCAGCAACACTTAAAATTTAAGACTTAAGATTTAAGACTTAAGATTATAAAGACATTCTGATATTCTGAAATTTATTATGGTTGGGTTAAAGCATTTCTTCAAGGTGGGGTGGTCCGTTCCGGTGCTGATGCTGGTGCTGGTGCTGGCGGTGGCTGGTCCGGTCGCCGGACAGATGCAGCGGTTTCCCAAGCCCGAGTTTGAATCGGGGTATGAGCAACCCGACACGGTGACCCCTGAGCCGCGTTCCACGGCCATGGAGTGGCTCGATGTGACCCTTTTGGTGGCGGTGATGGGTGCCGGTGCCTGGATGGTCCTGCGAAAACGTTCCCGCCAGGGGGTTCTCTGGCTCTCACTCTTCACGCTGCTCTATTTCGGTTTTTACCGCGACGGCTGTATCTGCGCCGTGGGATCCCTCCAGAATGTAGTCCTCTCCTTTGCCGATCCCACCTACACCATCTCCGTGACCGTGCTGCTCTTTTTCCTGCTGCCCCTGATCTTCTCCCTTTTCTTCGGAAGGGTCTTCTGTGGCAGCGCCTGTCCCCTGGGGGCCATCCAGGACCTGGTGATCATCAGGCCCCTTTCCATGCCCGCCTGGCTGCGGCATACCCTGGGAATCATCCCCTATATCTATCTGGCCCTGGCCGTCCTTTTTGCCGCCACCGGCACCGACTTCCTCATCTGCCGCTACGATCCCTTCGTGGGGATCTTCCGCATGGATGCCCCCCACCTGATGGCCATCCTGGGCATCGCCTTCCTCCTCATGGGCCTGTTCATCGCCCGGCCTTACTGCCGGTTTCTGTGCCCCTACGGCGTGCTCCTCAAATGGACCTCCAAAGTCTCCAAATGGCACATGACCATCACCCCTGCCGAATGCATCCGCTGTAAGCTCTGCACCACCTCCTGCCCCTTCGACGCCATTGATTATCCCACCGATCCAAAGGTCATCAAAGGCTCACGCGAAGGAGCCAGAAAATTTCTACTCTATGCCGTGCTGATTCCCGTATGGGTGGCCGCAGGCGGTTTCGTGGGCTATAAATCCCATACCTGGCTCTCCAAAGCCCATCCCGAGGTGTATCTCGCCGAACTGCTGATCACCCGTCCCGAGGTCAAAAACGATCCCGACAACATCGATGTGCAGACTTTCCTGAGTTCCGGGAAAACCATGGAACAGCTCGTGGAAGAAGCCACGCTGGTCCGCGCGAAATTCAGGACGGGGAGCACACTGGCCGGAGCATTTATCGGGCTGGTCATTGCCCTGACCCTGCTCGGTCAGGTTACCTTCAGACGAAACAGCGATTACGTGCCCAACCGCGGCGATTGCTTCAGCTGCGGCAGATGCCAGGATTACTGTCCCGTCGACCGCAAAATGCCGGTAACCACTCCCGTTATACCGACCAAAACCATTCAGTCATGATTGAGATGAACATAAGGAACCGTCTGGAGCTGTCGCGGAATGCGGCGATGGTCTCCGGGATCTTCTGCGTAGCCGTAGCCCTGCTGCTGCTGCTCAACTACTGGCAGGTGAGCAGGTATGATCCGCTTGAAAGTAAGGCCATGGAGGTATTGGTACAGCGCCTTGCTGAAAATCCCGATGACGACGCTCTTAAAAATGATATCCGCAACCTCGACCTGCTGGCCCGCAAAGCCTATTTCAACAGCCGCTGGCAGGTCACGACAGGAAGCTATCTTCTCCTCTTTGGTGCGGTGGTCTTTGCCCTGGCCCTCAGGGTCTACCACTCCCTGAAATCCAAAATTGAGCTTCCCGATCAGAAACAGGAGAATGAGCTGGCCTCCCGTCTTCTGGCCCAAAGGTGGGTGATCCTTTCCGGGGCGGGACTGCTGGCGCTGGCGCTGGTGGCCTCCCTGGCCTCGGTCGACCATCTGAAAAGTTTCGGCACCGGGGATTCTTCTCCGGAAGGGGAGGCTTCCGTGGCCGCTGATCCGGGCATTGAGGTGATTGAGGTGGGAGAGGAACCCGTCCTGGTGACTGCCGACACCTCCGGTGTGAATGGTGCCGATACGACCCAGGTCGCAGTGCTTCCCGGTGCAGCAGAGGGAACACCGGGGACCGGAGATTCTTCCGCAGTGAAGGAGATCGTCTTTCCCGATGCGGGTCAGCTCCGCGCCAACCATCCCTCCTTCCGGGGGCCCATGGCCAATGGCGTCAGCGGCCGCAGCAACATCCCCCTCGATTTTGACGGCCCCTCCGGAAAGAACATCCTCTGGAAGGTAGCCGTGCCCCTCCCGGGAACCAACTCCCCTGTCATGTGGGGTGACCGGCTCTTCATCACCGGCGCCAACGCCCAGAAACGGGAGGTATACTGCTTCGACCGCTATGGAGGTAAACTTCTGTGGACCGCTCCCGCCGACAAAATCGAGGGATCGCCGGCCACACCTCCAAGGACCACCGAAGATACCGGACTGGCAGCTCCCTCAGTGACCACCGATGGCATCCATGTCTATGCCATCTTTGGCACCGGAGACATCCTGGCCCTCGACTACTCCGGCAAACGGGTGTGGGCCCGCAACCTGGGCGTTCCCGACAACCACTACGGCCACTCCTCCTCCCTGGTGGCCTGGAAAAACAAGGTGTACGTCCAGTACGACACCAACAAGGCAAAAAAACTGATCGCCCTGGATGCCCTGACAGGGAAAACGGTGTGGGAAACTACCCGGAATGTCAAGATCTCCTGGGCGAGTCCCATCCTGGCCAACATCGGCGGAAGGATGCAGGTGGTCCTGGCCGCCGATCCCCTCCTGGCGGGGTACGACGCTGAAACTGGCAAAGAACTGTGGCATGCCAGCGCCCTCGCAGGCGAAGTGGGCCCTTCACCTGCCTATGGCGAAGGGCTGGTCTTCGGGGTAAACGAATATGCCTCCCTGGCGGCTGTGAATCCCTCGAATGGACAGGTGGTCTGGAAGGATGACGAATACCTCTCTGAAGTAGCCAGTCCGGTCGTGGCTAACGGCCTCCTCTTTATCGCCACCAGCTACGGCGTACTGGCATGCTACGACGCCAAAAACGGAGAGAAACTCTGGGAAGCCGACGGCGGCGTGGGCTATTACTCCTCACCGGTCATCGCCGACGGAAAACTCTTCCTCTTCAACACCGACGGATTGCTCCAGGTCTTCGCCCTCGAAAGGGAGATGAACCTCCTGGCGGAGGCCCACCTCGGCACCAAGGTGTATACCACCCCCGCCTTCGCCAACAACCGCATGTTCGTCCGCGCCGGCGGAAACATCTACTGTATCGGTATTAAATAGATGTTCCTAAGAATTCAAAATTCATGATTCCCACATTCAAGACTCAAGACTCAAGACTCAGGATTCCAGACTCCAGACTCAGGATTCCAGATTCCAGACTCAAGATTCCAGATTCCAGACTCCAGACTCCATATTTAAGATTTAAGACTTAAGACTTAAGATTTTTCATAGAGTACACATTTATAACAATATAAGATGGCAGACATAAAGGAAGGGATGAATAGTGTGGTGGACCGGATCATCGCGGAGAAGGGGCGGGAGAAGAAAGCACTGATTCCCATTCTGCAGGCCATCCAGAAGGAGCTGAACTACCTTCCGGAGGAGGCGTTGCGGCAGGTCAGTGCACAAACGGAGATCACCGCCGCCGATATCTACAGTGTGGCCAGCTTCTATGCGCAGTTCCGGATGCAGCCCGTGGGGAAACACATGATCAAGATCTGTGTGGGAACCGCCTGCCATGTGAAGGGGGCCACGCAGGTTTACGACGCCTTTATGCGGAAGTTCGGACTGAAGGAGGGTGAGCACACCGACCACGATGGGAAGTTTACCCTTGAGAAGGTGAGTTGTCTGGGGTGCTGCACCCTGGCGCCGGTGGTTCAGATCGACCAGGTGACCTATGGCCATGTGACCACCAGTCAGGTCGACGACATCATCGCCGATTTCGGGGCCCAGGCGGGAAAAAAGGGAAAGAAACAATTCCGGAAGGCCGACGGGACGGAGATCCGTGGGGAGATCCGGATAGGCCTGGGGTCCTGCTGTGTAGCCAGCGGCTCTGAGGAGATCAAAAATGCAGTGGAGGAGACGGTTAACGCCAACGGACTTCAAGTAAAGCTTAAACATGTGGGGTGTGTGGGGATGTGCCACCAGGTGCCCCTCGTGGAGATTGTTCCCACCGGGGGAGAGCCGGTCCTTTATTCAAAGGTGAAACCTGAAGATGTCAAGGACATCGTCGCCAGCCATTTTAAGCCTACGGGGCTTCTGTCGAAGCTGAAAAGCAGGTTACTGGAGTCGGTCGAGTACATCCAGACCGATGCCAAATGGGAGGGGATTGAGCGGTATGCCCTGGATGTGCGCGACAAGCCTGTCAGTTCCTTTTTAGGGAGGCAGATACCCATTGCCACCGAATACCGGGGGATCATCAACCCCCTCGATATGGATGAATACCGGAGCCGCGGGGGTTTCCGGGCGGTACGGCGCGCCCTGCTGAAGATGACTCCCCCGGAAGTGGTCAGCGAAGTAAAGGCCAGTCACATCCGCGGCCGCGGGGGCGCCGGTTTCCCCTCGGGGATCAAATGGGAACTGGTAGCCCGTCAGCCCCACGCTGAAAAATATGTCATCTGCAACGGCGATGAGGGGGATCCCGGTGCCTTTATGGACCGGATGCTTCTGGAATCGTACCCCTACCGCATCATCGAGGGGATGATCATCGCTGCCTATGCCGTGGGGGCTTCCCGGGGCTTTTTCTATATCCGCGCAGAATATCCGCTGGCGGTACGCCGCGTCAGGGAAGCCCTGGCCAACTGCTATGCCGCGAACCTCCTGGGGCAGCATATTCTGGGCAGCAACTTTTCTTTTGACGCCCAGATCTACGAAGGAGCAGGGGCTTTTGTCTGCGGCGAGGAGACCGCTCTGATTGCCTCCCTGGAGGGGCGACGGGGTTATCCCCATATCCGTCCCCCCTTTCCGGCCGAGAAAGGATATATGGATCATCCCACGCTGGTCAACAATGTGGAAACGCTGGCCCAGATCTCCTGGATATTGCGGGAGGGGGCGGCCAGGTTCAGCGCCATCGGCACAGAACACAGCAAGGGAACCAAGGTCTTTGCCCTGGCGGGCAAGGTGGCCCGCGGAGGACTCATCGAAGTGCCCATGGGCACCACCATCCGGCAGGTGATCTTTGAAATCGGCGGCGGAATCGCCAACGGCCGCCAGTTTAAGGCCGTCCAGATCGGCGGTCCCTCAGGAGGATGCATCCCCGCGGAACTCGCCGACACCCCCATCGACTATGAATCCCTCACCAAAATGGGGGCCATGATGGGCTCGGGCGGACTGGTTGTGCTCGACGATACCGACTGCATGGTCGATATCGCCCGCTTTTTCCTCTCCTTTACCCAGAATGAGTCGTGCGGAAAGTGTACCTTCTGCCGCCTGGGCACCAAACGAATGCTCGACATCCTGGAGAGCCTCACCCGCGGAACCGCCAAAAGGGAAGATCTCGATGAACTGGAACGTCTCGCCCATTGGACCCGGAAGGGGAGCCTCTGCGGCCTGGGAAAGACCGCTCCCAACCCGGTACTGAGTACCCTGAAATACTTCAGGGAGGAGTATGAAGCCCACCTCGAAGGAAGGTGCCCCACGGGAAAATGTACCCACCTGATCAGATATGTGGTTAATGACAAGTGTATCGGCTGCACCCTTTGTGCCCAGGTGTGCCCCGCTGATGCGATTCCTTTTACGCCTCACGAAAAGCATCTCATCGATACCGAAGCCTGCATCCGTTGCGACGCATGCCGGCCTGCCTGTCCCGTGAATGCAATCGACGTTTTTTGAATGAAACATCATGTACCGGCCCTGTGAAGATGGACTGGTAGCGGTGATGTCCACATCCGGTAATATCCGTTACAGATTGAAGCAATGATAAAACTTAAAATAGACCATCAAGAGGTGGAAGTTCCGGAGGGGAGTTCGGTATGGAAGGCAGCGGAGGCTGCCGGGATCCATATTCCTGCCTTGTGTCTGCACAATGAGCTCGACCATTTCACGTCCTGTATGCTCTGTCTGGTAAAGGATGGCAGCGGGAAGCTTTTTCCCTCCTGTTCGGTGAAGGCGGCCGACCACATGCAGATCATCACCGAAGACGAAGAGATCAGGGAAGGGCGGCAGATGGCTCTGGAGCTGCTGTTAAGCGAGCATGTAGGCGATTGTGAAGCCCCCTGCCAGATCGGCTGTCCGGCCCATATGAACATCCCACTGATGAACAGGCTGATTGCCGCCGGAAAATGGGAGGAATCCCTGAAGGTGGTGAAGCGGGATATCGCCCTGCCGGCGGTGCTGGGTCGCATTTGTCCGGCCCCCTGTGAGGGGGCCTGCCACCGCAAGACCGTGGATGAACCGGTTTCCATCTGTCTTCTCAAGCGGTTCGTGGGCGATGAAAACGATCTGCATCCCTGGCCGGTCCCTCCCCTTGAAGGAAAACGGGTGGCCATCATCGGCGCCGGGCCGGCCGGACTGGCTGCAGCCTATTATCTGAGGCTCAGGGGTGTGGAACCCCACCTCTACGACAGGGCGCCCAAGGCCGGCGGTCAACTCCGCACAGCCATCAGCCGCGATATACTCCCTGAAGAGCTCCTCGACAGGGAAATCAGGACCATCCTCGCCACGGGGGTGACCTTCAACGGCAACACCACCATCGATGACCGCCATTTCGAACAGCTTCGCCGTAATTACGATGCCCTCATTGTGGCTACCGGCAATATCGACGACACCACCAAAGCCTTCCAGCTGGCGGGCACCGCCAAAGGAATACAGGTGACCGGCGAAGGTTATGAGACTTCCGAAGCTGGAATATTTGCCATAGGCAATGTGCTCCGTTCTTCCCGCCTGGCTGTCCGCTCGGTGGGACAGGGAAAGGAAGTGGCCTTCGCGGTGCTGCAGTATTTCCATGGAGGGAAGATCATCGGGGAACCAAGGCTCTTCAACTCCCGGTTCGGAAAGCTGCGGCCAACCGAATTTGCTGAATACCTCAAGGAGTCTGTGGCCGGAAAACGGCGCTTTCCGGCCGACAGCCCCCGGGGATTCACCCCGGAGGAGGCGGTGGAGGAGGCCCGCCGCTGCATGCACTGTGACTGCCGTGCCGCCGACGATTGCAAACTCCGTGATTTTTCAACCCGCTACGCGGCCAGCCAGAAACGGTTCCAGACCTCCCCGCGCCGCGACATGACCAAGAAATTCCAGGCTAAGGGGATTGTTTACGAACCCGGAAAATGCATCAAATGCGGCATCTGTGTCAGGCTCACCGAAAAATACCGCGAGAAGTTCGGGCTTACCTTCATAGGCAGGGGCTTCGACGTGGAAATTGGCATACCTTTCGACGAATCGATGGATGTGGCTCTTGAAAAAGTCGCACTCATTGTGGCAGAAGGGTGTCCCACCGGCGCCCTGGAGCCCATCCGCAAGGCCGGTGACCCCCTGCAGTAACCAGTGCCCCCTGCAATAACCAGTGCCCCATGCGATGCATGACGACTGTACAACATACAAGGTGAACATAAGGAAGGCGGCGACTATAGTGGCCGGATTTTTGCGGTAGCCACCATCATACGAAACCCTTCCACACATAAGAAGCATGGTAAGGAGAGAAAAAAGAAGCGGAATATATGATGAATAAGGTACATATGCTATTATTGGCGACGGCTCTCCTGCTGGTGGGCGTTTCTGCTCCGGAGGCTGCGGCACAGGAGGGGGGGTGCTGGGGCCTTTTTCGCGGCAACCAGCGGCTCACAGGAAGCCTCTCGGCCAACCTCCCCGCAAAACCCCAGCTGCTCTGGACCTACTCCACCGGCAGTATGATCAAGTCGTCGCCCGTGGTATGCGACAACAGGATCGTCACCGGATCGTCGAATGGCATGGTATACTGCCTCGACATGAACGGGAAACAACTCTGGCAGTTTAAGACTTCCAATGGAATAGAAGCCCCGGCACTGATCCTCGACGGGAAAGTCTACATCGGCAACCTCGACGGCACCCTCTATGCCCTGGAGCTTAAAACCGGCAAAAAAGTGTGGGAGTATAAAACCGAGAACCAGATTGTGGGTTCGGTCAACTGGTACAAATCAGGGAAATCCACCCGCCTGCTGGTCGGGAGTTATGACTATTATCTCCACTGCGTAGACGCCGCCACCGGCAAGGTTCTCTGGAAGTATGAGTCTGACAACTACATCAATGGTGCGGCGGCCTGCCACAATGGCATGGCCATCTTCGGAGGATGCGACGGGTTCCTCCACCTGGTCGATATCGCTTCCGGAAAGGCGGTCAAAAAAATAAACGTGGCCACTTACGTGGCCGGGTCTGTGGCCGTGGAAGGCCAGAAAGCCTGGATCGGCGATTACGACGGGAAATTCTCGCAGGTCGACATGACCGCAGGCGCCATCTCCTGGAAGTGGGAAGACCCCAAAGTGAAACTTCCCTTTATCGCCTCCCCGGCGGTGGCCGGAAATTATGTCGTCACGGGCAACCATGATAAGAACATTTACTGTTTCGACAAGAACAGCGGCAAAAAGATGTGGAACTTCAGCACCGGCAACCGGGTGGAGGCTTCACCCGTCGTGGCCGGGAAAAACGTCATAGCCGCCAACATGCGGGGTGACCTCTTCCTGCTGGCCCTCACCGACGGAAAGGAACTCTGGCGCTACGAGGTGGGATCAGCCATCATCAGCAATCCCGCCGTAGCCGGTAACCGGATCATCCTGGGCGCAGCCGACGGAAATATCTACTGTTTCGGAAACAATTAGAAATCTTAAATCTTAAGTCTTAAGTCTTGAATCCTGAGTCTTGAATCCTGAGTCTTGAATCCTGAGTCTGGAGTCTGGAATCAGGAAGATCAGATGGAAATAATTCCTATTTTAGAGACATGAACATATTGCAAATCATCCCCGGGTCGGGAGGCTCCTTTTATTGCGGCAACTGTTTGCGTGACAGTAAATATGTGGATGCCCTTCGGAAGGAGGGTCATCAGGTGATCAAGATCCCCATGTATCTGCCTCTTTTCTCCGATGAACGCGACCTCAATGACATCCCTGTTTTTTACGGGGCGGTGAGCATTTACCTCAAGCAGATGTTTCCGTTTTTGCGGAAGGCGCCCGCTTGGTTTGACAAGCTTCTCAACACCGGGCCGGTGCTGAAGCTGGCCGCTTCCATGGCCGGGTCGACCAACGCCACCGGACTGGAGGAGATGACCGTTTCCATGCTTATGGGCGAGGAGGGAGAACAGAAGGAGGAGCTGGAAAGGATGGTCGACTGGATGGCCGAACACTGTAAACCCGATATCATCCATATCTCCAACGCCCTGCTCCTGGGGTTGGCCAAACGCATCCGCGAACGCATCGACGTGCCCATTGTCTGCTCCCTTCAGGATGAAGACGTATGGGTCGATGTCATGAAGCCCAGCTATCGCGAGCGCATCTGGAAACTGATGCAGGAGAAGTCGGCCGATGTCGACGCCTTCATTGCCGTGAGCCACTATTTTGCCCGGGTGATGGAGGAGCGGATGGCCCTTCCCCGGGAAAAGGTTTTCCCCATATATCTGGGGGTCGACCCTGACGAATACGAATTCATCCCTTCCTCCGGAAAGAACAGGAATATAGGTTACATCTCCAGGATGTGCCATGAGAACGGTTTTGATCTGGTCGTGGATGCCTTTATCCTCCTGAAGCAGCAGGCGGCCCTCAGCGATGTGAAGCTGATCGCCACAGGAGGATACACGGCCGCCGACCACCGGTTCCTTAAAGCCCAGAAGGAGAAGATTGTCCGTGCCGGGCTTTCCGGAGAGGTCATTTTTCATGACGCGTTTGAAGGGGAGGGGAGGAAGGAGTTTTTCCGGAAGGCCGCTCTGGCTACGGTGCCCGTACGCAACGGGGAGGCTTTCGGCATGTATCTCCCCGAGCTGATGGCCAGCGGCATCCCCATTGTCCAGCCCGCCCTGGGGGCTTTCCCCGAAATCGTCAGCATCTCGGGAGGTGGAAGCATTTACTCCCCCAACACTCCGGAGAAGCTTGCCGAAGCCTGGGCAGACCTCCTCTATAACCGTGACGCCCTTAATGCCCTGAGCCACCAGGCCCGCAAAGGCGTCTCCGACTCCTTTAATATCCATGACCATGCCCGGGAAATGATCGACCTTTACCACAAGGTCAGGGAAAACAGGGTTCAGAAAACATCATGAGAACAGGTGCGATGACAAAGAAATTGCTGGTATTAAAAGATATACACAAGGGTTACGGGCGGCCTGGAAGTCATGGATTCAGGCCGGTACTCTCGGGACTGGAGTGGGAGCTGGAAGCCGGCACCCGCACTGCGATTGTGGGACCCAGCGGCTGCGGAAAAACCACCCTCCTCAACCTGATCGGTGCCCTTGACCGCCCCGACAGGGGGGAAATCCTGTTCGACGGCCGCGACATCAGCGGGTACAGCGATGCTGAGCTTGCCCTGTTCCGCAACCGGGAACTGGGATTTGTCTTCCAGCAGCACCATCTCCTGCCACAGCTGACCCTTCTCGAGAATGTCCTGCTTCCTTTGCTTGCCTTTCAGAAAGGGGTAACCACGGCACAGCGGGAATGGGCCGGCCATCTGCTCCGGAAAACGGGCATCAGCGACCAGCGCCATCAGTTGCCGGGGGAACTCTCAGGGGGCGAATGTCAGCGCACAGCCGTCGTCAGGGCCCTGATCCACAAACCCAGGCTGCTGCTTGCCGATGAACCCACCGGCGCCCTCGACGAAGAAAACGCCTCCATTCTTGCCGGGTTGCTCACGGGCCTGAGCCGCGACGAAGGGATCACCCTGGTCACCGTCACCCATGCGCCCGAAGTGGCTGCCGGCATGGAACGGATTTTTCACCTCCGCAATGGACAACTTATCCTCTGATGATGCGCAAGTCCCGCCTTATTTGGCGCAGCCTCGTCCACTATTTCCCCCGCCATGTGCTGGTGGCCCTGGGGGTGGCCCTGAGTACGGCCATCCTTACGGGGGCTCTTTTCATCGGCGACTCCATGCGCCACAGCCTCGAACAGATTACCCTTTCCCGCCTTGGGAACACCACCCATCTTATCTCGGTCACCGACCGCTATTTCAGGGCTGACCTGGCGTCGGAAATCGGGAAAGCCGCCGGGGTCCCCGCCGTGCCCCTGCTGGCCTTCGACGGCATGGCTGTCGCCCGCGGCGGTGAGGCCCGCATCAATCACCTTTCCGTATATGGAATCGACGACCGCTTCAGAGCCATTTACCCCGATATCCCCCTTCCGGAAGGAGACCAGATCCTGCTCAGCGAAAATGCTGCCCTCCAGCTGGGCGTGGGCCCCGGCGATGATCTGCTGGTGCGCGTGGCCAAAGCCAGCCTCGTGCCCCGCAACACCCCCTTTGTATCCGAGAACGAAACCACGGTGACCCTCCGGGCTACCGTAACCGCCGTACTCTCCCCCCAGGGCGCAGGCCTCTTTAATCTCCGCAACGCCCAGAGCGCCCCCCGCAACCTCTTCCTCTCCCTCGGCCGCCTCAATGATCTCATGGAACTCGAAGAGAGGGCCAACCAGATCCTCATCCCGGGAAACCCTTCCACAGATCTTTTAGACTCCCTTTTACAGCGCTCCCTGACGCCTGCCGATGCCGGCCTTCACCTCCGGGAAATCCCTGCCACCGGAGAGTTGGAAATCTTTTCAGAGCGGATATTCCTGGAGCGGGAAACCGCAGAGGCCTTTGCTTCCCTTCCGGGCAGCAGAGCCATCATGACCTATTTCGTCAATGCCATTTCCGCCGGGGGCAAGGAAGTCCCTTACTCTTTTGCTTCTTCCGTACCGGGTGCCGGTCTCACACCCGGGGAGATCCTGATCAGCGACTGGGTAGCCGGGGATCTGGGGGTTGGTGAAGGAGACTCCCTGAGGATGGAATGGTATGAAATCGGTCCCCTGCGCCAGCTTACCGCAAAGAGCCGCCCTTTCAGGGTGGCCTCGGTGGTGCCCCTCTCCGGGATGTGGGCCGACAGCACCCTGATGCCCGCCATTCCCGGTATGGCCGACGCCGGCCATTGCAGGGAGTGGGAAGCCGGCGTCCCTGTCGACCTCTCCAGGATCAGGCCCCGCGATGAAGCGTACTGGAACCGCTACCGCGGAACACCCAAGGTGTTCGTGGCCCCCGAACTGGCACAGGAAATCTGGGCCAACCGCTTCGGGGATTACACCTCCGTGAGGATACCGGCAGAGCGCTTCTCTGAATCCGGGTTCCTGCGCATCTTCAGGGAGAAACTTACCCCGGCTGTTTTTGGATTTGAGGTGGCGGAAGTCAGGGAAAAAGGGCTCCAATCGGCCCGCGGCGGCGTGGACTTCGGCCAGCTCTTCCTGGGCCTCAGCTTTTTTCTTCTGCTG
Source organism: Bacteroidales bacterium (assembly GCA_012729335.1). Lineage (GTDB taxonomy): Bacteria > Bacteroidota > Bacteroidia > Bacteroidales > Prolixibacteraceae > UBA1413. Next base: position 48,683 of record JAAYDJ010000016.1, on the reverse strand, counting down.
GCAGCTGTTCTCCTGACGGCCCTCCTCTTCCGCTTTAACATCGAAAACAGAGCCTCCCAGGTGGGAACCCTCCTCCAACTGGGATTCTCCCGGCATAAGACGACTACCCTTCTGCTGGCTGAAGCCGCACTGGTCGCCCTGGTGGGCGTCAGCGCCGGACTTATTCTGGCGGTAGGCTACGTCAAAGTGATCTTCGCCTTTCTCAATACCCTCTGGTGGGATATCGTCAGAACCCCCGTGATCTTCCTCCATGTCGGCCTGCCCACCCTCGTCGCGGGTGGTGTGGCCAGTCTGGCCGTGGCGCTGCTCTCCATCTGGTTCCCCCTCCGGAGCGCCCTGCGCCGGGGAGTCGCCGACCTCCACCGCCAACAGGAAAAAGTTTCCGCCACAAAGCCTTCACTCCTGAAACGGGGGCTCCCGCTTCTCCTGGCCTTCCCTGCCGTGTTGCTGGTCAGCCTTCAGCTGACCGGGATGATCTCCTCCGATCCCCTTCTTTTCTTCCTCTCGGGAGGGCTTCTCCTGGGGGCGTTCGTTGCGGCCTTTGCCTTGTTGCTGCCCCGGTTTGAAGGAGGTCCCCCACAAAGTGATCCTGGTGCGATGCCTCAGCAGGTGAAGTCGCCTGAATTTATCCACTCTGAGTTTACCCAGTCTGAGCCCACCCAGCCTGAGCTTACCATGCCGATGCTGGCCCTGCGGATGGCAGCCCGCCACCGGCGGCGGTCTGCGGCGGTCTACCTCCTTTTTGCCCTGGGTACCTTCATGGTCGTGGCTACCGGCGCCAACCGGCTCAATACCTATTCCCGTGCCGGAGATCCCTCCTCAGGAACCGGCGGCTTTTCAGCCTGGGCCGAACTGGCCGTGCCCCTCCTTTATGACCTCAACGATTCTGCAAGAAGAAGCACTACAGGCCTGCAAACCCCTTTCTCTGCCGTCCATTTCAGCAGGGTTGCCGGAGATGACGCCAGCTGTCTTAACCTGAATAAAATTGATAATCCCTCCATTCTGGGGGTGGATCCCTCGCTGCTCGAGGGCAGGTTCTCTTTCACCACCCGCACGGAAGAGCTGGATCCGGAACTTCCCTGGTCTTCGCTGCAGAAAATCCTTCCCGGGGGTGTGGTTCCCGGGGTGGCCGACCAAACGGTCATCCAGTGGGGACTGATGATGAAAACCGGGGATACCCTCCTTTATCGCGGAGAAAACGGGGATACCCTCCGGATCAGGCTGGTGGGCGGATTGGCGCCTTCCATTTTTCAGGGATCGGTGCTCATCGCCGACACCCATTTCTACCGTTATTTTCCTTCTCACAGTGGCTCAGGGGTATTCCTGGCCAGCTGGGCCCCTGAGGATGCAGAAAGGGCGGGGGAGGAGATCAGGGATTTGCTGCGTGACCAAGGCGTGGAGATGACCTCTGCCCCACGACGGCTTGCCGAATTTGCCTCGGTCACCAACACCTACCTGGCGATCTTCCTGGCACTGGGCGTTCTGGGCCTTCTCCTGGGAACCGTGGGCCTCGCACTGGTTCTGGCCAGGGCCATCCTCGAAAGACGACGCGAACTGGCCACGCTCCTGGCCCTGGGATTCCCACGCCGCAAAGTGGTCTCCCTTCTTTTCAGGGAATATTTCTTCCTGCTGGCCACCGGCACCCTCTCGGGATTCGCCGCCGCCCTGGTGACCGTCATCCCCTCGCTCTCAGGAGGCCACCACGCCGTTTCCGCAGGTGATGTGACCCTGCTCATCCTCCTCATCCTGGCCCATGGCGCCACCTGGATCTTCCTGCTGGCCAGAACACTGGCTTCCCCTTCACGCCTCCTGCCCGCTCTCCGCGACCTCTGACCCCAACTCCCGCTGGTCCTTTTTTTTGAATAAATGCTTGAAATGTTCGTTGAATCCTCTTTTTTTTTGTAGCTTTAGGTTTGTTAAACTTTTAAAAGATAACCACTATGTCAGTATTGAAAGTCATTGAAATTCTGGCATCTTCCGAAAAAAGCTGGGAAGAGGCCGTTCAAAACGCAGTGACGACTGCCTCCAAATCTCTCAAAGGCATCCGCTCCGTTTATGTGCAAGACCAAAGTGCCCTTGTTAAGGACAATAAAGTCGTGGAATACCGCGTCAATTGTAAAATAACCTTCGAAGTATTCGATTAATCATTTAATTTTCATTTGTTATGGGTTTAATTTCTTTTTTAAAGGGTGCCGGCACCAAATTGTTCGGCAAGTCGGAAGAGGTTAAGGAGCAGGAAAAGGCCGACCTCGTGATGAAACACATCAACAGTTTTGGTTTTAAAACCGAAAATCTGAAGGCGGTGGTGGATGATGAAACCGTGATTCTGACGGGTAAGGTGGATACCATTCCCAACAAAAACAGGATTGTGGTGGCTGCCGGAAATGTGGAAGGCATCTCGAAGGTGGACGACCGTTTGGCCGTGCTGCCCATCGGTTCCGAGATTCCGGTTATTCCGCCTACGGAACCCGAAAAGGAGTTCTATACCGTTGTCTCGGGCGACAACCTGTCCAAGATCGCCAGGAAGTTCTATGGGGACCCCAACAAGTACCCGGTGATTTTTGAAGCCAACACGCCGATGCTCACCCATCCCGACAAGATTTATCCGGGACAGGTGCTGGTCATTCCTCCGCTGGACTAAAGAGCGGCCGGTTTTTCGCCGGGAGCTCTCCGGATCTTCCTGAAAAACAGGAGGCTTAAATACAAGAGGCGGTTTCATCGTAATGAAACCGCCTCTTCTCATTCCAGGAGGGTTCCTGTGGGGATTCTCCTATCTTTTCTTCATCATTCTTCCGAGGAAGGACATGCCCAGTTCGGCGATGTCATCCATCACATTTCCGTCGTTATCACGGTCCAGGATCTGGTTGATCACGTTTTGGGACTGGGGGGCCTGTTTTTTCTCCGTTTTAAGGAAGCTGCCGAGCAGGTCGCCGATGACGCTGGTGTTAAGGCCGCCGCCGCTCTTCTTACCCAGGTAGCCCATGATGATGGGGGCTGCCATTTCCAGGATCCGGCCCACGGCGGCGCTGTTCAGCCCCGCATCCTTGCTGATATACTGCTCCACGTTCTGCCGTTTGTTGCCCAGCACGTGCTTCAGAATCCCAGCTCCGTCAGTGATCACCTCCTGCTTTCCCAGAAGGGATCCCAGGTTGTCGAGTAAACTCCCGTTGTGGTCACGCGCAACGGCATTCTGCAATGCGGAGGCGCCTTCCGGCGTGCTGCTGTTTTTGGCCAAAGCACTCATCAGGATGGGAATGGCACTGGCCAGGGCCGTTTTGGCCTTGTCGGGCGCCACATTCGCCTGCCGGCCGATCACATCCAGCGCCTGATCATCGATCTGCGACAGGATGGCTCCTAAAATGTTCTCCATGTATTCAGTATTTTGGGTTAATAATCAGGCTTCCGGTGCGGGAGGCGGGGGCGTTCCCCCTTCGTCCTTTCCTTTGCCCTTGAATTTCTCGGTGAGGTCATCTGCCAGATCATCGGCCTTGTCGGCCAGGTTCTTGCCCGTGGTCTTGGCTTTCTCCAGCAGCTCTTCGGCTTTATCTTCCATCTTGTCGGCAAAACCTTTCAGCTTCTCCTTGATGCCACTTTTTTCAAGGTCCTCCACTTTGTCTTCCACAAAATCTTCGGCCTTGTCCCACAACTCTCCTGCCTTTTTGAAGGTCTCACTGGCTTTTACCTTTTCTGCCGTATCCTCGAAGAAATCTTCCGCCTTGTCGGCCAGTTCCTTCGCTTTATCCAGAAGGCTCTCCTTTTTGGGCTGTCCTTCCTGATTCACTTCTTCACTCATAATAAAACTGTTTAAATTGTTGTTTGAAAATGGATTTAAAATTAAGTATATTTTTCTGTTATTCCTATTGCAAAAACAGGAGTTTTCCTCCTTTGCGAATCTGGTCATGGTTCAGAACCGGGGTGATGGTTTTTCCGTTGAGCCGGAGGGAGGCAAAGGGTTTTCCGGGTTGTTTTGTCTGTGTTTCAATGACCAGGGGACGTTCTTTGCCGTTTTCTCCGGTGTGAAGGGTTATTTTCGGGAAGAGTGGAGCGCCTGCGAAGTAGGTGTTGCTGCCAGGGCAGACGGGGTAAAATCCCATGGCTGAAAAGACATACCAGGCCGAGAACTGTCCGGCGTCGTCCTGTCCGCCGAGCCCTGCCGGATCATCGGAGTATTCCGCAGCCATAAGGCGGGTAACGGTGTGCTGGGTGGCGGCCCAGTCGCCCGTGGCGTTAAAGAGGTAGGGCACATGGTAGTTGGGGCCGTGGCCGTGCCAGTACCCTCCGTCGCTGAAGAAGGCTTCCAGCCGGCGCCTGAATTCCTCCGCACCGCCCATGCGTTCCACCATGCCGGGGAGATCGTGGACCACCGAAAAGGTGGCCTGCCGGGGCGTACTCTCCGTCAGCCAGGGTACATAGCCGTCAGGGGCGAAGTCGGAGGTGAAGGTGCCGTCGGCGAATTTGCCGCAGATCCACCCCTTTTCGGGGTCAAAGAGGAGGGTATGGTTATCGGCCCGAAGGCGCAGGGCTTCCTCGTCGGCGTTCTCTCCCACCAAACGGGCCACCTGCGCGGCCACCCAGTCGCCGTAGGCATATTCCAGGCTCCGGGAAACCTGTTCTTCCCTGCGGAACGGAAAGGAAACGATCTCTTCGAGGGGGATGTAGCCCAGTTGCTGGTAGCTTCCCAGGGAGGGGCGCCCCATGCCACGGGCATAGGCTTCGGGCTGGCCGGGTGTTTCAAAACAATTTCTGCGGAGGAGGCTCCAGGCCTTCTCCCTGTCGATGTCAAATCCTTTCATGAGGGCATCGCCGATGATGGCTGCGACATAGTCTCCGGTGGCTGCGGGTTGGGGTCCGTTGCGCAGGGATGCGGAAGGCAGCCAGCCCCACTGACTGGCGGCGGTGACCAGGGAAGTCACCATGTCACGGTATTCACGGGGCGCTATCAGGCTCAGCAGGGGCATCTGTGCCCGATAGGTATCCCATGCTGCAAAATCGGTGTAGTAGTCAAATCCTTCGGCGCGCTGCAATGTGGTGTCTCCCCCGAATCCGGGGCAGGTGCCGCTGACGTCGCTGAAGAGCCGCGGGTGAAGACAGCTGTGGGCCAATGCCGTATAAAAGATATTCCGCTGCTCCGGGGTGCCGCCGGTCACCTCGGCACGGGCCAGCAACTGCTCCCAGGTGGTTTCCAGAGCCTTCCGTGCAGAATCAAAATCCCAGTCCGGAATCTCCGCCTCCAGGTTCGCACGCGCCTCTTCCACACTGGTAAAGGAGGTGCCCACTCTGATCCGGGAGAGCTGACTGGCATCTAATTTCAGTTTCACGAAACCTCCCATACCGGGCTGGTCCCTGATGAGGCACTCCCCCCGGTGGTAGTCGCTCCCGGTGCAGGTGCCGTAGCTTTCAAAACCATTGTCGAACCTGAGGACCATATGGCCGCTGAATCCCGCGGAAACCCCCTCGCCCGGGAAAATCCCCTCCACGGGATTGCTGGCCACGATTTCGTTCTTTTCGGGAAAAATCTCCAGGTATCCTTCTCCGCGGTCGTTGTTGACGTCAATGACGATCATGGCATCGTTCGGATTAAGCCATGAGATCCGCAGGAATCCGCAGCGACGTGTGGCCGTCACCTCGGTGATCAGATCAAAGAGGGGAATGTGCATGGCGCAGTATGCCGGGGAGTGGTGGTCGTTGTCGAAGAAAAAGGCGGCTTTGCGTGCGTGGGGCGACAGGGTGAACTGCCCCGACACCGGGGAGAGGGTGAAACTCCCGTAATCGCTGAGGTTGGTACCGCTTGTCCAATGGGAAACCCTGATGCCCTGTGTCATTCCGTCAAGGAAATAATAAGGGGCAATGCCTGGTTTTTCACCGCTGCGGGTCTGGGGGGTGAACTGGGTCATCCCAAAGGGAGCAGTGACCGCCGGAACCGTCTGGCCGGCATCACCATACAACCCGGGGCGCCCTACAGAACTGCCCCGGAGCGATGGGGCACTCCCCGTCAGGGGATGAACATGGGTGAGGAGCGAACTCCCCATTTCACGCTGGCACGACAACATGGCGCCCAACATCAGGACCCATAGCATTGGTTTTCGATTCATAGGTGATCTTTCATTGAAAGGGTTCAGGCTTCTTTCAGGCAAAAATAAACCAATTCGCTTCTCAGGACGGGAATCTCCTGAAAATTCTGCCGGCCGGTTTTGAAAATTCTGCCGGTGGGTTTGAAAAAACTGCCTGCCGCGTTAATTATTTTAAGCCCGGTAGTGGCTGGTGTTTACCTTCAGGCGGCATTTGAGGGAATCCCTTATCTTTGCCCCGGATAAAAAAGAATAAAGCATGAAGGCATTTGTATTCCCCGGACAGGGGGCCCAATACCCCGGGATGGGCAAGGATTTGTATGACCATTCGCCCATTGCCCGCGAGATGTTTCACCGTGCCGATGCGTTGCTGGGCTTCAGCATTACCCGGATGATGTTTGAGGGGAGTGTGGAGGATCTGAAGCAGACGCGGGTCACCCAGCCGGCCATATTTCTTCACAGTGTGGTTTTGGCCAGGGTGATGGAAGGGTTTGAGCCGGAGATGGTGGCCGGTCATTCTTTGGGTGAGTTTTCAGCGTTGACGGCCGTGGGGGCTCTGAGCTTTGAGGATGGACTTCTTCTGGTGCAGAAGCGTGCCCAGGCCATGCAGAAGGCCTGTGAGGTGGAGCCTTCGGGCATGGCGGCCGTGATGGGCCTCGACGACGAAACCGTGGCGGAAGTGTGTGCCGCAATTCCCGACCTGGTGGTTCCCGCCAATTACAACTGCCCCGGGCAGGTGGTCATTTCGGGCAGCCTCGCCGGCATCGACAAAGCTTGTGCGCTTTTACCCGCCAAAGGGGCCAAAAGGGTTCTGAAGCTGGTGGTGGGTGGGGCTTTCCACAGTCCGCTGATGGAACCGGCCCACGATGAACTGGCCGAAGCCATCCGCGCCGTGCGCATAAGCGCTCCCCGGTGCCCCGTCTACCAGAATGTCACCGCCGCCCCCTCGGTCAACCCCGAAACCATCAGTCATAACCTGGTCATGCAGCTGACCGCCCCCGTGCTGTGGACCCGCACCATCCGGAATATGGCCGGCGACGGCGCCTCCCTCTTCACCGAAGTGGGACCCGGAAAAGCCCTCCAGGGAATGATCAAAAAGATCGCTCCCGACGCCGTGGTGACCGGCATCGAATCGGTGGCTGGCCAGTGAAGCATCCTTCCCTTCTGCTTCTGGTCCAGCCTGTCATTGAAATTCCCCGCTGCAGGGCGGAAGGGGAATGCGCTCGCCTGAATTCAAAATAAAAAGGATTTCTTGTTTTCCGGAACGGCCGTGTTTCTCCGGAAATACCCGGGTACCCGTCAGAGGGAGGGGGACGTCTCTTTCCGGCCGGTGAGCTGCAGAAACCTGTAAATGGTGGATTTGCCGATATTCAGTTTCTCGGCCACCAGTTTGACGTTCTGGTTGTATTTCTTCAGGTAATGGCTGATGATGTCGTTGGTGTACTCCTCCAGGGTTTTCTCTTCGGCCATCAGGTTGACGGTCATGCCATTCTGTGAGAGCTGGAAGTGCTCCCTTTCGAGGCTGTTTCCGGTGCTCAGCACGCAGGCCAGTTCGGTGATGGCTTTCAGTTCCCTGATGTTACCGGGAAAGGCATATCCCTGCAGCATCTCTTTGGCGCCTTGTGAGAGGGTGCGGGGTTCCAGTCCGTTTTCACGGCAAAATTCATCGGCGAAGTATTTGGCCAGCATGATCACGTCATGGCCCCTTTCACGCAGGGGGGGCAGGTGAATGGGTAATCCCAGCAAACGGTAGTAGAGGTCCTGCCGGAACCTCCGCTCGTTGACCAGTTTCTCCAGATTTTTGTGGGTGGCGGTGATGATCCGCACATCGAGGGGAATCACCTGGCTGCCTCCCAGCCTGATGAGTTCCCGCTCCTGGATCACCCGCAGCAGCTTTGACTGGAGGTTCAGGTCCAGGTCGGCGATCTCATCCAGGAAAAGGGTGCCTCCGTTGGCCTGCTCGAACTTCCCCTGCTTACGGCCGTCGGCCCCCGTGAATGCCCCCTTCTCATGCCCGAAAAGCTCACTCTCAATCAGCCCCTCGGGGATGGCCGACACATTCACCGCCACAAAAGGCTGGCTCTTACGCTTTGAATTGTAATGAATCCCCTTGGCAACCAACTCCTTGCCGGTTCCCGTCTCTCCGGTCACCGACACCGAAATGTTGGTCGAGGCCGCCTTCTCCATCAGGGAAAAAACATGCTCTATCTGCTTGCTGTTCCCCTTGATCAGCTTCCGGAAATCATACTTCTCATGAATGGCGGACTTCAGGGTTTCGTTTTCACTTCGGAGCTGGTCGGAATCGTATATGTTCCTGACGGTATGGACCAGTTTCTCCCGGGTGTCGGGACCCTTGACGATGTAATCATACGCCCCGGCTTTCAGCAGCTTGATGGCCGTCTCTATGTCGTCCTGTCCCGATATGACCACCACATGCACCCCGGGATGCCCCCTGAGCAACGCCGCCAGCATCTCATCCCCGCCAATGTCGGGTAACCGGTAATCCAGGGTCACCACCGACGGCTTTTTGTCGAGATGGGCCAGACAACTGTGGCCGGAATGAAATACCGAAATTTCATACCTCCGGTTCTCCAGTTGCTTCTTTAATACTTTGGCGTACAATTCATTGTCTTCGACAATAAAAATCTTGTACGGGTTTTTGTCAACAGGGGCATCCATAAATTCTCTCTAAGGTTTTGTGTTTTTGTTCCATACACAGGTTCACATGTTCGGAACAATGGTTCTTCGCCGTAAATATACAATTTATTTTCCCAAAATGGGAAATAATTGCGTAATTAATTTACTATTAAATGGAGAGGGGGCGGGTTAAGAGAAACAATGGTCAGAAACGGTACCCTGCGATCTGTAAATCGCGGAGTTCGCGGATGGGATTTGCGGGTTTCAGGTGTGGTGCCAGGTGACGGTAGATCTTCACCCTGATTTCCTTGGCTTCGCGGGTGTCCATTCTGTCGAAGGAGTGTCCTCCCGGCACATCATTGAAAATCTCGTATTCGAATTTTTTCCCGTCGGCCTTAAGGGATTTGATCAGGTGTTCCACCTCGAGGACGTTCACATCGTCGTCGTTGGTGTTGGTATGGATGAGCAGGGGGGTATTGTTGAATTTGGCGGTATTCCAGGCGGGGGATCTGCGGCGGTATTCGGCCACATTTTCGTAGGCGCTCTGGCCGATGTGGTATTCGGCCTCGAAATGGTTGCGGTAATCCTGGGTATAATAGCCCATTCTGGCGATCAGGTCGCTGACGGGCACCCCGGCGAAGGCTGCCTGGTAGCTCCCGGGGTGTTCAAAGAGGTTCATCAGGGTGATCATACCCCCATGGCTCCATCCGAGGATGCCCACCCTGTCGCGGTCGAGGAAGGGATACGTTTCGAGCATGTAGTTCCGGGTGGCGAAAACATCCTCGTTCTCGAGGCCGCCGTAGTCGATTTTCTCATAGAATGCTTTTCCGTAGCCGGTACTGCCCCGGTATTCTGGGGCGGCCACCACGTATCCCTGGGCGACCAGTTCCCTGACGATATGGACGTAATAGGTGGTGAAGTCGGCGTGGACACCGCCGTGGGGGAGCAGCAGCAGGGGGTATTTTTTCGCGGGGTCGAGGTTGGCCGGAAAGAAGGCGTATGTCCAGAATTTAACAGGATTGCGGGCGCCCATGGCGTCAGGTTGGGGCACCCTGGCCGGCGGTGGCCCGTAGATGTAGAGCTTGTCCATGAGGGCCACGCCTTCCAGCTTTTGCTGCCACAGTACGTCGTCGACCATCTTGGCCAGCTGGTCAAGCCGGTGGTCCAGGGCGTCACCCTGGCTGGTCACCTGCCGGCGTAAGGCTTCCACATCGCCAGGTGTCTGTGCCCGGAGACCGCAAGAGAAGATGAATAACAGCAGCCACAGCAAAACTCCCGCTCCTCCGGCCGTCGCCCCGTGCCGTCTGCCTCCGGCGACCACCCGGGATTCCCTCCGCTTGTGCTGCATGGCTACGGCAACAAAGGGTGAATCCGCCGCGTGCCGGGCGTGTGCACCGGTAACCGGTGCCTCCTGTGCGAAGCGGGAAGGAGCGGTTCCGGAAGAAAAAAAAGCGGTCATCTCGCGGGGAATGGAATTGCGGGTGATGGTCTGAGGCCTGGTCATAGGGTTTATTTTCTGATGGTCATGGTACCTTCCATAAAAGTGATGGCTTTGCCGCCGATTTTCACGCGGTCGCCGTGGTTTTCGCAGTGCATGGTTCCGCCCCTGCGGGAGACCTGGATGGCCAGCAGCTCCTTTTTTCCCAGCCGCGCCGACCAGTAGGGGATGAGGGCCGTGTGGGCCGATCCCGTGGCGGGATCTTCATTGATGCCCATGGCCGGGGCAAAAAAGCGGCTTACGAAGTCGACCCCGTCACCGGGGGCGGTCACGATGATGCCCAGAAAAGGGAGTTTGGCCAGCATCGGAAAGTCGGGAATGATTTTGCGCACCTCGGCTTCGTTTTTGTATACCGCCAGGAGATATTTTCCGGCATGGTGGACCTCCAGGGGGCGCAATCCCAGGGCCGCCGTCAGTCCCTGCGGGGTGGGAAAAGGCTTCAGCGGAGAGACCGGAAAATCCATGTACAGGAGGTCATTGATGCGGGCTACCGTCAGGTCCCCGCTCAGGGTCCTGAACACGATCAGGTCGCCCCCATATTGCATGTGGGTGAACAGGACGTGGGCCGTGGCCAGGGTGGCATGCCCGCAGAGGGAGACTTCGGTGGCCGGTGTAAACCACCGCAGCTGGAAGGCGTCCTCTCCGGGAATGTAAAAGGCTGTTTCTGAAAGGTTGTTTTCCAGGGCGATTTTCTGCATCAGTTCATCGGGAAGCCAGGTCTCCAGAGGCACCACCGCAGCGGGATTGCCGCTGAAAAGCTCATCGGTGAAGGCATCGGCCTGAAAAATTCGGAGCTTCATTTTGTTTAATTTTTGGTAAATGGTTGATCTGCTCCGTAAAGATACAATCTGCCCATCCAAATCCAACCCTTCCGGTATGAAAAATACGGGTGATTTAATACCGTGTCAGGAGGCTGTCACGAAGGGGGGAAAAAGGTATGGAGGCCGGGGGCAAGCGGGGAGGGGCTCCTCAGAAGGCGATCGACAGCTTCAGGTTAAGCTTGCGTGATGTGAGGTAATTGGGGACGGCAAAGAGGTCGCCGTAACTGCTTGAAACCCAGAAATAGGATACCGTATTGTTGATATTGAGCAGGTTAAAGATTTCGAGGCTCAGGGAGAGGTTTCTGACCGGGCGGAGCCATGCCAGGGAGGAGGGTCTGTTCTCGTTGATGAACTCTTTGGAAACCCCCATGTCGATGCGGCGGTAGGAGGGCATCCTGAAGAAGAGGTCGGTGTTGTTGGGAGGATTGGTGGGGAGGCGTGAGCCGTAGTAGCCTGCCAGGTGCATTTTCCAGGAGGGGTTTCCCGGGAGGTAATCCTGGAAAAGAAGGCTGAAGTTGACGAGCTGGTCGGTGGGGCGGGGGCGGTAGCCCAGGAGGTCGCCCCGGAGGTCTTCACGGGTGCGCATCAGCGACAGGCTGGCCCACGACTGGATACCGCTCACGAACTCCCCGTTGATTTTCATGTCGAGTCCTGCGGCATACCCCTCCGACACTTCATCTGAAAGGTATCTGATGCGTACATTGTCGATTTGGTAAGGCACCAGGCGGCTCATCAACTTATAATAGGCTTCGGTGGTAAACCTGAAAGGCCGGTTCCAGGCCATGAAAAGATAATCGGTGCCGGCCACCACCTGAAAAGAGCGCTGGGCCTTGTTGTCACGGTTGATCTGGCCGTTGCGGCTGATCAGCTCCTTGAAGAAGGCCGGCTGGTGGTACATCCCTGTCGACAGCCTGAAGCTGAAGGCCGACTCCCAGTCGGGAAAGAAACTGAAGGTCACCCGCGGCGAGACCAGCAACTCCCTGTTGAAATCCCAGTAGTGGCCCCTGACTCCCGCCGTGAGATACAGATCCCCCGACAGAAAGGGAAGCTGCCAGGTATCCTGAAGGTAACCCGTCACCCGGTTGGTGGAAAGGTTTGCCTGGCTGTTCAGGGTGTAATAGAGAAGGACTTCCTGGTCGGAATAGGGCAGGGAATAGCCCGTAGAATCGCGGTAGATCCACTCGTTGATGGCATGGTCAATGGCTTCGTGCCGGAACTCCAACCCCCAGTTGAGGAGGTGGCGGTCGGTGTTCCAGGCTCCCCGGTGGGCTACGCTCAGCACGGTGGCATCTAGGTAATTCCGGGCGTGGTTCAGAAAGGTTCCCACCCCCAGGTTAAGTACGCTGTCGCCGTACTCCTCCGACGACATGTTGCGTTCCAGTTCATTGAGGTAGTAATCGCCAAGGATGTCGTAGGTTTCTGCTTCCGAGGCCGAATAGGCCGATGCGATAAACTTGAAATTCAGGTCATTGGAGGGGTGAAAGTTGGCCGTCAGGGCCCCCAGAAATGTTTTATAGCTGTCTTCCTCGCTCCCCTGAAAGTAAATTTTGGTATTCAGGGGGGTTTTCCAGGTTCCGAAGGAGGTTTCCCGGGTCTGGGGAATAAACCGGTAGAGGTTGTCGGCGATATTTCCGAGGAAGGAAAGGTCGAGGTGGTCGTTGACGCGCCAGGTCACATGGGTCTGCAGGTCGAGAAAGCGGGGATCGTACTCGCCCTGTTCGTCGAGGCTGCCCAGGAGGTAGCGGTTTGTTTTGTAACGGATACCGGTGATGTGCGACAACCTGCCATTCAGAGAAAGGTCCTCCACATGAGCCGATCCTCCCAGGAGGCTGGCCGATGCCGATGCCCGGAAGTCGACCGGGCGCCGGTATTTGATGTCGAGAACACTCGACATCTTGTCCCCGTATTTCGACTGGAAGCCTCCTGCAGAGAATTCTATCGATGACACCATATCCTCGTTGATGAAGCTGAGACCTTCCTGCTGCCCCGACCTGATCAGAAAGGGGCGGTAGATCTCCACGTCGTTGACGTAAACCAGGTTTTCGTCGAAGTTGCCTCCCCGCACCGAATACTGGGAACTCAGCTCATTGTTGGAAGAGACCCCGGGAAGCGTTTTGATCAGGGCTTCCACGCCTCCTGAGCCCGTGACAGGCAGAGAATTGAGCATCCGGGTGTCGATGCGTTCTATGGTTCCCCGGTTTTTACGGGTTTCGGTGATCCTGACTTCGCCGATCTCCTCGGAAGTGGTTTCCATGACGATGTCGGCCACGATCCTTTCTTCGGTCGAAGCCCTGAATTTGCGCTCCACAGGGAGATACCCCAACAGGGAGTAAACCACGGTTATCTCCCGCCGTGCAGGAATCCGCAGGAGGTATTCCCCTTTGCGGCTGGTGGTCGTCCCAATGGGAAAATCACGCAGGGAGACATTCACCAGTTCCAGGGGCTGCCCCTGTCCGTCCCTGACCGTTCCTGTCAGCGTGGCATTGTTGCTCTGCCCGCTTCCCGTCGCAGGAAGAAACCACAAAAGGAGAACCGTAAGAAGTGCAGTGTTGATTTTCATCAGGACAAAACTAACAGGAGCTCTCAAATAAACCATCATTAAGCCGATTTATTGTTCAGGGAGGGATGACTTTCCGCAGTGCCGGACGGGTTTTTCCGGTTATGGTTCCGGGGGATTAAAAATGCTTTGAGCGTATGCATCCCTACCTGCACACGGTAATGTGAAAACAGGCTTCCCGTTTTTCGGTCACCACCACCAGCCTTTTCTCCTTGCGGAGTTCTCCGATGGTTTCCGACAGCAATCTGAGAGCTGCCGCATCGGTGACGGTTTTACGCCTGCCCAGAAGATTCTTCCGCACCAGGTTTTTATAGGTGATGTCGAAGGTCGTTCCATAGAGGTGGGCCGACTGGTTGGTGGCATTTCCGTTGCTGCCCCTGAGCCGGCGCTGGCTTTCGCCTGTGCGCAGCAGGGAGGTCACCCTGAAATAGTAGGGTTCCATATCCTTTTCCTCCAGTTTCTCCCGGAACCGCTTGCCGATGAGTTCCAGTACCCGGGCCGCCTCCGGCACGAGATAGGGGTAGGAATGGGTCAGATGGTTTACCACGTAATACTTGTTGTCGCTGACGGCTACCAGTTTTCCCTTTGCGGCCAGTTGGGCGGCCTGCTCCCCCGCATCTTTTCCCTTCAGGGGGGAGATGCCCACTGCACGGGCATGTTTCAGGTGGACGGCATTCAGATCCTTATAAAAGTGGATGCCCCCGGGGCCTTTAAGGGCCTCCCCGGGGCGTTCCAGGAGCCTGCCGGCTACCCCCACCACCATGACAACAGCCAGCAATAGCCCTGCCGCCGTCAGAAATCTCCTCACCGGCTTCTTGAGTCTGCGCCGCCGCCGCGGGCTCCCAGTTGTATGACTGCGGGTGGTCATTCCATCCTCATTTTCCTGTTTTTATTTCCGGGGTCAAAGGTTCCGTCGTCACCTGTTTCCGGAGTTACCGGTTCACGGGCTGTGGTTTCCGGGGTCAATGGTTTCGTGATCCACCATACGCTGGTCCGTGACAGGGACCAAAATAAGGGAAAAATGGCCCACAGACCACCTTTTCGGCGTGATTTTATAAACAATTGCAGGGTACTGCGGTGGGAATCGCTTTTTTGTTTCGGGTCAATTTCGCTATGTTTGTTGACAAAGAATTCCCGGTTCATGGCGCAAAAACCGAAAGCCCTCACTTCAGTCCTGGTCAAGCCTGCGGGCCCTGACTGCAATCTGCACTGCAGTTACTGTTTTTACCTGCGTAAGGCGGCATTATTTTCAGAGCATTTGCAGCACCGTATGAGCGATGAGGTTCAGGAGGAGCTCATCAGGCAGGTGATGCAGCAGGGTGGGAGTCAGGTGAGTATTGCCTGGCAGGGCGGGGAGCCCACGCTGATGGGGCTCTCCTTTTATGAGCGTGCGATTGCCCTGGAGCGCAAGTACGGCCGCAACCAGGTGGTGGGCAATGCCCTGCAGACCAACGGGCTGCTGCTGAATCGCGACTGGGCCCGTTTCCTGCGGAAATACGACTGGCTGGTGGGGATCTCTCTTGATGGGCCGGCCCATATCCATGACCATTACCGCCTCGACCGGGGTGGCGCCGGCACCCACCACCGCGTGGAGGAAAACGCCCTGATGCTCCTGGAGGAGGGAGTGGCCGTCAACGTCCTCTGCTGTCTCACCGACTACTCCGTGCAGTTCCCCGACGAGCTTTATAACTATTATAAGAAACTGGGGTTCAACTGGATGCAATTTATTCCGGTGGTCGAGACCGACCCCCTCGATCCTTCCCGTGCGGCCTCCTTTTCTGTGACGGCCGCCGATTACGGCCGCTTCCTCTGCCGCATCTATGATCTCTGGGCGGCCGACTTCCGCAACGGGGAACCCACCACCTCGGTGCGCCATTTTGAGTCGGTCTTTCATGCCTACGTGGGCATGGAACCCCCCGAATGCACCATGATGAAAACCTGTGGGCCTTACCTCGTGGTTGAACACAACGGTAATGTCTACAGCTGCGACTTCTTCGTGGAACCCAAATGGAAACTGGGGAACGTGATGACGGGAAGGCTCTCTTCGATGCTCAACTCAAAACAACAGGAGACCTTTGCCTCTGCCAAGGCGCTTCTGCCGGGAGAGTGCCGGCGGTGCCCCTGGCTCACCAAATGTTACGGAGGATGTACCAAAGACCGGATCAAGGATCCCGCCGACCAGCGGAAACCCCGCTTTTGCAACGCCTACCGGATGTTTTTTGCCCATGCCGACGGTTCCCTCACCTTATTGGCCGAAAGATGGAAACAGCAGCAAAGGGATCTGCGTGAACAGAGGGAAACCGGGGGAACCTACAGGGCCTTTTTCCCCGAAACATGACTTTTCGGGTTGTTTGGTAAGGGCGGGAAGGCTATATTTGGCCGTTTAAAGAACCTTAACTTCAAATTCATGCAAAAAAACCTGTTGCTGGGCGTGGAAGCCATTGCCCAGGGAGCCATCGACGGGGGCATTTCAGGGGTGTATGCCTACCCGGGAACCCCCTCCACCGAAATCACCGAATATATTCAGGTTCATCCCGAGGCGATCAGCCGGGGAATACACAGAAGTTGGTCGGTCAATGAGAAAACGGCCTATGAAGCCGCGCTGGGGATGTCCTACACGGGAAAGCGGGCGCTGGTCTGCATGAAGCATGTGGGGCTCAATGTGGCTGCCGATCCCTTCATGAATTCCTGTGTCACGGGAATCAACGGGGGGCTGGTGCTGGCCGTGGCCGACGACCCTTCGATGCACTCCTCGCAGAATGAACAGGACTCCCGGTTTTACGGCAAGTTCGGAATGGTGCCGGTACTGGAACCTTCCAACCAGCAGGAGGCGTACGACATGGTGTATGAAGGGCTGGAACTTTCCGAGGCGCTGAAGCTGCCGGTGGTCCTGCGGGTTACCACCCGACTGGCCCATTCCCGTTCGGGCGTGGAACGGCGCCCCCTGAAAAATGAAAACGCGCTGGCACTGCCCGCCAACCCCAAACAGTTTCTGCTGCTGCCGGCGTTCGCCCGCCGCTACTACCAGGCCCTCCTGGCCAAACAACCGGAAATGGTCAAACGGTCGGAAGAATCCCCCTGGAATTTCACCACCGGAGGTAAAGACTACAGTCTGGGGATCATCTGTTGCGGACTGACCTATAACTATTTGATGGAGAACTACCCCGGAGGGAGCTGTCCCTATCCGGTGCTCAAGGTGTCGCAATATCCCCTTCCGGAGGAGCGGATCAGGGAGCTGGGCCGCAAATGCGAAGAGCTGCTGGTTCTGGAAGAGGGTTTTCCCCTTGTGGAAGAGCAGCTTACCGATTTCTTCGGGAAAGGCACTCCGGTGATGGGGCGTTTAAGCGGGGCGTTGCCGCGGGCCGGGGAGCTCAATCCCGACCATGTGGCGCGGGCCCTGGGCCGGGAAGTGAAAGCAGGTCTGCCGGTGCCCGGTGTGGTTGCCAACCGGCCGCCGGCCCTCTGTCAGGGGTGCGGCCACCAGGATGTCTACACCGCCCTGAATGAAGCCCTCGAAGAAGTGGGCCACGGAAGGGTCTTCTCCGATATCGGCTGTTACACCCTGGGGGCCCTTCAGCCTTACAATTCCATTGATACCTGCGTCGACATGGGGGCATCGGTGACCATGGCCAAGGGGGCTTCCGATGCCGGATGGCGCCCCGCCTTTGCCGTCATCGGCGACTCCACGTTTACCCATTCGGGGATCACCGGGCTCCTCGACTGCGTGGTCGAAAAAAGCGATGTGACCGTCATCATCCTCGACAACGAGGCGGTGGCCATGACCGGCGGCCAGGATTCCCAGGCCCGGGGCCGCATCGAGGATATCTGCGCCGGCGTGGGCGTCGACCCCGCCCATATCCGCCTGGTCGTCCCCCTGAAAAAAAACCACGACGAAATGGTCGCCGTCATCAGAGAGGAGATGGCCTGGAACGGGGTCTCCGTGATCATCGCCCGCAGGCCCTGCATCCAGAAAATCGCCAGGGAAAAACGGGAAAAGAAAAACTGAATCCATACAGCGCTATAAACTTGACAGATGAAGACAGATATTATACTTGCAGGGGTAGGCGGACAGGGGATCCTGTCGATTGCGGCCACCATAGGTGCGGCAGCCGTCGAAAGGGGGATGTACCTCAAACAGGCCGAGACCCATGGCATGAGCCAGCGGGGCGGGGCCGTCCAGTCGCACCTGCGCATCTCAGACCAACCCGTGGCATCTGACCTGATCCCTTTGGGAAAGGCCGACGTGATCCTTTCGGTGGAACCCATGGAGTCGCTGCGCTACCTTCCGTGGCTCTCCCCCGGGGGATGGCTGGTCTCCAATTCCACGGTTTTTGAGAACATCCCTGACTATCCCGATTTCCACCTGATCAGGGAGGAGATCGGCAGGCTGCCGCATGCGGTTCTCCTCGATGCCGACACCATGGCGAAGGAGCTGGGCAACCCCCGGGGCTCCAACATGGTCATGCTGGGAGCTGCCACCCCTTTCCTGCAACTGCCACCCGATGACCTGAAGAAGGCTATCGCCTTTATTTTCAAGCGTAAGGGGGAGGCCGTCATTGAGGCCAACATCAGGGCTTTCGAAGCAGGCTATGGGTTCACACAGGCGTCCCATACCCGCTGAGGATCCGGTCCCAGGTCGGTGAATAACCTTACTCCCGGTGGTATCCCCGGCCCCCCGGGCAGGGGCAGATCTGACCGGGTTCGCCCCCATTTCCCCGGTTCCTTTCCGGGAGCAGCCGCTTTTTGGCCACCACCCCTGAAAAAAGGGAGCATGGGCTAAACAAGCGGATGCTTTTATTGTTAATTTGCAGGAGGCAATGGGATGTATCCCATGCCTCTTTGCGTTGTTTATTTTGGAACCAACCTTTTAAAAGCACAATACATGATGAATAGTTCGGATCTGGTCGGGAACCTGGACATGGCGGCGGTCGGGGATTTGTATGAATCCTGGCTGAAAGATCCGGGGTCGGTGGATGCCAGCTGGTCCTATTTCTTCCGGGGTTTTGATCTGGCGGTGCGCCATTTTCCGCAGAAACCCGGGATGGTGGCTTCAGAGGAGGTCCTGAAGGAGTTCTCGGTGATGCAGCTGATTCACGGTTACCGTCAGCGGGGACACCTCTTCACCAAAACCAATCCTGTGCGGCGTCGCCGCTCCTACACCCCGACGCTGGATATCGCTCATTTCAACCTGGAAAGCTCCGACCTGGAGCGGGTGTTCCAGGCCGGCAATGAAATCGGTATCGGCCCTGCCAAACTGAAAGAGATCATTGCCCACCTCGAAGCCACTTATTGTGGTTCGGTGGGGGTGGAATATGTCTATATCCGGCATCCTGAGGTGATGGCCTGGCTGCGCGAAAAAATGGAATCCAGCCGCAATGCCATGCCCTTCACTCCGGAGGCACGCCGCCACATATACCGTCATCTGGTGCAGGCCGTGGGTTTCGAAAACTACATCCACAAGAAGTTCGTGGGGGCCAAGCGCTTTTCCCTTGAAGGGGGCGAAACCCTGATTCCTTCCCTTGATGCGGTGGTGGAACAGGGGGCCGAACTGGGCATCAGGGAGTTCACCATCGGCATGGCCCACCGGGGAAGACTTAATGTGCTGGCTAACCTGATGCAGAAGCCTTACCGCAATATCTTCAAGGAGTTTTACGGCACCGAATATGTGGAGGAGATTTCCCTGGGTGATGTCAAGTACCACCTGGGGTACGAAAGCGAAGTGGAAACCGACAGCGGTAAGAAGGTGAAGCTGAAGCTGATGCCCAATCCTTCGCATCTGGAGACGGTCAGCGGGTTGGTAGAGGGTTTTGCCCGTTCGCGCATCGACAGCGTCTATGGCGGGGATTTCAGCCAGCTGGCACCGGTGCTGATCCATGGCGATGCCGCCATCGCCGCCCAGGGGATCGTTTATGAGACCATCCAGATGTCGCAGCTTCCCGGGTATAAAACCGGAGGAACCATCCACATGGTCATCAACAACCAGGTGGGCTTCACCACCAATTACCTGGAAGCCCGCAGCAGCACCTACTGCACCGACATTGCCAAGGTGACCCGTAGCCCTGTCTTTCATGTCAATGGCGACGACGTGGAAGCCCTGATTTATACCGTCAGGCTGGCCATGGAATTCAGGCAGAAATTCCATACCGATGTTTTTATCGACATTCTCTGTTACCGGAAATATGGCCATAACGAAGGAGATGAGCCCCGTTTTACACAGCCCACCCTCTACAAAATCATCGCCAGCCACCCCAATCCCAGGGATATCTACGCGGAAAAGCTGCAGAGCCTGGGAATCATGAGTGAGGAGGAGACCCGTGAGGAGATACGTCTTTTTGACCGGGAAATGGAAAACTGTTACCTCGCTTCGGAAAAGATAGAGAAGCTGGATATCCGACATTTTCAGGTAGATGAATACCGTCGCTTCGATAAACCCGTGAACTTCTTTTCCGGTTCTGAGGTGGCGACCGCGGTGCCATTCAGCCGGCTGACGGCATTGGCGGCGCGGATCAACCATCTTCCCCCGGAGATGAAATTCTTTAATAAGGTAAACCGGATCATATCGGACCGGCAGCAGATGATCAGGGATAACCGTCTCGACTGGGCGATGTGTGAGTTGCTGGCCTATGCCTCCCTTCTGGAGGAGGGCTATCCGGTGAGGCTCAGCGGCCAGGATTCGGAACGGGGCACCTTTGCCCACCGCCATGCGGCCTTTACCCTTGAAGATACCGACGGAAAATACATTCCCCTGCAGCATATTTCCGGGGAACAGGCCCCCTTCAGGGTTT
Source organism: Bacteroidales bacterium (assembly GCA_012729335.1). GTDB lineage: Bacteria > Bacteroidota > Bacteroidia > Bacteroidales > Prolixibacteraceae > UBA1413. The sequence goes on along the minus strand of JAAYDJ010000016.1, from coordinate 28,317 downwards.
TCAACAGCCTGCTGTCGGAATATGCCGTGCTGGGTTTTGAGTACGGCTATGCCCTGGCGCAACCCGACGCGCTAACCATCTGGGAGGCCCAGTTTGGCGATTTCACCAATGTGGCCCAGGTTGTCATCGACCAGTATGTCTCCTCGGCCGCCGAAAAATGGGGACTGATGAACGGGTTGACCCTTTTTCTGCCTCATGGGTATGAAGGCCAGGGCCCCGAACACTCCAGTGCCAGAATGGAACGTTTTCTGACCCTGGCGGCCCGCAACAACATGCAGGTGACCGTTCCCACCACTCCCGCAAGCCTTTTCCATCTCCTGCGCCGGCAGGTCAGAGGCCCCTTCAGAATGCCCCTGGTGGTCTTCACCCCCAAAAGCCTCCTGCGCCATCCCCTGGTCCTGTCAACCCTTGACGAACTGGCCTCCGGAACGTTCCGGGAGGTGATCGACGACCAGCTGGCCGACCCCGCGGCAGTTAAACGGGTGGTTTTCACCAACGGACGACTCTATTATGACCTGCTGAAAAGACGTAATGAAGAGGAGGTCAACTGCGTAGCACTGGTGCGCCTCGAGCAGATTTATCCTCTTCCTGAAGAACAGATCCTGGAGGTCATCGCCCGCTATCCGGGAGCCCGCACCTTCTATTGGGCCCAGGACGAACCCGAAAACCAGGGCGCCTGGCCCTTTATCCAACGGAAACTGGGCCACCTCGGCTGGAAGGGCGTCGCCCGCCCCGAAAGCGCCAGTCCCGCCGTAGGATTGATGGAACAGCACAAAATACGGCTCCGGAAGATTCTGGATACCGTCTTCGAATCAGATGAATATTGTACCTGTAAAAGCAACAAAGCATGATTCTCGAAATTCATGTCCCCAGTCCGGGGGAATCGATCACCGAAGTGGAAATAGGCCGGTGGATGGTAGAAGACGGGGCGCTGGTGCGTCAGGGTCAGGAAATTGCCGAAGTGGAAAGCGACAAGGCCACCCTGACCATTGTGGCCGGGGCTTCCGGTAGAGTGAAGATCATGGCCGGGGAAGGGCAGACGGTGGCGGTGGGTGCCCTTGCCTGCACCATAGACACCAGTGCGGAGGTCCACATGGCTGCCGGGGGTGAGGCCCACAAACCGGCCGGAAGTGCCTCCGCAGACTCTGCAGGCACTGGAACCAGCTCCAGCCCCACAGCATCCGCCGCGGCGCTTACAGCTGAAGCTGCCCGGCTGAAGATCACCGCTGTGGCCCGCGAGGTGATGAAGGAACATGGCCTTTCGGTGGAGGATCTCCTGAACGGACTAAAGCGCATCGGCCGCCGTGAAGTGGAGGAGGTAGCCCGACACCTCAGCACTGAGGAGCCTCTCCTGACCTCAGGCAGTGTAAGCGCGGCCACCATAACCCCTCCTTCACCTGAGGCCTTGCACCCCGGAAGCCGCGAAACCATCCGGGAGAGAATGACTCCCCTGCGCCGCCGCCTCAGCGAAAGACTCGTTTCGGTGAAGAATGAAACGGCCATGCTCACCACCTTCAACGAAGTGGATATGAGTGCCGTGATGGAGATCAGAAAGGAATTCCAGCAGCGTTTCACGGAAAAGCATGGCCTTAAACTGGGATTCATGTCCTTTTTTACCAGGGCAGCCGCCCTGGCTTTACAGGCCCACCCCACGGTCAACGCCCAGATCGACGGGGAAGAAATCGTGATGCCCCGGTTTGCCGACATCGGTATTGCAGTACAAACTCCCAAGGGGCTGATGGTTCCGGTTGTCCGCAATGCCGAAAGCAAAAGCATTCCCCAGATCGAAATGGAAATCAAGGAACTGGCCGAAAAGGCCCGCACGAAGAAGATCTCCGTGGAAGAGCTTTCCGGAGGAACCTTCACCATCACCAACGGGGGGGTCTTCGGCTCCCTGTTGTCCACACCCATTATCAATCCGCCGCAGTCGGCCATACTGGGCATGCATAACATTGTGGAGCGGCCTGTGGCTGTCAGGGGAAAGGTTGAAATCCGCCCCATGATGTACATTGCCCTGAGTTACGACCACCGGATCATTGATGGAAAAGATTCGGTAGGTTTTCTGGTCAGGGTCAAGGAGTTGATTGAGAATCCGCGTATGATGGCCCTCGGGGGCAAGGATCCCGCGGAAATCATGCTGGGGGTCTGACGACCGCCCGATGATGGCATACCCGGGATTCTCCCGGGTTTTTTTTTGTAAATTCGCCCAAAGAACCAATTTTTCACATCCATGCAAACCAGATTTATGAAGCGGGGGCTCCTGATGATGGCGGGGCTTTTGGTGCTGGCCATGCCGGCGGTATCCTTTTCCTTCAGGGGGAGTATCCCCGTTTCCGGAGTGCCGGTCCGGGAATCGTTTCCGTTGATTTCGGATCACCAGGTCATTCCCGTGGTGGTCAGTGATGCCGGGGAGCCCGGGGTATTGCGGGCTGCGGAAGCCCTGCGGCAAGACCTTGAAGCTGTGAGCGGCGGATCGGTCCTGGTGGCCGGCCAGGTGCCGGCAGGCCATCCCTTTATAGTGATCGCCGGGACTCTGGGCAAATGCCCGCTGATCGACGATCTCTCGGCGCGCGGGAAAATTAATCCTGGAGAGATCCGGGGCCGGTGGGAATCCACCCTGATTGAGGTGGTGCACAAGCCTTTCCCGGGGGTGAAGAAAGCCCTGGTGATTGCCGGCAGCGATATGCGGGGCACCATCTTCGGGATGTATGACCTTTCGGCGTCTGTCGGAGTTTCCCCCTGGACATGGTGGGCAGATGTGCCTGTTAAAAAGGCCGCTGACCTGTATATCCCCCCGACCAGGATCGTGATCGGCTCCCCGAAGGTCAGGTACCGCGGCATATTTATCAACGACGAAGCGCCGGCACTCAGCGGATGGGTCCACGAAAACTACGGCTCCTTCAACCACCGGTTCTATGAGCGGGTATTCGAGCTGATCCTCCGCATGAAGGGTAATTTCCTGTGGCCAGCCATGTGGGGGCGTGCCTTTTACGATGATGATCCCCTGAATCCGCAACTCGCCGACGAATACGGGGTGGTCATCGGTACTTCCCACCATGAGCCGATGATGCGTGCCCACGATGAATGGCGCCGTTATGGCAGTGGAAAGTGGAACTACCGCGAAAATCCTGAAGTGCTCAGGGAGTTCTGGCGTTCAGGTATTTCGAGGATGGGAAAGTTTGAAAGCCTGGTGACGGTGGGGATGCGTGGCGACGGCGATGAACCCATGAGCCGCGAGGCCGATATCTCCCTGTTGGAGGAGATCATCGCCGACCAGCGGAAGATCATCGGGGAGGTGACCGGCAAGGAAGCCTCCCAAACCCCCCAGGTGTGGGCCCTCTACAAGGAGGTCCAGGATTATTATGACCTGGGGATGCGGGTTCCCGACGATGTGACCCTGATGCTCTGTGATGACAACTGGGGTAACGTGCGGAAACTGCCCCGGCCGGGATCGCTCCCCCGCAGCGGAGGCTATGGAATGTATTACCATTTTGACTACGTTGGAGGCCCGAGGAACTATAAATGGCTCAACACCAATCCTATATCCCGGGTCTGGGAACAGATGCATCTTACCTGGGCCCATGGTGTCGACCGTATCTGGATTGTCAATGTGGGGGATATCAAACCCATGGAATTCCCCATTCAGTTTTTTCTGGATATGGCCTGGGATCCGGGGGCGATGACTTCGGCCCGGATGGCCGGTTACACGCGGGAATGGGCCGGGGCGACCTTTGGCAGTGCGCATGCCGGTGACATTGCCCGGCTGATCGACGGATACACCCGGTTCAACGGTCGCCGTAAACCCGAATTGCTGGATCCCCACACCTACAGCCCACTCCATTACAGGGAGGCGGAGCGGGCTGCCGCAGAATACAACGCCCTGGCTAGCGAAGCCCGGGCCCTGCGTGAACGGCTGCCCCGGGAATTCCACGATGCCTATGACCAGCTGGTGCTCTTTCCCGTGGTGGCCTGCGCCAACCTCCACGACCTCTACGTGACGGCAGGCCGCAACCGCCTTTATGCCTCCCAGGGGAGAGCAGCCACCAACACCCTGGCGGCACGCACCACTGAGCTCTTCCTGCGCGACTCCCTGCTGACCCGATGGTATAACCACGATATGGCCGGTGGCAAATGGAACCACATGATGGACCAAACCCACATCGGCTATTTCATGTGGCAGGAACCTCCGCGGAACTTCATCCCCCGGACGACGAAGATCACCCTTCCGGCGAAGAGCATCATGCGTGTGGCCCCTGAAGGGTCCGAATCCTTCCTGGAGGCGGGAGATACCGCCCGGATGCTTCCGGTGCTGGATACCTACCAGAATGATTCGGTCTATGCCGAAATCTTCAATGCCGGAACGGAGCCCTTTGCCTGGTCCCTTTCTGCGTCTGTGCCGTGGCTGCGGATCTCTCCCCGGGAGGGAATCCTCACCACGGAGGAGCGGATCTGGTTTACACTTGATGCCTCAAAGGTTCCCGAGGGCAGGCATACCCTTCCGGTGACCATTCTCTCCTCGGGCGGGGAGCGCATCGTGCTGCTTGTGGAGGTTTTCCGGCCGGCGCCTTTCCCTGCCGGTTTTCGCGGATTCGCCGAAAGCAACGGACACATCGCCATGGAAGCCGCCCACTATGCCCGCAAGTCGGGTTACGCCGGCGTAAAGTGGGAGGAAATCCCCCAATTGGGCAGAACCCACTCCGCGATGACCACTTTCCCGGTGACAGCCCCCGCCGATACCCTTCCGGGCCCCGGGGCCTCCCTGGAATACGACCTCTGGGTGTTTACCCCCGGAGAGGTCACCGTTACCCTGGTGCTTTCACCCTCCCTCAACTATTATGGCCCGGGCCACCGGATCGCCCTCTCCTTTGACGACCAGCCCCCGCAGATCCTGCCCGTTCATGGCAGGTACGACAACCGCCAGTGGGAACAATGGATGCGCGACAATGCGATTTATGTGACCAGCCGTCACCAGATAAACACTCCCGGCAAACATGTGCTGAAACTGGGGCGGATAGATCCCGGGGTGGTGGTGCAGAAGATCATCCTTGATATGGGAGGGGTTCGCAAGAGTTACCTGGGGCCTCCGGCCTTCCCGGTGTTCCCGGGAGGAGCCACGGGCGGACTTCTCCCTGAAGGAACCGGTGGGATGGCTCACGGGGAGCTGCCGGCACCGGATGGAGAAGGTGCAGCCCTTTTCCCTGCAAAAGGAGAGGGCGTTCCCGTGGTGGTCTCTACCTGGGGGTTTGGGGTATCTGCCAACGAAGCCGCGTGGGAACATCTGGCGGCACAGGGGTATGCCCTGGATGCCGTGGAAGCGGGAGCCCGGGTACCGGAGGCCGACCCTGCCATCATTTCCGTGGGGTATGGCGGTTTACCCGATGCCCGCGGCAGAGTAACCCTCGATGCCTGCATCATGGATGAAAAGGGGAATGCCGGTGCTGTGGCCTGCCTCGAAGAGATCAGGCATCCCATCTCCGTAGCCCGGCGGGTAATGGAAAAAACCCCCCACGTGCTGCTCACAGGTAAAGGGGCCCTTGATTTCGCTCTGTCCGAGGGATTCCGGAAAGAAAAACTGCTCACCCCGGCAGCACGAAAAGCCTGGCGGCAGTGGAAACAGGAAGGGGCCCGCTTTAAGCCGGTCATCAATATCGAAAAGGAGATCCTCCGCAACCATGACACCATTGGTCTTCTGGCCCTCGACAGCCGGGGAAGGCTCTGCGGGGCGACGACGACCAGCGGCATGGCTTTTAAGATGAACGGGAGGGTGGGGGACTCTCCCCTTCCCGGTGCGGGCATCTATGTCGATGGCCGTGTGGGGGGTGCCGTGGCTACAGGCTCCGGAGAACTCGTGATGAAAACCCTGGGCGCATTTCTGGTGGTGGAATTCATGCGCCAGGGCATGCTCCCGGAGGAGGCCTGCAGGGAAGCCGTGCTCCGTATCACTGCGACCCTTGAGGGTTATCAGGAACACCAGATCGGCTATCTCGCCCTGGATATACAGGGACGTTCAGGAGCCTTCAGCCTGCAGCCCGGGTTTGAGGTGGCCCTCAGGGATTCTTCGGGCAGCCGTTTGTGGCAGGCGCCTTCGCTGCTCCCATGAGAAGCTGCTGCTTCGGCCATCTTCTGCTGATTGAAACTTCCCGCCGCAGAGCAGCGGGGAAAGCGCTTGCCGGTATTCAATGATGTTTTACCGCCTCACCGGAACCACACGGCCCCGCAAAGTCCCCTCTGCCACCGGAATCCCGCTGCGGTGAAACCTTTCTGCCGCCGGAATCCCGCTGCGGTGAAATTTCTTTGTCGACTGAAGCCCGCTGCAGTGAAATCCCTTCGCTTTGGCCAGATGCCCTTAAGGCTTCACGGAAGAGGCCCTGACCTGCCCGTACCCGGCGTCAGGAGTACCGCGGACCCTGGTGGTTTCTGCGGGGTCCCTCGCCGTACCTGGAGCCGCCATCCCCATGGCGGGGGCCGCCTTCACCATACCTGGAGCCGCCTTCTCCGTGGCGGGGAGCAAAACCCCTGCGGGGAGGCCCCTGTTGTTCGTCACGCGGTCGTGCTTCCTTGACCACGATCTCCCGGCCGTCTACCTCCGACCCATTCAGAGCCTCCACAGCCGCCAGGGCCTCCGCATCGTTCTTCATCTCCACAAACCCATACCCCTTGGAATTACCGGTTTCCCTGTCAAAAATGACCTTGGCGGAAACCACTTCCCCAAACTCCCGGAAGAGTTTTTCCAAATCCTGGCCAGTCGTGGCCGGACTCAGTTTTGCTACAAACAAATTCATAAAAAGAGCTCAATAAAACAACACTTCGAAATCCAACGCTGAGGCTGAATTCCTTTTCGTAAATTATGAACATTTTATGAATAAAAAAAGGATTTGGCCTCATTTTTTGGCCGCGCACAGGGGATAAAAAGGAAAAAGGCTGTCGGTAGCGACAGCCTTTTTCGATAACGGTTCGGTTTCCGTGTTTCCGGAAGCCGGATGTTATTTGATGGTCAGGTCGATTTCGGCCCTGCGGTTTTTCTCCCTGTTGGCCTTGTTGGTGTTGGGCACGGCGGGTTGGGTTTCGCCATAGCCTTTGGAGCCGATGTAGGCGTTGTTCATACCCTTGGTGATGAGGTATTTGACCACTTCCTGGGCGCGTCTTTCGGAGAGGCCCTGGTTGTAGCGGGTGGAACCGATGCTGCAGGTATGTCCATTGACCACCACTTCGTAGTTCTTGCAGTCACCCAGTTTGGCCATGAAGGCATCCAGGGCAGCCTGGCCTTCGGGGCGGAGGGTGGCCCTGTCGAAGTCGAAGTACACGGGATCTACGTCGAAGTCAACGCAGGTGATGGGGCAGCCTTTGTTTTCCTTGGGACCGGGCTGGTTGGGGCACTGGTCTTCGCAGTCGATCACGCCGTCACCGTCGCTGTCCAGCGGGCAACCCTTGGCATCCACGGCACATCCTTTCGGGGTATCGGGGCACTCATCCTTGGGATCGGGCACACCGTCACCGTCGGTGTCGGGGCATCCGTTGAATTTCTTCAGACCCGGCACATCGGGGCAATCGTCGAGGTGGTCGGCGATACCGTCACCATCCTTGTCAGGACAGCCGTTGAGGCTGGCCAGACCCGGGGTGTCGGGGCAGTCGTCCTTATAGTCGGGCACACCGTCACCATCCCTGTCGAGCGGACAGCCATCGGCATCCACGGCGACACCTGCCGGGGTGTTGGGACATTTGTCCTTCCTGTCGGGCACGCCGTCGCCATCGCTGTCCTTGGCTTTCCCAAGTCCGAATTCCATACCGGCGGTAATGGCCACATGGTTGTCCTTGATGTCGGTAATCCCATCGGGACTATAATTGGGCTCAAGACCCGGTTTCAGACCATCGAGATACTTGCCTTCCAGATAGAAGTTGTTCTTGCCGCTTCCAACGGGGAATTTGAAACCCAGACCACCGTTGAAGTCCAGTTTGACATCATCGTTGTCGGTCAACATAGAGGGACCGGCAAAGAGATAGGGCTGGATTTTGGCATCGGAGGAAAAAAGGATATCGTTGGCCAGTTTGTACTTCAGGTTAAGGGCTACATTGGTGAAGTCGGTTTTGGCCTTGTCGCCCGAGCTGGCCAGCTCCAGATTACGGAACCCGATATTCCCTTTTAAAACGGCATCAAAGGAGGGCGTGAGATACCTGCCGAGCGACAATTCCGAGGTAAGGAAAAGGCTCTTCCAGGCGCTCTGCTCTACCCCGCCTAATAACTCCTGCCTGTGGGAGAAGTAGGGACCTGCACCTAAACCGAGCGCCCACTTGTTGTCGGCGGTTTGCGCCATCACCATGAGCGTCAGTAGGTTAGCAAAGAATAATAGTGTAAGTTTTCTCATATTAGTAAAATTTAAAGTTGATTTTAATTTTCAGCAATATATAAAATTAAACAATTCGTGCAAAACCGTTATACAAAACTAAATAATTATTTTTAATCTTTACAGGCGACCACGTCATATATCAAGCATAATTAACCTATATTTTTTCAACATTGTTCACAATCATTGATATTGAGACTACCGGAACTGTTTATAAATACGGGAAAATAACCGAGTTAGCCGTTTATGTTCATAATGGAGAAAGGATCACAGGTTCCTTTTCCACGCTGATCAACCCCGAAATGGATATTCCCCTTCCCGTGTCGCGGCTGACGGGCATCACCAATGAAATGGTGGCACGGGCGCCCCGGTTTTACGAAATTGCGGGGCAGCTGGCGGAGATGACCGCAGGAAAGATTTTCGTGGCCCATAATGTACATTTTGATTACAGTTTCATCAGGGAGGAATTTCTCAGGCTGGGGTATGATTTCCGGCGTAAGAAACTCTGCACGGTGCAGCTCTCCCGGAAATTGCTGCCGGGGCACCCCTCCTATTCGCTGGGGCGCCTCTGCGCCGACCTGGGCATCGGAATCGAAGGACGTCACCGCGCCGCAGGAGACGCCCTGGCCACCGTCAGACTCTTCGAAATCCTCCTGGAGAAAAACAGAGAGGCCGCCATGCGCGCTTCCCCGGGAAAAACAGCCTCATTCTTCTGAAGCTTCCTTTTCCTCCTCAATGTCCATTTTCGCCTCAGGAATGTCCGGATTACCTGCTCCAGTCCCGTCTCCGGTTCCTTCCGCTTCCTCTTCGCTGAAGTCGAGCAACCCTTTTTCCTGAAGAAGGTTATACCATATTATTATCTTGCGGATATCGGAAATGTATACCCTCTCGCGGTCATAGTCGGGTATCACCTCCTCAAAATAACGCCTGATCTCCTGGTCGCCGGCCTTGGGATGGATGGCCGCTCCCCCCGCTTCGCGGGCGGAAATCTTCCTTAGAATCTCCTTTAAAGGCAGGTCCCCTCCCGAAGTGTACACGGCAATGTCCTCAAGCGAACTCACCCTGGCCGTAGAACTCACCGGCATCCGCTTCCCGTTGAGCAGCGATTCCACGATAATCCTGTTCTTCGCTTCTGCCACCATCCTGAAAAGCCCGGGCTGACCCGAAATGGATAAAATACCTTTCAACATCTTGCTTTCTCTTTCTCTGCGGTTATTAATGCCATACCCGGGCTTCTCCTCAGCCCGGGCGGTGCAAATCTAACAATTTTATGCGATGATCCCTACCTCCCGGGTGAACCTCCGCACATCCACCGGCAAAAACCACACCCATCCCGGCTTCCCGGTGGATCATCAATTTTGTCTATCGTTAATAGATAAAATTTTAGACAAAAAGTGATAAAAACCTTTTTATATTTTATTAGATGCACTATCTTTGTGGTGTAAACCAATTAAAAAAAGAACGATATGACTCAGTTACAATTCAACAACGCACTTCTGGGATTGCAGAGCAAGCTTCGTTATTATGCACTGAGCCTTACCGCCGACAGGGAGAAAGCCGATGACCTGGTGCAGGAGACCATGCTGAAAGCGCTTTCGAACCGTGAGAAATTTGCCAGCAATACCAATTTCAAAGCCTGGGTATATACGATCATGAAAAACACTTTCATCAACGATTACCGCAGGAATGTCAAATCGAGGAATACGCTTGACAGCACCAACAACGAATATCCCCACACGATGGGTCACTTTTATCCTTCTCCCGATTCATCCTACCGTTCCGAGGAGATCATCAGATCCATCAGGTCACTGGATGATGATTACAGAATTCCATTCACCATGTTTCTGGAGGGATATAAATACAAGGAGATTGCCGATGAACTGGATCTTCCGCTGGGTACGGTGAAGAGCCGCATATTTTTCACCCGGAAGAAACTGGAGAAGGTGCTTAGCGAGTATTCATTGAACTGAAAAAAAGTGGTACCTTCATGCACCCGGGAAATGGTATGAAAGTCGCATGGTGCTCCGACCACAAAAGGGCATGACTATTTGCTTCATGCGATTTCCATGGGCGTGAAAAGCCGTGATTGGCATTAAGCCGATATTTAACTGAAGAACAAAGCATTATTTAACGCCTAAATAATGAAAAGTGTGGTTCTGATGCTTGCCGATGGTTTCGAGGAGATGGAAGCCGTGATTCTCGCCGATGTTTTACGCCGGGCGGGTTTTAAGGTGTCATTGGTTTCTGTCACAGGCCGGAAGGGGGTGACCGGGTCGCACGGAATCAGGATGGAGGCCGATCTGCTCTTTGGGGATGCGGATTTCGGGGAGGTGGACTTGGTGGTTTTACCCGGGGGCATGCCCGGGGCTGCTCATCTCAACACCCATGAAGGTCTCAGGCAGCTTCTGCCCTCCATTCTGGAAGATGGGAAACTGGTGGGGGCTTTGTGTGCGGCGCCCATGGTTCTGGGTAACCTGGGTCTTCTCAAAGGGAAGAGGGCGACCTGTTATCCGGGGTTCGAGAAATACCTGCATGGGGCCGTGTGGAGCGGGGAAGCGGTGGTGTCTGACGGTCAGGTGGTAACGGCCAATGGGGCTGGTGCGGCCCTGCCTTTTGCGCTGCGTCTGGTGGAGGTGCTGGCGGACAGGGAGAGCGCTGTGCAAACGGCACGCAAAATGATGGTACCCGGTTATTGATACACGCTACAGGTATACCATATTAAAATGATGAATCTCCTTCATGCGGGGTACGGTATTTTTCCATGGCAGCTTCCCGGAGCGGGGGAGAGTTTAAGGATCAGAGGGACTTTAGCTTTCTGATGGCCGCGGCCGGATCGGCGGCCCTGAAAACGAAACTTCCCGCCACCAGAACATGCGCACCTGCGTCAAAAAGACGTCGCCCTGTCTCTTCATTAACGCCCCCGTCCACTTCAATGAGGCACCCTGCATTGAGCCGCTCTGTGAGTTTTCTGAGACGCTCCACTTTCCTGAGGCTCCCCTCAATAAAGGTCTGGCCCCCATAACCCGGATTGACCGTCATGACCAGTACCAGGTCCAGGTCGGGCAGGATCTCTTCCAGGAGGTGAACCGGGGTGTGTGGATTCAGGGAAACTCCGGCTTTCATCCCTTCCTCTTTGATGTGGGCCACGGTACGGTGGAGGTGGGTACACGCTTCCCAGTGGACGGTGAGTACCGAGGCTCCGGCACGGGCAAAGGGGAGGACATAGCGGCCGGGATCGACGATCATCAGGTGTACGTCAAGGGGTTTGGTGGCGATGCGGGCCACATGCTCCACCACGGGAAGCCCGAAGGAGATGTTGGGCACAAAGACACCATCCATGATATCACAGTGGATCCAGTCGGCCTCACTCTGGTTGACCATTTCCACTTCGGCGGCCAGATGGTTGAAATCGGCCGCCAACAGCGACGGAGCTATCATTCTCTTCATCCGTACAAAGTTAAAAGGTTATTTGGATTTCCGGCGCCTTGCCCGTTCCCTCAGCCGGCCCCGCCCGTCAGGGGCGGTCATTGTCCCAGATAGCTCTTGAGCAGCTGGTTCCGGTATCTGTTCTTGAGCTTTTTGATGGACTTCTCCTTGATTTGTCTCACTCTTTCCCGTGTCAGGTCCATGCGTTCGCCGATCTCCTCCAGGGTCATGGCCGGAAACTCATTCAGTCCGAAAAAATAGCGCAGGATGTCGGCTTCCCTTTCACTCAGGGTGGAAAGCGATCTTTCGATCTCCTTGCGCAGGGAGCTCTTCATCAGGTCGTTGTCGGCAATCGGAGAATCGTCGTTGAGCAGGATGTCGTAAAGGGTGTTTTCGTCGTCGTCGCGCAGAGGGGCATCCATGGAGATGTGAAGTCCTGAGAGATTCAGAGAGTCTTCAATCAGTTCAGGTTTGAGATCCAGAATCGCCGAGAGTTCTTCCATGGTGGGCTCCCGCTGGAATTCCTGTTCGAGCTGGCTGAAAGTGCGGTTGATCTTGCTGATGGACCCGATCTTGTTGAGGGGGAGCCGCACAATACGGGCATCTTCGGCCAGGGCCTGCAAGATCGACTGCCGGATCCACCATACCGCATAGGAAATGAACTTGAACCCCCGGGTTTCATCAAACCGCTCAGCCGCCTTGATCAGCCCCAGGTTTCCTTCGTTGATCAGATCGGAAAGACTTAACCCCTGGTTCTGATATTGCTTGGCCACAGAAACCACAAAACGGAGATTAGATTTGATCAGCTTCTCAAACGCTACACGGTCCCCCATCCTTACCTTCTTGGCCAGTTCTACCTCCATCTCAGGAGTGAGCAACTCTATCCTCCCTATCTCGTGGAGATATTTGTCCAGAGATAAGGTGTCACGGTTGGTGACCTGTTTGGATATCTTCAATTGCCGCATTGATCAGGGGCCCTTAACGGATTTTATCTTCTAATTTCCTGCGCGTGATTCGTCCTTTCTTAATTTCGAGGTGTGAAGATAGTGAAAAGTGCAGAATAATGTGTATATTAACCAGAAAATAGAGACAGCCCCCATGCGTATCAGGCACATTATCATAGCATAGGTGCAGAAGATTTTTACGGGTTTACCTATAGGTAATACAATATCAGGTGATTCGGAGCCATCACGAAAAAGGAGGGTGTGTCATATTGGCTTTATAGACTTTTGGATAAAAAGTTTTAAAAATTTAGTCAGGTACTTGCTAATTGATGATTTATAAGTAATTTTGCAGTTCCATTCCGAACAGTTTTTATACGCTCTTCGATACTGTTCACGGAAGATCTGCCAAAAAAAAATCAACTTTATTTCAAAACAAATTTTAGAATGTTTGATATTTCTGAACTTGAAAAAAAGCTCTTACCCGAGTTGCGTGAAATTGGGAAGGGGCTGAAGATAAAACGTGTGGAGTCCTTTAAGAAGCAGGATCTCATCTATAAGATATTGGATTTGCAGGCTGTGCAGAATGTGGAAAAGAAGGCCCAGCAGCAGCAGCAGGAGCCGCGTGTGAAGGTAGTGAAGACCCGTGTGGCCAGGGAAGGGGTTGACGTACCGGAGGGGAATTCCGTGGGGGAATCCACTCCTGCGGGGGCGCATTCCGGGGGATTTGAAAAGACGGAAGCAGTCACTCCGGGGGCTGCCAAAGGAGCCGAGAAAGGTGGCGGGGTACCCGCGGAAGCCCGTGCAGGCAAGGAGAAAGAGGAAGTTCGCGGAGGGCATTCAGGGCACAACCAGGGTAAAAAAGGAAAAAACAGTTATAAGGATCTGATCCGTAAGGTGATCGGCAAGGAGGGCGGTGTCAGGACAACCCCCCCCGTGGTGGCTTCCGCAGAGGGGGAGCCTGTTTCAGGAGAGCCTTCCTCATCGCCGGGAGCACCGGCAAAGGATCAGAATATTCCTTCCCGCCATGAACAGTTGCGTGCCATCATGAAGGAGTTTTCCAAGGACAAACCAGGATTTAAGCAAGGTGGTCAGAATGGCCCTGCCCGGAAGGGAGAGCGCATCGACGACGAACTGGTGAATCTTCCGGGAGGGGATCTTCTGGCAGAGGAAAAGGGCGAGGCGTTTCCGGAAGATATGGAAGAATCGCCCCTCACGGGTGTCATGCCCGGGGAGAGCCAGGCCGAAACCACTCCGGAGACGGTGGAAAAAGGGGAGGCTCCCGCACAGCAGGGCACATTTCAGCGCAAGTTCCGCCAGCCCGACTGGCAGCAGAAAAAAGAACAGCAGCGCAATTTCAAACAAACCGAAAAGCAAGCCGAAAAGCAGCCCGAGAAACAACAGATCGACAAGAATTTTGAGTTTGACGGAATCGTGGCCAACACGGGGGTGTTGGAAATCATGCCTGAAGGGTATGGTTTTCTACGTTCGGCCGACTTCAATTACCTCAACTCGCCCGATGATATCTACGTTTCACAGTCGCAGATCAAGCTTTTTGGTCTGAAAACCGGGGATACCATCCGGGGGACCATCAGGCCCCCGAAGGAGGGTGAGAAGTATTTTCCCCTGATCAAGGTGATAGAGATCAACGGCCGGTCGCCCGAATATATCCGTGACCGGGTTCCCTTTGAGCATCTCACGCCCCTTTTCCCCAATGAGAAATTCGAGCTCACCGGCAACGGGCACGACAACATCTCGACCCGTATTGTCGACATGTTTGCCCCGATCGGCAAGGGGCAGCGCGGGCTCATCGTGGCGCAGCCCAAGACGGGGAAGACCGTGCTTCTCAAGGAGATTGCCAATGCCATTGCCGCCAACCATCCCGAAGTATATATGATAGTCCTGCTCATAGATGAGCGGCCTGAGGAGGTTACTGACATGGCCCGCAGTGTCAACGCCGAGGTGATTTCCTCGACCTTTGACGAACCTGCCGACCGGCATGTGCGGGTCGCCGGCATGGTGCTGGAAAAAGCAAAAAGACTGGTGGAGTGCGGCCATGACGTGGTCATCCTGCTCGACTCCATCACCCGTCTGGCCCGCGCCTACAACACCGTGCAGCCTGCCTCGGGAAAGGTCCTCTCCGGCGGCGTCGACGCCAACGCCCTCCATAAACCCAAACGTTTCTTCGGAGCAGCCCGTAACATCGAAGAAGGCGGGTCCCTGACCATCCTGGCCACCGCACTGACCGAAACCGGCTCCAAAATGGACGAGGTCATCTTCGAGGAATTCAAAGGCACCGGCAACATGGAACTCCAGCTCGACCGCAAACTTTCCAACAAACGGATCTACCCGTCGGTCGACATCCCTGCCTCCAGCACCCGCCGCGAAGACCTCCTCATGTCAAGGTACATCCTCGACAAGATCTGGATCCTGCGCAATTACCTCGGCGGCATGAACTCGCTGGAAGCAATGGATTTCATGAAAGACCGCCTCATGAAAACCAAATCCATCGAAGAGTTCCTGATCTCCATGAACGCCGAGTGACCCCCTTCTGACCCTCCCGGCAAAGCTTATTTTTACTAATTATAAATAGCAGATGAAACGCAATTTTGTAATCTTCGGATTGCAAAATCTGGTTTTATCTGCTATTTTTGTCATCCTAAGGAACGGGAGTGGACACACTGATAAAACATCATATCTCATTGCTGGAATCGGGTCGTCCCCATTTTCCGCGCCGGCTGGCCGAGCGGATCAACTGGGAGGAGCGTCTGATTTGCATCAAGGGGTTCAGGGGGGTGGGGAAGACCGCTTTTCTGCTCGACCACATCAGGGCCACCCATGGAAACGACCGGTCGGTGATGTACGTCAATCTCAACAATTTTTACTTCACGCGCCGGCGGCTTTTTTCCTTTGCCGATGAGTTTTCGAAGTTGGGTGGTCGGGTGCTCTTTCTCGATCAGGTCAACAAATACCCCGGGTGGTCGGAGGAGCTTCGGCAGTGTTACCATGAAATTCCGGGGTTGAAGATTGTCTTCACGGCCTCTCCTGTCTTGCGCGTGTCTGATGAAAATCCCGACCTTCACGGCATCGTCAGCCTGTACCACCTCGAAGGGCTCTCCTTCAGGGAATATCTCAACATTCAGACGGGAAGCCATTTTGAGCCGCTCACCTTCGGGGAGATTCTCAGCGGGCATGTGGAGAGAGCCCGCGAGATTACCTCGGCGGTCAAACCCCTGGCATATTTCGCCGAATATCTGCGCACGGGTTTTTACCCCTATTTCACCGGCGACGGCGATTTCTATTCCGACAAGTTGCTGAAGAACATCAACCTGGCTTTGGAGATAGACATTCCATATATTAACCAGATGGAGCTGAAGTATCTTCCCCGGATGCGGAAACTCCTGTACCTGGTGGCTGCGGAGTCGCCCCTGGCTCCCAATGTGAGCAAACTGGCCTCGGCCATCGGTACCTCAAGGGCCACGGTCATGAATTACCTCAACTACCTGCGGAATGCCCGGCTCATCAGGCTCCTCTATCACAACGGGGACGAAGGTCCGGCGCGCAAGCCGCTGCGGATTTTCATGTACGATACCAATATTCTGCATGCCATTGCCCCGGAGAGTGCCGACCAGGCCAACCTGCGGCAGACCTTTTTCTGCAACCAGGTGGGGGCCCGCCACCGGCTTCAGGCTTCCCCTGCCGGGGGATTCCTGGTCGACGGGGAGCACGCCTTTGCCGTGGGTGGCCGCAAAACAGAAGCCTCCGGGGGAGGGTACGCCGCCGCCGATATGATCGAAACCGGGGAAGGCCACCGGATCCCCCTCTGGTTGTTCGGCTTTTTGTACTGAAGTGATTTAAAAAATGAATAAAAACCAAATAATCTGAATCAGTTATGGCAAAACAAAAAAAGTTCATCACATGTGATGGTAATTATGCCGCTGCGCATATCAGTTACATGTTCAGTGAGGTGGCCTGCATTTATCCCATTACGCCATCGTCGACGATGGCCGAATATGTGGACGAGTGGGCGGCCAACGGAAGAAAAAACATGTTCGGTCGGCCGGTGAGGCTGGCGGAGATGCAAAGTGAGGGGGGAGCGGCGGGAGCCGTCCACGGCGCCCTGCAGTCGGGAGCCCTGACCTCCACCTATACGGCCTCTCAGGGGCTGCTGCTGATGATCCCCAATATGTATAAGATTGCCGGTGAGCTGCTGCCCACGGTGTTTCACGTGAGTGCCCGGGCCCTGGCAGGCCATGCCCTGAGTATCTTCGGGGACCACAGCGACATCTATGCTGCACGGCAGACCGGTTTTGCCATGCTGGCCGCCGGATCTGTACAGGAAGAGATGGACCTGGCCGGGGTTTCCCATCTGGCCACCCTTAAGTCAAGGGTTCCCTTTGTCTCTTTCTTCGACGGATTCCGCACTTCCCACGAAATCCAGAAAGTGGAGGTCATCACCACCGAGGAGATGCTTCAGCTGGTGGACATGGAAGCCCTCAGGGCTTTCAGGGAGCGGGCCCTCAACCCCGAGCATCCTGTGACCCGCGGCTCGGCACAGAACCCCGACATCTTCTTCCAGGCCAAGGAAGCCTCCAACCGCTTCTACGATGCCGTCCCCGACATCGTGGAAATGTACATGCAGGAGATCAACAAGCTTACCGGCAGGGAGTACCATCCTTTCACTTACTATGGGGCCCCTGATGCCGAAAATATTATCGTGGCCATGGGCTCGGTGACCGAGACCATCAGGGAAACCATTGACCACCTGTTGAGCCAGGGCAAGAAGGTGGGCCTGATCGCCGTCCATCTTTTCCGTCCCTTCTCCCCGAAGTATCTCTACAACGTGCTGCCTGATTCCGTGAAAAGGATTGCCGTGCTCGACAGGGCCAAGGAACCGGGTGCCGAAGGGGAGCCCCTTTACCATGACATCAAGTCTCTCTTTTACGGCACCGGCCGTACGCCACTGATCGTGGGCGGCCGTTATGGACTGGGCTCCAAGGATACCACCGCTGCCCAGATCCTCTCGGTCTATGAAAACCTTGAACTCGCCGAACCCAAAAACGACTTCACCATCGGCATCGTTGACGACGTCACCTTTAAGTCGCTGCCCGTGAAACCTGAAGTCGACCTCTCACCCTCCGGCACCTACCAGGCCAAGTTTTACGGACTGGGGTCCGATGGTACTGTGGGCGCCAATAAGAACTCCATTAAAATCATCGGCGAATCGACCAACAAGTATTGCCAGGGGTACTTCCAGTACGACTCCAAGAAATCGGGAGGCTTCACCTGTTCGCACCTCCGTTTTGGTGAAAAGCCGATCAGATCGACCTATCTGGTGACCATGCCCGATTTTGTGGCCTGCCACGTCCCGGCCTATATCCATCTTTACGATGTCCTCAAGGGATTGAAGAAGGGGGGCTCTTTCCTGCTCAACTCGATATGGAGCCCCGAGGAGACCAGGGACCGTCTGCCCAACCACATGAAGAGATACCTGGCCGAGAACGAAATTAAATTCTACATCATCAACGGGACCCAGCTGGGCGTGGACCTGGGGCTGGGGAACCGCACCAATACCATCATGCAGTCGGCTTTCTTCCGCATTACCAATGTCATTCCGTTTGAGATGGCCGTGGAAGAGATGAAAAAGGCGATTCTCAAGACTTACGGCAAGAAGGGCGAGCAGGTGGTGAAAATGAATTATGATGCCATCGATGCCGGCGGGAGCAACGTCATCAAGGTGGAAGTGCCTGCCGAATGGAAACAGATCGTGGTGGAGAAGGAAGATGGTGACCTTACCCTGCGCCCGAAGTACATTTCCGAATTTGTTGATGTGATCAATGCCCAGAAGGGAGATGATCTGCCGGTGTCGACCTTTGTGGGATATGAAGACGGGACTTTCCTGCCCGGGACGGCCGCCTATGAGAAGCGTGGTATTGCGGTGACGGTTCCCGAGTGGAATGCCGACAACTGTATCCAGTGTAACCAGTGCGCCTATGTTTGTCCCCATGCCGCCATCCGTCCCTTCCTGCTCAGTCCGGAAGAGGTGGCTGCCAAACCTGAGACCATGGTGACCAAACAGGCTACGCCGTCGAAGACTTTCGGCGACCTTCACTTCCGGATCCAGGTGAGCGTGCTTGATTGTACGGGATGCGGCAACTGCGCCGACATCTGTCCCTCGAAGGAGAAGGCGCTGGTCATGGAGCCCCTGGAAAGTCAGCGTGGAGAGATTCCCCACTGGGATTACATGGTGGGCAAGGTTTCCCTGAAGGAGAATGTGGTGGAGAAGTCGAAGTTGGTGAAGAACACGCAGTTTGCGCAGCCGCTCTTTGAATTCTCGGGAGCCTGTGCCGGTTGCGGGGAGACCCCCCACATCAAGCTGGTCACCCAGCTCTTTGGTGAGCGGATGATGGTGGCCAACGCCACCGGGTGCTCCTCCATTTACGGAGGATCGGCGCCTGCCACGCCCTACACGAAACACAAGGATTCGGGTCACGGTCCGGCCTGGGCCAATTCCCTCTTTGAAGACAACGCCGAATATGGCTTCGGGATGGCCGAAGGCGTCAATGCCCAGCGTGACCGCATTGCCGCCATCATGGCGGCCGAACTGCAGAACGGCATCTCAGAAGAAGAGAAGGAAGCCTTCCGCAGCTGGCTTGACACACGCCATCTGGCCGATGCGTCGGTGGTCAGCTCGGCACAAGTCGTGGCCGCCCTCCAGGGCAGAGAGGGACAGTATGCCCGCGATATCCTGGACCTGAAACAATACCTGGTGAAAAAATCGATCTGGGTCTTCGGAGGCGACGGATGGGCCTACGATATCGGTTATGGCGGTCTCGACCATGTCATGGCCAGCGGTCAGGATATCAACGTGCTGGTCCTCGATACGGAGGTTTACTCCAATACGGGCGGACAGTCGTCCAAATCTACCCCTGTGGGGGCCGTGGCCAAGTTTGCCGCCGCAGGCAAACGCGTGCGCAAAAAAGACCTCGGAGCCATGATGCTCTCCTACGGATATGTCTACGTAGCTCAGGTGGCCATCGGCGCCAACCAGTCACAGTTCCTTAATGCCGTCAAGGAAGCCGAAAGCTACCCCGGTCCCTCCCTGATCATCGCCTACTCGCCCTGTATCAACCACGGATTACGTAACAGCATGGGCAAATCAAACGAAGAGATGAAACGGGCCGTAGAAGCCGGATACTGGAGCCTCTTCCGCTATAACCCCCTGCTTGAAGCCGAAGGTAAGAACCCCTTCCAGCTCGACTCCAAGGAACCCGACTGGTCGAAATTCCAGGCCTTCCTCAACGGCGAGGTGAGGTATACCTCCCTCAAGAAATCCTTCCCCGAAGTGGCTGAAGAACTCTTCGCCGCCGCAGAAGAAAACGCCAAATGGAGATACAACTATTATAAACGGTTGGCCTCCATGGAATTCGGAAAATAGTCACAGGCACCGGAGTGGATCTCCCGGTTAAAGGGAGCTGGCCCGGTCACAGAAACCTGCCCTACAACAGCAGGTCTTGAATAATCCATGAACAGAGAGGGTTGCCCTGGGGCAGCCCTCTCTCATTATACCCCTGTATGACCTTAATGTTAATTCCCCATCTCACATCAGGGATACAAAACTATAAAACCAAATTAGTTTTCTAGTTTTGTATCACGGTTTACGATGGAAACAAAGGATAAAATATTGGCCCGCACAGGGGAATTGTTCAGGATGATGGGCATGAAAGCCCTGACGATGGACATGATCGCCGCTGACCTGGGGGTCTCCAAAAGAACGATCTACGAGTATTTCGGGGACAAGGAAACCCTGATGCTGGCGGCATTCGATTACATGATTAAGGAGAACAACAAGTATCTTTTAGAGGTAGCTGCGGAATCGCCCAATGTTATAGAGGCGATTTTTGTAATTACGGAGATACAGCACAGACAAATGGTCACGTCGAATCCCATCATTTTTGATGACCTGAAGCGTTTCTTTGTCAGGCTGAACATTTCCTATTACAGCAACCGGGAGAAATGCAGGGAGTTTTCGGTGGTGTATAATCTTCTGGAACGGGGTAAGCGGGAAGGGATCTTCAGGGAAGAGCTTAAAATTGATGTGGTCGACACCTTCATGATGGAGCTGGTCATTCTATTTCACACGAGTGAAGCCCTGAAGAATTTGAAGTTGACGCGGGAGGAGGCGATTGTCAACATTTTCCTGCCCTTTTTCCGGGGGTTGTGCACGGTCAGGGGGGTGGAGCTGCTGGATCAGTACCAGCCCGGGGCGTGGTCCTTCCATCATCATGATTGAGCGTTTGTGAACAGTTAACAGAAAATGATATGAGATTGAGACGATTAAGTATGGTAGCCGCGCTGATGTTTGGCGTATGGACAGGCATGGCGCAGGAGAATCTGGTTTTTGACCTGGAGGGGGCCAAACAGCAGGCCATCCAGTACAACAAGACGCTGAAAAATTCGGCCATGGCCATTGACAAGGCCCAGTATCAGCTGAAGGAGGCTATTGCTGCGGGACTGCCGCAGGTCTCTTCGGCGCTGGATTATTCGAATGCCATGGGGGCCAAGCTGTCCATCCGTTTTATGGAGGACGCTCCTCCGACCGAAATCCCCATCAAGCCCACCAGCAATTTTAACCTGCAGGTAGGGCAGCTTCTTTTCAGCGGTCCCTATTTTGTAGGCATCGAACTGGCCAAACTGGGCCAGACTCTCACCGAGGCCAGCTATGAAAAGAGCGAGCAGGAGATTCTCTCGCAGGTGATGAGTGGTTATCATCTGGTGCTCATGTCGGGGGAGCTACTGGAGCTTCTCAATAAGAATGTGGCTAATCTCAGGGAAGTGTACCGCAAGACCGAGGCCGTGGTCAGGGTGGGGATGATGGAAAGAACCGACCTGGACCAGCTGGAGGTGCAGATTGCGGCATTGGAGAGTTCTGTCCACAGCACAGAGCGTCAGCTGGAGATGGCCCGTAATATGATGCGTTTGCTGCTTGGCCTGGAACCGGGGCAGGCCTTTGATCTGAAGGGGAACCTCAACCAGGCCCTGACGGCCCTGAACGGGACCGCCCCGGGAGAATTCTCGGTCGACATGAATCCCGACTTCCGGCTGATGACCCTCCAGGAGAAGATGACCCAGAAGCAGATCAAAATGGAATATGCGGCTTTTTTACCGACACTGACCAGCTTTTACTCGCGGACCGAGAAGATCCTCAAGCCCGACTTTGACATGTCGCCCAAGAACATGATCGGGTTGAACCTGAGCATTCCCATTTTTTCGGGGGGCCAGCGGATGGCGCGGGTCAGACAAGCCCGGGTCGACCTGGAAACCATGCACAATACGCGGGCCCTGCTCGCCGACCAGCTGAGCGTGCAGGAGCGGCAACTTCAGTTCAACCTGAAAAATGCCGGCGAAACCTACCTTAACCAGGTCAAAAACCTGGAGGTGGCCCGCAGGGTCTACCACAGTCTGCAGCTGAAATTCGAACAGGGGCTCATCTCGGGACTGGAACTGGTGACCGCCGACAACAATTATGTCAGGGCCGAGACCGATTATCTTTCGTCGGTATACCAGTTGCTGCAAGCCCGGGTCGATCTCGACACCCTTTACGGAAATCTGAAATAATCATTAACGAACAATATCATGAAGCGGATTACAATTGTGATGTCAGCCCTGGTGCTGGCCATTCTGTTCGCCTGTTCGGGCGGAAAGGAAGAAAAGAGTACGGCAGCGGGGAGCGCCGTTCAACCCAAGATTGAGAAGGTCAGGGTGATGAGCCTGGAAACCCGCAAGATCGCCCATAGCGTTGAATATACAGCCACCCTTCAGGGGTATGAAGAGGTTCACCTGGCGCCGGCCTCTCCGGGGCGCATTGAAGCCATTTATGTGGAAGAGGGGAGCCGTGTGGCACGGGGTACCGTATTGGTGCAGATGGACCGTACCCAGCTTCATCAGGCTGAGATCCAGATGAAAACCCTTGGACTCGACTATGAACGCCTCGACACCCTGCAGAAGGTGGGTAGCATTGCCCGCCAGCAGTACGATCAGATCAGGGCCCAGTATGACATTGCCCGATCCAACGTGGAATTTCTCACTGAGAACACCCGGCTGAAGGCTCCCTTCAGCGGTATCATTTCCGGGAAATATTTTGAACCGGGAGAAATGTATTCCGGTGCCCCGGTGGCTGCGGTAGGTAAAGCGGCCATCCTCTCCCTGGTCCAGATCGACCGGCTCAAGATCATCGTCCCGGTGTCGGAAAAGTATTTCCCCCAGATTAAAAACGGCATGGATGCCGCTGTGCGCAGTGATATCTACCCCGACCGGGTCTTCGCCGGAAAGGTGGTACGCATCTATCCCACCATTGATCCGTCGTCACGCACCTTCAGCGTGGAGGTGGTCCTGGCCAATGGCGAGGGGATTCTCCGCCCGGGGATGTTTGCCCGCGTCTCCTTTGACCTGCAGGAGGTCGACGCTATCGTCCTTCCGGCCCTGGCCGTCCTGAAAATGCAGGGTTCCAACGAAAGGTACCTCTTCATTGAGAAAGAGGGCAAAGCCAAAAGAATTCCCGTTTCCATCGGCGCCCGTTACGACGATATGGTCGAGGTGATCTCCGACCAGCTCCAGCCCGGTGACAGGGTGATCGTCAGCGGCCAGTCCCGCCTCCTGGAGGGAGTCGCCGTAGAAGTCGTTTCAGAATGAACCAGGGAGTTCTCCCTTAACCCGAATCCAGTATGAGTATATATAAAACATCCGTAAACAAGCCGATCACCACGCTGATGATCTTTATGGCCATCATTGTGGCCGGGATCTATTCGCTGATCAATATTCCGGTGGACCTCTATCCGGAGCTGGAGCCCCCGTTTATATCGGTGATGACCACCTACGCGGGCGCCAACGCGGCCGATATCGAAACCAACGTCACCAAGCAGCTCGAGGAATCCCTCAATTCGGTCGATGGCCTCAAGGAGATCACCTCCACCTCTTACGACAACCTGTCGATCATCAACGTGGAGTTTGAGTGGGGAACCAACCTCGATGAAGCCAACAACGACATCCGGGATGTCACCGACCGTATTTATGATTACCTGCCGGAAGGGTGTGACCGGCCCACGATCTTCAAGTTCAACACCAACATGATGCCGATCCTGGTGTACGCGGTCACGGCCAGGGAGAGTTACCCCGGTATCGAAAAACTCATCGAGGAGAAGATCATCAATCCTTTGAACCGGATTGAAGGACTGGGCTCGGTGGGAATGATGGGGGCTCCCAACAGGGTGATCTACGTCGATGCCGACCCAAGGAAACTCGAAGCCTACAACCTGACCGTCGAGCAGATCGGTAACCTCATTGCTGCCGAGAACCTCAACATGCCCTCGGGAAATGTCAAGATGGGCAAGACCGATTACCAGTTGCGTATCCAGGGTGAACTCGGTGGCAGCGAAAAACTGCGTTCACTGGTCCTGGGGGCCTATAACGGCAAGTCCATCCTGTTGACCGATGTGGCCACCGTGCGTGACTCGCTCCGCGATATCTCCCTGGAAGAACGCGTCAACGGTGAACAGGGTCTGCGCATCTTTGCCATGAAACAATCGGGCGCCAACACCGTGAAGGTGACCCGCGAAATCAATGCTTCGATTGAAAAACTGAAGGGGGATCTTCCTCCCGACATCCAGCTTGAACAGATCATGGACACCTCCAAGTTTATTAAGGGGTCGATCAACAACCTTTCTGAAACCCTGATGTGGGCCTTTGTCTTTGTGATCCTGGTCATCCTGGTTTTTCTGGGCCGGTGGAGGGCTACCTTTATCATTGTGCTGACCATCCCCATTTCGCTGATCATGGCCTTCATCTATCTTTTTGCCACGGGGAATTCCATCAATGTGATTTCGCTCACTTCGCTCTCCATCGCCATCGGGATGGTGGTTGACGACGCCATTGTGGTTCTGGAGAACATCACCCGCCACATTGAGCGGGGGGCTTCACCGCGGGAGGCGGCTATTTATGCCACCAATGAGGTGTGGCTGGCGGTGATCATCACTACCCTGGTCATTGTGGCGGTGTTTCTGCCCCTGACCCTGGTGGGGGGGATGACCGGCGTCATGTTCAACCAGCTGGGGTGGATCGTCACCATCACCATCGTCACCTCGACGCTGGCCGCCATTTCACTCACCCCCATGCTGTCGGCCAAGCTCCTGCGTAACAGGCCTGTCAGCGTAAACCACAGCCGCCTGAGCTGGGACCGCACCTTTAAACCGGCCCTCGACTGGCTCGACAACTTCTATGAGAAAACCCTCCGCTGGGTCCTCCTCCATAAAAGATTCACCATCCTTACGGCCCTGGCCGTCTTCTTTTCCTCTTTCCTGTTGCTGCGGTTTATCGGTACCGACTACATGCCCGAATCAGATGAGAGCAGCATCAGCGTGGCCATCGAACTGGAAACCGGCACCCGGGTCGAAGAGACCATCAAAACCACCCGCCGTCTTGAGCAGATCATCAACGAGAAATATCCCGAGGTGGTTATCCTTTCCTCCTCTTCCGGGTCAGACGATGAAGGGGGAATGTTCTCCCTGTTTCAGACGACAGGTTCCAACATCATCAACCTGATGATCCGTCTGACCGATGTGGAAGAGCGGCAGCGCAGTGTGTGGGAGATCACCGATGCCATGCGGGCCGATTTTGAGGGGATTCCCGAGATTGTCACCGCCATCTTCACTACCTCCAACAACATGATGGGGGGAGCGGCGACCGTTGACGTGGAAATCTATGGGTATGACTTCAATACCACCAACTCCCTTGCCGAAGCGGTGAAATCCAGGCTTCAGGATCTTCCGGGGGCCAAGGATGTGGTGATCAGCCGCAAAAAGGACAAGCCCGAACTGCAGATCGTCCTTGACCGGGAAAAGATGGCCCTGCACGGCCTCAACACGGCCATGGTGTCGACCTATATCCGCAACCGGGTGAGCGGCATGATCGCCTCCCAGTATAAAGAGGAGGGCGATGAGTATGACATCAGGGTGCGTCTGGCTGAGGAGTACCGCAATTCGGTCACCGACCTGGAGCAGCTGACCCTGATGACGCCGGCCGGAAAAACCATCCGGCTCAAAGAGATCGGGGAGGTGAAGGAGTACTGGGGGCCGCCGAGCATCCAGCACAAGCAGAAGGAGCGGCTGGTGACCGTGTCGGCCTCTCCCGACAAGGTGCCGCTGGGTACCCTGGCCGAAAATATCAAGGCCGCCATCGCCGACATCCCCGTTCCGCAGGAGGTGATGGTCAACGTGGGGGGAACCTACGAAGACCAGCAGGAGTCCTTTATGGATCTGGCCATGCTCATGGTGGTCAGCCTTATCCTGGTCTTCATCGTGATGGCGTCCCAGTTTGAATCCTTTACGATGCCCTTCGTCATTATGTTTTCGATTCCCTTTGCCTTCACGGGGGTTATTCTGGCCCTGTTCCTCACAGGAACCACCCTGTCGCTGGTGGCCGGACTGGGGGCGGTGCTGCTGATCGGTATCGTGGTCAAGAACGGGATCGTGCTGATTGACTTCACCAACCTGATGCGCGACCGGGGCTATGAACTCTACGAAGCCATTGCCATGGCCGGGAAGTCAAGGCTACGCCCCGTGCTGATGACTGCCGCCACTACCATCCTGGGGATGCTCCCCCTGGCGCTGAGCAGCGGCGAAGGCTCCGAACTTTGGAGGCCCATGGGAATTACCGTCATCGGAGGTCTGGTATTCTCCACCATCGTCACCATGGTCATCGTGCCCGTGATGTATGGCGTCTTTGCCCGTCGCGGCGAACGGAACAAAGTGGAGAAACTGCGGAAACAATATCACTTCATGGATTAAAAGCAATGTAATGAAAGCAGTATTTATTGTATTTAACCAGGCCAACACCGAAAGGGTGGAGTATATGTTTGACAAGCTGAGCATCAGGGGTTTTACCTGGTGGTCACAGGTGAACGGCCGGGGGAGTGTCGACGGGGAACCCAGGATGGGTACCCACACCTGGCCCGAAATGAATTCCGCCACCATGGCCGTGGTGGAGGATGACAAAGTGGATGAGATTCTCGCGATTGTACGCAAAATTGATGAAATCAACACCGAAGTGGGCATCAGGGCTTTTGTCTGGGATATCCTGAAAACCGCTTAAACGCATGGTTAAGGGTCCATTTTTCCACTCCGGAAAGGATGGGGAAGGATGATTACAAAGCAAGGCCGGGCTTTTCAGCCCGGCCTTGCCGTTTAATCCCCCTGAAACCCGGGTTTCTGCGGGCCGGTGATCAGAGATCCCGGATGCGGGCCATGGCCTCCAATACGTTTTCACGGGCGGCGAAAGCCGAAAAACGGAAGTAACCTTCTCCGGAAGGACCGAATCCCGATCCAGGTGTGCCCACTACGCTGGCCCTTTCCAGCAACAGGTCAAAAAAGTCCCATGACTTCATGCCGTTGCGGGTTCTGACCCAGATGTAGGGGGCGTTCTCGCCCCCGTATACGGTGTATCCGCAGGCTTCGAGGTTCTTCCTGATCAGGGCGGCATTTTCCATGTAATAGTCAATGGTGGCCTGTACCTCCCGCTGGCCTTCTTCGGTGAAGACGGCTGCCGCCGCTTTCTGGACAGGGTAGGAGACCCCGTTGAATTTGGTGGTATGGCGCCGGTTCCACAGCTTTTTGACCTGCACGGCCTGACCCTGCCGGTCATAAGCCATCAGCTCCTCCGGAATCACCGTATATGCCAGACGGGTGCCCGTGAAACCTGCTGTCTTGGAGAGGCTCCTGAATTCAATGGCCACCTCTCTGGCTCCTTCAATCTCAAAGATGGAGTGGGGAATCTCCCCGTTCCTGATAAAGGCTTCATAAGCCGCATCAAAGAGAATAATGCTTTTGTGTTCACGGGCATAGTCGACCCACTTCTTCAGCTCCTCCCGTGTGGCCACCGTGCCTGTGGGATTGTTGGGGTAACAGAGAAAGATCAGGTCGGGGACTTCCTGCGGCAAGCCGGGGATGAAGTTGTTCTCAGCCGTACAGGGAAGATAAATGATCCCCTGGTAGTAGCCGTTGTCGCCCACAGGTCCGGTTTTGCCCGCCATCACCGTGGTATCGGCATATACCGGATAGACCGGATCACAGATGGCAATTTTACTATCCCTGCCAAAAATCTCCTGAATGTTTCCGGTGTCGCATTTCGACCCGTCGGAAACGAAAATCTCTTCCGCAGAGATGTCGGCGCCACGGCTGCGAAACGACCTTTCTGCGATGGCTTCCCGCAGAAATCCATATCCCTGCTCGGGCCCGTAACCCCTGAAGGTCGCCGCTGAAGCCATCTCGTCTACCCCCTCGTGGAAAGCCCTGATCACCGACGGCGACAGCGGCTGTGTCACATCACCGATCCCCATCCTGATCACCGGTTTCCCGGGATGCGCCTGCTCATATTCCCTCACGCGCCGGCCTATCTCGGGAAACAGATATCCCGCAGCCAGCTTCTGGTAATGCTCATTGATCAATGCCATTGCTGAATATTCTATATTTTAAGTTAAATCCGACTGCCTGATCACCCTGAGTGATGTCTCATCATATTGCCAGTGCATTCTGAATGATGTCTCCTCCTACTGCCAG
>JAAYDJ010000015.1 GCA_012729335.1 Bacteroidales bacterium | reverse complement strand
CCTGAGCATGTCGCTTTTTGACAAAACTCCGATCAGAGAACTCTTTGACCGAGCGGAACCAATGGATGATATTGCAGAAAATGGAAGCGTTCAATTGTGCTTTAATTTTTAGTGGACACTAGTGATAATAACTAGTAAATTGTAACCGGATTAATAACCCAAAAAATCAAATATTATGTTCATCGTAAACAGCTATGCCCTCGCCATCCTTTTCTGCTTCATCACCATGCTCTGCTGGGGTTCCTGGGGAAATACCCAGAAACTGGCCGGCAAAACCTGGCGCTACGAATTGTTTTACTGGGACTACGTCATCGGGGTCCTTTTGCTCTCCCTGATCTTTGCCTTTACCCTCGGTAGTTTTGGCGAAGGAGGCCGCAGCTTTCTGGCCGACCTCCGGCAGGCCGATGCCGGAAATATCGGAAGTGCCTTCCTGGGCGGGATCATCTTCAATGCCTCCAATATTCTCCTCTCGGCAGCCATTGCCATCGCCGGCATGTCGGTGGCCTTCCCTGTGGGGGTCGGACTGGCACTGGTGCTGGGGGTCATCATCAACTACCTGGGGTCCCAGAAAGGCGACCCTCTCTTCCTCTTCCTGGGCGTCGGCCTGATCACCCTGGCCATCATCCTCAATGCCCTGGCCTACCGGAAAGCTTCCGCAGGCAACATGAAGGTGACCACCAAAGGCATCATGATCGCCATCATTTCGGGCGTTCTCATGTCGATGTTCTACCGTTTTGTGGCCGCCTCCATGGATCTCGACAATTTCGTCTCCCCTGCGCAGGGGAAAATGACCCCCTATACTGCTACGGTTATTTTCGCCCTGGGGGTCTTTATCAGTAACTTCCTCTTCAACTCCATCCTCATGAAGAAGCCCATCAGCGGCGAACCAACGGGTTATAAAGCCTGGTTCTCCGGAAAATTCCCGATTCACTTGGTGGGCGTTCTCGGTGGTATCATCTGGGGCATCGGAAATTCCCTTAACCTGATCGCCGCCGGAAAAGCGGGTGCAGCCATTTCCTATGGACTCGGACAGGGCGCTACCCTGGTGGCTGCCCTCTGGGGTGTTTTCATCTGGAAGGAGTTCAAAAACGCTCCTAAAAGCACCAACCGCATGCTCGCCCTGATGTTCCTCCTCTTTGTCGCCGGCATCATCCTGATCATCATGGCCGGACAATAACAAAATGACCTTTTTACTATTATCAGGTCATAGCTCCTATCTCCTATCTCTTTAATACTTAGAGTAACTAGGATTTTGTCTATTATCGAAGAAGTTAATTATATATATCTTTTTATTCTGTAACTCAATCTTATAGAATAAGGAGTTATTTTTATCTATGACGGCTCTTCTGATATGACCGTGTGCTATAGATTGCGGAAAAATCTTTGGGTACTTTTTTATTGTATCGATGATTATTTGAGTCCTAAGTTCGAACTGTTTAATTTCTTTTATGGTCCAATTCCTGGAAAGATAGTCAATTACATTAAAATAGGTGATTCGTGCTTTGGCGGACCAAATGACTTCCATGGCTAAAAACCGTATTTCTGCCGGGCTTCATTTATGACTTGTTCATGGGAGTAAACATTCCCATTCTTGATGTCATCAAGTCCCTCCATTATGGACTCCTTTACCTCTTTAGGCAGTTCATCCCACCAGTCTTTGGGCTTTTCACTTGAGAAAATCTTCTCAATTTCCAGAAGAAGTGATGGTTTTTCTGTTTGGATGATCTTTTTTACAAGATCAAGCTTCAGAGCTTTGATATCTACAGTTTCTTCCACAGTTGTAGTACAGAATATTTTATTAAAGATACAAATTTTCGGGTATGGAAGAATATTCCCTGATCAAAATGAAGATTTTCGGGTATAGAAGAATATTCTGATATTATTTGACCAACTTCTTGTACTTGAAACGCTTCGGGGTGTCGTCTCCCAGGCGGCGCCTGCGGTTCTCCTCGTAA
Organism: Bacteroidales bacterium; assembly: GCA_012729335.1. Lineage (GTDB taxonomy): Bacteria > Bacteroidota > Bacteroidia > Bacteroidales > Prolixibacteraceae > UBA1413. Next base: position 33,250 of record JAAYDJ010000015.1, on the reverse strand, counting down.
TCCGAGAAGGACCCCTCGAAGAAGTGCACATGGGCATCGCCCTCAAAGGCCAGGATATGGGTGGCGATGCGGTCTAGGAACCAGCGGTCATGGCTGATGACCACCGCACAGCCGGCGAAACTCTCCAGACCCTCCTCCAGGGCCCGTAACGTGTTGACGTCTATATCGTTGGTGGGTTCGTCGAGCAGCAGGACATTCCCCTCGGCCTTCAACGCCAGCGCCAGATGCAGCCGGTTGCGTTCCCCGCCCGAAAGTACCCCGCACTTCTTCTCCTGGTCCGATCCTGAGAAGTTGAACCGCGCTACATACGCCCGCGAATTCACCAGCCGCCCTCCCAGCTGCATGCTCTCCAGTCCGCCCGAAATGACCTCGAATACCGACTTCTCGGGGTCAATGGCCTTGTGCGTCTGGTCCACATAACTCAGCCTGACAGTCTCTCCGATGCTGATGCTCCCGGCATCGGCCGTTTCCTGGCCCATGATCAGCCGGAAAAGGGTCGTCTTGCCGGCCCCGTTCGGACCGATCACCCCGATGATGCCGTTTGGCGGCAGCGCAAAGTCGAGATCCTGGAACAGCTCCCGGTCGCCGTACCCTTTGGCCACGCCGTGCATTTCGATCACCTTGTCACCGAGCCGGGGGCCGTTGGGAATATAAATCTCCAGCTTCTCCTCCTTCTGCTTCACATCTTCGTTGAGCAGCCGGTCATAGGCCGACAAACGCGCTTTCGACTTGGCCTGCCGCGCCTTGGGCGACATGCGCACCCACTCCAGCTCCCGCTCCAGGGTCTTCCGCCGCTTCGACACCCCCTTCTCCTCCAGCTCCAGCCGCTTCGACTTCTGTTCCAGCCATGAAGTGTAATTCCCCTTCCAGGGAATCCCCTGCCCACGGTCCAGCTCCAGAATCCACCCCGCCACGTTGTCGAGGAAATAACGGTCGTGGGTGATGCAGATCACCGTCCCTTTATACTGCTGGAGGTGCTGTTCCAGCCAGAGAATGCTCTCGGCATCGAGGTGGTTGGTGGGCTCGTCGAGCAACAGCACATCGGGTTCCTTTAACAGCAGCCGGCAAAGGGCTACCCTGCGTCTTTCCCCTCCGGAAAGTTCCCTGACCGGCTGATCATCAGGAGGGCACTGTAGTGCATCCATCGCCCTTTCCAACCGGCTGTCCAGGTTCCAGGCGTCGTGCTGATCGATTTGCTCCTGCAGACGCTCCTGCTCGGCCATCAGCTTGTCCATCTTCTCCGGATCTTCATACACCTCCGGAAGACCAAACTGCAGGTTGATATCCTCATAGGCCTTCAGGATGTCCACGACCTCCTGCACACCCTCCTGGACCACCTCCTTTACGGTTTTTGTCTCGTCGAGATGGGGGTCCTGATCCAGCAGCTCGACGGTATAGCCCGGAGAGAAGACCAGCTCACCATTGAAGGACTTGTCCTGACCGGCAATGATACGCAACAGCGTCGACTTGCCACTCCCGTTCAACCCGATGATGCCAATCTTGGCCCCCAGGAAGAAGGAGAGGGAGATGTCCTTAATAACCGTTTTATTGGGCGGGTAAGTCTTGCTTACCTTGTACATCGAAAAAATAATCTGCTTGTCGTCAGCCATACCTGTATTCTAATTTTTTTATTACTCTATTATTCCGATTTTCTAATATTCAAGATTCCTGACTCCTTCATTCAAGACTTAAGACTTAAGACTTAAGATTCAAGATTCCAGATTCCCGACTCCCGATTCCAGATTCCCGACTCCCGACTCCCGATTCCCGACTCCCGATTCAAGATTCCCACATTCAAGATTCAAGACTTAAGACTTAAGACTTAAGATTCAAGATTCCAGATTCCCACATTCCAGACTCCAGATTCAAGATTTCCACATTCAAGATTCCAGATTCCAGATTCCCGAATGTTTAGCTTCCCAGGTCGAGCATGCCCGCAAGATCTGCCGGAGAGATTTTTTTGAAGGCCACCATCGACTCGGTATGGGTGATGCCATCGACCGTCGCCAGTTTCTCGGTGGCAATCCTGGCCAGATCGTCGATATGTCTGATCCTGATGATAGCCACCAGGTCGTACCGGCCACTCACTGACCATACCTCCTGCACCCCCTCAATGGAGGCAATCTGTGCACCGGCCAGGTTCACTTTCCCCCGCTCGGTGTTGATCAATATCATCGCTGTAATCATTTTTTATTATTTACGAAAAATCAGCTTGAAAGGCTTTTTCATAATTAGGGCAAATGTACGAAATATTGCTTGTACCCTGCGCAAAAGCCTTACCTTTGCACCATTATAGTCTCACATATGACAGATGAAAACAAGGAACTCAAACTGGCCGTCCTGATCGATGCCGAGAATGTTCCCTCACACCACGTAAAGGCCATGCTGGAAGAAATCACCAAGTACGGCGTGCCGACCACCAAAAGGATATACGGCGACTGGACCAAGCCCCAGATCACCGGCTGGAAGAATGTCCTCCTCGAAAATGCCATTACCCCCATTCAGCAATACAGCTATACTTCAGGCAAGAACTCCTCCGACTCGGCGATGATCATCGACGCCATGGACCTCCTTTACTCTGAAAAGGTCAATGGCTTCTGCATCGTATCGAGCGACAGCGACTTCACCCGTCTGGCCATCAGGCTGCGTGAATCAGGGATGAAGGTGATCGGCATCGGGGAGAAGAAAACCCCCAACCCCTTTATCACCGCCTGCGACAAGTTCATCTTCCTTGAAATTCTCAGTGCACAGGAAGAGGAGGAGACGCCCGGAGAAGTGAAAGGCGGCAGCTTCAAGCCGGTCCGCAAATCGCTCCAGAGTGTCGACAGGGAGACCATTAACCTGATCTCCTCGACGATCAACGACCTGGCCGATGAGGACGGATGGGCTTTCCTGGGCGATGTGGGCAATCTCATCAACAAGAAAAAGCCGGAATTCGACCCCCGTAACTATGGGTATTCCAAGCTGACACCCATGCTTAAATCGCTGACCAAGCATTTCGAGATCGATGAACGCAAAAAGGAAAAATCCAACGTCAGACTCATTTACATCCGGATCAGGAAGATGATTCCCGAGCCGGTCGCCGATACCCGGAAGGATGCCCCCGCCAGGACTGCTACCCGGCAGGTGGTCAGGCAGCCATCGGGCCAGCCCGCCAGTCAGCCTGCTGAAGTGAAGAATCCTCCCTCCCGGAATCAGGCTGAAAAGGCCCCGGCTGCCCGGAAAACAGCAGAAAAGAAACCTGCCGGCCGTAAACCCGCCGCACGCAAGAGTCCCACGAAAAAGAACCCCTCAGGAACCACAAATACCCAGCCTCCTGAGACCAGAAATCCTGAATCCAAACAGGCCGACCCTTCTGGAAATTAATCCGCCCCGATGATTTCTGTTGATAAATTAGCACTCCATTTCGGGGGTTTTGAGCTTTTCAGGGAGATCAGTTTTCTGATCAATCCCCGTGACCGCATTGGCCTTACCGGCAAGAACGGCGCCGGCAAGACCACCCTCCTGAAAATCATCGCCGGCATCGACCAGCCTTCCTCCGGAAAGGTCTCCATGCCCAAGGAGCTGACCATCGGCTACCTCCCGCAGGTGATGAACGTCACCGACACCCGGAATGTGCGGGAAGAAGCCCGCCTGGCCTTCGAACCCCTGCTCCGGCTCAAACGGGAGATCAACGATCTCCACCACCAGATCGCCCACCGTACCGACTATCACAGCACCGATTACCTCCGCCTCCTCGAGAGCGTCCACGATAAAGAAGAACACTACCGCATCCTGGGTGGCGACAACTACGAGGCGGAACTGGAACAGACCCTCACCGGACTGGGATTCGAGCGGAGCGACTTCGGCCGGAATACGTCGGAATTCAGCGGCGGATGGCGCATGCGCATCGAACTGGCCAAACTCCTCCTGCGTAAACCCGACGTTTTCCTCCTCGACGAGCCCACCAACCACCTCGATATCGAGTCGATCCAGTGGCTCGAGGATTTCCTCAGCAACTACCGCGGGGCCGTCGTTCTGGTCTCCCACGACCGGGCTTTCCTCGATAATGTGACCAACAGGACCATCGAGATCTCCCTCGGACGCATCTCCGACCAGAAGATGAACTATACGGCCTTCGTGAAATGGAAGGCCGACCAGCGGGAACAGCAACTGGCCGCTTACCGCAACCAGCAGAAAATGATCGGGGATACCGAACGGTTCATCGAGCGCTTCCGCTACAAGGCCACCAAGGCGGTGCAGGTCCAGTCACGCATGAAAGCCCTCGACCGCATCGACCGCATCGAGATCGAGCCCGAAGACGACGCATCCCTTAACATCCGCTTCGCGCCGGCACCACGCTCCGGACAGGTGGTCATCGAATGCCGGTCGGTCACCAAGCGCTATGGCAGCCACCTGGTCCTCGACGACATCGACCTCACCGTTGAAAGAGGTGAGAAGGTGGCCTTCGTGGGCCGCAACGGTGAGGGGAAAACTACCCTGGCCCGCATCATCCTGGGAGAAATCCCCTACGACGGCTCAGCCCGCACCGGCCATAACGTCAAAGTAGGTTATTTCGCCCAGAACCAGGCCGAACGCCTCGACACCTCCCTGACGGTCCTCGAGACCATCGACCGGGTGGCCGTGGGCGAAATCCGCACCAAAATCCGCGACCTCCTGGGGGCTTTCCTCTTCCCCGGCGAAGACGTCGACAAAAAGGTGGCCGTCCTCTCGGGAGGCGAACGCTCCCGCCTGGCCATGGTCCGCCTCCTCCTCGAACCCGTTAACCTGCTGGTCCTCGACGAGCCCACCAACCACCTCGACATGCGCTCAAAGGAACTCCTCAAAAAGGCCCTGGCCGCCTACGACGGCACCGTCCTGGTGGTCTCCCACGACCGCGAATTCCTCGACGGACTGGTGACCTGCGTGTACGAGTTCCGCCACCGGAAGGTCAAACAGCACCTGGGCGGAATCTATGACTTCCTCCGGAGGAAAAAAATGGAATCCCTGCGCGAACTCGAACTCCGCAAAAGCGGCGAATCTTCAGGTCCCGGGAGTGGGCCCGGCACCCCTGCCGGCGGTACCCTCTCTTCCGGCGGAATCCCCCCCGGCGAAAACGGTTCGGGTAATTCCTCCGGTAACAGGCAGTCCGAACTCCCGGGTAACGGTTCCGGCTCCTCCGGAATGAAAACAGGCCACCTCCAGGGTAACGGTTCCGGCTCCCCCGGAATCAAAACAGGCTACCTCCCGGGTAACGGTTCCGGCTTCCCCGGATACGCTCAGGGTGTCAGAAATTCAGGAAGTGGCTCCACCGGAACTTCCGGTGGGGGAGTGCCCCGGCAGGAACTCTCATTCAATGAGAGAAAAGAGGTCAACCGGGCCATCTCCCGCTGCGAGAAGAACATCGCTGCCATTGAAGAGAAAATCGCCCAACTGGAAGCAGACATCGCCGACATGGACAACCTGCTGGCCGACTCTTCCAGGATCACCTCCGAAGAGGTGTTCCTTAATTATGAGAAAATTAAACAACAGCTTGCCGATACCCTCACCCAATGGGAGGAAGAACATACGGAACTGGAAAAATGGCAATCCAAAAAGCAGTGGTGATGGGCGGAACCTTAGCGGATCGCTGAGCCGCCCAAATGGGGAACCCTTTGATATTGCTTTATAACAGAATGATTTGATATGGAACAGAGACGCACAAGCGACGACTTCATTTTCGGCACGCGCACGGTCATCGAGGCCATCCGCGCAGGGCGCACCATCGATAAGGTGCTGATCCGCAACGGCCTGAGCAACGAACTCTTCGGAGAGCTCTATCAGCTCATCAAAGAATTCGGGATTGCCTTCCAGTATGTTCCGCAGGAGAAAATGGACCGCATCACCCGGAAAAACCACCAGGGGGTGATCGCCATGATGGCGGCCGTTGACTTCTATCGCCTTGAGGATATTCTCCCGGAAATATGGGAGCGGGGTGCCACGCCACTGATCCTGATCCTGGACCAGGTCACCGATGTGCGTAATTTCGGGGCCATCGTCCGCTCGGCCGAATGCGCCGGCGTACACGCGGTGGTGATCCCTGAAAAGGGAGCCGCCAGGGTGGGGGATGACGCCATGAAAACCTCGGCGGGTGCCCTTAACCTCGTGCCGGTGTGCCGGACGGCCAGCCTGGCCACAGCTTGCGACTTCCTGCGCGAATCGGGAGTAAAAATCGTGGCCGCCACTGAAAAGGGAAATACCCTCTATACCCGTGCGGAAATGTCAGGACCACTGGCCATCATCATGGGCGCCGAAGATACCGGCATCTCCCCTGCACTGCTGCGTAAAGCCGATGAACTGGTCAGAATCCCCATCCTGGGACAAATCGGATCCCTCAATGTCTCCGTCGCCGCCTCCCTGATGGTCTATGAAGCCCTCCGCCAGCGCACCCCCTGACATCCATGATTCCAGATTTCGGATTCCCGACTCCAGACTTAAGATTTAAGATTCAAGACTTAAGACTTAAGACTCCCACATTCCAGACTCAAGACTCCCACATTCAAGATTCCAGATTCAAGATTCCAGACTCCAGATTCCAGATTCCCACATTCAAGACTCAAGATTCCCACATTCAAGACTCCAGATTCCAGATTCCCGACTCCAAACTCCCACATTCAAGATTCTAGACTCAAGATTCCAGACTCCCACATTCAAGACTCAAGACTTAAGACTTAAGATTGTTGTCACGGGTAGACCGGCAGCGTCCTCCGGAAAGTCTCTTCGAGTGAAATGATGGTTTCGGTACTGGAGATGCCCTGAATTTTCTGGATCTGGTCGCTCAGCAGGCTCTTGAGGTGTTCGTTGTCCTTGGCATACACCTTCACAAAGATCCCATACTGCCCGGTGGTGTAATGGCATTCCACCACCTCGGGGATCTCCCTCAGCCTCTCGGCCACATCGGCGTAGATTCCCCCCTTGTCAAGGAAAATGCCGATATAGGTGCAGGTGCGGTAGTCGATTTTTTTCGGGTTGACATAATAGCCCGAGCCGGTGATCACCTCCAGCTCAACCATCCGGTTCACCCGCTGGTGAACAGCAGCCCTCGAAATTCCGACCTCCCCGGCCACATCCTTGAAAGGAATACGGGCATTCTTGCTGATGATCTCCAGGATCTTCAGGTCAACCTCGTCAAGATGGTTTCTTAGTGTCATGGTCTGAGGATTTGGTTACTTCACCGGAACCTGCCGCTTGAACTCCTGCTCCAGTGAGATGAAGGTCTCCGTGCGGGAAATCCCTTCAATGGGTTGGATCTTCTCGTCAATCAGCTTTTTCAGGTGTTTGTTGGTCTTGGTCTGAACCTTCAGGAAAATGGCGTACTGCCCCGTAATGTAATGACATTCCACGATCTCGGGAATCTTCTCCAAATGCTCCACCACCTTGCGGTGTTCGGTGGCCTTCTCCAGGATCACCCCCATGTAGGCACAGGTGTTGTATCCCAGTTTCGTGGGATTGACCACAAACTCACTCCCCGATACCACCCCAATGTTGAGGAGCCGCTGCACCCGCTGGTGAATGGCCGCCCCGGAAACCCCGCACTCCCGCGCAACCTCCAGAAAGGGAATCCGCGCATTCCGGGTTATCAGCTTCAGTATCTTCTCATCCAGAGCATCTATTTCGGGTACCGATTCGATCAAATCATCGCTTTGCATGCTATTCTGCAATTAGTAGGTTAAACTTTCAGATTAATTTGCAAATTTAATGAAATACTCTATTTTATAAGCGTGAATGCTGAAAAACATAGCATTTCTTATAATCTGAAAGAGCCTGTGCCCGGCCGGGCAGATCCGCCGGGCAAGTCTGCCGGTGGCGGCCCCGCAGGATCTACAAAACCCCATGCGGCCTGCTGCGTCTGCTGGAAGGCTGTACGCATGTCATTGCCGGCGGGCGACTGGAAGATCTTCAGCCCGAACTCGGGTATCACGGCAAAGATCTGGTCGAAAATGTCGTTCTGCAACGCCTCATATCTGGCCCACTCCTTCTCCTTGCTGAAAGCGTAGATCTCCATGGGCAACCCCTTCTCCGTGGGCTGCAGCTGCCTGATGATAAAGGTCATACTGGCGTTGATGCGCGGATTGTGTTTCAGGTGAAGCTCCAGATATTTCCGGAATACCCCGATGTTGGTCTGCCTCCGGCCCGTCAGCACATCCTCCTCGCTGATGTTCTTCTTTTTGTTGTATTTCTCGATTTCCTGCTGCATGTTGGTCACATAATCCCTGATGACTTCGAACTTCTTGAAATGCTCAAGCATTTCCGGGGTACAGAAACGGATCGAATACATGTCGATGAAGATCGAACGCTTGATACGTCGCCCCTGCGACTCCTCCATCCCTTTCCAGTTGATGAACGACTCCGACACCAGCGAGTAGGTGGGGATGGTGGTGATCGTGCGGTCCCAGTTCTGCACCTTGACGGTGGTCAGCGTGATGTCTGCCACGGTGCCGTCGGCACGGTGCGAGGGCATGTCAATCCAGTCCCCGATTTTTACCATCTCATTGGCCGACAACTGGATGGAGGCCACAAACCCCAGGATCGTATCCTTGAAAACCAGCATCAGCACCGCCGCCAACGCTCCCAGTCCGGCTATCAGCACCGTGGGATCCTTGCCGATAAGAATGGCAATGGCCACAATGGCTGCCAGGAAGTAAACCATAATCTGCACCAGCTGGATGTACCCCTTGATGGGCCGGTGTATGCTGTAGGGCGTGGTCTGATATATGGCATTGGCCGCATTCAGGGCCGTGGTGATGATGTATACGAAGGTGAATACGAAATAAAGCCGCGCCAGCTTCATCAGAAAGGGCCCCAGCGAGAAGTAGTAGTCGGCCGACAGCTGCGCAGCCAGGGCAGGCTCCAGCTCCGACAGGGGACGCTCCAGTTCCGGCGTGGCAAAATAACAGCTGCTGGTGATGATGAACAGCGGCACCAGATGCGATATGCCGTTGAATACCTTGTTCCTGGCCAGAATATCATCCCACTCGGTGCGCGTCCGCGAAACCAGCCGCATCACCCAGTGGCTCATGATGTATTTCGTAACCACATGCGCTACCTTGGCCAGCAACAATATGCCCACGATCACCGCCAACGCCGTCAGCGGCTTGGCCACAGGCTCCAGAAAGGGCACCTTCCGGAGCAATCCCAAGAGCAATATGTAGAGTTCCTGTATCATAATTATCGGGTTATGACTATTTTTACCTGCAAAATTAATCAAATGAACCGTATTTTCCCGCTTTTTGGCCTGCTGATCCTCCTTTTCAGCGGCTTCTCCTCCCCGGCCGGCGAAGCGTATGACCTCTGGTTCACGGGGGAACAACTGCGATACGATTTCATTCTGGCCGGAAATCACCGGGAGATGAAAGTCTATCCCATGCAGATGATCCGCGAACCCTTGTGGGCAGGCCCCAGGACCCACCTCACCGATGAATCCGGTTTGGGAACCTACCGCTACCTGGTCTCAGATCCCGCCTCCGGAAAGGTGCTCTTCAGCAGGGGCTTCTGCACCCTTTTCCAGGAGTGGCAGTCCACCGCCGAAGCACGTACCCTCGACAGGGCATACTACCACGCCGTCTTCTTTCCCTTTCCGAAGCAAAAGGTGAAGCTGGCCTTCGAATACCGCAACTACGACGGGGTTTTCATTCCGGTCTTCGAAACGGAAATCGACCCCGGAAACTATTTCATCCACGGAAATATGGCCGTCACCTCTGGAACGGAACCGGCTCTCCCCGCTACGCCGGTGCCGGCTGAATCTCCCTCCGCCCGGGAGCCGGCTGAGACTCCCGCCGCGCAGGTGCCCGCCGAAAAACCGGCGGTTTTCCCCGACCGGCAGGAGATCCTTTCCCATGGCGACCCTGCCACCCATGTCGACCTCCTTTTCCTGGCCGAAGGATATACCCCGCAGGAAAGAGACAAATTCTTCGCCGACGCCCGGCGCATGAGCGAGGCCATCTTCGCCGTGGAACCCTACTCCTCGGAAAAGGAGAAATTCAACGTCCATGCTGTGTTTGCAGCCTCCCGGGAAAGCGGCACCGACGTGCCCGGAGAACATATCTACCGCCAGACGGCCTTCAACGCCACCTTTTACACCTTTGACGTGGACCGCTACCTGACAACCAGCGACATGCGCTCCATCTACGACGCCACGGCAGGCGTGCCCGGCGACCACATCATCGTCCTGGTCAACACCACCCGCTACGGCGGGGGAGGATTCTACAACTTCCTCACGGTCTGCACCACCGACCACCCCCTTACCCCCAAGGTGCTGGTGCACGAACTGGGACACGGACTGGCCGGACTGGGAGACGAGTATTACAACTCGGAGGTAGCCTACGAAAACTACTATAACCCGGCCATCGAACCGTGGGAACCCAATATCAGCACCCTGGTCGATTTTGACTCCAAGTGGAAACACATGGTCGGTGCCTCCACACCGATGCCCACCCCGAGGGAACCCCAATACGCCCAGGTTGTGGGTGCCTTCGAAGGAGGCGGATACATGGCCAAAGGAATGTTCAGCCCCATGCAGGACTGCCTCATGAAAAGCAATACCCTCCACACCTTCTGCCCGGTTTGCCGGGAAGCCATCCGCAAGGCCATCCGTTTCTATTCCGGAGAATAAAGGCCTGCAAAAAATAGGATTCCCCGCGTGAATACCGCTTCATTCGCAGTTCCACGCGGGGAATCTCTTTTGGGCTACCGGCGTTTCTGACTGAAACCGCCTGCAGCTTTCATCCGGAATTACAACTTCAGGGTAATCCCCACTTTACCGCCTCCAAAGGCGTTGCCCCCGCCAAACTCCAGGTTGACCCCGAAATTATCCGAGAAATAGTACCTCCCGCCAATCTGACCTCCCAGACCCAGTCCGGAAGAATGACTCCCCACATAGTCATTGGGGGAACTCCAGACGTAAAATCCAAGGTTGAGACCCGCATAGAAATCCCACGGCGAAGGTATATTCAGTACCCTGTTGAAATGATAGTTGCCGTTTCCTGAAATCCCGATAATGGAGTGCTTCCATTTCGTGCCTCCGATCTTGTCACTGTATGACCGATACGACAATTCCCCACCTACGGTGATGTCCTGATGAACACCATAATCCAGACCGATGTAAACCGGTAATCCCCAAGAGGATAAACCCAGGCCTGCATTCAACTGGGATTCTCCGACGCCGATGGGACTCTGTGCCCGGGCTACCGTAAAGGCTGCAAGCAGAATAAAGGTAAAAAACAGTTTTTTCATAGCTGTGAGAATTTAAAATATGAACTTGTTCGAACAAATATACATAAAAATACCTTATTAGTTGTTATAACGTCGGCCGATTTCTTTGGCTGGGGTGGTGACCCAGGTTTACCGCATCCCCCACACATAGCGGATGGAAAGGGCCAATTCGTCGGGCCAGAACATCTTTCCGCCGCTGAAATTGATGTCGGGTTTCCAGTCCAGGCTCACGTTGAAGGGGAAATTGCTGAAGTTATACTCGATCCCCAAAATTCCGTCCAGTCCGACCACCGTGTAATTCTTGTCGGGATTGGAATAGAATTTCCGGCCCGTCTCACCCGGGAAGGAGCCGTAATGGGCCCCCGCCCCGTAATAATAGTGCAATCCGTTGACCAGAAGGCCGCTGGCGTGAAACTGATACAGTCCGGTGACATGAAATCCTCCCCACCTCGACAAAAGCAGGACTTCCCCGGCCTGGTCAGGCGTGAAAAAATGCTTGGCCGTCACCCCAAAGGAGGGACCTCCCCGGAAGCCAATCCCCGTCCTGTAATCCTGCGCATCGGCGGTTGCCACCACCCATAACGCCAGTACCATGACCAATAATAGCTTCTTCATTTTCGTATAATTTAACTAACTAAATGCTTGAAAAGATCTATTTTAAATCTCTGTACCTTTGAACAATATCCTGGTAGTATTCGATCCTTCTGTCGCGGAGGAACGGCCACCAGCGCCGTACATTCTCACTCCTCTGGAGGTCAATTTCCGCCACCAGGGTTTCTTCTTTTTCCGCCGAAGCCTCCAGGAGCATCTCTCCCTGCGGACCGCATACAAAACTGTGTCCCCAGAAGGTGATCCCATTGGTTTGTCCCGATGGGTCGGCTTCATGGCCGGTGCGGTTAACGGTGACCACGTGAAGTCCGTTGGCCACGGCATGACCCCGCTGAACGGTTCTCCAGGCGTCGAGCTGGCGCGCCTTCTCCTCCGGGGTGTCGCTGCTCTCCCAACCGATGGCGGTGGGGTAGATGAGCAGCTCGGCACCCGCCAGGGCCATCAGCCGCGCCGCCTCGGGGTACCACTGGTCCCAGCAGACCAGCACCCCCAGCTTGCCCACCGACGTGGAAATGGGCTCAAATCCCAGATCCCCGGGTGTGAAATAAAACTTCTCGTAATAGGCCGGGTCGTCGGGAATGTGCATCTTCCGGTATTTGCCGGCCATCGTGCCGTCGCTGTCAAAAACCACCGCCGTATTGTGGTACAGGCCCGGTGCCCGCCGCTCAAAGAGCGAGGTGACCAGGACCACCCCCGCACGGCGCGCAAGTTCTCCGTAAAAAAGGGTCGACGGCCCCGGAATCGGCTCCGCCAGATCAAACTGATCCACCGATTCGGTCTGACAGAAATACAAGGAGTTGTGCAGCTCGGGCAACACCACCAGTTGCGCCCCCTCACGGGCCAACCCCAGGATCTTCTCCTCCAGCCGCTCCATGTTCTCTTCCACTCCGGAACCGTTCCGCTGCTGGACAATCCCTATGGTCAATCTTTTATTGCTCATCTCAAAAATCCTTTGGGGATTTGCATGGTAATACAATGCAAAGAGCCGTTTTGTTCAATTAACGGTAAACAATCCACTCCTGTTATCTCGCGGCCAGGGAAAATTTCACGGAACACGCACAGGGCTTTTTCATCGGTCGGGCGGCCGTACAGGGGCACCAGCACCGCCCCGTTCACGAGGAGAAAATTGGCGTAGGTGGCTGACATCCTGCGTCCTTCGCTGCTGTACACAGGGTCGGACATGGGCAGGGCCACCAGCCGGTAGGGCGCACCCCCCGCCGTCCTGAACTGCCTTAACTCCTCCTCCATCTTTTGCAGATCTGCATAGTGGACATCGGCAGGGTCGTCACACTTCACGTAACAAATGGTCGTCTCGTCACAAAACCGCGCCAGCGTGTCAATATGACTGTCGGTATCGTCACCCTCCAGATATCCGTGGTGCAGCCACAACACCCGCTCTGCCCCCAGCATCCGGGTGAGCCTCTCTTCAATTCCCCGCTGGTCAAGATGATGGTTCCGGTTGGGATTGAGGAGGCATTCGGCGGTGGTCAGGATGGTTCCCCGCCCGTCGCTCTCAATGCTTCCTCCTTCCAGGACAAACTCGGGATACCCCCGGTATTCGGCCTCTTCACTGAAAGCCCCCAGCCTGTAAAGGCTCGCGTTGATCATGTTGTCGAGTCCGGCATGGAACTTATTCCCCCAGCCATTGAAGGTGAAGTCGTTGACCACCCTTTTCCCCTCCCTGAGGGTGGCAATCGGACCGTGGTCGCGCGCCCATGTGTCGTTCGAGGGAACCTCATAAAAGCGGATCCCCGCACGCTCCTCCGCGGTGAAATGGCGCTCCGTGGCCTCACGGCTCCGGCAGACCACCAGCAAAGACTCCCGCTTTAATATCTCCCGCGCTATCGCCACATAACACTTCTCCACCTCCCCGAGCATCCCTGCCCAATCCGTCCCCTCATGCGGCCAGGTCAGCATCACCGCCTCCTGTTCCTCCCACTCGGCCGGCATCCTTACGCCTTGAAACGCTGAACGTTGTTGTTCCATAATTGAATATCCTATTAATCTTAAGTCTTAAGTCTTGAATCTTAAATAATAATATGTAATAGATTGAAAGTCGCATGGTGCTCCGACCACAAAAGGACATGAATAGTTGCTCCATGCGACTTCCATGGGCGTGAAGCACTTAAACCAGCTTCACTTCGATATATAACTGAAGAGCAAGTCATTAACTAATAATCATACTAATGAAATATCCATGCATCATTTTTCCACCAACCGCGATGAAATTGCGAAGCAATTCTTTGCCGCAGCTGAAAAAAAACAATATCGGCAAAAATAACCACATGGGTATTACATGTGTTTCACAGAATGTACCATTGCATCTTAATATTTTAAACAGATGAAGATAAGTTTATTGCCGGAAGACATAGGCGATGATGTTGGCGCCCATCCTGAGGGCTTTCAGGCGTGCTTCCTCAGGGTCCTTGTGGACGTCGGGATCCTCCCATCCATCACCCAGGTCGCTTTCGAAGGTGTAGAGGCAGATCAGCCTGTTGCCTTCAAACAACCCGAAGGCTTGCGGCCGCTTGTTGTCATGTTCATGGATCTTGGGCAGCCCGTCGGGAAAGGTGAACTTCTGGCTGAAAAGCGGGTGGGAGGGGGGCAGCTCCTGAAAATCCTTCTCCGGGAACACCTTTTTCATCTCCCTGCGGATGTAGCTGTCCAGTCCGTAGTTGTCGTCGATGTGCAGAAATCCTCCCGCCTCGAGGTACATCCGGAGGTTACGTGCGTCGCTGTCGGAGAAAACCACATTGCCATGCCCCGTCAGATGCACAAAGGGATAGTTGAAGATCTCGGCACTGCCCACCTCCACGGTAGCATATTCGGGGTGTATGGAAGAGCCCAGTTCCCGGTTGCAGAAGGCAATCAGGTTGGTCAGCGCCGTGGGGTCCCCGTACCAGTCCCCGCCACCCCCGTACTTCAACAGTGCCAGCTTTACCGACGTCGACTGTCCGCGCGCTCCCGGTCCGCCCACCCCCAGGGCAAACATCACCACTAAAAAGACCACTATCCTATTCCGCATAGACGGCTAAATTACGATTCCCACACGATCTGTTCCCACCCATGTCCCTCTATTTCTCACAGCATATATTTCACACGGCACTAATTCCACACGGCACATTATCCAGATAGTACTTCATGCACACGGCACAAATCCCTCATGGCACATATTTCACACTCCACATCCTTCCATTTATTCATTGACCAGGGCCACGGTATGGCAGGCCACCAGGGCGGCTGTTTCGGTGCGCAGGCGCGACCTGCCCAGCGACACCTCCCTGAATCCTGCGGCCAGGGCCATCTCCACCTCCTCATGCGAGAAATCGCCTTCCGGACCGATGAGCACCAGCACCTTGTCGCCCCGGGTCACCAGCTCCTTCAGATGAGGCTTTTCGCCCGGGTAACAGTGGGCAATGAACTTCCCGCCCTCAAAGGGCTCCTCCAGCAGCTTTTCAAAGGGAGTATCGCCCGCGATCTCCGGAAGCCGCGCTTTCAGCGACTGCTT
Organism: Bacteroidales bacterium; assembly: GCA_012729335.1. Classification (GTDB taxonomy): domain Bacteria; phylum Bacteroidota; class Bacteroidia; order Bacteroidales; family Prolixibacteraceae; genus UBA1413. The sequence continues at coordinate 17,904 of JAAYDJ010000015.1, read as the reverse complement.
CATCGCGGCCACGGCCACCTTTTCCAGCCGTCCGGGGTTGGTCTGCCGCCGCTCACTGTGCCTGCAGATCAGCGGCGTAAAAGCATCCAGCCCGATCTCGGTGGCCTTCTCCAGAAACCAGTCGGTGCGCTCTCCGTTCTTGGTGGGCGCCATGGCCACATGCAACCCGTAGGGGCGCCGCCCATGGTCCCGCACCAGCCGGTCCAGCACCACACGGCAATGCTTCGGATGAACCCCCGCAATCTCCCCTTCATACCAGCCTCCACGACCATCCACCACCACCACGCGATCTCCCTCCCTGAGCCGCAATACCTTCACCGCATGCAGCGACTCCTCAGGGCCTAGCGTCACCTCCAGCTGCACCGCTTCAGCCACTTCACCCGGTTCTGCTTCCGGAGAACCCTTTTTTTTCTCCTCCGGAATCTCCTCTTTTCCACCGGAAAAAAGCCCCGTCTCCTTTCGTCCGCCTGATCCCGTGTTCCCGGCTGGCCTCCCCTGATCCGCACTCCCGCGCCCGTCCATTCCGGGCAGATAAAAGAGATTCACCGCGGCAACGATTTGGGGTTCACCTGCATCACCAGGGTTCCGGTCCGCGCTTCAAGCTGCGCCCAGCGCTCAATGGGCAAATCTATGACCACCGCCGAACAGGTCGGCAGTTCGCCCGAAAAAGACCGGCAGATGTTCCAGGCGTAATTCTCAAAATTCGGATTGTGCCCGAACACATAAACCACATCCTCCTCATCGGGGGTGGTCCGGAGCAGCTTCAGAAAATCACCTGTCGTATACCCGTGGTACAGATCATGCTCCTTCCTGATTTTCTTCAGCGGATAACTGAAGGTGCCGGCGAAAATCTCCGCCGTTTGCAGGGCCCTGACGGCCGGACTCGAAATGATCAGCCGCGGAACAATCCCTTGCTCCCGGAGGTGTATACTCACCTTCACCGCATCTTCCAGTCCGCGCGGCGTCAGCTCCCGGCTGAAATCATTCTCATAATCGTACTGAACAGCCTTGGCGTGCCTGACAAGTACCAGTTGCTTCATGGTCTCTGAATTGTGTCGTTTAAATGTATTGCGAAATTAACTTATTTTGTCCTCTTTACCTTAAATATCCATGCTCCATTACGGCGTATTCATGTAAACGCCTCCAGTTGCTTTGATAATGAAACACATCGGCCTGCTTTCTGACACCCACGGCGACCTTCCGGAAGGCCTTTTTGCCTTTTTCGGGAAATGCGATGAAATCTGGCATGCCGGCGACATCGGGGACCTGGCCACCGCTGAACGCCTGGAAGCCTTTAAACCCCTCCGGGCGGTCTTCGGGAACATCGACGGTCAGGAGATCAGGGTGCGCTATCCCCGGCATCAGCGCTTCCTGTGCGAAGAGCGCGACGTCTGGATCACCCACATCGGGGGCTACCCCGGCCATTACGACCCGCAGGTACGTGCAGAACTCCACACCCGCCCCCCGCATCTCTTTATCTGTGGCCACTCCCATATCCTGAAGGTGATCTACGACAAGAAACTGGAACTCCTCCACCTCAACCCGGGAGCCGCCGGCAGCAAAGGGTTCCACAAGGTGCGCACCGCCCTGCGCTTCACCATCGACGGCCACGATATCCGCGACATGGAAATCTGGCAGAGCGAACGCAACCCCGCCAACCCCTCCTGGTGATCCCCGCCTGGGTACCCCGTTCTGTTTACGCCCTTCCTGTCAGCTCCTGTCCTGTCAGCTCCTGTCCTGGGTGCCCTTTCCTGACTTGCCCCTTCACAGTGTGCCTCTTCCTTGTGCCTCTTCCCTGACTATTTCTTTTCCCGGTCCGATCCCTTACTCACAGCCCCTTCCCGTGTACCCCCTTTCTGTTTGCGCCCTTACTGGATGCGCACTTTCTGTTTACGCCCTTCCTGTCAGCTCCTGTCCTTTGTGCCCCTTCCTGACTTACCTCTTCACGGTGTGCCTCTTCCTTGTGTGCCCTTTCCTGACTTACCCCCTTCACAGTATGCCTCTTCCATGACTGATTCCATTCCCGGACTGATCCCTTATTCACAGCCCTTAACCGTGTGCCTCTCTTTGGTTGTGGCCTTACTGGTTGCGGCCTTCCTGTCAGCTCCTGTCCTGTGTGCCCCATCCTGACTTACCCCCTTCACAATGTGCCTCTTCCCTGGGTGCCCTTTCCTGACTTACCCCTTCACAGTGTGCCTCTTCCCGGGTGCCTTCCCTGGCTTTTCCAACCCCTATTGGCTACAGGGTCACCTATGGCGGCCGGACTGGCTTTCTGGGAAGTAATGAGTTATCGTCCTCCCCGGAGGATATTCCATCGATATGTTATATTTTTACCCCGGAAACGACCAGTATAAATACATTTTTCTGCCCGATGACGAAAAACCGCCTTTGTTTGCCGATGGCCACCCATCCGGTGCCCACCCATCCGGTGCCCGACCGGCTTGTTGCCGCCCAAAGGATGACCACCCAAAGGATGACCACCCAAAGAATGATCGTCCAAAGGATAACCATACCTCCGGTTGCCTTGCTGCTCACCCTGCTGCTGCTATGGCCGGCCACCCGCACCTTTGCCCAGTCCGCCCCGAAATTCATGTACCAGGATCCGAACCTCCCCGTGGAACAGCGGGTCGACCTGCTGGTATCGGAGATGACCCTGGAGGAGAAAATCAGCCAGATGCTCCACACGGCGCCAGCTATTCCCCGTCTGGGCGTGCCGGCCTATAACTGGTGGAACGAAGCCCTCCATGGGGTGGCCCGCGCAGGCTATGCCACCGTCTTCCCCCAGTCGATCACCATCGCCGGCTCCTGGGACCGTGACCTGATGTTCCGGGTGGCCACGGCCATCTCCGACGAGGCACGCGCCAAACACCACGAGATGCTCCGCCGCAACAAACGGGGTATCTACCAGGGACTCACCTTCTGGTCCCCCAACATTAACATCTTCCGCGACCCCCGATGGGGCAGGGGACATGAAACCTATGGCGAGGATCCTTACCTCACCGGGGAGATGGGACTTCAGTTCGTCAAAGGCCTCCAGGGTGACGATCCCGTATACCTCAAGTCTGTGGCCACGGCCAAGCACTATGCCGTCCACTCGGGTCCCGAGCCCATCCGCCATGAATTCAACGCCCGCATCGGCGACCGCGACCTCTTTGAGACCTACTTGCCGGCCTTCCGGAAGCTCGTCATGGAGGGCAATGTCTGGTCGGTGATGTGCGCCTACAACCAGCTTCGCGACCACCCCGCCTGCGCCAATCCCTATCTCTACAATATCCTCCGGAAGGAGTGGGGCTTCGAGGGCTATATCGTCTCAGACTGCTGGGCCATCAGCGACTTCTATACCTTCCAGAACTATTCCAAAGATGCGGCCGAAGCCTCTGCAGTGGCCGTGAAAACGGGTACCGATGTCAATTGTGGCGTCTCCTTCTCAGTACTGGGAGAAGCGGTGAAGCGGGGACTGATCGCCGAAAGTGCCATCGATACGGCCGTACGCAGGCTGTTCACGGCCCGCTTCCGCCTGGGCATGTTCGACCCTGAAGAAAAGGTGGCCTGGGCACAGATTCCCTTTGCGGCCAACGCCTCCGACAAACACAACACCCTGGCCCGGGAGGCAGCCCTTAAGAGCATTGTCCTCCTGAAAAACGAAAACAGCATTCTCCCGCTTTCCCGCGATGTCAAAACCATCGCCGTCCTGGGTCCCAATGCCGACAATGTGGATGCCCTTCTCGGAAACTACAACGGCATTCCCAAGGCGCCGGTGACCATTCTGGCTGGCCTCCGGAACCGCCTTGAACCCCGCGTGAAAATCCTCTACGCCCCGGGAAGCCACCTGGCCGACGGCATCCATAACCTGGAGCCCATCCCTTCCTGTTATCTGATGACGTCCGACGGCAAACAGGGCGTCACTGGCGAATATTTTCCCAACGCCCGCCTCGAAGGAAAACCGGCATTCATCCGCACCGACGACCGCATCGATTTTTACTGGGAATCGGGATCCCCGGCGCCGGAACTTCCCGACGACGACTTCAGCATCCGCTGGACCGGCTACATGGCCCCCCCGGTGACAGGCACCTACCACCTGGCAAGCTGGGGCATGCCCGGACTGGAGGTGTGGCTCGAAGGGGAGAAACTCTTCGTCCATAACTCTGACCACCACGGCTACCACCTTGAAAAGCCGGTCCGCCTCGAAGCCGGAAAGAAATATAAGTTCGTCTATGAGTACAAAAACTGGCATGGCGATGGCGATGCACGGCTTCTGTGGGCGATGCCCGACGACCGGTTGCAGCAGAATGCCGTGGAGCTGGCCCGACAGGCCGACCTCACTGTGCTGGTGCTCGGATTGTCACCCCGCCTCGAAGGGGAGGAAATGCCCGTGAAAGTCGATGGTTTTGACGGGGGTGACCGCACCCATCTCAACCTCCCGGAAACCCAGGAAGCCCTCCTTAAAGCCGTGTCCGCCACCGGCAAACCGGTGGTGGTGGTCCTACTCAACGGAAGCGCCCTCTCAGCTAACCTGGCCGCCGAAACCGCCGACGCCATCCTCACCGCCGGGTACCCCGGACAACAGGGCGGGAACGCCGTGGCCGACGTTCTGCTCGGCGACTACAACCCCGCCGGAAGACTCCCCGTCACCTGGTACAAGTCGGTAGACCAGCTCCCGCCCTTCGAAAACTACGATATGGCCGGCCGCACCTACCGCTATTTCACCGGAGAACCCCTCTGGCCCTTCGGTTTCGGACTCAGCTATACCACCTTTGCCTACAGCGATCTGAAGGTGCCGGAAAAGCTGGTCGCAGGTGAACCACTGACCTTGTCGGTGAAGGTGACCAACACCGGCAAGGTGGCGGGCGAAGAGGTGGTCCAGCTCTACCTCTCCGACGAGAAGGCTTCCACACCGCGGCCTGTCCGCCAGTTGGAAGGATTTGAGCGGATTTCCCTGAAAGCCGGCGAATCAAGGGTGGTCTCCTTCACACTGGAACCCCGGCAGCTCTCCCTGATCAACAACAAGGATCAGCGGGTCATTGAGCCAGGATGGTTTATGGTGGCCGTGGGCGGCAAACAGCCGGGATTCACCGGCCATGCCGACGCCTCCTCTACCCAGGTCCTCACCACCCGCTTCCGTGTGACCGGCAAGGATTTCCCCATCCCCACCCGATAAGCCTTAAGGCCTTCGCTGCTCTTTGGTCAGGTCTAATGACTTTCGCGATGTGCAGTATTGATAAAGACGGAGTCTATACCCCAACGAAAGTAATTTAAGTACTTAAAGCAGACCATGATTACTATTTTTATATAGTATATCATCGGGGTTAAAAGAATTGGCCGGGATATCCGAAACACCATTGAATCTGGTAAGCATAATCTCTTTCTTAGCAATGCAAGCTTATGGGAAATCCCAATCAAGGTAAGTATAGGTAAACTTAAGCTAACAGGCTCCAACAAAAAGTATGGAGATAATTACTGATGACCTGAATGTGAAAAAATATTTAACATGATGAAATTCATGCATCAGTAATAAAAAGAAAGGCTGCCCAACTGGGCAGCCTTTACCTTTGAGATAAAATTGTGCTAAATATACCTGAAATACTATTTGTGGGCGATCGGGTCAGGATTGCCGTCAGGATCCCCTGAAACGTTACCACTGGTCTTCACCGTTCCCCATAAAAGCAATCCGCAGACATGCGGGGCTGCCATGGAGGTGCCGCTCATTGTTGCATAAGCACCGCCCTTGTAAGTGGAATAAATGCTGGAGCCTGGTGCGCAGTAGTCCACAGGAGGATTTCCATAGTTGGAGAAATAAGACCAGACATCACCCGTGGCCATGGAAGAGACAGTGTAAAGATTGGTCCCGTTGGCACGTGCGGGAGAGTGGTTGTTGGCATTGTCCGATTCATTGCCGGCAGCCAGGGCAACCTTAATCCCTGCAGCTCCTAAATTCTTTACAGCGTCATCAATAGGTGTATAAACGCCGCCACCCAAACTCATATTGGCTACGTCTCCTGAAGAGGCTTTCGTTCTGACATAATCCACCCCTGCAATGATCACGGAGTAGGCTCCCGATCCTCTGCGGTCAAGCACCTTGACAGGTACGACCTGTGCTCCTGCAGCCACACCTACTACACCTACGGTGTTGTTCTTCGCGGCCACAATGCCGGCACAGTGGGTGCCATGGCCATTGTCGTCATCGGCAACAGCATCCTTGTTGATGAAATCGTAGTCCAGCGAGGTGTTGACATACAGGTCGGGATGGTCCAGATCCACGCCGGTGTCTATGATCCAGGCCTTGGCTGAACCTGAATAGGTGGCACCGCCACCTACCCGGGTAATTCCCCAGGGAATGGTTTGTCCGGAAGGTGCGGGTTTGGCAGGTTTTCCCTGCGCTTTGGGCAGGTCGACCGTGATCCACATGTCGGGATAAACGCCTTTTACCCCAGGGGCCTGAGATACTTTCATCGCTTCGGTGTTGGTCATCTCTACGGCAATCCCCCGCAGGGCACTGCTGTACACAAAATCGGGCTCCCGCATGGGCATCTCCATCAGCGTGAAAACATCACGCGTGGTCTGCAACACCGCCTCCGGGCCCACCATTCCACCTACTGAAGCGGATTTCAGCAACCCTTCGTCCTTAAACAACACAATGAACTTTCCCTCGATCATCTGGGAGGAATAGTTCACCACATCAGAAGTCTGCTCCTCCATCTGGGGAATTTCCTCCTTCTGACAGGAAAACAAAAACAAACCGGCCAGCGCAACGGCCGCAAACAAGAATTTTTTCATTGCAAGGTAGTTTTAGTAAAGTATAAATAGTTAGGACAGGCGGTCACGTTTTTCCGCCGGGTTAAATGTATGAAAAAATTAATATATGCAAGCAAATGGTCCTAAAAAGTGACAATGCGTCACCGATTTTTAGGTAAGCGTAATAAATACTCGTTTATTTTCGTCCAGACTTTACTTATTGTTAAGTATACATTATGGACTTTTGTCCGGCTACTTGTGAGGAATGCCAGGTTCAACTCCGGTGTAATCTGGTGATTTTTCGGATAAGAGGAATAAACTTCCGATTCCAATATTCAAGACTCAAGATTCCCGACTCCCGATTCCCGCATTCAAGATTCCAGATTCCCGATTCCAATATTCCAGACTCGAGATTCCAACATTCAAGACTCAAGATTCCAGATTCCCGATTCCCGACTCCCGATTCCCGACTGTTATCTGCCGATCCTGTAGGAAAGCTTCACCAAAAAGATGTTTCCCGGGCGGGTGCCGAAGAGGCGGTCGAGGTCGTGCCCCAGGTCGAAATTGCCGTTGGTGGTCCGTGAGTGGCGGTTCTGGGACCATACCAGGTAAAGGGTGGACCCCGGGTTATATTCCCATCTCAGCACCATGTTGGAGAGGAATTCCCGCACGTTGAAGTTGGGATCCTTGAAAGAATAGCTGTACTGGAGGGCGTCCTCCCTGACATGGTATTGGCTGGTGCCGGAGTCGTAATCGATTTCCCCGCCCGCAAATTCCTGGAACCGGTCGCGGTAATCCTCTGCGCGCGGGTTGGTGATCCGCTTGAAGGCATCGTATTTTGCAGAAGAGATAAAGGGTTGACCCCAGTATTGCAGCGACAGGTCGGGGGTGAGGTTCAGGTTGATGCGGAAGGAGGCGCTGACGGTATTCTGGCGGATGGTGCCGAAAAGGTACCGGTTGGCCTGGCTGAACTCCCGTGTGGTCACATACATCAGTTCACAGCGGTCGTAGTGGTATTCGGGACTCACCTCGATCTGCAGGGCGTTGAGGGGTTTCCAGTTGATTTCCAGCTCACCTCCAGAATAGAGGGAATACGCTTTTTCGAAGCTGTGGTCGATATAGCCTTCGAGCTCGAAGGCGAGTTTTTTCTGTTCGTTGGTGGAAATGCTGAGAAAGGTATTCCAGCTTCCGGGGTATTTCATGGCGGGGCCTCCGCGCAGGTCGATGGTGGTGAGGGCCGGAAGGCTGAGGTTGAAGCCGCTGGCCAGGGACCAGTAGTTGGTCAGGGTGGTGTTCATGTTGACATTTCCGCCTGCGGCAAGGAGATCCCTCCCGAAATTCCACTGGGTCCATTCGTTGAGGTTGACATTGATCTGCCTGAAGAAAGAGACCGGCTTGAAGGTGCGGTACCCGATCCAGAGGAGCTGGAAGACCCTGTCGGCTTCACGCAGGTAACCCACGTCGTTGAGTTCCAGTCCGGGGCTTTTCCAGGTGATGGCGGTGGCGAATTTGAGGTTGCCGCCATATTCTCCGAGGGCGATCTTGCCCCCATGTCCCGAGAGGGAGGTCCGCAGGGTGTCCACCTCGACGTAGTCGGCATCGGGGCGCTGAAACATACGGGTCCATGCCTTCTGGGTGCGGGTGATGGCCTCCCGGCTGCCATTCACGCGGCTGCCATAAAGGCTCAGGTCAAACTCCCAGTTTTTATCGTTCCATTTGTGTACGAAGTCCACTCCCCCGGTATAGGCCGATTTGTGAAGAAAGGAGAGTTGGGTGTCCTCCAGATGGCGGTTGACGGCGGTGACCATGCCCCCCAGCATGGTGTTTCCTTCGTGAAAGTCTTTCTGGATGCGGGTCACGGCGTAGTTGGTGAAGGGTTCCACGGCTACCCGGTCGCTGGCGGTGCCGGTGCGGATTTCCGCGAACTCATGGGCGGTCATGGTCTCCAGGAGTCCTACCGACCATCCTTTGGCGGTCTTGCCGGTAAGCTTGGCTGCCCCCAGGATCCGCGTGAACTCAGGCACCGAGGCATAGCTTCCTTCCTGAATGGTAGGGGAATAGGCCGGATTACGGCCGATACGGCGTGAATAAAACATCCCCTCGTCAGCCAGATCCCCGTCCCCGAAATTGAGCCCGTAATGCAGAATATTCTTTCCCTCGATGAAAAACGGCCTGCGCTCCTCAAAAAAAGTCTCGTGGGTACTCAGGTTGACCTGGGAAGGGTCGGCTTCCACCTGTCCGAAGTCGGGGTTGATGGTCACATCGAGGGTGAGGTAATTGGTGACTCCCAGCTTCGCATCGAGACCGGCATCGAGGGTTTCATGGTGTCCTTTTGCCCGGAAGGGATTGGCGGCTTCCCGCGCAAAGCGCTCGGTGCTGGCCACCACATACGGCATGATGTCGACAATTTTCCGGGATTCGATATTTTGTAATCCCTTCAGACGCCCGAACTGGGAGACAAACGCATTCTGTTTCCGCGACATGGGTTGCCATACCGAAAACTCCTCCTTTCTGAAAAGGAAACGCATGGCCTGAAATCCCCATTCCTGTTCTGTGCTGCCACTCCCGCGGAAGCGGAGCTGGGTCAGGGGAATGCGCATTTCCAGGCTCCAGCCCAGGGAGTCGTTGGTCACTTCGGCCCACCAGATGGGGTTCCATGTGGGATCTTCATTATTGCCGTCGTTGCTTACGATGAAGTCGTATTTGACCCCGGCAGCGGTGACGGCAAAGGCGAAGGCGGTGCGCTTGTCATCAAATGAGTCAAATTCGATGCCCGCGATATCGCCGTCGACGATGTCCCTGCGGGTGAGCCGCCGTACGATGCTGTCGGGAGCGGTGTCCCACATTTTCATGCCCACGTATACATTGTAGGTGTCGTAGAGGATGGCAAATTCGGTCTTTTGTGATGGAACCGCCCCCTCCACCGGCTCATGGCCCACAAAACGGTTTTCCCAATCCGCTGACTGCCATGCCTGGTCGTCGAGGCGGCCATCGATTTCAGGCGATTTACCCTCGATTTTCACGGTGGTGTAGCTTCGGGTTTCATAATCCTGGGCACTGGCGGGCAAGACGGGGAAAAGAAGCAACCAGAACAGAACAGCAGCGACAAGGAAACGGGCTCTAACCATGAAGTGCCTTACGGCAGCGCTCCCTGTATAAACGGCAGCGGCGCTCCATGTGTAAATGGCAGCAACGATACTTGCATTAAGGGCAACGGTGGCTTCCGCATTAGAGGCAGCGGCGCTCCCAGTATAAATGTCAGCAACTTTACCTGCATTAACGGCAACGGTGCGTTCCGCATTAGAGGCAGCGGCGCTCTCTTTATAGACGGCAGCGACGCTCTCCATTGATTTCAGTGGAGAAGTGACATTCAGCGGCTGCAAAGCGGATTTTCCCCGGAAAGAATGGGGGCTCATCCGGAATAACCGGTGCCATCCCTGCGTGCATGACGCAAAGAATGCCCGGGAGGGACGAAAGGGAATTCCACGGTGGTTTTTCAAGGGGAAGGTCAACAGGCGTGTGGGTTCCAAAATGTGCTTCATCTGCGTCTGCTCAGTATTTCTATTGAAACTCCTCGCGGCAAGCCGACGAGGAATCCGATTCCGTCTAGGACTTCTTAATTGCGTTGTTCGCTTACCCCGCCGCAGAGCAGCGGGGAATGCGCTCACCGGAATTCAATAAAACAAGCGCTTTGTGACCGTTCAGGTCGCCCGGCGGTCACCATACCTCCCTGCCTTTCCGGAGAGAAAAAAGGGATGATTTGCTGGTTGCAGCCATCCATAAGACTGTTAAAAAAAGCAAATGTTACATCGATATTTGGTTTTATTATCATTTTCATAAAAATAGCGGAAATGGTTTTTGTTTTCACAGGGGCGCTCCGGAAATGTCTAAATTGCAGGGCTAAAAATCTGCATCATGGCCAAACGGAAAGACATTCATAAAGTGCTGATTATCGGGTCGGGACCCATCATCATCGGGCAGGCGTGCGAGTTCGACTATTCGGGGACGCAGGCGTGTAAGGCGCTGCGATCGCTGGGATACCAGATTGTGCTGGTCAACTCCAACCCGGCGACGATCATGACCGACCCGGAGATGGCCGACATCACCTATATCGAGCCGCTGAACGAGTATGCCCTGGAGGAGATCATCAGCCGGGAGCGCCCCGATGCGTTGCTGCCCAACCTGGGCGGACAGACGGCGCTGAACCTCTCGTTGCTGTTGTATAAAAAGGGAATCCTGGATAAATACGGCGTGGAGATGATCGGCGTGAACCCCGATGCCATTGAAAAGGGGGAGGACCGGGTGGCCTTCAAGGAGATGATGAACTCCCTGGGCATTGAGATGCCCCGGAGCACGGCCGTCAACACCGTGGAAGATGCCGAGAAGGTGGCTGCCGGAATGGGCTACCCTGTGGTGGTGCGCCCCGCCTATACCATGGGCGGCACCGGCGGAGGCATGGTTTACAACGTGGAGGAACTCCGCGTAGTGGCCAGCCGCGGCCTCGCGGCCAGCATCGTCACCCAGGTGCTCATCGAAGAATCGGTGCTGGGCTGGGAGGAGTTGGAACTGGAGGTGGTCCGCGATGCCGGTAATCAGATGATCACCGTCTGCTTCATCGAGAATGTGGACCCCATGGGTGTCCATACCGGCGACTCGTTCTGCACGGCGCCCATGCTCACCATTACGGAGGAACTGCAGCAACGCCTCCAGCGGTATGCCTATGCCATCGTGGAGTCGATCGGGGTGATCGGCGGCACCAATGTCCAGTTTGCCCATGATCCCAAAACCGACCGGGTGGTGGTCATCGAAATCAACCCCCGCACTTCGCGCTCCTCGGCCCTCGCCTCCAAGGCCACGGGATTTCCCATCGCCCTGGTGTCGGCATGGCTGGCTGGTGGGCTTACCCTTTCCGAAATGCCCTACTGGCGCTCCGGAACCCTCGACAAATACACCCCCTCGGGCGACTACGTAGTGGTCAAGTTTGCCCGGTGGGCCTTCGAAAAATTTAACGGCCTCCAGGACAAGCTGGGCACCCAGATGCAGGCCGTGGGCGAGGTGATGAGCATCGGCCGTAACTACAAGGAGGCCCTCCAGAAGGCCATTCGCTCCCTGGAGACCGGCCGCTACGGACTGGGATTCGCAAAAGATTTCAACCGGCGGACGCCCGAAGAGCTGATGGCCCTGCTGACCCACGCCACCAGCGAACGGCAGTTCCTGATGTATGAAGCCCTCCGGAAGGGGGTTTCCGTGGAAGCCCTGGCCGCCAAAACCCATATCAAGGCCTGGTTTATTCAGCAAATGAAGGAATTGGTCGACCTCGAGGAGGAAATCATCTCCTACCGGGGGAAAGAGTTACCCGATGACCTGCTGGTGCGGGCGAAACTCGACGGCTTTGCCGACCGCTATCTGTCCAGGATACTGGAGATTCCGGAGGAGAAAATAAGAAACCGGCGCCGGGCCCTGAAGATTTCGGAAGGGTGGGAGGCAGTGCCTGTGAGCGGCGTGGAGAATGCCGCCTACTACTATTCGACCTATAACGCTCCCGACAGCGCACCGGTGACTCCCGGAAAGAAGATCATGGTCCTGGGCGGCGGCCCCAACCGGATTGGTCAGGGAATCGAATTCGACTACTGTTGCGTGCACGCGGCTTTCGCCCTGCGTAAAGCAGGATATAGCTCCATCATGGTCAACTGCAATCCTGAGACGGTATCCACCGATTACGACACTTCCGACAAACTCTATTTCGAGCCGCTCACCGCCGAGGATGTGCTGAGCATCTATGAGAAGGAGCAGCCCGAGGGGGTGATCGTGCAGTTCGGGGGACAGACGCCCCTCAACCTGGCCAATGAGCTGGCCGCCGCAGGCGTGAAGATTTTGGGGACAACCCCGGAAACGATCGATTTGGCCGAGGACCGCGACCGCTTCCGCCAGATCATGACCCGCCTGGGGATCCCCCAGCCGGAATCGGGGATGGCCTCCAACCTGGAAGAGGCGCTGGCTATCGCCGCCCGGATCGGCTACCCCCTGATGGTCAGGCCCTCCTATGTGCTCGGCGGACGGGGGATGATGATCGTCAACGACGAATCAATGCTGGAGCAGTACGTCGCGGCAGCCGTCGACGTCACCCCCGACCGGCCCCTGCTGATCGACAAGTTCCTCGAAGACGCCATCGAGGCGGAAGCCGACGCCCTCTCCGACGGGACCGACGCTTTCGTGCCGGCCGTCATGCAGCACATCGAATATGCGGGGATCCACTCGGGCGACTCGGCCTGCGTGATCCCTCCCGTGGTGATGACCGAACGGCACATCGAAACCATTAAGGAATACACCCGACGCATCGCCATCGAGATGAAGGTGGTCGGACTCATGAACATCCAGTATGCCATCTATGAGGATGTGGTTTACATCCTGGAAGCCAATCCGCGGGCTTCGCGCACCGTGCCGCTGGTCTCCAAGGTGTGCGACATCTCCATGGCCAATATCGCCACCCAGCTGGTGTTAGGCCGGAAACTTTCGGAATTCGGACTGAAGGACCGGAAATTCTCCCACTATGGGGTCAAGGAGGCGGTCTTCCCCTTCAACATGTTCCCCGAGGTGGATCCCCTGCTTGGACCTGAGATGCGCTCCACGGGAGAGGTGCTCGGACTGGCCGATACCTACGGGATGGCCTTCTTCAAGTCGCAGGAGGCGACCCAGACCAGCCTTCCGACCGGCGGGGCGGTGCTGATGACCATCGCCGACCGCGACAAGCAGAAAATCCTCCAGGTGGCCCGCAATTTCCGGGAGCTGAATTTCAGGATCATCTCAACCCGGGGCACACAGCAGTATCTGGCCGAAAACGGCATCGAAGCCGAAATGGTTCTTAAGATGCACGAAGGGAGACCCAACATTGTCGACGCCATCAAAAACGGGGAGATCAGCCTGGTGGTCAACACCCCGGCCGGTCCCCAGAGCGAATATGACGACTCGTTTATCAGGAAGAACGCCATCAGGTACAAGATTCCCTACATTACCACCACCTCGGCGGCCCTGGCGGCCACCCACGGGATCCGCGACCGGCAGCAGGGAAGGTACCAGGTCAAATCGCTCCAGGAGTACCACGCCGAAATCACCGGCTGACGGGGGAAAGGGATTCCCGGCCCTGGCGGCCACCCACGGGATCCGCGACTGGCAATGGGGAAGGTACCAGGTCAAATCACCTCCAGAGAACCAAACGGAGATCAGGGAGTAGCGGCAGGATTTTATGATGGGGCCCGGGGTAGCTTTATTTGCAATGAAATACGTATATTTGCTTTATGAATCTGATTGATAAAAATATAGAGGCTATTAAAATACTTTGTGAGAAACATAGGGTTAAGGAATTTTATGTTTTCGGATCGGTATTGACAGACAAATTCAATGACTTAAGCGATATTGATGTGTTAGTCCAATTCGGACAAGTTGATTTATTAAGATACTTTGATAACTATATGGACCTTAAGGAAGAACTTGAAAAACTTCTAAAACGTCCTGTTGATCTGGTTGAAAAATCAAGCTATAAGAAATCCAATTTTTCGACGTATAGTTGACCGTGAAAAGCAGCTTATCTATGAACGAAAAAGTGCTTAAATGTCTTTATGACATAAAAATTAGCAATTGAAGAAATTGATTCCTTTTTTAACGATACGCAAAAATCGTATGATTCCTATTTAAAAGATATCCGATTAAGACGAGCCATTGAGAGAAATCTGGAGATACCCCGGGTGCCAATCACGACTCGTTAATTTTGCATTCTCAATGGATCATTAATTGCCATTTTTCACGTAAGTTTGTATGGTAATCATCATAATCTTTATTCCATGAAAAAGTTTTGGGGCTGGTTTTTCGTCATCGTGCTGATTGTTTTGGCCGCATTCATTTACTGGAAGTACTTCTTTACCTACAGCGAAGGGTACCGGGCCGGATTGCTCCAGAAGTTCTCCAAAAAGGGAACCATCTTCAAAACCTATGAAGGGGAGATGATCCTGAGCAGCGTCCACTCCCGCGCCGACATCGCCATTGCCTCCGAAAAATTCCTCTTCTCGGTGACCGATGAAAAGGTGGCCACATCCCTCGACCAGATGCAGGGGCAGTATGTGGTCATTCATTACATGGAGAAAAACGGGGTGCTCCCCTGGGTGGGAGAAACCACCTACATCGTCGACAGTGTCAGGGTGGCTGACAACAATCCCTACCGGAGCGACCCGCCAGTGAACTGAAAAATCTTAAGTCTTAAGTCTTAAATCTTAAATGGAATCTGAATCAGTAAGTTTTATATCAGAATGTTAAGCCTCCCTTAGTTATCAGTGTTATTATTATGGCAAAAAAATTGAAGGATAATGTGTTGTTGCCGGTTTCCATTTTGGCGATTGTGATTCTGTTGGCCAAAATCTCCAACTGGATTTTTAATTACGACGGGCAGACCGTCGGGGTCATCAATACGGTAATGTTCGTTTTTCTTGGGGTGATCTGGCTTATTTTCGGGTTTTTCAGTGACAACAGGAAGACAGGCGCAATTCTAATCGCCTGTGGATTGTATCTGATTGCCTGGAGTTTTCTTCCGGAGAATGATTTCTTTAATGTTGCAGGAATCCTGTGCCTGGTGGTTCCGGTGCTGATCGGGCGATTCCGGCGTGGTGAAAATGATATGGAAGAAATTGCTTAGTTCAAAGGGCCTCTGGTTCTGCCGTAGCGCAGCGGAGGCCTCTTGACCTGGGCCGCAGGCCCCTTAACCTCAACCTCAACCTATTCCAGAGCCTGGGGATCGGTACCGAAGTAATCCTCCAGTTTCTTGAAGCTCTCGTCGGCATGTTCCACGATGGTGACGATCCGGTAGGGGGCACCCAGCAGCATTTCCAGGGTGCCGGTGATCTGCTTTTTCAGGGGTTCAAGTACCCACTCCATTTCTACGGGTCCTTGCTTCACTTCCTGATGGGTTTTCACCCGGAGTTCCTCCTTCAGGTTCCCCGCCATTACTTCCAGGTCGGGTGATTTGCGCCAGTGGCCCGAACCTACCCACGGCTTTTTGTACTCCATCACCTCAGCTATTTTCCACTCATAGTCAAAGTCATTGAAGGAGAGGAATTTGGGCTTCACGTTGGCCACCAGGACCTCGTTTTTCTCCTTGTCGTATCTGATGCGCAGTTCATGAATGTCGATGCCGTACTTGGCGACAATCTTCACCTGCAGGGCACCAATGAAATGGAGCGACCGGCCGTTTTCATCAAATTTTTCGTTCCAGGTGCGGGTGAAACTGCTGTTGACCTGGAGCAATCCCAGGTCGAGAATGTTCCGCAGCTCCGACACATTGAGCCGGCGCGAGCGGAGTTCGTCATTCTCAGCCCTGAGATTGCTTATTTGCTGGCTGGTCTTGTCAAGACGCCCCGCCAGTTCTGTGATCTTCTCCTCCTTGGCCCGGATTACTGTCTCCCACAGCAGGTATATGAAGGCCGTCGCTCCAAGCAGCAGAATCCCGTATGCCGCATATTTGTTGAGAATGAGCAGAACCGACACAACTACGACAACGGCCAGGATCAGGTAGATCTTCAGATTTCTAAAAAATCTCATGCTGTCAGCACCCTTCGGTGGTTCCTTCTGCCTGCATCTTGTACCACGACAGCGGGTGCGAGCTGGGGCGTTCAATGGGCATGCCGTAAACCCTGTCGAGGATCAGCTGGGCCAGGACCCCCAGGGCGCGGGAGACGCCGAAGAGCACGGTGTAGAAGTTGTATTCGGTGATTCCATAGTGGTGAAGCAGCGATCCGCTGATGGCATCCACATTGGGCCACGGGTTTTTGATCTTGCCGGTGGCATCGAGAATGGGCGGGGCTATCCGGTAGATGGAATTCACCAGGTTCACCAGGTGGTCGTTTTTGATATACCGTTCGGCGAACTCCTGCTGAACCGTGAACCTCGGGTCGGTGATGCGCAGCACGGCATGTCCGTACCCCGGAACTACCCGCCCTTCCTTGAGGGTTTTCTCAATATAGCCGGCAATCTGCTCGTCGGTGGGTTCCTCGGTGCCCAAGGCCTCGATCATCTCAAACATCCAGTGAATCACCTCCTGGTTGGCAAAACCGTGCAGCGGTCCGGCCAGTCCGGTCATCCCCGCCGCAAAGGAATAATAGGCATTGCTCAGGGCCGACCCCACCAGATGGGTGGTATGCGCCGAAACGTTACCCCCTTCATGGTCGGCATGGATCACCATGTAGAGTCTCAGCAGCCGCTTCACCTCCAGGTTGTCAAAGCCCATCATGTAGGCCAGGTTCCCGGCCCAGTCGAGGTTCGGATTGGGATCAATATGGTGTCCATTGTGATAAAGCTTCCGATAAATGTATGCAGCTATGCGCGGCAACCGGGCGATCAGATTCATCACATCTTCATACATGAAATCCCAGTAGAACTTCTTATGCACCCCCGCACGGTAGGCCTTCTGGAAGACCGATTCGGTGGCCATCGAAAGAATCGCCGTGCTGAAAAAAGTCATCGGCCGCGCAATCTTGGGAATGGCGTCGATCACATCGAAGACATGCTGGGGCACATGAGACCTGGTGGCCCAGTCGCGCGAGATGTTCATCACATCTTCTTTCTCCGGAATCTCCCCGATCAGCATCAGATAAAACAACCCTTCGGGAAGAGGTTCCCCCTCCGGGGTCAGCTTGGGCAGTTTCTCGCGCAGCTCCGGAAGCGTGTACCCCCGGAAACGGATCCCCTCGTTGGCGTCGAGATTGGACGTGTCGGTCACCAGGGCAGGAATTCCCTTCTGCCCCGACAATACCTGGTCAATATTCACCTGGGCAATCACCTTGTCCCCATACTCTTTCCTGATGCGCTGGTATTCGGCTGAACACTTGATCGCCTTCTGATAAAACCTGTTCTTAATGTATTCCATACTCCTTGTTTTTTTATTGTTTATTTAATTCTCCCTTATTATTATGTTCTCTGAGCAATCTTGCAATCTTGAGTCTTGAGTCCTGAGTCTTGAGTCTTGAATCCTGAATCTGGAGTCTTGAATCTGGAGTCTTGAATCTTGAATCTGGAATCTTGAATCTGGAGTCTTGAATCTGGAATCTTGAATCTTGAATCTTGAGTCTTGGATCTTGAGTCTTGAGTCTTGAGTCTTGAATCTTGAATCCTGAGTCTGGAGTCTTGAAT
>JAAYDJ010000014.1 GCA_012729335.1 Bacteroidales bacterium | reverse complement strand
CCTGAGCATGTCGCTTTTTGACAAAACTCCGATCAGAGAACTCTTTGACCGAGCGGAACCAATGGATGATATTGCAGAAAATGGAAGCGTTCAATTGTGCTTTAATTTTTAGTGGACACTAGTGATATAAGAATCCTTTTTTTATAAATATTTGTGTTTCCATCCGTAGATAAAACCCTTTACTTTATACCCTTTGATCCGGCATGAAAATCCTGATCTACCTCGCTCACCCTGCCCAATATCACTTCTTCAAAAACATCATGAGGCGGTTGATGTCCGACGGTCATGAGATCAAACTCCTCATAAAGACTAAGGATATACTGGAAATCTTGGTACAAGAAGATGGCTGGCAATATGAAAACATATTGTCCAGGAAAAACGGTAACGGTGTTTTCCATCATATCTGGTCTTTACTGAAAAGAGATTTCAGAATTTTACGGATTGCCCGGAAATTCAAACCCGACATTTTGATGGGTTCTGATGCATCTGTGACACAGGTGGGCTGGCTTCTCGGTAAACCACGCTTCGCTGTCGGAGAGGATGATTATTCTATCGTCAGAAGATTACATTGGCTTATGTTGCCATTTGCTACTACAGTTTTTGCTCCTGAAATCTGCCATCTCGGACCTTTTGAAAGGAAGAAAATAGCCTTTGATAGTTATATGAAATTAACTTACCTGCATCCCGATATTTTCCAACCGGATAAAAAATTGCTAGCTGCAGAAAATCTAAAGTCTCCTTTTTGTTTGATAAGAATGGTCGATCTATCTGCCTATCATGATAACAACTGTTTAGGGCTTAACGGAGAAATGGTGGAACAACTCATACAGTTCCTTGATAAATCAGGATATCATGTTTATATCGACACTGAAAACGACATGCCTAAGGAATTGAAAGAACATCAACTTAAAATAAAAAAGACCAGATTTCATCATATTCTGGCCTTGGCTTCCTTAGTAATTACCGATAGCCAGAGCCTGAGTGTGGAAGCATCAGTTTTGGGAGTCCCCTCTATCCGGTTTAACGATTTTGCAGGTAAAATAAGCGTTCTGGAAGAACTAGAACACACCTATCAATTGACGTTCGGAATTCCATCCAAAGAACCCGATCGATTATTAGAAAAAGTTCAGGAGCTGATCTTAAATGAAAAACGGGCAGAAATATTCCGGCAACGTAAAGAAAAAATGTTGCAGGAAAAGATAAATCCGGAAGATTTTTTCGTTTGGTTCCTCGGTTCGTTTCCTGAAAGCTTTCATTCCATCCGGGGAAAAGTTGTTAACAAAGAATTTATGGCTAACATTGCATCGGATAAAATTTTGTATGAATAAAAACGGATTTCAAATAAAAGATCCTAAAAAAATACCTTACCTGCAATACGACAAAACTATCAAAAAGACCATTCTTTATGGAGCAGAAAGCAGGAAGATAAATCCTGTTTTATATGCTTTTAAACGATTGCGCAATTATTTACTGCTCTTTTTGTCTATGACAGCTCCGTTTAATAACTGGAGAGTTCGTTTTAACAAATGGAAAGGTGTAAATATTGGAAGGCATGTTTATATAGGAATGTTTGTTTTTTTTGATAATGCATACCCTGAATATATTTACATCGAAGACAAAGCGACAGTTAATGCTGGTTCTATGATAATCACGCACCTTAATCCCAGTGCACATTTTGAAAGTATATTAACAGCTTCAGTAAACCCGGTAACTATAAAGGAAGGAGCTTTTGTTGCAGTAAAAAGCATAATTCTTCCTGGTGTAACAATCGGTGAATTTTCAATTGTAACTGCAGGATCTGTTGTCTCTAAGAATGTTGAACCCTATAATATCATCCGTGGAAATCCGGCTGTAAAAGTGGCTGATTTTAGCGCCAGATTGAAAAATGGCATGAGGAAAAATAACCCTGAAAAAGAAAACATATGACAAATCTGGAAAAGTACAATGAGATATTTACCAATCGATTTAATCCAAATGGAGTCGATCTCGATCAACTTACCAACCAATCAGTTCAATTATGGGATTCTGTTGGTCACATGGGATTGATCGCAGAACTAGAAGAATGCTTCAACATCAGGTTAGATACATTCGATATCATTGACTTCTCATCCTATTGCAAAGGGAAGGAAATACTTCTACAATATGGCATTGTTTTATAACCAATACATTTTCAAAGTCTTATCATTTCTTTTACCTCCTTCCCGTGTACTCTGAACATCTATTCCAAACATATTCCACCAACACAGCCGTCATCAACGAGGAGGGGACACCTTTTTTTTATCATGATTTGTTCAGTCTGGCTGAAGAAATTTATTCTCATTTGGGGCACCGCTGCCTTGTATTTTCCTTTTGCAGCAACTCCATTGAATCTTTAGCAGGCTACATTGCGTTTCTTTCCCATAAAGTGGTGCCATTGCTGCTGGATGCTACCATGGATTCAGAACTGGTAAAGAAACTGATCTCAGTTTATCAACCTGAATATCTTTGGATACCAACTTCTCATATATGTGATTTCGATACCTGGGAACGCCTCTTATCTCAGGGTAATTATACGCTCATCCGATTACAGGTGGAAGTTCCATTCCCCTTACATGACAACCTGGCCCTCCTCCTCACCACTTCCGGCAGTACCGGCAGTCCCAAGCTGGTCCGGCTGAGCTATGAAAATCTTTCTGCCAACGCTGAATCCATTGCCGAATATCTGGACATCAACGGAGAAGAACGCCCGATTACAACGCTCCCCATGCACTACTCGTTCGGATTGTCGGTGATCAATAGCCATTTATTAAAGGGAGCATCCCTATTATTGACTAACCGGTCTCTGATGGAGAAGGAATTTTGGTCCTTCCTGAAGTCGGGGGAAGCCACTTCCTTGTCGGGTGTTCCTTATACCTTCGAAATGCTGAAAAAACTCCGGTTCTTCCGGCTAGACCTTCCTCACCTGAAAACACTTACCCAGGCAGGAGGTAAAATGAATATCGATCTGAACAGGGAATTTGCAGAATTCTGTCATTCCCATGACAAGCAGTTGTTTGTGATGTATGGTCAGACGGAGGCAACAGCCAGAATGAGCTATCTTCCACCTCAATATGCTCTCAGTAAGCTCGGCAGCATGGGAATCGCCATCCCCGGCGGAGAATTCAGTCTGATCGATGAAAAAGGCAAGACCATCCTTGCAAGTGAAGAGGTGGGTGAGCTGGTTTACAAGGGGAGAAATGTCTCACTGGGATATGCTGAATCCGGACATGATCTTATCAAAGGAGATGAAAATAAGGGTACCCTTATCACAGGGGACCTGGCAAAAAGAGATGCAGACGGTTTCTACTACATTGTCGGAAGAAAAAAACGTTTCATTAAAATCTTTGGGAACCGGGTCAACCTGGACGAGACGGAACGATTGCTGAAAAACATTATTTCGGAATGTGCCTGCACCGGAACAGATGATCACATGCTGATTTACATCAACGATCTTTCACGAAGAGACGAAGTAATTCATTACATTTCCACAAAAACAGGTATTCATCCACAGGCCTTCTCGGTGAAATACATCGACCGGATTCCCAAAAACTCTTCCGGCAAGACCATTTATTCCAGACTCATCGCATGAATGACATTTCGGAAATTCTGAATCTCCCCCCCTACTCTCTTGACAAATCAACTAAAAGAGAGCTGCTTGACCCTGTTTTTTCCGGGCTATGCCATCATCATTACGCGCAGTGTGAACCCTATCGGAAAATGATGGATGCCCTGGGATTTAATACTTATCTTCAGGTTCCTTATGGGGAAATTCCCTTTTTGCCTGTCCGTCTCTTTAAAATATTTGATCTGTTCAGTGTACCCCGGGAAGAAATTGTCAAAACTCTCACTTCTTCGGGAACAACCGGTCAGGCCGTTTCCAAAATCTTCCTGGATAAAACCACCTCTGCCAATCAAACCAGGATTTTGTCAAGAATTGTGGGTTCGTTTATTGGCCCCAGGAGGCTCCCGATGATCATCATCGACTCTGCCAAAAAAGTCATGGACAGGAACCATTATTCGGCCCGGAGTGCCGGGATCATGGGTTTTTCCATGTTCGGTACTGAACACTGCTTTGCTCTGAACGACCAGATGGAACCCGACCTGGATGGTTTGCTGCCTTTCATAGAAAAACATAAAGGAAAACCTGTTTTTGTTTTTGGTTTTACTTTCTTGATCTACCAGCACTTCATAAAGGAACTGATCAGGAGAAACATACATTTGGAACTACAGGAAGCCATCCTTTTCCACGGTGGTGGCTGGAAGAAGCTTGCGAGAGAATCTGTTTCAAATTCAGCCTTCAGAAAAATGCTCCAGGATACCTGCAGTATTGATCAAATCCATGATTATTATGGAATGGCGGAACAAACCGGATCCCTGTTCATGGAATGTGAAGAAGGCTATTTCCACGCTCCTGTTTATGCCGACATGATCGTTCGTCGGGCGCACGATTTTTCAATGGCTGATTTCGGCGAAAAGGGAATTGTCCAGGTACTCTCCATCTTGCCCGGAAGTTATCCCGGACACTCTTTGCTGACTGAAGATGAAGGTGTGATCATTGGAGAAGACGATTGTAAATGTGGCCGACTTGGAAAGTATTTCGGAATAACCGGACGGCTTCAAAATGCTGAAATCAGGGGTTGCAGTGATACCTATGTCAATGGATTGGGATGAAGTAAAAGTATTGTTTCCTATTAAGTTTGATCCTGCATCTTTTGCCGGAGAACCTGCCTGGGAGCCATTCCATCCTTTGGCGGTCAGCTTCGTCAATGAATTATCAAAGGCATTATTAAAGGATCCTACTGTCAGAGAATTTCCGGATGTTGCTGCCTTTGCTTTTTTTTGCAGGAAGGCGAACATGATCAGGCTAAAAGAGAATCTGGATAAAGAAAGCCTGTTCAGGTTGGGCCGGGGATTGGTTTTTCATGTCACTCCCTCCAATGTTCCTGTGAATTTTGCATATTCCCTGGTAGCCGGACTTCTCTCAGGAAATGTGAATATCGTCAGGGTGCCTACGAAGGAATTTGAACAAATCAGGATCATCTCAGACGCTATCCGGCAACTTTATGACAGTCCCGAATTCACTGATTTTTTAAAACGGATCAGCCTGATCCGGTATGACCACCAAAGCCAGGCGACCTCAGTCTTATCTGCTCTTTGCGATGTCAGGGTCATCTGGGGGGGAGATGAAACCATTGCGGAGATCAGAAAGAGTCCGTTAAGACCCAGATCATTTGATGTGACCTTCGCCGACCGGTATTCATTTTGCCTGATCAATGCTGATCAATTTGTCGAAGAAAAACATCCCCTGGAGGTTGCGGCGAAGTTTTACAATGACACCTATTATTTCGACCAGAATGCCTGTACCTCTCCCCATCTGGTCATTTGGACCGGCGAAGACTTCAATGTTGAAGTCTCTCGGAAACTATTCTGGGAGAATCTTCATGAAGTAGTTTTAAGAAAACAGTACGCGCTTCAACCTTTATGGGCAATAGACAAGCTGACTGCATTTTATTCTCAGGCTATTCAATCGGATGGTATCCGCAGATTGGTTTCACCAGACAATTTGTTATGGCAGGTGGAATTGAAGGACCTTTCTGCTGATATTGACAAATTCCGTTCAGTTGCAGGTTACTTTGCAGAATACCATGCCAAATCCCTGGCTGAAATCGCCCCCATCTTTCACTCCAAGTACCAGACCCTGGCCTATTATGGATTCAGCAAATCTGAATTATCATTCTTCATGGAGACCTTTAGACCAAAAGGGATTGACAGAATGGTCCCAATCGGACAAACCACTGATTTTTCCTTGATTTGGGATGGTTATGACTTTATCAGAACCTTGAGCCGTATTTGTGAAATAAGATAAATCTTGATAAAAAATGTAATTGGATTGGGAATTGAAGTATCTAGCTCAATTTGAGGAGAAAATATTCACAAATCGGAATTTTTGGCTGTATTTCACAGCTATATTATTGCTGATTGTCCTGCCCATCAACACTCCCGAAAGTAAATTTTACCTCAACAATATCATGATAATAAAAATCAGGGGGGACTATTTCTTCCATGCACTGACATTTATTCCCTGGGCTTTCTTTATGTTCACCATGAACAAACGTCTCTGGATGTGGATGTTACTCGGATTGCTGTTCTCCACCTGGACCGAAATGCTCCAGTATCTCCTCCCCTACCGCCGCTTCAACATCAACGACCTTATCTCCAACGCCCTGGGCATCCTCCTCGGAATGGTAATTTTCTTACTTTTGACACAGGGTTGGAAGCAACGACAAACCACTGCCTGATGGATTTCACAATCAAACGATATTCCCAACTGCTCCATTCCCTGCTTACGCAGGGTTTTTTGTTTCTGAGGGTCGCTGACCAAGTCGGAAATACTACATTACCAAGTGAAAAGTGCATCATCCTGCGACATGATGTCGATGCCCGTCCGGAAAATTCACTGCGTCTGGCCCGGTTGGAACATGCCCTGGGAATCCACGGAACATACTATTTCCGGATTATTCCTTCTGTTTTCGATCAGGCTATTATCCGGGAAATCGCGGGAATGGGGCACGAGATTGGGTACCATTATGAAACCATGTCTTTTATTGGAGACTTGGAGACGAAGAGACAAAGAGACGATGGGACAAGAAGGGTGGACAAGGCGTTTGAGCGCTTTGTGGAGAACCTTGAAAAATTCAGGAAAATTGTTCCAGTCACCACCATCTGCATGCACGGCTCTCCCCTCTCCCGCTACGACAACCGAGACATCTGGAAGAAATACAACTACCGCGATCTGGGAATTGTTGGCGATCCTTATTTCGATATCGATTTCTCACAGGCAGCTTACTTTACTGACACAGGGCGCCGATGGAACGGGGCAGATGTTAGCATCAGGGACAAGGTTAAACTCAGACGAAGAGACGAAGAGACGAAGAGACGAAGAGACATTGTTACAGAGAAACAATTAAAAACGTTCCCATCCTACCGGAGTACACAGGATATGATTCGGGCGATCGAAAAGGGCACATTTCCGGAAATGGCCATGCTGACCCTACACCCTCAGCGGTGGAATGATGCCATTGGACCCTGGATTCAGGAATTGGTTTGGCAGAATCTCAAGAACGTGGCCAAACGAGGCCTCCGGATATGGAGATCGCGCTTTGCATCATTATTTTAAGAAGGACTCTGGTTCGCCACCATCCTGCGCATATGACAACTTTAGTCCGGCCAGTGGGTTTCGATACCTCGGGTGCGGATGTGCTGCTGGAAGGCTTCGAGATGAGCGGGGTTTTCCCTGATGGCTACAGGGGGCAGTTGGTGCTGCAGGGCATAGGCCACAAGTAGTCCGGCCGATTCTCCGATATTCCACTCCACCGGATGGAGCCGGTAGCACCCGTTGGTGATGTGAGTGGTGCCGATGTTCTTGTTGGCCGCCAACAGGTTTTGCATCCGCTGCGGGATCAGCGCCCCCAGCGGAATCTGGAAGGGCAGCGAGGGCATGTCGATGTAGTTGTCTCCGGCCGTCGAGGGGTGCAGATCGAGATAGTAGAAACCTACCCCCACACTGTCATAAAACGCTTCGGCCCGGGCTGCAGCGGCTTCTCCCTTCACCAACTTCCTGTTCTCCACCCCCACATGTTCCTCTTTCACCGTGAACAGGGCTTTTATGCGCCGCGACTCCCGGATGTAAGGATACAAGGCCATCCCGTCATCACTGCCCATCACATTGGGCCGTAACCGTAACCCGGGCCAGCCCTGGCCCCCATCGGGCCGCTCCACTTCGGTCTGCAGCCAATACAACAACGACAGGTTGAGCTGCCGCGCACCCTCCACTGCCCTTCCAAACGCCTCTTCCGTCACGTCAATCAGATTGCCCAACAGGTAATCGTTCTGCGGCCAGTTGACGATGGTGAGGTCCCCCGGGTAAAAACCGTCCGCGAAATTGTGCCGGTCGATGATCTTCCGGTAATTCCAGAGGTTAAGTACATCCCCCGTAGCCCCTCCCTCAGGATGGAACCCTAATGTTTTGGGTTGCAGGGTGGAGGGCTGACTGTAAGTCAGATCCATCAATTTCCCGGGCCAGGAAGGGGTGAGCCGGGGGACATAACTCCTCCAGAAATCGTACTGCTCAGGGCGGGCGATGGTGAAGTCGCGGTCCTTCTGGTATTCCAATGCAAAGCAGAGGGTAAAGGCCTGCTGGTTTTCAGGATTCCCCTTCTCCGGCGCATGGAGTTCACCGGTCTCGCCCCGTGACTCGGTGCCCTTCACATATTCGGTACCGGTGAGGGGCAACAAATCGCCCAGTTCGGTGGCGTCGACAAAGTAGGGAGCTGTGAGGCTGTACTTACGCCCTGTTACCCGGCATTCGGCCTCCAGAAACCGCACCTGGTCTCCATCGGCATCGGCACCGGTCACCCTGGTCTCCGTGAGTACGACCAGCTTCCCTGCGCTTTGCCAGGGCGCCAGCAACTCCTTCAGCACGGCCACCCCCGCCACAGGCTCCACACACAACCGCGACACGGCCCCGTTGCCCGGATTGAGATACTCCTGTGCCTGCGCCTGCTCCGTCAGAGGATAATTCCGCCGGTAGTATTCCCGTAACCGCTCCCTGAACCTCCTGTAGGAGCGGGTGGCCCCATGTGTCTCTATCCACTTGTGCTCATCGGGCGGTACCCCTTGTGCCGTGAGCTGTCCCCCGATCCACTTCGTCTCCTCGGTCATCACCACCTTCAGTCCGCTCTCCAGGGCTGCCAGGGCACACGCTACACCGCCCAGTCCGCCCCCGGCAATGACCAGGTCCGTGGCTAACTCCCTGTTATCCAGCGACGGCCTCCCTTTTCCCGCACGGCGGGCATCTTTCCGCGATGCGTCGCTTTCCTCCGGAATCTCCCCAATCCCCGCCTGAGTGGTGATCTCTTCCCCGTTCGGTTGAACTGATCCCGCAGCGGCCAGGCCTCCCGGGACCAGCGCCCCGGCGGCAGCTCCTGTGACCGCCAGGCCCCCGGTGATTCCGGCTGCCTTCAGAAATTTGCGCCGTTCCATGTTTTCGATGTTTGAATGATGACAACCCGGCAATCCGCCTCAACGCGCTGTGCCTTTCATGTATTCCAGATACCTGTTGTAGAGATGTCCTGCCTGTAGGTAGGCGGACTGGGGACTCATGAAGTGGGAGAACTCGAAGGTGATGGCCTGCTCCATGCCGGCTTTGGCCGCCGCCTCTAGCTTCATCCAGAGCTTCTCCCACTTGATGGGCATAAACTTGATGGGCATGTCGCGGTCGAAACTCTCGGTATTGGTCCAGCTGCGGATCCCATGCCGGTCGGCCAGCCGTTTGTTGACGGCCAGAAACTCTTCCAGCTCGTCGAAAGCCACATGACCATCCTGGAACGCCAGCACGTCGATAGCCCCTTTAATCCCGTCCAGAATCTCGTTCCACTCCGTCTCATGCTCCTGCAGACTCACCCCCTGGGTCTTGCTGGTGGCCGCGGCATACTGGCTCACATTCTTGATCCCGTCGATATAGGGGGAGATCAGGGTGGTCAGGTTGCCCGACACGCCTTTGCAATGGTGACCCAGTCCGGCATAGAGCTCAATGATGGACCCGGCCTTGCGGCTGCACTCCTGAGAGAGATACCACCCTTTGAAAGCCGGCATGTGGCCGTAGCGCGCCCATACCTCGTCGATGACCGCCCTGTTCAGGTCGGCCTCCTTTTGATAATCTCCGGCGACCCAGTACTTTCCGGAGTCATACAAGCCAAAATAAAAGGCCATGCCGTGCTTCCCGCTCAACTCCAGGAACATCTCCAGCAAATCGGTGGAGGGACGCCAGGCGCCCTCGCGTTCCATCAGCACCGCCGAAGGCCAGGTGAGCCACTTGCCATACCCCCCGCGGATCATGATCACCGTGTCGATACCGGCAGCCTTCATAAAACCGAAATCGCGGTCCCACTCTTCCCGGCCCCAGTTCTGGTGCGGAATGTCGTGACTAATCTCATCGAGGAAAGTTCCCCGGATTTGCATTTTCTGCATTCTGCTTATATCTTCAAATAGGTTCGTAATCTTTGATCTTGTCGAGCCAGTTGTACTTCAGAATGATGGAGGTGACCGCAAAGATAACCAGCGACACCACCAGCCCATCCCACCGGCGGATCACCAGATAAATGGGAGCTACGATCAGGGTCATCTGCCAGACGATCCCCACCAGGACGTTCACCGTATCGCGCGGCAGGTCCCCGTTGCGGGTGATGCCCGGGTAAACGGCCTTGGCCTTCCGGTATACCGGCTCCCACCATCCCCACGGCCTGACGTTTTTGTAAAAGCTGATGAGGGTATCGTCATCGACGGGTTGCGTCAACAGGCACCCCAGGAAACTTCCGGCCAGCGCCACAGCAAAAATAAGGGGAAAAAGGTAAATGTCGGGTGTTTCCGGGAAGAAGAGAAATTTCAGCGTCGACCCGGCCAGTCCGGCCACCATCCCCCAGAAATAGCCGTACCCGTTGAAGCGCCACCAGATCCATTTCAGCACGTTGGCGGCCACATACCCGCCGTAGAGCGACGAGGTGATCCACAGCGTGAGGGAATTGATGGACCCCGAGAAGAAACCGAAGAAAATCCCCACCACGACGATTCCCACGGAACTGAAGTAGCTGGCCCGTACCAGGGTTTTCGCGGGAGCGTCGGGACGGATATAGCGTTTGTACAGGTCATTGACGATATAGGCGGGGGCGGAGTTGACGAAAGCCGAGAAGGTCGACATGAAGGCGGCCAGCAAACCGGCCAGCAGGAGTCCCCGCAGGCCTGCCGGCAGCATGTGGTTGATCACCCAGGGGAGGATCTTCTCGAAGTCGATCTCCCCTCCCCCGGCTTGCAGCACAGGTGTGACTAACACCAGTCCCAGCACCCCCAGTCCGGCCACCATTAGGTACCTCGGCGGAAAGAGGATCAGCGGGGTGAGGCCGCTCATCTTGGCGGCATCGCGGGGCGTGGCACACGAGAAGACCCGCTGCATGTCGTAACCGGGTACTGGTCCGGCCAGACTGGAGAAGATGCCCTTGAAGAACATCATCATCACCAGGGCTCCGAACATGCCATAGCCGTCGGAGGCGATCCGGGTGTTCACCTCGTCAAAGAGGCCGGTCCAGTCAAGTCCTTTGTCCCACGTAGGCCAGAAGCCGTACCATCCCTTGGGAACGGCAGCGTCGAGCTGGTCAGGCGTCACCTTGTCCATGGCAAACCAGGCCACAGCCACACAGGCCACGGCCATCACCAGGAACTGCATCACCTCGGTGGCCACCACACTGTACATCCCCCCCTTGATCACATACAGGGTGGTCACCGACAGGAGAATGGTGGCATAGACATATTCGTTGATGAGGGTTACGCCTCCGATGCTGAAGGAGAGGTCCCAGGGGAAGATGGTCACGGCAAACTTGCCGATACCCACGAAGAAGTAGGCGATGAAGCCAATGGCGCTAATGACGGCAAAGACCACCACGATGATATGGGAGAGCTTCCCGCCCCTGTCGTGGCCAAAGCGGGTGGTGATCCACTCGGCGCCGGTCATCACCCCCGAGCGGCGGAGCCAGACGGCCATAAATACCATGACGAAGATCTGGTTCCACACCGGCCAGAGCCAGGGGATCCACACGCTCTTCAGGCCATAGACAAAGAGAATGGTGACCGTCCAGGCCGTCCCCGACACATCAAACATGCCCGAACCGTTGGAGAGCCCCAGGTAATACCATTTCAGGCTGTTGCCCCCCAGAAAGTAGTTCTGGATGCTCTGTCCCGCCTTCTTCGATATCCAGAAGCCGATGAAGATGCTCAGCCCCAGGTATAGGGCGATGATCAGGATGTCAACCCAGTGAAAACTCATGGTTGCGGTTCCGAAGTAGCGTTACCCTGATCAGTGGACCCGGCGGCGTTTCCGGAGGTGCCAGCGGCGCTTTCCGAGGTACCGGCGGCGTTTCCGGAGGGTCCGGCAGCGCTTTCCGAGGGACCGCATTCGCCGCGGGCAGCCATCTTAAAGCCCTCCTCCACCTCATTCCAGAGGTCTTTGGTGATGATATGGACGATGTCAAAGACCATCAGTCCGTCAGAAGCCTGGAGGTTCATGGCGATGGTACGTGACAGGTCCTGCGGTTTGTCGTAGAACTGATCCACCAGGATTCCGCCGATAAAGGGCCGGCCGTTCATGATGCCCCTGATGTTATTGCATGAGCCTTCCACGCAGTACCAGGTGCCCCGGGCTCCCCGGTAGTCGGTCTCGTTCTTCACCACCGTGGTGTCCTTCAGGTAATCCTCCAGGGTGACATGGGTGTAGTAGTTGCCCGTGGTATAGAGGTCAAGCAGTTCGGCATAACCCGCATTCTTGTACTCCGGAGTGGCCCAGTCAAAATCCTGCGACGGATCGTAGGCGTTGCTGGCCCAGTTGACCCCCACCTCGTAATAGCTGGGATACCAGGCGCCGGTGTAATCGCCAAAGGAGATCTCCGGGTTGACGGACTTCACCTCCTGACGGGCCAGGGCCATGAAATCGTAAATATTCTTAGCCCGCCATTCGAGCCACTTCTTGAAATGCTTCCCGGGAACATAGTCCACGCCTGCACTGCCTTTATCCTGCCAGGCATAGATATCCTCCGGAAACCGCTCCACCGGTTCGCCCAGATATTTCTCAAATTCGCTCCGCGAGAGGTCCGAGAAGTCGGCCATAATACCATCGTAACGTACCCTGTCGAGGATAAGCCCGTCGAGGTCGGGATATTTGGCCACCAGCTCCTTCAGCACCTCCAGGATATGCTCCCGGAAGGTGGGCTCAATGGGATTGACCATCGCGCTGTACTTCTGTTTTTGTTCCGTGATGGGAATGATCTCCCCTGTGGGCGTGTAGACCATGCTGGCCCATTCGGGATGCCCGTCATAGATCTGTCCCCGGTCGTGAAAGTTGTGGCCCGCCACAAAAACGTTGAGGGAGGCGTGCACCTCGAGGCCCAGTTCATGGGCTTTGCGGATGAAATAGCCCAGGTAATCAAAGGTGGTGTCGCGGGTGAAGCCCTTCCACTCCGTCATCCGGGGGGCCAGGGCGCTCTCATAGAGCACCTCGCCCGTGATGGGCCGCACGTCAACCACCGCATGGGTGAAGCCGATCGATTTGATTTTCTGGAGGTAAAAGTCGATGGAGTCGGGATGACTCAGCGTGGCGAAGTTGGCCGTGGCGTCAAACCACATCAGCGCCGGCTTCCCTGCTGCAGGAGCAGGCTGTTTTTCCTTCGGTGCGCAGCCCGTCAGTATAATCAGGGGCAGAATAAGCAGGAGAATTATCGTGGTCACATGCTTGTTTTTATTTGAATGCATACTTGTAATTAATTGACTTGTTCCTATATGTTTGCCGGCTCATGGCTTATTTTGTCAATTGAAGCCCTGAGAAAACGGATCAATCCAAAATCTTAAATCTTAAGTCGTAAATCTTAAGTCGAAATCTTAAGTCGTAAATCTTAAGTCCTGAGTCTTAAGTCTTAAATCCAATAATTCATTTGCCTATGGCCTGGCTGATGCCCGCCTTGACATACGACCACTGGTTCTTGTTCTTCAAATGGATCATGTCGAACAGGAAATAGCCGTCGCAGGCATGGATCGCCGCATCAACCGACTGGGTGATGGCGCCGTTGACGACGGCTTCGGAAGCCGTGGCCCACTCGCCATTGCCCACATCGGGCCCGCCGATCACCGGGGCATCCCCCTTCACCAGATCCATGGCCCGCGTACAGAATCCCTGCACCGTCCACTCGCTGGTCCCATAAATCCGCGTCGGCGCCGCATACGCCCCGATCAGGATCACATCCATCAGGTCGGCATACCCCTGATTCTTATAGGTCGCCGTGGCCCATGAATAACTCGCCGCGGTATTGTACTCCGGACTCGCCCAGTTGACCCCGTTCTCGTAATAGGTCGAATACCACCCCCCGACATAGACGCCGAAGCTGATCTTCGGGTTGACGGCCTTCACCCGGCTGCGCGCGTTGGCCATGAAATCATGGATCGTCTTGGCCCTGAACTCCAGCCACTGCTTGAAATAAACCGGCAGCGTCGCTGGCAGGCTGCCCGTTTTGGTGCCGTAAGCCATCACGTCTCCGGGAAAATTCAACACCTTGTACCCCAGAAACGCCTCGAATTTCGTCCGCGTGTAGGGGGAGAAGTCGCTGTTCAGGTTGTTGAACCGCGCCCGGTCCAGGATGATCCCGTCAAGATCCCTGTATGCCGCCAGGTCCTCCAGCATCGCACAGAGGTACTCCTGCACCTCCTCCCGCACGGGATTGAAGAACTTCTCGTTGTTCCCCAGCTCCATGACGTTGACGGCGCCCGTGGAGGTGAGCAGATGGGTCGCCCACTCCTTTTTGGCACTTTCCCGGTGCAGGACCCCCTGGTTCCCCAGGGAATTACCGTTGCCCCCCGTAAAGGTGTTGACTCCGGCGTGGACCTTCAGCCCCAGGGCATGCCCCTCCTCGATGAAGGCCTGGAGGTAATCCCACGTGGCCGTCCGCTCATACTTCCCGTAGACCCCGTTCCGCCAGGCTCCCAGCCACTGCACCTGCGCCACCACATCGGTCGTGAAGAGCACATCGCCCGTCGTGGGCCGCACATCCACCACCACATCGGTGAACCCCGCATCTTTGGCCAGCGCCAGATCACGCCGGATGTTCTCCCTGCTGTTGGCAAAATCGGGAAAATTGGCCGCCGCATCGATCCAGATAAACCGCGGCTTCAACGCCACATCTTCCTCCTCTTCCCACTCCCACTCATACTCCTTCTCTTTTTCCTTTCCACAGGAAACCAGTACCGACCCCATCGCTATGACCAGGGCGGCCATCAAAACCATCCAGCGTTCCTTTCTCATCCTCTTTTCTTGTGGTGTCGGGCGCAACCCCCGGGCGGGGGTTGCGCCTCACCAGTCATTTACATATCTATACAGTCGAATTGATATCCTACGACATAGCCGTTGGTAAACATGAAGTAAAGATAGAGGAAATAGCCGTCGTCAGAGACCCTGAAGGCCACATCTCCCGTACCGTTGGTATTGGGCACCACCGGGGCGATCCCCTTGGGCCCCCACTTGTCACGCTCGCATTCCCACACCACAGCCGGACAGGTATAGGTTTCAAGGTTGCCCGCGAAGTTGGCGTCGTTGCTCACGTCGAGCATCCACACGGCATCGGCGGCACCCCAGTTAAAGCTGTTGACCCAGTTGTGGGCCGTGTACTTCGCGTTGTTGAAGGTCACATAGTCCACCGCATTGGGGATGTAGTTGGGGCTGATCGATTCCAGCGACTTGCGCACCGTGTTGGTGACGCCGTCGACCCAGGCAAAGGTATTGTCGGAATAGCTGGCCACGAAGTAGTCGCTGTTCACGTCGGTGGCCGAGGTGTAGACGATGTCGCAGTTGGTCGTCCACCCCTTGGCGAGTCCGGTCATGGTGACCACCTCGGGCTCCTGGGAGGCCAGCACGCCGCCGGTCACCTTCCAGCGGGCGAATTTCTGTCCGGCCGCCAGAATGGGCGCCGTGATGATGGCGTCCCCGTCGATACTCCCCATCACGGAGAGCTTCCGCCCGATGGCCACCCCCCCGTTCCACTCGATCATCAGTTCCGGAGTGGAAGTC
Source organism: Bacteroidales bacterium (assembly GCA_012729335.1). Lineage (GTDB taxonomy): Bacteria > Bacteroidota > Bacteroidia > Bacteroidales > Prolixibacteraceae > UBA1413. Next base: position 25,608 of record JAAYDJ010000014.1, on the reverse strand, counting down.
ACCGAAGTGAGCTTGTAGACCTTAAACGATCCGGCATTGGGCGCCAGGTTACAGATCAGCACGTTGCCGTCATCGTCGGCGGTGTTGTAGAAGTTGGTGAGGCTCCCCTTGAGGGCTCCCAGGTCGATTTCACCCACCTTTTCGCCGGTCTTGGCATTGAGGTAGATCGAGTTGGCATTCCTGGTGTTGAGGATCACGTAATCCTTCGTCACGGCGATGCCTCCCGTGAGGTGGTCGACGGTGATGCCCACATCGGCCTTCAGTTTTTTAGCGAAGAGCATCTTGGCGCTTCCGCTGCGGATCCCGTAGGGCAGCTTCCCGGGCGTCTCCTTCACCACGGTATAGACCGCGGTGGTCGCCCCGTCGTGGGCCGTCACCGTCAGCTTCGGCTGGGTGTTGTAGTTGAGCTCCGTGGTCCGCGGATCGGGCGATATGGTGGCATGGTACGAAAGGGTCACCTCAGCCAGCGCGGGCGCCAGCTCCTCAATGGCCACCAGCGAGATGGTCTTCGTATTCTCATTGATCACCCCCGCCAGTCCCAGTGACGGAATCGTGAACTCCTTGATCTGGCACTCGCTGCTCTTGCGGATCTCGCCCCGCACCGTGTACTGTTTCTGCTGCTTGAGCTGGTCGGTGACCGTGATTGTGTTGGACTGTGTCAGGTCCATGAACAACAGCGACGGAGAAACCACCACGTTGTCGTCGAGGTTGGCCTTGACGCGCATCTTCTTCAGTTGATCCTGGGTCACGGCGTTGTCGCTGCTTTCCGGATAGAAAAACGGAATGGGAATGACGATCTCCTGGCTGCCTTCGGTGAAGTACCCCGTGAAAGTGCCGGTGCCGTCCTCAAAGGTGGCGGTGATGCTGTTGATACCGTTGCGCGATACCGGGGGCAGCAGCTCGTCGGGCTCGTGACACCCGCCGGCCATCAGCATGACGCCCAGTATCAGTATAGATAATATTCTGTTCTTCATAATCTTATCGTTGTAACTTTTTAAGAATCTTTCGTGAAACGCCTGTTGTCTCATCTCACTTCCACTCATCATACTGTTCGATGGCGCCGTTGTTCTCCATTTCGCTGTAGGGCACCGGGAGGACATAGGTCTTCTCGAGGAATTTACGGTCCTGGAGGTCGCAGTCGACATATTCATAGAGCCAGCCGGCCTCGTTTTTGGAGATTTTCATCCCATGGACGCGGTAGCCGTTGTATTCGGTGTGGGCGAGGCGCCAGCGGCGCATGTCCCAGTAGAGGTGGCCTTCGTAGGCCAGTTCGATCTTGCGCTCCTGCCTGATGGCTTTGAAGAGGGCATCTCCGGAAAGGCCACTGAGGGGAGGCAAGGCTACGCCTGTGCGCCCGCGCACCGTGTTGAGGTCACTCAGGGCTGCACTGCTGTTGCCCAGCCGGAAGCTGGCCTCGGCACGGTTCAGGTAGACTTCCGCCAGGCGGAGCTCTACCCAGGTCTGGGTGCTCCGGTAGGTGATCAGGTCGGTATGGGCCTCATCCATGAACTTCCGGAGGTAATAGCCGGTGGTCGTGCGCCCCTTGGCGTAGGTGTCGTCACGGTACCCCATGTATCTCCCGGCGGTGCCGTTGACGCTGTTCTCCATGGTCCGTCCCTTCCAGGTCGATCCGTTGTAGGTGACGGTGGCCGCAAACCGGGGATCCAGGTTCTCATAGGGCGGGCGCACGGTCGTTCCCCCGGCCACATGCCAGGCACTCCAGTCCACCTTCTGCCCATCCTTGCTCTCATAGGCCTCCACCATCTCCTGGGTCGGACAGCCACTGCCCCCCTGGTTCTCGATCTCGCCGAAGGTGGCGTAATCCTTGTCAAAGGTGTGGTTCGGCCCGGTGATCAGGTAGTTGTACTCGAGGATCGACTCGGCATTGCCGCCCTTCCAGGCATCCTTGTACTGGGGCATGAGCTGGTAGACGCCCAGGGCGATGACCTCATCGGCAGCCGCTTTGGCAGCTTCCCACCTTCCGGCGTAGAGCATCGCCCGCGATTTGAAGGCCAGAGCCGCCCCTTTGGTCACCCGGCCCCGGTCACCATTCCCCCATGCCGCCGGCAATACCGACGCCGCATAGTCGAGGTCTTCGGCAATCAGGTTCCAGGTCTCCTCGGCCGAAGAACGGTTCTTGTCCTTCTGGAGGTCCATGTTGGTATAGAGGATCACCCCTCCGTGCCGTTTGGCCAGCTGGAAGTAAAGGAACGCTCTGAAAAAGCGGGCCTGTCCCTCGAAAATCTTGTTCTCCTCGTCACTCAACGTGGAATACTTCTCCAGTCCCACGAGAAACTCGTTGACCCTGCGGATACGCTCATAGGTGGCTGCCCACGTGTTGAGAAGGTTTCCGGAGGGATTCATCATTTCAGGTGTAAACACATACATGTTGGCATCGCCGGCTTTGCTCCCCGGAACATAACTGCCGTACTTGAGGGTTTCGGTGAGCCCTTCGGTCAGGTTACCGCTGAACTGGGCGGTGCCGAAACTGCCGTACCGGTCGATATAGGGATAAAAGCCGTTCACATAAAGGGTGATGTTCGAGGCGCTCTCCCAGACGATCTTGTCGGAAATCCGGTCGGTGGCCGTGGTATCCAGAAAGTCGTCACACCCGGTGAAGAGGCTCATGGTAAGCAGCAGGGCTGCGGAAATTATCTTGTTTCGCATAACATCAGGTTTTGATCGTTAAAATGTCAGTTTGATCCCCATGGAGAAGACTCTCTGCTGCGGATAGTAACCGTTGGATACGCCGGGTTGCTCCGGGTCGATGTTGTATTTGTTCAGCTTGCTGAAGGTGAGCAGGTTCTGGCCATCGGCATAGATGCGAAGGCCGTAGACGCCGATGCCCTTCAGGAGGCTCTGCGGGAGGGTGTAGCCCAACTGGGCGGTTTTCAGGCGGAGGTAGTCACCGTTCCGGTACCAGTAGGTCGAGGAGAAGGCGTTGTTGGAGCTGGCCGCCACCAGGGCGAGGCGCGGAAATTCGGCATCGGTATGGTCTTCGCGCCATGAGTTCTCGACAAGATAGGCCGGCGAGTTGCCCCCATGGTAGAAGGGCTTGGTCATCGAGGTGTTGTCCATGATGCCGCCGCTGTAGACTCCGGTCAGGGCCACGTCGCGCCCCAGGGCGCCCTGCCAGATGAAGGCCAGGTCAAATCCCTTCCAGTCGGCATCGAAGGTGAAACCCCCGATGAACTTCGGATAAGCCGAGAGGCCAATGTAACCGCGGTCCTGCTCGTAGCTGATCTTGCCGTCGCCATTGCGGTCGAGGTATTTGATGTCGCCCGGGCGGACGGCCTTGCCCTCGATGAGCGCCGAATTGTCAATATCTTCCTGGTCCTTGAAAAGCCCCAGGGCGATGAAGCCCACCTGGGAACCCACCTCCTTGCCGGTAAGTTTCAGCCAGTCGGGGGTGTTGGCGGAATCGCCGTAACGCAGCCACCGCCGCTTGGTGTAGGTGCCGTTGAGGCCTACCCGGTAGCTGAAGTCGCCGATCTTGTGGCGGTGGTTCACCATCACCTCAAAACCCTTGTGGTCCTGCTTGTTGTTGTTGGCATAACCGTAGACATATCCGCCGTAGCTGTCGGGATAGGTGGCGTCGACCGAGCTGAGCATGTCGTAGATGTATTTGTAGAATACGTCAAACTCGAAGCCCAGAAGACCGCCCCAGAGGGTGGCATCGACCCCAGCGTTGTACTGGAGGGCTTTGGCCCAGGTGAGGTTGATGTTGGCCGGGCGGCTCGTGAGGAGCCCGCTCTGGGCCACACCACCGATGACCACCGCCGGGTCGGCCAGGAACGAAAGGGTGTTCAGATAGTAGTAAGCAGGAATTTCTGTGGTCCCTGTCAATCCGATACTCCCCCTCAGCTTGAGGTTGTCGAACTGGGGAAGGGCCTGTTTGAACCACTCCTCATTGGAGATGCGCCAGCCCAGGGAGCCCGCCGGAAATGGACTCCACCGCTTGCCCTCCACCATTCCGCCGAAGACATAGCTGCCATCGTAGCGGTAGGAGAATTCTGCGAGGTATTTGTTGTCGTAGTCGTAGTTGACGCGCCCCAGGAAACCAGCGGTACGCTGCTGGTAGCTGCTCCCCGACACGTCGTTCTTTTCCTTCAGCTTGGCAAAGCTCAGCTCGTCGAGTTCCGGGATGTCAAAGCCGTAACCATAGGCGCCGAAGTTGTTGCCGTCGCGCTGGATGGTCTCCACCAGCCCGAGCAGTTCCACGTTGTGGAGGCCGAATTTGTTGGCATATTTCACACTGCTGTTGGTGGTCAGGTGGGTGTAGTGGCCCAGACCCTCGACCAGACTGGTCGTGGTGCCGCGGGCATCGTAGGTCTTCACATAGCTGATGTCGCCCGTGGGAGCCGTGGGGGCCGTGGCCACCCAGGTATAGTAAGGCGTCGAGAAGCCCTTGGAGGTCTGGTAGGAGGCGTCAAAAGCCGTCAGGAATTTGAAGCTGAGTCCCTTCAGGAAAGGGGCGTCGTAGTTGAGGGCCAGGTTGGTCTGGAGGATGTTGGTCTTGTTCCGGTTGTAGCCCGTGAGGTCGGAAGCGGCCAGCGGATTCACATAGGAACTGGCAGTCCGTGTTGACACGGGAACCCCGTCAATCTCTGCCGGAACGTAGGGATGCGCCCTGATGGCCTGCTGGGGGATGTTGTTCCAGTCGCCCGGAGAGGCGCTGTACCCCGGCCGCTTGCGGGCTTCGATCCTCCCCGACACGTCAAAGGTCAGGGTGAGATGGTCGGCGATGATGGCGTCGATATTCGAGCGGAGGTTCAGCCGGTTGTAATCGAAGCCCCTCACATTCCCCTCCTGGGCATAGTTGCCCAGGGAAACGAAATACTTGATCTTTTCGGTTCCCCCGGTGGCGTTGACGTTCAGGTTGGTGTTGGTGCCGATGCCGAAGGTCTCCTCATACCAGTTGGTGTTGTGCCATCCGTCGGTGGGATCGTTATTGGTCATCATTTCGACATGCGACTGCGAGAAGACGGGCGCATCGCCGTCCATCTCCCGCGCCTTGTTGTACCAATAGGCATAGCCCGGGGCGTCGAGCATATCGAGCATCAGGGTGTTGGTGCTCACGCCGTAGGCACCCGTGAAGGTGATCCGCGAGGGCGCCGTGGCACCGCGCTTGGTGGTGACAATCACCACCGTGTTGGCATCCAGTCCGTATACCGATGCAGAGGAGGCATCCTTCAGCACCGAGATGGAGGCGATTTCGTTGGGGTCGATTTCGGAGATGCTCCGTTCGATGCCGTCGACGATGTATTTGGCCGAGGAACCGCGGACGATGATGCTGGAGCCGTCAGAACCCGGCTGCCCCGATTGCTGGAGGGAGATCACGCCCGAGACGACCCCCCCGAGCATGTTGGTGATGTTGCCCGTGGGCCGTTTGAGGAGTTCCTCACCGCCGATCGCGCTGACCGCACCGGTGATGCTTCCCCGCTTCTGGGTGCCGTAGCCCACGACGACCACCTCGTTGATGCCTTCGCTTTGTTCGCGCAGCACTACATTGATGGTTTTCTGGTTCCGCACCGGCATTTCCACCCGTTCATAGCCGATGAAGGCAAAGATCAGGGTTTCGCTTCCCGTAGGCAGGTTAAGGGTAAAATTGCCGTTCACATCCGTGGTGGTTCCTGTCGTCGTCCCCTTGACGGCGATGGTCGCTCCGGTGAGAGGCAGACCGTTCTGGTCGGTCACCGTCCCCCTCACCAGGTTCTGTGCCCAGGAGAGAGGTGCCAGCAGCAGCAGGAACGCTACCAGGGCACACCGCCTGAGACTTGCCCGTTGTGTAATTTTCATGTGGATCATAAATGGTTATTAAGTGTTTATAATTGGTTATTATGTGATGTTATTTGACTTTCAGGTGTTTATAAATGCCTGCTGTCGATGATAAATGCGTGCTGTCGATGATAAATGCCGAAAAGCCGGTAAGTTGGGCGATAAATGATTATAAACGCGTATAAATATTTACATGTGGATATAAGCGGCAAGAAGCGGTTATATCAGTTTTAGTTTCCGCAACACAATGGCCCCGGCCCCCTTGACGGCCCCGTCGGAGCCCAGCGAGGAGAAGATCAGCTCGCAGGAACGCAGGGGCAGCATCAGGGCGGTATGGCGCATGCCCGCCTTGATGGCGTCGGTCAGGATCTCCCCGGCGGTGCTGAAGGTGCCCCCGATGATGATCACCCCCGGGTTGAGCAGGTTGATCATGCTCCCCAGTGCCTTGCCCAGCCGGAATCCGATCTGGTGGACCAGCGAAATGGAGAGGGCATCTCCCCCCAGTGCGGCTTCCAGGATGTCGCCGTACTGGACGCTCCCGCCGGATCCGTTTTCTGCGGGTGCCGAAAGGAGGGAGACCTCCCCGGCGGCCCGCTTCTCCCTGAAATTCTGCTCCAGGGCGTATCCCGACACCTCGGTTCCCAGGCATCCCCGCTTGCCGCAGAGACACAACCGGTCGGAGTCGCCGAACTGGATGTGACCGAACTCCCCGGCAAAGGACTCCTCCCCTTCCACGATCTCCCCGTTGCTGATGATCACCAGTCCCAGTCCGCGGCTCAGGTTGACCACGAAGGCATTTTTCCGCTCGCGCGCCTGCCCGAACACCTGCTCCGCCAGTCCGGAAACCCGCGTGTCATTGTCCAGGTACACCGGAAAGGAGAAGTGCTTCCCGATATAGGCCGCCAGGGGTTTCTCGGGGAAGTCAAAATAGTTGAAGGAATGGCCGGTGTGGGAGTTGACCCGGCCGGTGATCCCGATGCCCATCCCCAGGATCCGCTTTTCGGGAATCCCGGAACGGTCAAGAGATTCGCGGAAGAAGGCGATCACCTCCTCCAGGCATTCGGGGGTATTCTCCAGCACAAAGGAGCTTTTTTCGCACCCGAATACCTTTTCCATAGAGAGGTTGAAAACCGAAAAGGAGATCCCCTTCAGAAGGATCACCACCCCTATGGAATAGGCATAACCGGGGTCGACGCGGTAGAGAAGCGGACGGCGGCCACTCTCGGTCTCCAGCTTTCCGGCCTCCACGATCACCCCGTCCTCAAACAACTCATTGATCAGCTTGGTCCCCGTCGGAACACTCAGCTTCACCCGCTGGCAGATCGCCGGAATGGTCAGGGGCTGCTCCGACTTGTTCAGCAACGAGACTATCTTCCGTTTCTGCGCAAATTGCCGGTTCTGAACATTGAACTCCTCGATATCTTTCAGGAAAAGTTTCATTTTCGTCTTTATGTTGAGCCGGACTGCTGCGCGAACCGGTTTTCTGATGAAAGCCAGGCGGGCCGCGCTGTTCAGGCTTATTTTGTAATTAGTTTTATTTATCCAGGGCAAATTTATAAAATATTTTATTTAATGCCCAACAATTAAAAATATGTTTTAAAATATGTTTTCTCCTAAGTTCGGCCTGGAACAATTGGAGCCAATGCCTCTATGTGCTATATTTGCAAGGCAATTCCGGCAAATGGAAGGTCTGCGCGGCTTTCCTGGGACGAACCATCTATGAAGAGATTTTTACGGCAGCTTTTTGCAGACATTCTGATAGCCCTCATTGTGTTCCTGGTGTCGCTATGGCTCCATGAAGGCCATACCTTTCAGGAAATCAGGCTTTATTTCGTTCCCGCCGCCGCCTACTACGGGTTTCACCTGCTGGTTTCCCTCTTCTCGGGCAAATACGAATACCGCACCCGCCTCTCCATCACGCGCCTCATCAGCCGGTACATGCAGTGCTGGGTCATCTCGGCCCTGGCCGCCCTCCTTTTCCTCTCCCTTTACCATGCGCACGGCATCTCCCGGCTGATGATCCTGACCAACATCTTCGGACTGCTCGCCGGCGAGTACCTTATGATCCTGGTGGTCTCCCTCTTCCGCGAATCGGTGCCCCTGCTCGATCCGGAGGAGATCACCGAAGACAAGGATTTTGACCGCCACCTGAACAGGTTTCTTCCTGCGGAAGAGGAGGAGGAGTTTCCGTCAGGGGAGACCCTGCTGGGCCAGCCGGCCCTTAAAAATGCCAGTCCGGTCCTGCGGAAGTTCCTGCATTCCCATTTCCCGCAGAATGGTGACAGCTGTCTGGTCATCGACACCTCCGACAGTGCTTCGCTCCTCTCCTTTCCCGAGAACAGCCAGAAGAACATCATCAGCATCCACCCGCTGAACCGCACCCGGTACATCAACCATTTCCTGGAGGTGGCCAACAGCCGCCTGCAGGAGGGGGGATTGCTGGTGGTCAGCGCCGAAACGGTCGATCAGCGCCGGAAAAGGATCATGCATAAGTACCCCCCGGTGATCAATAGGATCTATTATTTCTTTGACTACCTGCTGATGCGGGTGCTGCCCAAGCTGCCGCCCTTCCGGAAGATCTGGTACCGCCTGACCAATGGCACCAGCTACGTGATGAGCCGCACGGAAATCATGGGCCGCCTCAGCGCCACCGGATTCGCCATCGGCGAAGAGATCGGCAACAATGGGGTCTACTGCCTTTCCGGAGAGAAAAAAGGGGTGCCCCTCGACTACCAGAACGCCACATACGGACCGCTGATCCATCTTTTGCGTGTGGGACAGAACGGGAAGCTGCTGAAAATATACAAGCTCCGGACGATGTACCCCTACAGCGAGTTCATCCAGGAGTATGTCTACGAGCATAACCACCTGGCAGCAGGGGGAAAATTCCGTGACGACTTCCGCGTGACCACCCTGGGAAGCTTCCTGCGCCGCTACTGGCTCGACGAGCTGCCCAGCCTCTGGAACTGGATGCGCGGCGATGTCAAACTGGTGGGCGTGCGCCCCCTCAGCCGCCACTACTTCAGCCTTTACTCCCCGGAATTGCAGCAGCGGCGCATCCGTTTCAAACCCGGACTCATCCCGCCCTTTTATTATGACCTTCCGGAAACGCTGGAGGAGATCCAGGCCTCGGAAATGCGCTATCTCGATGCCTGGGAGAAGGCCCCCCTGCGTACCGACATCCGCTATTTCTGGCGGGCGGTGTATAACATCGTCGTTAAGGGAGCGAAAAGCAACTAGGGCACTCCCGGAGGGCTTGCTGCCCAATTTCCCCATCAAAGGGGCCATGAACGGTCAGGGCACATTCGGAAAAATGCTATATCATGGTTAACCCGGGATCAGCCCCCAACTGATAGGCATAATATATGGGCAGAAAAACCAGTTTCTGTTCCGAAAGAGTTGAATAAGGTGCCGCAGAAAGGACAACTCCATAAGGACATTGGGGAAAGGTGTTTAGCAACAAATGCATGCTTTTCAGTTTTCCGGCCACTCCACTCTTCACCTCCAAAGGAATGACGTTTCCTCTTCCTGAAATCAGATAATCCACCTCTGAGGTGCTGCTTTTTTCGTCCCGTGACCAATAGTAAAGGGTATCATTACCAGAAGCCGCCACCATTTCCTGGCCGACAAATTGTTCGGCAAGGGCACCTTTGTGAATATCCAGTAATCCGGTTTTGAATGCTTCGGAATCCACAGGCAAACCACAAATCTGCTGCATAATACCGATATCCATCAGCATCGTTTTAAACTTCTTACCAGAAGCCGATACTTCCAATGGTAATCCTGACGGACTTGCCGATGGAATTTTCCTGATGACTTGTGCTTGCCAAAGCAAGTCATACGCCTTTTTTATCGTCGGAATTGAAAAATCAGTCGACAGCCGCGCATATTTAATTTGCCTGCCCACATTTTTTGCCAAAGAGGTCAAAACCTGATTTAAACATTGCTTATCGGAATAAGGTGCGTACTTTGAAAAATCGGCTCTGAATGTATTGACCAAATCAAGCTGTATGTCAAACACCTTGACAAAACTGCCGTTCTTCGAGAAAAAATCAACACATTCAGGCATTCCTCCGACAAAGAAATAGTTTCGCACCTGGTTCAAAAGGGATTGGTGTACTGTGTCAGACAATTTTTGAGGCAGTTCCAGAATTTTTTCAGCAAGCATCTGATGACCCGTTGCCAGCAAAAATTCCGGAAAACTCAGTGGGAACATGTTTAAAAACTGCACCCGGCCCACCGGCACAGGAATGTCCCTGAATGCAAAATCCAGTAAAGATCCCGCTGATATGAGATGCAACGCAGGCATTTCTTCATAAAAGTACCTCAAAGACATCATCGCTCTTGGGCAACTCTGGATCTCGTCAAAAAAAAGCAGATCTTCCCCGGGAATGATGCGTGAATTCAATACCACCTCCAGTTCTGAAAGGATGCGTCTTACATCAAAATTCAAATCAAATATGGGATGCCAGTCAGGATGCTTCTCAAAATTTACGTGATGTACCTTTCCCTTAAAATGGTTCTTTCCGAAATCATTTATGACCCATGTCTTACCTACCTGCCGGGCTCCTCTGAGTATTAAAGGCTTCCGGTTGACCTGATCTTTCCATTCAATAAGCCTTTTTGTAATTAACCTTTCCATTGGGCTTCTTTATAAATACAAGGTAAATATATAATATTGGATTAAGTTTTACAAACATATTTCTAATAATATTTTTCTTTAATTTGTTTTTGCAGGAATGAACTGAATGCACGATGGCCCCGGAAATGCGCGACCTCGACGCCTGGGAGAAGGCCCCCCTGCGCACAGACCTCCGGTATTTCTGGCGGGCGGTGTTTAACATCGTCATTAAGGGAACGAAGAGCAACCAGGGCACTTCCGGAGCGCCATGATCAACATCCTCTTCAAGGAGCCAGAAGCAACTGATGAGGGGCAATTATTGAGTTGCAAAATGATCTATATACCCTGCTAAGTTACCGGCAAGATAGTAAGGAATATTCAGCAGTGTAAAGGGTGTTCCCGTCAGTGTCTTTAGTTTTTCAACACTCAGGGACCCGGCATATAAGCGGATAGCTAAACTGCTTTTAGAACTGTCTACATATTGATGCAGGGACCTCAATTTTCCGGATTTACCTGATTTAACTTCAACAGGGTAACCCTTTCCATCTCTGACCATCAAATAATCAAGTTCGGAAGATGCCCCCTCTTTCTCCCGTACCCAAAAAAGCAGGTTCCTCAACAAATCGTCATTGATAGCTGTAAGTTCCTGACCTACTACATGTTCAATCACCCTGCCATAAAATACATCTGTCAAATCACCGGAATTAAAAACATCCTTCTGTATTCCGGCGAAGTAATTGAATAACCCGGTATCAACTACATGTAATCTGGGCGATTTTTTAAAATCTGGCATAAAGGGGAGTCTGGTCTGGACAGTGGGGTAAACCAGATTGATCAACCTTGCCTTTTGTAAAGTTCTCAGGGCTTCGCCCATTTCACGTGAACCGTAAACGGAGGATCCGAAACCGTGGAACTTAATCCGCGAACCAGCCTCTCTGAAACATGCCGGAATAGCATGCCTAATAACCTGAATTTGGGTATGGTTACGTGCATATTTCTCTACATCATCCAAATAACTCAGCAGCAGCGTCTCATAAACCGGTTTCAGGGATACCAGATCCTGTTTCTCCACATATCTTTTTACGGCTTCAGGCATTCCTCCGATCAAAGTATACGTATGGAAAAATTTCATGAGTCTCTCATGTGCGAACGGAGCGACAGGAATATGATAAAATTGTTCCAAAACTTGTTTCTCCCCGCACGCTAACAGGAATTCCTCAAATGAAAAAGGATGTAAAACAAGGTAATCCACACGACCTACAGGAAATTGCACTTTACTATTAAAGACTGCCTCAAGGAGCGATCCTGCTGCTACAACATGGTAGTCCGGAAATTTCTCGTAAAAATATCTTAAAGTGCCGATAGCCTCCGGCAACTCTTGAATCTCATCAATAAATATCAGCGTGCTCCCATCATTCTTCTTTTTGTCCTTCATAAAAAACAGAGCATCCACAATTTCCTCAATGGAACTTCTGTTCTGAAAAATGACTTTATCCTCATCCACCTCGAGATTAAGATAGATATATTGATCGAAAAAGGAGGCAAACTGATCAATGAGTGTTGTTTTTCCCACCTGACGTGCTCCCCGCAGAACAAGTGGCTTGCGGTAGGGTGAATCCTTCCACTCAATCAATTTGGTTATGATTTTCCGGTCGTACATGATATTCCTGCTACTTTTCATTCAAAGGTAGTGCATTTTAATGAAATGTCACAAACCATACCCATTTATTCAGCTATTTTATATCATTCGATAGGCATTATTCTATTATTTATGTATCATTCGATAGGCATTAAGACAGGTCCTTCTACAATATCCTCTTTAAGGATGCCAAAAGCAACCAGAGCACTTCCGGAGGGTCCTCTGCAATATCCTCTTCAAGGAGCCAGAATTTAGAAAAGATTACAAGTTTCGGAAAAATTCCTGGCAATGCAGAATCCGGGCACTATTTGCCAGGTTGAACAGGAGGTGATCAAAATCCCTCATTTTTACCTTCAGGTCAATGGTACTGAAAATTTCCTCTGCAGCTTTCTTCAATTCCGGCATGTCAGGGATTCCGCGGCGTTGCTTCGGAAAATTAAAGTCGGGAAGTGACTGCGACAACAGAAACATCACATCATAAAGATCGCTTCGTTCCAGAGTTCCTCAGGAAAGAAATTCCGGATGTGATCCATAGAAATCATAGCAGGTAAACATGATTTAGCGTTTCAACCCTTTTGGCCAATGCCCGGCTGTCCATACCTTTCAGATACTCTCTGAACAGTTCCTTGTTGAGGTCATGGCCGAGGAAATCCTCATCAAGGCGGAGTTCTTCCATGTCTTCCGGGGTGTTGTATTCCCCTGCCTTGTTGCTGAAGTGGGCCGTTTTCAGAGAGGTAACACTGGTGATCCGCACCACCGCTTCAGGTATCATTCCGTAGAATTTCTGCTTTAACCATGTTTTAAAAGCCACCGCCACCCGCGATCTGCAATACCTGAAAGAAATTGAGGCTCTTTCCATTTCCGGGCAGGGCCGGAATATCCGCTATCAACCTGCCCGTTAAAGAGGCGCCTGGGGAATTAGTTTTATTACCAAGGATTTCGTAACTTTGGGATGCGTACAACTATGAATAGAAATAAAAGAAAAATAGTCTCTGAATTAAGCCTTAGGTTAAAAGAAGAATTCCCAGGGTATATTTTAAATGTCATTCTTTTCGGTTCACAAATTACAGGAAAAGCTGAAAAGGATTCTGACTATGATATTCTCATCATTGTTAAAGAAAAGGCAGACTGGAGAACAGAACGGGTCATTTCTGACATTTGCTATGGGATTGAACTGAAATACAGCATTCTAACTGACACTCACATAATAAGCGAGGCAGAGTTATCTACTTTAAGAGGGAAACAACCGATTTTTGTTAATGCTTTAACATCTGGCCTCTACGCATGATTACAGAAAATGATAGAAATGACCTGGTTGAGCATAGATTAAATCAGGCCTCTGATACACTGGAACTTGCTAAGTTTCTAATAGCTAATGACAAATTGATTATTGCAGTCAATCGAATATATTACGGCATGTATTATGCCTTAACTGCACTTGCACTGAAAAAAGGATTTGAAACATCAAAACATAGTCAGCTGATTGGGTGGTTCAACAGGGAATTCATTATGCCCGGAACCTCAGATCCAAAATACGGGAAAATTCTACGTAATGCATTTCAAAACCGGACAAAGGGGGATTATGATGCTTTTATCAGCTTCTCTACACCGGAAGTAGAAATTATGCTCTCTGAAATGAGCGAATTCCTGTCTGAAGTAAATAGATTGATCGGTTGAAGCACTTTTGTGTTGAGAAGCGTCAACTCAAAGCGCCATTATCAACTTGCCAGCTAAAGAGGCTTTCGGGGAATTACCATGGCCACAGGAGAACGGCCAGGATGGCGTATTTGACTATCCCATCCACGGTGGCCAGGCAGTCGGAATAGTTGGTGGAGTTCCCCCGGAAAACCATTACACCATGCTTAGGATTTTCCGGGTATAATCTGCCAGGAATAAGGGAATGTTGACCACTCCACCTTCATTCTTCAGGTTTTTTAAAGAAAAACGGAGGCCAACCGCCGGGGAATACTGCTTCCTGTAAAAAGTAAGGCTTTTACTCCTAAAGTTTTCATCCGACTTAACCTCTACCGGTATTATAGTGTTTTCATAGGACACCAGGAAGTCAACTTCGGCCTTATTTCCTGACTTCCAATACCTTGGAATTCCTTCAAATTGATTACAAAGGCACTGCAGAATGAAATTTTCAGTCAGTGCTCCCTTGAATTCAGTAAATAACCGGTTCCCTTCGGTTACAGCCAATGGATTTAACTGAGACATTCTTCTGAGAATTCCCACATCAAAAAGATAAATTTTAAACGCAGTCAAATCATCATACGATGTAACGGGCAATCCAGGCTTGGTTGAGCAATAGACCCTTAATACCAGGCCTGAATTGATGAGCCATTGTAATGCATTTTCATATTCCCTTGCCCGTGCACCCTCTTTAACCGTCTGGTACAGAAATTTCCTGTTTTCCCGCGCAAGCTGGGAAGGTAGCGATGACCATATGTAATTAATTTTCTGTATATCTTTATTGTCAACATATTTCGAGAAATCAAGCTGATAGGATCGGATAATACTCTGAAGAATTTGCTGTATCCTGTCAGAATTCTGATTTTCAATCATACTGGCCACAGCTTCAGGCATTCCACCACTGATGAAGTACATCTTCAGTTTTTCATGCAGGGCATTGTAAAAGATATCTGGAATAGGCTCAATCCGGTCAATGCTTTCCACATACCGGAAAAGATTAAGGTCAGATTCCGAAAGAAATTCCGAGAAAGTAACCGGTGAAACATCGAGAAAGTCGACTTTCCCCACAGGAAAGGATACTCCCCTGCTCAAAGCAACCCCCAGTAATGAACCGGCACTTGCAATGGCAAGATCAGGCATTTCCTCACAGAAATATTTTAAGCTGTTCAACGCATCGGTACATTCCTGAATTTCGTCAAGAATGACCAGAGTTTTCCCTGGGACAATGGGTGAGTCAACCAAAAATGACAAATTCCCTATTATCCGGTGAGGATCTTTCGTCACTTGAAAAAATTGCTTTATTTCAGGTTGTTTTTCAAAATTAAAATAAGCAACCTGGTCAAAGTATTCATGCCCAAATTCCTTAAGAATCCATGTTTTTCCTACCTGCCGGGGCCCCTGCAGTACCAGTGGTTTCCTGGGAAAACTCTCTTTCCAGTCCCGAAGCTGCTGGAATAAATTTCTGCGTATTTGCATAAATCACATATTTAATATTATTTTCGTGATTTATTTCACGTTTTAAATATTATTTATTGGCAAATATCATATATTTTATTCATTCCTGCAATACCTGACAGAAAATATTGCTCTTTCCATTTCCGGGTAAGGCCGGGAATCCGTTATCAACTGGCCCCTTAATGAGGCGCTTTTATCCTGCAAAACAACAGCGCTTTTACTAGGAGGGGCTCAGCCGGCTTTTAATGTAGAGTAGTCAATGGGAGGAGAAAAGATCAATATATCGTGCTAAGTTACCGGCAAGATTTGTATTATTCGACAGGCATTAAGACAGGTCCCTCTACAACATCCTCTTTAGGGGGCAAAGAGCAACTGACCCTCCGTCACGCGACTTTTCCTGGAGGTCAAAGCTTTAGGAATGGAATGATTAGAATTCGGCAAGCAAAAGAAAATCTGCAATGTGCATATGCCTGATCCCATCCACATTGTCCCGCCAAATCTCATCCATTGTCACTACATATTTTGGATGATGGTCCCTGATTTCACGCAATATCGAGAATTCCCGTTCAAATGTGGATGGTTCACTTATTTTATAAGTCACCTGAACATAAACTTTTCGCTCATTTAATTCAGCAATAAAATCAATTTCCCTTTCATCAGACCTGCCCGTGAAGACCCTGTACCCTCTCCTGCGAAGCTCAAGCATGACTATATTTTCAAGGATCCCCGCGATAAACCGGTCGCGATACCCCATCACCGCATATACCAAAGCATGATCACCCACAAAATATTTCTCATTCGTTTTGAGGATCTCCTTTCCCTTCAAGTCAAAGCGCTGTACCCGGTGAATGCACTGTGCACATCCTTCATTGCACTGCCAGTTCGGCTTTCCATGAAAAGCAGGTGCTCTTTGAAAGAAAGGGGAAACAGGTTCAGTTCGACGTAACGGCCCGACAAATAGGTAGCCAGTTCCGAAGGAATAATATGGGAATTGGAACCTGTA
Organism: Bacteroidales bacterium; assembly: GCA_012729335.1. GTDB lineage: Bacteria > Bacteroidota > Bacteroidia > Bacteroidales > Prolixibacteraceae > UBA1413. Next base: position 9,420 of record JAAYDJ010000014.1, on the reverse strand, counting down.
ATATAAATATCAGCATCAAAATCAACGGAAAATGAATTAATGGCATTTTCCCAACCGGTTACCTCCTGTATTTCATGCCAACTCTTCCTTTAAAAGCTTCAAAAGAATAGATTTTCCTGAACGACGAATTCCGGTGATCACTTTGATAAGAGGTCAAATCACCAGAACACGTTCGTTCCGGAGTTTCTCAGGAACGAAATTCCGGATGTGATCCATAGAAATCATAGCTGGTAAATGTGAGAAAGCGTTTCAACCCTTTTGGCCAATGCCCGGCTGTCCATACCTTTCAGGGACTCCCTGAACAACTCCTTATTGAGTTCATGGTCGAGGAAATCCTCATCAAGGCGGAGTTATTCCATGGCTTCCGGGGTGTTGTATTCCCCTGCCTTGTTGCTGAAGCAGGCCGTTTTCTGGGAGGTGACACTGGTGATCCGCACCACCGCTTCAGGTATCATTCCGTAGAATGAGAGGGCGGTATGAATTCAGAAACAAAAACAAATCTGCCGGCAATTTTCCGGGTCGTGCACCATCTTGTTGTAACGATACTGATGAGGAACATGGAGATTAATCTTGTTGGTAGCATGGAGCAAATATACATGTCCTTATGTGGTCGGAGCACCATGCGACTTTCATTAGGCTTGCATTCCGGAAACGCCGGTTCACCTCGTTTATCAACTTGCAGGGCCGGTTGAATGACTCTTGTGGAAATATGAATCACTTATAGTGACCTTTACAACTGGCTATCAGAATAGTATCTTCATACACTTTATAAATCAACCGGTGTTCATCATCGATTCTGCGAGACCAATATCCACTTTTGTTAAACTTAAGTGGTTCTGGTTTTCCCACTCCATTAAACGGAGTTCTTTCAATTGCTTTGACAAGTTCAAGGATTTTCAGAAACGTCTTTTTATCCCGTTGAGCCCAGTCAGTGAAATCGGTGAAAGCACCTCCCTCAAAAACCAGTTGCCTCATTTTAATTGCTTTAGCCTAAGAACCAATTGGTCGTATTCATCCTTTGAAAGCGTAATGGTGTCCTTCCCTGTCTCCAGGTTTAAAATGGCATTGTTTATACGTGATACATAGGATTCCTGGTCTTCTTTAGCAATGGGCAAAGCATCCGGAACAGGTCTGATCGTAATTTCAAATTGCTCTACCCCTTCAAATAAAGTTTTTATTTTATTGAGCCAGGAGAGGTTCAGTTCTCTGGCTGATATTTTTATAGTTGTTTCCATATCGCCCTCTTTATTGCAAAAATAAGTCATAATCTTCGAAATTCAACCATTCGTGTTCTACTTAATCGGAAGATCAGAGGATTGTGGACAACCTGGAGGCCGATAAATTCTTAAAACCATTACTCCCGCCGCCTTTTATACTTCCGCCATACTTTTAACGAATTGCTCATCCGCAATCTGCGATCTGCAATATCTGACATAGATTGAGGCTCTTTCCGTTTCCGGACAAGGCCGGAATACCCGGTATCAACTGGCTCGTTAAAGAGGCTTCCGGTGAATTACCGGGTACTCAACGATATCCTCTTCAGCGGAGCGAACCTGTTTATCATGAAAACGGAAAAAAACTTCGTCATGAACCGATTACTTTTTAAGCATACTCTATTTATGTTCGTAAAAATGTATTATATTTACACTTTCTGGAACCAATAATGTAAATAAGAATACATTTTATGGAACGTAAAGTTGAAAAAAAGCTGCTGGAGTGGAAAAACAGGAAGAACCGGCTTCCCCTGGTTCTGCAGGGCGCCCGCCAGGTCGGGAAAACTTACAGCCTCCTGAAATTCGGTAAGAATTATTTTAAACACATTGCCTATTTCAACTTCGAGAGCAGCACGGAATTGCACCGGATATTTGACAGGAACCTTACTCCTTCCCGGATCATCAGGGAACTGTCGGCCTACTCTGCTGTTCCGGTTGTTCCGGAAGACACGCTTATCGTTTTTGACGAAATACAGACTTGCGAACGCGCCCTTACCTCCCTGAAGTATTTTGCCGAAGAAGCTTCCCAATATTGTGTGGTTGCGGCAGGCAGTCTGCTGGGTATTGCCATAAAACGGAGCCATTATTCCTTTCCTGTGGGTAAAGTCGAACTGATGACGATGTTTCCGATGGATATGGAAGAATTTCTGAGGGCACAGAAAAAAGATGAAGCGGTTTCATTGATCCGGGAATGTTATTCTACAGATACTTTTTGTAACCTCCATGATACCTTTATGGATGAATACCGGAAGTTCACGGGAGTCGGAGGCATGCCGCAGGTCGTCGGCGAATATGTTGAATCTGGTGATTATAACCTGGTGGTGGCACTACAGAAAAACATTACCGATGCCCATGTGGCCGACATGGCAAAATATGCCGAACCCGCTGAAACCGTCCGGATTTTAGCTGCTTACAACAGCATTCCCGCACAACTGGCAAAGGAAAACAAAAAGTTTCAGTATAAAACGATCCGAACAGGTGCCCGGGCAACCATGTATGCCTCTGCATTGGAATGGCTGGTGGCTTCAGCAACTGTCAATAAATGCGTGAAGATCAGTCAGGGCCTGGCTCCGCTAAAACTGTATGCCGATGATTCATCTTTTAAGATATACCTGGCAGATACGGGATTGCTCTGTTCAAAATATGGAATTCCTCCCGCAGTGATTCTGAATGAATCTCACGCATGGCAGTCTGTCAAGGGAATTCTGGCTGAAAATTCCGTGGCAAATGTGCTTACCTCGGGAGGGTATGCACCTTGCTACTGGGAATCGCAGGGAAAGGCAGAAGTTGACTTTGTCATCCAGAACCACAAGGGAGAGGTTATTCCCATTGAGGTCAAATCATCAGAACACGCTCGTTCCAAAAGTCTGCAACAGTTTGTCACCCGTTACAAACCACCCTTATCGATCCGGGTTTCAGAAAAGAACTTCGGATTCGAAAACAGAATCAAATCAGTCCCGCTGTATGCCTCTTTCTGTATCTGAGACGGGAATATGTTTTAAAAGCACCGCTACCCGCGATTTGCAATATCTGACATAGATTGAGGCTCTTTCCGTTTCCGGACAAGGCCGGAATACCAGCTATCCCCTCGCCCTGTAAATCAGACACGGAGGCGCTTCAAATTTTCACTAATTTTCACACTTCCTTTTATCTCTCATTCCCCGGAATTTCGTAAATTGAAGGGTTGTTTTCCTTGTTCCGGAAGGCAGAAAACAGACAGGACAACAAGCTACTTTCCCGCCTGAAGGTCTCTGCATCAGGGCCATGCATCGCGGGGCACCCCCACATCCGACGGATTTCACAACCACCATGACCTCTTTCTTCACCCCGGAAGAGAACTGCGGCATGAGCATCTGCCGGCTTCCCTTCCGGGGGTGTGTATGATAGGTTTTGTTGGCCCCGGGCAGGAATGCCCGGACGATCCAGTTGCACGATGCAAAGCTATGCTTTACCACGCGGAAGGATATCTTGCGTTGACTGGTTCAGCGGCCTCCTCCGGAAAGGGCTTCACGGCGCCCGGTTTCTGCCGTGTCTCGCCCTGACCATGGGAGTCCTCTGCCCCGCAAGTCCATGCGCCGGAAATATCTTTTCCGCCGGGAGCCTCTCCGGAGCACTTTTTGCCGGGTATTCCCTGCCAGGAGAGAGCCTCTCCGGAGCACTTTGGACCGGGAGAATCGCTCCCGCGAACGCGGACACAGGAGGAGCCCATTCCGGAACACCTGCATCCGGGCATCCCACTTCCGGGCGATACACCTCCAGAGGGTACCAGGGTATTCCATCTGCCCCAGCCTGGCCTTCGACCATGGTCATACGGGGCACCCACGCCCTGCCCGAAGCAATAAAGCTGTCGCAAAATGAACCGTTGCCGCTCACTATGCCCCAGGCACTGGTCATCGTCACCCACCCCACCGACGTGATAGACTGCGAAGACCATGTGGTCTCCTTCAAGGTAGTCATCAGCGGGGGCACCGACCCTATCACCTATACCTGGCAGCGGATACGGCCCGCGGAGCCTGACTTCTCTGACCTCCCCGCCGGGGCTCCCAACATCTCCTACCCCACGCCGGGCACCCTGCGCATCGACAATGTGGGAGGTTTTGAGAACCCCGGAGGAAGCCGCTACCGCGTGGTCATCACCGACCCCTCAGGAAGCGTCACCTCCAGCGACGCCTTTCTCACCGTCAATGAAATCACCGACATCCTCCCCTCTGTCGCCCTGCCCTCCAAAACCAACGTCATCCTCTGCGGGGCAACCGTTTTCTCCTATACGGTCTTTACCTCCGGAACACCTCCCGTGGCTTACCAATGGAAGAAGTACGCAAGTCCGGGCGTGTGGAGCGACCTCTCCGACAATGCCGTCATTTCCGGATCACAGGGGCCGGTCCTCACCTTCACCCACCCCACCCCTGCGGAATCGGGACAATATAAGGTGCACCTCATCTTCCATGCCACCGGTGCCGACTGCAACGTTTCGAGTGACAGCCGCATCAGGGTGGTGACCTTTTACTCCGCTCCCGAGGCCCCGGTGGTGACGGCTCCGGGCATGGCCTGTCTGGGCCTGTCCTCCCCGCCGTTGGTCGCCACTCCCGCCTCCGGAGGTTCGGGCACCTTCCTCTGCCAATGGCAGGAGAGTTCCGACGGCACGATCTGGAGCGACATTCCGGAGGCCTGCGCACTCGAATACCAGCCGCCAGTGGCGACCGCTGACCGCTGGTACCGGCTGGTGGCTACCGACACCGAAGCGCTCTCCTGCGGAAATGTCACCAGCGCTCCCTGCTTCCTTCCGGTGACGGATTGCCTGGCACGCCACTACCGGACCATCGCTTCCGGAGCGTGGCACAATCCCACCATCTGGGAAACCAGCGCCGACGGATTCACCTGGGGAGGCACCGCCTGGACCTACCCCACGGCGGCCATGCTTACCATCACCATCAGGGAGGGCCATCAGGTCACGGTAGGCCAGGACCTCCCGGTGGATCAGGTGACCGTGGAAGCCGGTGGTGGGGTGACGGTGCTGCCCGGGGTGGTCCTGACCAACACGGGCACGGCCGATGATTTTACTATCCGGGCCACCTCAGCCTCGGCGGGGTCACTCATCGTTCCGGGGAGCTTCTCCGGAAAGGTGACCCACCAGGTGCAGCTGCGCAGTCCGCCGGAATGCGGCGACTGCCACTACTTTTCGCCTCCCGTTTCCGGAGAGACCATCGCCGGTTTTATCGCCGGAAACAGCTGCGGCATGCCAGTGGCGTCCAAGGTCACAGGGGTGTGGCATTGGGAGGAGCCCCTGGGTGACTGGCAGGAGCTGACGGCCTCTCCCGGTGCAGTTTTTACTCCCGGAAGAGGTTATAATCTCGCCCAGAATCCCGGGCTCTTCAACGACGGACTCTTTTCATTCCGTGGCTGGCCGGTGTCGGGGGTCACGGTGGCCGCCACTTCCCCTTACGCCGACATGGTGGGCCCCACGGCGACCCGCGACGATTATGATCACCGCCTCAGGGCACCCGGAAGAACGGCTTATGAGAACTGGGGTGGCGGGGGGTGGAACCTCCTGGGGAATCCCTTTAATGCGGCCCTGCTGATCGCCGACCCTCTGGAGGGGAGTGACGACCTGACTTTCGGCGATGAGTTTCTGGAGGTGAACGGCGGGGCCTTCGATCCCAACTACCAGGCGGTGTATGTCTATGACGGGGAGACCGATGCATACCGCTTTATCGGTCACAATACCGGTGGGTGGGATGAGCCGGTGGCCGGTGCCGCCATGGGGGCTGTGCCACCCGGACAGGGATTCTTCATCCTGGCGATGAATAATTCTTCGGTATTTCACTTCACCCCTGAAATGCAGGTGCACGCCTTTAACCTGCCCCTGAAATCCGCTGAGACACCTACATCCATTGACCTTTCCCAGGCATCCAAGCCACCCCCATATACGCTCCACGCGAAAGCCGCACATAAGTCGGCACTGACCCATCCCGGGAAATCATCAGAGTCGGCTCCAAATACCAGTCCCCCAAATGCTGGACAGTCGCCTGCCTGGCCGGGGATCCGACTGTTCGTCCGCTCAGGCTCGCGCGAAGCCTCCACCCTGGTGGTGTTCCATGAGTCGATGACTAACGGTTTGGATCCCGGATATGACATCGGACTGATGAGCAACGGCCACGATCCGGAAATTTTCACCTCCCTGGTCGAGGACAACGGCAACTGGTTTGCCCGCCAGGCCCTGCCCCTGACTTATATGGAAGGAGGCAAACAGGTTATATATGATGAGATAGGATGCGACGAAGCCCTTTGGGGTAAAGGCATAGGGGGTCAGTATATGTCCGACGGAAGCAGCTATAATTCGGCTATTCACGCCATCCCCATCGGCGTGAACAGCCACAAGGGTGGCCCGCTGACCCTTACCGCAGAAATCAGACTCCCCGGGCCTGTTCCGTGTCAGGAAAGCACTGGTAATTCTTCGGCTAGTGGAAAATTTGGGGCCAGAAGTGTGTGTCCAGTTAGTTCCGTAAAGAGTTATTCTGGTTTTGGGGCTTATGAACCCATTGGAATCTCATCCGTGGAGTCCGGTATAGGCACCTTTTTCCTGGAAGACCGGGCGCTGGGAATTTTCACTGATCTGCAAAAAGATACCTACACTGCAGTTTTGCCCGCCAACACCTCCGGGACAGGCAGGTACTTCCTTCACTTTTCCCCGAACGGTCTGCCTCCCGGGGACCTACCTACCCTGACCGCCGTCAACAACAGGGTGCAAGCCCACTATACATCACCAACTCCTGAACTTCGCATCGTAGCCAAAGGAAATGAACTTTTGTTATTTGGAGATGTGGATACCCCAGCCCATTTCGAAATCATAGACCTTTCCGGCAGGATACTTGATTCAGGTCCAATTAACTCATTTACAATTACCCCGGTACCATCAGCCTCCGGAGAGCTCAATTCAGAAACCATGGCTAAGATGTCTTCACCAAAAATGCTCGTGGCAATAAAAACCTATCCATTTGTGAACGATATATCGTCAATAAATATCACCAGGCATATCCCCATGAATCCTCCCGCGGTTGAGAATAACACAAGTTCACTTTTCACTACGGGAGATTCATTGCTGCCCCGATCCCAAATGAATCCCTTGCATCTCCCCCTTCCCCGCCAGAAACATGGGCTTTTAATGGTTCGGATCTCAACCCGAAAATCCAATATTGTCTACAAATTTCTGAATAACCCTTGACATTCCCTCCCTTTACCTGACCTGACAGCTTAGCTGATGCCATTCAATTTGTGGGTCAGATTCTTAGCAGAAAACTTTTTTATCTTTTTTCTTTCATATCTGCGAAATTTCACCTAATTTAGAAGTGCAATGTGACCATGCTAACCGCTTTGTAAGTATTTGTAATTGTGTAATTTATATACAGTTGCATTTATTGATTTTATAAAGTGTCATGGTTTTGGGGTCACAGGAAGATCCGTTCTGAAGATAATATAAGGACTTTCAACCACCGGACAACTTGTTCAAGGACTGAAACTACCTTTTTTTAAAAAAAATAGGTGACTAAGAAATCAAATCCTATGAAAAATTATACCTCGACAAACATATTACCCAAAACAATAAATCCAAACTTAAGTATACGCCTACGTTCGTCTCTGATCCTCCTTGTTCTTATTGTCATCACCATTTGGCCTGAGAATGCAACAAGCCAAACTACTATGGCACATTTTGGATTAAATGACAATTTGATTGTTGACAATGATAATGTGAATGGAACCCCGACTGCCAACCAGAATGGTCTTAACTATGGAGATGGCTGGCCTGTCTGTGAAGGATCTGATTACCTCTATTGTAATGGAAGCAATGATTACCTGCAGATTAATTTGTCAACAACTGGATTTTCAACTATTTCAGTTTCCTGGCAACAAAGATACTCCACCTCCTATGGAACCCACAGAGGGAGATGGATTATTCAGGGTGATTCAAATAATGACGGCATATATGAATTTCAAAAAACAGACAATCCCGCAACCACCAGCGCATGTGCAACTGTCACTGTTGACCTGCCAGCTTCATTTGATAACCAAAATGCAATAAGGCTAAGAATAGTATCAATTGTAACCAGTGGAGACTATTTGATTCTGGATGATGTTACTATTAGTGGGACAAAAGACATCTGGGCACCCTGTGCTTCCACTCTCATTTGGTCTGAATCTTTTAGTTACAATAATTTCTCCACATCCGGAAGTGGAACACCAACCGGATTGACCTCCTGGAGTACCGACGGTTATGATTGGGATGATAATGGAGTATATGTTTATAACTCCAGACTTAATGGATATCATACAACAGAACCATATTCTGACAGAACGCAATGGTATATTGAAGCATCTGATCCTATTGAAATTGGAGGATATTCGGACGTTGAGATTGAAGTACAACTATTTGAAGAATCTGATTGTGAATCTGACGACTATGTCCAGGTACAATATAGTCTAAATGGAGGGAGTTGGACTAACTTTACTACCAACGGGATCATTTACAACGATTTCACAAATGCAGTAGCCAGACAAACTGGTCTTTCCGGCTCAACATTACAGCTTAGGATTATCTTTTTCAACAATTCCGAAGATTACTATGCTGATGATATAACAGTCAGTGGAATTCCTATAGTTACAGTTGATGATCCTACAGATTTGACAAAATCTGGAGGTGAACTAGTATCTGTAATCTTTACTGGGACCAATGCTACTCAGTTCTCCTGGACCAACAGCAATACTGCAATCGGACTGAGCCCTAGCGGTACAGGTAATATTTCATTTACTGCAGCTGATGTGAGTACTCCTCAAACCAGCACTATTACAGTCACGCCAAGTAATGGATCTTGCGGGGGCTCTCCTCAGACTTTTACTATTACTGTAAATCCAGCTTGCACACCTCCGGTAATCTCCTTACATCCTTCCACTACCCCCCAGACCAAGTGTTTGAACCAATCCTTTACTTCCCTTACCATATCTGCATCCGGAACCGGAATATCATATCAGTGGTATAGCAACACCTCTGCATCCACCTCCGGTGGAACTTCCCTGGGATCTGCAAACGGAGCACAGACAAATTCCTATACCCCACAGTCCAACGTCGCCGGCACTCTCTACTATTACTGCATTGTCACCGGAACCTGCGGCACCGTCACCAGTAACGTTTCCGGCGCTTTTGTAACCAATCCGGCCACTGCCATTACCTCGGAATCTCTCACCGGTCAAACCGTTTGTATCAACCAGCCCTTCTCTGCCATCTCCGTAACCACCAACGGCGTAGGACTCTCCTACCAGTGGTACAGCAACACCAATGCATCCACCTCCGGTGGAACTTCCCTGGGATCGGCAAACGGAGCACAGACAAATACATATACCCCACAGTCCAACGTCGCCGGTACTCTCTACTATT
>JAAYDJ010000013.1 GCA_012729335.1 Bacteroidales bacterium | reverse complement strand
TTCATGCGATCATCCTGGCTGTGGCCCATCAGGCGTTTCTGTCCCTTGACCTGGGGGCGCTGAAGAAAGAGGAGACGGTCCTTTACGACGTCAAGGGAATACTGGATCTTTCACTGGTCGATGGACGCCTCTGACCGGTTGAACACAACTTAGGAAAACTGATATGGTGACTGGAATACCTCATAAACCATCCACCCTGCCAGACACACCGCAATGGTATGCCATATATGTGAACAGCAGGGCCGAGAAAAAGGTGGAAGCTGATTTGGCTGCCAAGGGAGTCGAGGTGTTTTTGCCTCTGAAGATGTCGCTCCGGAAATGGAGTGACCGGAAAAAATGGGTGGAAATGCCCCTGATCCCGGGCTATTGTTTCGTACGTATTTCCCTGAAGGAGAACCTCCGGGTTTTGCAGACCACCCATGTGGTGGGTTTTGTGCGTTTCGAGGGAAAACCGGCACGTATCCAGGACCGGCAGATCGAGTTCCTGAAGCGGATGCTCAAACAATCGGATTACGACTGGGAGATCACCCATGAGGAGTTTATGCCGGGCCAGACCGTGGAGATTGTTGCCGGACCCTTCATTGGCCTGGAAGCAGAACTGATGGCCATCAAGGGTAAGAAAAGGGTAGGCGTAAGGATTGAACAGATCAACAATACCCTGTTTGTTGACATCCCCATGTCTGATCTCGTGGTCATAGGATGAAGGCCGGCATCTGTCGCGGGTGATCCGGCAGGGTTCCCTGCGGGTGGTGAATCGGCCGGTTGCAGGGGGAAAGGCTCCTCTTTTTGACGGGAGATAAGGGGATCCCCTCCGTTTTGTGGAGGAATTCCGGCGATAAGTGGTAAATTTGCCCGTCAAACCTGATTGAAAGATGAAGAATTTCGCACTGATTGGTGCCGCAGGGTACATTGCTCCCCGGCATATGAAAGCCATTAAGGAAACAGGTCACAACCTGGTATGCGCCCTCGATCCCTATGATGGGATCGGAATCATGGACAGCTATTTTCCGGAAGCCGATTTTTTTACGGAACCCGAGCGTTTCGACCGCCATCTCGACAAACTCAGGCGCCGGGGGGAAAAGAAAATCGATTTTGTCAGCATCTGTTCGCCCAATTATCTGCACGATGCCCATATCAGGATGGCTCTGCGCAATGATGCCGATGCCATCTGCGAGAAGCCGCTGGTGCTCAATCCCTGGAATCTGGATGCCCTTCAGGAGATCGAAGCCGAGACAGGAAGAAAAATTTATACGATTCTGCAACTCCGGCTGCATCCGGCCATTCAGGAGCTCAGGGCGCGGGTGAGTGAGGGTATTTCCCGGGGGAAGGTATATGATGTCGACCTGCAATACATCACCAGCCGTGGCCGGTGGTATTTCATTTCGTGGAAAGGAAACCTCCAGAAGAGTGGCGGGGTGGCGACCAACATCGGGGTGCACTTTTTCGACATGCTGGGCTGGATCTTCGGTGCGTTCAAAGGGGTGGAGCTGACGGTCAACCAGCCGGCCAAAGCCGGTGGAAAGCTGTGGTTCGACCATGCGCGGGTCAACTGGTTCCTGAGTGTGGATGACCGCGATCTGCCCCCGGAGGCTATGGCCCAGGGTAAACGCACCTTCAGAAGAATCAGCATCGAAGGCTCCGAACTGGAGTTCAGCGAAGGTTTTACCGATCTGCACACCCATTCCTACCGGCATATTCTGGAGGGAAACGGATTCGGCCTTGCCGATTCCAGAAAAAGCATCGAAATCGTCAGCCAGATCAGGAAAATAAGCCTCTGATCTTTTGCTCTTCCTAAATACTAATCTTCTGTGGCATTGCTGAGCAGCAGGCGGACCAGGTTGGCGGCAGCTTTACCGTTGTCGAAGTCGGGGGTCAGCCGGCTGTGGCCGATGTATTCGTTATAGAGCCAGGGATCCCCCACGGCCAGGACATACCCTTTTCCGAACCGCGTTTCAGCGATAAATACTGCCCCGTCGTCGTTTTTCAATACAGGTGCCGCTCCCTTTGAAAGGGAGATGGGGGCCACCTCCTTCATGTATATTTTGCTTACACCTGTGAAGAGGGGATGGACGGGAAGATGGGTTTCGGCGCCCATCTCCCAGTTGCGGCCGGTGACCGGATTGAGGGTTTGCGGATGAAAAGTAAATCCGAAGGCCCCGGCCAGCCGGTTGAAATGGGTGAACTCTGCATTGGGTCCGTCATTGGCCATCAGCAGCAGTACGCCCCCTTTTCTGACCCAGCGTTTGACCGCTTTGATGTCCTCCCCCGTCACATAATGCGGTGAGGGATTTTCGCGGGTCGTGTCGGGATCCACGATGATGTAAATGGCGGCATCCCTGAGGTTGCGGGCATCCGGGGCGGCGGAAAGGGTGACCAGCCGGGCTCCCTGGTCCGCAAAGTGCTCTCCCAGCTGGCTGAACCCGCTGTCGAGGGTGTCTTCCCAGGTATAATGGTAGATTTTCCCTGTTTTGGCGTGGGTTTCGCGGTTGAACCAGTTGTCAAGTACAACCTTGGGCTGACTGTTGACCGGCATGGGGCAGGTCAGGAGAATGGCGGCCAGGAACGCATAAAGTCGGGATATCACCGGTTTCATAATGATTGTGTTAAAGACAATTCAAAGATAGATAATCATCTTATAGGAAGCGGTACAGCCAACTATTTCAGAAAAAAAAGAAAACCCCGATAAACTTTGATTTCAAAGATTATCGGGGTTTTACTGTGCCCAGGACAAGACTCGAACTTGCACATCCTTACGAATACTAGTCCCTGAAACTAGCGCGTCTACCAATTCCGCCACCTGGGCCTGACTATTCAGAACTTGCGCTTTGGCCGGCCAATGACCTGCAAAAGCGGTGCAAATATATAAATTTCCGGATAAAATGCGGGGTGGTGCCGGATTTTTTATCATTTTTATGGCTCTTATCATAAAACCGCTTAAACTGATTATGGAAAAGCAAAAAAGTGTGGTATTGCCCCGGGGCATGGTATTGCCGTTTGTACTGATCACCTCCTGTTTTGCCCTGTGGGGCTTTGCCAACGACATCACCAATCCGATGGTGAAGGCGTTTTCCAGGATCCTGATGATGAGTAATTTTGAGGGGTCTCTGGTGCAGTTTGCCTTCTACGGGGGGTATTTTGCGATGGCTTTTCCGGCGGCGCTGTTTATCAAGCGTTTTTCCTATAAGGCGGGGATCCTGATGGGATTGGGGCTTTATGCCGCCGGGGCGTTGCTGTTTATTCCGGCGAGTCTGGGCATGATTTTCTGGCCTTTTCTCCTGGCCTATTTTGTGCTGACCTGCGGACTCTCCTTTCTGGAGACCAGTGCGAATCCCTATATTTTGTCGATGGGCCCGGCGGAGACCGCTACGCGGCGTCTTAATTTTGCGCAGGCTTTCAATCCCATGGGGAGCCTGCTGGGAATGTTCACGGCGCAGCAGTTTATTTTGGCCCGGCTGAATCCTGCTTCGGCCGCCGAGCGGGCCGCCATGGATCCGGAGGCCCTGCATGCCGTTACCGCCGCCGACCTTATGGTCATCCGCAACCCTTATGTGGTTATTGCACTGGTCATACTTGGGGTACTGGCGGTGATCGCCCTGGTCCGGCTCCCCAGGAATGAGGATCAGGACCGCGACATCCATTTTATGGTCACCGTCAGACGTCTGCTGAAGCATAAAAGGTATTACGAGGGGGTCATCGCCCAGTTTTTTTATGTGGGGGTACAGATCATGGTGTGGACCTTTATCATCCATTATGCGGTGAATGAGTTGGGATTGAGTGAAACCACGGCACAGGGATACAATATTGCGGCCATGGTCATTTTCGTGACCAGCCGGTTTATCAGCACCTACCTGTTGAAATTTGTTTCCCCCGGGCGTCTACTGATGGCTCTGGCCATCGGGGGATTGGCCACCACGCTGGGGGCGATCTTCCTGCAGGGAATGGCCGGCCTGTACAGCCTGGTAGCCATTTCAGCCTGTATGTCGCTGATGTTTCCCACGATTTACGGCATTGCCCTCGAAGGCATGGGTAGCGACGCCAAAATCGGGGCAGCCGGATTGATCATGGCCATCCTCGGAGGGTCGGTACTCCCGCCCCTGATGGGTTCGGTGATCGACCTGGGATCGGTAGCCGGCTTCTCCGCCACCAGGGCCTCCTTCTTCCTCCCATTCCTCTGCTTTGTGGTCATCACCCTTTACGGCTACCGGACCTTTGCGGTTCACAGCCGCTCCGGAGAATGACCTGTTCCGGGGTCAGCCTCAGCGACAATCCTGCATCGCTGCGAAGAAAGTGAGCGGTGCAGCTGCCCCGCTCAAAGCATGTGAAGATGTTCCTGGTCGGTGATTTTCTCGCAATAATGGCATTTCAAAGCCAGTGGCGCCTTGGAGACCACCGCAAACCGGGTGGTGATCTGTTCGTTGTTGGTAATGCATTTGGGATTGAAACACCTTACAATGCCCTCGACATGGGAAGGAATTTCCACCACCTTTTTTTCTGTGACGGCGTAGTCGCGGATGATGTTGAGTTTGGCATGCGGGGCGATTAGTGCGATTTTGTTTATTTCATCGTCTTCGAAACACTTGTCGCTTACCTTGATGATGGCTTTGCTTCCCAGTTTTTCACTCTCCAGGTTGGTCCCGAAAGTGATCTGGTTCTCAATCCGGTCAAGCCCGAGGATGGTGATGACTTTAAAGAGGTTGCGGGCGGGAATATGGTCGATGACGGTGCCATTTTTGATGGCGCTGACTTTCAGTTTCTTTTTGATATTTTCCTCCATGGCGGCTTACTTAAGGTTTAAGGTGTGTGCGATGATGGCTTCACGTGTAAATACCCCGTTGAGGGCCTGTTCAAAATAGTAGGCTTTATCGCTCCGGTCGACGTCGGTGTGGATTTCATTGACGCGGGGCAGGGGATGGAGCACCCTGACGTTGGGCTTGGTATGGCGCAGCATTTTCTCCCGCAGGATGTAGACATTTTTGACCTTTTCGTATTCAATGGGGTCGGCAAAGCGTTCTTTCTGGACCCTGGTCATGTAGATGATATCGGCGGCGCTGATGATATCGGTGAATTCGCGGTGCTCATAATAGCGGATTCCCCGTTCGCGCAGGTGCATTTTATACTCTTCGGGCATCAGCAGTTCATCGGGGGCAATGAAGTTGAAGATGGGGTTGTCGAATTCCGACATGGCCATCAGCAGGGAGTGGACGGTCCGGCCATACTTGAGGTCGCCGACCATGAAGATGTTGAGGTTATCAAGGGTGCCCTGTGTCTTGAGGATGGAATACATGTCAAGAAGGGTTTGGGTGGGGTGCTGGTTGGCCCCATCGCCGGCATTGATCACGGGCACTGTGGCGATTTCGGCGGCATAGCGGGCCGCTCCCTCCAGAGGATGGCGCATGACAATCAGGTCGGCATAGTTGGTGACCATTCTGATGGTGTCGTGCAGGGATTCTCCCTTAGTGACACTTGAACTGCCGGCATCGGCAAAACCGATGATCCGGCCACCCAGGCGGGAGATGGCCGTCTCGAAACTCAGACGGGTCCGCGTGGAGGGTTCAAAAAAGAGGGAAGCCACTACTTTGCCCTTCAGCAGATCCTGGTTGGGCTCCTTTTCAAATCCGGCCGCCAGTTCCATGATCCTGAGGTATTCCTCTTTTGTGTAGTCGGTAATGGAAATCAGGTCTTTCTTCATATGGTTATGTGATTTTGGTTAGATTTTTCCCGTTTCCGGGCAAAAAAAAACCAACACTCCTTTCAGGGATGCTGGTTGTTCCGGCAGGTGGGGCAATTTCTTCCCGTGGTGTACATGGCGGTGTTTTGACAGGGCCCGGGTGAGGGGAATCATCGGGGGCAACGCCCTGTGGAACTCCTTTCCCTGCAGGCAGCCAGGGCTGTCGGCGGCAGGAAAAGATCCCGGATCTGACGAATTCCTCATGTTGCAAAGATAGAATTATGGGAAGGGGCGGTAAGTGCGACTGCACCGGAGTTTTCATCTAGTTATCAACAGCAGGGAAAGGGGAGACCTTCACCCCGTAAATGGCCTTGATAAGGTCTGTTACCCTGGTGGCGTCAGATTTGCGCACCGCGAGGAGAATCCGGCATTTTTCGGTAAGTTGCATTTCTTCGGGGGTGAGGTTTTCGTTTTTAAGCAGCAGCATGACTGCGTTCATTTCCGCGTAGCCGAATTCGAGCTGCCAGGAGGTGGTGATGAGCCTGGTGACAGGGGTGGCATGGTGGATGGCGTTGGCTGCCGCTTCACGGTAAGCCTGAATCAGTCCGCTGGTCCCCAGCAGGGTACCTCCGAAATAGCGGACCACCACCAGCAGGACATCGGTGAGGTGATGGCTGACCAGCTGCCCCAGTATGGGTTTTCCGGCAGTGGAGGAGGGCTCTCCGTCATCGTTGGCACGGAACCGGATGTGCTCTTGTCCCAGCCGCCAGGCATAACAATGATGCCTGGCATTGTAATGTTCCTTTTTGATTTTCAGCAGTATCTCTCTGATCTGCTCCTCAGTGGTCACCGGATAAAGGCAGGAGATAAAGCGGCTTCCCTTCTCCTTGAAGAATCCTTCGGCAGGCGCTTCAACGGTGGTATAGGTGTCGTGGGTCACCCCGGCTACATCTTGAGTTTTTTCTCTATTTCGTCGACGTAAACCCTGAAATTTTTGTCGGTCTCCTTGAGGTTGGTGACCGTTTTGCAGGCATGCAAGACGGTGGCGTGGTCCTTGTTGCCGATCTGCGCGCCGATGCTGGCCAGCGAATATTTGGTCATGTTTTTAGAGAAGTACATGGTGATCTGGCGGGCTTGTACGATCTCCCGTTTGCGGGTTTTGGCCTGCAGGGAATCGACGGGGATGTTGAAATAGTCGCACACCACCTTGGAGATGTATTCGATGGAGAGTTCCCGCCTGGAATTCTTGACCAGCTTGTTGACCAGCTTGCTGGCAAGCTCCAGGGTGATCTCCTTCTTGTTGAGCATCGATTGGGCCAGCAGGGAGACCAAAGCCCCCTCGAGTTCCCTGATGTTGTTGGTGATGTGGGAGGCGATATATTCCATCACGTCATCACTCAGGACGATCCCATCCTTGTAGGCTTTTTTGCGGAGGATCTCCATCCGGGTTTCAAAGTCGGGAACCGTCAGGTCGGCGGTGAGCCCCCATTTAAAACGGGAGAGGAGGCGCTGTTCCATCCCCTTGAGCTCGATGGGCGGCTTGTCGGAGGTGAGAATCAGTTGTCTTCCGGTTTGGTGCAGATGGTTGAAGATGTGAAAAAAGGTCTCCTGGGTCTTCTCCTTGCCGGCGAACTCATGGACATCGTCGAGAATGAGGATGTCGATCATCTGGTAGAAGTTGAGGAAGTCGTTCCGGTTGTTGTTCCGGGTGGACTCGGTAAACTGGGTCTGGAACTTGTTGGCGTTGACGTAAAGAACCACCTTGTCGGGGTAACGTTCCTTGGCCTCGATGCCGATCGCCTGGGCCAGGTGGGTTTTCCCCAGTCCGGAGGCCCCGAAGATCATCAGCGGATTGAAGGCCGTTCCCCCGGGATTCTGGGCAACAGCATATCCGGCACTGCGGGCCAGACGGTTGCACTCTCCCTCCACAAAATTCTCAAAGGTATTCTCGGGTTTCAGCTGGGGGTCAATTTGCAGCTTCTGGATGCCGGGAATTACAAAGGGATTTTTGATGGCCGCCTTATCCTCATTGCTGATGGGCAACGTAAGTGGTTTGTTCTGTATCCGGTTGTTGTTGTTGGTGGGGTATTTCACCGTGTAGGGCGTTTCCGCCTGGTTGTTTCCCATCACCACATTGTACTCCAGCTTGGCCCCTGCTCCCAGCACCATGCGCAGGGTCTTGCGGAGAATGTCAATGAATTGTTCTTCGAGATACTCATAGAAAAATGCGCTGGGTACCTGGATGGTCAGAATCTTCTGTTCCAGCCTGACTGGAACGATCGGTTCAAACCACGTTTTAAAACTGCCTGCGGGAACATTGTCCCGTATGATGCGCAGACAATTATCCCATGCAGCCCAATGCTCACTGTTCATAATAGGATAGCAGGATTATCTGATTTAACAAAAAAATTACCCTTGTATCATTACCGAAACAAAATTTGTGAAAAAAAAGTAATAAAAAAATTGTTTAAGGCTTGATTTTCTCAAAAAATGTATATGGATTTCGCTATCAGTCGGTTAAAATCTGTAAAATAAAACATGACTTTAAATTATTGATAATCAGTTTAATAGCATTAAGCTTTTGAGTGTTAGAAAGATATCCGGTATGGGGCGGTAGGTTTGCCTGTCCGGAGCCGTGGGGATATTCCTTGAGAGGCTGGTTATTTCTTCAGCAGGCGCATGGCTTTGTCGAGAGGGATGATTTTCCCTTCCCTGAATGCGACGATGGTGGCATCGGGGAAGTTGCGGTGGGCGCGTACCAGCCATTGGGTGGCTTCTTCGTAGCGGGTGAATTCACCGGTCAGGTATGACCAGGCGCCGCTGCTTTCCACCGATATGATCTCTCCCAGTCCGTCGAACAGGGGGGAGTCGGCAGGGAGGGGTTGGGTGACGGAGATCAGGTGCACCCTGAAGAGGATGTTCCTGTTTTCAGCGGGGGTTCCGCTGGAAGTGACGTACACTTCTTTTCCCAGGTCAATGGCTGAGAAATGAAGATATCTTTTGGGATTGGTGCGGATGTCGGTGAGCAGGTACTCCAGGTTGGAGGTAAGTCCGGTAAGGTTGCGGTAGAGCTGGTCGTCGTGGAGGAGAAGCCCGGCGCTGCTCTGGTCGGAGTTGGCCTTGGCCAGGATCTCTTCCAGGGAATTTACGGCGGCTGAGACATCGGCGAGGACCGGCCCGAGGGGTTGCGTCACCAGGGTGTCGCTGAACTGCGACAGTTTTTCCACGATGTTGTCGAATTCCTCCGCATTGCCGCTGAGGATTCCGCTGAATTCTTTCATGTTGTTGATCAGTCCGCTGATGTTGCTCTTCTCGGTGGCCATCAGGGTTTGCAGGTCGGCGGAGGTCTTCTCCAAATTGGAGATGGTGCGGTTGATGTTGTCAAAGCTCTGGGAGAGGTTTTTACGGGCATCTTCGTTGAAGATGACAGTCAGCACGGTGATGGCCGAGTCAAGGGTTGAAAGGAGGTCTTCGGCCTTGTTCTTGAGGGGGAGTACCTGCAGGCTTACCTGTTCTTTGAGATCGCTTTCGATTTCCCCGGGCAGGGTGTCTCCGGCCTGGTAATAGCTGGTTTCGTTGCTGAAGACCAGTTTGACCGACCGGGTTCCCATGATATCGCTGCTGACGATTCTGGCGGCTGAATGAACCGGGATCCTGAAATCGTTGTCAAGCATAAAGGTTACAATCAGATCGCCTGTGCGGTCATCGGCAAACCGGATGTTCTTCACGCTCCCCACCCGGTAGCCGTTAAAGGTCACATGCCCCGACTCCTGGAGGCCGTCGACTCTTTCATAGCGGGTATAGTAATAATCGACCGGTTTGAAAAAGTCATGGCCTTTCAGGTAACTCAGCCCCCATATGAGGGCTGTGAGGGAAAATACCATCAGCAGTCCCAGTTTGGCATATTTTGAGATCTTCATCACCGCGATTTTTGATGTAAAGGTATTCAAACCGCGTGAAATCGCAAATCAGGGGAGTTCACTTTTCTTCAGGGCCCTGGGGACGCCGTTTTCGATGAGGACCACAAATGCCTGCGGAAATTTGGAGGATACCCGTTTCAGTTCTCTGGCTGCTTCTCCGGCAGTAGGGAATTTTCCGTAGAAATATTTGTAGTAGGGGGCGACCCTGATCTGGTAGATTTCTTTCAGGCCTTTGAAATTGGAAGGGGTGGGGGGGACGTTTCTGGTGACGGCGCCGATTTGGACTGCATACCAGCTGGTGGCAACCTGTTTGCCCTGAGGGGGAGAAGGCTCGGTTTTTGTCATCCCCGGCGAGGTGCTGTTTTTTTCTGCTGGCGGGGTCTTCCCTTCGGGTTTTCCGGAGGGGCCTGATGCGGGTGTGGAATCGGGGGGGGTGGCCGCAACGGCAAGGCCTGTTTCCTGTGGTTCAGGTTGTTCCTGCCCTGTCACGGGGGTGTTGCCGGCCACGGTAGTGAACCTGCTCCGGTCGTCAATCTCTTTTTTGTAGGTCTTGAAAGCCTTGAAAAGCGATTCGGCCACTTTTCTTTTTCCTTCTTCAGAAACCAGGAATTTGCGTTCTGTGGGATTGCTGATGAAGCCGATTTCGACAAGCACCCCTGGCATGGTGATCTGCCGCAGCACGAGGAACCCGGCCTGTTTGACCCCCCGGTTGTGGAGCCGGAGGTGGCGGGTGAATTCCTCCTGGATATGGGCCGCCAGGGAGATGCTCTGGGATTGGTACTCCGACTGCATGTTCTCAAACATGATGTAGGATTCGGTCTCATTGGGATTGAATCCCTCGTAGTTGGTGGAGTAGTCTTCTTCGAGCAGGATGACCGAATTTTCTTTCTTGGCCACCTCCAGATTTTCCTGGCTGCGGTGCAATCCCAGAGTAAAGGTTTCGGTGCCCCCGACGGAGGTCTGGCTGACCCAGTTGGCGTGCACTGAAATGAAAAGGTCGGCTTTGTGGCGTACAGCTGCCGACGCCCTTGCGTGAAGCGGGATAAAAACATCTTTAGAGCGGGTATAGTGGACCTTTACCCCGGGGTAGGCCTCACTGATCATCCTGCCCAGGCGGAGGCTGACGTCGAGCACCAGATCTTTTTCGCGGATTCCCGCGGCCACAGCCCCGGGATCATTTCCCCCGTGCCCGGGATCAATGACCACCGTCTGCAGCTCCCTGACTTCCCCGGCCGGCTGCCCGCAGGCCATTACCGGCCACAGGGTCAGCCCGATCAGCCAGATAAGCCCTGGCAATATCCACATGGCATTTGTTGGTCTCACGCTCTCCTTTTATCCGCGATAACGGCAAAAATAGAAATATTAGTATAATTTCACGTTTGGCGGCTCAACTATAATGGCCTTATTTATATTTTTGCACCCTTCGGGCCGCTCTGAATGCGAAATTTCCGGAAAGGTTTGAAGAGACTTCTTTTCACATATTTACTGGCCCTGGCCGCGCTGCTGACGGTGGGCCGGGAACTCCCGGATACCCTGTTGCGGCCGCGCGGCAACGCTCCGTTGTTGCCTGATTCCACCCTGCGGATTTTCATGCAAAACGACCGGTGGGTGTCAGACCGGAATGGAGCCTCCTCTTCCGGAGATACCCTTCAGCGTGACCTTCCTCCTGAACAGCCCCTGATGCTGGCGTCTGATACGCTGACAGCCGATACGCTGACGGCCGACTCCACGGAAAAGGTGGTCCTGGAAGCTCCCATCGACTATGTGGCCAAGGATTCTATCATCGTTTCCCTTGACGGTCAAATGGTGTATCTCTACAACGATGCAAAGATCAACTACATGGACATAGAGCTGACGGCTTACCATATGGTCCTGGATCTGGAAACCAAGGAGATTTATGCCGAGGGAAGGGTTGACTCCACAGGAGCCCTCACGGGTAAGCCCGTCTTCCAGGAGGGTGACGACAAGTTTGAATCGAGGACTCTGCGCTACAATTTCCAGACGCAGAAGGGAATCATCACCGATGTGGTGACCAAGCAGGGGGAGGGATTTGTGCACAGCGCCCTGACTAAAAAGATCTCCAGGGATGAGTTTGTCCTGAAACAGGGTAAGTACACCACCTGTGATGCCGACCATCCCCACTTTTACCTTCATCTGTCGAGGGCCAAGGTTATCTCCGATAAAAAGATCATCACCGGGCCGGCCTATATGGTCCTGGAAGATTTCCCCCTTTATTTTCCGGTGCTGCCCTTCGGTTATTTTCCCAATTCCCCCAAGTATTCCTCAGGGATACTGGTTCCTTCTTACGGGGAGGAGGGTAACCGGGGTTTTTTCCTGCGTGACGGGGGGTATTACTGGGCGGCTAATGAATATTTTGATCTGGCTGCCCGCGGTGACATCTATTCCCGCGGATCATGGGCGGCGAAGCTCCATTCGAACTACCGGATGAGGTACCGTTTCAGCGGCGGGTTTGATTTCCGCTATGCCGTGAATGTATATGGTCAGCGCGGCCTCGACACCTATACCCGTTCGCCCCAGTTTCAGATCACCTGGTCGCACAGCCAGGATGCCAAGGCCAATCCCAACCGTTCCTTCAGCGCCAACGTGAACTTCTCGACCAGCGGCTACGACAAACAGAACTCCCTGTCGGCCGAGAGCTATTTACGCACCCAGAAATCGTCGAGTATCTCCTATACCAAAAGGTGGGAAAACTCCCCTTTCAGCATGTCGGCCAACCTGAGGCATTCCCAGAATTCCACCGATTCATCGCTGACGCTATCCATGCCGGAGCTCACCTTTAACATGGCCAAGATCTATCCCCTGAAATTCAAAAACCGCAAGGGATCGGCCAAATGGTACGAGCAGTTTGGCTTCAGCTATTCGGCCAATATGCGTAACACCATCACCGCCAAGGAGAAGGAGATTCTGGACAAGAATTTCTTCACGGACTGGCAGAACGGTATCCAGCACAACCTGCCCATTTCGTTGCCCAGCTTTAATCTGTTCAGGTACATCAACATGAGCCCGAGTTTCAGCTACAGCGAGAAGTGGTATTTTAGCCATATCGAGAAGAGTTATGTTCCTGATCAGACATTCCGTGACCGGATGGGGAGGCTCACCCATGTGAAGACCGACACCATTACCGGGTTGAAGCGCAGTTACCAGTACTCTTACAGTCTGGGGGCCTCCACCAACATTTACGGGATGTTCATGCCCCGGAATCCCAAGTCGCGGATCAAGGGAATCAGGCACAAACTCTCCCCATCGGTCAGCTTCAGCTACAATCCCGATTTCGGGGATCCCAAATTCGGATTCTGGAAGCAGGTACAAACCGATTCAACAGGCAGGATGGAGTATTACACCATATTCGACGGGGCCATCTATGGGTATGCCGGCCGCGGGGCTGCGGGTAACATCTCTTTCTCGCTGAACAACAACCTGGAGATGAAGGTGCAGGATGCCAAAGACACGACGGGGGCCAATCCCTTCAAGAAGGTAAAGCTGATCGACAACCTGAGCCTGGGTACCTCCTATAACCTGATTGCCGACTCTCTGAATCTGCAGCCTGTGAGCATCAGGGGGCGTACCACGGTGCAGGGGGTGGGGATCAATTTCGGGACCACGATCGATCCCTATATGACCGATAAAAACGGGGCGAAGATCAATAAGTACGCCTGGAATTACAACCGGGGACTGGCCAAGCTGGGACGGCTGACCAATGCCAACCTCTCGTTCGGGCTCCAGTTCAGCTCCAAGAAAGGGGAAAAGGAGTCGGCAAGGGCAAAAGAGGCCATTGAAGAGGAGGGATTGTTGCCGGGCGACTACGCCAATTACACCGACTTTAACATCCCGTGGGATTTCGGCTTCGATTATACCTTCAACTATTCCCGGATCAATCCCAACGAGAAGGGGAGGTTTACCCAAACCGTCAATATGCGGGGAAGCCTGAACCTGACCAAAAACTGGCGGTTCAATATGAACACCAACTATGACATCATGGCCCGGGAGTTTTCCTTCACCAGTTTCAGTGTGTACCGTGATCTCCACTGCTGGGAAATGTCGCTCAATTTTGTGCCCTTCGGCAGAATGAAAAGTTACAGTTTTACGCTGAATGCACGGACCTCGATGCTGAGGGACCTGAAGGTGACCAAGCAGAGAAGTTTCTATGACAATTTCTGACCTGGGTGACTGCACCGGAGAAATCACCCTATATATGGTTCACGCAAAGTCGTTTTGTGGTGTTTTTTTTTCGAAAGCCGTTATCCTGGGCGGTGTTATCCTGTGGCGCAGTTTGATGGTCATCATGGGAATTCTATTCGGATTGTTGCCCTTTCAATTTTATTGTGTTTGCTGAAATTGTCGATGAACCTGTCTGAATATCAATGAGTCGGAATGTGTGCTGGGCTCGATTATCCAAATACTCATTGTATCGTAAATACTACCACACCTCGAACAACTCACGGGTAACCATAAAGAGTCAAGGTTATCTTCAACTTCTAACCACGTTTTGTTTTTGTATGTAATGCTGTCAAGGATTGAAGAGGGCTTAATAAAGGAATCATCATGATAGTCGTTATATTTGAGGTAATGCTCAAGAAAGTAATATTTATAATTTGTACTCAGTAAGATAGAGTCCTCAGTATAACGAAGTACAGGTTTACGAATTACATATATTAAGCAGTCCAGGGTATCATTTGAATTGGCTACCACATAAAAACTACTGTTCCGGTTATCGATAAAAATTGCCGGTTGAGATTCCACGGATGGATTACTTTTACATCCCAGTAAAATAAGAAAGATCAGAACAAGCATTCCTATTCTAGTGACAAATTGTTTTATCATATAGCAAAGCAAGAAATTCTTTTAATTGGTTCATATATATTTACCGGAGATTTAACGTCGACATTTAATATCGAAGGATGAAGAAGGTGATTTTTACGGAGAAGGCTCCCCAGCCAGTGGGGCCTTATAGTCAGGCCGTGGAGGCCCAAGGCATGCTTTTTATTGCGGGTCAGGTACCTTTGGACCCGGCCACGGGGAAACTGGCCGAGGGAGGCATTGCGGAGCAGACGCGCCAGGTGATGGAGAACATTGGGGCCATCCTGGACGCAGCCGGCTATACTTTTAGCGATGTGGTCAAGTCGACCTGTTTATTGGCCGACATGACTGATTTTAAAGCCATGAACGAAGTGTATGGCCGTTATTACCCTTCAGATCCTCCGGCCCGGGTTGCCTTTGCCGTCAAACAGCTTCCCCTGGGGGCCCTGGTGGAAATCGAGACCCTGGCCGTCAGAACCCATAGCAGGTAACGGCTTCCCCCTGCATGGCCGGAAGTGATGCCAGTAACGGGTGGAAAAGATTCCGGAGTAAAAAAAAAGGTTGCTGCGTGTTACGCAACAACCTTCCTATGCTTTACCTGCTGGCAGTGGACGTCTATTCGGCCACAATTTCCAGGGGAATTTCCACGTAAACGTCGCGGTGGAGTTTCACCTTGACGGTATAGCTGCCCACCTCCTTGATATGGTCGTCGGCGACCACTACCTGTTTACGCTCGATCTCATAGCCGTTCTTGTTGATGGCTTCGGAGATGAGCAATGGGGTGACCGAGCCGAAGATCTTGCCGGTGGCACTGGCCTTCACGCCGATGGTCAGCCTGAGGTTCCCCAGCTGGGTGGCCAGCGATTCGGCATTGAGTTTCAGCTTGGCTTCCTTGTGGGCCTGCTGTTTCTTATTCTCAGCAATGACCTTGCGGGCCGATTCGGTGGCAATGATGGCCATTTTCTGGGGAATCAAATAATTCCGCGCATACCCGTCCTTCACATTGATGATGTCGTCCTTGTGCCCAAGGTTCTCTACGTCCTGAATTAAAATAATCTGCATCGTCTTTCCTCCTTTAATTATTTCAACATATCAGCAACATAGGGTAGCAAAGCCAGGTGGCGAGCCCTTTTAATGGATCGTGCAACCTTGCGCTGGAATTTCAGTGATGTGCCGGTGAGGCGGCGGGGAAGAATCTTGCCCTGCTCATTCAGAAACTTCTTGAGGAACTCCGGATCTTTGTAATCCACATATTTGATCCCGTTCTTTTTGAAACGGCAGTACTTTTTCTTCTTGATCTCTACTGACGGCGGGGTCAGGTATCTGATTTCACTTGAATTGGCGGTCATGGTCTATTCCTCCTTTACTGCTTTGTCCTTTAATAAATTCCTTCTTTTCTGGCTGTATTCAGCCGCATACTTGTCCAGTTTCACGGTCAGGAAACGGATCACTTTCTCATCACGGCGGAATTCGGTTTCCAGTTTGTCAATGAAAGCCGGAGCTGCCTTGAATTCAAACAGGTGATAAAATCCTGTCGATTTCTTTTGGATGGGGTAAGCCAGTTTTTTCATCCCCCATTCTTCTTCATGGATCATTTCGCCACCGTTGTCGGTGATGATGTCCCTGAATTTTTTTACCGCTTCCTTTACCTGTGGCTCAGATAAAACGGGAGTTGCAATGAAAACGGTTTCATACTGATTCATCATTTGACATCAATTTTTAATTAAACACTCTTTTGAAATGAGGGCGCAAAAATAGATATTTTTTTGGAAAGAGTGAAAAGTTTTTAAACTAAAAGTACTCTTTTACAAGGGAATGTTTCCATGTTTTCTGACGGGGTTGGTTATCCGTTTATTGCGGGTCATTTCGAGGGCGTCGATGATTTTGGGCCGGCTGTCGGCGGGTGGGATGATTTCGTCGATATAGCCCAGGGCTGCGGCTTTGTAGGGGTTGGCGAAAGTCTGGCGGTACGCTTCCACGGCCTGGGCTTTTTGTTCCGGGGTGTCGAGGTCACGATAGAGGATATTGATGGCTCCCTCGGGACCCATGACGGCGATTTCCGCGGAAGGCCAGGCATAGTTCACGTCGGCACCGATATGTTTGCTTGACATGACGTCATAGGCGCCGCCGTAAGCTTTCCGTGTGATCAGGGTGATTTTGGGCACGGTAGCCTCTGCGAAGGCATAAAGGAGTTTGGCCCCGTGTTTGATGATTCCCCCGAACTCCTGGCTGGTGCCGGGCAGGAATCCCGGCACATCGACGAAGGTCACCAGGGGCAGGTTAAAGGCGTCGCAAAAGCGGACGAACCGGGCTGCTTTGGCCGAGGAGTTGATATCGAGGACACCGGCCAGGGTCGCCGGCTGGTTGGCGACAATTCCTACCGGGTGGCCTCCGAAGCGGGCGAATCCGGTGATGATGTTGGCGGCATAGTGGGGCTGTACCTCCAGAAAATGATGGTCGTCGATTACCCGTTGGATCACCTCGTGCATGTCATAGGGCTTGTTGGGATCAGCCGGGATCACTGCGGTGAGGTCGGGATCCCTGCGGTCGGCCGGGTCGGCCCCCGGTTTCACCGGCGGATCTTCCATGTTGTTGGAAGGGAGGAAACTGAGCAGTTCACGAACCATCATCAGGGTTTGCTCCTCATTTTCTCCGGAGAAATGGGCCACCCCGCTGCGGGAGCTGTGGGTGTGGGCCCCCCCGAGTTCCTCCTTGGTCACCTCCTCGTGGGTGACCGCCCTGATCACCTCCGGACCAGTGACAAACATATGGCTGGTTTCCCTGACCATGAAGATGAAATCGGTCAGCGCAGGGGAGTAGACGGCCCCTCCGGCACAGGGCCCCAGAATTACGGAGAGCTGGGGAATGACCCCCGAGGAGCGCACGTTGTTGTAAAAAATGTCGGCATAACCTGCCAGGCTCTCCACACCCTCCTGGATGCGGGCCCCCCCGGAATCATTGAGCCCTACTAACGGGGCCCCCATTTTCATGGCCAGCTGCTGGAGTTTGACAATCTTATCGGCATTGGCACGGCTCAGCGTCCCTCCAAAAACGGTGAAATCCTGGGCGAAAACATATACCAGCCGGTCGTGGACCCTGCAATAACCCGTCACTACCCCGTCACCCGGTATTTTTTTCTTCTCCATGCCGAAGTCGTAATTCCGGTGGGTGACCAGTTTGTCTATTTCGCGGAATGTGCCGGGGTCAGCCATCATTTCAATCCGCTCACGGGCTGTCTTTTTACCGGCCGCATGCTGCCGGGCCTTTCTCTCCTCACCACCTCCCTGTTCCGCCAGAAGATTCATCTCTTCCAGCTTTCTGAATTTCTCCTGATGATCCATTCTGTTAAGCTTCAAATTCAATTAATGGCTGATTTCCTTCGACGATATCCCCTTCTCCGACGTGTACTTTATGGACTTTTCCGTCGAAGGGAGCCTTGTATTCGCTTTCCATCTTCATGGCTGAAAGGATGATGGCCGTTTGGCCATGGGTCACGGCATCGCCTTCCCTCACCAATATTTTGACCACTTTGCCCGGCATGGGAGACCTGATGCTCTTTTCGCCGGTGGCGGGGCCTCCCCCTCCCCGGTTAAGAAGGTACCTCGCCTCGGCATCTATGACCTCCACATCGTAGGTCTCATAATAGGTGTAGGCCGTGTATTTGCGGGGTTCCTGCTTCGGAATCAGTTCAATGTTCCAGGAACGGCCCCCTTCTAGGATGGAGAAGGTCCCCCCCGTGGTGTGCATCAGATCGACATGGTATATCATCTCGTCTACCTTGATCTTCAAGAGGTTGTCGTTCCGCTCAAGCAACTCGACCCGGGCCAGGCGGTTTTTGATCCTGATCTCTACTGACATGGCATGTATTTAAAAATGGTGAATGTGGGTGGTTTTCTTCCAGCGGTTCTGGACAGGCTGGAACTCTTTGGATTCCAGAAGGCGCCCCAGCTTCTCACGGTAATCGATATAGGCGGCAATGATGACCATGTCCTCACAGGCGTTCCGGCAGGTTTCGCTGCTTTCCAGACAGGCCTTGTTTTTCTCAATGAAGCTGGTGTCATAATTCCCGGCGGTAAAATCGGGGCAGTTCATGATTCTCTCAAGGAAACGTACGGAGGTTTTCACCCCGGTGATTTTGTATTCATAGAGGGCCCGTTTCATTCTGCTGATGGTTTCCTCCCTGGAGGAACCCCAGACGATCAGTTTGGAAATCATGGGGTCGTAAAATATGGGGATTTCGTATCCTTCATAGACATAACCGTCGGTACGGATACCCAGGCCCGTGGGTTCGGTAATCCGGCTGATTTTGCCTGCCGAGGGCAGAAAGTTATTGTCGGGATCTTCGGCATAAATGCGGCACTCCATGGCATGGCCCCGCTGGAACAGTTCTTCCTGGGTGAAGGAGAGGGGGAGGCCCATGGCCACCAGGATTTGCTGTTTGACCAGGTCGACCCCTGTGACCCGTTCGGTGATGGGGTGTTCCACCTGGAGACGGGTGTTCATCTCCAGGAAGTAATATTGAAGGGTGTCATCGACAAGGAATTCGATGGTGCCGGCACCCGTGTACCCTACGGCCTGTGCGGCACGAACTGCCGTTTCCCCCATGCGGGCCCGCAGTTCCGGCGTCATCAGCGGCGAGGGGGTCTCCTCGATCATTTTCTGGTGCCGACGCTGTATCGAACATTCGCGTTCAAAGAGATGCAGGGTATGGCCGTGTTCGTCGGCAAGGATCTGAAATTCAATGTGGTGAGGAGTGGTGATGAATTTCTCAAGATACAAGGCGTCATCGCCGAAGGCGGCCAGGGCCTCGGAACGGGCCGCCCGCAGGGCCGGATAGAGCTCCTCCTCATTGTGGATCAGGCGCATTCCCTTACCGCCGCCACCTGCCGCTGCCTTGACCATCACGGGAAATCCGGCCTCCCTGGCAAAATCGAGGGCCTCCTGTTCTTCAACCACTACCCCTTCTGTTCCGGGAACCACGGGAATCCCGGCTCTCTTCATCGCCTCCCGGGCACTTATCTTGTCGCCCATCTGCCTGATCACTTCCGGAGATGGACCGATAAAGGTGATCCCCTCCGCAGCGCACCGCTCAGCAAAAACCGCGTTTTCCGACAGAAATCCGTACCCGGGGTGAATGGCATCGGCCCCGCTTTTGCGGGCCGCATCCAGAATATGGTCTATGTGAAGGTAACTCTCCGGTGAGGGCGACTTCCCGATATACCAGGCTTCATCGGCATACCTCACGTGAAGGGATGTCCGGTCGGCCTCCGAATATACGGCAACCGTGGCAATCCCCATCTCACGGCAGGTACGCATCACCCTGATGGCAATCTCCCCCCTGTTGGCCACTAATACCTTTCTGATTTGCTTCATGTGAAATTTCTGGTTTTTCCTACAACTCATTAAAACTCCGGGGGAGGCAATATGTTCAAATGGGCAGATTTATTTTTTTTTGGTTCACAGTGCCGGAACATTCACCGGGCGTACGGCATTTGTCAGGGCTTCCTTAAAAAAAGATTTTCAGGCTGTAGCCCGAGTTAAAAATTATGTACATTTGAGCGTTTAACAAACCTGAACATGAAGCTTGATAAGGCCATCCTATTCATCATTTTGGTTTTTGCGATACACTGTTCGAAAGCTCAAACCGGGAGTTATACCCTGTCAGACGATTCACTGGTCAATTTTCATGCGAGCCAGAAGAGGGTTTATCATGCCGTGAGGGTGGAGCACCGGCCCCGGACCGATGGTCGCCTGGATGATCCCTGCTGGGCTACGGAGGGGGAATGGCAGGGGGATTTCATTCAGCAGACGCCGCGTCAGGGACAACGGCCATCTCAACCCACGCAGGTGAAGATCCTTTACGATGACGAATATCTGTATGTAGCCATGCGCTGTTTTGACAGTGAACCCGAAAAGATCAGTCCGGTGATGGGACGGCGCGATGACTTCACCTCGGGCGATGTGGTGGGTATTGCCCTTGACACCTACCACGACCGGCACACCGCCTTTGAATTCAATGTGACAGCTGCCGGCCAGAAGGTCGATGTGATGCATCTGGGGGCCTATGAATGGGATACCAACTGGGATGCGGTATGGACAGGCAAGGCCGCCCTGGAGGATTCGGCATGGACTGCCGAAATCAGAATACCCTTTTCACAGCTTCGCTTCAGCGACCAGCAGGAGCATGTATGGGGCATGCATATCTGGCGGTGGATCGACCGTTACGATGAGGAGGACCAGTGGAAACTCATTCCCATCGATGCCCCTGCCATGGTCTACCTTTTCGGGGAACTCCATGGTATCCGCGATATTCCCCGCAAGCGCCATTTCGAACTGATGCCCTTCACCGCAGCCCGGCATGTCACCGATGCCACGTCGAGCGACCGGTTTGCCCTGGGTTTGGACGGAAAGGCAGCGCTATCCTCCAATTTTACCCTTGATTTCACGGTGCTTCCCGACTTCGGACAGGTGGAAGCCGATCCTTCGGAGCTCAACCTGACCACCTACGAGGTTTTCTACAGTGAGAAACGCCCCTTTTTCCTGGAGGGAAATGCCATCCTGGATTATTCGGTAGGGAACGACATGATGTTTTACAGCCGGCGCATTGGCCATGCCCCCACGTGGGTTCCTCCCGTGGAGGAGGACCAGGAGCTTTCCATGCCTTCGGGGACGGCCATCCTGAATGCCCTGAAGGTGACCGGGAAAAACCGGAAGGGATTTTCCCTGGGAGTGGTCAACAGTATGACCGGCAGGGAATTTGCCACAATCACTGGTCCCGGAACCCGGCAGAAGACAGAGGTGGAGCCTTTCGCCAACTATTTCATCGGCCGTGCGCGTCAGGATTTCAACAACGGGAACACCCTGCTGG
Organism: Bacteroidales bacterium; assembly: GCA_012729335.1. Lineage (GTDB taxonomy): Bacteria > Bacteroidota > Bacteroidia > Bacteroidales > Prolixibacteraceae > UBA1413. Next base: position 58,058 of record JAAYDJ010000013.1, on the reverse strand, counting down.
GTGTGATGGGGACTTCGGTGACGCGCTCGCTGAAGGAGGAGCACCTGGAATTTATGCCCCGGCAGGCGACAGCCGGAGCCCTGGACTTCCGGCACAACTGGGCGGAGAAAAAGTATTTCATCGATGCCCGGATATTTGTGACTTCCGTTGCGGGTTCCACGGAGGCCATCACAGCGCTGCAGCGTTCTTCGCGGCATTATTACCAGCGGATCGATGCCACCCACCTCACCCTGGACAGTGCGGCGACCTCGCTGAGCGGTTTCGGAGGCCAGATTAAGGGGGGCAAGCAAAGCGGCAAACTGCGGCTCACGGGCACCCTGAGCTGGCGCTCTCCGGGTGTGGAACTTAATGATGCCGGTTACCTGCGCGATGCCGACCTGATCAGCCAGCGGACCGACCTCCGCTACCAGGTCAATAAGCCCGCAGGGATCATGCGCAGCTGGTATGTGGATTTTATCCAGAAACACGAGCGGACCTTCGGCAACCACCGGATTACTGACCACCTCAACCTCCATGGGTACATCAAGTTTACCAACCTCTGGAACCTCCATGCCGACATGGTCAGGAACTTCGGGAAAAGCGATCCCCGCCAGCTGCGCGGCGGACCTGCCCTTTACAACGATCCTTACTGGAGTGGAGAGCTGTTTGCCCAGACCAACAGCGCCCGGAAGATCTTTGCCGGCGCAGGCATGTACCGGAGATGGGTCGACGGCGGAGAGGCCGGCTCGGTCGATTATACCCTTTACCTGCAATGGAAAATCAACAACCGGATCTTTCTGACATCCACTACCAAATATGAGGATCTCACCGACAACAGCCAGTATGTGACCCGGAGAAACCTGAACGGACAACCTCTTTATATCGTGGGGCAACTCGACCGGAAAACCCTGCAGACCACCCTGCGGGCCGAGTATTTCATTACGCCGGAACTCTCCCTGCAATACTACGGGAATCCCTATGCTTCTGTCGGGCACTACCGGAAACTCTACAAGGTGGAAAAGAGCCTGGCCAAAGATCCTGAAAGCCGGTATACCACCTTCGGGATGCTCAGCCGGGCCGATGGCCTCTGCGCCCTGGACCTCAATGGCGACCAGATACCTGAAATTACCCTGGCCGACCCCGATTTTGACTTCCGTGAATTCCGCTCCAATTTCGTCCTCCGTTGGGAATACCTGGCCGGATCAACCCTTTACCTGGTGTGGTCCCACAACTCCAGCGCCTATGATTACATTCATTCCTCCTCTATCATCGACAGCTTCAAGGGGATCGGAGGCATCAAGGGGACCGACGCCCTGATGGTTAAACTGAGCTATTGGTTCTCCCTGTAAGCCATAAAAAAAACAGGCTACCCGGAGTTCAGGTAACCTATTTTTCAAGTTTCGTTTAGCCAGATCAGCAATTATTGGTTTATCAGAGAAAAGGTCGTTCTGACTTTGTTGTTAATGACCTTGCGAAGTTAAATAAAAATCAATTCAAGATTAGGGCATTATTAAAAATTTATTAATTTTTGTTAATAAGGCTGATCGGCGTTTTTGTAAGTCTTTGTTTTTCAGAAGCTCTGAACCGTGCATATGTTTTATAATACATTTTGTACGGGGGCAAAGATGGGGTGAGGCTTGACGGTCCCTGACCAGGCGTGGCAATATTAATTTTTCCGGAAGTGAAGGGTTCATAATTGAACAGGTTGATTATCAGCTTGTGAAAAATGGTTACACTTGGAGAAAAATTGAATCATGCTGGCAGTACAACTGACGGGGATTGAAGAGATGGCCCTGGTGGAGATGAATAAGCCGGAGAGGAGCCGTGATGACGAGGTGCTGGTGAGGGTGAAATCGGTGGGGGTTTGTGGTTCCGATATTCATTATTACAGTGAAGGGCAGATTGGGACGCAGGTAGTGGCCTATCCCTTTGTGGTGGGACATGAGTGTTCGGGGGTGGTGGAATCGTGCGGGCCGGCCGTGAAGGGGCTGGTTCCGGGAGATCTGGTGGTCATCGATCCGTCGGTTCATTGCGGGGAGTGCGACCAGTGCCGGGCCGGGCGGCCCCATACCTGCCGGAACAACCGTTTTCTGGGATGCCCGGGTCAATTGGAGGGATGTCTGAAAGAGTATGTGGTGATGCCCTCCTTTTGTTGCTACCCTGTCACGGGAAGGTTGGATGCGGATGAAGCCGCATTGGTGGAACCTCTTTCGATAGGAGTGTATGCCGTCAGGCAAGCCGCCCTCGGCCGGGAGGCCCGGTGTGCGATCTTCGGCGCCGGACCTATCGGCCTGAGTGTTCTGATGAAACTGCGTGCCGACGGAATGGAGGAGATCACGGTCGTGGAACCCTTGTCCTATCGCCTGGAAAAAGCTTTGGAAGTGGGGGCTGCCTATGGGGTGAATCCCGCGGAGGAACAGCTCATCCGGAAGGTCTCTGACAGGATTCCAGGCTTACTGGATGCCGTATTTGAGGCCAGCGGCGAACAGCAGGCCGTCACTCATGCCCTGGAACTGCTCAAACCCGGCGGAAAACTCATCCTGATCGGGATCCCCCCTTCGGCCAGGTTTACCTTTGATATGGACCTGATGCGCAGAAAGGAAATTACCGTCATCAACATCCGGCGCCAGAACCATTGCGTGGAGGAAGCCATTGAACTGGTCGCCTCGGGAAAAATCCGCGTCAAGCAAATGGTTACCCACTATTTCCAACTCAGGAAAACCCCCGTGGCTTTCGATATGGTAGCGGGCTATCGCGACAATGTCATTAAGGCCATGATTTTCCTTTGAAAGTCGCAAGGTGCTGCAACCACATAAGGACATGTATATTTGCTCCATGCGACTTCCATGGGCGTGAAGCACCTTAACCGGCCTCACTGCCATATATAACTGAAGAGCAAATTATTAACAAACAACTCTACTAATGAATAGGCCAGAATGTCATCATATCAGAATACCAGGATCGGGAATAATGAATGGTGCAGGAGAGAAGGGTTCAGGGAAAACGTGCTGAGGTTATCTGACCAGGGTGCGTTCTCCTTCGGAACGGGCGATGGTGACGGCGGCGCAGGAGTCGCTCCATACGTTGACCGCGGTGCGTGACATGTCGAGGAGCATGTCGACGGCCAGGATGAGTCCGATTCCCTCCAGGGGAAGGTTGACGGCGGTCATCACCACGGTCATCATGACCAGTCCGGCCATGGGGATTCCCGCTGCTCCGATGGAGGCCAGCAGGGCAGTGATCACCACGATCATCTGCTGGGCCAGGGTGAGTTCAATACCATAGACCTGTGAGATGAACATCACGGCCACACATTCATAGAGGGCCGTTCCGTCCATGTTGATGGTCGCACCCAATGGAAGGGTGAAACTGGAGATTTTGTTGGAAACGCCGCTTTTATGTTCCACGGCTTCCATGGTCAGGGGCAGGGTAGCGCTGGAGGAGGCCGTGGAAAAGGCCGTCAGCAGGGGGGTGGCCATGTTCCTGAAATGCTTCAGGGGATTGGCGCGGCCGGCAAAACGGACAATGGCCGGCAGTGTAAAGGTAGCATGGATCGCCAGGGCCAGCAACACCGTCACCATGTACAAAGCCATGCTTCCTGCAATCTCCCCCAGTTTGTCGGCATTGCGGGCCACTTCGCGCGACACGATCCCCAATATTCCCAGGGGCGTGAACCGCACCACAAACATGGTGATCTTCATCATGACCTCGAACAATCCCTCAAAAAAGGTGGTGAGCTGTACCCTGTACCCCTCTTCCACACGCGATATGAAAAACCCCGTCAGTATGGCAAAGAAGATTACCGGCAAGACATCCCCCCTGGCCATGGCATCCAGGATGTTCTCAGGAATGATCCGAAGAAAAATATCGGAAATCTCTCCTTGGGCGCCCTCCGGTACCGCGGCTTCTTCGGTGAAACCCAGCTGTACCCCCACTCCAGGCCTGATCAGGTTCACCAGCAACAAGCCCGTCAGAATGGCCATTAAACTGGTTGAAATATAATACCCCAACGTCTTGATCCCGATCCGCCCCAGGCTCCTCCCTGACCCTATGCTGGTCACCCCGCTCGTAATGGAGCTGAAAATCAGCGGAATGATCACCATCTTGAGCGACCGCAGAAAAACATCCCCCATCCAGGAAAGCCCCTTCACCGAGGCCGGAAAAAAGTAACCCAGCAACACAGCCAGGACCAGGGCAATCAGAATCTGCCAGTGCAACTTCAACCGCAAAAGTTTCATCCCTAAGTCAGTATTTGGTTAGCGGCCGCCCGGAAACCCCTTTGAGGATGGCCTGGCGTACCGGCGCACTAAAAATAGTTAAAATGTCGGACATCATTTCTTTCTTCCGGAATTCTCCCTAAATTGCAGCACAGTACAGTACAGTTAAGTTCACGATAAAAAATACAGCAGACCATGAGTGAAAGCGCAGCAGTAAGTTATCCGCGGGTAGGGATCAGGCCGGTGATTGATGCCCGTCAGGGGGGAGTCAGGGAGAGCCTGGAAGAGCAGACGATGGGCATGGCGCGGCGGGCCGCGGCGCTCATAACGGGGAGTTTACGGTATCCCGACGGCCGGCCGGTGGAATGTGTTCTTGCCGACACGACCATCGGGAGGGTTCCGGAGGCGGCGGCATGTGCCGCGAAGTTTGAGCGGGAAGGAGTAGGGTTGACCCTGACGGTGACCCCATGTTGGTGTTACGGTACAGAGACCATTGACCTGCATCCTTTTTATCCGAAGGCGATATGGGGGTTTAACGGTACGGAGCGCCCGGGGGCGGTATATCTGGCGGCGGCGCTTGCCGGCCATGCCCAGAAGGGGGTGCCGGCCTTCGGTATTTATGGCCGTAATGTGCAGGATAATACCGACCCCTCTATTCCTGCCGATGTGGCGGAGAAGATCCTTCGGTTTGTGAAGGCGGGGATGGCGGCAGCCCTGATGCGTGGCAGGTCTTATCTGGGAATTGGCGGCCAGTGTATGGGCATTGCCGGCTCGGTGGTAGACCATGATTTTTTTCAGGAGTATCTTGGGATTCGCGTCGAAGGGGTCGATGAGGTGGAGATCCTCCGCCGTATGGAAAAGGGAATTTACGACCATGCCGAGTGGGCCGCAGCCATGGCCTGGACCGAAAAATACTGCAAGGTGAATGAGGGGACCGACTTCAATTTGCCAGGGGTGCAAAGTGACCGTGTCCAAAAGGAGAAGGACTGGGAGTTTGTGGTGAAGATGACCATGATCATCCGCGATCTGATGGTGGGGAATCCGGTGCTCCGGGAGATGGGGTTTGCCGAGGAAGCTTTGGGGCATAATGCCATTGCCGCAGGATTCCAGGGGCAACGGCAGTGGACCGATTTTCTGCCCAACGGCGATTTCAGTGAGGCGCTGTTGTGTTCATCCTTTGACTGGAACGGTCTGCGTGAGGCGTTTGTCCTGGCGACCGAAAACGATTCACTCAACGGGGTGGCCATGCTTTTCGGCCATCTGCTGACCAACACGGCTTCCATTTTCTCCGATGTGCGCACTTTCTGGAGTCCGGAAGCGGTAAAAAGGGTGTCGGGATACGATCTGGAAGGTCAGGCGGCCCATGGGATCATTCACCTGATCAATTCGGGGGCGACCTGTCTCGATGCCACGGGGATGCAGGAGAATGGCGCCGGGGAACCCGCCATGAAGCCCTTCTGGGAGATCACCTCCGGGGAGGTGGAGAAATGCCTGGCGGCCACCACCTGGTATCCTGCCAATCAGGGTTATTTCCGGGGAGGAGGTTATTCATCCAATTTCCTCTCGAAGGGAGGGATGCCAGTCACCATGTCGCGGATCAACCGGATCAAGGGGCTGGGACCGGTGATGCAGATTGCCGAGGGATGGACCGTGGAGATTCCGGAGCAGGTACACCGGATCATCAACGAGCGGACGGACAAGACCTGGCCCACCACCTGGTTTGCACCGCGGCTGGCCGACAAACCTGCCTTCAGGGATGTCTACAGCGTGATGAACAATTGGGGGGCCAACCATGGGGCGATCACCTATGGCCACATCGGGGCCGATCTGATTACCCTGGCTTCGGTGCTGCGCATTCCGGTGTGTATGCACAACGTGGATGAGAAGGATATCTTCCGCCCGGCGGTCTGGAATGCCTTTGGGATGGAGCCCGAAGGAGCCGATTACAGGGCTTGTGCCAGTTTTGGTCCCCTGTACAAATAGGCCGGGGTGAAAGGCGCGGGAATCACGGCAGGCCAGGGGCAGGGAGGTACCAAGATCGGTGCGGTGGTTCGTGCCGTCACGGAAGCCATCGACAGCGGAAGGGCCGGCCAGGGCCAACGGCTCCCCTCCATCTCGGAGATAAGCCATCACATGGGCTGTTCCCGCGATACCGCCACCAAAGCATACGCCATCCTGAAGAAGCGGGGCCTGATCGAGGCGGTGCCCGCCAAGGGATATTATGTCCGCAGCGCATCACGGAGGGTGTTCATGCTCCTCGACGATTTCAGCGCCTTCAAGGAACAGCTCTACCACGCCTTCAGGGAAAACCTCCCCGGGGAGTGGACGGTAGACCTGCTGTTTCACCATTACAACGAAAGGGTGTTTGAACAGCTGGTCAGGGAGAGTGCCGGCCGATATGCCGTTTATGTGGTGATGAACCTCTCCCATGCGTCGGTTCACCCGGTGTTGGCGACCCTTGATCCCTCAAGGTTGCTGTTACTCGACATGGGAAGCGCTGAAAGGCCTGAAATCAGCTGTCTGCTTCAGGATTTCGGTTCTGCAGTGGAGAGATGTCTGGAACAGGGGCTGGCACAGATCAAAAAATACAGGGAGGTGGTCGTGGTCTATAATCCCAGGAAGACGCCTCACCCCCCGGAAACCGGGAAGGCGGTCAGGCGGTTTTGTGCACGCTACGGCTTCTCCTTCCGGATGGTGCCGCAGGTCCTTCCCGGGGAACTCCGTTCCGGTCAGCTTTATCTGGTGATCAGGGAGGCCGACCTGGTGACCGTGGTCAACGCCTGCCGCTCCCTCTCCCTGGAACCCGGAAGGGAGGTCGGTGTTCTGGCTTATAATGATACCCCCATGAAGGAAATCGCCGCCAACGGCATCTCCGCCATCTCTGTCGATTTCAGGGAAATGGGACGGAAAGCGGCCCTTTTTGCACGTGAAGGATTGAAAATCCGGGAAATTTTACCAACTTCACTCATTCTTAGACAATCGCTGTAAACTTTGGAAAATCCTTGTAGTTCATTGTATGAAAAATAGGTACACCCTTCTTCTCGGATTGCTGGTGATGGTGCAGCCTTCCCAGGTTTTGTCACAGACAGTGAGAGGGGCATTCCCCGATGCCCGTAATATTGGTGATCCTGCATTTAAAGGGAGCTTCCGTTATGAGGCTGCCGATGGGGCCTGGATACTCAGGGGATCGGGGACCAATATGTGGGGCAGCCGTGACGAATTTTTCTTTTTATCGGAGCAGGTGAATGACGACTGCATTCTTTCGGCAAATCTCCATTTCACCGGGGAGGGGGTGGATCCCCACCGCAAGGCAGGGGTGATGTTCCGGGCCACTCCCGAAGACGACTCCCCATATGTAGATGTGGCGGTTCACGGTGACGGGCTCACCTCGCTCCAGTACCGTATGGAAAAGGGGGGTGAAACCCGGGAGGTGACCACCCAGGTGAAATCTCCGGGTTTCATTCAGCTCGAAAAATCGGGGAATACCTTTATCATGCGTGTGTCAAAGGATCAGACCCCTTTGGACGAGGTGGCTTCAGTGACTGTTGATCTGGGGGGTAAGGTGCATGCCGGAATTTTTGTCTGTTCCCATCATCCGGAGGTCATGGAAGAAGCCATTTTTTATAATGTCAGGCTCGACGTTCCTGCGGAAGCCCGGGGAGGCCTGCAGGCACCCCCATCTCCCAGCAGGCTGGAAACCTTTGACCTGGAGACCGGCCTTCGCCGGGTGGTTTATACCACCTCCGACCATATAGAGGCCCCCAACTGGTCGAGAAACGGAAAGTTTTTAATCTTTAACAAGGAGGGCAAACTCTACCGGTTTATCCTCCGGAATGGAAAGGTGAAGGTGATCGATACCGGAGAAGCCGATGCAAATAACAACGACCACGGGATTTCCTTTGACGGAAAGAAACTGGCGATCAGCCACCACCTGGAAGAAAACGGGGCCCGCCACTCCATTATTTATACGGTACCTCTGAAGGGTGGCACCCCTTCGCGGGTCACTCCCCTGGGGCCCTCATACTGGCATGGCTGGTCGCCTGACGACCAGTGGCTGACCTACTGTGCCGAGCGAAACGGTAATTACGACGTGTACAAGATTCCTGCCACCGGCGGGGAGGAGATCAGGCTGACCACGGCCGCCGGTCTTGACGACGGCCCCGAGTATTCACCTGACGGGAAATATATCTATTTCAATTCGGTGCGCAGTGGGTCTATGCAGATCTGGCGCATGAAACCCGACGGCAGCGGTCAGGAGCAAGTGACCGACGACCAGTTCAACAACTGGTTTGCCCATCCGTCGCCCGATGGCAGGTGGCTCCTTTTCATTTCCTACCGGCCTGATGTAGCGCCTGGTGACCACCCCCGGAACCAGCGGGTGATGCTGCGTCTGATGCCTGCGGCTGGCGGTCCTGTGAAAACGGTGGCTTTCCTTTATGGCGGCCAGGGCACCCTGAACGTACCCTCCTGGAGCCCCGATTCAAAAAAGTTCGCCTTCGTCAGCTATACCTACTGAATTTTTCTACCCTTCTCCTGAGGGAATCGCCCCCGGGGTACGCCGGCCAGTCTGTCGTCAGCACCAGGTCCATGGTCAGGCTCCGGTTTCCTGTTTTTTTGCCCTTTTCCGGTCGTTTTCATCGAGAAGGATTTTACGCAGGCGCATCGATTTGGGCGTGATTTCAATGAATTCATCCCCGGCGATATACTCCATGGCCTCCTCGAGGGAGAATCGCACCGGTGGGCTCAGGATGGCCTTGTCGTCTGATCCGGAAGCCCTCATGTTGGTCAGTTTCTTGGTGATGGTCACGTTGACCGTCAGGTCATCCAGCCGGGAGTTTTCGCCAATGACCTGACCGGCGTATACTTCCTCCCCGGGGAAGATAAAGAATTTTCCGCGGTCCTGAAGTTTGTTGATGGAGTAGGCGATGGCGGTGCCCGTATCCAGGGCGATGAGCGATCCGTTGCGGCGGATGCCGATCTCTCCCTTCCAGGGTTCATAGTCCTTAAAGCGGTGGGCCATGATGGCTTCGCCTTCAGTGGCCGTAAGCATCAGGTTGCGCAGGCCGATGATCCCCCGCGAGGGAATCGAGAATTCCAGGTGGGCCCTCTCGTTTTTCACCTCAAAAAGGGTGATTTCCCCCTTGCGCTGGGAGACCAGTTCAATCACCTTACCCGAGAATACTTCGGGGACCTGCACGGTCAGGGATTCCACCGGTTCAAATTTAACGCCGTCTACTTCCCTGATGATGACACGGGGCTGTCCCACCTGCAGTTCATATCCCTCACGGCGCATGGTCTCGATCAGGATGGAAAGGTGCAGGATACCCCGTCCATAGACCATGAAGGTGTCGGCCGAGGCTGTATCCTCCACCCTGAGGGCCAGGTTTTTTTCTGTTTCCTTGTAAAGGCGGTCACGCAACTGCCGCGAGGTGACATACATACCCTCCCGGCCAAAAAACGGAGAGTTGTTGGAGGAGAAAACCATGCTCATGGTGGGTTCGTCGACTCTGATGGGTGACAATCCTTCAGGCTCCAGATGGTCGGCAACGGTATCCCCGATCTCGAAATTTTCAAGCCCGAAGATGGCGCAAATTTCGCCTGCCCTCACAGGTTTCTTGGTTTTCTCCTTGCCCAGCCCCTCGAAAAGGTAAACCTCCCTGGCGGTGTTTCTGATCATGCTCCCGTCGCGCTTCACCAGGGTCACCTGACTTCCGGGCACTAACTCCCCGCGTGAGACCTTGCCCACCGCGATCCTTCCCACATAGGAGGAGTAGTCGAGCGAGGTGATTCTCATCTGGAGGGTTCCCGCGATGTGGCGGGCCGGGGGAATGTACCTGATGATGGTGTCGAGCAGGTAACTGATGTCTTCGGTGGGGCTCTTCCAGTCGGGTCCCATCCACCCCTGTTTCGAGGAGCCGTAGACAGTGGGAAAATCAAGCTGGTCCTCGGTGGCATCGAGGCTGAACATCAGGTCAAAGACTTTTTCATGGGTCTCTTCAGGGTTGCAGTTGGGCTTATCCACTTTGTTGATGACCACCAGGGGTTTCAAACCCAGTTCCAGGGCTTTCTGCAATACGAACCTGGTCTGTGGCATCGGCCCTTCAAAGGCGTCCACAATCAGCAGCACCCCATCGGCCATGTTGAGCACCCTTTCGACTTCCCCTCCGAAATCAGAGTGTCCGGGTGTGTCGATCACATTGATCTTTACATTCTTATAGCGAACCGAGACATTCTTGGAGAGGATGGTGATCCCCCGTTCCCTTTCCAGGTCGTTGCTGTCAAGAATAAGGTCCCTGACCTCCTGGTTGTCTCGAAAAAGTTTGACCTGGTGCAATATGCGATCGACGAGCGTTGTTTTGCCGTGGTCGACGTGTGCGATGACGGCTACGTTCCTGATTTCTTCCATTCTTTTATCAATTGGGCTGCAAAAGTATAAAAGGATTTGAGTACTCCTTTAAATTTGAATCAATTACTGTAGTCCGGATCCTCACTGTTAACATTAAGAATGCGGCTTTTTTAATATCTTTCCCAAAAATTCGGAACCCATGATGATACCACGCATAGACAAGCTGAGACATACCGGATCGGGAAATTTCCTTTTGATGGCTGGTCCCTGTGCCATCGAGGGGGAGGCGATGGCCATGGAGATTGCCGCGTCGATTGCGGCGATCACCGACCGGTTGCAGATTCCTTGGATTTTCAAGGGCTCCTACCGGAAGGCGAACCGTTCGCGGCTTGACTCCTTTTCGGGGATCGGGGATGAGAAGGCGCTGGAGATTCTCCGGAAGGTGGGAGAGCGGTTTGAGGTGCCTGTGGTCACCGATATTCATGCGGCGGGTGAGGCTGCGCTGGCTGCCCGTTATGCAGATGTGCTGCAGATTCCGGCGTTTCTGTGCCGACAGACCGATCTGCTGGTGGCCGCCGCGGTGACCGGAAAGGTGGTCAACATCAAAAAGGGTCAGTTTTTATCACCCGGGGCCATGAAGTATGCCGTAGGAAAGGTGAGGGATTCGGGCAACGACCGTATTTTGCTGACCGAGCGGGGTACAATGTTCGGATATCAGGACCTGGTGGTGGACTACCGGGGGATTCCGGAGATGCAGGCGCTGGATTGCCCCGTGGTGCTGGACATCACCCATTCCCTGCAGCAACCCAACCAGGCAGGTGGGGTGACCGGAGGCCAACCCCGGCTGATTGAGACCATTGCCCGCGCCGGAATTGCCGTGGGTGCCGACGGCATTTTCATCGAAACCCACCCCGACCCGGCATCCGCCAAATCGGATGGGGCCAACATGCTTCCCCTCGCATTACTCGAAGGATTGCTGGAAAAACTGGTCCTTCTGCGCCAAACCATCCTGGCCTTTCCCGCATAGCGCCGAGCCTGGCTTATTCACCTGGTCCACCCGGCTTTCGTGGAGGAAAACAGTGCACTCTGGGAAAAGGTGGTTGTCTACGATGCGGTGGATATTCCCTGAACCTCATCGGGTGCAGTGGGAAATAGGGTTCACTTCCAGGGAGCCTCATGCCGGTAGCCTCTTCAGGGCATGCTTTTGCGGGGTACCGGGGAGGCATGGTGGAACCCTGCTTGAAGCGGGCGGCCTGAAAGTCTGGGAAGCGAAGGAATCCTGTTGTTTACCCTTATGCGTTATACACAGATGTCATCGAGGATAAAGAGATTGGTTGCGGTGTTCACCGGAGGAGAGAAAGCTTCCTGGTGGCAGGATATCAGGGAGGCGATTGCCGGCACGGAGCGTGATTTCACGGAGAGCAGTGTGGGCAAGGCCATATTCATTCTTTCGGTGCCGATGGTCCTGGAGATGGTCATGGAATCCCTTTTTTCCATTGCCGACATCTGGTTTGTATCGCGTTTGGGTGCCGATGCCATAGCCACGGTGGGTTTGACCGAGTCGGTGATGACCATTGTGTATTCGGTGGCTTCAGGTTTCGGGGTGGCCACCACGGCGCTGGTGGCCCGCCGGATCGGGGAAAAGGATCCCCGTGGTGCAGGGTCGGCGGCGGTGCAGGCGATCCTGTTGGCCCTGCTGGTATCGGTGGTGATTTCCCTGCCGGGAATTTTCCTGGCCCGGGAGTTCCTGATCCTGATGGGAACCACTGAGGCGGTGGCCGAAGAATACGCCCTCTACCCAGCCATCATCTTCGGTTCCAACGGGGTGGTCATGCTGTTGTTCATCATCAACGCCATTTTTCGCAGTTCGGGCGATGCGGCCATCTCTTTCAGGGTGATTCTGGTTGCCAACCTGATCAACCTGGTTCTGGATCCGCTGTTTATTTTCGGGTGGGGGCCGGTGCCGGCCCTGGGTATCAAGGGGGCAGCCATCGCCACTGCCATGGGCCGGGGCATAGCGGTAATCTATCAGCTTTATCTTTTATTGGGGGGGCACCACCGCATTGCGGTGAAGCCGTCCGACTTCCGGGTCAGGCCCCGGGTCATGGGAGAGCTGGTCAGGGTCTCCCTGGGAGGGATCTTTCAGAATCTGATCGCCACCTCCTCCTGGATATTCCTGGTGCGCATCATTGCGGTCTTCGGATCCCTGGCGGTGGCTGGCTATACCATTGCCATCAGAATCATCGTCTTTGCCCTTCTGCCGGCTTCGGGAATCGCCAATGCCGCCGCCACCCTGGTGGGCCAGAACCTGGGGGCCGGCCATCCCCAGCGGGCCGAGAGATCGGTGTGGATCACCAGCTACGTCAACATGGCCATGATGGGCCTTATCGGCATACTCCTGGTGCTCCTCCCCGGAGGCCTGATCAGCTTCTTCAGCAGCGACCCGGGGGTGATCTCCCAGGGAACCCTCGCTTTGAGAATCATCAGCATGGGATTTGTGTTTTACGGGCTGAGTATGGTCATGATCCAGGCTTTCAACGGCAGCGGCGATACCGTCACCCCCACCATTATCTTCTTTTTCGGATTCTGGCTCGTCGAGATCCCTCTGGCCTGGCTTTTCGCCTTTACCCTTCAGTGGGGCCTCACGGGAACCTGCCTGGCCATCGTCATCGCCGAATCCCTGGTCGCCGTGGTGGCCTGGTGGTACTTCCGCAAGGGAAAATGGAAAACCGAGAAAATCTGACCCCCTGCCATGCAGATGCCGTTCTGGCATAAGGAGTGTAATAACACAGGGTGTAGTGAATACCTATAAAGAAAAAGAAGATGCGATTACTTGGCAATTTGATTTGGTTGTTGTTTGGCGGACTGGAGGCATTCCTGGGGTATGTGATCGGGGGCCTGCTGCTTTGCCTGACCATTGTGGGGATTCCATTCGGTTTGCAGGCGTTCAAGCTGGCGGAGGTGGCCCTGTGGCCCTTCAATAAAAGCTGGGAGTTGAAGGAATGGGCTCCCGGCTGCCTTTCCACCCTCATGAATCTGATATGGCTGGTGGTGGCGGGATTCTGGATCGCCCTGTCCCATTTGCTGTTCGGGTTGTTGCTGGTGATCACCATCGTGGGTATTCCGTGGGGCAGACAGCATTTCAAGCTGATGTCACTGGCGCTCACTCCCTTTGGCCGTAAGGTCATCACCACCTGAGTGACCCGGTCAGCACATGATGACGGAACCCGGTGAAGTCACTTCTCTTCTTCGGGGGTGGACAGAGGGCCAGGGCCCGCTTCCTCCTGCGGCACCGGCATCGGGGCGGCGGATGTCTCTGTTTTGCGGAAGATATCGGCACGTGACTGGGGCCTGATACGTTCCTTCCAATCGAAGCCTGAGAGGCGGCGCTCTTCCTCACTCAGCTGGGGCAGGGGAGTGAGCCGCCCTTCCGGGTTGCCCAAAAATGAAATCCTGAAGGCTTTCCCCTCTTTGAACTGTATGGCCAGTTTGCTGCTCTCGGCCCGGTTAAGACCGATGATATTTCCCTTGTCACGGGCATAATAGATGGTTTGGCCGTTCCCGTCGACGAAAATGTGGTCAAGCTGTTCGCCGACGATGTACCCGGTCATGTTTTTCCCCTTCACCTGATCAAACATCGCCGAGTCCTGCCTTGAAATGATAAAGGCGTCGTTCCGGAGCTGCACTTCGTCGGGGGCGGGATTCCGGGTGATCATCTCAATATAGTCGGCGCTCATCTGGTGGATTTCAGACCACAGAACCGGTTCACGGTGGAGCTGGATAGTCGAATCGCGGCTGAAATATACCAGGGAGTCGCATTTCCCCTGCAGGTCGGTCCGATAAAACCTCACACCGTGAAAGGCTTTGATGATTTTTTCATCGGGGATGGTGTCGGCGACGGTTTTGAGCGTATCGGCATGAAGGAAGAGGGAGTCTCCTTCGCTGATCATGATAAACTGTGCCGAATCGGTGATGAAGGCCGTTTCGGTGACTTCGTCGAACCATGCATTCCGGCCTTTGACAATAACATTGTTTTCGATGTCAATGATTTCGATCATTCCGCGGGCCTTACCGTAGCCTTTGTTGCGGTCGTAATCGATGACATCGCCCTTCATCTGCTGTTTTTCATTGTACACCAGTGGATTCTTCAGGAGTTGTGCTTCGCCGGTCCGGGAGTTGTACCAGCCGTCCTCGGCGTATATGGTATTCACTGAGTCGCGGATGGTCGTCGGCCCCTGGATGTAAAAAATGCCGGTGGCCGTGTTGTATTTGACGGTGTCGCTTTCCAGGCGGTAATCTTCATTGTAACCCACCACCTCCTGATAGAAATAGACGATATCCTCGTCGACATGGTATCGGGCGATACGGCTGGTGAGTACGTTGGTGCTGTCGATGATTTTCCCCTGGTCGTCATAGTATCCTACATTGGGGATCAGGTCGTAGTCGACGGTATCGGAGAAGAGTGTGGTGGATTTGTTGACGAGCCTGACATTGCGTATGGCCCTGGCGAAGCTCAGGTCGCCGTCGTAATAAATCATGTCGGCATAGAGGTGGGCGGTGTCACCCTGGTTGATGTGCACATTTCCGAAGGCGTCGACGCGGTTGGTTCCGGTGTAGGCATAGGCGCTGTCGCACCACATTAAAACATCGTTGTGGCGGATGCGTACGTTGCCGATGAGACGCTGGGCATTGGCCACAATGGCTTCGTTGAATTCCAGGAAGTCGGCTTGTTCGATGTCGATGCGTTTTTTCTCCGGGTCCTGCATTCCATTGACGGCGTAGGAGGTGGTCTGAGGGGGTTGGCCTGCCGCTGCTCCCTGGGAGGAGGGGAAGGTATTCCCGGAGTTCGTGGCCGGGGTTGTAGCCGGGGTTGTAGCCGGGGTCCTGGCCGGGTTCGTGGCCGGGGCAGTGGCCGGGGCAGTGGCGGGAAAAGTGGCTGCCGGCCGGCCCGTGTTGCGGGCAGGTGTGCGGACCGGTGGCGTGGCCGGGGCCATCACCGGCCGGCCGGTAGGCTGCCCTTTTTTCTCCTGGGCTCCCAGGGGGATCACCCCCATAAGGAGCAGCACCAGTAGAACCAATGTGCCCGGTTTGCAGAAAACACTGTCGGAAAGGGTTGTCTTCATTTACAGGAGTCCGGCGATGATGTCATCCACAGAGATATTTTCAGCTTCAGCCTTATAGTTTTTGATGATACGGTGGCGGAGGATGGAGGGGGCCACAGCCTGCACATCTTCGATGTCGGGGGAGTACTTTCCGTGGAGGGCGGCGTGGGTTTTGGCGCCGACCACGAGGTACTGGGAAGCCCTGGGGCCGGCTCCCCATTTTAGATACTGGTTGGCTGCGGAGGCGCCATGGGGGGTGCCGGGACGCGACCTGGCGGCGACCTTCACCGCATAGCTGATCACATGGTCGCTGATGGGAATCTTCCTGATGAGTTCCTGGAAATACTGGATTTCAGGCCCGGTGATTACCGGCCGGAGTTCCACTTCCCTGTTGGAGGTGGTGTTCCTGACGATGGTCAGTTCATCTTCGAACCGGGGATAGTCAAGCCAGATGGAGAACATGAACCGGTCGAGCTGTGCCTCGGGAAGGGGGTAGGTACCCTCCTGTTCGATGGGGTTCTGGGTGGCCAGGACAAAAAAAGGCTGCTCCAGTTCGAAATGCTGCCCCGCAGAGGTGACGGCCCGCTCCTGCATGGCTTCGAGAAGAGCCGACTGGGTTTTGGGGGGGGTACGGTTGATTTCGTCGGCCAGGATGACATTGGCGAAAACGGGCCCCTGCACAAACCGGAACTGCCGGTCCTTGTCGAGGATTTCAGTGCCGATGATGTCGGAAGGCATCAGGTCAGGCGTGAACTGAATCCGGTTGTACTTCAGCCCGAGCACCCTGGCGATGGTAACCACCAACAGCGTCTTGGCCAGTCCGGGTACCCCGATCAGAAGGCAATGGCCCCGGCTGAACAGGGTGTTAAGCACCTGGGTGACCACCTCGTCCTGTCCGTATACCACACGGGTGATCTCTGCATGGAGTTCCCTGTATTTGGCATGAAGCGCATCGAGCGCCTCCACATCGTTGCGGTATTGCATAAAAGTGAATTCTGGGTTACTTGATCCAGTTGGCAAACTTGAAATTGCAGTTCGAATAGGTGGGGTCAATGCGGATATAGGTCCTGGCCTGCTGCGTGGATATCCACTTTTCCAGGACTTCCTGTTTCTTCTTCTCAAGATAGAGTTGGGCCAGCTGCTGGTAATCGCTCTGCAGGTTAGCCCGGTGCCCGTCGGTCTTATTGGTCAGCTTGATGACCTTGTACACCGTTTGGCGCGAGTTCTCGTCGATGGTCTGGAAAGGACGGGAGATCTCATTGATGTTCATGGTGGTGATGATCTTACTGATGTCGGGATCGAGTTCCTCCACGCTGAACCGTGAGGAGAGACTCTCGGGGTTGATCATCAGTCCGCCATTGTTGCGGGTGTTTTTATCCTGGGAAAACATCATGGCTGCATTCTCGAAGGTGATCTGTTCCTTGCGGATCATATCAGCGAGGCTGTCGAGGCGGGCGGCGGTCCTGGCAAGGGCTTCCGGGGCTACCTTTGGCCGCATCAGAATATGACGGGTGTTTATTTTTTCACCTTTCCGGTCGATGAGCTGGATGATATGGTATCCGAAATCGCTTTTTACCACATTGGAGATCCGGTCATCTTTAAGGTTAAAGGCGGCTGCGGCATAGGCAGGGTCAAGCTGGGCCCTCCCCAGGTAACCGATCTCCCCTCCCATGCGCTGTTCCGGCGCTTCGGAATACAACACCGCCAGCGTGGCAAAATTGGCCCCTTCCTCCTCAATCCTCCGCTTGAAATCACGTAGCTGAGCCTTGACCCGGTTCTCCTCCTCGAGATCTATCTCCGGAATGAGGGTGATCTGCTTATATTCATACTGCACGGGAATCAGAGGGATCTCCTCCTCTTTCAGATTCCTGTAGTGATAGCGCACTTCCGATGGCGTCACCGTGACGTCCCTGATGATTTTATCCTGCATCTGCCGGCTGAGAAGCTGGTTTTTAATGGCTTCCTGCATGTCGGCCTTCAACAGGGGGATCGGTTTCTTAAAGTGGTTTTCCACTTCCTTTTCAGACCCCAGGAAACTGATGTAACGCTGCAGGGTCGCATCCAGGTTCTGGTTGATCTGGTTATCGGTGACCACGATGTCGGTATCGAGCAGGGCTTCGGCCACCAGCAACTTGTCGATCAGGAAGTTTTCCAGGATCTCGCATTTCATGTCTCCTTCGGTGGTGATGCCCTGCGCCTGCTGCTGAATGAACATATCCTCGATTTCCGATTTCAGGATGATGTTGTTCCCCACGACGCCAATGATCTGGTCGATCACCCTGTCCTGGGCCCGGGCGGGCTGGCCCGGCCATATGCCGGAAAGCAGGAACACCAGGGTCATTGCCCCGTAAAACTTCTTATTTCTTCTCCATTTCATATAATCTGAATTTTTTGTTTCTCACTCCTTCGGCATAAATATCCTCTTCCAGTTTTTTCAGGAATTCCGTTTTACGGGTGTTGATGATCAGGTCACGGATGTTCCCGCTCACATATTCGGGAGGGGCGGGTTCACCTTTTTCTTTGAATCCCAGCACACAGATGAGGTAATAGTATTTATCGTCCCTTTCCTCGAGGGTGGATCCGGAGGTGATCCGGTCCTCCCGGGGAGAATCGTATCCCGGGAGGTTCCTCAGGACCAGGCCGGCGTCGACCCAACGGTCGGTATAGAGTTGGTAGGATTCGGCATAGCGGAGACAGAATTCCTGGAGTTCACGGAGTTCAACGGGGTTGGAGCTTCCGCAGAAGGCCCTGGCCTTTTCAGGTTGGGAGACCTCCAGGGGGATTTTGATAAAAACCGCCTTCATCAGAGGGGCGGTAAGGGTGAAGTGGGGTTTGTTTTTTTCATAGAAGGCCGTGATCTCCTGATCGCTGACCACCGTGTCCAGTTTTTCGGCCATAAGGGCTTTCTTGTAGCGGTAGGTAATCAGGCCGGCGCGGTATTCTTTGAGTTCCGCGGTTACATCGCGTTGCGCCATGGTGAGGTTTTCCTCTGCTTTGGTGACCAGCAGGGAGGCGGTGACCCATTTCCTGATGTAATCCTCGGCCATCAGAAGGCTGTCTCCGCTACTGATTCCGTCAGGGATGATGCTCTGCAGTTCATCGAGGTACAGGATGTCATCGCCGGCTTTGGCTACGGCCACCCGGTCGTTGCTCCAGGGAGGCCGGCAGGCCACCAGCAGGCATAAACAAACGGCCAGCAGGTATGGAATGCGGGTTCTAACCATCGGCAAGTTGTTTGACCAGCTTCTTGTTGATTTTTACAGGATACTTCCTGCGCAGTTCCCTGACCCATTGTTCTTCGAGATACTGCTGGTAATCAGAGATATGGTAGCCCCTGGATTCGTCAAGGGCTTTGGGAGCCGGGGCCATCTTCTCGCCGGTGATGAATCCGGTGGTTTCATTCCAATCTACGGGCAAACTCCCCTCCCAGAGGTAATAGTCGATGACCGGGTTTTCACCCTTTTCCCAGATTCCCCGGCTGATGGTAAGCGCTCCATCGGGCAGTCTGAGCACATCCTGGATCTCCCCTGGGTCCACCCCCGAATCCACCAGGGTTTCGGCCTCCTCCTTCAACTGCGGGCTCGCACAACGGACGATACTGCCCTGGTACCGCTCGGGCCAGAGATACTTCCCCTTGTTGGTTTCATAGAACGCCGCCAGTCCCACCGAATCGGAAGCCGCCTTCTGCCAGATCTTGCGCTCAGAGATATTGAATAGAAGGATTCCGTCGTGGTATTCCTGCAGGAGGGAGCGGAAGTCGGGGTGTTTTTCCTCCAGACGGCTCTCCTCGTACCGGATCAGGGTTTCATTTTCCCAGGCGTGGTAGTAGCGGGGGAGCATCCCGGGATCATTCCGGAGTTGCTGACCGGGGATGGTTTTGAGGTGGTCGGCCCATTCGCGGGCGGTAATTTTCTGGTTGGCGAAGGTGAAAAGCAGCTGGCTCTGGTCAAAATCAGCAGGGATGACCAGGGAATCACCTGAGATCCAGGTTTTGCCGGCAGCCAGCACCCTTTCCACACGCTCTTCACTGCGGGTGAAATGGTATTCGTTTTTCAGGTCGGCCACAAAGGCTTCCCTGCTGTGTTCGCTGCGTTCACCATCGCGTTTGATCCGTTCCTCGAGTTCTCTTTTTACCTGGTCAAAGGCAGGCAGTGGCCTGTATTCGAGCCTTTTGATAATATGGAATCCGAAGCCGGAATCGATGGGCCGGGTATAATCTCCGTCGTTAGAGAGGGCAAAGGCGGGATCGGCAAAGGCGGGGATCATTCTGTTGCGTGAAAACCAGGGAAGCTCCCCGTTGTTAGCGGCGCTGCGTTCATCGTCGCTGTTTTCCCGTGCAAGCCGGGTGAAACTGGCTCCCCCTTCCAGGAGGTGGTAGAGGCTGTCGGCCGCCTGCCGGGCTTTTTCCTTTTGTGCGGGAGAGGCATCGG
Organism: Bacteroidales bacterium; assembly: GCA_012729335.1. Taxonomy (GTDB): domain Bacteria; phylum Bacteroidota; class Bacteroidia; order Bacteroidales; family Prolixibacteraceae; genus UBA1413. Next base: position 37,984 of record JAAYDJ010000013.1, on the reverse strand, counting down.
GAGCGTAAATCTTCATGATGTGCGCCACATGGATCTCACCCTGGGCCTCGCGGATGCCGTTGACCTTAAGGAGATGGTATCCGAATCGGGTACGCACCGGCATGGAGACTTCTCCCACGGGGGTGGTATAGGCAGCTTCCTCAAAGGGATAAACCATCTGGAAGACCGTGAACCACCCCAGGTCACCTTTATTGGCCTGTGCCGAAGGATCCTGGGAATACGTGACGGCCGCGTCCCCGAAATCGAGGCCCCCGAGAATCTCTTCCCTGATCTCCATGATTTTTTTGCGGGCAGCAAGGGTGTCGGCGGGGGAGGCCCCGTCCGGAACCTCTACCAAAAGGTGGCTGGCATTGACCTCTTTGAGCATCCGCTGGTAGGTCTCTTTTACCAGCTGGTCGTTAAAGGTGATGTTGGTCAGGTAGGGCGTCGACAATTCGTTGCGATAACCTTCCAGTTCCGTTTTGAAGGCCTGTACCGTGTCCATTCCCAGGTGCATGGCCTCCATCACTTTCAGCTTGAAATTGATGAACAGCTCCAGGTACTCCCTGGCCGTTTTTTTGTTTTCCGGGTCCTGGATATTGGCGTTGTTCCGCTCATAGATGCGGTGAAACTCATCGGGAGTGATGGCCGTTTTGCCGATGGTGACCAGCGCCCCCTTTTTCTCCTGGGCCGGGGCCATCCCTGCCAGGGTCGTCAGAAGCAATCCGAGGATCAGAATATTTCTCATAGGTGTTATACTCAGGAAATTAAGTTCATTCGTGATGCGGCAGAGAGCGCTGTTCAGAGGGTGGTCAGAGGGATTGCCTGCTGCTGTAATTCGGGGCTTCGCGGGTGATGCTCACGTCGTGGGGATGGCTCTCCTGGATGCCGGCATTGGAGATGCGGGTGAATCTGGCCTGCTGGAGCATGGTGATGTTTTTTGCGCCGCAGTAACCCATGCCGGCCCGCAGTCCGCCCATCATCTGGTAAAGGACTTCCTCGAGAGTGCCCTTGAAGGGGACCCGGGCGGCGATGCCTTCGGGTACCAGTTTGCGGATGTCCTCTTCCATATCCTGGAAGTAGCGGTCCTTGGAGCCTTTCTGCATGGCTTCTATGGAGCCCATGCCCCTGTAGGCTTTGAATTTTCTGCCCTGGTAGAGGATCGTTTCTCCCGGGGATTCCTCGACGCCGGCGAAGAGTCCACCGGCCATAATGGAGTGTGCCCCTGCGGCCAGGGCTTTGACGATGTCTCCGGAATAGCGGATGCCTCCGTCGGCGATGACGGGTACTCCCGAGCCACGGATGGCCTTTGACACGTTGTAAATGGCTGAGAGCTGGGGCATGCCGACGCCGGCAATCACGCGGGTGGTGCAGATGGACCCGGGGCCGATGCCTACCTTTACCGCGTCGGCGCCCGCCTTGACCAGGTCGGCAGCGGCTTCGGCCGTGGCGATGTTCCCGGCGACGATCTCCAGCCCGGGCCAGGCCTGCCTGGCCCTGCGGAGCATCTCCATCACCCCCCGCGTATGGCCATGGGCCGTATCGATGACGATGGCGTCAACCTGCGCACGTACAAGGGCTTCGATGCGCTCCATGCTGTCACCCGACACCCCGACCGCCGCAGCTACCCGCAGCCTCCCCTTGTCGTCCTTGCAGGCCAATGGCTTATCCTTGGCCTTGGTGATGTCCTTATAGGTCACCAGCCCGATCAGCTTGCCATGCTTGTCGATCACCGGCAACTTCTCTATCTTGTAACTCTGCAGAATCTCCGAGGCCTTTTCCAGGTTCGTGGATTCGGTCGTGGTGATCAGGTTCTCACTGGTCATCACTTCCGTGATCGGCCTTTCCATATTCTTCTCAAAGCGGAGATCCCGGTTGGTGACAATCCCCACCAGGATGCCCTGCCCATCGATGACGGGAATACCCCCGATCTTGAAGTTGGCCATCAGCTCGAGGGCGTCGGCCACCTTCTTCCCCTTGTCGATGGTCACCGGATCGAAAATCATCCCGTTCTCAGCCCGCTTGACACTAATGACCTGACGCGCCTGCTCCTCAATATCCATGTTCTTATGGATGACGCCGATCCCCCCTTCCCGGGCTATCGCGATGGCCAGCTTGTATTCGGTGACCGTATCCATGGCCGCGGAAACCACCGGAGTGTTGAGCAGGATGTTCCGCGTAAACTGTGTCCTCAGATCTGTTTCGCGGGGCAGAACTTCCGACCAGGCCGGAATCAGGAGTACATCATCGAAGGTGAGACCTTCCGAAACCACTTTATCAGAAAGAAATGACATCAGCGTGTGTATTAAATTTTAATAAAGCGCAAAACTACAAATTTTAGTCTATTTAGGCCGATTTATTTTGGCAGCCCCCGGTTTTTGGCTTTAAAAATTGTTAAAGAAGAAGGGGTTTCGTTAATTTGCATCAGGGTGAGCGATTTTCAAAAAATACTGCAGAAATACTGGGGTTATGCTGCATTCAGACCGCTCCAGCTGGAGATCATCGAATCGGTGGCGGCGGGTAAGGATACCCTGGGATTGCTGCCCACGGGAGGCGGCAAATCGGTGACTTTTCAGGTGTATTCCCTTTCGGTCGAAGGGATGTGCCTGGTGATCACTCCATTGATTGCCCTGATGAAGGACCAGGTGGAGAACCTCCGGAAACGGGGGATCAGGGCGCTCAGTCTGCACAGCGGGATGACAGCGGGCGAAATTAAAATCACTTACGACAATGCGGTATGGGGGGAGTATAAGTTTCTTTATGTATCCCCGGAGCGGCTGGAATCGGAGGTGTTCCTGGAGAAGCTGCGCCAGATGAAAATCAACCTGATCGCGGTGGATGAGGCGCATTGCATTTCGCAATGGGGGTACGACTTCAGACCTAGTTATCTGCGGATTGCCGGCCTGAGGCCTCTTTTACCCGGGGTGCCGGTGCTGGCCCTGACGGCCACCGCCACACCCCGTGTGGTCGAGGATATCCAGGAGAAACTTCTCTTTGCCGTAAAAAACGTGAAGGCCACCTCTTTTTCGCGCAGCAACCTGGCCTATATGGTGAGGGAAAAAGAGGATAAATTGGGGTATCTGGTGAAGAGTCTGGAGCGGGCCCGGGGGAGCGGGATTGTCTACGTGCGGAACCGGCGGGGAAGCAGGGAGATTGCCGAGATGCTCCGCAAGAACGGCATTGCCGCCGACTTTTATCATGCCGGGCTCAGCAGCGAGGTGCGGCATCAACGCCAGGACGCCTGGATCAGCAACCAAACCAGGGTCATCGTGGCCACCAACGCCTTCGGCATGGGTATCGACAAACCCGACGTGCGCTTCGTCATCCATGCCGACCTGCCCGACTCGCTGGAAGCCTATTTCCAGGAGGCCGGACGTGCAGGCCGCGATGGCCAGAAATCGGTGGCTGTCCTGCTTTACAATCCCTCCGACAAACTGAAACTCCAAAAACACCTCTCGGTCGTCTTTCCTTCCATCGATTATGTTAAGCGGATATACGAAGCCATCTGCAATTTTCTGCAGGTGGCTGTCGGCTTCGGCAAGAACCAGGTCTTTGATTTCCCTCTGGAACGCTTTGCCGAGAAGTTCCACTTTCAGGTGGCCCAGGTCTATCACAGCATGAAAATCATCCAGCGGCAGGGCTACTTTGAGTTTACCGAGGAGGTCGATTCCCCCTCCCGGATCTATTTCACGGTAAGCCGTGACGAACTCTATAACTTTCAGATCGCCAACGAAGCCTACGACGGATTCATCAAGCTGCTGATGCGCTCCTATACCGGGTTGTTCACCGGTTATGTGATGGTGGAGGAGGAGCTGCTGGCTGCCAGGGCCGCCACAACGCCCGATGTCATCGTCAACTTCCTGAAGCAACTCCACAACCAGCGGATCATCGATTATGTTCCCCGACGCAAAAGCCCTTACATATACTTCTCCAGGGATCGGGTGGAACTGGAACGGCTTCTCTTTTCCCCTGAGAATTATGATTTGCGGAAGCAGGATTTCAAGGAAAGGATCGGGGCGGTCATCCATTATGCCTCTTCCACCCTGAAGTGCCGGAGCCAGATGCTTCTGGCCTATTTCGGGGAGACGGATTCACAGCGGTGCGGGATCTGTGATGTGTGTCTTGAGCGCAACCAGCTGGGACTAAGCAGGATGGAGTTTGACCGTTACCGGGAGGCCATCCGGGAGGGGCTGCAAGAACCCCTTTTGCCCGAGGAACTCCTCTTCCGCCTGGGACCCGGGAATGAATCCCTGCGGGAGGTGCTCCGCTGGCTGATGGACCACGGCAAGATCGTCAGGAGAATTGACAACCGCCTGGAATGGAAAAGCGAAAAGTAAAGAGCCTGAAGGAAGGGAATGGGGGTTTTTCTTAATTTTGCCGGGTTATATTCTGAAAAATGGAGAACAATGGATTAAACAGCGTGGTATATGGCCGGAATGTGGTGGAGTTTGTGGCGGTGGCCAGCGAGTTCTGCCGCCTTATAGAGGCGCCCGGGGGGTATCCTCTTCCCGCTCTGGCCGATCTTACCCGGAAATTGCTGCCCCTGCTATACTTCAAGGCCTCCCTTTTGCCCCCGGTAGACACCGTGAGTGAGGAGCCTCTGGAGAAGTATGTGACCGAAATGGAGTATAATCTTCATCTCCAGAAATGGGCCGTATTGCTCGGGGAATATGACACCTACCAGGAGGTTTTCGACCCGGAGCTTCAGTTCGGAACGGAGGCCGTTACGGCCAGTATCTCTGAAAGCCTTCTCGACATCTACCAGGATCTGAAGGATTTTCTGACCTCTTACAGTTTGGGCAATGAAGAGGTGATGAACGACGCCCTGGCCGAATGCCGGGCCCATTTCGGGGAATTCTGGGGTCAGCGGCTGGTGAATGTGCTGCGGGCCCTGCATCAGCTGGTTTTCAGCGGTGACCTGGAGGTGGGGGAGAAGAAACCAACGGAACACCCGGAAGGCCGCAGGGGGACCTCCGGTTGGGTGGACCGTTTTTTTGGGGAAAACCATGAGTGACATGCCAGACATGGTCAGGGAGTCCATCTCGAAGGAAGAGGTGGCGGAATTGCCGTTGCGGCAGTTCGAAGGAGAAATGGTGGTTGTGGAGAGCCCCGCCGGAGTGCATGAGGCTGTCAGGGAACTCCGCGGGTATCCCGTACTGGGGTTTGACACAGAGACGAAACCCTCCTTCCGGAAGGGCGACAACCACCAGGTGGCCCTTCTTCAGTTGTCGACACATCAAAAAGCATATCTCTTCAGGGTGAAGAAGACGGGTATTCCTCCTGATTTGAAGCAGTTGCTGGCCGATCCGGGTGTACTCAAGGCCGGCGTGGCCATCCGTGATGATCTGAAGGCCCTGCAGAAAATAGTGCCCTTCCGGCCGGGGGGGTTCATCGAATTACAGGACCAGGCCCAGTCCCTGGGCATCAGGGATTTCAGCCTTAAAAAGCTGAGCGCCATCCTGCTGGGGTTCCGGGTTTCCAAGTCCCAGCAACTCTCTAACTGGGAAGCCGACCAGCTCACTGCGCCGCAAATGGCCTATGCCTCCACCGATGCCTGGGCCTCCCTGCTGATTTATGACAAACTTCAACAGCTGTTGCCATGAACCGTTCCCTGCCCGTGATAGGGCTAAAGTCGGGCAAGGAGCAGTCGTTGCTGCGTTTTCATCCCTGGGTGTTTTCGGGGGCCATAGGTCATCTGCCACCGGGGCTCCGTGAGGGGGAGGTGGTGCAAGTCATGTCACGGGAGGGAAAGAGTTTGGGATGGGGCCATTACCAGATCGGTTCGATTGCCGTGCGGATGCTCACCTTCGGGGAGGAGCCCCCGGGGCCGGATTTCTGGACAGAGAGGATCGCCTCCGCTCTGGAAGTGCGTCGCCGGGCGGGACTCACCGGGCAGCCCGGGAATGATGTTTTCAGGCTGATACACGGGGAAGGAGATGGCCTGCCGGGGCTCATCTGCGATTACTATAACGGGGTGGTGGTCCTCCAGGCCCACAGTGCGGGAATGTTCCTTGCCCGCGGGGAGATTGCCCGGGCTCTGGGCGAGGTGATGGGCGGGGCCCTGTCCGCCGTCTACGATAAGAGCGAAAAAACCGTTCCCTATAAGGCGGGCCTCGATCCCCGCGACGGCTACCTGTCGGGAAGGGCACAGGTGCCCCATGAGGTGACCGAACACGGGCTCCGCTTCCGTGTCGACTGGGAAACAGGCCAGAAGACCGGCTTTTTCATCGACCAGCGTGAGAACCGGCAGCTCGTTGGCCAGTACAGCCAGGGACGACACGTCCTGAACATGTTTTGCTATACCGGGGGTTTCTCGGTGTATGCCCTGCGGGGGGGAGCCGCACTGGTCCATTCTGTGGATGCCTCCCGGAGCGCCGTGGAGATGAGCCATGTCAACGCCGGCCTTAATTTTCCGGGTGACGGGCGCCACGAGGCATTCGCCGCCGACGCCTTCGCCTTTATGAATGGGATGGGCGGAAAATACGATCTGATCATTCTTGACCCTCCGGCGTTTGCCAAACACCAGGAAGCGCTGCCCCAGGCCCTGAAAGCCTACAAACGGATCAACGCCAAAGCCATGGAACTGATTCGCCCGGGGGGCCTGCTCTTCACCTTTTCCTGTTCGCAGACCGTCGCACGCGACCGATTCCGGGAAGCGGTGTTCAGTGGTGCCGCCCTCAGCCGCCGGCAGGTCCGTATTCTCCATCAGCTCACACAGCCTGCCGACCATCCTGTGAGCATTTACCACCCCGAAGGGGAATACCTCAAGGGGCTGGTCCTTTACGTCGAATAAACCTGGCCGGAGACCTCCGTGCATGGGTAATCCCCTGCAGGTCATCTGAAAACCTGGGGGGTGAAGGGCGGGCAGCTCAGGAAAGCTGTAAACGTGATGTGGTAGACTCCCATCCACAGGGAGCCCGGAAATGGAGTATACTCCGGTCAGGCCAGAAGGCTTTCCGCTCTGTTTCCTGCAGCGTCGATGGCAGCCACCACCACCGTTTCCCCCTCAGGAATTTCACAGCTGAATGGTTTCTTGCGCAGGAGCTGGGGGTGGTGGGTCACTTCCGCCGCCGCTACTCCGTTGACCAGTACCTCGTAGCGTACAATGGGATCGTCGCCGGCATAGGCCGTCTGCCAGGAGAGAAGGATCTTCCCGTCCTCTTCTGTTTTCCGGAGTTCCCGGGGGCCGGAAAGCCCGGTTCTGGCCATCTGGAAGTAATTGGTTTTACCCTCCTTGATGCCGGCAGCCAGCTGTTCGATTTTTCCCCTTTCATCCGGTGACAATCCGTCGGGGGTGATCTGGGCCGCGTAAAAATTCTGAACCAGCTGGCACCGGAGGGGATCCTCATCGATATGGCCGATGCCCGTGATGAGGGTATGGACCCCCGGTGTGGTCAGGGCGTATTCAATAAGGGGGCGGCTGGGAAGCGCCGGGTCGCCCACCTTCAGGTAGACATGTTCGGGTTTGCTGGACCAGCCGGGTTCCTTGTGGTACATGGCCGCATCGGCAAAGGCCTTCATGCCGATGATGCCCATTCCTTTGGCTTCGGCCACGGGAATGACATTGTGCTGCATGTTGAACATCAGCCGGTCATTGGCATTGATGGCCACCAGCAATCCCCCGAGGAGATCCCATTCGTCGCGCTGAATCATGTCCATCATGGCCGGAGGATTGCTGTGCCCCGAGAAGCCGATGTGGCGGATCAGCTTTTCATTCCGGGGATTCATGCCGGTGAGGTTGGTGCCGTCACGGAAATCGCGCAATGCCACCAGGGCCCCGAAATGACCTTCAGGGTCCAGGGGAGTCTCCAGCCCTTCATAGAGGACATCCACCTCGGCGCTGTTGTGCAGGGTATGGATAAGGATCATGTCGAGGTAAGCCCCTTCGGGGTAATTCCCCTCCCCGTCGCCGAAAACCTGGGTCAGGGTGCGTTTCAGGTCGTCAACAGCGCACTGCACATGTTCCCCGTTTGACCAGTTGCTGACGTTTTCACGGGGTTCCCAGCCTGGATTGCCCCAGCGCATGCAGGTTTTGGAGGTCAGCCAGATGCGGCTGCGCAGCTCCCTGTCATACCCCTCCTCTCCCGGTATCAGATGAAGCCTGCGGAAAGCCTCGTGAAAGTTCCGCTGGCTGGGGCCATACAGGTTCGATGTATCGTAGTAGTTAATCCCTAAATCAAAAGCCTTGAGGATGATGGCCACCGGATCCACTCCTTCCGGGGTCCACTGGATGGAAGCCTGTCCTCCCAATCCCAGGGTAGTGACCATGAAATCGTGTTTCCCGAATTTGCGTGTCATGGGGGCAGGGGTCTTCTCCACATTACAGCCTCCCAGGGGCATCAGGGTTACCGCAGCCGTGGTAGCAGCCGTGGTCTTCAGGAAATTCCTGCGTGAAATGGTGTATTTTTTCATTCTGTAGTGAATTAAGGATTTTACACAGAGAGACGGCGGGCTGGGCCGTCAGGCTTCTCCCCGCCGGCAATGGCTGCAGCCTTCATTGGCGGAGGAAGGGACCGGGGTCAGATGCCGGGTGGTGCCGGCCTTAGTTTTCCCGATTTGTACATGAGGACCGTGGTCCTGTCAAGGGTCGCCAGGCAGCCGTAACGCACCCCTTCCAGCACCGGTTTCACGGTTTCCCAATAGTGGTTGATCCTGGAAAGCTCATCCACGATCTCCACGATCACCGGAACCTTGTCGAGGGTTTCCCAGAACTTGTACGAGTGAATGACTGAGCTGGCTCCGTAACTCATTGCACCCTTGACGGCCGTGGCCCCCGCCAATCCCTGTTTCTTGGCCTGGAAAACGAGGTATTCGTACAGGAGCTGCTGGTTGACCTTGTCGGAGGAACCGACAAAAATCCTCAAAAGATAGTGGTCAGTGGTCTCATTCATGGCCAAAGGAGTTGGATGACAATTTTTCCGGCAAACACGGCAGCCAATCCCAGGAAAAAGGAGAGAGAAGCGTAAAGGGAGAAGCGAAGCCATTCCTGCTGTTGGGCCAGCATGAGCGCGTCATGGGAGAAAGTGGAAAAGGTGGTGAATCCTCCGCAGAATCCCACGGCCAGGAAAAGGCGCAATTCGGGAGAGAGAAGGTTCCCCTTCTCGGAGAGGCTGTACACTACTCCGAGGAGGAAACAGCCCGCCAGGTTCACCACAAAGGTGCCCCAGGGGAAAAGGGCAGCGAGGTGCAGCTGGAAATACCTGGAAATCAGATATCGGGTGATGCTCCCGAGGAACCCGCCAAAACCAATAAATGCCAGCGTCTTAACCATTTTCAATACGGATTGTGGGTGACACGAGATGTCCTCAGCCTGAATCCGGGACCAGGCACTTTAAAGCAGACCTTATCGCCTGATACAAAATTAGCAGCTTTTCACACTTTCCCGCACCGGAACACTCTTTTTTACAGCGCCGGCATCGGCGACAGCGGTTCAAAACCCCGCATATTTAACAATTCTTTAAGGAAATTTTCCGGGGGAAGGGATTCCGGAGAAAAAGTAACGGTTACCTTTGTGACCATTAAAATCAGCAACATCATCATTCACATGGACGACGGCCCGTATCATCAACAAACGAGAGTATTCACCTGCGGTTAGGGTGTGCGTTTAAGCCTCCCCGGCCGTATTACTAGGAGGCTTTTTTTATGATCAGAATCTTCCGTAGCCTTGGCGGGCATGTAGAGTTGCCGGCGGCGGGGCAGAACAGCTGGATCAACGTGACCCAACCCACACCCGCGGAAACAGAACGGATTCAAAGGGAATTCGGGATGCCCGCCGAAATCATTTCTGACATCCTGGACCCTGATGAAAGGCCGCGTGTTGAATTTGACGATGATTTCTCGCTGGTCATTCTGCGCATTCCGGTGGTGGTTTCCAACAATGGCATCCCCTTTCAGACCATTCCCCTGGGGGTTTTCATGACTTCCAGGTATACCGTGACCCTTTGTGGCAGCCCCAATGAGATTTTACCCGCGGAACTGCCTTCGCTCTACAGAGAGCACAAGGAGCAGGTTTCTGACGTCTTTAATTTCATGCTCAGGCTTTCCATGCGCTCGGCCCAATTATACCTCAGATACCTCAAACAGATCAACCAGCAAACCTCGGCGATCGAACGCGAACTGGAGAAGTCGATTCGTAATGAGGAACTCAACCAGCTGCTCAAAATGGAGAAATGCCTGGTGTTCTTCATCACCTCTCTCAAGGGGAACGAGCTGGTGCTGTTCAAACTGAAGAATTCAAAGCGCTATAACCTGGATGAGACCAACGAGGATCTTCTGGAAGACGCCGTGATTGAGACGCGTCAGGCCCTGGAAATGGCGCAGATCTACTCCGATATCCAGGCCGGCATGATGGATGCTTTTGCATCGGTCATTTCCAATAATCTGAACGTGGTGATGAAAAGACTCACCTCCATTTCGATCATTCTGATGATTCCCACACTGATTGCCAGCCTCTATGGCATGAATGTCCCCAATCACCTGGAGGGATGGAAATGGTCTTTTTATCTCATATTGTTGTTTTCCCTTTCCCTGTCGGCCCTGGGGATCTTTCTTTTCAGGCGGCGAAGGTGGTTCTAGACCATTTGCAGGAGCAGCTTGAAGCGGAGGTAGTTCTCCTCCCAGTCGCGGGTGTTGGCGGGCAGGTACTGGATGACGCCGAAGGAGCCGGAGACGATCTGTCTCATTTCGGTGCGTGATTCGAGGTAACCGAGTCCCCTGGCCTGCAGCAGGATGTTTCCGATGGCGGTGGCTTCCACCGGCCCGGCCAGTACGGGCAGGCCCGTGGCATTGGCCGTGAGCTGGCAAAGAAACCGGTTGTTGGCGCCGCCCCCGATGATATGGATCTTCTCCACTGGTTTTTTAACCACCTTCTCGATTTGTTCGAGGGTGAATTTATACTTCAGTGCCAGACTCTCATAAATGCAGCGGGCGATGGCCGCCTGTGATACCGGCACAGGCTGTCCTGTTCTGGCACAGTAGGCACGGATGGCCGCCGGCATATCGGCCGGGTTGAGAAAGCTCTGGTCATCGGGGTCGACCAGGCTGACAAAGGGAGTGGCTCTTCGGGCCATCTCCACAATGTCGCTCCAGGAGAGATTGCCCTCCAGGTCCCACTGTCTCTTGCATTCCTGGATGAGCCACAGCCCCATGATGTTCTTCAGAAAGCGCGTGGTGCCGTCGATCCCTCCCTCGTTAGTGAAATTCAGGGCCAGGGTCTCTTCTGTGACCAGGGGTTCAGGGCTTTCGATGCCCATCAGGGACCAGGTGCCCGAGCTGATGTATGCCCAGGTACCCTCCTCTGCCGGAACAGCGGCGATGGCCGAAGCGGTGTCGTGGGAGGCCACGGCCATGCAGGGAACCGGGTCACACCCCGTTTCGGCACAGACCTCAGGCAGCAGGGGCCCCAGTACATTCCCGGGAAGAATGATCTCCTCGACCAGATCGCGGGGAATGCCCGCCGCATCAAGAAGCCGGAACTCCCATTCCGGTTTTCCCGCTTTTAACATCTGGGAGGTGCTGGCTATGGTATATTCGTTTTTGCGGATTCCCGTAAACAAAAAGTTGAGCACATCGGGGGTGAAAAGCAGTGAACGGGCAATCTTCATGGTTTCAAGCTCCGACCTGATGGCTGAAAACAGCTGGAAAAGGGTGTTGAATTGCATGAACTGGATTCCCGACAGGAGATAAGTCTCCTTCCTGGAGAGGATCTCAAAGAACTGCTTCATGCTTTCGTCGGTTCTTCCGTCGCGGTAAGCAAAAGGGAGCCCTGCCAGATGGCCGTCGGCGGTCACCAGGGCATAATCGACGCCCCAGGTGTCGATTCCGATGGCCTCAGGTTTGATGTTCAGCTCCCTGACACATTTGGCCAGTCCCGTTTTCAGCTCGCTGAAAAGGGTGTAGATGTTCCAGAAGTAGTGGCCGTGGAGCAGATGCATCTGGTTGGGAAAACGGTGGACTTCGGTCAGGGTCAGTTTTTCCCCGGAGAGGGTTCCCAGGATGGCCCTTCCGCTTGACGCCCCAAGGTCAAAAGCCAGGAAATGGTGGTCTTTCATCGTTCATGTGGTTAATGGTGGTGGTCAAGGTAAATGACGTGAAACTGAGGTGAGGCCCGTTTCAGGGCATAAAGATACGGAAAAAGGGCTGCATTCGGGAGCAGTGGGTGTGGATTCCTCAGCGGGGTGGGAGGTGCCGGGTAGCAAAGCGGATGAACTGTTGCCAGTCCCAGGGTGTGATGTCATGAGGGCCTTTGCGGATATGGTATCCGGTGACCGGCATGAGGGGTTCTCCGGGTGGGGGCATGGCAGGGGAGGGGAGGCCGGCCTGTCCGTAGAGGGCATAGACCGGGGCAGCGTGCCATGTCGCGAGGTATTCGCCATGGGGGTCGGCCCACTGGTCTTCCAGGGCACTGGCCACGTAAAGAGGCCTCGGGGCGATCAGGGCCAGAAGCTGATGCTGGTCGACAGGAAGGGTTTCCTCACGGTTGTTGTAAGCTTTAAAGTTGTTGCAGAACCAGTGGGGGAAGGCGTCGTTGATCCTTTCGGCCGTTTCACCGAATTGGCGGCGAAAGAGGGCGGCCCCCCCGCATCCCGAATTGTTGGAAATGACGGCCGCGAAGCGCTGGTCGAGGGCTCCGGCCCACAGGGCGGCCTTCCCCAGCCGGGAGTGGCCGGTGAGGATCACCCTGGAGCCATCCACGCCGGGTTCCTTCTCCAGGCAGTCCATCACCTGGATGAGCCCCCAGGCCCAGGCTGCGAGCGATCCCCACTCTCCGGGACCGGGTTGCACCTGCCCCTCCCGGTAAGCAAAGGGGTGCACCCCGTCACCGAAATCATCCCGGTCGGGATCCACATCCCCGTAGAAAAGGGTGGCCACTCCAAACCCTGCATCCAGGATCATCTGCACCGGCCACCGTTCGCTTTCTGCACCCCGGCTCTGCTCCGTCAGCTGATGGTTGACGATTCCGATCGAGGGGTCGTTCCGGCTCCAGGAGGTACTGATGAATACCGCCGGATCGGTGGTCACCGTATGGTTGCCGTAAAAATTGAGCCCCAGGAACAGAGGGGCTTTTTCCACCCCTTTGGGCAGATAGAGGAGCACCTGAAGGGCCAGTTCCCTGCCGTCCCTTGCCAGTAGCAGTTCCAGTTGCCGGCGCCGTCCGTTGGAAAAGGGAGTGATTTCGCTCTCCTCCCTCACCCTGAGGCCGGTGATCTTCACCCCGGGGGGGATCTTCCCGTATACCTGATCTTCAAAGAGTCCAAGGATCTGCGCCCTCCGCTTTCTTTCCCACGTTTTGGCAGTTTTCACACGCCTGCCCCCGGGAAACATCAACGGATCGGGCAGCGTATAGGCGGGAACGCGGTTTTCGTCGTAGTTGGCGTCCGGCTGGCCGCTCACGGCAGGCGTAAGCAGCAGTAACAGCAACAGCCAGGTCAGCAATCTAAGCATGTTGAATTATTATGGTTACCGGTTAATGTTCAGTGAAGGGAATTCCTCCCCGGGTTATTCCTGCCGGGAAGAGCCCGCGTCGGGTGTGCCGAACCGTTTTCCCCACCAATGGGCCAGCCTTTCCAGGATTTTAGCCTCCGCGGGATTCTTTTGGGGATGATAGAAGCGGAGGTCCCTGATGGTTGCGGGGAGGAACTCCTGTACGGCAAAATTTCCCTCATAATCGTGGGCATATTTATAGTGGTCGCCATATCCCAGTTCTTTCATAAGGCGGGTAGGGGCGTTGCGCAGATGGAGGGGTACGGGCAGGTCACCGCTCCTGCCGACGGTTTCCAGGGCTTTGTCGATGGCCAGGTAGGCAGAGTTGGATTTTGGGGAGGTGGCCAGGTAAATGGCGCATTCTGAGAGGATGATCCGGGCTTCGGGGTGGCCGATGGTGTGGACGGCCTGGAAGGTACTTTGGGCGAGCAGCAGGGCGTTGGGATTGGCCAGTCCCACATCTTCGGCGGCCAGTATCACCATCCTGCGGGCGATGAACTTGACATCCTCTCCCCCCTGGATCATCCTGGCCAGCCAGTATACGGCCGCATCGGGATCACTCCCCCTGAGGCTTTTTATGAAGGCCGAAATGATGTCGTAATGAAGTTCCCCCTGCTTATCGTACATGGCCAGGTTTTTCTGCAGCAGGTGCAGCACCTTGTCGTTGGTGATCACCACGGGATCAGTATCTTCAGCGGTGACCACCAGTTCCAGGACATTGAGGAGCTTGCGGGCATCCCCGCCTGAGAAACGGAGCAGCGCTCCCTCCTCTTCCAGGATAATCTGCCGCGATTTCAGGTCGGGATCCCTGGTGAGGGCTTTATCGACCAGCTTCAGGAGGTCTTCCCGGCCCAGGGGGTTCAGGGTATAGACCTGGCAACGCGACAGAAGCGGGGAGATCACCTCGAAGGAGGGATTTTCGGTGGTGGCCCCGATGAGGGTGATGGTCCCTGCCTCCACGGCCCCCAGCAGGGAGTCCTGCTGCGATTTGCTGAACCGGTGAATTTCGTCGATGAACAGGATGGGGTTGGGGCGGTTGAAAAACTGCTGGCTGCGCGCTTTGTCGATCACCTCTCTGATATCCTTCACCCCTGAGTTGATGGCGCTCAGGGTGTGAAAAGGGCGGTCAAGGGTGGTGGCGATGATGCGGGCCAGGGTGGTTTTTCCGACCCCGGGAGGCCCCCACAGAATAATGGAAGCCAGGTTGCCTGAGGTGACCATTTTCCGCAGGACCGCCTCAGGCCCCACCAGATGCTCCTGCCCCAGAAACTCATCCAGGGTCCGGGGGCGCATCCGCTCGGCCAGGGGTATGGGACTGTTCATGGGTCTGAAATCTGCATGGTGAAGAGTTGCGGTGCTCCCCGGGGGTACGTTCTCCCCGGGTCATCAATAGGTGGTGGTCATGTTTTCATCCACGCACAGAATATAGTCGGCCTTGTGGTGGTTCTCTCTATCCAGCTTCCGGGGATCGGCCTGGGAAACTGTGGCGATGGTGACATAACGGAGCCCGGGGAGCTGACGTTTGAGATACCAGAGGATGCCTTCGTAATGGTCAGTATGGTAGGTGCCGTGGAAATGGATGAAAAGCGATCCGGGAAGGTAATGGGTGGCGATGAAGTGTGCCATGGTGGCATCCTTGATGGCCTGGGCCTTGGGCAGGGTCTCTGAGGAGTGCCCTCCCATCATGTTTTTCATGCCGGCATAGCCCGGAAGGGAGGGGTCGTAGTCGATGGGCAGGGGGGCCATCCAGCTTTTTTCCAGCTCCGACAGGGAGTCGAGAGCCCCGAAATCCTTTTTGAAGACCAGGTTGGCATACCGCCGCGGAATGTTGGTGGCAATGAACCGCAATCCGTGGGTCTTGGCATAATCCACCAACGGGGCATAGTCGGTCTTAAAGTTGGGCCACAGGCGGGCCAGGGTGTCGAGCCCCTTGCGGTCTATCTTTCCCGACAGGTAATCGTCGAGGGGTTGCTGGTTGTCAGCTTCGAACATCTCGGCGCCCAGTACCAGATCCCTTTTCCCGTGCAGCGATTCGGTCACTTCATACTGAAGCCAGTGGGCAATGGGATTGTTATGCAGTTCTCCGAATAGGAGGATATCGCATCGGGCCAGGTCCCTCATCATCCTGGCGTATGTGATTTTCTCCCCTTTGCCGGTGAAGAGGGTATAGGCGGTTTTGTTCCCCGTGGCAAAAGAAGGGGCGGCAGGCAGCAGCAAGGTCAGCAAGATCAGCCAGGCGGCCCGTAAACTGCCCGTACTGTCTGGTGATCCTTGAAAAAACAGGTATTTCTTGCGGTTATTCATTGCAGTATCGTTTGATCACACTGTAAGCTTCCACCAGGCCGAGTTCACCCGCCTTGGAAAGATCGACGGCTCCTCCCCGGGGGTCGTCAAGGAAGATTTTTGTCAGTCCCCGGTTGTAATAGGCTTCGGCAAATTCGGGTTCAGTGGCGATGGCCTTGTCGAGGTCCTGCAGGGCCAGGTCGTAATTCTTCTGCCGCAGGTGGATGAAGGCCCTGTTGAAATAGCCGAAGAAGAGGCCGGGGCGCAGTTCCAGGGCTTTGTTGTAATCCTCCAGGACCAGATCATAATCGGTAATGGTTCTGACTCCGGACGGACCGGCGCTTCCCGGGCGGTTCTCCCTGCCCGACAAAACCGGCACACTTCCCGGAAACTCGGGCAACATCTCGATATGCTCGGTCATCCTGAAACGGCAGGTACCCCTGGTGATATATATCAGCGGATTGGTGGAATCCAGTCCGGCCGCCTTGTTAAGGTCGGCAATGGATTGGTTGTAATTCCCTGTAAGACAGTGAAAAATGCCCCTGTTGAGAAAGTTGTGGCTGTTTTCCGCTACCCCGATCTTTTCATTGAAAAACAGGATGTAATTCTGGAAGGAGGTTCCTTCGCTGTGCTTGTTGGTAAAGGAGAGCAGGGGATTGTAGTTGTTCTCCCGGTTGATTTGTTCAATATCGGGGTTGTAATACTGGAGTCTTTCATAGTTCCCCGAGTTTTTTTCAATGGCGGAGATGAAAAATAGGGGCTGCAGGTCGATCTCGATCTGGCGGTTTTGCACATAAGGGTCCCCGGGGTCTTCGTTATTGTCGCGGGGGAGGTTGCGGGTATCGGAGACGATGAGGTTAAGTCTTCTGCGCCGGCGGATCTCTTCCTCCCGGTTTTTTTCCTGGTCCCGGAGGTTGTCTTTTCCCGGGGGCTGGTTGTTTCCGCTGTTGTTGGCCGGTGGGTTGGTGTTTGCCGCGGTGCTGGCGCTCTGTCCGGAAGGGGGGCGGTTGCCCTGTTCGGCGGCGAGGGTAAACCGCGAGAGGTCATAACGGGGGTTGAGGTCTGCCGCAATCTGGTAGTCGTCTTCGAACCCGGGGCGGCGAAGGATCTCACGGGCCATGGCCCTGTTGAAGTAGGCGTTGGCCATTCCGGGATCCAGTTTGATGGCCATGTCGTAATCCATGATCGCCCCGTTGTAATCTTCCAGTTTGTGCTTGATGATCCCCCGGTTGTTGAAGGCCAGGGCATTGTCGGGTTCGAGTCTGATGCACTGGTCGAAATCACGCAGCGCCGAAGCGTAATCGTTCAGTTCGAAACGGGCCAGCCCACGGTTAAGGTATGCCCCGGCAAAATGAGGCCTGATGAGGATCACCTGGTTGAGATCCTGGATGGCCCCGCGGGTGTCGCCGGCGATGATCCTGGCGTTGCTCCGGTTCATCAGGGCCAGGGTCGATGCAGGATTGATTTCGAGGGCCTTGCCGTAATCGGCCAGCGCTCCCTCGACATCTTTCCCCGAGAGCCTGGCGATCCCCCTGTTGATGTATATCCCTTCATTCCGCGGATCAAGCTCCAGGGCCTTGTTGTAATCGGCTATGGCCTTGTCATATTCCTTCAGTTCGTGCCAGGCCAGTCCGCGGTAGGCATACGCATCGGGGAAAAAGGGCTTGATTTCAATGGCTTGGTCGAAATCACCGATGGCCCCCTGAAAATCCTCCAGCTTCTGCTTGGCTACCCCCCTGAAGAAAAAGGGCTCCGGCATGTGCGGCTTGAACTTGATCACAATGTTGAAATATTCAATCGCCCCGACATAATTGCCGATCGATATCCTGGTTTGACCCACCCGCATGTAATGGTTGATGTTGAGCTGACCGGAAACTCCCGTGGACAACCACATCAGGAGCGACACCAGGATCATTTTTATCGGAAGACGATTTTGCATTGCACAAAAATAGCATTTTGAGTCATTGGGTAGGGAGGCCCTTCACTTAATTTAACGAAACATCCGGACTGGAAAACCTCTCCTTCCATGCAGGGAAAATATTCATTTTTATCGTGTGTTAAAATTCCTATTTTTGAGGAGTGTTATGAAACCGTCACCATGATTAAACGATTTTTTCTTTTCCTCACCCTGGCCGCTGGGCTCTTTCCCTCTGGCATATGGGCCGGGCCGATTGCGGAAGATCCTGAAGGTCTGCGCTTTACAGATGAGTTCGTCCTTCAGCACACACCGGTTAAGAATCAGCACCGTACGGGTACCTGCTGGTCCTTCAGTGCGCTCTCCTTTTTTGAGTCGGAGATGCTACGCCTGAAAAAGCCGGAGACCGATCTCTCGGAGATGTATATTGTCTACCATACCTATCTCCAAAAGGCCCAAAAGTTTGTCAGGATGCAGGGGAATACCGGTTTTTCAGAGGGGGGGGCGTTCCATGATGCTTCGAATGTCATCCGCACCCTGGGTATCGTCCCCGAAGAGGTCTACACGGGACTGAATTACGGCGAGGAAAAACATGTGCATGGGGAGCTGGACCACTCCCTGCGGGATTATATGGAAGCCATTGTGAAGAATCCCAACCGTAAGCTGTCGCCGGCCTGGCAGGAGGGAATGACCGGTATTCTGGATGCCTACCTGGGGAAGGTGCCTGAGAAGTTCGATTATCAGGGTAAAAGCTATACTCCCCAGAGTTTTGCCCGTGAGGTGACCGGCCTCGACATGGATGATTATGTGGAGATCACTTCTTACACCCATCATCCGTTTTATGCCCCTTTTATTCTGGAAGTTCCTGATAACTGGTCGTGGGACGAAGTGTACAATGTGCCTCTGGAAGATCTGGAAGAGATCATCGACTTTTCACTCCGCAGGGGCTTTTCGGTGGCCTGGGCCGCCGACGTGAGTGAAAAGGGATTTCAGACCAGCAATAAGGGCATTGCCCTGATCCCGGTAAAGAAAACCGAAGAGATGAGCAATGCTGAGATTCTCAGGTGGGAAAAGCTTTCAGACCGGGAGAAGGAAGACGAGCTCTTCAACATTGCCGGGCCGGTGCATGAGCTGGAAATCACCCAGGAGATCAGGCAGGTGGACTTTGACAATTACCAGACGACCGATGACCATGGCATGCATATCATAGGCATGGCCCGTGACCAGGAGGGCCGGCTTTGGTACAAGGTAAAAAACTCCTGGGGACCCTATAATCTCTATGGCGGGTTTTTCTACGCCTCCAAACCATATGTGCGGTACAAGACCATGAGCATCATGGTACACCGCGACGGCATCCCGCAGCAAATCCGCAGGAAGCTGGATCTCTGACGATTTTCATCCTGTTGCATGGCGAGATTCCTGACTGTTTTGTTGCTGCTGTTGTCGCAGGTGCTGACTGCACAGGACAACAAATGGGATTGGTGGAACGAGGCCCATGGCTGGAAGCCCGGGGATCCGGGGTGGCGTAACTGGATGATCCTGTCGCCAGGTTATCTGGGGCCCAATGCTTTGCCGGTTCCGGAACCAGGGAAGGGGGTGGTCCCCGGCGAAGGTGAGTTTATCGCTTCCCTGACACGGCACTACCAGCCCGGGGATCCAACCCAGGATCTCTCCTTTCAGCTGAGGGTTCCGTTTCATGAGGGAAAGGTGGCCATAGAGGCCTGGGGGGTTCTGCTGGAGAATTACAATTACACCTCCGACATCAGGGATTTACGGTTTTCACGTGATCAGAACGGCAAGGGGATAGCCCATGGGGATTTTTACTTTGCGGCCCTGGTCCAGCTGGCGCGTGACCGGCGCTTCCCCGACACAATGCTCCGCATGGCCTGCAAGACGGCCTCGGGGCATGCCTGGGCGGCCCGCTATACCGATACCCCCGGCTATTTCCTTGATCTCAGTTTCTCACGCAGCCATCAGCTTGGCCGCCGCATGACCATGCGCCCGTTTGCTATGCTGGGTTTTTACAGCTGGCAGACCTACAACGAGGCCACACCCCAGAACGACGCCCTGCTCTATGGGGCCGGCATCGACTTCAAAAACGACCACTGGCTATTTTCCGGAAACCTTTCAGGATATTCGGGATACCTTAAAATCCACGATAAACCCGTGGTGGCTACCCTCGAAACCCGCTACGACTGGCATTTCACTGCCGCCAAAGTAGCCCTCCTCTATGGATTGCGCCATTGGGATTACCAGACCTTCAGGTTCTCTTTTATCTGGAAATTCCCCGGAATACACTGACCTCCCATGGCCTTGCCCGGGAAATTTTCCTACATTTGGAATTAGCCTATATTTGGAATGACTGCCAACCTCGGAAATATCGCTGCCATGAAAAAGCTCTCCATCGTGATATGTGTCTACAACGAGGAACCCAACATAGCCCCTCTGAGCCGGCAAATTGCGGAAGCGATGGCAGGGACCGATTTCGAGGCTATTTTTGTCGATGACGGCTCTGTCGATGGAACCCGCGGGGAGGTGATGGCCATTGGTGATGACCGCTTCCTTCTGGTGGAACTCATGCGCCATTACGGGCAGAGCAGCGCTTTACAGGCTGGCATTGATGCGGCCTCGGGTGAGTTTATCTGCCTGATTGACGGGGACCTCCAGAATGACCCCGCCGACATTCCGCGGATGCTGGATATGGCCCAAAGCGGGGAATGGGATATGGTGGCCGGGGTCAGGACCCACCGGAAGGACGGATTATGGCGCAGGATCCCCTCTCAACTGGCCAACTATATGATCAGGCGACTGACGGGTACCCGCATGCAGGACCTGGGATGTACCCTGAAAATCTTTCCCCGCAACATCATCACCAGCTTTCATATTTACGGGGAACTCCACCGTTTCATTCCGGTGCTGGCAGCCCTCGAGGGTGCGACTCGCTTTACCCAAACCGGGGTCCATCACCGGCCCAGACAATTTGGCCGGTCAAAATACAACCTCTCCCGAACCAGTCGCGTCATGAGTGACCTGCTGCTGATGTGGTTCTTCAAAAAGTACCTGCAGAGGCCCATGCATCTCTTCGGACAGATTGGTTTTATTACCCTGGCCGCCGGTGCACTGATCAATTTATACATGCTGACACTGAAGATCATGGGCCATGACATCTGGGGCAAACCTCTCCTGCTGCTGGGAATTCTCCTGCTCATTGCGGGGATTCAGTTCATCACCATTGGGATTGTGGCCGAAATGCAGATGCGGACATACTACGAATCTCAAAAGAAAACCCCCTACCGGGTGAGAAAGGTACGCACCTCTGCCGGGGAGATCCTTTCCACCCCCGGTTCCGGAAAAGGTTAATCCCCCTTTTGGTCGATGATCCATTTCAGGGAGCGGGTGCCCCAGGGGAGAATGGCCTCCTGGTGACCAAGGGCCGGCAGCAGATCAAAGGTGACCAGCGCCTCTGCTACACCTGCATCCCTGAAACCCTGATATACCGCTTCCGAAGAAGTGGCTGGCACAAAGGTGTCGGCGATGCCGTGGATGATGAGCGTGGCGGTGGTGGTCTTCCACGGTTTCACCGAATTCCGGTCCAACGCGGTTCTGAGTGAAGCATATTTCTCTCCCGTAGCCCACTGCTCCAGAAACTCCTTTTTAAAAAGCGTGGGTACGGAGGTGGACAACTTTGAATTGATATAGTCGCCTTCGTGGGTTCCGTCAAAAAGAGAGGAGATATAACCTTCTCCCGTATAGGGCTGGTTAAAGATGTCGGCATAGGTGAGGGTCACCTCCCCGGAACGAATATAGGAATTGATCATATAGGCCAGGAAATAGGGCATGGGATAGGTGGGCAGCCCCAGGATATGGCTGCAAATGGCCGTCAGGTTGTAGGGACCTGCCCCGCATGAACTGGCCTTCAGGGTGTATTCTCCCGACAAGGTCGTTTCCATGGCCTGCTTCAGGGCCATGGTCGCCCATCCCCCCTGCGAATACCCCATCAGGTAGGTTTCCTTGGCGAGACTGTTTTTGCCGAGCTTGATCAGCAATTCCCGGGTGGCACGGTGCAGATCGGTCACCGACAGGATCGTCGACTCCTTGTGGAGATAGGGATGATACATTCCCGAAGCGGCGCCGAAGCCCAGGTAATCGGGAAGCGTCACCACAAACCCCGTGGAGGCCACCAACTGCAACACCCTGAAGAGGTTGTCGTCAATGTTGGCCGTGGGGGCTTTGGCATGCAGGGTGTTGGTGCCGTTCTGAAAACTAAGCAGGGGAAAGGCCCCCGATCCCATGGGGACCGCCACCAGCCCCGAAGCCTCCACATCCTTCCCCTCGTAGGTGGTGGTATAACGCACCTTGTAAACCCAAACCCCATATTTCACTTCCGATGAGATCCCCGCCAGCTCGGAATACTGCCCTTCCAGCGCCTGGAAAGCTGGCTTGATCATCTGCACCGTCGCCGAATTCACATTCTCGTAACTGACCAGATGGTCGTCAACAGGTTCAGGGTCGGGTGTATCCCCCCCGTTAAACAGATCACAGGACGCCAGACCTAACATCACGGCCATGGCCACCATCCTCAGGAAAATAGAGTTGCTCTTCATGTCTGATTCTGTTATTTACAGCTATTGTAACGCTCAAAGTTACGACAAATTGCGCAATGGACTCCTCATCCCCCTTTCCGCCCGGTTTTAAAACTGAACAATCAGCGCTTCACGCTGTTAAATAGGAATAATTCTAAATAATTGTTAAATGGGGGGAGGAAGCGGCCTGGATTTGAAAATGATTTTGTAATTTTGGAGTAATCATTAAAATTAAATCGTCATGTTAAAAGAAAAAGTATTAAAAGCGATTAATCAGCAGATTAACAACGAATATTATTCGGCATTTCTCTATTTGTCGATGTCGGCATGGTTTCAGGGCAAGGGTTTTCCCGGATTTGCCAACTGGATGTACATTCAGTATCAGGAGGAGCTGACCCACGGGAACAAATTTTTCAAATATGTTCATGAGCGTGGGAGCCAGGTGATTCTCAGGGAGCTTGCCCAGGTGGAGACCGATTTTGCGAGTGTGACGGAGGTTTTTGAGAAGTCGTTGGAGCACGAGCAGTTTGTGACGGCCAGCATCAATAAGATCATGGATGTGGCGGTTGCCGAGTCGGATTATGCCACGCAGAGTTTTCTGAAGTGGTTTATTGATGAGCAGGTGGAAGAGGAAGCCAATGTCACGGAGATACTTGACACCCTGAAGCTGATCAATGGTCACGGGAACGGTTTGGTCATGCTTGACCGGGAGATGCGTCAGCGGGTTTTCGTGGATGAGACGGCGGCAGCTGGAGAATAAATCTTAAAAGAAGGTATATTTGCGAAGGCTGCCCGTGTGGGCGGCCTTTTTTTTCGGAAGAGATGGAAGGATTGGGAGAGGCCTTCAGGCGCTATGAGGAGTTGGAGGCCAGATGTACGGCGCTTTTCGGGGAGCAGGGAAGAACAGAGCTTTCCAAGGCCTTCGTTTTTGCCCGGGAGATTCTGGGTGAGCGCTGTTTTGATTCGGGGGAGATGATCCTGGTGCACTCCCTGGAGGTGGCGGCCATCATTGTGGAAGAGATTGGCCTGGGGATCGATTCGGTATTGGCGGGGTTGCTGCACAATGTGATGTACCACCGGCTGGAAAGAAAAGCCGATCCTGAGGAGATCAGGCGTCTCTTCGGAGAGACGGTCACCGTCATGCTGGAGGGGATGGCCAAGATCAATGCCCTGGGCACCGATACCGTCGAGCTTCATCCCGAGAATTTCAGGATGCTGATGTTGGCTTTGGCGGGCGACGTGCGGGTCATTCTGGTGAAGATTGCCGACCGGTTGCAGATCATGCGCAATTTCGACCGCTATCCGACCCCTTCGGTCACGCGGATTGCCACCGAGACCAACCACATCTATGCGCCGTTTGCACACCGGCTTGGACTCTACAAACTCAATTCGGAGCTGCTGGACCTCTGTCTGAAGTATCTCCGTCCGGAGGCTTACGCCGAGGTGGTCCACCGCCTCAGTGAAACCGAAAGTGAGCGTTCGCGGTTTACCGCCGAGTTTGTGAAGCCCATCCAGGAAAAACTGAAGGCCAGGGGATTCAGGTTCGAGATGAAGGCCAGGACCAAGTCGGTTTTCTCCATATACAACAAGATGCAAAAGCAAAAGGTCGCTTTTGATGAGGTATACGATCTTTTTGCCATCAGGGTGATCCTTGACTCTGCACCGGAGAATGAAAAGGCCGATTGCTGGACGGTCTATTCGGTGGTGACCGATGAGTACCAGGCCAATCCTGAGCGGATGCGCGACTGGATCACCATCCCCAAGTCGAATGGCTATGAGTCGCTGCATGCCACTGTCATGGGTCCTCACAAGAAATGGATCGAGGTGCAGATCAGGACCCGCCGCATGGATGAGCTGGCCGAAAAGGGGGTGGCTGCCCACTGGAAGTACAAGGGTGGCAAGGAAAACAAGGAGCTCGACCGCTGGCTGTCGGGTATTCGCGACATCATGGAGAACCCCGAGGTCAGCGTGGTCGACTTCATCGACGAATTCCGGAAGAATGTCTACATCGATGAGATATACGTGTTTACCCCCAGGGGGGATCTGAGAAAGCTCCCGCGAGGGGCGACGATCCTCGATTTTGCTTATGACATCCATTCAGATCTGGGGGACCGTTGTGTGGGGGGCAAGGTGAACGACAGGAAGGTGACGCTTCGCCACAAACTCAAGAACGGGGATACCGTGGCCGTGGAAACCGGTCATAACCAGCATCCCAAGATCGACTGGCTCGATTTTGTGGTCACCTCCAAGGCGAGGAACCGCATCAGGGCTTCCCTCAACGAGGCCCGCAAACGCGAAGCCGCCAACGGCAGGGAGATCCTGCTCAGGAAATTCAAAAACTGGAAAATCGAACTCACCGACGATATCATCCGCAAGCTGCTCAAGCATTACGGAATCAAACTGGCATCCGATCTTTACTTCCAGATCAGTACGGGGAAGATCGATACGCTTCAAATCAAGTCGCTGATCCGTGAAGAGGAAAAGGAAGCACTCAGGTCGCGGCTTGGAGAGATCCTGCCTGCTGATCCCGGAAAGGAGTTGGTGGCCGATGGCGGCGACGATTTCATGATCATCGACAGCAATATCCGCGATGTCAATTACAAGCTGGCCCCCTGTTGCAATCCGGTCTATGGCGATGAGATTTTCGGTTTTGTGACCATCCATGAGGGGATCAAGATTCACAGGGTCTCCTGTCCGAACGCTCCCCAGATGGTGGAACGTTTTCCATACCGGTTGGTCAAGGCCAGGTGGAAGCCTACCACGGGGCGGGGGTCTTTTCTGACCACCTTGTTCATCACGGGAGTAGACAGTCTGGGGATCGTCTCTGAGATATCGCATGTGATTGCCAAGGACCTGGGGGTTCAGATGCGTTCCATCAATGTGGAGTCTAACCGGGGGGAATTCCGGGGAGTGTTGAAAATATGGGTCCACAACCTGGAGCATCTTGATTTTCTGCTTCACAAGCTGAGAAATTTGAAAGGCATCAATTCGGTTACGAGGGGGGACCACTGAGCATGAATATACTTATTGCACCCAACAGCATGAAGGGGAGCCTGGATGGCCGGGCTTTTGCGGAGGCGATTGCCGGGGGATTCCGGCGGGCCTCTCCGGTTTTCAATCTCCGGCTGGTACCCATTGCCGATGGGGGAGACCATACCGGGGAGCTTCTGCGGGAGGTCATGGGAGCCCGGGAGTACCGGGAGGTGGTGGCCGATCCTCTGGGGCGGCCGGTGGAAGCCTGCTATGGCATTGCCGGGCAGACAGCTGTCATTGCGATGTCGGAGGCTTCGGGGTTGCGATTGCTGAAGGAGGAGGAGTTATGCCCCGGGGAGGCCTCCAGCTACGGGACGGGGCAGCTCATCGGGGCTGCCCTGGACAGGGGCTGCCGGGAGATTTTGCTGGGACTAGGCGGGAGCGCCACCATTGACGGGGGTATTGGCCTGTTGTCGGCACTCGGGTTTGCCTTTTATGATCAGAAGGGGGTTTTGTTGCCGGCATTGCCGGCCTCTCTCCGCCGGGTTGCCCATATCCGCACCCCGGAAGGGAGGCTTTCCGGGGTCAGTTTTGTATTGCTGGCTGATGTTCCCAATTTCTTGTTGGGCGGAGAGGGGGCGGCAGCCACTTTCGGGCCCCAGAAGGGAGCAGGGCCCGTCATGGTCAGGGAACTGGAGGCCGGCCTGGCCCACTGGGTTTCCCTGTTGGAGGAGTTTTCAGGCCTCCCCCTGCGCGATCTCCCCGGAATGGGGGCCGCCGGGGGCGTGGCTTCCGGGCTGGTGGCCCTCTGCGGAGCCAGGCTGATGCGCGGTGCCGATTTCCTCTTTGATCTGTTGAAAATCGACCAACACCTTGCCTGGGCCGACTGGGTCATCACCGGTGAAGGATGTTGCGACACCCGTGGTAACGCCGGCAAAGCCCCCGGCAGGCTCGCGGCACGCGCCGCCCTTGCCCGAAAACCGGTGACCGCCCTGACCGGCTCCTTTGACACGACGGCCACCCTTGACTATGCCGGGGTATTCTCTCTTTGCAACGGACCCGATACCCTCCGCGACCTCATGACCCATGCGGCCCGCCATGCCGGGGAAACAGCATTTCAGCTGGCCCGTCTCCTCCTTCACAGCTTCCCCGAAGCCGCTCAGCATCACTCCCTGCTCACACAGGCCGGGCAGGCCTTTGAACTCCACAACCCCGATGCAGCCCTCTCCCTTCTACGACAGGAGCCTCTGGACCAGCTCGCCGCCACCTGGTTCCTGCGGGGATCGATCTTCCAGAAACTGCAGAAATGGGGAGACGCGATCAATTGCTATGCCAGATGCCTCGAACTCGACCCCCGACACCAGAAAGCAGAAACGGGCCTGGCCATGGTCAGACAAATCCTTTCCTTCCGGAATCCCGACCTTTTGAACCCTTGATTTTTTGGCATTTTATTTGTTTATTCTCAGGGTAAATGAGCAGTGAGTTGAAAAAATTTGGAATTTTTATTTCAATAGTATTAATTTTGAGCCTCCTGCTTTGAGAAATTGGATTTGAGAAACAAAACGATGATTAATTATTAAAAACCGGAAAATGATGAAAAAAACTTTCTTACTGATTGCAGCGCTCTTTCTTGGTGTGGCGGTATTTGCCCAGGATGCCGCAGAAATGATCAACAAGGCCCAGGAGGCTATGAAAGCCAACAAGTACCTGGAAGCCTTTGAGTTGTATGACAAAGCGATGGCCAATCTGGGTGACGTGCAGGTCGACAAGGCCATTAATTTCAACATTGGTTATGCGGCTATGCAGGCAGATAAGAATGAGGCCGCCCTGGCTTATTTCGACAAGGCCATCGAAGCGGGGGTCAACGTGCCGAAGTGTCACGAGTTCAAGGGGACCATCTACAACAAGATGAAGGATTATCCCAATGCCCTGGCCAGTTACGAGAAGTCCCTGGAACTTTCTGAGGAGAAAGCGGGCGCTCTGCTCCTGAACGCCGCGGTCACCGCATACCGTCTGGAGAATTTTGAAAAGGCGGTCACTTACTTTGACCAGGCTTATCAGGCTGGTTTCCGCCCTGAGGATGCCCTGCTGAACAAAGCCATGGCGCTGAAGAAACTCAACAAAGACGAGGAGTACAAGCAAGCCCTGGTGGAAGGTGCCGGAAAATTCCCTGCCAACAAGAAGATTGCTGCGGCCCTGGCCGGTGTCTATGTCATGGAAGGCAATGAATTGTACAAGGATGGTGTGGCCGTGCTGAATGCCGCCAACCAGAAGGTCAACGACGGCGCCCTGAAAACCGACGATGATGCCTACAAGGCTGAAGTGGACAAAGCCAAGGCTGAATTTGCCAAGGCAGCGGAGATTCTGGAAATGTCGGTAAAACTGGATGCCACCAATGCCAACGCCCAGAAACTTCTTGAAGCCATCAACAGTGTGAAATGATCTTTGCCATGGCAAGGCTGAAAAAGCTGTCCCGGGTTCCGGAGACAGCTTTTTTTTGCATCCGGGTGCCATTGTCATTTGCAGTTGTACCCGTCAATATGTAGCTTTGAAGGATATAAATAACCTGAAGTGATGAAAAAAACGGCTGTTATTCTGCTGGCGCTCTTTATGGGAGGCTGCGGGGAGAAAAGGGATACCCTGATCAATGAACCGGAAGTGGATATGAACAAGATCACCCAAATGGCGGGGGAGTATGCCTCATTTCGCCTGGAGACCTCTCTGGAAGGGCTTTCGGACCGGGAAAAGGCAATGTTGCCTCTGTTGTTTGAAGCGGCGGCGCAGATGGATGCCATTTTCTGGAAGGAAGCCTGGGGTGACCGGGCGGAACTGATGCGTGGAGTGACCCATCCTGACCTGATCAAAATGCTGAATATCAATTATGGGCCGTGGGAGCGGCTGGGCGACAATCTCCCCATTGTGCCGGGAGTGGGGGCCAAACCCGCCGGGGCGGCATTTTATCCGGCCGACATGACCCGGGAGGAGTTTGAAGCTTGGGAGGACCCCCTGAAAAGCAGTTTGTATACGTTGGTCAGACGTACGGAGGAGGGGGGACTCAAGGCCGTGCCATACCATGAGGCTTTTGGGGAGGAGATTAACCGTGCCGCCATACTGCTCCGGAAAGCGGCGGAACTGGCCGAAGATCCCGGATTGCAACGCTACCTGGAAGCCCGTGCCGAAGCCCTGCTCTCTGATGATTATTTTCAGAGTGACATGGCCTGGATGGAAATGAAGGACAACAATATCGACTTCATACTCGGGCCTATTGAAACATACGAAGACCAGTTGTTCGGATATAAGGCTGCCCATGAGGCTTTTATTTTGGTCAGGGACAGGGAATGGAGCGGCAGGCTCGAGAAGTACAGCGCCCTGTTGCCGGCCCTGCAGAAAGCGTTGCCCGTGGGCGAGGCCTATAAGAGCGAAACACCCGGCAGCGGTTCTGACATGAACGTCTACGATGTGGTTTATTATGCCGGCGACTGCAATGCAGGAAGCAAGACCATTGCCATCAACCTGCCCAATGATGAAAAAGTGCAGGCCGCCAGAGGAAGCCGCAAACTGCAGCTGAAAAATGCCATGCAGGCCAAATTCGATAAGATTCTTGTGCCCATTGCTGAGCAGCTCGTCGCTGAAGAGCAGCGCCACCATGTGAAGTTTGACGCCTTCTTTGAGAATACCATGTTTCATGAGGTAGCCCACGGCCTCGGAATGGGAATGACCCTCGACGGGAAATCGACCGTGAGGGAAGCCCTGCGCGACCATTATACCTCCCTGGAAGAGAGCAAAGCCGACATCCTTGGATTGTGGTGCGTATATCAGCTTAATGAAATGGGAGAGTTCACCGACAAGGATCTGATGGACAATTTTGTGACCTTCATGGCAGGCATTTTCAGGTCGGTACGCTTTGGTGCTGCCTCGGCACATGGAAAAGCCAACATGATCAGATTTAACTATTTCCAGGAAAAGGGAGCCTTTGAAAAGGACCCGGTCACAGGTACCTACAGGGTACACTTCGAGAATATGAAGGAGGCTATGTTTTCCCTGTCGGAATTGGTCCTGAAGGTCCAGGGTGACGGGGATTATGAGAAGGCGGGAACCCTCATCCGTGAAAAGGGGGTCATCAGGGAGGAGCTCCAAAAGGATCTGGACCGGATCGCGGCTGCAGGAATTCCCCGCGACATCGTCTTTGAACAGGGACCGGAGGTACTCGGCCTTTGATTCCGGAGAGGAACCGGGATGATAATATCCCCTGGAAAATGGAAGAGCGATCTGTTTAACTTTTTATTAACAGCAATTCATACTTTCATATCTTAATTTTGCAGTATGAAGGTATGGAGGAAAATGATGGCCATTCTGGTCCTGTTGCCGTTCCTGGTGTCGGTGTCGGGGGTGGTCGTATTCCATACCCATTGTCAATGTACCGGCCGGGATGTGACCTCCCTGTTTGTGCCTCCCGTGAGTTGTGAGGAGCTGGAAGCCGACCACCATCATCTTTTTACGGACCATGCCCGAGATCTGCAGGCTTGCTGTGTGCCGCAGGAAACCACGGGAGAAAACCCCTGCAGTCATGATTGCGGCTGCCACTCTCCGCGTGTGGAGTTCTATAAACTTAAGCTGCACTTTACCGATGACAAGCCGGGCCCTCAGCATAAAGTCACGGAAACACTCTCCTTTGTTCTTCCCGGAGTCATTGCCAACCGACTCCATGGTCCCCTGGACCTTAAATCCTTTATCCCCCCTTCCGGGGATCCGCCGGTAGTGACCCCCGGAACCGATCTTATCCATGTGATCTGTCAGCCGAAAATCCCCGGTCTCATCTGATTGCAACTCCTTGCGGTATAGCCTGCAGGGAGTCTGATTCCGTCAGGGAATGCCCTGGTCTTCTGCCGCCAACGCCGGGGCAGAACCCATAGAATTCGCAACCAACGGAATTCAGGCAATATCAGCTGTCTTTTTAACATCTTAAAGCAACAGAGATGAGATCAATCTTTTTAATATATCTGTTTATGGCACTCCCCATGGTCCTGTTTTCACAGGAGGTCACCGGAGTGGTATCTGGTCTTGACAACGGGGAGAAGCAGACCCTTCCCGGGGTCAATGTATACTGGGAGAACAGCCGTCAGGGTACGGTGACCGGCGAGGAGGGGACGTTCAGGCTCCGGCGCCGGAATGGGCAGGATGTACTGGTTTTCAGCTTTGTGGGGTATGAGACCCGCAAAGTGCATGTCCATGACGATACCCCCATGGAGATCGTACTGGAGCCCAACCTGGAGATCGGGGAGGTGACTGTGATGGTCAAGGACCGGGGGGTGTATTTGTCCACAATTGATCCGATCCATTCGGAGCGGATCGGGGGGGCGGAACTCCACAAGGCGGCCTGTTGTAACCTGGCCGAGAGTTTTGAAACCAACCCGTCGGTGGATGTAAGCTACAACGATGCGGTCACCGGAGCCAAACAAATCAGACTCCTGGGGCTCGACGGTATTTATTCACAGTTGCAAACCGAGAACATCCCCAACTTCCGGGGGTTGGCCACCGGTTTTGGCCTGACCTACATTCCGGGGCCGTGGATGGAGTCGATCCAGGTCTCCAAGGGGACCGCCTCGGTGGTGAATGGGTATGAATCGGTCACCGGGCAAATCAATGTGAATTTTAAAAAACCCGACAGCGAAGAGAATCTGCACCTGAATCTCTTTGCCAGCGGCGAAGGCAAACTGGAGTTTAATGCCAATAAGAATTTCCGTTTGCCGGGCGATAAGGTAACGTCAGCGGTTTTTATACATGGGGAGGATTTGTCACGCCGGCTTGACCACAACCACGACGGCTTCCTCGACCATCCCCTCACCAGGCAGGTTCATCTTTTCAACACCTGGAAGTACAACAACCATAATGGGCTGATGGTCCATGGGGCGCTCCGGTTCCTGACCGACCAGAGGTACGGCGGGGAGGTGGATCTGGAAAGGGAGGGGCCTGCCCGGCTGGATTTGCCCTACAAAACCGGGATTAAAAACCAGCTCGGGGAGGGGGTTTTCAAAATCGGATATGTATGGCCATCGCAGCATACAGCGCTGGCCCTCCTCTCCAATGTGGTGGTGCACGATCTGGCCTCCCAATATGGATTAAAGGGGTATGATGCCCGTGAGAACCGCTTTTATGCCAACCTGGTATGGACGCAGGACCTGGACATCGCCGCCCGTCATGTGCTCAACGCCGGGGTCAGCTATTTCTTTGACGCCTTTGACGAAACCCTTCAAAGCCGCCTGATGAACCGTCATGAGTCGGTACCGGGCCTCTTTGCCGAGTACACCTTCAAACCGTCGGCGAAGCTGACCGCCATGCTGGGAATAAGGGGCGATGACCATAACCTCTTCGGAACTTTTGTGACCCCCAGGGCCCATTTCCGTTACCAGCCCGATCCGCGCCTCACCATAAGGGCGAGTGCCGGCAAAGGCTTCCGTACGGCCAATGTGCTGGCTGAAAACAGCCATCTTCTTTCCAATTTCAGAGACCTTGAATTTGACGAAGCAGTGCAGGAAGAAGCCTGGAATTACGGGGTGAGCCTGATCCAGAACTACCGGGTGTGGGAAAGGGATCTTCAGATCGCCGCCGAATTTTACCGGACCGACTTTATCAGGCAGCTGGTGGTAGACCGGGAAAGTTCGGCCGGATTCCTCCTTCTCAAACCACTCGACGGCAAGTCGTATGCCAACAGCCTCCAGGTGGATGTCCGGTATCCGGTCCTCCGTAATCTTGATGTCACGCTGGCCTGGCGGCATAACGATGTCAGGCAGACCATCGGGGGACAGCTCCTCGAAAAACCATATACGAGCCGGTACAAGGGCCTGTTTACGGTCAACTATACGACCAACCTGAAAAAGTGGATGTTTGACTACACCCTGCAGCTCAACGGCGGAGGGCGCCTTCCCCATACGATGGGGCAGGGCACCGATGTCTATGCTACCTCTCCGGCGGAATTTCCCGCCTATACGGTCATGAATGCCCAGATCACCCGCTATTTCAGGTACTGGAGCCTTTATGCCGGTGCAGAAAATTTCACCGGCTTTATGCAGGACGATCCCGTACTGGGGGCC
Source organism: Bacteroidales bacterium (assembly GCA_012729335.1). Classification (GTDB taxonomy): domain Bacteria; phylum Bacteroidota; class Bacteroidia; order Bacteroidales; family Prolixibacteraceae; genus UBA1413. Next base: position 5,678 of record JAAYDJ010000013.1, on the reverse strand, counting down.
TCTGATCCTTTTGGACCCGGCTTTGACGCCACAAACATCTGGGGACCGGTCATGGGCCGCAGAATCCACGCCGGAATCAGGTTTACCCTGAATTACAATTAATGGAGATATTTCCTGAAGATCAACAATGCCCTGCCGGAAGGGTAACTTCCGGAGGGCTCTTAAACACGGAAAAAACCATGTCATCGCATAAATATTTAAAAATGAAACGAATCTTTTTTCTTATGACCATTGTGGCCTCCCTTTTTGGTATAAAAGGGGCGAGTGCCCAGAATCCCAATCAATCTACATCATTTTACAAAAGCAACATGCACTGTGCTTCGTGTGAGAAGTCGCTTTTTGAGCATCTCCGGTTTGAAAAGGGGGTGAAGGATCTCAAGGTGGACCATGTTTCGAACACGGTGAAAGTGGTGTATGACAAGCGGAAGAATTCAGAGGAGTCCCTGGCCAAATCTATCGTAAAGAAAGGGTATGAGGCCCACAGGATCACCTCAGAGGAGTATGAAAGGCTCACCCTGGAGGCCGGTAAAAAGGGCTCCCCTGAAGATCATCAGCACTGAGGATGTAAGAGCCATTTTTCCTACCTTCGCCACATAAACCAAATTCATGGAAAATGAAGAGAGATTGGATGGTTGTGGTGGCAGCGGCTGTTGTTTTGCTGGGTTCCTGCCGGCCTGAAGTGGGAAAGGTGGAGACTCTTTTTGACGGGACGGGGATTGAACCCTGGAGGGCTGAGGCGGCTCCCGGAACTTTTCAGCTGGAAGGAAATGAACTGGTATGTTCGGGTGGGCCGGGCACCCTGGTGTGGGAAGGCGGCAGAACGTTCCGGGATTTTGTTCTGGAGGCGGAGCTGAAGACTGAACCGGGGGCTTTTGCCTTGTTTCATTTTCATCAGGCGCGGCCATTTGACGCCCGGGTCAGCCAGGGATACGCCGTGGTGGTGGCCAACACGCCCTGCACCATGGAGGAACCGGCCCTGGCCATGAAGAGCGGCAGCCTTTACGGTGTCAGGCATGTATACTTTCCGATGGTCCGTGACGGGGAGTGGTTCCGGCTGAAGGTCAGGGTGTCGGGAAACCAGGCAGAGACCTGGATCAACGGCGTCAGGGTGATGGAGTACATCCAGCCTGCCCAACCCTGGCGGGGGGAAGAAAACGCCGGTAGGCTCTTCTCAGAGGGGACCGTTGCGTTGCAACTCACTTCCGGAACCATGAGGATGAAGTCATGCCGGGTGGAGCTCCTTCCCCCGGGGGAAGCACTGCCCCTGAGGGTGGATGAAGCCTGGGATGCCACGGTCACCCGGATGATGGAAGAGGGATTTCCGCTGATTGACTTCCACACCCACCTGAAGGGAGGACTGACCATTGAGCAGGCCATTGAAAATGCACAGCGGCTGGGGATCAATTACGGAATAGCCCCCAATTGCGGTTTAAAATTCCCCGTCACCAACGATGTTTCACTGGCCGCATATATGGATACCGTTGCAGGTAAGCCTATCTTCAGGGGAATGCAGGCCGAAGGCCGGGAGTGGATCACCCTGTTCTCACCCGGAGCCGTGGCCCGGTTCGATTATGTTTTTACCGATGCCCTTACCTTCACCGATGCCCGGGGCAGACGAAACCGTCTATGGATTCCGGAGGAGGTATGGGTAGAGGATAAGGAGCAGTTCATGGACCAGCTGGTAGGCAAGATTGAAGCCATTATGTCTCAGGAACCGGTGGACATTTATGTGAATCCCACATTATTGCCCGATGCCCTGATGCCCGATTACGACCGGCTGTGGACCCCGGAGCGTGTGGCCCGGGTGATCAGGGTGTTGAAAGAGAATGGGATTGCACTGGAGATCAATGCCCGTTACCGGGTGCCGTCGGCGGCCATCATTAAAGCAGCGCGGGAAGCCGGACTGAGGTTTTCCTTCGGTACCAACAATGCCGCTGCAGATCTGGGGCAACTGGAATACTGCCTGCAGATGATCGATTCATGCGGATTGACCCCACGGGAGATGTTCCTGCCCCCGGTCCATGAAAAAAAACCGGTGCTCATCAAGGGACTTCCTGATAAAATCACCGGATAGTATTTCACAATCCCTTCAGGATATAAGCTATGGTCACACCCAGGTAATTACCGATAGCGTAGCCGATGAGACCGTTGGCGATGCCGGTCAGGATGACCTCCTTATTGCGGATGGAGGCGGCTACCGCGGGTATGAAGGGTGGGGAGAAGGTCAGGGCGGTGATGGTGATAATGGTGGTGTCGGTATCGGCCTTGAAGATTTTGGAAAGCCCTACATGAACGAGGATTGACCCGAAGACGGCAATGGCCACGAAGAGCGGCAGTCCACGGAAATCACCCTGGAACATGGCTCTCAGGTCGGCCATGGAGGCGATGACCAGCGAGAAGACGATCACAAAATACATCCCCAGCTGGAAGGTGTTTTCAATGGTATTAATTCTGGGAACAAGGGAAGCCAGTAATCCAAGGGTGGTGATGGAGAGGATGATGACCGTGGTTTGTATCTCCTTGGGAACCAGCAGCCCGAGGCCGTAACTGACGGCCACGATGGCCAGGGAGATGGCCATGGCAACGCCCAGCCTGCGGAAGGCCTTCCAGGAGAGCATCCCCAGGTAATTGTCGATCCCCTCGGTTTCCTTCATCACTTTGCAGATGGCCTTGTGCCTTTTGGTTTCTGAGAAGTGGGGCAGAAAAAGGTTGAAGATCCTTTGGGCTATGGTCATCAGGAATACCAGCACAAAGGCGCTCATGACCATATCCCAGGTATTGGTCAGGATAAAGGTTTCGGGGGAGACCTTCAGGGCCAGAGCGATGGATACCAGGTTGGGAGTTCCTCCCGTATAAACGCCTACCAGCAGCCCCCCTACCTTCCACCCTTCATGGAGGTCAATGCCCACCAGCAGATAGCCTGTAAAAATCACGATAATGACGGAAACGACTCCCAGGATAAGGGATTTCATGGCTTCGGGGGCCAGATGCATCCACCTTTTAATATCAAGTGAGAAAAGGAGCAGGGGTATCCCCAGAAGGATCACCACATTGGAGACCAGACTTTGCATGGAAGCCATCTGGTTTACCAGAAGGTCGTTGGCGGTGATGGCGCCTGCTTCCGCCAGGGATTTGGCCTGGTGGGCCGGAAGAAAGAGGTCGCCGTTAGGGGCCGGAAGCAGAGACCGCAGGGCATCACTGGCCCGCGGCAGAATTCTGATGTTATTGACCACAATCCCCACCAGATAGGCAATGGCAATAGAACCCACCTTGTTGAGGGTTTTGTTGATGTGTGTCAGATAGATGATCAGGATGGGGGTCAGAAAATAGAACAGAAGAAGCGTTACGTTCAGAATCATCTTGGTTCAGTTTACAGGTTAAAGGTAGTAAAATTCCTTTCTCTTCATTGAATGATGTGCGTTTTATCAGATCTGCTGTCCGGATGTATATATAAAAAGTAAAGCCCGCGGGGGCGGGCTTAATATCCTATACAGACGAAATGTTCAGGTGTTCCGGAATCTGGGAAAGCGGTCTACAGCTCCAGGTCGGCGTTATGGATTTCGTGCCAGGGGAGCCCGTGCTGGTTGAGGGCTTCCATAAAGGGATCGGGGTCGAATTCCTCCACGTTAAAGACGCCTGGCTTTTTCCATAGCCCCTTGAGGTACATCATGGCGCCGATCATGGCGGGCACGCCGGTGGTATAACTGACGGCCTGGGTTCCTGTTTCGGCATAGGCTGCTTCGTGGCTGCAGTTGTTGTAAACGTAATAGGTTTTCTCCTTTCCTTCCCTGACACCCCTGATACGGCAGCCAATGGAGGTCCATCCCTTGTAGTTCTCCCCCAGATCGCCCGGATTGGGGAGAACGGCTTTCAGGAACTGGATGGGGACGATTTCGTGCCCTTCGTACATCACCGGTTCAATACCAGCCATGCCGATATTCTGGATCACCCGCAGGTGGGTAAGGTATTCCTGGCCGAAGGTCATCCAGAATCTGGCCCTTTTCAGGGTGGGAAAGTTCTTGACCAGCGATTCCAGTTCTTCGTGGTAGATGAGGTAGGATTCTTTGGGCCCGATCTCAGGATAATTGAGCGGTTTGTGAATCTCGTGGGGTTCCGTTTCCACCCATTTGCCGTTTTCGAAATATTTCCCTTTCTGGGTGACCTCCCTGATGTTAATTTCCGGGTTGAAGTTGGTGGCAAAAGCTTTGCCATGGTCGCCGGCGTTGCAGTCGACGATATCGAGGTAATGGATTTCGTCGAAATGGTGTTTGGCGGCATAGGCGGTAAAGACGCTGGTGACGCCGGGATCAAAGCCGCACCCGAGAATGGCGGTGATGCCTGCTTCCCGGAAGCGCTCCTGGTAAGCCCACTGCCATTTGTATTCGAATTTGGCTTCATCACGGGGTTCATAGTTGGCCGTATCGAGGTAACTGGTTTCGGTTTCCAGGCAAGCGTCCATGATGGTGAGATCCTGGTAGGGCAGGGCCACATTGACGACCAGGTCGGGTTTAAAAGTCCGGATCAGGGCCACCAACTGGGGCACATTATCGGCATCCACCTTGGCGGTTTTGATGCGGTCGCCTCCGACCTTGCGCGCGATGGCATCGCACTTGGACTTGGTGCGGCTGGCCAGCATGATGTCGCTGAATACCCCGGGAAGCCCCGCCATCTTATGCACCACAACGGTTCCCACACCGCCGGCGCCGATCACTAAAACTCTTGCCATATCTTCTTTTTTTTACAAATATGCATTTTATTTCACTCTCCTCCCATGGCCTTTTCCAAATTTTGAAGTTTTTCGGCTACCCGGGTATCATCCGGTTTCAACTGCCGCGCACGGTGGTACCAGACCCGGGCCACGTTGTAGTTTTTCCCCGAAAGCGCTTTATCTCCTTCCCTGAGGTAATCGAGGAAGGAGGTCTCGGTATGCCCCTGGAGCTTTTCGGCAATCTTCATCTGAATGTCGGCGATCTGTGCACGGGCATATTCGTCGTCAGGTCTGATGCTCAGGGAGCGGTTATACCATCCGCGGGCCACGGCCATTTCCCCGGCGCGGAAAGCCTCATCCCCCTTGTCGATGTATCCCTGGAATTCCCTTTCCCGCTGTGACATCTGCTGTGAGCCCAGGATCATGTTGATCTCGGTAATCCGGCCGGTAGGATAGGCTTCTCCCGGTTTGACTTCCAGTGCTTTGTAATACCAGGCCCTGGAGACATTGTATTCCTTTTCGGTGAAAGCCTGATCGGCGGTGGCGATGATCCCGGCATACAGCGCTTCCGTTTCGTCGCTCATGATTTTCGTGCGGGCGGCAGATTCCGCTTCTTTCTGGGCTGCCAGGCGGGCTTTCTCTGCCTCGGCAGCCTGACGTTCGGCCTCCAGCCTGGCGAGGCGTTCGGCCTCCGCCCGAGCCTGCTCTTCTGCGATGCGCTGCTTTTCGGCTTCCACCCGGGCTTGCTCTTCGGCGGCGCGGGCCTGTTCTGCCAGCAAAGCGTCAATACGGGCAATCATCTCCCCGGGATAACCTTCGCCGCTTTTTGCTTGCTGGGCACGCAGGAAGGCTTCTCTGGCTGCCGAATACTGCTGCCGCCTGAACTCCCGGTCCCCGTCAGCTATGGCCTCTTCATAGGCTTTCTGGGCAGCGGCCAGGTTGGCCAAAAGGGTTTCACTCTCGGCAATCC
>JAAYDJ010000012.1 GCA_012729335.1 Bacteroidales bacterium | reverse complement strand
ATCTTGAGTCTTGAATGTGGGAATCTGGAATCTTGAATCTTAAGTCTGGAATGGAGTGAAAATAAAGAATTTCAGAAGATTAGAATGTCGGAATAATAGAATTATGCGTTATGACAAGTAAAGGGAAGACGTTGTTTGATAAGATATGGGAGCGGCATGTGGTGCGTAGTGTGGACGGGGGGCCTGATGTGCTCTACATCGACCGGCACCTGATCCACGAGGTGACGAGTCCGGTTGCTTTTCTGGGACTGGAGAAGCGTGGCTTGAAGGTTTTCAGGCCAGACCAGACGGTAGCCACTCCCGATCATAATGTACCCACGGAGGGGCAGCATCTGACGATTCAGGAGGAGCTGTCACGTCACCAGGTGGACATGCTGACGAAGAACTGTAAAAATCATGGGATTACCCTCTACGGGTTGAACCATCCGTGGCATGGCATCGTCCATGTGATTGGGCCGGAGCTGGGGCTTACGCAGCCGGGGATGACCATTGTGTGTGGCGACAGTCACACCAGCACCCATGGGGCTTTCGGGGCGGTGGCCTTTGGGATAGGCACCACGGAGGTGGAAATGGTTCTGGCCAGCCAGTGCATTCTGCAGCCACGACCGAAGCGGATGCGTATCACTGTCGACGGAGTGCTGGGCCAGGGGGTGACGGCCAAGGATATTGCACTGTATATCATTTCGCAAATATCCGCTAGCGGAGGAACAGGCCATTTCATTGAATATGCCGGGGAGGCGGTGCGCAGCCTTTCCATGGAGGGAAGGATGACCCTCTGTAACCTCAGTATTGAAAGCGGGGCCCGGGGCGGACTGATTGCTCCCGATGAGACAACCTTTGCCTATGTAAAAGGTAGGGAGTTTGCCCCGAAAGGGGAGGCCTGGGAGAAGGCGCTTGCGGATTGGCGGACCCTTTCCACCGATGAGGATGCCGTGTTTGATGCGGAATACCGTTTTAATGCGGCCGACATCGTGCCGATGATCACCTGGGGTACCAATCCCGGACTGGGTACGGGCGTTAATGGGCGGATTCCGGAGGAGAAGGCCTATGCGGGATCTGACCTGACGACCTTTCTGAAAGCCCTGGACTACATGGGATTCCGGCCTGGAGAGGCGATGCTGGGAAAGCCTGTCGATTATGTGTTTGTGGGCAGCTGCACCAACGGCCGCATTGAGGATCTGCGGGCTTTCACCTCCTTTGTAAAGGGCAAAAAGAAAGCTCCCGGGGTCACAGCCTGGATCGTTCCCGGGTCGCGCCAGGTGGAACTGGCAGCCCACCGTGAGGGACTCACCGCCATTCTGGAGGAGGCCGGATTCTCACTGCGTCAACCCGGATGCTCCGCTTGTCTGGCCATGAACGAAGACAAAATCCCTGAAGGGAAATATGCCGTCTCCACCTCGAACCGCAACTTCGAAGGGCGCCAGGGACCGGGAGCCCGCACCATGCTCGCCAGTCCGCTCACCGCCGCCGCTGCCGCCATTACGGGAGTGATCACCGACCCACGAGACTTGCTGGAATCTTGAGTCTTAAGTCTTAAATCTTAAGTCTTAAATCTTAAGTCTTGAGTCTTAAGTCTTGAGCTTAAGTGATTAAGAGTCAGTGGGAAACAATAGTTACAAATGAAGCCTTGATTTGGTCATTTTATAAATAAAGAAATGAGTGAACTTGGACAATTTAAGGAAGAGTTGAAAAAAAGAACTCATCTTTTTGCACATCGGTGTGTGAAGCTTTGTATTCATCTTCCTAAAGACCAGTTGGGACGCCATATTTCCGGACAACTTATCAGGTCTGCAACCTCTGTAGCTGCTAATTACAGAGCATCCTGCAATGCCTTGAGCGTTCCAGTGATTATTTCAAAGATGAGTATTGCCATTGAAGAGGCGGATGAATCACAGTTCTGGATAGATTTTGCTTTGGAGGAAAAAATTGTTGAGGACGGGAAAGAAGCAGGACTTATTATTGAAGAGGCAAAGGAAATAGTTCTTATTCTTACTAAAGCCCGACAAACACTTCAGAAAAAAATGACTTAACATGTGACAAACTGCTTATTATCAATTGTATGTTAATTGAATTGATGACAAGATATTTCTAATTTTAGATTTAAGACTTAAGATTTAAGACTATTATGTACGACACCTTTAATATTCTGGTTAGCAGAGCGGTTCCGCTCAACGTGGAGAATGTAGATACCGACCAGATCATTCCCGCCAGGTTTCTGAAGGCGGTCGAACGCAAGGGTTTCGGGGAGAATCTGTTCCGGGACTGGCGTTATGACCGTGGAGGGGAACCGAAGGCGGAGTTTGTGCTCAATGACAGCCGCTACAGGGGGAAGATCCTGGTGGCGGGCAAGAATTTCGGGAGTGGTTCGAGCCGCGAGCATGCCGCCTGGGCACTCTATGATTATGGCTTCAGGGTGGTGGTCAGCAGTTTTTTTGCCGACATCTTCAAAAATAACGCCCTGAACAACGGTCTTCTGCCCGTGGTGGTCACCCCGGAATTCCTGGAACAGATCTTCGCCGCCATTGCCGCCGATCCTGGCGTGGAGTTCAGGGTGGACCTGGGAGAGCAGACTTTCACCCTTCTCCCCGGGGGTCCCGCAGTGCACTTCGACATCAACGCCTATAAAAAGGAGTGTCTGATGAACGGACTTGACGATATCGATTACCTCCTCAGCCTGAAGGAGGAGATTGCCGAATATGAGAACAGGCGATGGCGCGAAAATGACGGTTGATCCGGTGAAAAACGTTGAAAAGGATTAAAAACGTTTAACATGGAAACAAAATGAAGAAAGATAGTGATAAAGACCAGGACCTGTTGATGATCATGGACACGACCCTGCGAGACGGGGAACAGACATCGGGGGTCTCCTTTTCGGATACCGAGAAGCTGGGCATGGCGCGGATTCTTCTGGAAGACGTGCAGGTTGACCGTATTGAGGTCGCTTCGGCCAGGGTATCTGAGGGGGAATTTCGCGGCGCGGCGAAAATATTGGCATGGGCGGCCTCCAGGGGATTCCTCGACCGGGTGGAGATTCTGGGATTCGTCGATGGCGAGGTCTCCCTCAACTGGATCCGCGATGCGGGGGGGAGAGTGATCAACCTGTTGTGCAAGGGATCTTACCGGCATGTGACGCAGCAGCTCCGGAAGACTCCGGAGCAACACCTGACAGATATACGCGGGGTGATTGCCCGCGCCCGGGAGATGGGCATCAGGGTGAACATTTATCTGGAGGACTGGTCCAACGGAATGCGCAGCTCCCGTGAGTATGTCCACCAGATGATTTCAGGACTTAAGGATGAGGGGGTATCTCGTATTATGCTGCCCGACACTCTGGGGATCCTTGACCCCGATGAAACCTATCTCTACTGCCGGGAGATGCTGGAGAGCTATCCTGGTGTAGCGTTTGACTTCCATGCACACAACGATTACGATTTGGCGGTGGGGAATGTATTCCAGGCTCTGAAGGCGGGGATCCGGTGTGTGCATACCACCGTGAACGGTTTGGGAGAACGGGCCGGCAACGTGCCATTGGCCAGCGTGATTGCCACGGCCACCGATCATCTCAAGCTCCGCACGCATGTCCGCGAGCAGATGCTTAACCGGGTTTCACGGGTGGTGGAGTCCTTTTCCGGGGTGCGTATTCCGGCCAACAAGCCCCTGATCGGGGAGTTTGTCTTCACGCAATGCAGCGGGATCCATGCCGATGGCGATAATAAAAACAATCTCTATTACAACGAATTGCTTCCGGAGAGGTTCGGAAGAATCCGGAAGTATGCCCTGGGGAAGACATCAGGGAAGGCCAACATCCGCAAGAATCTGGAGGAGCTGGGCATAGACCTCGATCCGGAGTCGCTCAAGAAGGTGACCGACCGGATCATCGAGCTGGGGGACCAAAAGGAGAATGTGTCGATGGAGGATCTGCCATACATTGTAGCCGACGTGCTGAGCAGCCAGTCGATAGAGGAGCGGATTACCATCAGGAATTATTCGATTGCCCATGCCAAGGGGTTGAAGCCGATGGCGTCGGTAAGCATATCGATTGACGGAGCGGAGTATGAGGAGAGCAGTTCAGGCGACGGGCAGTATGACGCTTTCATGCGGGCCCTCCGCAAGATATACGGGAAACTGGGCAAGCCCTTCCCGGCGCTGGTCGACTATGTGGTGACGATCCCTCCTGGCGGGGCAACCGATGCCCTGGTGGAGACGGTGATCACCTGGCAAAACGGCAAGGAATTTAAAACGCGTGGTCTTGATCCCGATCAGACCACAGCGGCCATCAAGGCGACCATTAAGATGCTCAATATCATAGAGAATAACCTGATAAATAAAAAATAGATGAAGCTGAAGATTGCTGTTCTTCCCGGTGACGGGATTGGTCAGGAGGTGACCGCGGAGGCTGTGAAATGTGTGGAGGCGGTGTGTCGCCGGTATGGTCATGAGCCGCTTTTTTCCCATGGTTGGGTGGGGGCTGCAGCCATAGATCTGACCGGGGATCCCTATCCGGAGGAGACCCACCGGTTGTGTATGGCGTCTGATGCCGTGTTGTTCGGGGCCATCGGGGATCCGCGGTTCGACAACGATCCTAAGGCGGCGGTGCGGCCTGAGCAGGGATTGTTGCGTATGCGCAAGGGGCTGGGACTCTATGCCAACATCAGGCCGGTGGAAACCTTTCCCTCCCTGTTGCATAAATCGCCGCTGCGGCGCGACCTGGTGGAAGGGGCGGGATTCGTCTGCATCAGGGAGCTGACGGGCGGGATCTACTTCGGGGAGCGGGGGCGCAGCGAAGACGGGCAGGCGGCATTTGACACCTGTACCTACTCCCGTGCCGAAATTGAACGGATCCTCAAACTGGGTTTTGAGTTTGCAATGAAACGGAACAAAAAGCTGACGGTGGTCGACAAGGCCAATATTCTGGAGACCTCGCGCCTGTGGCGGGAGGTGGCCCGGGAGATGGCGCCTGCCTACCCGGAGGTCACCACCGAATATATGTTCGTTGACAATGCCGCCATGCAGATCATTCAGTGGCCGCGCAATTTTGATGTGCTGGTCACCGAGAATATGTTCGGGGATATCCTCACCGATGAGGCGAGCGTGATCACCGGATCCATGGGATTGCTCCCCTCGGCGTCGGTAGGGGTCCACACCTCGGTTTTTGAACCGATTCACGGCTCATGGCCCCAGGCGGCCGGGAAGAATATCGCCAATCCTTTGGCCGCCATTCTCTCTGCGGCCATGATGTTTGAGTACGCCTTTTCCCTTCCGGAAGAGGGCCTGGCCATCAGGGAGGCCGTGAGGGCGTCTTTGGAGGCGGGTTTTGTGACCGGTGATCTGGCCGGTGAGGGAGAGCCGGTCAGGACGACCTCGGAGGTAGGGGAGTGGATCGCTGCCCGGATCGGTTTATAGGCGTCATGCGCGATGGTATTTGATCCCGTTTGATCCCGTTTGACCCGTTTGCACCCATTTATACCCATTTATACCCGTTTGACCCCCATTTTTACCCATTTGTATTCATTTGGTTCCGGATATAAGTGACAGCTGATATGGCCGTTCAATGCCGGCACAACTTAATGAGAGGACTAATAGCCGTTTGTAGCCGTTTGGGGTTGGTTGTGGCTGATTGTATCCGATTGTGGTCGGTGGTGGCAGGTGGTGGTCAGTTGTGGTTGGTGGTGATCGGTTGTGGCTGATTGTATCCGATTGTGGTCGGTTGTGGCTTGTAGTGGCTGGTAGTGGCTGAAAGGATCCGTTTGTGGTCGGTTGTGGCTGGTGGTGGTCAGTCGTGGCTGATTGTATCCGATTGTATCCGATTGTGGTCTGTTGTGGCTGGTTATGGCCGGTTGTGGCTGAAAGGATCCGTTTGTGGTCGGTTGTGGCTGATAGTATCTGATTGTGGTCGGTGGTGGCCGGTGGTGGTCAGTTGTGGCTGAAAGGATCCGTTTGTGGTCGGTTGTGGCTGATAGTATCTGATTGTAGTTGGTTGTGGCTGGTGGTGGTCAGTTGTGGCTGATAGTGTCCGCTTGTGGTTGGTTGTGGCTGATTGTATCCGCTTGTGGTTGGTTGTGGCTGGTAGTGGTTGGTAGTGGTTGGAAGTGGCTGGTAGTGGTTGGTAATGGCTGGTAGTGGTTGGTAATGGCTGGTAGTGGCTGGTAATGGCTGGTAGTGGCTGGTAGTGGTTGGTAGTGGCTGGTAGTGGTTGGTTGTGGCAGGTTGTGGCTGGTGGTGGTCAGTTGTGGCTGGTGGTGGTCAGTTGTGGCTGATAGTGTCCGCTTGTGGTTGGTTATAGCCGGTTGTGGCTGGTGGTGGTCAGTCGTGGTCGGTGGTGGCTGGGGGTGGAAGGTCTGACAGCAGGATTTCCCAGTCGTCAATGTGGATCATTTCCTTTTTCAGGTTCCAGATGTAAAGGCTTATTTCAGATCCCGGGCTGATGAGATTGGTTTCCAGCAGGGGGTGGAAGACCATGGGACTCCAGGTGCCGAAGGCCCTCACCTGCGGAAAGAGGGGGATCCCTTCCCAGAGTTCTTTTTCCCCGGTGGAGGGGGCTGAAATGACCACCACGGCCTCTGTTTTTTCCGGAGTGCGGAACTGAAACCGGCAGGTGACCAACAGGTGGCCTCCGGGGGTCAGTTTCAGCGTGTCGGTGGCAATGCGGAAGGTGGCTGAATACTCATCGGGTATGTCGCAGCGGGTGCCCGAGGCGGCTCCTTCTTCCGGAGTGCCCACCCTGCCCCCCGACCAAAGGGGGTGTTCCTTCTCAAAATCATGATGGAATGCGGCTTTCAGCCGGGGGTTCACCCATCCCTGGCAGGCGTAAAGCGCCAGACCCAGGGCCTCCTCTTCAACCACTTTTGCGGCTGTCAGTTCCGGTCGTGTGGCCATCCAGGGATCTTTCCCGGGTTCCCCGCCGCTGAGGTAGGCGGTATGCCGGTTTGTCAGCAGTGCGATCCGCACCGTGTCGTTGTCGGGTAATTTTAAAGCCTCCTCCCAGTTGAAAACCTCGGGAGGAGCCTGACTGAATCCTTTGTAAAAACGGATGAGCCGTTTCTGGACCTCATCGGTGAATATTCTGGCGAATGCTCCGTTCAGAAGGTGGCGGTGGATGAAGGCTTTCTGGTCGCCGTATCCCACTTTTTGTGCGTACGGGAGATAATGAAGGGGTTTCACGGCCAGCAGGAGGATGAGGAGCAAAACGGCCGTTGGGAACCATTTCAGGCGGGCCTTACGGGGGAGGAGTGCACCCATGAGCGAAAGGCCTGCCAGTGGGACCAGTTGTTCAAAGAGGGTCTGGCTCCTTTCGGCGGTAATCAGCAGGCTGAATAGCAGGGTGATGGCCAGGGTGTAAAGCCAGTAAACCCTGTGGTGGTGCCAGGTTTCCATGGCCAGGGCACCGGCGATGGCCAGGGTGGGGATCAGGAACAGAAAATGACGGGGATCGGTGCACATGGGGTTATAGGCCCAGGGGGTGATGGACATGAAATTGGCTGAGAGGAGAAGGATCACCGATGTGGTCACAAAAAAGCGGAGTTTTTCGTTTGCGGTTTGGTTTGGGTGGCCTGCTGATAGTGGGTTGGTTCCCGGGCTTTTCCTGTGAAGGGAGCGGAACAGAAGCAGGGCCGGAAGCGTAAGGATCACTCCGGCCATCATGCCTTGGCGTGTGAAGTCGGCTGCAAGTCCGTATGACAGGCGGATGAGGAGCTCCCGGAGGGGCTGGCTGGCGTAATCGCAAAAGCTGATATAGCGGTTTCCCAGGAGGGCGGTCATGCGTGCTGCCGGGTCGCCGGTAAGCAGGGCCGTACCCAGGAGGATGCCGCCCAGGAGAAGCAGACCCGTGGCCACAGCGGCGATCCAGAAGCGCCGGAGTCCGCCGTGGCGAAAGTTCCGGATGAGATCCCTGATCAGCCACCATGCCAGGAGGGGAAGCACCAGCACCACGGTTTCCTTCGAGAGGAAAGCCCCTGTCAGGGCAAGGGCAAAGAGAATTCCGGAAGTCACCTGAGCCTGGGAGGCAGGGGATGCAGTCGAGGTGCCATTCCGGGAAACGCGGGAGTAGATCAGGATGGCGGCGGTGACAAAAAAGGCGACATAGACGTCGGGCATGAGTTTATCGGAGTAGAAGAGGCTCCAGAAGTTAAGGGTGAAGAGAGCCAGGGCAGCAGCCACGGTCATGGGGGAATGCCGGCGCAGGGTGATGGTGATGAGTCCAAGGGTGGCCAGGGAGAGGAACATCGCCGGCAGGGCCGATGCGGTATCGCCGATGCCCAGGAGGCGGTAGGAGAGGGCTGTCGCACCGGTGACGGTCCACCGGAATGAAAAATGGTCATTCCAGTCGGGCTCGCCCTGTACCATCCGGGCGGCCACCTCTGCATACTGGAGGTCATCGTATCCGAAGAATCCGGTGTTGGCAAACAGGTGCCACAGGATGATGAGGGCAGAGAAGAAACCCCACAGGGAAAGGAGCCTGAACCCTGACCTTCCACCCATGGACTGAGACAGGAAAGCATTCCCTCGGCCGGGCGTGCCAGTATTCCCGGGGGGCTTGTCCCTGCCGCCGGAATAGTCCCTGTCTCCGGCAGGATCCTCCGGTTTAAGAGGCCGGTTGCCGTTTACAGGCGGCATCTCCCCGCATTTGTGAGATATGTCGTCATGATCCTGAGGCATCTTCTTTTTCCTGATCCTGTCAGTTGGTCTCTTCCGTTTCCATTTCCCCGAGGATTTTTTCGACCTCTTCGCTGGTTTTGGTAAGTTTATCGCGGCAGAAGCGGATGAGGGTGGCTACGCGCCTCACTTTTTCAGCCAGGTCGTCGATATCGGGTTCGTCGCTTTCTATTTTTGCGAGAAGCTCCTCGATTTCATTCATGGCCTCCTGGTAGGAGGGTTTCCGGGTGGTCATACAGCGTGGTTTTAATGATTTGACTTTGGGTGGTGCCATCGGCGAAGAGGGTGGTCAGCGGGGAGTGGGGGTCGGCGGTTGCGGCCGAGCGGAGGGTTTTGCCGTTCTGGCGGGTGAGGGTGAAGCCCCTGCGGAGAATTTCCCCGGGATCGAGCATGCGGGCTGTTTGTGCGGCATGGTCGAGTATGCGGCGGTTGTCGGCCAGTTTCTGTCTTATTCTCCTCCGGAATTGGGAGGAGAGATGGCCCAGGGTGGATTCCTCCTTCCCGAGGAGGCGGCGGATGGCGTGGCGCAACTCCCTTTCGGCCTGTTTGGTGCGGTGACGTTCCTCTCCGGTGATTCCGGAGGTGGCGGCGGAAAGGCGGAAGCGGTGGCGGTGGAGTTCCTGCTTTTCCCGGTAAAGAAGTCGGCTGCTGCCTGTGAGGAGGCGTTGTCCCCCTCTGCGCAGGCGGCTTTCTGCCAGGCGGGTATGCCTCTCAAAGGCTCCCCGGAGACGGAAGGTGGCCCCTTCGAGTTCCTCTTCACGGGTTTCCAGAATTTCGCGGGTGGCCGCCACCACCGACCGTTCCAGCTCTTCAAGCCGTTCCGAAAAACGAAGAAGCCCCGCAATGAAGAATTCGGCCACGGCCGTTGGGGTTTTCTGACGGGTGTGGGCCACCAGGTCGACGATGGTTTCGTCTTTTTCGTGGCCGATGCCGGTGACCACAGGCAGAGGAAACTGGGCCACGGCATATGCCAGATCGAAATGGTCAAAGCAGCTCAGGTCGGCCTGGGAGCCTCCGCCGCGGAGGATGGCCACCGCATCAAAAGCCTCCTCCTCCTGGAAGATGGCGTCGAGGGCCGCGAGGATCGAGGGGACGGCCTCGCTGCCTTGCATGAAAGCCTCAAAGAGGCGGTGTTCAAAATGAAACCCGTAGGCGTTGCGGCCGAGCTGGTCGGCAAAATCCTGATACCCGGCGGCCGTGGCTGAGGAGATGACGGCAATCCTCTGTGGTACCAGGGGCAATGGCAGTTCCCGGTTCATATGGAACACCCCCGCTTCCTCGAGGCGACGGATGATCTCCCTCCGCTTCCGGGAGAGGTCGCCCAGGGTGTAAGTGGGGTCTATATCCTTGATATTGAGGCTTAATCCATAGGAGGGGTGGTAGTCCACCGAGACTTGGGCCAGGATTTTAATCCCTTCGCCCAGGGGTTGGCCTGTGGTGGTTTCAAAATAGGACCTGACCATTCTGAAGGTGTAAGACCAAATGGTGGCTCTGGCCCTGGCTGTGAGCTCGTCGGTGGCCTCGTCTTTTTCCACCAGTTCGAGGTAGCAGTGGCCTGACCTGTTGACTTTCATCTCGCTGATTTCGGCCACCACCCATAAGGTGGAGGGAAAGGCATCCTGGAGGGTGTTCCTGATCAGGGTGTTGAGTTCCAGCAGGGTCATATTTCCATGGGGTGATTTTTCCATGCGGGGGCAGTTTCAGGGCATTCCTCCGGTGATGAGGTGGGTTTCGGTGCCGTGTTTGCCGGAGATGCGCACCACGTGGGGCCCCGCGGGGATGTGCCCCAGTCCGGCAATCCGGTGGGGTCCCCGGTCATGTAGAAGGGTGTGGAACAGCCGCTGGCCGGTGATTGAAAAAAGTTCGATGTGTGTTTCGCCCGGGTCTTCTCCGGAATGGAAGAATGTAAGCGCATCGCGGAAGGGGATGGGGTAGAGGGACCATTTTTTTCCGGGGGCTGCGGGAGCAGATATGGAAGTGATGAGGAGGTCGAGGGCGGTTTGCATGTCGGGGATGCCGAAGCCGAGGAGGGAGTCGGGGGAGAGGAACTGGTGGGCGCTGCGGATCAGGGCCTCTTTAATGATGTAGGCCGGGGCATCGGGGCGGGCCTGCCAGAGGCAGGCGGCCATGCCGGCAAGTACCGGCGAGGAAAAGGAGGTACCACTGGCGTAGGTCAGCTGGCCGTTGATTCCCTCCAGGGCGTTGTTCTGGCCCATGGCCGCCAGGGTGGGTTTGACTTCTGCATCGGCAGAGGGACCCACGGAACTGAAGGAGGTTTTGACCCCATACCGGTCAACGGCAGCCACGGCAATGACGCTGTCGCCGTCGGCGGGGGTCTGGATTTTTTTCCAGGCTTTGTTGCCTTCATTGCCTGCACTCGAGAAGACCAGCAGGCCTTTGGCGGCGGCCATGTTGGCTCCCCGGGCTACGCGGGTGGTCCGCCCGTCGAGATCGGCAAAGGAATGGCTCAGTTCCGGGAGGTCATAAGTGGAATAGCCCAGGGAGGAGTTGATGATGTCGCAGCCGGCGCTGTCGGCAAGTTCGGCTCCGGCGATCCAGTTGTCCTCCTCTACTGGAAATTCGCTGCGGGTATCTTCGGTGCGGATAAGCCAGTAGGAAGCGTGTGGAGCCGTGCCGATGAGGGCGCCCGGTTTGAGGCCTCCCATGGTGGAGAGGACCATCATGCCATGGGTGTGCTCCTGGTAGACGTCAGAGGGGGGCCATACCATGTCGCGGGTCCCGGCGATGCGGCCGCCAAGGCGCAGGGAGTCGAAGGCCGGCAAAGTGTTGACCATGTAGAAACCGGCGTCGAGGAT
Source organism: Bacteroidales bacterium (assembly GCA_012729335.1). GTDB lineage: Bacteria > Bacteroidota > Bacteroidia > Bacteroidales > Prolixibacteraceae > UBA1413. The sequence goes on along the minus strand of JAAYDJ010000012.1, from coordinate 11,352 downwards.
GGCCACCATCATGCCTTTGCCCTTATATCCCCGGGTATGAAGGGCCTGTCCGTTCAATTGCCCCACCTGGTAAACCGAAGCGCCATAGCGCGAGGTGTCTATGGGCAGTGGCTCGCCTGGTATTCCGAACTTGTTGCGGGCACTTTTTGCGGCTGGTGTGGCGGGTCGGGTGCATTCCACCGCTGCGACGAAACCCTGAGAGGCAATGGTGGTGGCCAGGGAGTCGGCAGGAAGGTATACCGTCAGGGAGTTCATCCACCGGGAAGTGTTCACGGGTATGGCGCCCAGCCTCGCAAGTGTGTCGACATAGGCGGGGTGAACAGGAAGATCGCTCTCATCAAGGGGGATATTTTGTGCTGCCCGGCGTTGAAGAGCCCTCTCCGACAGGAATTCCTCAGGGCGCTCCAGGGAGAGGGGATGGTTGGCCTTGTCGCGGAAGTCAACCCGCCACAACGATTGGGCCCCCGCTGTTCCGCAGAGCAGACCTGAAATGACAGCCAGTAGGAAAATTCTGATTCCCTGATGCATCTGGTTTTACCGTTAAGATGGTGTTCGTTTCTCCCTGCCGGCCCCTTCTCTGTGATGCCCTTTGATTTCTTCCCACGCTATGTGGCTCCCCGCAGGTTCAGCGCCCCGGGGGTGGTCAAAGGCCAGGTCAGTGCTGGTCAGGCAGACCAAATTAACGCTTTCTTTCCATAAAACCTTCGGGGTCTTCCAAATATTTCTCCGGGTCGGTGAGGCGGTCGCGTTGTTTTTCGAGTTCCTGAAGTTTTTGGGTGTCGAGTTCCCTGAGCACTTCCGGGTTCTGAAGTTTGCCCTGACGGTATTGAAGGGTGTAAAGGGTTCCTCCGGTTTCGGAGTAAAAGGTCCAGGTGCCCTCCGGAAGATCATTGAGGTAGAGGGAGTGGACTTCTGTTGCCCCGGAGGGGTAGTAGCTGATACAATGGCCATCGCGTTTTGCCTTGCTGTAGCGGCATTCGAGGAAGGGCTTTCCGGAGGTGAAGTAAGCGCGGTAGGGGCCTTCCAACAGATCGTCTGTCCATGTCGACTCTTCCAGCAATTCTCCGGAGGTATAGAATTTCCGGGAGATCCCGTTTTTACGGCCGTTGGAAAACTCCTCGGTGGCGATGGTGCGGCCGTTGCTGAGGTATTCCCAGGTGCCGGTTTTCTTTTCGCCGAGGTAAAGGCCGCGGGCCACGGGCGTGGAGGCCGACTCATAAAGGGTTGCTTTGATGGTGTCGCTGACGGGGCTGTAAATGAGGATGGCTTTGAGACTGCCGCTCTCGTGCCACCGCTTCCAGGTGCCCACGGGATGGTCGTCATGAAAGGAACCCTGGTACATCAGCCGGCCATTGGGGTATTTCTTTTCCCAGGGGCCCTGTTTCATGCCGTTGGCATCGGTCTGGTTAAGGCCTGGCTGTGCAGCGGCAAAAACGGGCCACCCTGCAGTCAATCCCAAAAGGAAAATAATAAAGATCCACTTGTTGAAAGGGGAAAATCTGACTTTGGAAGAGGTATAAAATGAATCCATCTGTTTAATAAATGTCAGGCATTCAATGAGTGTCTTCTGGCCATCATTTTCCCTTGTTGAAGAAGAAATTCCGGTGCAAAATCAGCTTCATTCTCCCATACAATAGTATTTAATCTGATGTGAAAATTTCTAAAGTATTCCAGATTTCTTAATGGTTCGAATATCTTGCGGTGATCATTAAATATGGTTTCTTTCAGATCAACCAGAAATGATTCCCCGTTGTTAAATGAGAGGAAAATCGTAAAACCTCCTCTGTATTCTGCCGAAATAACATTCAGTATCATGGTGCTCACTCCAAGGGTTGTATTTTGTTAAACTCACCAGTTGTCCTTAATAATTCCCAATCCACAAGCAATTCCTCTTTATGGATTTCGAACCATTCCATCACAAGGCTAAGGGCTCTCTTCGGAAATTTCCCTTCTATTATTCCGGAGGAAATTTCAACAGTCATCTCATAATCGCCATATTTTGCGTGAAAGTGTGGCGGATTATGCTCATTAAAGTTCATGAAAATCACTATCCCCAAAAATCTGCAAAGTTCAGGCATATGATTTTAAAATATGTGGAACTGGCGGGAGTCGATTCCGCCAATTTTGCTTGTTTCCGGTACTGTTGAAAACACTGGCGAAAACTCCGGAAGTCCTTGTAAATATTGATATTTCATTTCTATTTATCATTGATGTAAATTTAACTAAGTTGAAAGAAATTGTAAAACGGTTTGCTAACGGTTTACTAAAATTCTTATATTTGTAAACGTGTTCAAATTTATAAAATTATCATGGCAAAGGCAACTTTTCTTCTTCAGAGCAAAAACGACCCGGCAAACATTTATTTGAGTCTTTCTGTTTCCCGTGGCAAAGTATTCAAGCGAAAGACCGGATTTATTGTCTCACCTTCCGACTGGAGTGACTCCCAAAAACTCCCGAAGCAAAATGACGAGGCAAACAAGCTGCTGAGTAACCAGCTGAAAAAACTGGCAGCCTTTATTGAGGATGAACTGAACAAACTTACTTCCGCCGGGGGGGAACCTTCCGGGGACTGGCTGGGGGAGAAGATTGACGCATTCAATGGAAAAAAACGGATAACCGAGGCCGACCGCCTCACCGTATACATTCAGAAGTACATTGACAATCTGCCCTTTAAAGAATTTAAAAGCGGGCGAAGGGGTGCCACCCGTGCCACGGTTCAGAAGTACGAGGCTTTGAAAGGGAAAATTGAATCTTACCAGTCGCACACAAAGAAAACCTACCTTCTTAGAGATGTGAACCCCACTTTTCGGAACGACTTTATGAAATACCTTCGTGAGGTCGATATCTTAGGAGGGAACACCGCCGGGCATTATATCAAATTGCTGAAGGCCGTTTGTATGGATGCCCAATACAACGGGATGGAGGTCAGCCCCCAACTTAAACGGGTGAAGAATTATTCGGAGAAGTCAGATAAAATTTACCTGACTTTTGAGGAGATTGAAAAAATAGAGGCAACGACCTTCACCCGCCAGGCACTTGAAAACGCTCGAGATTGGCTTGTAATTGGGTGTTATATCGGACAGCGGGTTTCCGATCTGCTGACCCTGACCAGTGAAAACATCGTCACCCGGGCGGGGCTGCAAATGATTGAACTGGTTCAAGTGAAAACGGGAAAAAATGTTTCTATTCCATTTCACCCGAAAGTAAAGGCAATTATTGAAAAGTACGGCGGGAACTTCCCCTATAAACTGAGTGACCAGCGATTCAATGAGTATATAAAAGACGTTTGCAAACTTGCCGGGATCACACAGCCAGTGAAGGGCGGGAAACTGACCGGAGTGCGGGAAAAAACTTTCAGGAAAGTAGATAGCATTTACCCAAAATATGAACTTATCACTTCCCATGTTTGCCGCCGTTCCTTCGCCACCAACTTTTACGGGGAACTGCCGACCGCCTTACTTATCAGCATAACGGCACACAGCACGGAGCAACAGTTTTTAGAGTATATCGGGAAAACTTCAAATGATTATGCTGTCCAAATTGCTGAATATTGGCGAAAACAATCCCTACAGGCTGCAAAGGAACCACAAATGACAATCATCAAACAGGCACAATAACCCCCAAAAAAACGCCATGGATCACAAGAGAATAATTTTAAACGCAATTTCCTCTGTTTTGGGATACCAGGGGAGGGAAGCAGCCATTTATGAAGGAATTGTTGAAGGTTATGAATCGGCCCAGAAATTAAAGTACTATCCGAAAGAATATATAAAGGGCTGCCGACAGGCAAACCTTAATTTAATGCACGAATTTTTATCTTATTGGGCCTCACAATATGGTTTGAATCCGGACTGTCCAGGTTACAAAGATTTTCATATGGAAATGAGAAACATTCAGCCATATGGAGATTATGTTGGTTACTTGAGCCTGGAAGATTTTGGGATCATTCGGAAAAGCATAAATAAGGCACAAAATAGACTTGTACCGAGTTTGAACGGCCATGAAGAAAATCAGCAAGGAGGCAGTAAAAAAGAACCAGTTTATAACAAACGTATTTTTGTTAGTGTTGAATCCTGGAACCTTTTTAATAATCTTGTGGATGAACTTACAACTGAACATCCTTACTTCGGATTCTCTTTTATCTACAGGAAAATGTTGGATGATGGTTTTCTTTATGAAGGTGTAGGAATGAAAGAGTTTTTAAGTTTTTTACAAAGTACCTTTCCCGAACTTTCTGATCTTGAAAACAAGGACAAACTTGAATCTTTTTACCGTGTAAAAACCTCAGGGAGGGAAGATAAGTACATAAAGGCACGAAAGAAATTTTTTCCTAATTTCCGAAGTAGTTAAATAACAATAGGTTACACTATTTCTCAAAAAAAAATCATATTGTTCGGTTAATAGAACAATATGTTCTTGGGACTGAACATCACCCCCCAGACCTTTGCTGTCAGAGAATGAAAAATTCAATGATATGCAAAGCACAATTCAACTTATTCAGATTACTCCGGAAGAACTTCAGGAAAAAATTCTCTCCGGAGTCCGGACTGAAATTAGCAAACTTAAAGCCGATTTTCAGCCGAAGGAACCTACCCAATTTTTGACCAGAAGCGAGGTTAAAGACCTCCTGAATGTCGATCTGTCCACTGTCCACAACTGGACAAAGAGGGGGAAACTCAAAGCCTATGGCCTTGGGAACCGAGTTTATTACAAGAGGTCGGAAGTTGAATCTGCAATTAAACCGATATCCCTATGAAAACCCCGGATTTTCAGTTGTTCGTTGACCATACCCGAAGGAAAACGAAAATCACCACTTCCGAAAGTACGCCAATGAGCCACGGAAACGCTTGGTGCCGTGAATTAGTCGGAAGTCTGCCGGAGGTATTGAACCGGAAGAATGAGATAGAAATGACCTGGACACGGTAAACCGGAAACCATGAAAGATAGAGATAGTTTTTTGCTTTATCATTCCTTTTACGAGCCAGTAAAGGAAATGACCCTGGAAGAAAAGGGAATGTTATTCGATGCTATATATGAATATCAGATTTCTGGGGTCATTCCGGAACTTACCCCTGCCTTGAAAGTTGCTTTTTTGTATATGAAAAGCCAGTTTGAAAGAGATTCAAAGAAGTATGAAAGGGTATGTAACAGAAACAGGGAGAACGGATTAAAGGGAGGGAGAAAGAGAAATAACCCAGAAGAACCCAAAAAACCCAGTGGGTTATTTGGTAACCCAAAAGAACCCAAAAAAGCCGATACTGATACTGATACTGATACTGATACTGATAAAGAAGAAAGTATAAAGAAGAAAAACCGCCGGTTTTCCCCGCCCTCCCTTTTGGAGATTCAAAATTACTTTTCAGAACTCAGCATTAAACGAGGCCTAAAGATAAACACCACCCATGAGGCCGAGAAATATGAAGCTTTCTACACTTCAAAGGGCTGGTTTGTCGGAAAAAATAAGATGGTGGACTGGAAGGCCGCAGTAAGGAACTGGATTAAGAATGTGAAACCTACCAATGGCCACAGTTTTGAAACCCTCACCCAAGAAAAAAGCCTGATGTGATGGAACCCCAATTTTTAGATATCCCGCCCCATGATCCAGACCTGGAGTCTGCCGTAGTTGGTGCCTTCCTGGCAGAATCGGAAGCGGTCATTCAGCACTCTGTTAAGTCGGAATGGTTTTATCAGCTGGAGAATCAGCAGATCATTTCCGCAGTCCTGGAACTGTCAAAGGCAGGGATTCCGCCCGACCTGATCAGTGTCACCCAGCAATTAAAAAAGGGCGGCCAGCTTGATCAGGTTGGTGGAGTTACTTACCTGACTTCATGTTTTCGTAAAATTGCCAGTGTAGCCAACATTGAACACCACCTGAGAATCTTGCATGATCTTTACCAGAGGCGGGAAATGGCACAAAAAGGACTTCAGCAATATCGCAGCGCCTTTGACCTTTCCAAAGACCTGTATAACCTCTTAAATGAAGCCCAGAACAATACCTTGAGCCTGATGGAATTTGAAACGGCCAATGTGGTACCGATTGCCGAAAGTATTGAAAAGGTCATTTCACAAGCCAGGCGGAACCGGGAGGGCGGAAACCTGACCGGAATAGGAACCGGGATCAGGAAACTGGATGACTTTACCAACGGAATGCAGCGGGGGGATCTTTGGATAATTGCCGGTGAAACTTCGCAGGGAAAAACGGCCCTGGGGATTACGATCCTGAAAAATGCCGTTTACAGTTATGGAGCCAGGGCAGCCGCTTACAGTCTTGAAATGACCCACACCCAACTGACCGCCCGGATTCTGGCCGCAGAAACAAAGATTCCGACAAAGACCATTTTACATGGATACCTGAATGATTTTGAATTAAATCTTCTGGAATCCGCAAAGGAGAGGCACCAGCAAAAAACAATCCTTTATGATGAAAAGGCCATAAATTCCATTGACGCCATTTGTGCCAGTATTCGCCGCCTTCACCTGAAGCATAAAATTAACCTGGTTATGGTGGATTATCTTCAGATTGTGGCCGGAAATGAAAAAAAGTCGGATGAAAGCAAGATAGCAGAGATAACACGGAAGCTTAAAAATGTTGCCAGGGAGTTGGAAATAACAATTCTGGCCATTTCCCAGTTATCCAGGCACCCGGAAAGGCCACAACCAAGCCTTTCCCGCCTGAGGGGGTCAGGGCAGATTGAGGAAGCCGCAGACCTGGTTTTATTGCTTTACCGGCCTGAAGTGTATAACCGGAAATATGATGAACCCTTTGAAACATACCCCACCACCGGCACGGCAAAAATCAGTATTGCCAAAGGGCGGAATGTTGGAACCGGCAGTTTCATAGTTTCTTTCAATCCTGAAACAACCTCTTTCAGAAACTATATTCCGGAGGTCGGGAACCCTGATCAATACCTTGAATCGTCAAATAATCCATTTTAATACTTATTAATCTTAAATTATTTTATCATGGAATTTCAAAGCGAAAAAAAGAAAGTGTTGATTCTTTCCAGTATGCCACAAAAAAGGCTTACAGAAGAATTTGAAAAAAGGGATTGGGTTGCAGAAACCAAAGACCCTAATGAGTTTTACGCCTATTTGTCCGACAAATTGGGGTATGACCGCATTTATGAAAGATCGGAAGGGGTCGGCCACCGCATCACCTTGAAGGAATATTCCGCAGTGGTACCCAGGATAAGCGGGCGGGGCTTCGGTTATGGTTTGTTGGTGTTGGATCAGATAAACCGGAACCTGGGAATTTTCAGCACGGCCAGCAGTTACGGCCTGGAGGCTTGCAGCGTGAAATTTAACACTTCGCAGCTATTGAGCCGCCATAAGATCAGGGTACCCCGCCAGATTCTGGCCCATAAACTGACCGACTTCAAAGAGGCTATTGAGAAGGTAGGGGGGCTTCCTGTTATTGTCAAACTACAGAAGGGCAGCCAGGGGGCCGGAGTGTTTAAACTTCGTGACGAAGTGGAAGCCAGTCAGTCATTAAGGGCTTTGCGGTATGCTTCCGCTGATCTGATCCTTCAGCAAACGATTGATTCCGGGAAACCGGCCAATGACCTGAGAATCTGGGTTATTGGGGCTTACCTGGATGAACCGAAGGTCATAGCATACAAGCGGTATGCCCTTGATTCGGATTTCCGGAGTAATTATTCCATTTCCGGAAGCGGGGAGAAGGTCGAAATAACCGAGGAAGAAAAGAGCATGGCCATAAAGGCCGCCCAGGCTTTGCGTATGCACATTGCCGGGGTGGATATCATGAGAGATTCCAAAGACAACAATAAACCCTACCTGATTGAGGTCAATGGAAACCCCGGACTTTCAGGAGTGGAAGCAATTACAGGGGAAAATGTGGCCGGAGAAGTGGCACAGTTTGTAATCGACAATTACAAAAAAGACGATTCTTCAAAAAGATCACTTTCCCTATACCTGGAATCTGCAAAAAGAACCATTCAGGAAGTCATGAACGGCACCCGGAAAGGGAGTGGATCAGTCCAGGCACTGGCCGCCCTGAAGCTTCTGGAAATGGATCTGAATGATGACCCATATATCAAAACCCTGATGTAATGGGAAGTCATGAAACGATTGATCAGCTGGTTAGTGATTGGCTGGCTGATCAATCCAGTTCACAAAACACTGTCCGACAATACAGACATACTGTCCGATATTGGTTTCGGTTTTTGTCAATGAATAGGGTTCCTGTAGATAGACCAGTCCGTTCAAATGTCATATCTTACCGGAACCACCTTCAGAGCATGAAGAAAAGCCCCTTCACTATAAACAACTACCTGGCCAGTGTCCGCAGCTTTTACGCCTGGATGGAAGCCAACGGCAAAGGCGAAAACATAGCCGCCGGGATTAGGGTGAAAGTACGGTACAAAGACCACCGCCGGGGCCACCTTTCTGAAGATCAGATTCAGAAGCTTTTTTCATTTGATCAGTCCACCCCTGAGGGATTGCGGGATTATCTAATAATTGCCTTTATGCTGATCTTTGCCCTTCGCCGTTCCGAGGTGTGGGGAATCCTGGATGAAGATATTCAATTCAAGCCGGAAACCGGGGACTGGGTTTTGTATGTTAAGAGAAAAGGACATTTCGAGAAGGCCCCAATTTCAAACATTCCCCCCAATATTCTGGAAGTCATAAGGAGTTACCAGGCCGCCAGGGGGAACGGATGCCCGCAGTTATTCCAGGATCACCGCCATAAGGAAGTTTTGAGCCTGTCAGTCAAGACCATTTCCCAGATCATCAACAGAAGGCTGACAAATGCCGGATTAAAGTCAAAGACCATAACGGCCCACTCACTGAGGCACACGGCAGCGGTCAGGGCCATAAGAAAAGGGGCTTCCCTGTATGAGGTTCAAAAAATGCTGGGGCATACTTCTCCGGATACCACACGGCCTTATTTCTTGAGCATGGAAGATGAGAAGTACATGAGTAACCCAGTAATATTTGACGCAGATAAAAGCCTCCCAAAACCTTCAAGAAATGCAAAAAAAGAGCATTCAGAAGGCCACCTAAAAGGGTATGCGGGTTTAAACATGAATTTTAATCCCAGACTTCAGGGCATAAAAAGAAGGGGTTTTCTGGAGCCGACCGGAGCAATTTACACGGACAAAAATGAGGAATCAGAAAAGAGCCTTCTTACTGGCTTTCAGCACCCCGCAGAGGGAGGGGGGGGAGGGGGGTCTTAATCTCTATAGGTAAAATGGCAAGACCGCACCTAAGGCACGAAAATAGTTTGACGAAAATACGGAAATTCAAAATCAAGGAAAATGACAAGAGGAAGAAAACCCATCAGTAACGCAGTGAGAAAACTGCATGGCACCGACAGGGCCGATCGGATGAAGGAAGAAATATCTTCCCCGGTATTGGTTTCAGTGGATGCCCGAAAGATCAAGGCCCTGCAAACCAAAAGGGGCAGGGAGATTTTCACAGTAAAAGCGAAGCAGGTAATTTCCCAGGGTGTGCTAACAGAGTTAGATATTGAAGCCCTGACCATTTACGCCAATTCCCTGGATATGCTTTTTGAATGTGTTGAGAAGGTGAAGGAAGAGAAGTTTGTCAAGGTGGTGACTGAAAAGGGTACCACCTATATTTCAAACCCTTATCTGAAGCTTTACAAGGAAATGGCCGATATTGTCAATAGGGTAGGGGCGGACTTCGGTTTTACCCCTGTCAGCCGCCTGAGAATACAGGCACCAATTCAGGAAGATGATCAGCTGGCCGAACTTATGAGGCAATTCCACTGACCAGGTTAAAATGATCCAGATAGCCCCCTGGGTCATTTTTTATGTTGTAAAGCATAAAAAATAAATATATCAATATTGAGATAAAAAACTTTACTTTGTGGGAAAACCATCAGATCAGAATGAAGGTTACAAAAAGGCAAATCCGGATGATCGACAAAAGGGGATTCTTTGAGGTGTTCGCCGAAACCTTGAATGAAGCCAGGGAATCAGGTTCACCGATAACTCACCGGGATTGTTATGAGAATCTGGAGGGGGAATATTTTGAAGCCTTTGGCCGCCGCCGATACCGTAACTTTGAATCTTTCCGCCGTGGGTGGGAAACAAGCCTTCAGCATGGAACTAACTAATATTGAAAAACTGGAAATTGCCCGCAAGCGGGCGGGATATACTCAGAAGGAACTGGCCGGACTGATCGGCATTTCCCTTCCGACTTATGGCCGTATTGTCGCAAAGGATAACATTGATGATATCTTGTTTGTCCATGCCGTCTGCCTGGAGAAGATTTTGAAGGTGAAATTTACTGTCATTGACGGCCCCCAGGGGAGAAGGGTCGACATTGAACTGTAGTTTTTTTTGATCTGAAATATTCGATATTGATTTATTTAACTCACTTTTAAATTATTCGTTATGGAAAAGAGAAATGAGAAGAATGCGGAAACCTTCATGGATTCCTTTGTCTGTTTTGGAGATTCCGCCGCTGATGTGGCCAAAGGTCTGAGTAGTGTTCAGGGCATGATTGCACAACTGTTTACTGTCGTGACCCGATACGGCAAAGGGGATCAGGTTGTTATTGATCAAGATTTTGATTTCGGCCTGGCTTTTTTGAACCATGTCACCGGGGTAATTCTGGATTATCAGGGTACTTTGGATGAACGGCAGGAAGAAAAGGAGAAAATGATCATGCAAAGGGAATAATGACCGGAATACTCCATGAATGAAAAAATGAACCCTGTCAGTGCGGCAGGGTTTTTTATTGCCTCCAATTTTGAGCCACGAGGGCCATTTTAAAAGAATAATGCTAAAAACGGTACCAACTACCGGAAAAAAGGGAAATGCCGTTAAAACGCCTCTGGGGGGCAAAATATTGAATCTTGATTTATTCCCCAACAAAAAAGGGGCAGCCCCCTGACCGCCCCCTATGTGTTCAAATATGATCCATGGCAACGGATCACAAAACAAAGTTAATCAATAATCGGATAAAGTGAAAATTGTTTTTTTTTCAACAGTTTGCTAAATGTTCGCTAAATCTGTTTTAATATTCTGATAATCAGCCTACGTTGTGGAACTGGCGGGAGTCGAACCCGCGTCCAAACGGGGAAGCCATATGGTTTCTACATGCTTATCCCCGACTTGGTTTTCGAGTGCAGGCCGGATCAGGGCCACCTACCTGCACCTTATCTCCTTATTTTCGCCCGCGGCCCGGAGCTTTCCGCGAACTATCCTTCAATTGCTGCGCCACCGGGTCCGGACGGCTGAAGTCGTGACCTCCGGGGTGACGTCCCGTTCCGGCACCTTGTGCCGGAATTAAGATAACCTACTTGGTTCGGTTATGCAGCGAGAGCGTAATTGTTTTCGCCAGTTGTTGTTTGAACGCCGT
>JAAYDJ010000011.1 GCA_012729335.1 Bacteroidales bacterium | reverse complement strand
TAAAATATTATCCGTATTTTTCATCCTGGAAGTGGTGCTAGTTTTGTTTCTTTTTTTGTTTCAACAGCTTGAAAATAAACATTCTACACCACTTTTGCAATTTATTATATTAGATTTTTAGGTATTAAATAATTTTAATGACAATGTTTTCTTAAGTCAAAGATTAAAGCAAGGTCATGCAACCGAAATAATGACAAAAGAAGATTGTTGTAGACAACAAACAGACTATATGGGTTGCGTCGATTGTACTCTCGATTATTTTCATATAAACAAATGGTATATGCAGGCTGCTTTGTTTATGTATGCAACAGATGCTATTGGAGCTCTTTACATTTCCTGTATTGGAGCTGGTCCAAACGCATGGTGCTAATTAAAAATTACATCCCTAGATATTTTACCACTTAGGGATTTTATATACTGTTCACAAAAAGAAAAAAAATGAAATCACTTAAAAAAATTATATTATTTATAATACCAAAACGAATTGATTATTCAGTATGGTTTGCTCCTTTTGCTATTGGGATTGGCATATATGGTTGTTTTCAGGATTACACTAACATTGGAATTGGTGCAATTTTAGGAGGAGTTCTTCTTGTTTCTTCTTATTTTTTAAAGCGTTGGATATTAAAAAAGGGGTAATAATGCTTTACCTCATATAAATCCGTGTTTAACAAACACAATCTAAAACAATAATACCTATGAGCAATGATGAAGTAGTTTCGTTATGGCCCGAACTAGAGTGGATCAGCGACCCTGACCTGCGGGAGAATACTGCCCGCGTATGGCAGTTGGCCTTCGAAAAGAGTGTGCTTACCCCCGGTGACCTGAAAAGAATCCCCTTCACTCTGTTGGCCGGTCCCGGCCTGAAGGTCACCTTCATGGACCACAAACGGTCGGTGGTCCACATCGCCCGCGATGCCGGAAATACCATCAATGCCATGTACCACGGGGAACTTCCTGTCAACATGGACATGCTCATTGCCGGGGCCATTCTTGCTGACGTGGGCAAACTGCTGGAATATGAACTGGACCAAAACGGAAATGCCGTCCAGGGAAAATATGGCCAGTACCTCCGCCACCCCTTCAGCGGGGTCTCCCTGGCAGAACAGTGTGGCATCCCGCCGGAAGTGTGTCACATCATAGCCACCCATGCCGGGGAAGGCGACCTGGTGAAACGCACTACCGAAGCCTACATCGTCCACCATGCCGACTTTATGACCTTCCTTCCCTTTAAATCGAGACTAACCGTTTAAGAAGATTAGAAGGTCAGAAGATCAGAAGATTAGAATAAATAAATCATAGAGATGATGACGATTATTGAGAAGATAATAGCGCGGCACAGCGGACGGGAGAAGGTGGTGCCGGGAGAAATCGTGGACGTGCAGATTGATGTGCGGCTGGCCCGCGACTTCGGGGGTGCTAACGTGGTCAAAAACCTGGTTGACAACGGTCTGCGGATCGCCGATCCTGCAAAGACCTGGTTTACCTTCGATTGCAACCCCACGGGATCGGACCAGAAGTATGCCGCCAATCAGCAGAGTTGTCGCATTTTCGCCCGCGAGCACCAGATTCCCGTCTATGACCTCAACAGCGGTATCGGTACGCACCTGGCCATCGACCAGGGACTGGCCCTGCCGGGCGATACGCTGGTGTCGACCGATTCCCATGCCAACATCCTGGGGGCTATCGGCTGCTTCGGCCAGGGCATGGGCGACCGCGATATCGCCGCTGTCTGGTCACGGGGCGCCATCTGGTTCAAGGTGCCCCCCTCCGTGAAGATCACCCTCGCGGGGAAACGCCCCGACGGCCTCCATGCCAAGGATATCGTCCTTAACCTCCTGCACCGCTTCGGCGCCAACAGCCTGCTGGGCTATGCCGTCGAAATCGACGGGGATGAGGCCGACCGGCTGACCCTCGATGAACGGATCACCATCTCCTCCATGGCTACTGAAATGGGCGCCATCGCCCTCTTCTTCACCCCCAACGAGGAGATCCTCACTTATTGCTATCAACGGTCAGGGCGTGAATTCTCCCCCGTTTTCGCCGATCCGGAAGCCAGCTACGAAAAAACCTTCACCCTCGACCTGGCGGAATTCCTCCCGGCGCTCTCCCTTCCCGGAAAACCCCACGATGTGGTCCCGGTACAAGAGGTCAAAGGCCGAAAAATCGACTCGGTCTTTATCGGAAGCTGCACCAACGGCAGGATGGAAGACCTGCGGCTGGCGGCATCCCTCCTCAAAGGCAGGAAAGTGGCCCCCGGTGTGGTCCTTAAGATCGTCCCGGCTACCGACGAGATCTGGAACAGTTGTCTCGAGGAGGGGTTGCTGGCCATCTTCAAAGAGAGCGGCGCCCTGGTGAGCAATGCCGGATGTGCCGGATGCGCCTCGGGACAGGTCGGACAAAACGGTCCGGGTGAGGTGACCGTCAGCACCGGGAACCGCAATTTCGCCGGCAAACAGGGCAAGGGAGAGGTTTACCTGGCCTCTCCGGCCACGGCAGCCGCCTCCGCCATCGCCGGTTATATCACCACCTCCGCGGAAATTCCGGAGATACCCGCCCTCTTCGGAACAGGTCAGGCAGAACCGGCCCAACCTGGCGTCAATCCGGACGGTGGCAATGCTACATCTTCCGGAGGCACAGAAACAGCAGCTTCAGGAACTTCCGCGTCACTTGAGAGCCACGCCGGGGATTCCGGAGGAAAGAACCGGAAACCGACCCTTCTTGAAGGGAAGGTCTGGCTGGTTATGGAAGATAACATTGACACCGACATGATTTTCCACAACTGCCACCTGGCCATCACCGAGCTGGCAGAAATGGGGGCTCATGCCTTCGGCAACCTAAAGGGGTGGGAAGATTACGCTTCGCGCTCTGAGCCGGGTGACATCATTCTCACAGGCAGCAACTTCGGGGCGGGCAGCTCGCGCCAACAGGCGGTCGACTGTTTCCGCGCCCTGGGCAACCTGGCCATCATTGCCCGCTCTTTCGGGGCTATCTATGAACGCAATGCCATCAATGCCGGATTTCCCATCCTCACCTTTGATGACTTCTCACCACTCCAACTGAAACAACGCGACCGGGTTCTTCTCGACCTGGAGAAAAGCACCCTCAAAAACCTTGAAAACGGCATAGAGATAAGCCTGAATCCCTTCTCTCCCGTGCAGATGCAGATTTACCAGGCGGGAGACCTGCTGAAGGTAGGGAATCAATGATGAGTGAACGGGATTTGTTTTACCAAAAGAGCTGTGGGGTTGTGGAGTTGTGGGGTTGTGAAGTTGTGAAGTTGTGAAGTTGTAGGGTTGTGATGGGTAGTGTGGTTGTGAAGTTGCGAAGTTTTAGGGTTGCGAAGTTGTGAGGTTATTTAGGGAATTATTGGGATGAGCGAGATTAATAAATATACATGATTTAAGTTTCGCAAGTGATTTTACCCCACTTGCTTGAATTCAATATTTTCAATGTTAACAATATGTTTAAAGGTTTCACTCCGGTTGATCAGGGTATCCATCACTTTTTCATCGTCGATTTCAAAT
>JAAYDJ010000010.1 GCA_012729335.1 Bacteroidales bacterium | reverse complement strand
GGCTGAGGTTAGCCTGAGGTCAGGGCTGAGGCTGAGGTTAAGGCAGAGAAGTGTGGAGTCCGTCACCTGGCGGATGAACTCCGTGGCGGAACGAAGCAGAGCCGGTCCACTGACGGATGAACTCCGGGGCGGAACGAAGCAGAGCCGGTCTACTGACGGATGAACTCCGTGGCAAAACGAAGCAGAGCTGGTCTACTGACGGATGGAGGTGCAAAATAATCTTAACTTTGCGCCTGTATCCTGATTTGATGAAAAGAACCATCCTTTTACTTCTGCTCGTGTCGTTGTTGAAAGCATCAGCCGGAACGGTCTATTACCTTTCGCCCAGCGGTTCTGACGCTCACAATGGCACCTCACCTGACACTCCCCTGCGCATGCCCGACAAGGCCATCGCCAAAGTGGTCGCCGGCGACACCATCCTGGTGCGGGGAGGAACCTACACCATCTCTTCGACCCTCAGTATCACTAAAAGCGGAACGCCGGAGAAGAAAATCCATCTCCTGGCATGGCCGGGGGAATCACCCGTATTCGATTTTTCGGGAACAGCCTCCGGGAAAAGGGGGATCACGCTGACCGGCAACCACTGGGTCATCAGGGGCCTCGCCATCACCAGGGCTGGCGACAATGGCATGATCATATCAGGAGGAGCATATAACCTGATTGAGAACTGCAGATTTTCGGAAAACGAAGACACAGGGTTGCAACTGGGTGCTGGGGCCCATGACAACCAGATTATCAACTGCGATTCATGGTATAACGCTGATCCTCCGGACTATGGCGATGCCGATGGGTTTGCTCCAAAAATGGACGTGGGCACCAACAACTATTTCTATGGGTGCCGGGCCTGGCAGAATTGCGATGACGGATGGGACGGTTACCTGAGGAACGGCAATAATGCCTCGACCATTTTGGAGAATTGCTGGACCTGGAGGAACGGTTACCTGAAGGATGGAAGCGACCCCGGATCCCAGGCCAATGGGAATGGATTCAAAATGGGGGGCAGTGATGATAAAACATTAAAACACCACTTTATCGTCAAAAACTGCCTGGCATTTGACAATAAATCAAAAGGCTTCGACCAGAACAACAACAAAGGATCCATGACCATTTTCAATGGTACAGCCTTTCGCAACAAGGGCAACGATTTCAGCATCCCTGCCGTGCTTCCGGCCGGAGAACAGGCGGTGGTGAAGAACAGCCTGGCAGCCCAGGGCAATAAGATCAGCCTGGGGAGTTTTGTCATCCAGGAAGCCAACAGCTGGAATGGAGGCGTAACGGTCACAGCTGCTGATTTTGTAAGCCTGGACACTACCGGGGTTTCAGGCCCCAGGAAAACCGACGGCAGCTTGCCGGAACTCCCTTTCATGAAGCTGGCTGCCGGAAGTGACCTGCTGGATGCCGGCGTCGATGTCGGATTGCCGTTTTTCGGTCCAAAACCCGACTTGGGTTGCTTTGAATGGAATATGGCCACCCATGCGGAACTGACGCCTCTCAGCCTGAGAAGTGTTTATGACATTAAACTCCTGAAAGCAGACCGGTCCTTTGCAGATGTCAGTTTCAATTCAAACCATCACGCCCTGATCTACGCTTCCCTGGTCTCTCTTCAAGGGGCACAATTGTGGCAGTCTCAGATCCACACTTCCGGAGCAGCGCGCTCACATGCCAGAATTGACCGCAGCACCATTCCTTCCGGAATCTATATACTGAGCCTGGGTACCTCCGCAAGAAGGGAGGCATTGAAAATATTCCTGCCCTGACCCGATTAAGGTGGAGGGGGAGGTAAGCGGCAGATTGCGGATTCCGCGGAACAAATTGGATTCCAGCCTCAAGACTCAAGACTCCAGATTCCAGACTCAAGATTCAGGATTCCAGACTCAAGACTCCAGATTCCAGATTCCAGACTCAGGATTCCAGACTCCAGATTCCAGACTCCAGACTCAGGATTCCAGACTCAGGATTCCAGATCGTTTACTGCGTTGATCATGGCCAGGTAGTTTTCCACAGGAATGAAAGGCGGGATGCTGTTCCCCGATCCCAGGGCGTATCCTTTTGATCCGGTCAGTTTCAGCAGCCGGGCAGCCCTGGCGGCCACCTCCTCCGGTGTCCGTGTGGCCAGAAAATCCATGTCGATGCCACCCAGGATAGCGATCCGGTCGCCCCACTGCAGCCAGGCTTCCTCCACGGGAAGGATCACATCTTCATAGGAGTGCTTGGCATCGTAGCCCAGGTCGTTTATGATCTCCTCCAGCATGCCGTAGATATTTCCGCAGGAGTGAAGGATAGCGGGCTTATGCCGTGCATGGACCGCCGCCACGATTTTGCGGTGCCATGGGAAAACAAGCTCCCGCATATGGTCAGGATCAAAAATGGTCTGGGTCTTGAATCCCCAGTCGTCGTTGACGATCACCGCCCCGACGCTCTCAAAGGAGGAGCAGATCTCATAATATTGCAGCAGGCGGCTGCCCACGGCATTAAAAATCTCCGCAGCCAGTTCCGGCTCCTCATAAATCATATAACAAAGCCGCTCGAATCCTACCAGGTCAGTCACATTTTCGAGCACTCCGCCCGGCCCCGGCGTGATGAACTTCATTCCGGCAGGAAGCATGGCAGCATACAGGTCAAAAACAGCGTAATCCCCCTCTTCTGCATCGGGCCAGGGATACCTGCGGAACTCCTCCTCACAGGTGATCACCGCTCCGGCATTCTGGGACAGGGAGGCTTTCTTTTCATGGGCTGCCGTTTCGAACTTCAGGCTCCTGAAAAACCGCGCCGGAATGGTGACATGGTCATATCCGGCATGATGAAAGGCATCAATGGTCATCCGGAAAAGCTCATCCCGCGTGGAAGGCACAAATCCCGGCCTTCCGGCCAGCAGGGCATTCAATCCATTGTTGGTGAAATACTCAAACAACACCGGCCGGCCGGCCTTCTCCCTTCGAAGCACCTTCAGCAACTGGCCGAAATCAGGCAGATATCTCCGTGTTACCTCTCGCATGACCATTGATCCTGTGTTTAATTTGTTTCACTCTGAGGATTCGTACTGTAAACAGATGCCATACTCCAGTGGCTTATCACTCAGGTCAGGGCACTTCTGATGTCGGGATATTTCAGCCTTTCATCAGCGCCCTTTTCCTTTGATATCCCTGTCCTGGTAATCCTTGAGGATCTTGCCGAAAATCTTCTCCTTTTTCCTCTTCTCAAAAACGGAAGTTTCAAAATAACTCCTTTCCCGTTGCATCTTGTGGAAATTTTCCAGCAAAGCCCTGTCCAGCATGCCCTTCTCAACGGCTTCCAGTACGGCACATCCCTCCTCCCGGTTATGCGTACAATCCTTGTATTTACATCCCTGCGAAAGATGGTAAATGATATCGAAGGTGGTTTCCAGTCCTTCTGACGGATCCACAATCCCCACTTCCCGCATGCCCGGATTATCAATGAGGATTCCTCCGTTTTCCAGAATGGTCAGCTCCCTGTGACTGGTAATGTGCCGGCCTTTGCCGGTACTTTGACTGATGGCACCGGTTTCCATCAGGTGCCTTCCGGAAAGATTGTTCAGCAAGGTCGATTTACCAACTCCCGAAGATCCCAGCATGCAACAGGTTTTGCCCTTTTGAAACACCCCGTTTAAGGTTTCGTATCCCTCCTGCGTCTCATTGCTGATGGCATAAACCGGTACATCTTTTATTCGCTCACGGATCTGCTCCATCATCTTGTCCAGGGAAGTTCCCGGGATGAGATCCGTCTTTGTCAACAGGATCACCGGAGCTACCTTTGAGGAATAGCATATGGTCAGGTATCTTTCAAGCCTGTTGAGGTTAAAATCCCGGTCCGCGGCCTGGACCAGGAAGGCATAATCGATATTGGCGGCGATGACCTGAACCTCTCCGAATTGACCGATTGCCTGTCGGGAAAGGAGGGAGAAGCGGGGGATAACGGCGTGAATCACGGCAAAATCAGGGTCATAGAGGGTCAGCGCCACCCAATCCCCCACGGCAGGAAAATCCTCGCGCCCTCTTGCTGAAAACCTCAGATTGCCGGTTATTTCGGCATCATATTCCCCCTTTTCAGTGATGACGGTATACCTTTCCTTATGTTCCGCCACTACCCTGCCGATGTCAAAATCCTTCAGGTGATGATCGTCCCTTCGTTTTTCAACCTGCTCATTATATCCGAAATCTTCCAGTTTCATTTCTTTGTAATTTGATCAACCATAACCTTATCCTTGATCCCGACCTTGACCTCCATCACTGCCTTACCTTCACCTTAACCTGGGCGAAGCCTCTTGTTCCTGACCTCTATCTGCCGCAATGTTGCGCCAACTCCGGACCTTGCCCCTGACCTGCCTGGCCGGAAGCAAGGCCCTGCCCCCGGCATCAAAACCGTTCCATCCTGTACCCCCTTGCCTTCAGCTCCTGAATGAGGTCGTCAAGCCGGTCGTAGAACTTGTCGGTCCGGTCGGGATGGGTCCCCAGATGAATGAGCAGGATGGCCCCCCGCAATCCCAGGGGATGGGTCTCCTCAAAGCGCAGAAGCCGCTCCATCAGCTGTGGCGAACTTTTGTAGGAGGCCATGTCAGGGGTGGTATAGTCGGCATTGGTGCCCGTGCCGGGAGTGAAATTGAGGACCCATAGACCCATTTCCTCCGTCCATCGGCAAATCTTGGAATTATACCACTCATAAGGGGGAAGGAAATAAGGGACTTTCCGGCGGGGGATTCCCGCTTTTTGCAGCTCCCGCAGGTTCATCCGCAGGTCGCGCCGGAACTCCCGACGGGTCACCAGCAGGGAATCCCGTTTCTCCCAGGCATTGTAGAGCAAATGCCTGTCGGAATGGGGCCCCAGATAATGGCCCTCCTGCCTCATGCGTTCAATCACCTCGCGGAACCTGGGATTCCGCAGGAAATTACCGGTAAGGAAAAAAGCAGCCGGCACCTTCTGATCCCGAAGCACATCCAGGATTTTGACCGCCCCCTCCCCGAATTCGTCGGCTGAAAAAACCAGGCTCACCGTTTTCTGCGTGGTATCGGTGCGGATGATCGCCCCCTCGCTATCCTTTAAGGCATGATGAAACGGGGATCCGGACTGACCGAAGCCAGACAGTGAGGTCCCCGGAACCAGGAGGAAGAGAAGGAGAACTGGGTTCAAACGACTATTCATATCAATCCTCTTAAATTAACTGTACAAGCTCTTTCATCTGTTTCCCAAGCCATCGGATCTGCCCTGCATAACCAACCTGATTTAAAGCATCCTCCACTGCGTCCACTTTCAGGGTCAATGTGATCCAAAAAAATCCATGATCTGTTTCACCAGCGTGACGCGTGTCTCCTCATCCTCTAAGGTTTCGAGCGGGAATCCCAGCACCAGGGTACGGTATGGGCCTTTCCAGGCCACGCCGGCACTGATGTGGTTATCCCCGTAGCGGAAAGCGGTAAAGGCCCCTTTCCCGGCCGGTTCAATCCCATCGGGCGATTCCACCCCGTAGATTTCCGGGGAGTACCCGGTGTTGAATTTACCCCGGACAGTAAACCACTCCTTTCCGTAGTCGGTCGGATAGAAATGGCCGGTCCGGGAAGCATGGCCGGTCCGGGGTTGGAAATGGAGCTTTTCATAGGCAAAACGGAGGGCAAGAGAATCCCCGCTCTCCATCAATTCGGTTCCGGGATAGGCACCCGTGACCAGGATATTCCCGCCGGCTCCGGCAATCTCGCTGATCTTCCGCATAAACCCGGGAGTATAAATGGTAAAGTCAGTCACGGCGGGATCCTTCAGCGACAGGGTGGATTTTTCCTCCCCCAGCAGAATGTCGACGGCCGCATACCCGGAAGCGTCAAAATCTTCCCGGGCGAACACCTCGTCGCTCACCGACACATAGCTGTAGCCTGCCTTGTTAAAGGCTTTCCCGTGGATCCGCGGGAAATCAAAACTGTTCCCGGGAAAAAGGAGATCTTCCATATCGGTAAAACTGCTACCCCAGCCGGGATTATCGTCGTCGGTCCATGGTTTTTTGCGGTTAAAATCATACTGGTCGCCGATAAAGGTGGTTTCGCGCAACCAGGGAACCCCCCGGTCGTGCCACCATTCGATACCTGCCCTTTCGGGGGAATCGAAAACCGCAGGACCGCAAACCCGGTCAAACGCATTGACGATCAACACCGTCCCTTTGGAGTTTTCTACGAAACCTGCTGAGAGAATTTCTCCCGGGAAGCTCTCCCCGCCGCCATTCAGGGCGGTCACTTTAAAATCACAGGAGGTATCTCCGGCCGGAAGGGGGAGAGTGAGGGATGGCCGGGACACCCTCACACCCTGGTCCCATCCTCTGTCTCCGGAACGGCGGTACACCTTATACCCCGTGGGAATGGCTTCAGGCTCCAGAGGGTCGGCTACCGGTTCCCAGGAGAGTTCCAGCATTCCCCCATCCTTATGGCGGAGGGCGAAATGGGAAACCGGCAAGGGTTGGACCACATAAGGCCTCCCCTCGCGGACAGCCTGAAAGCGAAGCATTCCCTTATAAATGGCACGGCTGACGTCAAAGCGAAAACGCGGATCGAGGCCATAGCGCATGTCGGCCAGGTTCTGGTGTGAGAGCAGTTCCAGCAGCATCACCGGTACATTAGGGCGCCATGCCTCGGAATACTGGCGGTCCCACAAGGCCCTGCGGGTCCAGTCAGGTTTGTACAAAGCCCTCACATCCTCCACAATCTGGGTCTGGATCAGGTCGGTCAGGTCACGGCTGGTCATCCGGGAACTCCCGTCAGGAAAGACCCCCTGGTCGGCCCAGGTGCTGTAAATCCCCAGGGTTCCTATCACCGAATCACCGGGAGTGATCCCCGCGTCGGTATGAAAGGCAAAGGCCAGGTCCACGGGAATCCCCAGACCTTCGGCACTCCTGTGATGGGTGGGACCGGACGGATTTCCCATGAGGTAGTTGACCCACTCTCCCCGCGACATATAATCGTCGTTGTAATCGTTTTTACCCTCGTTAAGGCTGTATACCAGTGTATCGGGGAATCCTGCATACTGCAGGTAATAGCGTGCCCCCTCCCGGTACCTCGACTTGCCGCTGGTCTTCCAGGAAAATTGGGCGGGATCCATGGCAGCCACCTCCCCCGATGGAGCGCTTCCATCACTCAAAGACTTCTGGTTGGGGATCACGGCATCGGCCGGGCGCCGGGCCACACTGCCCATGCCTCCGCCAAAACGGACCGCATCGACCGATATCACCTCGCCGGGTTTCCCGGAAAGGCTTACGGATACCCCCTCGAAATCCGTCTTTTCTCCTGAAGGAATCGGAGATCCGGCATCCTTATTGCCGCCGGAACCGCTTGTGTCCAGAATGCTTCCGGAGGCAGCAAACTCCGGATCAGTACCGCGCCCCCTGTCACCTCCGAAAAGATAAGTGCCCAGGTACACCCAGGTACCTCCCCCGATCCGCTGGTTCACCTGCAGGGTATCGCTGCCTCCATCGTAATGGACAGTCACGCCCACCTCCTGACAACTCTCCGGGAAACGCTGCCAAGACAGGTAAACCGCATATTCGCCAGGTTCCGGCGAGCCATAAAAGAAAACCTCGTCGCGGCTTGCGGGGATGGCCCCATAGAGCAGCGAAGTTCCCATCTGAAAAGGATTCTGCCCGGGGAAGAGGGTATCAACTAACATAAAACCTTCCGGAATTACCCTCGCCTCCCTGTCCTGTGGAAGAATAATTCCTCCTTTCTGAATGAAGGCATCATGATTTCCACGTTTTACGGCTCCGGCATCGTTGTCTGCGATGACCTCCCGGGGTTGCCAGTCCCGCTCGACAGGGAGCAAAACGGTAGCCCCGCTGTTTTCCAGCATCGGCACCAGGAAAGGGATCACATACCCTTTGGTATAGACATCCTCCACCGTGCCGAAGAGCCGCGCGCGCTGCCACTCCCACCGGTCGAGCTTCGACTCGTAATACCACCCGTGACTGCTCCACAAGGCAATGTTATTGTTGTAAAGTCCCGCTTCCGGGGGGCGCCCACCGGCCTTGCGCACCAACGGGATCCGCATCTCCTTCCCCTCCTTCTTTTGCCGCGACACGTCACGCGCAAGCGATTCCCTATAAAAATTGGGTACCAGATCTTCCACCCTCCGGCTTCCGGCATACATCTCCACCGTATAACCCCGGTACTTCCTTCCCAGAAGATCAGTGAGCGACCGGCGCAGCAGGGTTAAATGCTCCTCCCTGACAGGAATATGGGAAAGCGCCGGTGTAAAGAAAACCTCCAACCGTTTTGCACCCGTGTGGAGCGATACAGAATCTGGGACAAAACGCCCCGTATGCTTCCACTCCGGAAAGGGAGAGACCCATTTTTCCAGCTTTTTCAGAACTTTTTGTTCAGGGGTCCTGGGGCCCGGAACTCCCGCATCCCCCGTGAACGGGAAAAATAATAAAAGAAAAAGCAGATGAACGCTTATTGTAAAACGTACCAGGATTCTCATTAGCCGGAGTTTTTAGTTGGAATTTCCGCGTCCCTAATTTACAGCTTTTATGATTCGCTTCAATTTATTGCCATTCCGGAGACGCTCATAAACCGATATTATAGATAAAAATGTAGTTTTGGCGTTTTACTCATCACGGACACTCATATGGAAATTGTTGTACTGGACGGATATACCCTCAATCCCGGGGATCTGACATGGGATGGACTGGCGCAACTGGGCCATCTGACTGTTTATGACCGGACGGTTCCGGAGGAGACGGTGGCACGTGCTGCGGGGGCGGAAGTGGTTTTCACCAACAAAGTGCTCCTGACGCGGGAGGTTCTGTCGCAGATCCCCGGATTGCGTTACATCGGGGTGCTGGCCACGGGCTACAATGTGGTCGACATCGGGGCAGCCGCGGATGCCGGCATAGTGGTCACCAACATCCCCGCCTACAGTACGGCTTCCGTGGCGCAGATGGTCTTCGCCCACATCCTCAATTTCACCAACCGGGTGGAACTGCATGCCACCGAGGTGCGAAACGGCAAATGGACCGGCCACCCCGATTTCAGCTATCAGAGTACGCCACAGTGCGAAATTGCGGGAAAGACGCTGGGCATCATTGGTTTTGGCCAAATTGGCCGCCACGTCGGCAGGCTGGGACATGCCTTCGGGATGCGGGTGCTTTTTCACAACAGAAGCCATGTTAAAGATGCCCCGTCCTGGGCTACACAGGTGAACCTGGAACAACTCACCCGTGAAAGCGACTTTGTCAGCATCAACTGTCCGCTTTCCCATGAAAACAGGGAGTTCGTCAACCACGGATTTCTCTCGGGCATGAAACCTTCGGCTTTCCTCATCAACACCGGGAGAGGGCCCCTGGTCCATGAAGCCGACCTGGCCGATGCCCTCAACAAAGGAATCATCGCCGGCGCCGGCCTTGACGTGCTCACCACGGAACCGGCCCTTCCGGGCAACCCCCTGCTTACCGCCCGTAACTGCTTTATCACCCCCCACATGGCATGGGCTACCCTCGAAGCCCGTACCCGCCTGATTACCATCGCCGTCGATAACCTCCGCGCCTTCCTGGCCGGTCAACCGCAGAATGTGATCCGCCCCTGACGGAACGCCCTGGATCTGCAACCCTCTCCGTTCCCAACAGGAGCTGATGCATTTCCAGAGTGAACGTAATCTGTTGCCCTGCAGGGAAAACATATCCGTTCCACGAACGCATCCCCGGCAGTTGCATCCTCGCTTCAGTCACATGTCCGGCTGGCAGCCAGGCCAGGACATCCCCGGGGAATTGAGCCAGGATTAACATTTTGTATTTCAGTAAATAAAAGGGTACCTTTGCAGTTTTTTGAGTCATGCTTAGCCAAATTATGCGTAAGGAGACGCGGGAGTTGTACCGTACCCCCATCCTCCAGCAGACTGCTTTCTGGTCCGATGTGAAAAACCAGTTGGGACTCACCTCCCTGGCCATCGACTTCAGGTCGGACCGTTCGGGATTGTTCACTGGTTCCCCGTTGAGCGGGCACATCCATTCCGATCTGTTGGTGCTGATCATGCCACTGGGGAACGGCCATTCCCTGGCGTATGTGCCCTACGGCCCTGAACTGGAACCCGGCGAAGAGGCCCAGGGTCCCTTCCTTGAGGAACTTACCGAATCGCTCCGCTCCTTCCTGCCCGCCCATTGCATCGCGGTCAGGTATGACCTCTTCTGGGAGTCCTGGTGGGCCAGGGAAGAAGAAAGATATGACGACAGAGGCTTCTGGCTGGGTGAACCGCAAAGGGGTTTCAGCGAACTGCGCTTCAATTTCAACACCATCCGGAAGAACTTCCGTAAGGCCCATTTCAATATCCTGCCAGCAAATACGATATTCATCGATCTGAAACCGGAACTGGAAACCATCCTGCACAGGATGAAACCCAAAACCCGTTACAATATCGGACTGGCCTTCAGAAAAGGGGTCAGTGTCAGGTCGGCCGGACTGGAGAGTATAGATACCTGGTATGAGCTATACCGGGAAACAGCCATTCGAAACCGCCTGACATTGAACGACGTGAAGTATTTCGAAGCGATCCTCAAGGCCCGGGCAGAAAGCACCAGTTCACCGGCCGAAGTCCACCTGCTCATCGCTGAAGAGGGGCATACCCCCCTGGCCGCCCTGTTCCTGATCCTTTCCGGAAACCGCGGGTGCTATCTCTACGGCGCTTCTTCCGACGCCGGCCGGAACAAAATGGCCACATACGCCCTTCAGTGGGAGGCCATCAGAATATCCAGGGAAAGGGGCTGCACCGGCTATGATATGTTCGGGGTGGCTCCCAATCCCGATCCCTCCCATCCCCTTTACGGCCTTTACAAATTTAAATCGGGTTTCGGAGGGAACATCTACCACAGCATGGGGTGCTGGGACTATCCGCTCAATGAGGAGGAGTATGTAAGGTATCTCCATACCGAACTTACCAGCAAAGGCTATCACCTCGGTTAACAAAAAAAAACATCTTTTACTGGTTATAGTTCATTTGAAATGGCGTAACTTGAGAACACCTATTCATCACCGTGTCCATGGTATGCCCAAATTGCCGGCTTTAACTCAGACCAGCGGATATCCCGGAAGGGCATTGCACCAGTCTCACGGAATGAAGCTTATCGACGTAACAGTATACGCAAATGAAGATTCGTCATTTCAATCTGCAGGGAGCGCGCCGGTTTGCCGGCGGAACTCCCGCCTCCCACCGGAATGTCGCCAGCCGCCGCCAGTTTGTCAAAACCCTAGGATTGGGAGCCATCGCCGTTACTCCCTCCGTGGAACTGTTGCACTCCCTGGTCAAACAGCCCTTTACCATCGAAACGGGCGAAGGGTTTCTGCGGGTTTTCCGTCACGGGTTACCGGCCTGGGAGGTGGCCATTTCCCTCTTCGGGAAGGGCGCTTCCCTTACGCACAGCCAGGAAAAGGGGGCATGGCGCTTCCACCTCTCCGGGGCAACCTGGCCGGGCACTTCCCTGACCTTTGACCTGCAGGGCCACATTTTTCATTCCGACGGAGCATGGCTCCTCGAAACACACATGAATCCCGGAGAAGAGACCGCCATTGTGGACTTCACCCGTTTTCTTGACGGGGAAGTCCACCTGAACTACGCCTGTACCCTGAACCACTCCCTGTATACGCAGAAGCAGGAACTCTCCCTGGATTTGGAGGGAAACTTCACCCTTGAAATCAACCACCGGTGGCAGATGCTCCTCTCCGGCCATCAGCAGGTCATTCTCCGCTACCACGATCAGACCTTCCTTTGCGACAGGCTGCTTCTGGAACCCTTCAACGGGAATCAGCTTGCGTTCCTTCACCGGGTGGGCAGCGCCGGCACCAAAGTCACCCTGCCGGGGTTCGACGGATGGAATACCCTGGTTTCCCTCATGAAATACCGCGAAAGAGAACCTTTTACCCTGCAAAAGGGCCGCGGAGACCTCCATCTCTTCTCCGGAATGACCAGCAGGGAGCGCCCCGTCAGGGTGCTCTGGGGCCAACCCTCCGGAGAGGTTCTCCGTTATACCGGTTTTGCCGGGGAAACCATTGCCCTCGACCAGCTTCTTTTTGTAGCCTTTTCCGGGGAAAAGGAGAGTCCGGTTTTTTATGCCAGTGCCTCCCTGGCAGGGAGAAGCCAGTGGGTCACCAACGGTGCCGGATCCTTCCGTATCGCCGGCAATCCTGATCTTCCTGATCTGGAGGCCTTCGGTTACGGAAACCAGGTGGAGGAAATCCTTTTCGAGCCCCGGCTGAAGGCGTTCCGCCCGCCCATAGAAGGGGTAGCCTCCCGCCCCACCGTCTTCAGCGACTCCCCGAAGATTTTCTTTGAGGACCAGGATCCTGTCAGGCGGACTACCGTGCCAATCAACCGGAGAATCACCCTTCCTGCCGGTCAGAAGCCAGCCGGTCAGCCTGCTGCGGGAGATTCCGGAGGAGAAAACCAGCAGAAACCCGGGACCACAGGTGCCCCTGCCACCATACAACCGGGGAACCAGCGTTCTCCGGCAGACCAACCGGGAGCTGGCGAACAACAGGAGCCGCAGGATCCCGTGCGGCGGGCACGGATCACCCTTCCGGCCGGCACAAGGGTCACTCCGCAGCAGGATACGGTTCGCCGCCCACAGCGGGCCGAACCCAAGGTGGAAGTGGACTTCGACAAGGTGCGCTTCCGGCCCAACAAAGCCATCACCATACGCTTTATGAGACCTGAAGACCTCATCTGGCTCGACTTTGAGTTTCACAACTTTGCCTTTTCGAACCGGGGAGAAGCTCCCTACCTGGAACTGGCCAACCCCAGAGAGAAAGGGATCATCGTGGTCCGTTTTCCCAGTCAGCATACCCTGGAACAGGCCTTCTTCGAGACCACCCCCATGGATACCACCGGGGGTAACGAGGAGATCACCCTCCCCGCCAAACATCTGCGGGCCGGAAGAAGCCGGCTGGTGTATGAAGTGGAGGAGAACCATCCCGGGCTTCCTCTGACTGTGGAAACCCTCCTCGACTGGTCGCGGTTTTCGCTGCGGGTCCATCCCCGGGCCTGGATCCGCCTGCCCCAGGTGATCTCCGCCGCCGATCACCACTTCATTGGAACGGGCACCCTCACCCAAAGGAGTCCCTCTCCGGCAGTTCCTTCCAGGACAATCTCTTCAACACTTCCCTCCCGCGGGGGGAATTACTCCCTCAAAATGGTGGAACTTGCCCGCCATAAAGCCGACAGAAGGGAAGCCTACCGCGAGGAAAGACTCCACCTCTCTCTGGCTCCCGCAGCGATGCAATCCCTGAGCCCCACCTTTGACATCAACAAACTCAAAATCGACATGAAGGTGGGACCGGTGCCCGAATTGAGCACCGCCATCGAAGCACCTGCACTGATGTTCATCTCCCCCAACCAGGTCAACGGCTTCATCCACCGCATCGAAGTAAAGTGTGAAAACATCAGGGAGGAAAAACCTGTTCAGGAGGTGATCTCTGCCCAGGTGAGGGTGCTGGATCCCCTGAACACCACCGAAGGGGAGGTCACCGAGTTGTGGCACACCATCCTGGGGGTAAAAACCAGGGAGGGGCTGATCTCCCCCACCCTGCTCGCCAGGCTGAAGACCATCAGAGCCCTCTGGGCTTTCGATGCCAATAAGGATTACAAGGGATGCGCGCCCATCGACGCCCCCTTCCAGGCCTCCCTCGATGCCAACGACCGCCATAAACTGGTCCACACGACCTCCAACTACGACATTCAGGGGTTCCAGCCCATTCCTGTTCCCGTAAAGAACCTGATGCTCACCACCCTGGGCGCGTACCTCGACTGGCATGCCTTTTTCGATGTGCCCACTCCTGCCGACAACTATCTTAATGTGATCGAATGGGAGCACCTGGCTACCCTGGGGCGCGACCATTACGTCAAGATCGTCAGGGAAGGCTATCTGGTTCCCTTCGGCCACCGCGCCGCCCTGGTGAAGGTCACCGAACGGAAATTCAACACCCCTAAAAAGGCCGCCGTCAACATGATGCGGATGTACATCGTCGTCCTCCAGAAGGAGGTCATCTACCGGCGTGAGAATCCGGAAGGGAAATTTATTGAGTTTCCCTTTGAGGCGGTGCGGATCGAAACTACCCAAACGCCCAATATCGACAAACCGGAAAACCTGAACCTCGCCGGGAACCTGAACCTCACAGGTAAGAAGTTGATCCCCATCCAGTTACCGGGGAAAAGCGATCCCTGCAACAAACCCGGCCGTTCCTCCAGCTATGAATTTTACGTTATGGTAGGCGGGAAGGGCTTTCCCTTTGATATTACCGTTACCGACAAGGAGGGGGAAGAACACCAGATCAGGATGCCTCTGGCCTTTGTCGAGAATGTCACGGCCCGCGACAAACAAAAGGTGGAATCCCTGGCCGGCGTCTACAATGGGAACAACGGCAACACCGGAAAATACAAGGATATCAACCTGACCCCATTCACCGGGCAACAGGTGGCCTATGCGCCCAGCCTGGTCGACGGGGATACCGCCTTTGAAACCGAATCGCTCCGTTTCGGCATCACCCATTACCCTGCCAGGGGGGAGGGCGACCTTAAGTTTCACCCCGTGATGCAGGAAGCCTCGGTATTCATCAGCCAGGTGAACGAACTGACCGGCAAAAAGGATCCGGTGACCATCGGCCTCGAAGATGACGACAATGAGGGGATGGTCTTTGCCCGGGTGACCAACCAGCCTGCCGTCAACTTCTCAGGGGGCAGCGACAAGGCGGGAGGCTTCCTTTCACCCAACATGGTCATATCAGGGCTCAGCAAACTCCAGGGGCCCGTCGGGGGCAGCCTCGACAACATGAAAATTCTCGACTTCATTGGTTCCGACTTCTTCGCCGCCGTGGGCAGTCTCCCTTCCGCCAAGATTTTCGGCGTCATTGACCTCTTTGAACTGCTGGGAAAACCCGACCTGAAGGGCAGCTTTGGCCCGATGATCACGGCGGTCACCAAAGCGCGCAATGAGATTACCCGTCTGAAAAACGAAATCCTCCTTAAAGAGGAGGAGGCCCTCCGCCTGGGCACCGATGTGAGCCAGGCCATCGCCCAGCTTAAAACCCAGATCAGCCAGCAGGTGACCGCCCTCCTGGACGCCCTCAACAGCCAGATCCCCAAAATCCCCAACTTCAAGAGCTGGTTTACCGAAGAAGCCTTTTACGCCGAATACAAATGGAAGCCCGACCTGCTCAAGAACAAGGAGATCGGCGGTATCCTCGCCTTTAAGGTCGACCAGCCCAAAGAGGCGCTGGAAATCACCACCACCGTCAAAAAGCCCTATGATCCGGCCAGCGCCCCGGAACTCAACGGCAACGCCCGCTTCAACAACTTCCAAATTGAACTGCTCAAAGCCCTGTCCATTAATTTCAACTACCTGCAGTTCAAGACGGGCACTTCCGGAAAAACCGACGTCAAGGTCGACATGGGATCACCACCGGTCGGCTTTTCAGGGGAACTCTCCTTTGTGAACAGCCTTCAGAATGTCATTCCCTCCTCGGGTTTCGGGGATGACGGCCCTTATGTGAAGCTGGCCTCAAACGGGATCACCGCCGGCTTCAACATCGGGATTCCCAATGTCACCGTGGGAGTATGCACCCTCTCCAACATCAGCCTGGGGGCCAGCGTCAACCTGCCCTTTACCGGCGATCCCCTTACTTTCAGCTTCAACTTCTGCACCCGCCAGAATCCCTTCCTGCTTACCGTTATGATTTACGGCGGAGGGGGTTATTTCCTGCTGACCACCTCCCTGAAGGGACTGGTATCGGTGGAAGCCGCCTTTGAATTCGGGGCCGCTGCCGCCCTCGACATCGGCGTGGCTTCCGGATCGGTATCCATCATGGGAGGTTTCTACTTTAAATATGAGATGGCAGCCAACCAGGTCACCCTTACCGGCTACATCCGCATCAACGGGAGGCTCTCCATCCTGGGCATCATCACTGTCTCCCTGGAGTTCTACCTCGCCCTCACCTATGTGTCGAGTGACAAAGTCAACCGTCTCGAAGGGGAAGCCACCCTGAAAGTCAAGATTGAAATCTTCTGCTTCAGCAAAAGTGTCTCCTGCACGGTACGCCGCACCCTGGCAGGTGCCGATGCCGACCCCACCTTTGCACAGATGATGGAAGCCGACCACTGGCAGATGTACTGCCTGGCCTATGCCGAAGAATAATCCCTATGAAGTGCCACATTTAGCCAAATAACCATGGAAATCGTATTCACCACGCTGCCTGCCGGCAGAACCGACATAGAGGGAACCCCCACTCTCCGCCTCTCCGTCTTCGCATCGGTCAGACTCAACCCGGTCAAAGGGACCACCCTCGGCAAATTCCCCGATCTGTTGGACTGGCCACAGAAAATGGCGGCCGGCGAATTTGTCTTTCGCTGGAGCAACGGCACCGAAACAGAAGCCCGACTGGTCGCGAATAACCTGGATCCCGATCTCTACCGCCAGCTTTTCAGGCCTGAGATCAGGGTAAAAGGTCCTGAAAAAGACACCCCCGATATCAAACGGATCGTCTCCTTTCCGGCCGTCCATGTGAAGAACTTCATGCTCAAAAACTATGGCCGGGTGGCGGTGGAATCCCCCACCCGGGGGGTGTCACCTGAGAAGTTTCTGGATGCGGCCCGCTTTGCCCCCCTCTCGGGCATCACCCTCGACACGGCCAGGATCATGCAGGCGGGTGAAAATGCCCGCCAGGTAAGAAACCTCACTGCCCCGCAGATGATGGTCAGGCAGGAAGAGCCTTCGCGCCAGATAAAAACGCGCCTGAGCCAGGAGAAATTCATCCGTTTCTCCCCGCAGATGGATCCCCGCCTCGACTTTGGTCAGTTCCGCACCTTCCATAAACTTGAACCGGGTGGAAGGAAAATCGCCCGCCCACCTCTTCAGAAACCGGAATTCGACTTTCACGACATCCTGTCGGTCCTCACCAATTACCCGCAGCTGATGCGCAAATGCGGTTTTATCCTCGATTTTCTCCTTCCGGCGGCCGGGATTCCCTCTTCCGGAAGCATCCGCATGATCCCCGCTTCCATCGATCTGGAGGACGACGATGCCCAGATTTCGGTGCCGGCCACGGCCTTTCAGTTGACGGCCACCGGTTTCCATACGGCCGACAAACCGGGATCCCTCTTCCGCAACGGTTTTGTAAAAATAAACACCCCGGCATTCGAGGTGCTCCAGGTCGATGCCGATGGTACCGCCATCAAGACGCATAACATGGCCGAGACGAAAGTGCAGGAGGTGGCCCGTTTTTACGAGGAAAAGATCCGGTTCACGCAAATGGCTGCCGTCACGCCCATGCAGGTGAGGGCGGCCGGGGTGGCCAACCGGGCAGCAGCGGTGCAACCCTCCGCGCCTGCCGCCGCTGAAGAACCCAAAGAACCCGAAGCTCCCGCCGAAGAAGGCCTCCCCGCCATGCGCTCCGCGGGTATCGCCATCGTCCGTAACGGCATGGCCGAACAGCTCCATGCCAAAATCACGGCCAACCTGAAACTTATCCCCGACCTGAAAAAACTGGCCATTTCCCTTCCTTCCCGCCAGGCAGATCCTTCCCTGAGAGTGGAACCTCTGAAAATGAGAAGTTTCTTCACCCGCGAGCTGGACCTCAAAAAAATCCAGGTTCCCGAAATCCTGTTATACTCCGATGACCTGGTGCAGGGGTACCGGATGGATGTGGCCTATGACGACAAACCGGGAAAATGGTACTCCCTGCACAGGAAAAAGGACCACTACCGTTGGTACGATCCGCAGGGGAATCCCCACGAAGTGGAAGAGATTCTTCCCGATGAGGGTTTTATAGAGCTGGCGGCCGCCGAAGATCCCGACAGTCCCGGCGACCTGTTTGTGCCCGAAACCCTGGCCCGCTGGGAAGGGTGGAGCCTGGCCCTCCATATGCCGGGATACGCCATCAACAACACCGACGACGATCCAGCCCCTTCTGACGAAAAGCGCGACCGCGTGTACAACTCGCGCACCCTTGAAGCAAAAAAATACGCCTTTGATCCCGACCTGGATTTTAAATTAAACGTTCAGTCGGAGATTGTCCCAGGCACCTTACCCCGGTTGCGTTTTGGCCGGGATTACCGTCTTCGCATCCGCACCGTCGACCTGGCCGGCAACAGTCCGTCGCCTGAATCTCCTTCGGAATCGCCGGCAGAAACAGAACGGGTACACATCCGCTACCTGCGGCATGAACCCCTGGCCTCCCCCATCCTTCTGGTGGGCAATTCCTTACGTGACGGGGAGTTCGCCGAGAACATGGTCATCCGCAGCAACCTTGGGCAAAGCACCACCGCCTACGAAAGCCAGTATGGGGATACCGCGGTTAGTGAAAGGCACCTTCTTCCGCCAAAAAACAGTGTGGCCATGGCCGAAACCCACGGCATGCTCGACAAGGCCTTCGGCAATAACCCGGTGGCCGCCAAAGCCCTTTACGAACTGATCACCAGCCATGAAGGCACCTATGAGAGCGGAGATCCCAAAAAGGAAAGGGTTTTTAAAGCATCGGAAGTGGAGGTGATTTACCTTCCCGATCCCATGGCGGCTGGGGTGGCCTTTTTCCTGACGGAAGACGACGACACCACCCACACCCAGGAATTCCAGCCCAGGATGTTCGGGTTTTACAGCAACGCGGAGCTTTCGCCTGACCAAACCAACGGGAAGATTCCTGAGGAGTGGATCCAGGCACAGCCCCTGCGGATCTCCCTGGAAGAGGGGGAGACCGGAGCCTCCTGGGAGGAGAGTGCCCGCAGGCTGAGGGTGAGCCTCCCAAAAGGGCACCGTACACGCATTCGTTTCAGTACCTTCTGGCGGGAAGAGGATTTCAAACGGTTGTCGGCCATCTGGAAGATGATCGCCGATGAAAAACCAGCCAAACTTGCCGATCTCGAAAAACTGGCCCGCGCAGGGCAGCACTGGATGCTCTCACCCTTCCGGGAACTGGAACTGGTTCATGCCGTCCAGCAACCCCTCGAAATCCCTGTTCTCAAAGCCCTGGTCCCGGAAAGGGATTTCGACCAGACCCATGCCGACCTGCACCTCCGCTTTACCGTGGAAGGCCATTCCTCGGGGAAAGCCACCCTGGCGGCCCGCTGGAGCGAGCCCTGGGATGACGGCATTTCTGTGGACATCAAGGAGAAAAACGGCAGTTATCTCTTCCCTGACACGGAAGTCCATTACCACGACCAAACCATCACCCTGGGGTCGGTGGCCGATTTCACCAAGGTGGCGCCTCATCTGCAGCTGCGGGAACCCCTCCTGAAAAAGGAGGCTGCTGTACAGCGGGAACCCGCTGCAAGGAAGACATCAGAACCGTTACAGGTGTTGCCCGTGTATACCCTCCCCAAAAGGAGTGCGGTGGAATTTACCCGGGAACCCCAACCCGGCACCCTGAAAATTAACCAGCTCCACGCCCGGCAGACGGAAGGGCTGGCCCGCCTCACCAGCGAGTGGAACGGCAGTGCCAAACTCCTTCCCGACCGGGTGAGGTTCGACGTATCCGCGGCCCGGCTGGGATGGGCCCGCAAGATCAACCTCCGGCTGAACCCCCTGCGCCACCCCTTCGGCGATACCCGCCACCGGTGGGTCGATTACAGGCTGACAGCCACCTCCCGCTATGGGGAGTACTTCGAAAAGATCTTCCGTGATCACCCCGAATTGTCGGCAACGAGAGAAGGAGAATGGCAGGAAAGGGTGAACATCCTGAGCTCGGCAAGGCCCCGGCTCCCCGAGATAGACTATGTCATCCCCACCTTTGAATGGCGCAAGACCCAGACCTCCGATGCCGTGCGTCACCGCCGCATGGGCGGAGGTCTCCGTATCTACCTGAAACGCCCCTGGTACTCCTCGGGCCCCGATGAAATGGTCGCCATCCTCCTCCCCCCGCAGGGGCAACAAAACAATCAGCTGACCCGCATCACCACCATGGTGCCCGCACCCGCATACACCGACCGCTATACCCACTGGGCCATGGACCCCCTGCTGATGGCCTTGCCCCCTGACAATCCTTCCCCCAAAGCGGGTGACTTCAGAATGAATCCCCTGCAGGATCCTGACCTGGAATACCCCGGGGAAGAGAAAGCCAGAACCTCCGTGGTCGCCTACCCCGTCCGCTTCGATCGCGAAAAACAACAGTGGTACTGCGACCTGGCCATCAACCCCGGACAGGTCTATTTCCCCTTTGTCCGCCTGGCCCTGGCCCGCTATCAGCCTTACTCCGTCAAAAAGGCAGACCACGACGTGTGCCTCTCCCCCGTGGCCTTCTCTACGTTCATCCAGCTGGTCCCTGAAAGGCAGACCACCCTGCGGTTCACCAAAGACGATCAGAATTCCCGCTTCACCATCACCGTGGAAGGAACCATTTACAATGAAAGGTTGTCGGCTAATTTCGGCAACCGCAGTCTGCTGAGGATCTCCTTCCTCGACAGCCGGATGGCACAACCCATCTATGGCTTTATTGACGATGGCAGCAACGAGAAAAAACTGGAGGACGAAGGGTATGAAACCCCGATCTCGCAGCGCGATGTGACCAACAACCGGTACACCATCACCCGGGAATTCAGGTTGCCCCGGGAG
Source organism: Bacteroidales bacterium (assembly GCA_012729335.1). Classification (GTDB taxonomy): domain Bacteria; phylum Bacteroidota; class Bacteroidia; order Bacteroidales; family Prolixibacteraceae; genus UBA1413. The sequence continues at coordinate 89,410 of JAAYDJ010000010.1, read as the reverse complement.
TACAAAACAGCACCCTTCCAGGTGATCATCGAGGAGTTTGAAAGGGGCCCTGAACGCATCCCCGGCATAGACAAACTCTACGAGGAACGGCTGGGACAGTCGGAGGAAACCGACCGGCTCATCTATGCCGACGTGTTTAAAATCAATGAGGTGAAGAAATAAAAGCAAAAACGCCCTGGACGGGCGTTTTTGCTTTTATTATCGGATAGGGATGAACTAAGCCAGGAAGCTGAGCAGGATACCTGCCGCCACGGCGCTGCCGATCACACCCGCCACATTGGGTCCCATGGCATGCATCAGCAGGTAATTGGTTTTGTCGTACTCCAGTCCGACCACCTGCGACACGCGGGCGCTGTCAGGTACTGCCGACACCCCCGAGTTGCCAATAAGCGGATTGATCTTGTTTCCTTCCTTCAGGAAAAGGTTGAAAAACTTCACGAAGAGCACTCCACCAGTGGTGGCAATGATAAAGGAGAGGGCTCCCAGGATGAAGATGCCCACCGATTTGGGGGTCAGGAAGGTGGTGGCCTGTGTGGAGGCCCCGACAGTAAGGCCGATCAGGATGGTCACGATGTCAATCAGCGGTCCTTTGGCCGTATCGGCCAGCCGTTTGGTCACCGTACTCTCCTTCAACAGGTTTCCGAAGAAAAGCATCCCCAGCAGGGGAAGGCCGCTCGGCACCAGGAAGGTGGTCAGCAGCAGGCCGCTGATGGGAAAGACGATTTTTTCGGTTTTAGAAACGGCACGGGGAGGTTTCATCCTGATGAGCCGCTCTTTTTTATTGGTGAGCAGCCTCATGATGGGTGGCTGGATGACCGGCACCAGGGCCATATAGGAATAGGCCGAGATGGCGATAGCCCCCATCAGGTCAGGGGCCAGCTTCGAAGAGAGGAAGATGGCCGTCGGGCCGTCGGCACCGCCGATGATCGCGATGGCACCCGATTCGGCTGGACTGAAGCCTAAAGCCAAGGCAATGGCATAGGCCCCGAAGATGCCCAGCTGGGCCGCAGCCCCGATCAGAATCAGCTTCGGATTGGAGATCAGCGCCGAGAAATCGGTCATCGCCCCGATCCCCAGAAAGATCAGAGGCGGATAAACCCCTTGCAACACCCCGAAATAGAGATAGTTGAGCACACTTCCCGACTCATATACCCCGATCTGATATCCGGGTGAAAAGGCGATGTTGCCGACCAGGATTCCGAATCCAATGGGAACCAGCAACATGGGTTCATACTCTTTGGCAATGGCCAGGTAAATAAAGATCAGGCCGATCACGATCATGATCAGATGGCCTGCGGTCAGATTGGCAAAAGCAGTAAAGGAGAGAAACTTCTCCAGATGCTCCAGCACAAAACCGAAGAAACTTCCGGAATGCTCCATAATTTACTCTCCTATGACAATAAGGACATCCCCTTCCATGACCGAATCCCCTTTGTGTTTAAGGATGGAGGTCACTTTTCCGGGTTTGTCGGCTTCAATGTTATTTTCCATTTTCATCGCTTCCAGAACCAGCAGCTTTTGGCCAAGTTTAACCGTATCACCTTCCCTGACCAATACTTCCAGGATCACGCCCGGCAGAGGGGACTTGATGCTTCCGGCGCCCTTGGGGGCGTCGGGACGACTGGTTTTGGCCTGAGAAGGCACCGTATCGGTCGAAGGCACCGCCACCGAACGCACCAGTTTGGGTGTTTTGGTCGGCTTGATGTCCTTGTTGACCTCCACGTAATATTTGGTGCCATTCACCTCGATTTCGGCAACATTATCCTCGATGCTGAGCACTTCCGTCTCATACTGGTTGCCGTTTATTGTAAATTTAAACCGCTTCATTGATCGTTATTTTGGTAATTTTCTTAATCCGTAAATTTTGGAGCTCCAGGGAGAGTATGTCCGGGAGACTTTGTTGATGGTCAGGACGGTGTTCTCCGCGTCGTGCAACTCACTGGAGTACAGGTGAAGGGTCATGGCGATGGCCGCATTGATTTCCCCTGTTATTTCCAGTCCCTCTTTCCCGCTATCGGCCGTTTCGGCCTTCCCGGCCCTGGCCTTACTGACCGAACGGGCGGAGAGCTGCTTTTTCACATCCAGTTTCAACACCCGGCTTGTCATCTTGAAGAAGAAAAACAAGGCGGCAAGTCCTGAAAACACCACCCCCATGGCGATCATAGCCATTCCGATCCCCGTGGGGTCATATTGGGCAAACATATCGCCCGAGGAGGCCTTTGGTTCGGTGTTGTTGTCACTGTTGGGAGTGGTTTTGGACAAATTGGCCCATACTTCGCTGCCATCGTCCATCCTTCCATAGGACACATCCCGAGCGATGTTCAATGGGATGGTCAGCGAATCGATCAGGGTGCGGCCGTTGGCGTCAAACAGGGCAATGGTCTTACCCGGTTCCAGGGTGAAATTCAGGTGAAGGATCCCGTGGGTGGGCTGGTTGTCGGCCCAGAAAACCAGATAACTCCGCTTGGGAATCCGCGTCATACTCTGCCCCTTGGCAATAGGGTACTTCGTGGGATTCGACAGGTCATCGGTCAGATAAAGCCCTCCGATGTCGACCGAATTATAGGCTGAATTGAAGATCTCGATCCACGGGCTGTGTTTGCCGAAGTCATCGACATAATTCGAATCGTTGTAGACCAGAATCTCGTTGATCCGGAGGTCGGCAGAACTCTGGGCCAGCCCCGTGAGGGAGGCTGAGAGGACCAGCAGAACTGCTCCGGCAATGGATATTAGCTTTTTATACCTCATCACAACCGGTTTTACAGGGGTAAATTGCCGTGTTTCTTCGGCGGATTGACATCCTTTTTGGTAGCCAGGGCCTGCAACGCACGGATGATCCTGAAACGGGTGTTCCGGGGTTCGATCACGTCGTCGATATAGCCATACCTGGCAGCATTGTACGGATTGGCAAACTCGTTTTTGTACTCTTCTTCGGCATTGGCGACAAAGGCGGCTTTTTCCGCCGGATCTTCAATCTTCTTGATATCCTTGCTCATGAGCACCTCGATGGCGCCCTTGGGGCCCATCACGGCAATCTCTGCAGTCGGCCAGGCATAGTTGATGTCGCCGCGCAGGTGCTTGGAGCTCATCACACAATAGGCACCGCCGTATGCTTTGCGCAGGATAACCGTGATTTTAGGCACCGTAGCCTCGCCATAGGCAAAGAGCAGTTTGGCGCCATGGGTGATGATGCCGCCATACTCCTGGGCCGTACCGGGCAGGAATCCGGGCACATCCTCCAGGGTGATGATCGGAATGTTGAAGGCGTCACAGAAACGGACAAACCGGGCCGCCTTGCGCGAAGCGTTGATATCGAGCACCCCCGCCAGATAAGCGGGCTGGTTGGCTACGATACCCACCGAAATCCCGTTGAAACGGGCAAAGCCAATCACAATATTCGGGGCATAATAACGGTGCACTTCCATGAATTCCCCGTAATCGACGATGGCATGGATCACATCCTTCACATCGTAGGGTTTGTTGGGATTGTCAGGGATGATATCGTTGAGGCTATCCTCCAGGCGGTTGATCGGGTCGTCACACAAAGCCAGGGGAGCCTCCTCCAGATTGTTCTGGGGAAGGTAGGAAAGCAGCTTGCGGATCAGGGCGATCCCTTCCTGCTCATCGTCGGCCACAAAATGGGTCACCCCCGATTTGGAGGCATGCACCATGGCGCCGCCCAGCTGCTCATCGGTAACCACCTCGCCCGTTACGGTCTTGACCACCTTCGGACCAGTCACAAACATGTAGGAGGAGCCCTTGCTCATGACGATGAAATCGGTGAGGGCCGGAGAATAGACCGCTCCACCGGCACAGGGGCCGAAGATGGCCGAAATCTGCGGCACCACCCCCGAAGCCATGATGTTCCGCTGGAAAATCTCGGCATACCCGGCCAGTGAGGTCACCCCTTCCTGGATACGGGCACCCCCCGAATCGTTGATCCCGATCACCGGTGCGCCCATCTTCGTGGCCGCATCCATCACCTTACAGATCTTCGAGGCAAAGGTTTCCGACAGGGAACCCCCGAAAACCGTGAAATCCTGACTGAATACATAAACCAGCCGCCCATCTATGGTCCCGTAACCGGTCACCACACCATCTCCCAGGAATTTGGTCTTTTCCATCCCGAAGTTGGTGCACCGGTGTGAAACAAACATATCAAACTCCTCAAAACTGCCCTCATCCAACAACAATTCGATACGCTCACGGGCCGTCATCTTGCCCTTTTCGTGTTGTGTGTCAATCCTTTTCTGCCCTCCGCCTAACTTGGCCTCCACACGCAGGTCGATCAACTGCTTTACTTTATCCTGATTATTCATACATATGATGTTTTAAAACTTATCGCTTCCCGGGCTTATTCGGCGCAAAACTCCGTCAACACTCCAAAAGTAGACTTCGGATGCAGGAACCCGATGCTCAAGCCTTCGGCTCCCTTGCGGGGCCCCTTGTCAATCAGCCTTACTCCGTTGTCCTCGGCGTTCTCCAGAGCTTCCCCTACATTTTCCACTGCAAAGGCAAGATGATGGATCCCCTGGCCCTTGTTGGCAATGAACTTGCCGATCGGCCCCTCAGGATCGGTCGACTCCAGCAACTCAATCTTAGTCTGACCCACCTTGAAAAAAGCCGTCTTCACTTTCTGATCCGCCACCTCTTCAATGGCATAGCATTTCAGGCCGTAAACCTTTTCATAAAAGGCAATCGCCTCCTCCAGGTTCTCCACGGCAATACCAATGTGCTCAATATGAGTAATATTCATAATACGTTATATTAATTGATGATTAAAAACCGTAAAAACAAAAAAATTGTACAAACCGATTTCCTGATTCAGACGGGCAAAAGTAAGGGAAAGAAATGAAACAGGACCTGATTTTCATTAGCTCACAGGGAGATACTACCCTCTTTATAACTGGTCTAAATTAATAAGGCAGGAAACCCGTTCCTGCCTTAAATCCGTTTTTACTGCCCGTTCTCTACGAAGTGGAAGTGGGGCCCGAAGCGTTCGAAGGCGGCCTTTTCGAGGTCTTCCCTGGCGCTGGGGTGAGCGATGGAGATGATCAGCTTTGCACGATCCTGAAGCGCACGGCCATACAGGTTGACGGCACCGAATTCGGTGACCAGCCAGTGGATATTGGCGCGGGTGCTCACCACGCCGGCACCCGGCGTCAGGATGGGGGCAATTTTGCTGATCCCCTTGTCGGTCATGGAAGGCATCGCAATGATCGGCTTACCTCCCTGGCTCAGACTGGCTCCCCTCAGAAAGTCGATCTGTCCGCCGACTCCCGAAAAGAATCTGGTTCCCAGTGAATCGGCGCACACCTGGCCGGTAATGTCCACCTGGAGCGCCGAGTTGATGGCAGTCACCTTGGGATTCTGGGCAATGATATGTACCCTGTTGGTGTAACCTACATCCATCATGGCAACCATGGGATTGTCATCGATGAAGTCATACACTTTTGTGGACCCCATCAGGAAGGTAGCCACCATTTTGCCTTTGTCGATCGCTTTATTTTTTCCGTTCACCACGCCTGATTCTACCAGGGGAAGTATTCCATCGGAAAACATTTCACTGTGGACGCCGAGGTTTTTATGGTTGCCCAGCATGGAGAGCACGGCATTGGGGATGGCGCCGATGCCCATCTGGAGGGTAGCTCCGTCTTCGACCAGTGCCGCCACATGGTGGCCGATCTGGTATTCCACCTCGCTGATGGGGGGCATCGGCGGGGCATACAGCGGAGAGTGGTCTTCCACGAAGATATCGATATCATCGAGGGTAATCATGGCATCGCCGAAAGCCCGGGGCACATTTTTATTGACGATGGCAATCACCGTATCGGCCGTTTCCACAGCTGCCAGCGTGGCATCCACGGAGGTTCCCAGCGATACAAAACCATGTTTGTCAGGAGGACTCACCTGGATAAAGGCCACGTTGACCTTCAGGTACCCTTCCCTGATCAGCCGCTGGGTCTCATGCAGGAAGACCGGGATATAGTCGGCATACCCTGCCTGGGTCTGCTTCCGCACATTGCCCCCCACAAAAAAGGACTCCAGCTGGAAGATCCCTTCAAACTCCGGGTCGGCATAGGGGGCAGCCCCTTCCGTGTGGATATGCTGAATCCGCACGTGCCGCAACTCTCCCCTGCGCCCCCGGTCCACCAGGGCATGAATCAACAGATGGGGCGTCACGGCCACACTGCTCATATGAACCCGGTCCCCCGACTTCACTACCTTGACTGCTTCCTCAGCGGTCACAAACCTGATCTGTTTCATAAATGGTATCTCTTTTAAATAGTTTCCGGCAAATGGCGCGAAAATAACCTTTACCCGCGACCCGGAGACACGAAAACTCCCCCTTCACCGATTCTTCAGAACAAAATAACAAAGAGTTAATCTAGACTACGGGGGGCCTCATTCGGTTTCAGGTTCCGTATGGATGCTGATCATGGTATTTTCCCCGAAGGCTTCCCGGAGCCGGAATTCAATCACATTGTTCAGGTCGTGTGCCTCCACGATGGTGGTGTCGTTTTTCACCCGTACATGGATGTCCACCACGATCCGGCTGCCGTTGCGACGGGTGCGCAGATCATGGGGTTCCATGACCCCTTCCACACCCTCCACGATGGAAAGGATCTTCGTTTTAGTCTCTTCGTCGAGCGACTCCTCGAGGAGTTCCCTGATTCCACCGCGGAAGATTTTCCAGGCGACCAGTACAATGAACACACTGACCACCACAGCGGCCAGCGGGTCGAGGATCCGCCATTTGTCACCCAGGAGAATGGCCCCTCCGATCCCTGCCAAGGTGCCCAGGGAAGAGAGGGCATCGGAGCGGTGATGCCAGGCATTGGCCATGACCGCCTGACTGTCTATTCTTTTGGCGGCAATCGCAGTATACCGGTATAGCCACTCCTTGGTAACGATGGAGATCCCGGCCGCCACCAGGGCAATCCAACCCGGGGCCTCCAGCGGAGCCCGCAGTACCAGGGCTGAATAAACCTTTTCCGCACCCTGGTAAAAAATCCCCACCCCGACAACCAACAGGGCCACCCCGATGAATACTGAGGCCAGGGTTTCGAACTTCCCGTGGCCGTAATCATGGTCTTTATCGGCGGGTTTCCTCACCATCCGGAAGCTGGCCAATACCACCAGGTCAGTGACAAAATCAGAAAGTGAATGGATGGCGTCGGCAATCATGGCCCCGCTGTGACCGATAAGCCCCGCCACCAACTTGAAAAACGTCAGCATCACATTGACCAGGAAACCTGCCCAGGTCACCCTGTTGGCGCTCTTGGCCCGCGTTTCCTCATTTCCAATGTGATGGTCGTTCATAAGGTCACACTTTTTTCTTCTCAGGGTGCCAAAAATAGGGATTTTATCCCTTCCCTGCAACCCGATTTCAGCTAAAATCTTTTATACTTCCTTTGATTTTCCGATATTTGCAGCGAAAACATACGATTCGGAATATGTGGTATCTGCTCTTACTCGTGGCGGGGTTCTTTCCATTGATCTACGGAGCCAACCTGCTCGTAGACAACGCCTCCTCCCTGGCCAAAAGGTTCAACATCCCCAACATCGTCATTGGACTGACCATCGTGGCTTTCGGCACATCGGCCCCTGAGCTGGTGGTCAACATCTTTGCCGCCATCGGCAAAAACCCTGATATAGTCATGGGAAACGTCATCGGCAGCAATATATTCAACGTAGGCATCATTCTGGCGATTTCCGCCGTGATCTATCCCCTTGCTGTTAAAAAAATGACCACCTGGATAGAGGTTCCCCTGGCCTTACTGGCAGGTGTGGTGGTTTTTATCCTGGCTGGCGATCAGTGGATCGACAAGGCGGGAAGTGCGGCCATCACCCGTTCTGACGGTATGCTGCTGCTCCTATTCTTCCTCATCTTTCTGGCTTACAACTATATGCTGATGCTGAAGGGGGATTTCACAGAAGAGACCACCGTCAGGGATATCCCCCCGCTTAAAGCCACGCTCCTTCTCCTAGCAGGGCTGGCCTTGCTGGTGGCCGGCGGCCGCATGATCGTCTACGGAGCCGTGGAAGTGGCCTCCGCCCTGGGAATCCCCGAAAGAATCATCGCCCTGACCATCGTCTCAGCCGGCACCTCCCTGCCCGAACTGGCCACCTCCATCGTGGCCGCCCGGAAAAAGAACACCGACATCGCCGTGGGAAACATCGTCGGCTCCAACATCTTCAATATTTTTCTCATCCTGGGAACCAGTGCCGTGGTTTATCCCGTGACCGTCCCGGAAAGCGCCATACCTGACATGGGAATGAACCTCCTGCTCAGTTTCCTGATTTTCATCTTTATCTTCACAGGGAAAGGCCGGAGCATAGAAAGATGGGAAGGAATCCTGCTGCTCTCATTATATGCCGGCTATCTGGCCTTTCTCATCATGGGCTGACCTATGCAAATTACCATACCATATAACCTCTCAATGATCCTGTCATGATTCTGCTCTTTACTTATCTGGCCATCGCGCTGCTCATTTCGTTTCTTTGTTCTGTTATGGAAGCGGTGTTGCTTTCCTCTTCCAACACCTATCTGGCGGTAAAGTTGGAAGAAGGGGTCAAGACAGCAGGAATTATGCTCCGGCTAAAGCAAAACATCGACCGGCCGATCACGGCCATTCTCACCCTGAACACCATCGCGCACACCATCGGGGCGGCGGGGGTAGGCGCCCAGGCCACCAAAATATGGGGAGAAGCCATCTTCGGAATCGTTTCCGTTGTGCTCACCCTGCTGATCCTTGTTTTCTCGGAAATCGTGCCCAAATCCATCGGCACCCGTTTCTCCAAACAGCTCTCGATCCCTGCCGGCCAAATTATCAGGGTAATGATGTTTGTTACCTACCCTTTTGTGATCCTCTCTGGGCTCATCACGCGTCTGTTTGCCCGCCACGAAAACGAACAGACCGTCAGCCGCGAGGAACTCTCGGTGATGGCTTCCATCGGACGCACGGAAGGGGTCTTCGAGGAAAAGGAACAGAAAATCATCCAGAACCTTATGCGCCTCAAATCGGTCAGCGTCTCTGAAATCATGACACCCCGGGTGGTGGTCACCGCCGCCGATGAAAACATGGGACTGGAAGAGTTCCTCCAGAAAAAACAGTTTCTCTATTACTCCCGGATCCCCGTCTATTCAGGTTACTTCGAAAACATCACCGGGTACGTCTTCCGGGAGCAGGTCTTCGAAAAGCTGGCCGAGGACCAGGTCCACCTCAGGCTGAAAGACCTCCGCAGGGATATTGTGGTCTTCTATAAGTCCAAGCCGCTTTTTAACGTTTGGGAAACCCTCCTCGATAAAAAAGAACAAATCGCCATCATCGTGGATGAATACGGGGGTATCGACGGAATTGTCACCATGGAGGATATCGTGGAAACACTACTGGGCTTCGAGATTGTCGACGAAAAAGACAAAATCGCCGACATGCAGGAGTATGCCCGTGACCGGTGGAAAAAACGTAAACAGAAATACGATCTGCTCGACACTCCTCCCGGTCCTTCAACACCTTTAAAATAAACCATATACATATTTGGTGCTCTCCACTCCGGAATCTTCCGTACCGCGCCTCAAAGGAGTTGCTGTCCTTGGAAGCGCTTTACTGCCTTGCGGGTGGCCCCCCTTTAAACAAAGAGAGGCGCCCGGTTTGGGCACCTCTCTTTGCTGTCGACTGACTCCGGAAAGGCCTTAGTTGTGCTTTTTCATCACAATGTTGAACTTTTCGCTCCACTCCTCGGCCAGCTGAAGTTCATTACTCAGGGTCATGTCTTCGGTATCTGTGAACAAGGGAAAAGCTACTTCAGCTGTCGCTTTCTCCCGTGGAATAAACCGGATACGGATACTGCTGTAAACGATGGCATTACCTTTAGGCTGGGTTTCCAGGAGGTTCCTTTCCACCTGGCATCTCGAAAACAGTTTCAGGTCGGCCACCAGGATCTTACTCTGTGGCGAAGCCTGAACAAAAAAGGCGGCCTTTTCATGTTCCCGGTCCAGACCGATGACCTTGTTGCTCCAGGCCTCATGTTCGCTGATGCTCATTTCTCCCTTCTGGCCCAAAGTGGCCAGTTCCTTTTCCATTTTCCGTTTTCCTGCTCCCTGTGAATGAATTAAATACCAGATGGGAACGATGATCAGGGCAATGATGACGATCCCTGTTATTGCTGTTGCACTCATGATTTCTCTTTTTCTTTAAAAAATAAACTTGAAGATAATGATTGGGCCGGCGCCGGGATGACCATCCACTCTGAGCATGGTCAAATGGCCCACGGGGTTCATGCCCGCGGGTTTTCTCCGGAACCATCAGGAGAGCCCTCCCTGAATGAGAGGTATGGTGCTAACAGCCTGGCATCAATAATTACACATACTGCGGCAGAGCTGACGTGGAAAACCTCACCCTGATTCATGGCAGGTACACCTCCTGGGAACGGCTGTCAGGCAGGCAGGCCCGGGGCCCCTGAATCAGCCGGAAAATGAGCAATCATGAGAATTCGTGAAAGGGATAGAGAAGAAGGGATTTGCAGGGGGTATAGTTGCAGGCATCGACCACATAGATTTTCCGGATGATTTGCAGGCGGGGAGGTTCCACCGGAGACTCCTTCCTGAAAAACAACCCGGGGATGCCGATTTCATAGCGCCAGACCTGGTTGCCCGTGGAGGAGGCGCCCTCCTGGGCGGCATACCCCGGTGTGGCGGCCGGGGATACCCATGCCAGATCCTCCCCGCCGGCCCACCGGCCGGGAACCACCACCCTGTCAGAAGGGGTGTAGCAGGTCACACTGAACACCAGGGTCAGTGTGGCAAAAAAGAGGGAGAGTATCCTGCGCATGATCATGGTGGGGCAAAGATAACCAAAATCAGTTCATTTGCTCCTTCTTCAGAGGTGGCCGCATTCCTTTTGCTCCGGAGGGAGTGATTCAGGCAGAGGTCCCGCCCGGGTACACCCTGAGGGCTTCCTCCAGGATGCGCAGGGCCACAGACAGCTCTTCGATCCGGAGAACATAGGCCAGGCGCACCTCATCACGCCCCAGTCCGGGTGTGGTATAAAAACCCGAGGCCGGCGCCATGAAAAGGGTTTGTCCCTCCCACCGGAAATCGGTGAGCAGCCACTTGCAGAAATGATCGGCATCGGCCACCGGCAAACGGGCCACGGTATAAAAAGCCCCCATGGGCAGGGGGGAATAGACCCCGGGGATCCTGTTCAGACCCCCGATCAGGAAATCACGCCGCTGCCGGTATTCTTCAAAGGTGTGCCGCATGTACTCCTCCCCCGCGGAGAATGCCGCCTCAGCCGCAATCTGCCCGATCAGGGGGGGGCTCAGCCGCGCCTGACAGAACTTCATCACATTATCGCGGACTTCCCGGTTGCGGGTGACCAGCGCCCCGATGCGAATACCACAGGCACTGTATCGCTTCGATACCGAATCGATCAGAATCACATGCTCCCCGATCCCTTCCAGATGAAACGCCGACACATACGGCTCCCCGGTGTAACAAAACTCACGGTAAACCTCATCAGAAAAAAGAAAGAGATCGTAACGGAGGACCAGGTCCCTGATTTGCTCCATCTCCTTCCTGGAATAGAGGTACCCTGTGGGATTGTTGGGGTTGCAGATCATGATTCCTCTGGTACGGGGGGTGATCAGTTTTTCGAATTCGGCCACCGGAGGCAGGGCAAACCCGTTGTCAATTCCGGAGGGAATGGTGCGGATTACGGCTCCGGCGCCAATGGCAAACGCCGTATAGTTGGCATAGGCAGGCTCAGGAACGATGATCTCGTCGCCCGGATCCAGACAGGCCATGAAGGCAAAAGTGACTGCCTCGCTGCCCCCTGTGGTGATCAGGATATCACCCGCCTCTACCTCTATGGCATACTCCCGGTAATAAGCGGCCAGTTTCTCCCGCAGGGAGAGAAATCCCTCACTGGGCGAATATTCCAGGACTTTCCGGTCCAGGCCCCTGATGGCCGTCAGCGCCGCTTCCGGGGTAGGAAGGTCAGGCTGGCCGATGTTCAGGTGAATCACCTTTACGCCCCCGGCTTTTGCCTTGTTGGCAAAGGGAACCAGCTTACGAATGGGGGAATCGGGCATGACCGCCCCACGTTGCGAAATATGCGGCATAAAAAAATATTTGGTTGCGGGCAAAGATAATACTATCACTTTAAAAACATATGGCCGCCGTTTTTGTCAAAATGAAATATACCACAAACTTTACCTTTCATTTCGTCACCGGGGACACCGGCGGCCCCCACAGGGGAGCGGTGCGTTATCCCGGGGCACCGGAATGAGTAATATTTGTCATATTTTCGGAACGGGGAAGCCCCTATCTTTGGAACCATGAACAAATAAAACCAGGAAGTTATGATTATCGGAGTTCCAAAAGAGATTAAAAATAATGAGAACCGGGTGGCGTTGACGCCTGCCGGAGCGGCCGAACTGATCAAACGGGGGCACACGGTATATGTGCAGGCCAACGCCGGAACGGGCAGCGGTTTCAGGGATGAAGCCTATGTGGCGGCCGGGGCCGCCATCCTGCCTACCATCGAGGAGGTGTATGCCATTGCCGGGATGATCATCAAGGTCAAAGAGCCCATTGAACCGGAGTACAAACTGGTGAAAAAAGGGCAGATTTTCTACACCTATTTTCATTTTGCCTCATCCGAGGAGCTGACACGGGCGATGATCGACAGTGGAGCCATTTGTCTGGCCTATGAAACGGTGGAGATGCCTGACCGTTCGCTGCCGTTGCTGGTGCCCATGAGTGAGGTAGCCGGGCGGATGTCGATCCAGCAGGGTGCCAAATACCTGGAGCGTACCTTCGGAGGTTCGGGGGTGCTTCTGGGGGGTGTTCCCGGGGTGCCCCCCGCGAAGGTGCTGGTCATCGGAGGCGGCATCGTGGGTACGGAAGCGGCCAAGATGGCGGCCGGACTAGGTGCCGACGTCACCATCATGGACCTGAGTTTGCCCAGGCTGCGCTACCTGGCCGACATCATGCCTGCCAACGTGAAAACCATGATGAGCAACCACTACAACATTGCCGAAATGGTGCAGACCCACGACCTGATCATCGGGGCGGTGCTCATTCCGGGAGCCAAGGCCCCCAAGCTGGTCACCCGCGAAATGCTCAAAACCATGCGCCCGGGAACGGTCCTGGTCGACGTGGCCGTGGACCAGGGAGGCTGCTTTGAGACCACCCACGCCACTACCCATGCCAATCCCACCTTCACCATCGATGAGGTGATCCACTATTGCGTGGCCAACATGCCGGGCGCCGTACCCCGTACCTCCACCCTGGCGCTGACCAACGCCACCCTCCCCTATGCCGTCCAACTGGCCGACAAAGGATGGATACAGGCCTGCCGCGACAATGCCCCCCTGGCCAAAGGCCTTAACGTCGTCGACGGCAAAGTGGTCTATGAAGGAGTTGCCGAGGCCTTTAATCTCCCCTTTACCAACCCTTCCACCCTGCTCTGAATCCTGTCTGAATTACCACCAACCTATAAAGAGAGGCTGCCCGTGTCCGGTGCAGCCTCTCTTCATTCGGGGAGGAACCCCATCTGTGCTCTCCCGGTCATTCCCCCCGGCCGGGCTCTCCGTCACTTTCTTGTCAAACCCTGCGGCACAGCACATTATACGGGCATACACCGCACCGCTCCCGGTGTACGGTTTGCGTGAAAACACCCTCCCGTGAATAAATCTCCCCCAAAACCCCTTTCAGAAGCACTTCCAATTCCTCCCCAATACCCTCCACCTCCACGGGATTCCTGTTCATTTCAATGTTGGTCCGGAAGTGGTCGTCCTTCAGGTTTACAATGGAATAAATGGCCGCCGTGACCGGGGATCCCCTGAAAACCTCCTTCCGGAGGATCAGGGAATAAATGAGCGCCTGAACAATCTCCTTCTTAAGGTTTTTCACATCGGGGGCAAAGAGTTCCCCCGGGGAGGAAAAACTCAGCGCCGATGCCAGGAGCGATCCCGTTTTGTAGTCGATGACCCTGACCCGTCCGGCGACCTCATCTACCCTGTCCACTTTACCCCCCACCCTGATGTGCCGGAGCTCCCCATCGACGGGAACCTCCAGGGTGGTTTCGCACTCCAGTTCCAGCGCATGCAGAAGAAGCGCGTCCAGGGCTCCATCCACCTCCAGGAGGTTGCGGAGATACTCCCTGACGGTGGTTTGAATCAGCAATGCCTTGCCTTCAATAGTCAGCGCACGCCACCCCTCCGGGTCCACCCTGAAATACTCGGTGGCAAAGGCCCTGAGAATGCACTCCCTGATCCGCTCCTCCGAGGCGGCTACCCTCTGCAGGGCCTCTTTACCAAGGGACATATGTAAAAGGGGACGGTAGAGGTTTTCCGCGGCCTTGTGAAAGAGATTGCCGAAAAGCTGACGGTCAATATCCTCGGTGACCTCACCTGCTTCGCGGAGTCCTTCCACATAACGGTAATAAAACCGGAGCCGGCACTGCAGGAAAGTGATGATGGCGCTGGGTGAAAGCGGTTTCTCCGCATTGGCAGCCAGAAGCCGGTTTCTGACCTCCTCCCCTGAAGGGATGGCCACCACCGGAGCAGGTTGGCTCCCGAAGGGAAAATCAAAACTGATTTCACTGACACGGTGCGGGGAACGGTATTTGATCTGAAAACCGTAGCGGCTCAGCTCTCCCCCCGAAAGGCCTTCCCTGACGGTGCTCCAGGTGGCGGTCACCCTTTGGGCCCGCTGAATCAGCCTGTAAAAATAATAGGCATACATGGCTTCCTGGTCGTCAAGCCCGGGAAGACCGAATCCTTTGCGCAGGTTGTAGGGAATCACCGACGGCATGGCCGTGGTCTTGGGCCAGGCTTCCTCGTTAAGGCCGACAATGACCAGTTCATCGAAATCAAGACACCTCGTTTCCAGGATCCCCATCACCTGCAACCCCGACAGGGGCTCCCCTTCAAAGGCCACCGACTCGAGGCTGAGGTACTTCCCCAGAAATCCCAGGTAGATGCGCGGGGAGATCAGTGCCTTTCCCCGGCTCATGATCCCGGCCACGACCGTTCCCAGTTTCTCCACCGCCCGGAAAGTCTGCCAGACCATCTCCCTGACCACCGGATCCCCACCGGGGGTGGCCTCATAAAGCTTACGCAGAATCCCGAGCAGATAGTCGCTGTAAGCCCCCACCTCTTCCGGAAGGGAGAACACCTGACGGTGGAGAGGCGAAAAGAAAAGCTCCCCGGGAGCCAGATAAATCCTGTTTTTCTCCCGGAATCCGGAGAGGGCAGCGGAAACCTTTTCCCGTTCCAGTGAAGCCAGGAAAGGATGGGTCAGCAGGTTGTCGACCAGCCGGAAATAGAGCCGGGGGGTCTCTTCTCCCCCGGGGCGCGCATGAACCAACAGGGTGGCGGCCTGCATGAGCAGGGAAACTACGGGGGAATTCTTCACCGGATACCCCATGGTCACATTCACCTTGCCCCGCTCCGGGGGGATGGCCCCCAGCACCGGAAACAGCAGCGACTCGTCGGCCAGGACCACCGCGGTATGGTCAAATCCCGCCCCTTCCTCCGGGGTGACCGCCAGCACACCCGGAATCACCTGGGCCTGCCCGATGGCCGAGGCCACAGCCACCAATTCAATGGCCTTGGGCTTTGAAAATGAGGTCACCTCAGGCAGGAAGTCCCCGGGCGGGGGAAACATCGCCAGGTTCTCCCTGATAAACCTGCCCGCATTGTGCTGGGAATCATCGAGGTAAAAATGGTCGTAATCCCATAAAAAGGCGGCACGGCCTTCCTGCCTGAGCCGGGAAAAGAGCTTTTTCTCGCATCCGTTCAGGGCATTCATGCCGGCGATCACATAAAATCCCTCAGGAAGCTCCTTTGCCCCTGATAACAAAGACTCCAGGCCATCCCTGATGATCATCCCTCCGTACCCCAGCCCTCTTTCTGCCAGCATCGCCCGGAAACGGTCATATATGGCCGGAAGCCGCTCCCAGAAAGAGACAAAGTCCTTCTCCATGTCATACTGTTCCCACCGCCCCAGGGCCCCCCAGAATTGCTCCAGCAGTTTTTTCTGTTCCTCCGAGAGATAATCAAAGCGGCTGCCCGCCTCCTTCAGTCCCGCCAGGTTCCTGAAGAGGTCTTTTGCAGGTACCAGATACTTGTCGATATCGTCAAAGTCGGCCAGCAGGACCTCCCCCCAGTAATAGAAATCGTCAAAGCTTTCGCCCATTCCCGTCACCTCGGTCCAGGTGTCGTAGAGGTGGGCGATGAGGGTAAGCCGGTCGGCAGGCAGCAGGTCCGAAAGGGAAACCATCAGCTCGTGGATGGTCAGCATGGAGGGGGCCACCACGGGCCGCCCGAGCAACCGCTTCAGGTAGGCGGTGAAAAAAAGGGCTGCCCGGCGATTGGGCAGGATGATCCTTACCGTGGAAAAATCCTCCCGGAAATGGTCATTTACCCAGGAAGCACAGGTTTCAAGAAAGCGAGGCATATCAGGCGGGTTGAGTCATACAGGCAAATGTAATAAAATTCCGCCCCTATCCAGACTGCATCCTCGCCGTCAGAGCAGCCGGGAGTCACGGTTGGGCAGCCCCCAGGATAGTTGTCAGGGCCCGGCAGGGCGCCGGGAGTCGCGGCAACGCTCCTGCGGCTCTCTTCCTGATTGGAAAAATATCACTAATTTTGAAAACAGGAAAACTGCGGGGCCCTTCGGGGTTCCGCCACCGTGAGAAATGGAGACCCGAAGACCGGCGCCTCCTGACGAGGGCAGTAATTAATAGTCGAAATACCACTCCTATGGACAAGAAAATAATGATGGGGATTTTTTTGCTGGTCCTTGGTTTTAAGGTTGCGGGACAGGACCGTATCACTGGGAAGGCGTTTGCCACCCGTTCAGAGGTGATCGCCCGGCAGGGGATGGTGGCCACGAGCCAGCCCTTGGCCACCCAGGTGGCCCTTGACATCCTCAAGGCGGGGGGCACCGCCGTCGATGCCGCCATTGCCGCCAATGCGGTGCTAGGATTGATGGAACCCACGGGGAACGGCATCGGGGGAGATCTCTTCGCCATCGTCTGGGACCAGAAAAGTGGCAAACTTCACGGACTTAACGCCAGTGGCCGCAGTCCCCATACCCTCACCCTCGAATGGTTCCGCAAAAATAACATCACCCGGATTCCGGCGCTTGGCCCCCTCCCCGTATCAGTTCCGGGCTGCGTCGACGGCTGGTATGAACTCCACCGCCGTTTCGGGAGACTGCCCATGGCCGACCTCCTGGCCCCGGCCATACGCTATGCCCGCGAGGGATTCCCTGTCAGCGAACTCATCGCTTACTACTGGCAGTCCAATGCCCGCAGCCTCAGTAAATACCCGGGCTTCGCCGAAATCTTCATGCCGGAGGGCAAGACCCCCGCAAAGGGAGAAATCTTCAGAAATCCCTGGCTGGCCGCTACCCTGGAAACCATCGCCCACGGAGGCAGGGATGTTTTCTACAAGGGGGAAATCGCCCGAAAAATCACCCTTTACATGCAGGAAAACGGGGGATTCCTGACCATGCGCGACTTTGAGGAACACACCTCGGAGTGGGTCGACCCCGTTTCGGTCAACTACCGGGGGTATGACATCTGGGAACTTCCTCCCAACGGGCAGGGCATCGCCGCCCTTCAGATGCTCAACATCATGGAGAATTATGATGTCAGGGCCATGGGTTTCGGTTCGGCCGAATACATCCATCTTTTCACGGAAGCCAAGAAGCTGGCTTTTGAGGACCGTGCCCGTTACTATGCCGATCCGGCGTTCGGCGACATTCCCCTGGAGCGGCTTCTGTCGAAGGCGTATGCCCGGGAGAGGGCAAACCTGATAAATCCCGACAGGGCAGCCCGGAACCATGCCCCCGGCATCACGGACCCCCCCAGCACCATCTACCTGACCACCGCCGACAGCGAAGGCAACATGGTCTCCCTGATCCAGAGCAATTACAGGGGTATGGGCTCGGGAATGACCCCCGGCCAGCTGGGTTTCGTGCTCCAGGACCGCGGAGAGATGTTCTCCCTCGAAGAGGGGCACCCCAACCTCTACGCTCCCCATAAAAGACCGTTTCACACCATCATCCCCGGCTTTATCACCCGGAAAGGAAAACCTTTCCTGAGTTTTGGCGTAATGGGCGGAGCCATGCAACCCCAGGGGCACGTCCAGATCGTCTGCAACCTCATCGATTTCGGCATGAACTTCCAGGAGGCGGGTGATGCTCCCCGGATCCAGCACCTGGGAAGCAGCGAACCTACCGGGGAAAAAATGACCGACGGGGGCGTCCTCACGCTGGAAACCGGTTTTTCATGGGAGACCATCAGGGCCCTCCTGCGTAAAGGACATAAAATCGAATATGATCTGGGAGGCTATGGAGGATACCAGGGCATCGGCCGTGATCCCGTCACCGGGGTCTACTTCGGCGCCTCCGAATCAAGGAAAGATGGCCAGGCCGCAGGATATTAACCCATAACACCTTCTGAATATTAAAAGACAAACCGTTGATTCGTTTATGAGACAAACCATTGATTCGTTTATGAGACAAACCGTTGATACGTTTATGAGACCAAAGTTCCTTCTGATCCTTTTCATGGTGTGGGCAGGGCAGGGCCTGAGCGGCCAGCAGCGGGAAGCCGCCTTTGAGCTGAACACGCGGCTGGGCCGGGGCATCAATATGGGCAACGCCTTCGAGGCCCCAACAGAAACGGAATGGGGGAATCCCTGGAAACCCGAATATTTCAGGATCATGGCGGAACAGGGATTCCGCCATGTGCGCATTCCTATCCGGTGGGAAACGGCCGCCCGCAGCAGTGCCACACCCCCCTATACCATCCAGGCCTCCTTTCTGGCCCGGATCAGGCAGGTCGTCGACACCGCCCTGAAATACAAGCTCCACGCCATCATCAACATGCATCACCATGACGCCCTCTTTAAGGACCCGGAAGGGCAGAAAGCCCGCTTTCTGTCCCAATGGGACCAAATTGCCCGCACCTTCCGTGATTACCCCGACAGCCTCCTTTTCGAGGTCCTCAACGAACCCCATGACGCCCTTACCCCCGAAAAATGGAACCTCTTCTTTGCCGAAGCCCTGGCAAAAATCAGGGAAACCAATCCCCACCGCTTCGTTCTGATGGGCACTGCCGAATGGGGCGGCCTCGGAGGACTCAGTGCCCTCCAGCTCCCCCCCGATGAAAGGATATTACTCACTCTGCACTATTACAATCCCTTCCAGTTTACGCACCAGGGGGCCGACTGGTCGGAAGGCTCCTCCGCCTGGCTGGGCACCCTCTGGCAGGATACGGAAGCGGAAAGGGAAACCGTACGGAGTGAATTCCGTGCAGCCAGGGTGTTCTCCGAAACACACCACATTCCCCTTCATATCGGGGAATTCGGGGCCTATTCCAAAGCCGACATGGCCTCACGGGTACGGTGGACCACCTTCCTGGCGCGCTGGTTCGAAGAACAGGGATTCAGCTGGGCCTACTGGGAGTTCAGTGCCGGCTTCGGCATTTATAACCCCTCCACACGACAGCTCTCCGCCCCGCTGGTCAACGCCTTGCAACACAACCCTATGCCTGCCCCTACTCCCGTGCAGGTCACACCCCTTTACACCAGCAATTTTTCCACTTCAAATGACGGCTGGAGCCTCTCTACACAGGGGGGAGCCGCCGGCAGCCTCTCCCGCAGCGGAGGAAGGCTCACCGTAACCCTCACCCAGGGAGGCACCGAAGGGTGGCACGCCCAGCTCACCCGTGGAAACATCCGGCTGGTCAAGGGGAAAAAATACCAGGTGACAGCCAGGATCTCCGCCACCGCCTCCCGCCCCGCCACCCTTTATATCGGCAAATCAGGAGGCGACTGGAGCGCCTACAGCGGCTACCATACCTTTACCTTCACCACGGGTGAAGAAAACTACCTTTTCACCTTCACCATGGGCGGTGAAAACGACCTCACCGCACGTATGGTCTTCGACCTGGGCAAAAACACCGCCGGCATTTCCGTGACCTCTGTGAAAATCGAGGAGGTCAATGTGATCACGGCGGCTGCGGTCCTCCCTGCCCCTGCCTTCAGGACCTACCCCAATCCGGCCAGCGAGAGGCTTTTCATCGGCCCGGCAGGGCTTAAAGCCCGGGTCGACATCCTCACCCCCGGGGGCGTGATACTCCTCAGCCGGGAAATCGGGGGAGATAACAGCCCCCTCGATGTCAGCCACCTCCCAGGAGGCATTTACCTGGTTGTGATCCGTGATGAGAAAGCCACTGAATCACATAAAATAATCATTCTCTGAAGTTTAAGTGAAGATTTAATAATCATTTGACATTCACGATGCCCCGGTATCCGGGGAATGGCTTAATTTTGCCCCAAAATTGAGCATATGGGGTTACAAGTAGATCCGAAAGCCAAAGCATTGATCTTTGATCTCGACGGCACCCTTTCCGACTCCCTGCCGGTACATATGGCGACCTGGAACAAGATAGGCAGCTCGATCGGCTTTGTGTTTGACGAGCGGCTGGTCCATGAAATGACGGGGATGCCCACCATTGCCTTTGCCCAAAGGATCATCGAGGAAAACGGATTGCGGTTGTCCCCTGGCGAGCTGGTCCGGATGAAGCAGGAAGCTTTCTGGGAGGCGGTTCATTTGGTCAGGCCGGTAGAGCTGGTGGTGGAAATTGTCAGAGCATGGCATGGCCGCCTGCCCATGTCGGTAGGCACCGGCGCCAGCCGCCGCAGCGCTGCCCTCCAGCTGAGCGAACTGGGACTCACCCCCTATTTCGATATCATCGTCACCGCCGATGATGTGACCCGGCACAAACCCCATCCCGACACCTTCCTGGAATGCGCGCGCCTCATGGGCGTGGACCCCTCCGGCTGCCAGGTTTTCGAAGACGGCATCCTCGGCATGGAAGCAGCCCGCTCCGCCGGGATGATCGTCACTGACGTGCGCCCCTATATCAACTACGGCGCGTGGGCCCTCTCCTGATCCAGACAACTTATGCCGGAAGATCAGAAGGTCAGAAGACCAGAAGACCAGAAGGTCAGAAGGTCAGAATATTAGAAAATCAGGATATCAGGATGAAGGCAGATTTGATATCTGCTAACTATTGTCTATAGTTTAGAATTTTCATCCGATAACCCATCTTGAATCGATCACCGGTTTCCGGGAAAAGGCTACCAGCATTAGGCTACCAGGACAAGGCTACCAGGACAAGGCTACCAGGATAAGACTACCAGGATAAGACTACCAGGCAAAGAGCGGATAATCCTTCATGAGCAGATTCACTTTCTCCCTGACCTTTCCGGCATAAGTCTCATCACCGGCGTGGGCAATGACATCGTCTATCATGCCGGCGATGACGGGCATCACTTCTTCCGTAACCCCGCGGGTGGTGATGGCCGGTGTGCCGATGCGGATCCCCGAGGTCTGGAATGGCGACCGGCTGTCAAAAGGCACCATGTTTTTATTGATGGTGAT
The DNA here is from genome assembly GCA_012729335.1 of Bacteroidales bacterium. GTDB lineage: Bacteria > Bacteroidota > Bacteroidia > Bacteroidales > Prolixibacteraceae > UBA1413. Next base: position 67,935 of record JAAYDJ010000010.1, on the reverse strand, counting down.
GTCGGCCACCCCCAGGATAGCCTCGGCCTGCTTCCCATTGATTTCGGGATACTTTGTACGGAGGTCGATGAGCATCGAATGGTTTTCGGTTCCTCCGGAAACCACCTTATAACCCATATCGGTAAAGGCCTGCGCCAGAATGGCGGCATTTTTCCTGACCCGGGACTGGTACGCTCCGAAGGAGGGATCCAGGGCTTCCCCGAAAGCCACGGCCTTGGCCGCAATTACATGTTCCAGAGGCCCGCCCTGCTGGCCGGGGAAAACAGCCGAATCGAGCAACGAGGACATTGTTCTGGTTTCCCCTTTTTTGGTGGTGATGCCCCAGGGATTTTCAAAATCCCTGCCGATCAGGATAATTCCTCCGCGGGGCCCGCGCAGGGTTTTATGGGTCGTGGAAGTCACCACATGGGCATACTCCAGCGGGTTGTTCAGCAAACCGGCCGCAATCAGTCCCGCCGGATGGGCCATGTCAATCATCAGGATCGCCCCCACCCGGTCGGCAATGGCCCGCATACGGGCATAATCCCAGTCGCGGCTGTAAGCCGATGCCCCGCCGATGATCAGCTTCGGCTTCTCCTTCAGGGCAAGCTCCTCCATCATGTCATAATCCACCAACCCGGTTTCCTCCTTCACATGGTAGGCCACAGGACGATAAAGAATCCCCGAAGAATTTACAGGAGACCCGTGCGAAAGATGACCGCCATGTGCCAGGTTCAGCCCCAGAAAGGTATCCCCCGGCTGCAAAACCACACTCAGCACCGCCTGGTTGGCCTGCGCCCCCGAATGGGGCTGCACGTTGGCCCATTCGGCCCCGAAAAGCGACCTGATCCGGTCAATGGCCAGCTGCTCCGTCATATCCACAAACTGACAACCCCCGTAATAACGCTTCCCGGGATACCCCTCGGCATACTTGTTGGTCATCACCGACCCCATCGCCTCCAATACCTGATCACTCACAAAATTCTCGGAAGCGATCAGCTCAATTCCGCTCAACTGCCGGTGACGCTCCTTGCTGATGATGTCAAAAACAACCTGATCTCGTCTCATATCTTCTTAATTTTGTATTACACTGCTTCATGCTCCGGTGTGCCTGATTTCCAGATTACGGGAGTTCATGCCGGGGCAACGGCATACCGACGATGGGGTGCACCCGGCTTCAACCGGTTTACCGGTGCCCAAATGTAATATTTTTTAGTTCGGCGAAAAACCGTAAAACCCCATAATTCCCTATTTTTAATCCCCGATGATGAACACCACAAAGTGGCACCTATGACAGGCAGAAAAGTGAGGCCATCCGGACTGGAAGCGCTTTGCCTGCTCTCCTTTGCAGGCAGCGGAGCGGGATTTCTGCTTTATGTGGCCGTCCTCCTTTTTCGCGATGAAGCCCTCAGGATCATTGACATCTACAGCTCCTGGGACCAGCCCGGGCTTCTTACATCCCGCTATTTCCTGCTGCTGGCGGGGGGGAATCTGCTCTCCCTGGCGGGAGTCTTTTTGATGTGGCATCAACGCTCTGCGGGGTTTTTCCTCTATGCCGGCATCCAGATGGCCCTCTTGCTCCTGCCTCCCCTCTGGCTCGGAAAAGAGGCCTTCTCCTCGGTGGCACTGATCTTTACCCTTCTCTTCACCACAGGGTACGCCCGCTATTTCCTGCACACCGGCCTGAACCTGAAGCTCCGGAATCCTTCTTAAGACGCTCTGCCGGCCTGGGAGGGCCAGGAAAGGCCATATCCCAATGGATGATTATTCGCTGGAGAACTCCCTGATGTTATCGCGGTAGTCGGAAAAGACCGTGGCCCGCGAAAGAAATCCCACATACTTCCCTTCATCGATCACGGCCAGGTTATACCGGTGTGACGACTCGAAAATCCTGACCACATCCTCCATGCTGTCGCGCGGAGAGACATAATACCTGGGCATGTACATCAATTCGCTGATCTTCACCGTATCATAGAGGTGGGTCTGAAAGATCAGGGAACGGGTTTCACTCAGCTTGACCATACCTTTCATCATGCCGTTTTCGTCGACCACGGGAAAGAGGTTCCTGTCGGAGCGGGAAATGGCCTGCACCAGATCGCGGAGGGTAGCCTCAGGCCGTAGGATTTCGAAATCGGTTTCCACCAGGTCACGGGTGTTCATCAGCAGCAGGGCGGCCTTATCCTTGTGGTGGGTGATCAGCTGTCCTTTTTCGGCCAGCCGTTTGGCATAGATGGAATGGGGTTCGAAGCGCATGATGGTCAGGTAGGAGACGGTGGAGGCGATCATCAGGGGGATGAAGAGACCGTAACCGCCGGTCACCTCGGCGGTGAGGAAGATGGCCGTAAGGGGGGCATGCATGACCCCGGCCATGAGCCCTGCCATCCCGGCCAGGGCGAAGTTTTCTTCCGGCAGGTCAAGGCCCAGGAAGGTATTCAGGGCCAGGGCCAGCCCATAACCGGTGAGGGCCCCCATGAACAGAGTAGGAGCGAAGATGCCACCGATGCCGCCGCCTCCCGTGGTCGCCGCCGTGGCCACCACCTTGAACAGCAGGATCACCACAATGAACAGCAGCAGCAACCGGGGATCCTCCCGCCACCCGAAGAAAATTGAATTATTGAGGATCTCCACCCCCTGTCCGCTGAATATGCGGGTTATGCTCGTATACCCCTCCCCCCATAACGGAGGAAACAGGAAAACCAGCAGGCTCAGGAACAGCCCGCCTGCAACCAGCCGCACCACGGGATGCTCAATTTTCCGGTACTGTTTTTCCTGCCACATCACCGACCTGATCAGGTAAAAAGAGACCAGTCCGGCCAGAATCCCCAGCAGGATGTAATAACCTATGTTATTCACAGAGAAAGCGTTGACGAGGTCAAACTGAAGGACCATGGCGCTTCCCATGAAGATATGGGAGAGCGAAGCTGCCGTCACCGAGGCAATGAGCAGCGGCACCAGGTAAGCCATGGTCAGGTCCAGCATGAGCACCTCCAGGGTAAAGACCAATCCTGCAATGGGGGCCTTAAAGATGCCGGCGATGGAACCTGCGGCCCCGCATCCGATCATCAGGATCACATACTTGTAATTCATGCGGAAAAGCCTGGCCAGGTTCGAGCCAATGGCCGCACCCGTCAGAACAATGGGCGCCTCGGCGCCCACCGACCCCCCCAGGCCTATGGTCATGCTGCTGGCCACCATCGAACTCCAGGTATTGTGCCGCTTGATGCGTCCGCTCTTCTTTGATATGGACCATAATATCTTCGACACCCCATGATTGATGTCCGCCTTGACGATATACTTCACAAACAGATAGGTAATGGTGATCCCCAGCAGCGGAAAAGCCAGGAACAGGAGGTTGTAGGTATCGACAGGAAAGATGTTGGTCAGCAGCAGTTCCACCAGGTGGATCAGCTTCTTCAGGATCAGAGCGGCGACTCCGCTGGCCAGCCCCACCAGAAGGCTGAGCATGTAAATGAAATTGCGTTCACTGATGTGGGCGGTACGCCAGTTCATGAGTTTGTTGAACCAGCTCTCCGCTCTCCTTCCGGCCGACGCTATCCCTTTCTGAAACATTCCCCGAAAGTAGCCATATTTTGGCGTTGCCGCAAACTCAGTTTTCTTTCTTTTTGAAGATCTTCCTGATAATTTCCCATGCGGGTTCCCGTTCCCCCTCTTTTTTCCCGGGCTGGGAGTCAGGGTCTCCAGCTTCGCCTCCCCGGGAGCCTCTCTCCTCTTTTTTGCGGAAAAGGTCGAAAAAGCCGAAATCCTCCTCGATTTCCTCCACGTGACCGGGCACCGCATTCATTTCGGCCAGGGTCAGGGAGTCGGGAGGGGCGAAGCGGGCTTCGGCCAGTTTCCTGAACCGGTTGTCGCCGAAGGTCTGGCTGAAGAAACGCCCCACCACGGGGAGGGCCGAAAAGGCGCCCTGTCCATAGGTCATGGTTCGGAAATGAACGGCGGGGTCATCGGCTCCCACGCGGCAGCCTGCGGTCAGTGTGGGGGTATACCCGATAAACCAGCCGTCGGCGTTCTCCTGGGTGGTCCCCGTTTTGCCGGCGAAAGGCCCGGGAACCCCGAATCGGGTCCTGATGTCATGACCAGTGCCGGCATCCACGGCCGCACGCAGCATCTCGGTCAGAATCCGGCAGTTCTCAGGGTCCACCTTTCCCTTTCCGGGAGCAGGCATCTCGAAGAGATCCAGCTGATTCCCCCGGCTGTCTTCAATCGAAATAAGGGCATACGGCTTTACGGGTTTCCCCTCGTTGGCCAGGGTGGCATATGCCGCCACCATTTCCAGCAGAGGCAGGGAAGCCGATCCCAGGGCCAGCGAGGGCACCTCCGGCAATTCACCCCTGATTCCCAGGTCACGGGCCGTCCTGACTACCTCATCCACCCCGGTCTGCATCATGATATCCACCGTCACCGTATTGATCGATTTGGCCAGGGCCTCCTTCATGGTATAATAGCCCGCGTAACGGTTACTGGCATTGCCGGGGGTCCAGCCATCATACTCCTCGTAGGTCTGGGTCTCCGCCGAATAATAATCGGCGGGGTCCAATCCTTCTTCCAGGGCTGCCAGGTATACCACCGGCTTGAAAGTAGACCCCACCTGCCGTGAGGCCAGACACTGGTCATATTTAAAAAACCGGAAATCATTGCCCCCTACCCAGGCCTTGATGGCCCCGCTCTGATTGTCCATCACCACCAACCCCGCACTGAGCATCGACAGGTAGTGCTTCACCGAATCCAGGGGGGTGGTCTTCACCGCCTTCAAACCATTCCAGGTGAAAAGGGTAGTCTCAATGGGCGTCGTAAACTCCTCCATGATCTGCTGATGGCTCCTGCCTGCAGCCCTTCCCCGGCGATAACGGTCTGTGCGCTTCACCGCCCGCTCCAACACCGACACCTCTTTCCCCCAGGGATCCCTCCCCTTCCAGTGCGTATCGAATAGTGCCTGCAGCTGCAACATCTGTTCACTGACCGCCTGGCGTGCATACCGCTGAAGCTGATAGTCCAGGGTGGTATATATCTTCAAGCCGTCGGTATAGAGGTTGTAGGGTTCCCCGTTGGCCTTGGTATGGCTGAGACACCAGCCGGTCAGCTCCGGGCGGATGTATTCCAGGAAATATGGCGCCGGACCCTGGTTGTAAGTAATGAGGCTGTATCGCAGATTCAGTGGTTCCGCCTTGTATTTCTCCCCCTGTTCAGCCTCCAGAAACTTCTCCCTGACCATCTGGTCGATCACCCGGTTGCGCCGTTCCACCGACCGGTCGGGATGAAGACGCGGATTAAAGAGGTTGTTGGCTTTCAGGATCCCCACCAAAACCGCGGCTTCCGGAATGGTGATCTCCGCAGGACTCTTGCTGAAAAAACGTTCCGCAGCCACTTCAATCCCGAACATGTTCTCCCCAAACGGCACGGTATTCAGATAAAGGGCGAGAATCTCCTCCTTGGTATAAATCCTTTCCAGACGGTAGGCGATGATGGCCTCCCTGATTTTATTCACAGGAAGGGAGAGCAGGCCCAGGTTTTCACGCGGAAAGAGGTTCTTGGCGATCTGCTGGCTGAGGGTGCTTCCACCGCCTGAACTGCGGTCCGACTGAAGAATGGTCTTGAACAACACCCGCAGCAGAGCGATCTCATCGATGCCGCGGTGCTTGAAAAAACGGGCATCCTCGGTGGCCACCAGGGCATGGATGATGTGGGGGGAGATCTCCTGGTAGGAGACATAACTCCGGTTCTCGGTATAGTAGCGCCCAAGAAGCTTCCCGTCGGCTGAAAAGACTTCACTGGCCAGGGGGGTCTTGACCCTGACCAGCTCTTCCCTGGAAGGAACTTTCCCCAGGAACCCCAGATAGACTGAAAAAAACAGGAGGAACAACAGAATGGCCCCGGCCAGAGAGACCTTCAGCAAAAAGAGTCCCCAACGAAAACCACCCCTCCTGCGTACCGGGGGGGATTCCTTGCGTGGCGTCTCTTTGACCTTTTTCAGTTCATTCACGGATGGGTGTGTCCAAAATCAGATGAGTCCCGAGAATCCCATGAAAGCCATGGCCAGGATTCCGGCGGTCACCAGGGCAATCGGGGTGCCCTTCAGTCCTGCCGGAACTTCCATCAGGTCGAGATGTTCCCTGATCCCGGCAAACAAGACCAGGGCCAGACCGAACCCGATGGCGTTGGAAAAGGCGAAAACCACCCCCTCCAGAAGATTAAACTCTTTCTGGATGGTGAGGATGGCCACCCCCAGAATGGCACAGTTGGTGGTGATCAGCGGCAGGTATATCCCCAGCGCCTGATAGAGCGAGGGACTCACCTTCTTGAGGATAATCTCCACCAGCTGCACCAGGGCAGCAATGATCAGGATAAAGGCGATGGTCTGCAGATAACCAATCCCAAAAGGATCCAGGACCATTTTCTGTACCAGGTAAGTGACCAGGGTGGCCAGCACCAGCACGAAGGCTACAGCACCGGCCATGCCCGCCGCCGTGGAAATCCGCCGTGATACCCCCAGAAAGGGACAAATCCCCAGAAACTGCATCAACACGATATTGTTGACCAGCACGGCTGAAATAAATATCACCAGGTAACTCATGATGGCTATTTTTTGGCTTTGTTGATTTTCTGGACGATGGCGATCATATATCCCAGCACTATAAAGGCCCCGGGTGCCAGTACAAAAAGGAGAGTGGTGTAATTCTCAGGATAAAACCGGAAACTGAAAAGGGTGCCGTTTCCCAGCAACTCGCGGATGCTCCCCAGGATCACCAGGGCGCCGGTGAACCCCAGTCCCATGCCCAGTCCGTCCACGATGGAGGAAAGAGGGTTGTTTTTGGAGGCAAAGGCCTCGGCACGGCCCAGGACGATGCAGTTCACCACGATCAGGGGAATAAAGATGCCCAGGCTCTTGAACAGCCCAGGGGTATAGGCCTGCATGACCAATTCCACCACCGTCACAAAGGCCGCTATAATCACAATGAAGGAGGGGATCCTTACCTTGTCGGGAATCTGGCTCTTCACCAGGGAAATCACCAGGTTGGACATCACCAGCACAAAGGTGGTGGCCAGCCCCATGCCCAGCCCGTTGGCCGCCGAGGATGTTACGCCCAGCGTCGGACACGTGCCCAGGATCAGTACCAGGATCGGATTCTCCCGGAGCAGTCCCTTTGTAAAATTACTCATCTGATTCATACGGTTTCTTTTTTCAGATTGTCAGTTTATTCGCCATGGTTCTTTTCCGACAGGGTTGTCACCCCCTGGTGAGCCCGCCGCAACGCCTCCAGGAAGGCCCGCGAGGTAATGGTGGAGGCGGTGATGGCGTCGATGTCGCCGCCATCCTTGCTGACTGTGAAATTCACGGATCCGGGGCTCTTACCGATGACGTTCTGCCCCTCCTTCTCCTTGTTCCGGAACCAATCCCCCATTTTGGACCCCAGTCCGGGCGTCTCCTTGTGTTCCAACACCTCGTAACCAGTGAAATTTCCCAGAGTATCCACTCCGGCCATCACCGAGATAAAACCGCTGAAACCATTGTTGGAGTAACTTTTTACAGCATACCCCACGATGTGTCCCTGGGCCAGAGCCGGAAAAATCTCAATGCTGTCGGCGCCTTCCTCCGGAAGAACCTTCAGGGTAGGTGCCAATTCATCAAAGGGGGGAAGAACACTGGCAATGGCATCGCTCTGAGCCTTCTCCCTGGCCAGGTCAATGGCCGATTTGGTCATCTGGTGGACAAATCCCAGCAGTGCCCCGGAGACCAGGGTGACCACCAGCAGGGCTCCTACCATGTTTATAAAAGTCGATTCACGCTGCTTCATCTCTCTATTTTCCTCCGAATCTTTGGGGTTTGATCACACTGTTCAACAGGGGCGTAAAGGCATTCATGATCAGAATGGCAAAGGAGATGCCCTCAGGATAGGCCCCGAAGAGGCGGATGGTCATGGTGATGATCCCGATCCCTGCCCCGTAGATCAACTGTGCCTTCCCGGTCATGGGGGAAGTCACCATGTCGGTGGCCATATACACGGCCCCCAGGATTGCTCCCCCAGCCAGCAGATGGAACAGGGGATCCATGTATTTTTCCGGACTGATGAACCAGAAAATACCGGCATACAAGGCGATGGTGACCAGGATGGAGACCGGGATCTGCCAGGTGATGACCTTCCGGAAGAGAAGATAGACACCGCCTGCCAGCAGCAACAGGGCGGAGATTTCACCCAGGGAGCCGCCCATGGTTCCCAGAAACAGATCGACGGAATCGGGAAGGCTGCCCTGGATCTGGCTGAGCGGTTTGCCACTGACCAGCCCCTCCTTGAGGATCCCCAGGGGTGTGGCCGCTGTCACCGCATCGGGGCCAGCACCGCGGCCTGCCGGCCAGCTGGTCATGTGCACCGGAAAAGAGATCAGCATGAATACCCGGCCTACCAGCGCAGGATTGAAAATATTGGCCCCCAGTCCGCCAAAAGAGGTCTTGGCAATGGCAATGGCAAAGAAAGAGCCCAGCAGTATGATCCACCAGGGCAGGGAAGCCGGTACGTTAAAAGCCAGCAACAACCCCGTGAGGGCGGCGGTCCCGTCCATTATGGTGGGGGTCACCTTCAGCACAAAGCGCTGCAGGAGATATTCTATACCCACACAGGCCGCTACGGCAATCAGGGTCACCCGTACGGCATCCCAGCCAAAGACGAATACCGACCAGAGAAACGCAGGCACCAGAGCCAGGATCACCCGGTACATGATCTTCCTCACCGAATCGCTGCTATGGAGGTGTGGCGAAGGAGATACAGTCAATATATTACTCATATCCGGAATATGATTTAGTTAATTCTTTCGGGAACGGACCATCTGGCCCACTTTGGCTTTGCCGAAGCGGATATGGTCAAGCAAAGGCCGGCTGGCCGGGCAGGTATAGCTGCAGCTGCCGCATTCGATGCAATCCAGGACCTTCTCCTTTTCCAAACGCTCCCACATTGTTTTTTCAGTCAGGGTCATCAGCAGGAAAGGCTCCAGGCCCATGGGACAATTGGCGGCGCAACGCGAACAACGGATGCAGGGTTGCTGCGGGTTCCTGAGGGATTCTTCCCCGGGCATCAGCAACACCCCGGAGGTTCCCTTGGTGACGGGGATCTCCAGCGATGCCACGGCCTTTCCCATCATCGGCCCACCGCTGATGATCTTTCCGGTATCCTCAGGAAGACCTCCGGCAAAAGCAACCACCTCGGAGAGGGGCGTCCCTACGCGCACTTTCAGGTTGGAAGGTTGCTGAAGGTGCTTTCCCGTGATGGTCAGCACCCTTTCAAAGAGGGGTTTGTTTTTCTGGACCGCCTCATAGACCGCAAAGGCGGTACCCACATTACTGACCACACATCCCACGGCCACGGGGAGCGCCCCTGAAGGCACCTCCCTGCCGGTGATGGCGTTGATCAGCTGCTTCTCCCCCCCCTGGGGATACTTCACCCTGAGCACCTCCACGGTAATCCCCCGGAAGTCTGCAACAGCCTCTTTCATGAGACGGATCGCCTCCGGTTTGTTGCCCTCTATGCCAATTGTGGCCTTCTCCACCCCCAGGGCTTTCATGAGCAGTTCCGTTCCCACCAGGATCTCCCTGCTCTTCTCAATCATCAGACGGTTGTCGGCGGTCAGGTATGGTTCACACTCCACGCCGTTGATGATCAGCAGGTCGGCTTTCATTCCCTTGGGGGGCACCAGCTTGATATGGGTGGGAAAAGTGGCTCCACCCATTCCGACAATCCCCGCGGACGCAATTTTCTCCACGATTTCCGGCCCTGAAAGCGCACAGCTCCTGACCAGATCAGGCGACCGGTCGATCTGCTCCTCCCATTCATCCCCGTCCACCTTGATCACAATTCCGGTGCGGGGATATCCTGAGGCATCGGGAACACCCTCTACCTTGGTGACGGTCCCCGAAACAGAGGAATGGATGTTGGCCGATACAAAACCAGTGCTTTTCGCAATGAGCTGGCCGGTTTTAACCTTGTCCCCCTTTTTGACCAGAGGGGTGGCGGGGGCGCCGATGTGTTGCCCCGTGGGAATGGAAACCACGGCGGGAAGCGGCAGCTCCCTGATCTGCCCGTTGGCAGAAAGCTTGTTTTCCGGAGGATGAACTCCCCCCAATCTGAATGTTCTCAACACGTTGGTCCGGTTTATTGGTTAACTGTGGTGTTTTCAGTGGCGGCAGGTTTCGCTTTCCGCGGGGGAAAGCCCACTTCAATGATGGCGTTGGTGGGGCATACCTCCACACATTTGCGGCACAACTTGCACTTGTCGGAATCGATGAACGCCAGGTTGGTGCCCATGGTGATGGCATCATAGGCACACACATCAAAACACTTGCTGCAACCGATGCAGGCCACCTGGCACGACCTGCGTGCCGGCCCCCCCTTGTCCTCGTTACGGCAGGCGACGTATATCTTCCGGTCTTTGGCGTTTTTCTTGCGCAACTCAATCAGGTTCTTGGGACAGGCAATGACGCAGGCCCCACAGGCGGTGCACTTCTCATCGGTCACCTCGGGAAGGCCCGTCACCGGATTCATGTGAATGGCATCAAAATCACAAACCACACAGCAATCCCCGCAGCCCAGACAGCCATACTGGCATCCTGTTTCCCCGCTGTACAGATTGTGAATGATGGCACAGGTCATCACCCCGTCATATTTGTTTACCCGTGGCCGGTACTCGCAGGTGCCGTTGCAGCGGACCACCGCCACCCGGGGATCCTTCTTGACGGCTTCCAGCCCCAGAATTCTGGCCACCCCTTCCATGCCATCGTTACCGCCAACCGGACAAAACAGATGGGTGAGGTCGTTCTCCTTCACACAAGCCTCGGCAAATGCCCGGCATCCGGCATAGCCGCACCCCCCGCAGTTGGCCCCCGGAAGCGCCTTCTCCACCGTGTCGATCCGGGGGTCCTCAAACACCCTGAACTTCCGGGCCACAAAGTAGAGAATCACCGCCGAAGCCGTCCCGATTCCAGCCAGGGTGACAATCGTATAAATCAATGGTGCATTCATAAGCGTTGGCTATTGTTGGGCATCAATTGTAAAACTAAAGGATTTTTTGATTCTTTCACGAAAAAAATAGAGAAGAAGATAGTAGGGAACCAGCATGCCCAGGGCGGCCAATCCTCCCAGCAGTTCATCGCCCGTGACCTCCAAAACGACCACCAGGGTCCCTACCAGTATGAGAAAGGGAAGAAGATAACCGAATAAAAGGGCCCTGAAACCCTGAGATTCCCTGAGGATCACCGTCACATGCTGCCCCAGGACGTATTGCCCCCCGGGATGGGGCACCTCGATCTCCTTTTGCTTCATGTCGGAGGCCAGGCATCCCCCGCGGGCATGACAGGCTGAACAGGCCGACTGGCTGATAATGGTAACGGTCACGCTGCTCCCGCTTACGGCTGAAACAACCCCGTTGTGCCTTATTTCATCCATTCTATCCGTAAAAAGGAAAAAGCAAAACTACATATTTCGGGATACGGACAAAATGACGATACCCCCTTTTTATGAACCGCGCATCTTATTTAAAGCTGTTCTATGTAACCTACCCCCTGGAATCAGGCTGCTTTCCTCACACTCCACCAAGGTGGTGCCCCAGGTACTCCTTCAGAAATTCCAGGGAAAACTTCTTGGCCAGGATCTTCTTCTCCCGGTCAAGAAGATATACGGAGGGGGTTGTCCGGGTGTCGTAAATGATCTTGAACCGGGAGAGGTGGTGAGGATCCCACACGTTGGTCCAATCGGCAAGGTGGTACTTCTCCGTGAAGGCCTGCCAGGCCTCCTTCTGATCCATCGTATACACGGCAACCACCTCCAGGCCTTTGTCGCGGAAGGGAAGGTACACCTCCTGGTAGAGCCGTGGCACAAATTCGTTGCAATGGGAACAATTGGGTTCGTAAAAAACCAGGATCGTATAGAGGTGGTTTTGCTGGTAAAGCCGGAATGGCTGCCCGTCAAGGGTTTCCATTCTGACATCCCTGGCCTGCTGACCGATGAGGTTATGTTCCAGGAAAATCACGTTTTCCCTGATTTTGGCCAGGGTCGTGGAATCGGCCCAGGCGGCTTTCCCCGACAGATAATAATCACGGGCAATATCCACAAACAGGGCATCCATGCCCATGACCCTGCTGGCCAGGGCGGCGTTCAGCAGGTGGGAGGTGACATACCTGTAAGTCTGCGGATGCCCCGAAGCACGTTGGATCAGCGCGTAAGCCGCAGGCTTGACAGAGTCATAAAGCTGCAGTAAAACCTTCTCCAGGTAGGTGTCCAGCCGGCTTTTCAACAAAGGAGTGTTCAGGAGCCGCTCATCGGAAAGATCGAGATGATCAAAAAAATGGTTCTTTCTATAAGTGTACTCGTAGACCCACCGCAGGGAATCGTTGGTCGTATAGGCGGCAGGAATATCTTCAGGCCGGAGTTCCTCGGTGTAATTGGCCATCAGGAAGGCCGCCAGCATCGTTCCGGGATATTGGTCTGACTTCCGTTTCCAGTAAGTGCTGACCGAAGCCGACAACGCCCTGATCTGGCTGCTTATGGAATCCTTTTCCATTCCTTCTGCCCGGCTTAACAGGGTATCCAGGTTTGCCAGCTCTTTTTGCCGGTCGCGCAGCCAACGCATATAATCCAGGAATTCGCCGCTCTCCACGGCCCCCTCCACAGTCAATCCCTCCAGGGAAAAACCCGTATTCGTTAAGGTGAGGGTCTGATCAGCCCCCAGCAGAAAATCAAAATGACGCTCCTGGTCAAGGTAGATCTTGTAAAGCCCTTGCGGAAGCAAGGTATCCCGTTCAAAGACCCCCCGTCCGGTGGCATCGGTAAGGGTCGTATCCTTCAGATAAATATTGGATCCGTAATAACCGGCCAGAAAAACCTGCGCCGAGGGCGCCGCCGCCAGCTTTACCACAATCTTATACCCCTTTCCGGCAACCGGAACCATCGCCGCCATGAAAACCATAAACAGTAAAAATCTCCTCATCATCTTCACACCAGATTGCTTAATCACCACAAAAATAACACCCGAAAACATAATTTTATCTCCATGCTTTCAGCCCCACGCAATATTTGTTCCAAAATTTGGGTTATTTTCAGGGTTTTTTACCGCTTCCCGGAAATGCCACTGCGATGATCTCCGTTTGTGTTCCCATATTTCAGGCCGATGTAAGGCCTCTGGCGCGTCAGCTTTCGGCCATGGCCGTGAAAGCTTCCTTCCCGGTGGAGATTCTGCTCTTCGATGATTCCTCTGAGGCTTCCTGGGAGGCCCTCCACGCAGAAGCCGCCTCCCTGCCGGGAATCAGCTGGCGGCGCCTGGAGAAAAACCTGGGCCGTGCCGCCATCCGGAATCTCCTGGGCCGTGAAGCCCACTATCCCTGGCTCCTTTTTCTCGACGCCGATTCCCTGGCAGCCAGCACTGACTTTTTGGAAAAATATGCCGCCCTCACCGTTTCCGGCCCTGTATGGTGCGGGGGCACCCTTTACAGGAAGACCCCACCCGAAGACCCCGGCAAACTATTGCGCTGGACCTATGGCCGGAAACGGGAGGAGCGCACGGCCACCCGGCGGGAAAAAGAGCCGGGATTCGCCCTCACCGCCAACAACTTCCTGATCCGCAGAGATCTCTTCCTGCAACACCCTTTCCGGGAAACCATTACAGGATACGGACATGAAGACACCGTTCTGGGGTATGACCTGGTGCAGGCCGGCATTCCCCTCCGCCATACCGACAATCCCGTATATCACACCGGACTGGAATCCTCGGCCAGCTACCTCGAAAAGAGCAGGGCCGCCGTGGGCAATCTCTATTATCTTTCGCGGCACCTCATCAGGGACCCCCGGTTCGACGAGGCCTCCCCATTGCTCAGGGGGCTCGGCCGGCTCCAGAGATACGGATTGCTGGGTTGGGCCTCCCGTCTCTTCCGGGTGGCAAAACCCCTCCTGCACAAAAACCTCACCGGCCCCCACCCGTCACTCCTCCTCTTCGACCTTTACCGTGCCGGCACCCTCTGCACCCTCGCCCACGATAAGGGAAAACCCCGCAAAGAAAAAACCCCGGACTGATTACATCCGGGGCACGCTCCCCACATCTCCCCGCAGGGACGCTCATCTCCCCCTCTCCTTCCGCCACATGCAGGGAGCGTATTTTATCCCCGTGTGATTTACCATGGCAAATCCATCAGTTTTCCACACCAGAGCCTTTGAGGTTTCCGTTTCCGTCAGGCCTCCCCGCGGCGGATGTATAACCTGCCGGCTCTGCCGCTGCGGAATCCTTACGTGCTCGGCACACTTCCGATGGGATACTATTTCCCCAGCCTGATGTTTCCGTACTTGCTGATGACCCTGACCACCCCGGGATTCCCGGAGCCCACCCTTCCACGTACCGACTCGCGGGTATTCTCCTTGATCCGGTTGCCTTTGAATGCCGCCTCCGGATAACTGATGTTGCAGTATTCGCAGGAAGCATCCACCTCCCAGGCCGCCTCCCCGTCAATACCCAGGGTGACTTGCGCATAGGAGGAAGTGACCTCCAGCAGTTCAAAACCGGCCGGGACCTGGTCCACCTTCACCGACCCATATGCCGACACCAGCTTTAACCGCCGCTCCAGAGTGCCGATCCGGTAATTGGTGAATTTGCTCTCCCCCTCCAGGGAGGCTACCGCTCCGAATTCAAAGGAGTCGTACTTCGATTCGAGTTGCAGCTCCTGCAGCTTGTCGGCATTCAATACCGAATATTTCGAATCGAGGACCATACGGCTCCCTGTGCCCAGGAAAAGCTTATAGTAGGAGAGCAGAACGGTGGCTTCCCCCATGGTGCCGATATCGGCCTTCCCATATTCGAGTTCCAGTTTAAGGGGAGCGCCTGTCATCTGACCGGCTGTCAGATTACCATAGGCAATGTGAAACTCTCCTTTGCCCGTGAGCCTGTTCAGAATCACATTCCCGAACTTGTTGTGCACTGTCAGGTTTTTTTCAGGAGGGATATTCACGGTATAATCGATGCTGAAGTTGCCCCTGGTTTTGAGGTTACCCCCGAATTCTGTTTCGGCGGTGGCCGTACGTCCCTCCTTTCCGAATCCCACATTCACTGCTTCCAGCAAAGCCCGGTCACGCGAACCACTTCCCTCGACCCGCACCACTACGTCGACGGTCACCATGGTTCCGCCGTTGCTGTTGATCTTCACTTCCCCGAACTTGTTGGTGATCACCAGGGTTTCCACCTCCGCGACAGGCCAGCTTTTGCTGAACCGGCGGGTGTTCTCCTGTGCTCCGGCCACTAGGGTGACCAGGAACAACCCCATCAGGAGGATAACTGCATCAAATCTCCTTCTCATAACTCTTCTCATTTAAATATTTGACTTCCTCCAATTTGCTCATCACCATGTGGATCACGTTCAGTTTTGCCTGGTAGTATTCAATCATGGCATTGATGACCCTTTCATCGTAAGGATTTGCTTTCAGTTCTTCCTGCAGGCTTTTGTAGCGTTCTTCGAATTCACGGAACTCCTGCTGCATGATTTGGTTTTCGGCCTCCGGAATCACACCGGCCCCGGCCAGCACCGAGATATCCTTCATGCCGGCCGCTATGGCCGAGGTGTAATAATACTCCACTTCGGCATATTCCGGAGAGAGGGCCGCCAGGGTCGCAGGGGCAATCTCTTCCGGGGCCAGCCAGATCCGGGCCTGGTTAACGGCCAGAAACACAAAGACCACGGCTGCAGCCACCTTCCAGACGGTTCCCCAGGAAAAATGCCTGACCTTCCGCTCCATCTCCAGTTTCCCCCTGAAACGCTCCAGATGCCCCTCCGGCGGCTCGAAGCCATCAAGTGCATCCCGATGCGCGAGTATCAGTTTCTCGAGGTCGTCTCTCTCTTCCATTTTTCTAATTGTATAAGTATAAATCCTCTTTTTTCAGCATCTCCTTCAGCCGGTTTTTGGCTCTCATGTATTGGGTGCGGACGGCCGAATGGCTGATGCGGAGCATCCTGCCGATCTCCTCGTGCGGATAGCCCTCCAGCAGGTGAAGGGAGAGCACCACCCGGTAACCGTCGGGCAGTGAGGCGATGGCCTTCCTGATCCGCTGCAGATCCGCCTCCCCGGTATACCCCGTCTGATCACTCACCCCGGCATTCCGCTCAGTCACCTCCTCAAACTTCACCTTCCGCTTTTTCAGACAATCCAAAGAACGGTTGACCACAATCTTCCGCAACCAGGCCCCGAAACTCACCTTTCCCTCATAACTTCCAATCTTCCTGAAGGCATTCAGAAAAGCCTCCTGCATCACATCCTCGGCATCGGCGCTGTTTCCCGTAATCCGCAGGCTGACATTGTACATGCTCTTGCTGTATATCCTGTACACCTCAGTCTGGGCCCGGGATTCACCCGCCCGGCAACCATCAATCAATGCCTGGTGTATATTCTGGTAATCCGGTTCCAATTCTGCTTCATTTTCGGTTCAATGACGACAATCTGTTTCGGAATGTTGCACGGGATTCCCGTTTTTTCAGGATCGCTGCCGAAAAGTCATCTCACGATCCTGCTTTTAATCTCCCGGAGGTCCGACTGGATGGTCTGAAGGGTGCGGCCGATAATCTCGCCGGAGGGATTTCCGGCAGGAACCTCCTCACTGGTGTAGTTCACAAAGCGCCAGATCTCCCTGACCTCGGAACCGCTGACTTCATAGGGGGCATAGG
This sequence comes from Bacteroidales bacterium, assembly GCA_012729335.1. GTDB lineage: Bacteria > Bacteroidota > Bacteroidia > Bacteroidales > Prolixibacteraceae > UBA1413. The sequence goes on along the minus strand of JAAYDJ010000010.1, from coordinate 51,260 downwards.
CCTGATTGAGGGAGATCAGCCGGAGCAAACCCTTTTCACGGAGATGGTTCTCCACGATCTTGAAAACGATTCCCTCATCAAGGGTAAGCACGATGCAGGCCGCTCCGTCAGGCAACCCCAGCCAGTCCTGTACGAATTCCCCGGTGACCCAGGCCCCGTCAGGAATGGGCAGCATGGAATCACCGCTCACCTGGAAAGTGCGGTACTTCCGGTCGGCAGGAAGAAAAGGAAGCTGGTACCGGGGCAACTCACTGATATACTCCGGATCAAAGAAACCCCGCGTATACCCCGCCTTGGCCTTCTCAGGAACCAGTTCGATATTCTCCCGGTTGTTCCTGTCGACCGTGGTGGCCAGCACCCGCAACTTCCCCCCCCTGAGAAACACATCCTCCCCATGCTCCAGCATATATAACTGATGCCCGGTCAGTACCGTCAGGTCCACCTTCACCAGCGTGTCGATGGCCATGCCAAAATAGTCGGAAAACAACACCAACGCCGGAATATTGGGCATGGCTACCTCATTCTCATAACCGCTCAGCGTCGGCCGTTTCATCCCCAACGCCTCCGCTACCTCATCCTGCGTACGGTTTTTCCGCTTCCGCAAAAATTTAATGTTCTTCGCAAAGTACATATCTCAAAAATGATTAATTTAATGACGAATATAGTGATTATATTTTAATCATCACGGCCGGAAAGGGAAAAAGATCAGGAGAATAATCATTTTTCAGGAGAGCCTGGCAGGGAATTTTTCCTTTACGGGTGAGCCTGACCGGGCTTACCTCCGGAAGGGGTGGCTAAAAAAGTGAAAGGGATGGAACGGAGCATAGCACACATAGATATGGACACCTTTTTTGTATCGGTGGAGCGGTTGATCAATCCGGGGCTGGTGGGGAAGCCTGTGATTGTGGGGGGGGTCTCCGACCGGGGGGTGGTGGCGGGCTGCAGTTACGAGGCGCGGGCTTTCGGGGTTCATTCGGGGATGCCCATGAAGATGGCCCGGCAGTTGTGCGGGGAAGCCATATCGGTCAGGGGAGATATGGAGCAGTATTCCAGGTATTCCGACCTGGTGACGGAGATTATAGCAGCGTCGGCGCCGGTGTATGAGAAAGCCTCCATAGACGAGCATTATCTCGACATTACGGGGCTGGACCACTTTTTCGGGTGTCTGAAGTGGAGCACCGAACTCAGGCAGCGCATCATCAGGGAGACGGGGTTGCCCGTGTCGCTGGGCCTGTCGGTGAATAAAACCGTTTCCAAGATAGCCACCGGTGAAGCCAAACCCAACGGATTACGCAATGTTCCCACCCCTGTCGTGAAGCCCTTCCTCGATCCTCTTTCGATCAGGAAGATTCCCATGCTGGGGCCCCAGACTTACAAGCTGCTCCGCTCCATGGGAATCATCACCATCGGCACCCTGGGTGCCATCCCCCCCGAGATGATGGAGCGTGTCCTGGGTCAAAACGGACTCTCTATATGGAAAAAAGCCAACGGCATCGACCCGGCCCCGGTGCAATCCTGGAGCCTGCAGAAATCCATGAGTTCCGAACGGACTTTCGAACAGGACACCACCGACGTGCAGCAACTCGAAAGGATCATCGTCAGAATGACCGAAGAGCTTGCCTTCGAACTGCGAAGCAAGGAAAAAATGACCTCCTGTGTCACCGTCAAGATACGTTATGCCAACTTTGACACCCACACCCTTCAGAAAGTGATCCCCTACACCTCATTCGACCATGTTCTGAAGGAAGTGGCCCAGGCACTCTTCAGGCAGCTTTATAACCGGAGAATGCTGATCAGGCTGGTGGGGGTCAAACTGAGCCGCCTGATTACCGGCAGCTACCAGATGAACCTCTTCGAAGATGCCCCCGAAATGATCAGGCTCTACCAAAGCCTCGACACCATCCGCAAAAAATTCGGGAAACATGCCATCCATAGTGCTTCGGCCATCTGAAGGGAAGGGAGTACCCAGAAGGGCATGGGAGTTCCGGACAACATAAAAGTATGCACGGCAAGGCGGGGGCAAGGAGAGCCAGAGTAAAGTGGGATTCCCTGTATCGGCAGGACAAATGGTGAAGTACCCATAGGGGATTCAGGGTCAGAAAAAGGTGGTGACTGGTATCCCATTGAGGTATTCGCGGCAGGAAAGGTCGATTCCGTTGAATCGGGTCAGGCGGAAAAAAAGAAAAAAGTTTTCTCTCCGGGAAGCGGATTTTCAGTACCGTCCCTGCCGGTCCAGGTCGCGCTGATGGTCTTTCTCTTTGATACTTTCGCGCTTGTCGTAGATCTTCTTGCCCCGGCAGAGGGCGATTTCCAGCTTGGCCAGCCCCTTCTCGTTCAGAAAAAGCTTCAGGGGGATGATGGTGAGTCCGGTTTCCCTGATCTTCCGCTGCCATTTCCCGAGCTCCCTGCGCTGGAGTAACAACTTGCGGTCCCTTTTGGCAATGTGGTTGTTACAGGTTCCCAATTCATACTCTGAGATATGCAGGTTCCTCACGTAAAGCTCATTATTGAAAAACTGACAGTAGGAATCGGTGAGGTTGGCTTTTCCCTGGCGGATCGACTTGATCTCGGTACCCACCAGCTGGATACCGGCCACCAGGCTTTCCAGGATCTCGTACTCGAAGAAAGCCTTTTTATTCTTGATGAGGATATCGTTCTGCAGCTGGGCCATGATTTCATTTCCTTTCCATACCGGTCAGGGGATGCAAAATTAAGAAATTCCGGGAGTATTTATACGATTACCGGCACAGGAGCTGTTTCATAGGGGATTTCCGCTCTCCGGACCAAGCGGAAGAGATGAAACGTTTTCCCGGGGGTCTTTCAGCCGGGAAAGGATTTTTCCTTTTCCCTGAGCAGTTCCTGCAGGCGGAACATTTCGTCGCGCAGGCGGGCGGCTTCGATGAAATCGAGTTGTTTGGCGGCTGCCTGCATCTCCTTTTTGGTGGCGGTGATGGCCTTCTGCAGGGCTTCCGGGGTCATGAAGCGCACCACCGGATCGGCGGCTACATCCTGGTGACCTGCCCCTCCAGAGTAGGCAAACGCATCCTGTTTGTCGCTGCGGAATTCATAGCCGATGATTTCCCGCGTGGGCTTGATGATCTGTTGCGGGGTGATGCCGTTTTCCTCGTTGTATTTAAGCTGTTTCTCCCTCCGGTAATTGGTGGCGTCAATGGTTTTCTGCATCGATTCCGTGATCTTGGAGGCGTACATGATTACCCTTCCGTGGAGGTTGCGGGCAGCGCGCCCTGCCGTCTGTGTCAGGGAGCGCTCCGAGCGGAGGAATCCCTCCTTGTCGGCGTCGAGGATGGCCACCAGGGAGACCTCTGGCAGGTCAAGCCCTTCCCGGAGCAGGTTGATCCCCACCAGGACATCAAAAACCCCCCGGCGGAGCTGTTCCATGATCTCCACACGCTCCAGGGTATCCACATCGGAATGAATGTAGCGTGTTTTTACCCCGTTGTCGGAGAGGTAACGGGTGAGTTCCTCGGCCATCCGTTTGGTCAGGGTGGTCACCAGGGTCCGCTCGTTCCTTGTGCTGCGCAGACTGATCTCATGCATCAGGTCGTCGACCTGGTTGCGGGAGGGACGTACTTCGATCACCGGGTCAAGCAAACCTGTCGGACGGATCAGCTGCTCCACGACTACCCCCTCGCACCGTGCCAGCTCATAATCGGCGGGTGTGGCACTCACATAGATGATCTGCCCAACCAGTCCCTCGAATTCCTCAAAGGTCAGCGGGCGGTTGTCGATGGCCGCCGGAAGCCGGAAGCCAAAATCCACCAGGGTCACCTTCCGCGAGCGGTCCCCCCCGAACATGGCCCTGATCTGCGGCAGCGTCACGTGGCTCTCATCGATGATGGTCAGAAAATCTTCCGGGAAATAGTCCAGCAGGCAAAAGGGACGCGTCCCGGGGGCCCGGCCGTCAAAATAGCGCGAATAGTTCTCAATGCCAGGGCAATAACCCAGTTCCTTCATCATCTCCATGTCATACTCCACGCGCTCCTGGAGTCTTTTGGCCTCCAGGGGCTTCCCGGTCTCCCTGAAAAAACCGACCTGGGCGGTCAGGTCATCCTGGATCTGGCGGATGGCCTGCTGCATCCGCTCCCGGGTGGTCACGAATATGTTCGCAGGATAAATCACAGCCTGCTCCATGGTTTGAATCACCGCTCCCGAAACGGGATCGAAACTGCTGATCTCCTCCACCTCATCTCCCCAGAAGAGCACCCTGACGGCCGTATCGGCATAAGCCGGAAAAATGTCGACACTATCCCCCCTGACCCGGAAATTACCCCGCTGGAAATCCACCTCACTCCGCGAATAGAGGGCATCGACCAACCTGTGAAGAACGGCATTGCGGCTCACCACCTGCCCCTTCGCCAGGGCAACCACATTCGCGTGAAAATCGTCGGGATTCCCGATCCCGTACAAACAGGATACCGACGACACCACGATCACATCCCTTCGGCCTGAAAGGAGGGCTGACGTGGTGCTCAGCCGCAGCTTTTCGATGTCCTTGTTGATGGAGAGATCCTTCTCAATATAGGTATCGGTAGTGGGTATATAGGCCTCAGGCTGGTAATAATCGTAATAGGAGACAAAATACTCCACGGCATTATCGGGGAAAAACTGCTTCATCTCCCCGTAGAGCTGGGCAGCTAAAGTCTTGTTGTGACTCAGGATCAGCGTCGGACGCTGCACCTGCGCCACCACGTTGGCCATGGTGAAGGTCTTTCCCGAACCCGTCACCCCCAACAGGGTCTGGTACTTCTCTCCGTCCACCAACCCTGCGGTCAGCTGCCGAATCGCCTCCGGCTGATCGCCTGTAGGCTGATATTCCGATACTACCCTGAATTCCATCCGAGATCCCTTATCTGCTGACATCCTAATATTATAACACGCTGATATTCTGACATTCCCACATTTCATTCTTTCCTCATTCCCCGGGGATCAGGGTGAAGTAAACCGGGAAGTGGTCGCTGATGCCTCCGGTATAGCGGTCGCCGATATAGGTTCTGTCGGGGGAGACTTCACCTGAGCGGGAATGGAATTCCATATCGGCGTTGCTGAAGACAAAGCCGCGTTCTTTTTCCACGCGGTACCCTTCCTGGTCGAGCAGGGAGGCGGAGACTACCAGGTTGTCGAGCATTTTCCAGTCCCCCTGGTATTTGTAAGAGCCATGGCCGTTCCGCATGGAGGGGAACATCAGGTTGACGAGGTCATGACCGGCGTGGCTTCCAGGGGGAAGAGCCCTGAGGACCTCGAGGAGGCTTTCGTCGGAGGGTTCGTCGTTCATGTCGCCCATGATGACCACATGGGTATGGGTGTCCTGAGAGAGCAGGGGTTCGGAGAGTTTGCGGAGGGTGGCTGCCGTCAGTTTTCTTCCCTCTTCTTTGGCATCGGCATCGCCATCGCGTGAGGGCCAGTGGCTCACGAAGATGTGAAAGGTTTCGCCGTTTCCGGCGGTGGCCGTCACGGCCAGGATACCCCGGGCAAGGCTGCCCCCTCCCATTTTTGTGACGGGCCAGAGCCGGTGGTTCTCCACCGCCAGGAGCCCGGGGCGGTAGGCCAGGGCCAGGTCAATGCCGCGGCTGTCCCGGTCATGGTAATGAACGACCTCGTAATTCCCTGAAGCCAGGGCCGGCATGGCCAACAGATCCTCCACTACCCGGCGGTTCTCGACCTCGCAGAAACCAATCACCGCAGGCAGATGATCCCCGCCCAGATCACGGAGAGCGCCGGCAAGCCCCCGGAGTTTCTCCCCGTATTTGCGGTCATCCCAGTTCTTCCGGCCTCCCGGTAAAAACGCATCGTCTCCTCCGCTGCGTGAATCATCAGCCGTATCATAAAGGTTCTCCACGTTGTAAAAGACAAAGGTCAGCCGGTCCGTGATGACGGCAGGCTGGCCCTTCCGCTCCGGCCGGCACCCCGTCACCATCACAATGAGACCCATGAGAAGCCAAATCCCCGGATATCCATTCCGGGGAAAACCACCAAAGCCGTTGAATACCGCCAACTTCCTATTCATGACCAGTTTTCTCTTTTGATGCTCTGTGTATCACAATCCCTGCAGGTCAATCGGAATGCCTGTAGTCACCTTGTAAAAACCGGTCACATCGACCGCCATCATGCCGGCGGCCCGGGCAGCTTCCAGCCCCAGGCGGCCATCCTCAAACACCTGACAGTATCTCGGTTCCACACCCATCAGTTCGGCGCATTTCAGAAACGTGTCAGGAAAAGGCTTGTGCCGTTCCACGTCTTCCGAGGCTACCAGTATCGGAAAATAATCCTTCAATCCCAGGATGTCAAGGGTCTTCCATGCCAGCCTTTTATAACCCCCGGTCCCTACCGCCATGGGCAGCTTCCCGTGAGCCTCCCTGATGAGCTCCACCACCGGATCCACCGGCTTCATCAGGTGCATCAGCCTTTCGTACTCCATCTCCTTCTGAATGCCCACCTTCTCCGCGTCCATCGAGGTTCCGTAAGTTTCGTTGATCCTTTCCATGACCCCGATGGCCGGAATTCCCGCCAGGGCCTGGAAAAGCTCCACCGGAAAATCAATGTCATACTCCTTCAGAATGTTCCGGTAGGCCACGTAGTGCACCGGCATCGTATCCGCAATGGTCCCGTCCAGATCAAAAATCACCCCCCGGGCACGCCGGTCTATACTTAATCTTTTCAAAACATTTAATTTACATAGCGCTATTTCGATCTGCAAAATTAACAATCTTTACCTGACTCTGGGTGGTGTCGGATTTTTGGGTTATTTTTGAAAGATCAGGGATAATCCGGAAAAATGATCAGTAACTACACGATAATAACCGTTCCGCAATGGGCCATCTTTGCCGGGATCACCGTGATGATATACGGCTGGGCTGAAAAGAAAAGGATTTTTGGGATGATTGGTGCCGGGATACTGGTGATGCTCGGATTCTATGCGGGGGTTATCCTGATTTCCGGAAGCCTGGTTCCGGAGGGAGTACTGGACATATCCGACCCGATGGGCGACGGACCGCTTTTCTCCCCCGACGAACTTCCCCTGGAAGGAAGGCTCCTCCCCCACTACTGGGGGTTACTCCTTTGCGGGATCACAGCCCTGGCCGCCCTCACCGCCGATTTCTTCCGCAAAAAGGCCGCCCTCACCCTGAGAATCATCGCAGGTGCCCTTGCCATCCTCCTCTTTTTCATGATGATGACCGTGACAAAAGCCTGACCAACTGTATTAACACAACACGAAAAATATGGATCTCAAAAAATCTTTCGGTTTCGGAAAAGACGGGGCCAATGAAATCCCCCGTCCCAAGAGGTTGAACGAGTATATCAACCTGAAACTGGCCGCCCTGGGGCAGCCGGTGGTGAAAACCACCGGTTTCGAATTCCTCGAGCTGGCCAATGACCTGATCAAGAACCACCGGGAAAAAAACCGCCTTTTATCGGCTTATCTCTGCCCCGCAGATCAGCGGATCCAGAATTTCCTCGACGGGTACCTGTCGGTGTTCAAGGACAAGGTACACCCCCGGCTGCCTTCACAAACCTTCATCATTGACAGCCACGGTATCGCCAGGGCGCTCTCCCTTCCCCCCGACAAGGACCTCTTCGTTTCCGACATCATCAACTCATACCGCATCAAGCAGGGGGTTCTGCACAATCCCAAAAATGACCGGCGCACTACCGAAGGGGTATTTCATATCGCAGAGGGGGGACTTCCCATTCCCGACGACAAAAAAGCCGTACCCCAGCTGACCTTCGCCCTGCTCCTGAATGCGGCCCTTCATCCGCCGAAGGAACTCATGCAGCTTCCCTTCACCTCCACCCAGGATGAAAAAGCAGAGGTATTCGTCTCCCTCCTGCTTAAACCCGTGGTTCTCCCTGAAGTTCCGGGAGTCACCCGCCAGAAGAGCATGGAGGTCCGCTTTTTTGCCCCGGGCAACCTGGTGAGCAACCTCGACTTTGTGGAGTCGATCTTCGGGAACGGCGGTGATCCTTTCCTGCCTGAGAACGACTCGGCCCTTGACATCGAGGGGTGGACCGGCACCACCGGATGCATTATCCTGGCCCCCCATCTGGTGAACCTCACCAAAAAGGAGCTGGGACTCCCCCGCTTCGAAGAGGCTACCCCCCGGCAGGTCAGGGACGGCATGTGCTGGAAGGAAGAAAATGAAATTTACAACAACGGGAATGCCTTCAAGATCACCGCCCGCACCGAGGAAGGCATCATTGTCACGGTCATCGCCGACAACTATTTCGGCTATTCCAAAAAAGAGGTCAAAACCCAGATCAGCTATTCGGCCAACCTTTTCGGGAATGCCGAGGAGGAACATGCCGGTGGCGCGATTGCCTTCCCCTCCTACAACCTGGGCGATGAGTTCCGGCAGGACAGCCAGATTCGTGACAACGGCCTCTCCTTTGAGGAGATGACCCGGATGTTCGGCACCTTCATGGAGGTACACCCTGACGGGTATGCCATCGACCGGAATTACCCGGAGGTGCTCTATGTGCCCGCCAATGCGGCGTTCAGCCTGACTGAACAAAAAATAAGCTGGGAAACCGACGGAAAAAAGAAATCCATCCGGCTCAACCCTGCGTGCACCTATATCCTGCCCTCCGGCTATAAGATCAAAATGGAGAAGAACCCCTGGGTCCCCTCATGGCGGCTCGTGGGCATCGCCGCAGAAGGCACCTTCTGCCATAAACCCTGCACCGTGTCGGGAGGTGGAAAATCGGAAATCTCCAAATCCATCAACGACGCGATCATTTACGGTCCCTTCTTTACCGCCGATTTTGAGCATGACTTCAAGATCGTGGAAGAAATCATCAACAAGGATTACAACCACAAATTCAGGGATCCGAAGGAAAACGAACGTAAAAGCCGGCCATTGCTGAGTTCCGCCCGCTCCCTGGGATCGGTCATTAAACTGCTGACCCCCTCCCCCACCATGTATACCGATGAGTACAACGCGTGGCTGGAGAGCATACCTCACTATATCAAGGGGCTGGTCCATATCGTCAAACGGTTTTACCAACCCGAATGGGGCAACGACTGGAGAAAATACTTCACGGTCGACATTATCGACGGCAAATTCGGGAATGAACTGAAATTCAAAAACCGCAAGCTGGTGGCCAGCTATCTGCGGATTGGGCTGATGAAAGACAACGCCTGGCGGACCTTTAAGCTGAGACAGGATTTCCTGGCCGCCGACAAGCTGCAGATGGAGGATGACATCACCGCCACGACGGTGGTTCCCTCCGCCAAACTGCGACACCTTCCACCCGACCAGCATCAGCCCACACTGAAGTTCACCCACAACTGCGAATACCGTTTTTTCCAGCGGCCCGACGAGGCCATCCACCGGGGATATGACAAACAGGCGGAAGCCGACCTGGCCACCCCCAACACCTTTATTTCCAACTTCCAGCCACTGACCGTCAGCGATGCAGTCACCCTCATGCAGGATGCCATCGAATTTGACAAATACACCCCTCCGATGAAGAGACTGATCACGGAAGTGGGCACCAAAAAGGAATGCAGTTATTTCGTATCGTCGAGTCACCCCCGCATTTTTGAGGGCAAGCCCTCCAAGAACATGCGTTATCTCCAGAACCGGCCCGACATTGTGAAACACCGGGAGAAATATATCGCGCAAACCGGTACCCGGCTCTTCCGGAAGGTGCCTGCAGGGGAGCCCGTACTCTTCCCTGTAAATGCCGTTTTAGCCGGCAGGCGCAACAATCCCCCGGAAAAGGGAGTCAGATCCCTGGCGGTCTACAATCCCATCCACTATCAGGAGCTGCCTGAACTGTTCATGGATTTTGTCTGCAGTCTGACGGGTAAATCCCCCTCCACAACAGGAGCAGGATCCGAAGGGGCCCTCACCAAGGGGCCTTTCAACGCCCTGAGTCCGGTCACCGACCTGAATAACGCCCTGGTCTCCTTTATTCTTACCGGGTACGCCGGTTTTACCACCGCAGCAGGATATGTGGGACCCAAATACCGCGTCGACCATGACATCAGCCTGCTCGTGCCCGAACTCTGGAGCCGCCTCCGCCCCGAAGAGACCGACCCCGCCTTTATGATCAGTGACGGCCTCCTTGAAAAAGTCGAAGACTTCGAATTCCAAAACCGGAAAGTCCTCGCCTCCCGGCTGGGGTATCGCATTACCGGCAGGTTCGTCAGAAAATACTTCGGCAGGGTTTTCGAAAATCCCAATGCCGTCTTTAACGATGAAATGCTCAAACCGGAACTCCAGAGCATGGAAATCTTCGCCGATGGCATCCACAACATCGTCGAAGCCCAGGAGAGGGTAGCCCTGAGTTACTTCAACGACGGCAGCATCGAAGGAGCCTGCCCGCCCCTCAAAGCCCTCCTCCACATCATGGCCTACGGCCACTTCGAGGGCAAAGACGCCGCAGATCCTGCCATCAGAAACCTCTTCACCCGCGAAAACCTCCTGGCCAGCGACTGGTACCATGAACGCCTGCTCAATAAACAACTCAGCGATATCGCCCTTTTCCAGAAACATATCAAATACCTCAAAAACTATCTGGTGACCTCACTGAACATGGACGAACAGGCCGAAATGGAGATCCACGAAAAGGTGAAAACCGCCGAAGAAAGATTGAAATACCTTAAATCAACCGACTATCTCAAAAGCCTGGAAGGACACCTCGGCCTCGACCCTTATGTCAGATAAGGCTCATTTTTGTGAACCTTATGACAGATAAGACTCATTTTTATGAACATGGCCTCATTTTTTTTACCGTCAAACTGGTTTATTATTAACAAATAACGTATATTTGGTTAAGCAATTAGGACGCCAAACAATGTTAACACCTAATAAATGCAAACCACGATGTTGCCAGAGAGACGGTGTCTGGAGTGCGGTGATGTTTTGCATGGCCGTTCCGACAAAAAGTTCTGCTGCGATCAGTGCAGAAACACGTACAACAACAGGCAGGCGGGAGTGACCTTCAGCTCCATGCGCCGGATCAACAGGATACTGAAAAGGAACCTGACAGTCCTTAACGGCCTGAACAAGAAGGGAAGGGTGACCATTTCGAGAGACGAACTGCTCAAGAAAGAGTTTAATTTTTCCTATTTCACCCATATGGCTACGAGTCACCAGGGGCGTACCTATTTCTACTGTTATGATCAGGGGTATGCGCTTGTCGACGCGAACCGGGTGTTGCTGGTCAGGAAAAGGGAGCAGCATCCATGAGGGTGTTCCCCTCCGGGATTCACCATCTACAGGAGAGTTGGACTGCCGGAATTCCGGTGATGGAAGCTGGAACCAGGGAGAGGCGCTTTTCCCGGTGCTTGCCGGTGACGTAATGGCCGGTGACCACTCCTATCACCGCACCGGCAAAGACATCGCTGGCCCAGTGGCGCCGGTCGTAGATTCTTGACAGCCCGGCGATTCCTGCCAGGGAATAGGAGACCGCCGGAACCCATTTCACGGAGGAGTACTGGTCAGCGATGACGGTAGCCAGGGAGAAGGCCAGGGTGGTGTGGCCCGAGGGGAAGCTGCTGCCCCGGAAGGGACCTCTGAAGGTGTAGGGGGTTGCAGGGGGCCAGGCATCGGGGCGCTGCCGCCCTAGGAGAAGTTTGGGCACCCTGACCAGCAGTCCGCTCAGCAGCATGCTCTCCGCCGCCAGATATCCCGTGGAGCGTGCCCTGCCATTCCCGGAGAGTTCCCCGGCCAGGATAAATCCTCCGGCCACCAGCAGGCCGTATTCCGACCCCAGGGGCTCCCCTCCATAACGGGAGATGCCATCGGCCAGGGGACTGCGGGCATCCCCGAAAAAATCACGAACCGGTTCATCGGCCAGGGTGACCAGTATGGTGGCACCGGAAAAGGCGGCCACCCGCAGCCAATCACGGCCCTCCCAGCGCAGGGGGGACAAAAAATAGTCCCTGGAATCTGCGGCCACGTGCTTTACAAACGACCTGTCAAGCCGCACCGAATCTACCTGGGGGCTCCCCCGCAAAGCAGGCCACAGCAGTAAACAAAACAGCAATCCCCTCATTCCCTTTTCTTGGCCTCTTCCCAAATCTCGTCCATCTCTGCCAGGGTCATCGTTTTCAGGCTGCGTCCCTGCAGCATCGTTTTACTTTCCAGGAAATTGAATCTCCTGATGAACTCCCTGTTGGTGCGTTCCAGGGCCGATTCCGGATCAACCCCGTAAAGCCTGGCCGCATTCACCATCGCAAAGAAGAGATCCCCGAATTCTGCCTCCATGCGGTCTTCATTGATCTGGCCGATCTCCTGGGCCAACTCGCCGATCTCCTCCCTGACCTTGTCCCAGACCTGCTCCCTCTCTTCCCAGTCGAAGCCCACGCCACTCGCCTTTTCCTGGATGCGGTTGGCTTTGACCAGCGCCGGCAGCGAGGCGGGGACCCCCTCCAGTACCCGATGGTTTCTCCCTTTTTCCGAAAGCTTCAGCGTCTCCCAGTTCTCTTCCACCTCGCGGGCCCCCGATACCGAAACCTCCCCGAAAACATGGGGATGACGGTAGACCAGCTTCTGGTTGATGCCTTCCAGGACATCCCCCATATTAAAAGCCCCCCTTTCCGCCCCGATCCGGGCATAAAACACAATGTGAAGCATCAGGTCACCCAGCTCCTTGCGGATATCCTGCAGGTCGTTCCGCAGAATGGCGTCCCCCAGTTCATAGGTCTCCTCGATGGTCAGCTTCCGCAGCGATTCAGGGGTCTGGGCCGCATCCCAGGGGCATTTTTCACGTAATTCATCCATGATTTCCAGCAACCGCCGGAATTGCATCAGGGCCTTTTCCATCTCAGAGCACTTTGACCCTTGATTTGTACTCGGCCAGCGCAGCGTCAAGCCGCTGCCGCGCCGTGGTGTCTCCCGGAACGTTGTGGGAGGGATGGATATAGAGGTGCACCCCGCGGTCGGCCAGAATCTCCGCCACCGTTGTGACAGTCATCCAAACCAGGGTGATGAAACCCATGGTCGATACCGGACCGATCCGGTCAAAATGGTTTTTCAGAGGTACCGAAGCATCGGTCAGCGGCACACAGGAATCCACCACAACATCACCAAGCTCGAAAATGGTCTTCCCGCATGAGTGCCGGGTCTGCTTCCCCTCCGATTCTGCTGCCGAACCGCATACCACCAGCTTCATCCCCCGCTTTTTGGCCTCCAGCGCCACATCTATATTGACGTTGTTGATCCCGGTATGGGAAAAAATCCACATCGTATCGCGCGCATCAAAATCATATCCTTTCATGATCTCTATCCCGTATCCTTCGGCACGCTCCAGGAACAGAAACTGATGAACCCCCATTTCCCCCGTGATCCGTGTAAAAAAAGTGAGGGGAAGCTCTACCATTGGGTGAAAACCCACAAATCCCCCGATCCGGGGATACATCTCCTCCACAGGAATGGTGGCATGGCCACATCCGAAGGTGTGGACCCACCGCCCCGCCTCAATGCTGTCGGCCATCAATTCCGCCGCCTTCCTGATATTTTCCGTCTGCGTCTTCTCTATGCGCTCCATCACGCCCCTGGCGTTGCTTAACCATTCTAATGCTAACATCGTAGTTGTCTTTATAAGTTTAATAATTCCGATTTATTCTCTCTGCTTAGTCCGCTGCCTGTTGCACATGCAAGGGGCGCGGCTGTATCTGCTTCTGGTGCTGTATCCGTTGCCGGGGCTTCATCTGTTGCCGGGGCTGGTATTGACGGAAGGTGGCCGGAGGTCTGCCGGCATCCTTCGGGAGGTTCATCATGTGAAAGTCGCATGGTGCTCCGACCACATAAGGACAAGAACAATTGCTCCCTGCGAAACGAAGTTCGGCGGAGCACCGCAGAGCCAATTCCATGGGCGCGAAGAGCAGCCATGAACATTGTCCCGATATATAACTGAACAGCAAATCATTAACATACATTTATACTAATGAACAGTCCCTGGGGCAGCCCATGCGGCATCGGGCATGCCGGTTCAGGGAGCGCCCTCCTTCATGGCGAGGTAACCTGCGCCTATGAGGGCGGCATCCTGTCCCAGGGCTGAAAGCACGAATGTGGTGGTACCGAAAGCCAGGGGCTGCGCCCAGCGGGAGGCCTCCGCAGTGATCTCCTCCAGAAAGCGGGCGGCCGGACCGAAGAGTCCTCCCCCCCAGATCACCTTCGTGGGATTGAGGAGGCTCACCAGGTTGGCGGCCCCCCGGCCCCAATAGCGGATGGCCTCGCCCACCACCGATGTGGCCACCGGATCCCCCTGATCAAAGAGCCTGAAAAGATCGGCAGCGGTTACCTCTTCCACGGGAATCGCCTGCAGGGCGCTTTGACCGGGAGCCATATGGCGGAGTCTCTCCCGCGCCTGCAGGGCCATCCCCAGCCCGGAACCGTAATACTCAAAACAGCCGCACCGGCTGAATCCCTCTTCAAAATCCTGTTGCAGGGCCATCCAGCCTGCAGCCCCCGCAATGCCGCCGCTGCCCCTGATGATCTTTCCCCCGCAGAGCATACCCACCCCGATGCCGGTGCCTACGGCTATGAATACCGCATCGGGGCATCCCCTGGCATTTCCCTTCCAGTATTCACCCAGGAGGTGACAGGTGCGGTCACTCTCTATGAACACCCTGAGTGAATAATCCGCGAAGGCTTTCCCGAGGAACTCCCCCAGGGGGAAATCGCCCCAACCCGGAATGTTGGGGGCCCACACCCTGCCGCTTCCGGGCCACACAACCCCCGGAATACTCACCCCCAGGGACAAGGGATCACCCTCTCCTGCAGATGCAAGGGATAACAGTTCACGAACCACATCGGCGGCCAGGCTTGCAGCGTCCACGCCTCCCCGCCCCTCCAGGTAACGCTTTCCGCGGAAAACCACATTCCCCTCCGCGTCAATGAGCGCTCCCGAAACTTTCGTGCCCCCAATATCCAAAGCGATGTATACCATACCTTTAGCTTGTATTTCCATCGGTGATGGCCCCCGGCCACCTCCGCACAACCCACGAAAATACCAATTTGCGGCAGATAAATCCCCCCACCGGGACCAAATTTTAATGCCCCGGGGCCCGATCCCGGCCATGCCCCCCATATGAACCGCTTTCACTTTTTTTGTAATTTTGAGGCATTAAAAAAAACCGATTGGAAAAACAAATTATCCTCGAAGGGATCGACCCATTGGAATTCTATGGGATCAACAATTTCAAGATCAATCTGATAAAGACCTACTTTCCCAAGATTAAAATCACTGCCAGGGGAAATTCGCTTTATCTGCAGGGTGAAGAGAAGGAGTTGCAATTTTTTGAAAAGAAGCTGAATTACCTGCTCGACCACTATTACCAGTTCAACATTCTCACCGAGGATATCATCGGACAGATATTGCTGAGCGAGTATGACGGGGGAGGTGGCCCCTCGGGTGAAGATACGGACATCCTGGCTTACAGCATATCGGGGAAGCCGGTGAGGGCGCGCACCCCGAACCAGAGGGTCCTGGTCGACAAAATCCGCGACAATGACCTGGTTTTTGCTATCGGGCCTGCCGGCACCGGAAAAACCTATACGGCGATAGCCCTGGCAGTCAGGGCCCTGAAAAACAGGGAAATCAAACGGATCATCCTCAGCAGGCCCGCCGTGGAAGCCGGTGAGCGGCTGGGATTTCTCCCGGGCGATCTCAAGGAAAAAATCGATCCCTACCTTCAGCCGCTTTATGATGCGCTGCTGGATATGATTCCTGCCAAAAAGGTGGAGGAGTTCATGAAAGAGGGCACCATTCAGATTGCTCCCCTCGCTTTCATGCGCGGTCGCACCCTGAGCAACGCCTTCGTGATCCTCGACGAAGCCCAGAATACCACCATCAACCAGTTGAAGATGTTCCTTACCCGCATGGGTCTGAACACCAAATTCGTGGTCACGGGCGACATCACCCAGATCGACCTTCCGGACCGGAACCAGTCGGGACTGCTCCAGGCCCTGAGGATCCTCCGTAATATAGAGGGTATCCATGTGGTCATGTTTGACAAAAAAGACATCGTCAGGCACCGGCTGGTCAGGGATATCGTCGAAGCGTACGACAACTGGGCCTGGGAAAAGGTGAACCGTGAAAAGGGGGCCGCTGGCCCCGGAGATGAGAAAACAGGAAACGGGGAGAGTGAACCGAAGGATATTCCGGGATAAATGTTATTTTTGAATGGGAATCCCCGGGGGAAGGTCCGCGGGACGCCTGCCGGCCTATGCCGGGGCAGGTCAATGTGACCACAGGAATTTAACACTTAATTTCTAGAATGATATGAGCAATGCTCTCACTAAAAGCAATTTTCTTTTTCCGGGACAGAAGAGCGTCTACCATGGGAAGGTCCGGGATGTCTACAATCTCGGTGATGACCTGCTGGTGATGATTGCCACCGACCGGATTTCCGCCTTCGACGTGGTGCTGCCCAAGGGTATCCCCTACAAGGGACAGGTACTGAATCAGATCGCCGCCACCTTTCTGGATGCCACCTCCGATATTGTTCCCAACTGGAAGATGGCTTCTCCCGACCCGAATGTAACCATAGGGCATCTCTGTGAACCCTACAAAGTGGAGATGGTGATCCGCGGGTACCTTACGGGGCATGCCTGGCGGCAATACCAGGCCGGAAAAAGGGAAATCTGCGGGGTACCCATGCCCGATGGCATGGTGGAGAACCAGGCTTTCCCCGAACCCCTGATCACCCCTACCACCAAAGCAGCCGAAGGCCACGACGAGGACATCTCCCGGGAGGAGATCATCGCCAGCGGACTGGTCAGCAGGGAAGAGTATGCCCAACTGGAGGAATATACGCGCCTCCTCTTCCGGCGCGGTACCGAAATGGCCGCCACCAAGGGGCTCATCCTGGTCGATACCAAATACGAATTCGGGAAAAAACAGGGCATCATCTACCTCATTGATGAGATCCATACCCCCGACTCATCACGCTATTTCTATGCCGACGGATACCGGGAACGCCTGGAAAAAGGGGAATCCCAGAAACAGCTCTCCAAGGAGTTCGTCAGGCAGTGGCTGATCGCGAACGGCTTCCAGGGCAAGGAAGGCCAAAGCGTCCCGCACATGTCCGATGAATTTGTCAACTCGGTATCGGAGCGTTATATCGAATTGTATGAAAACATCACCGGACAATCCTTCATGCGTTCCGATGTGTCGCAGATGGCCGCCCGGATTGAGGCCAATGTCCTGGATTACCTGCAGTCACAAGGATCCCGGTAACTACTTTTAGTTCTTGTGTCATGACAAGGCATCTTTTGCTCCTGATCTTGCTTTTTCTGGCCACCGCGACCCGGGGACAGGATGAAGCTACCCTGGCAGCCCCGGGCAGCCAGGTACCCGATTTCACCTTTGAGGTGGCCCCGGGCCAGCGCGCCTCGATCACCGATTATCGCGGAAAGGTCGTGCTGATCACCTTCTTTGCCACCTGGTGTGGCCCCTGCCGGCAGGAACTGCCCCATGTCAATAAGGAGATCTACCTCCAATACCCCGATGGGCAGAAAGTCGTCCTGCTTACCTTCGGAAGAGAACACGACTGGGATACCGTACTGAAATTCAGAAAAGAGCAAAAATTCGCCATGCCCCTCTATCCCGATCCGGAAAGGAAAATCTTTTCCCTGTTCGCCACCCAGAATATTCCCAGGAATTTCCTGGTCGACCGTTCGGGAAAAATTATTTACGCCTCTACAGGCTTCAATAAGACGGAGTTTGAAAAACTACAAAAGGAAATCAGCCGCGCACTGCAGTAAGTTCTTTTCCTTGTGCGTGAAGCACTTAAACCGGATTCACCACGATATATCACTGAAGAGCACATTATTAACAAACAACTATACTAATGAAAACGCCGACCATAGGTTTCATAGGAGGCGGGAGAGTCACCAGGATCCTGCTACAGGCTTTTGCCAATAAGAAAATCAATCTGCTTCAGGCGTCGGTGTATGACACGGATCCGGAAGTCTCCCGGAATCTGAAGAAGCGGTTTCCTGACATACACCTCAGGTCGCTGGAGAAAGTGGCAGCCCAGCAGATCGTGATCCTGGCACTCCATCCACAGGAGATCATGGAAACCCTGGAGAAGATCGCCCCGTTTGTCACCTCCAAAACGGTCATGGCCTCGCTGGCCCCCAAGATCAACAGTACCAGGATCGCCTCCGGGATTCCCCAGGTCACCAAACTGGTGAGAATGATTCCCATCGCTCCTTCCGTGATCAACGAAGGCTACAACCCCATCTGGTTCGCCCCGGGATTCCCCTCCGATGAAAAGGAGGTGGTCTTTCAGATGCTCGATTTTCTGGGAACCACCCTCGAAGTCGACGAGAAAAAACTGGAAGCTTATGCCGTGATCTCCGCCATGGCCCCCACCTATTTCTGGTTTCAGTGGAAAAAACTGGTCGACCTGGGTGAGGAATTCGGACTCGACCACCAGGAATCCAAAGAGGCGGTCCTGCAGTGCATGTATGGTTCCCTCGAAACCATTTTCACTTCCGGTATTCCCCTCACGGAAGTTCTCGACCTGATACCCTTCAAACCCATCGGAGCATACGAAAAAGAGATCGAGGCCATTTACGAGAAACAACTCAAGGCCCTCTTTGCCAAACTGACCAGCTGATCTCCACGGGAAAGGATTCCCACGGTGAAAAAATTGTTTTATAACATTACCCTGATGTTTTACAAATCATTTCCGGGGTATTGAATGAACCGATTTTGGCCGTAATTTCGTTTTGTTGAACAGAACGATTAATCTTTACGACCATGAAGGAATTTTTGAGGAATTATCTGAAGTATGTCAAGTCGGGGAACCTGGAAACCGGTGATTTCGGGGGGCCGGTGGTTACCATTTCGCGGCAGACCGGCTGCTCGGCCCGTCGTATTGCCATCAAACTTTCCAAGATCCTGACCGGATACAGTTACATGTCAGACACCAAAACCGACAAGGAGTGGTTGTGGGCCGACAAGGAGACCTTCAGGCAGACCATCAGGGAGGTGGAAGAGGAACTGACAGCCCGGAACATCAACAACCCCGAAATGCTTGACCGCCTGCAGATGATTTCCAAAGCCTTCACCAAAGAGAAATTCGAAGGGGAAATCGATGAGAACGCGCTGATCATCCTCAAGGACGTGCTGGTCAAACTGGCCATCCAGGGCAGGTACATCATCCTGGGAAGAGGAGCCACCAACCTGCTTGCCGATCTTCCCAACAAACTGAGCATCAGGCTTGAAGCCCCACTGGAATGGCGAATCAACCGGGTAGCCCAGATGAAAAACCTCAGCCACCTCGAAGCCGAGGAATACATCCTGAAATCAGACGAGAAAAGAAACAAATTTACCGAATCGGTCATCGGAAGAAGATACGACAACACCGATTTCGACATCATCTTTAATTACGCCAGTCTCTCCGACGACCAGATCGTGGAGGTCATCGTAAACATCCTCAAAAGCAAAAAGATCATCTCTTTCGGGGATGAGTACTATTAAGGGGTTGGGAGAAGGCCTGTTTTTAGTATTTAAACCGTTTTCCGCCGGCGAGGACCTGTCGTGAGCGGGGGTCGAAGACCACCGGCCGGCCGGTACGGAAGGCCGCATTGGCCATGATGCAGGCTACGGCATGGTTATAGCCCGCCTCTACGGGAGCATGGGTGACCGCCCTGCTTCTGACGCATTCCATCCAGTTAAGCATATGGGCCGAGGTCATGGGATCTCCGCTGGTATTGGCTGCTGTTTCCACGGTTACACGGGGCAGTTCAAACGTCTCCAGCAGATTAGGTTTCAGATCCATGGCCGCAGCCTCCCTTTCACGCAATCCCCCATCGGAGGTCACCATGTTGGTATCCAGGTTGAGCATCCCCCCATTGGAGTAGTATAGCTCTTTGGTGCCCCCGGCGCTGTTGCTGAAACGGGAGGTGTACACCACCTGGAACCCGGAAGAGCGCTCTCCGGCGGGTCCGTAATCAAAGACGGCCGTGAGGGTATCCGCATTGGTTCGCCCGTCTTTCCACTGGTAGATCCCCCCGTTGGCCACCACACTCCTGGGATAGGCCAGCCCTGTAAACCAGTGGACCGTATCGATCTGGTGACACATCCACTGCCCGGGTATGCCCGAGGAATAAGGCCAGAAGAGACGGTATTCCAGATATTTACGGGGATCCCAGGGCACCCTGGGGCGGTTCATCAGGTAACGGGGCCAGTCGGTATCGTTCTCCCTGATGGCCGCACACAATCCGGGGCGGCGCCACCGTCCCGGCTGGTTGACATTCCAACTCATCTCCACCATGACAATCTCTCCGAATTTCCCGGAACGGATGTAATCGCTGGCGGCCTGGTAATTGGGAGCGCTGCGCCTTTGGGAACCGATCTGCACCACGATGCCCGCTTTGCGGACCGCCTCCAGTGCGGCGTTGGCATCGTCCATGGTCTCGGCAAACGGTTTCTCACAATAGGCATCCTTTCCCTCCCGGGCCGCCTCGGCAAGATGCAGGGCATGCTGGAAATCGGCGGTGCTGATGATCACCGCATCAATGTCGCTGCGTTGGTACAGCTCCTCATTGTTGCGACAGGGGGCTACTTCCCCCCCGGTTTTCTCCCTGAGAAAAGCCACTCCCTCCTCGCGGCGAAGCCGCCAGAGGTCTGAGAGCGCGGCAAACTCAAAATTCATCTCCCGGGAATGGTCCATAAAGCAGGGATAGAGTGATTGCCGGAAACGGTCGGAGAAACCTACCACCCCTACACGGACCCTGTCGTTGGCCCCCATGATTCGGCCGTAGCTCCGGGCTGAAATAAAACGGCTCCCGGCCGCACTTCCCTGTACCGCCCAACTGCTTCCCAGGGCGATACCTGTCGCCCCAAGGGCTGCCCTCCTGATAAATGTCCTTCGTGTTGATTCCATATCCTCATTTTGGGGGTGTGAGTCCTGTATGATACGACGAATCACCACACGGGCTCCCACCCTGGTTCGTATTCCCTTGACCACAGCTTCATAGCCTCCCGGTCATAGATCCGTCCCGTGTCGGCATCTACCTCAAAGGACTTTCCGATGCGCGAGGAGATATTGGGATAGTGGGTGAGCATCTGGCTGATGGCACCTTCCCGGATGGGAGACCGGAGCGTTGCTTTGCCGCGGATGGCCTCAAAGAAATTGACCACATGGAGGGTGGTCATATCTCCGCCGCCGCCCAGGGCGGTACCGGCTTCAGTTCCCCCGCTCTTTCTCTCCCGCGTCAGCTTTCCGCTACGGTCATAAAGCCGGTACCCGTCACGGTCCACATACACGGTCCCCTCCGATCCGTAGATGAGGGTTCCCCTGTCGCTGCCGTAGGTTTTGTAACCCGAGCGCGATTTTCCGTCCCACTGGATGACCTTGTCCCCCGGGAAATACATGGTGGTTTCCATGGTGTCGTACATGGTCCAGCCATCGTCTGTGAAATGGCGTTTAGCGGCTTCTGTTTCGACTTTTTCGGGATAGACGACCTGCAGGGCCCAGCGGGCGATATCGAGTTCATGGGTGGCGTTGTTGCCGGTCTCGGCGGTGCCGTAATCCCAGCCGTACCAGTGCCAGTTGTAATCCCAGGTATCGTGCATGTAAGGTTTACGCGGAGCCGGCCCCTGGAACAAATCCCAGTCCAGACCTTCGGGGACCGGTGCCGGGGTAGCCACGGGGACCCGCCCCCGGGTATTGGTATAGAAAGCCACCGCCTTGTAAGGCGTACCGATGATGCCGCGATGTATTTCCCCGATGATCTCTATCGACTCGGGAGCCGACCGCTGCTGGTTACCCATCTGCACCTGATAACCGTACTTCTCCTGAAAAGCCACCAGGAGTTCTCCCTCCCGGGGATTGTGGCTGCAAGGTTTTTCCACGTAAACATGTTTTCCGGCGGCCAGTGCCATCCAACTCCCGGGGGCATGCCAGTGGTCAGGGGTGGCATTGATAAGGGCATCCACACGCTTGTCGGCGAGCACCTTGCGGATGTCGTTTTCCAGCAGGGGCTTGTAGTCAAGGATCTTCGCGAAGCGTGTGGCCGCTCTTTCCCTCTGGTGGGCCATCACATCACATAAATAGAGCAGCTCCACATTCGACGACTTCAGGGCAATGGGTTCCGTGAAGGCATCCAGCCGCCTGCCCAGGCCGGCAATGGCGACAAAAATCCGGTCATTGGCCCCGATGACCCGGGAATAACTCCGGGCACTCATTCCTGACGATACCCCCCCGATGGAGACTGCGGCAGCCCCCAGGGAGGTGTTCCTGATAAAATTACGGCGATCCATATCCATAAAAATTTAAGTTCCTTCCGACAGAAAGCCATCAGGCTTCCCGATTCTGACAAAATTAGTAAAAATAGCGGGTCATGCCGGTTCAGCGGATTTCAAAATGGTGTTCTCCGGGGCCTATTTTCAGGGGTTCCCCCGCATTTATCCTTCCCTTATCCCCATGGAGGGTACCGTTATGCCATATCCTTTGCCGGGCACCTGCCTCCGGAAGGAAAACCTCGGCGGCCGCGGTGGGAGGGATCTTCACCTTCAGGTGAAAAGTTTTTCCCGGGAGGTTCTCATAGGAGACTTTCACCTCCCCCCTGATGGTGGGATGGATGACCTCCGCCTTAAGGAGGGATCCGGGGCGGGGCCTGATCCCCACCAGAGAAAAACCGGGCTCCAGCGGTTCGATGCCCATCAGCCTGCGGGGGATCAGGTTGGCGGGTGCGGCACCCCAGGCATGGTTCCAGTCCTGGTTGGGCTTATATTTATTGTCCCAGGCTTCCATCGTAAGGGTGGCTCCCACCCTGATCATGTTGTACCAGCTTCTCTCCCCTGTCGAGGTCAGCAATTCCAGGGCATAATCTGCTTCTCCGGCCTCATAGAGGGCATCGAGGAGAAACTGGGCGCCATAGACGCTGCAGGCCATGCCCCGGGAGCGAATAAAAGCCGTCACCCCGGGAACTTGCTTTTCGGGGACCAAACCGAAGGCCAGGGGGAACATATTGGCATGCAGCGAAGCATGGTCTGTGCCGATCCCGTCGCGGTAAACGCCCCGTTTCTGGTCATACAGCATCTTGTTAAAAACCTTTTTGAGTTGGGCGGCCCTTCCGGCCAGTTCCAGGCTGTCGGCACCATGCCCGGTCACCCCGGCGATCCTGGCCATCAACACCAGTGCCCGGTAATGATAGGCATTGACCACGGTATTCACATCGCAGAAAACAAACCCGTCGGTTTCGCCTTCCTCCTGCTTGCCCAATCCGAGAATCCCCGAATGGGGCCAGTCCACAATGTCGCGCAAGGTACCGCCGAAATGAATGGATTGCAGTACTTCAGGGGTCACCCTGCCGGTGGTGGTGCTGATGAATCCCCGCTCATCGGCCAAAGCCAGCAGTGTTTTGGCCTTCAGATCCGCATAATAGCGGTCCAGAAACTCCTTATTGCCGGTGTAGAGGTAATCCTCCCAGGCCATCAGTACGGTTTGCATGATCCACTCCGTAGGCCAGGTAGGTCTGAAAAGGAGATACTCCAGGGTACGGCGGGCCATACTGTATTCCCTGTCGACACAGTAATGGGACAACTGGTTGATGAGGGCGTCGGCTTCATAGGGTATCCGCTCCCGGTCCCCGTCGATATAAATCCCAGCAAAGGAGGTCGCCCTGATACTGTACTGGCAAAGATCCCAGATCCGGTTCAGGAGCGTATCAGAAGAGTGAAACCGGGCGGCTCCCTCCTGAAAGGGATAGGAAACCGATTCCCTGATCACCTGCAGGGGATGCAGGGATTCATGGTAGTTCTCAAGTTCACAGGCGCGGAAGGGAATGACCTCCCCGGTATATTCCGGCATCAGGATGGCCTGCGGCCCTGTATTGCGCCGGTCGGGAGGGATTACCACGGTATAGGTATGCCACCCTTTTCTCAGGGTCAGGGGAAACGACGCATAGCGCACCGTTCCTCCGGGTTGCCTCTGGAGGCGCCCCCCGTGCACCGCTTCCCCCACATGGAGACGGACCGTATCCCCACCCTCAGGGGAAAACAGGGTCAAACGCGGCCTCCCGAAGGCGGCTTTTCCGAAATCAATAAAATGAAGGCCTTCCCCACACGGGGAAATCTCTTCCGGGAAACCGTCGGTTTTCTGCAGGGGATAGCCCGCAGTGTGATACTCCCGGAGTTGTGAGGCGGTCGCAAACCGGGAAACAGCCGACCAGGGTGATTCCCTACCCTTCCCGGTCCATACTTTCACCTTCCAGAAATAGACCTTCCCAGGATCCAGGGGCTTCCCCCGATAAGATATGTTCAGGGGGTCTTTCCCCTCCTGTCGTCCCGAATCCCACATGTCACCGCGGTCACCGGCAAGCTCCTGTGCAGAGGAAGCCACCAATAACCTGAAGGCCGTCTGGTCCGCTCCGGTATACCCTGCAGGGAGCTGCCAGCCAAAGAATGGTTGCCGCTGGCCAATCTCTGCGTACTGGAGATGTTCTCTCCTCCCAGGCACTTCCTCCAGGGGCAACCCCACAGGATACCCGTTCAGCAACACCTGCCCCGTTCCGGTCAGAAGATTCACCGACAATTTCACAGGGGCACCCCCCTCAGACTGCGCTCCACCCCGCAGGGTGAGGAAGAAAAACAACAGAATCAGAAAAATGTTGCGCCTCATAATTTTATTTGGATGGAATGGTATGGCGCCCGGCTGATATGTCCCAGCTTTCCGCCACCCGCCTCTCAGACAAAAATAAGCATCCTTGGGCTAACCGCCGCGACAATTTTTACCCCCGGATCATTTTCAGTGCCTGATGGTGGCATTTCCATGCCGGAGCTTTCATCATATGGGTGCTTTTATGCCTGATGATATCCCGGGGTGTCACCGGCAGGGCCCGGGCCGCAGAAACCACGGAAACAAAAAAAAAGCCATCTTTGCCGGTGCATCATGACAGAGATCAAACTGATACTGACGGGCTATTTCATGCTCATGGCGGGTATTGGCCTCTATTCCTGGCTGAAAGTGAAGGGACTCTCCGACTATTATGTGTCGGGAAAGCGGGGGACCTGGTGGCAGGTCACGGGGAGTCTTTTTGCCACCATTATGGGGGGGTCGGCCATCCTGGGAACCATCGAGCTGAGCCAGAAGGCGGGCTGGGCCGCCGTGTGGTTTCTTTCCAGCGCAGCCGCAGGGCTTTTCGTCCTGTTTTTTATGGCCGGGAAAGTAAGCCGGCTGGGGCATTACACCCTGCCGGAGATGGTCGGTCTCTTTTACGGGAAGAAAGCCGAAAAAACGGCTTCCCTGATGATCCCCCTGGCCTGGCTGGGCATCGTGGCCGTACAGGTCATCGCCGGCGCCAAAATCCTTAAGGGACTCGAACTGATGGATTACACCGAGGGGGTGCTCCTGTGCGGCACGGTTTTCATCTTCTACACCCTACTGGGAGGCCAGAAAAGCATTCTGAAGACCGACTTTATACAGTCCCTGATTCTTTTGGCCGGACTGACGACCCTTTTCGTTCTTCGCCTGCGAAGCGGCATGTCTGCCGACCTCCCCCCCCTGCACGCCGGAGCCTTCTTCAATCTCCATTTCACGCCCGTCGACCTGTTCATACTTCTCATCACCTATTCGGTAACCTTCGTGGTTGGCCCCGACATCTATTCCCGCATTTTCTGTGCCCGCGATGAGAAAACAGCCCGCAGGAGCGTGCTTCTGGCTGCACTGCTGGTCATCCCGACCGCCTGGATGCTCACCTTTCTGGGGGCCTCGGTACCCGGAGCGGGCTCCGCAGGGACCACTTCCATGATCCTTCCCGGCATCTCCTTTCTGCCCTCATGGGCCCTGGGACTCCTGGCAGCCGCCCTCCTCTCTGCGGTCATGTCCTCGGCCGACACCACCCTGCTCACCTCCGCTGTCATCCTTACCGAACTCACCACCGGCAACCTCGACCAGAAGGAATCCCTTAAGAACACAAGGGGATTCATCCTCCTGCTGGGAATCCTCTCCATGCTCATCGCCCTGAAAGTCACCTCCATCCTGAACGCTCTCCTCATGGCCCTCTCCTTCTTCTCCGGAGCCTTTATTCTACCGGTGGCCGCAGGCATCGCGGGCTGGAAAGTCAACCACCGCCTGGCCTACGCCGCCATGATCTCCGGTGGATCTGTCGCCCTTACCGGAAAAATCATCAGCCACTTCTTTCCGGGTTACACAGGAAACCTCCTGATCATGGCCGCCTTTGCCCTCAATGCCTTATTTCTCTTTTTTCCTGAATCTTTAACAAAAAAATATACCCGACTATAGGAACAGGTGATCGATATTCATTAAAGATTTTTAATTTTGGTGCCGGGTAAGAATTACTGTTTACCGATGAAATTAACCACAAACAAAATCCTGTCCATTATTGCCCATGACCTGAAGGATCCCCTCACCTCCATTTCCGGGATTTCAGACATCCTCATCAGCAATTGGGAAGATTTTCCTGAAGAGGAAAAAACCGATATTCTCAACGACATCAGAGACACGTCGGATTCAGCCCTCAAACTGCTCACCGAGTTGCTCGACTGGAGCCGGAAAGTCAATGCCGTTTCGGAACCCGAACAAAAAGTCTTCAATGCCGGCCGGGAGATTGCCATTTTAATGGCCGCCCTCCTGCGTAAAGCCCGATGGAAAAAGATTGAACTGAAGAATGAAGCGCCCGGGGAGATCCCCGTGATGGGGGATGTCAATATGTTCAATGCGATATTCAGAAATCTCCTGGCCAATGCCATGAAGTCGTGTCATGAGGGAGGCGAAATTACGGTGACCGCTGAAAAAGGAGAGGATCATTGGGCGTTTTGCATTGCCGACAGCGGTGTGGGTATGACCAGCCGTCAGGTACAGATTCTTTTTTCCGGAGTAAGTCCCGCACCCGGCGACCAGGTACCTGAAAATTACGGAAACGGATTCGGACTGATCCTTTGCCGTGACTTTGTCAACCTGTCGGGTGGGCACCTGTGGGCGGAAAGCCAGGAGGGCAACGGTACCCGTGTCCATTTCACCTTCAGATCGGCCTGAACCCGGCATTCCTCTTCACTACAGGCCGATCTGCATCCGGCGCACCACAGTGCTGCAGGTCAGTTTGCATCCGGGACACACTCCCGATATACCGGCCAGGGGATCACGCTCACATCAAATCAGAGATAGATCATTTTACGGGTCATTCCTCCGTCGACGATAAAATTCTGGCCGGTGATAAATCCATTTTGGGGATCGGCCAGGAAGAGCACCATCCGGGCGATGTCGAGGGGTGTCCCCACCCTTCCTGCAGGATGCTGGGCATGGTCCCGGTCATGGAGTTCCTCCTGCCGGGCCGCAGATTTTTTCCGCACCGCCGACACGTCGATCCAGCCGGGACTGATGCAGTTGACCCTGACTTCGGGGCCGAGACTGATGGCCAGGGCGTGGGTCAGGGCAAGCACTCCCCCCTTGGAAGCCGAATAGGCTTCGGTATGTGGTTCCGATTGAAATGCCCGGGTCGAACACATGTTGACGACCGCTCCCCGGTGACGGCGAAGTTCCGTCTCACAGGCCCGGGTACAGAGAAAAGGCCCCGTCAGGTTGACCCCGATCACATGGCGCCACTCCCCGGGATCCAGATCAGCCATAGGCTTGTTGGCATGTATGGCCGCGTTGTTCACCAAAAGGTCGATCCTTTCCATTTGCCGCACGGTTTCCGCGACCGCCAGTC
Organism: Bacteroidales bacterium; assembly: GCA_012729335.1. Taxonomy (GTDB): domain Bacteria; phylum Bacteroidota; class Bacteroidia; order Bacteroidales; family Prolixibacteraceae; genus UBA1413. The sequence continues at coordinate 23,598 of JAAYDJ010000010.1, read as the reverse complement.
CGATGGATTCCTCCGAAGAGACATCACACCCTAATGCCAGATACCCCTCTTCTCCGGTATGACGCACCGACTCTTCCGCCACGGCTTCCGCGTCATGGTCCCAGACGGCCACCCGGTAACCGGCCTCCCGCAGGGCATCCGCCACTATCCTGCCGATCCCCTGGGCACCTCCGGTCACCACCGCCGTCCTCCGCACTTCCCGCTGATCTCTATTGTGATCCATAAACCAGAACCTCCCGCCTGCGATTCTTCTGTCACTTTTGTAAAACTACCCCATTGGGATCATAAGACCTCGTGGAACTTCCGGGGCACCGGCAGTTCAAAGCGCATCTCACGGCCTGTCACCGGGTGCCTGAAGGCCAGTACCGTGGCATGGAGAGCCAACCGCCCCAGAGGATTGGTGGCCGCCCCGTATTTCTTGTCGCCCGCTACCGGGTGCCCGATATCGGCCAGATGAACCCTGATCTGGTTTTTCCGGCCTGTGCGCAGATTCAGCTTCAGCAGCGAGTAGCCCGGGACACGCTTCAATGTCTCATAATGGGTCACCGACCAACGCCCATCCCCCTCCTCCTTCGAGGAGTATACCATCCTGGAAGGACTCTCCTTGAGGTAGGAACTGATTTCCCCTTCAGGAGGATTCACCTCCCCTTCGGCCAGGGCGACATAACTCCGCTCCCTGATGATCTCATTCCACGCCTTCTGCAGAATCTTCTGTACCCGGGCGCTCTTGCTGAAAATCAACAACCCCGACGTCTCCCGGTCCAGCCGGTGGACAATAAAAATCTTCCCGTCGGGATGGTTGCTTTTCACATGGTCCCACAAAAGGCTGTATGCGGTGTACTTTTCCTTGTTTTCGGTAGCCACCGAGAGCACCCCGGCATGCTTGTCGATGACCAGGATGTCGTTGTCCTCGTAGACAATTGTGATCCCATGGTAGGTCTTTGCCGGGGAGATTTTATTCCGGGAGATGGTCACCTTCTGCCCGGGGAGCAGAGGATGGTTATACTGCGACACCGGCGTGCCGTCGACGAGCACCTGCCTGTTCCGGAGGAAGGTTTTGATGTTGTCCCTGTTTTTTTGGGGCATTTCTGCCAGGAGAAACGGCATCAGCTCACAGGATTCACGCACGCTGAATACAGGCTCCGGAGCATGGCGACCCTTATGCCCCCTGGGGCTTTTCTCATTTTTTTCCATAGAGGAAGTTTCTTCAGATGATTCCGGCACAAAGATGCTGAAAAATTCCGCTTGTGAATGAAAAAACGGCCTGCTTCACTCCTTCCACACTAAAACACCCCCGGGATTGATGACCCGGGTACCCGTCATGATTTTGGCCTGTTCCCTCAGCGTCATCTCGTAGGGTTTGTCACTGTAATTGAGGGCTATGCCAAAGCCATCACGGTACTCGACGAGGATCCCGGGAGGATAATTTTCCACGGGAATCCGTAACTGGCGGTATAGTTTCAGCAGGATATCCTTTTCCAGGTCGCCCGAACGGCTGTCGACACCCAAATAGGTCACGGTTCCCTTTCCGAGGCGGTGGTGGGTCACCGCGGCCTTTCCGGCATAAAAATCACCGCTGAAGGTAGCCCAGGTCTCGGTGCCGCTGTGGGGTTTCAGGATCTCCCCCCAGCTGGTCCACCCATATTTCTTCCGGTTATAAACCACCGAGTCAGGGGCATGGGAAGGCAGCAGGTCGTAGAATTCGATATCCGCCCCCATGATTTCGCGGGTGGGAGCCGCAAAAGGGGCCTCCCAGAAGTGCCCGTTCTGGTCCTGGTGCCCCGTGCGAACCGTCATCACCAGGTGACCACCCCCGGCGGCGTAAGCTTTCAGTTTTTCCAGGACCGCCCTGTTCACCTGCTGCAGGGCCGGAACGATCAGCACAGGATAATCCTCAAAGCGGGCGGTATCCCTGATAAAATCGACGGGTGCGCCAAAGGATTTCAGGGCCCGGTAATACTTGAGAAAATGACCTTCAGTATTCCACTCCCGGGTTTGGGGATTCATATTGATGGCCATCACATTGCCGGCATCAAAGAGAAGGGCGGCCTTTCTTTTGGTATAACGGGAAGGCAACTGGGCCTTGGGATCGTAGTTTTTGCGCAGTTTTTCCACCTCCCGGGTGAAAAGGGAGAATTCCAGTCCCCCCGGTGTGGGGGTCACCCCATCGGGCCCCACGATGCCATAGTGGTACTGCTCGTAACCGTAAGTGGGGGCCCTGAAGCGGTATGTGCAGGTGAATCTGGAGCCGCCTGCGAAGACATGCCAGAGCCACAGACTTACCGCTCCCGGCAGTGGCTGGGAATTCACGGTGCCCCAGTTGACCTGCCCGGGTTGAAGCTCCATCACTCCGTAGTACCCCTTCAGGGGCCTGAAAAAATCGTTGGCCATGCCAATGCGGGTATACTCACCCAGCCGGTATCCCTTCCGCCCGATGCCGCGATCTCCCCCATACACCATATAGCGGGTATAAGAGACAAAGTCGAGTTCCCTGCTCTGGCCGATATAGCCCACATCATACATGGGGATGTAGTTGGAGGTGATCCACTGGGCAGGGGAAGCATGTTTTCGGATGACCCTTGCCTGCGCATCAAGGAAAGATGCCGTCTCATGATCGGCAAAATGGCTGTGGTCGAGCCTCTGGTGGTAGTTGGTTCCCCACTGGGAAGGCCGGGGAATGTTGATTTGGTCAAAACTGCTGTAGAGAGCGCTCCAGAAACTGGTGCCCCAGGCTTTGTTCAGCGCGTCGATGGTTTGATATTTCTCTCTGAGCCAATCTCTGAACCGCTGGTGGGCATCGTTGCTGAAGTCCATGAACTTGCGGGGTTCATTGTCGAGCTGCCAGCCGATGATGCGGGCATCCTGCCCGTAACGGCGGGCCAGTTCCTCCACCATTTTCAGGGAATAACTCCTGTAGAAACTGCTGCTGAAGGAGGCGTGCTGGCGCGCCCCATGGTCATAGAGGGTGCCATCCTCGTTTCTCATCAGGATTTCCGGGTGTTTCCGGGTCAGCCACACCGGAGGAGTGGCCGTGGAGGTGCACATGACCACCCCCAGGTTGTATTTGGCAGCGAGGGCCACCGCCTTATCCAGCCAGGCAAAATCGTACTTACCCTCCTCCGGCTCCAGCTGGGCCCAGGCAAACTCCGCAAAATGGGTGAACTCAAAACCCATCTCGGCCATCTTCCTGATGTCCCTCTCCCACTGCGAGGAATCCCAGTGTTCCGGATAATAATAGGCGCCAACGGTGGTCAGCTGCGACGGAGGGAAAAACCGGTCACCACCCTGGGCAAAAACGAGAAACCCGGAAACCAGCAACGTGGCGGTCAGGAAAAGTTTATTCATCTGTATACTTGTTAGTTAATGACTTGCTCTTCAATTATCTGCCGTGGTGAAGCCGGTGGAGTGCTTCACGCCTTTGGAATTGGCTCCGAGGTGCTCCGCCGAACTTCGTTTCACATGGAGCAATTATTCATGTCCTTATGTGGTCGGAGCACCATGCGACTTTCATCTGTTTAAATCATTATGTTGAAATGGTTGACCCAGTGAAACAGATGTTATACCCATGTGGTTAAACCTCGTGGTTGGAGCATAAATTGTGCATGGATATTTCATGTCTGTATTTTTTTTTGGAAACTGTGAAACCAGGGACTAAGATAGCAAAAAACCGCCGATATGGCGAAGGCCTCTCCTTTCACCAGCGCTTTACCTTTTAAATTCCGGGGAGAATAACTGCCCGCGGATCCGGGGATATCCCTATGATGTTAATCAGCTTTTCTGATAATTAAAAATGGTATGTTCGCAGCCACTAAAGGACCAATAAACAAGGAAACTCACTGGATATGAATACAACTTATGATCTTCATCCCCATCCGCTGGTCAGGCATCTGGGCAAGCCGGCCGCACAGTTCACCCGCGAGGACCTTATCCGATTTGTGGAAGAGCGGCGGATCAGCATGGTCAACTTCAGGTACGTGGCCGGCGACGGACGGCTGAAAACCCTCAATTTCGTCATCAGCGGAAGGGAACACCTCTATGATATCCTCACCTATGGGGAGCGGGTTGACGGCTCCAGCCTCTTTCCCTTTATGGAAACCGGCAACAGCGATCTGTACGTGGTGCCCCGCTACCGCACCGCCTTCCTGAATCCCTTTTCGGAGGAACCGGCGCTGGAGATCCTTTGTTCCTTTTTTGATCACACGGGAGCCCCCCTGGAGCTCTCTCCGGAATACATATTGCAGAAAGCTATCAGGGAGTTCCGTAAGAACACAGGGCTTGACTTCAAATGCATGGGAGAGCTGGAATATTATGTGAACAGCAAGTCGACCGGCTTTTTCCAGGCCACCGACCAGAAGGGATACCATGAATCGGAACCCTTTGCCAAATTCGAGGCGATGCGCAAGCAGGCCCTGAAGCTGATCGCCGCCTGCGGGGGACAGATCAAATATGGTCATTCCGAGGTGGGCAATTTCATCAAGGAGGATGAAGCCTTTGAACAACATGAAATCGAGTTTCTGCCCACAGGACCTGAAGAGGCCGCCGATCAGCTGGTCGTCGGGAAATGGGTGTTGCGCATGCTGGCCAAGCAAATGGGCGTCGAGATCAGTTTTGCCCCCAAGATCACCACGGGCAAAGCCGGCAGCGGCCTTCATTTCCATATGTTGCTGGAAAAGGAGGGGAAAAACCTGGTTCTCGACCAGGGTAAAATCAGTGATCTCTCGAAGAAGGTGATTGCCGGCATCCTGGATTTGGCCGATGCCCTGACGGCCTTCGGAAATACCATCCCCACCTCTTACCTGCGGCTGGTCCCCCACCAGGAGGCCCCCACCAATATCTGCTGGGGCGCCCGCAACCGGTCGGCCCTGGTACGTGTGCCCCTGGGATGGACTGGTCACATCGCCATGGCGGCCACCGCCAATCCGGTAAACCCTCCGGAAGTCCCTCCCACCGGAAGCAGGCAAACCTTTGAATTCAGGGTTCCCGACGGGAGCGCGGACATCCATCTCACCATAGCCGGGCTCATCGTGGCGGCAGAACATGGCCTGGAAATGAAAGGCGCCCTGGAAATGGCCGAAGAACTCTATATCGAAGGAAGCCTTTACGGCCATCCTAAAGCCCGCAAACTGGAGCAGCTCCCTGCCTCCTGCGTGGAATCGGCCACCCGCCTGGAAGCCAAACGGCCCCTCTTCGAGGCCCGCGGCGTCTTCCCCGCACGGCTCATCGACTATACCCTGAAACACCTCCGGAGTTTCAATGATGAACATCTCCGGGCCGAACTCTCAGGGAACGAGGAAGCTACCCGCGAACTGGTGCGGAAGTTTATTCACTGCCAGTAAAAGCGGTAATATGCAATCATATTCCGGCTATTTGCTTTCTGTGAGCAGTTTATTTTGATTCATGCAATGAAGTGGATCCCCCCCTTTTAAGCTTCGGTTCAGGCTCACTGACGACATTCACCATGCAGGTGCAGAAAATCTCATGTGAGGAATGTATATTTGACTGAAACGCTTCCGGAAGTCCGGACACTAATATCCTTTATTTCCCGGAAATTTCCAGCACAATGACCTCAGGACGGGAACTGGTGCGGATGGGCGGGCCCCAGGTGCCTACCCCCGGTGAAACGTAGAAATGGGTGTTCCCGATTCTACCGTAGCCCATGCTGATCTCAAAGATGGCTTTGGTGATGAAGTTAAAAGGCCAGAGCTGGCCATGATGGGTATGCCCCGACACCTGCAGGTCGACCGGATGCCGGGCCACCTCCGCGAGGTGATATGGCTGATGGTCCATGAGGATAACAGGGCGGGTGGTATCGGAACCGGCCAGCAGGTCCTGAAGGCTTTTCCGCTTTTTCTGAAACATCCGTTCCCCGGTGATGTCCTCCCTTCCGGCCACGACAACCCCTGAAGGCAATGTCACTGTAGTGTCGCGCAAAACCCTGATGTGATGATCTGCGAGGTACTGGGTGGCATCCCCGGAATGACCGTAAAACTCGTGGTTCCCCAGAATGGCGTAAACCCCCTCCTTCGCCCGTAGATTCTTCAGCAGGTCACCCAGGTTGTTCCGGATCACCGGTCCAAGGTCCTCGTCAAAAATATCACCGGCCATCAGAATCAGGTCGGCTTCCTGCCGGTTCATCAGTTCCACCAGCCGCCCCAGCCGCCCGTTGGCGATCATGACACCCAGGTGGATATCGGAGACAAGCAGGGCTTTATAGATACCTCCCGGCACCACCTTATCCAGCACCACGGGTTGCCGCACCACCTTGGGATGGCGGGCATTGAAAAAACCCGCCACCAGGATCAGGGCGGTCACCCCATAAACGCCAGCCGTGATCCACCGGCCTTTCTCACTTGCCCACGAAAAGGAAAAGAATCCCTTTAGTCCGGGAATAAGACTGACCCCCCTGAGCAGATCGAACAGAAGGAACAACAGGGTCAGGTAAACCATGGCCCCCAGCCAGAGGGAGCCGGCCTTGATGAGAAATTCTGCCACTCCTTCAGCGCCGGTGCGCTCCAGGATCCTTCCGGCCATATACCCGAAAGCCACCATCCAGAAGAGCGCGATGATCAGCCGTCTGTATGGCTGTTCCACCGGAAAAAGATGACAGGTGCGGTAGAAAATATACAGGTTCACCAAAGCAAGAACCGTAAAAACGATCAGAAAGAATATCATAAAGGCATGGTTAATTTTCATTTCAGATGTCTGAGTGACCTTACGTACGCGCGTACCAGGTCCGATTTTCCACCAAAAATAAACAGGAATTCCCTATCAAAGTTCATTTTATGTCATGTAATCACGGCAAACCCGGATATTAGGAGCTGGCGGAAGTTCAAAAAGTGTACAACCGCCATTTTTTTGGTTATCTTGGGGGTGATGAAAACGGAATGGTTGATAACCGCCCTGATGGTTCTTTTCCTGACACTGCATTTCAGGGTAGCTCCGGGCCAGGTGATGGCCAGGGAAGGGAGTGGCCCGGTGGGTTTTGCCTCCGTAAATGGCGACGGTTTTACCGGTCCGGTTACCGGAGGTGGGGAACCGGCGACCAGCAGCAATGTGGCGACCATTCACGGACCTGCGGAATTCCAGAAATTGGTTTATCTGCTCTATGACCGTCATAAAGCATACCGGAATAAGGCTGACTTCGGAACGGCAAAATATGCGCCGCTGGTCATTATCCTGGAGGGAGGAATCTACCCCGAAGCCGCGGAAGTACCCGAGAGCGGCAGCATATGGGGAAACAGTATGCTGGCCATCCAGGAACAGGGTGACCTGACCATCATCGGCCGCGGCGATGTGGTGCTGCAATTCGGCATCAACGTGAAGCGGTCATGGAATACGATCATCAGGAACATCACCTTTCAGGATTATTATGATGATGGCGTGAATATTGGCGAACCTGAAACCCATCATGTGTGGGTGGATCACTGCACTTTCGGGCACCCCACCACCAGGCCGGCCAACAAAGAGCATCCCGACGGAGGGGTGGATATCAAGGATGGCGCGAGTTACATCACTGTTTCGTGGTGTCACTTCCGTAACAGCTGGAAAACAGGACTGGTCGGGCATTCCGACAACAACGGGGCCACGGATACCGGGCGACTGAAGACCACCTTTTATATGAATTACTACCTGAACACCCATTCGCGCCATCCGCGGGTGAGGTTCGGGGAGGTACACGTGCTGAACAACCTGTATGAAGGAGTCACCAATTACGGTATTGCCGCGGCCAACCAGGCCCGTGTGGTCGCCGAGGGCAATTTTTTCCTCAATACGGTCTGGCCCATGTATGCCGACCGCACCAAAAACGACTTCACCGCAGTATATGGCCCCTGGAGCTCCGAAACAGGCAACTACCCGGCGGCCGGATTAAAACAATCCGGCAACCTGAATGACGACAGCGGCCTCACCCGGATCTTCACGGCAGCAGACATCCGTACCGCCATGCTAAACCCGGGCAACAAATCGATCCGGTTTGACGAACTGAACCCCGCAGCGGTTTTCGATCCCCACGACTACTACAGCTATACCGCCGCTGACGCAGCCACCCTGCCCGAACTGGTCAAAGCAGGAGCCGGAGCCGGCAAAGTAGATTTCTTTGTCCAAACCTCCACTTCAGGAGGGATGCCCCAACCCTCAGGGCACCCCCTGCTTGTTTTTCCTCAGCCTGTACAAGAACTGTTCACCCTTACCTCCCCCGGCCCCGGAGTAGTGACGATCCACACCCTGTCGGGGAAAAAGGTCTATACCACCCTGGTACCAGAGGGAAACACCAGTTTCTCGGCAAGACAGATGAACCTTACCGCCGGTATTTACCTCCTTACCTTTGCAGGCCAGCAGCAATTCTGCTCCCTGAAAATGGCCGTGCTCCCCTAGGAATACTGCCCTGGCCAGTCCAAACCTCCTTTTCATACCTGAACCAGGTGATGTCCTGAACCCTGAACTCCACCTTAAGCTTAACCTTGACCTCCCCGAAAAACTTGACCTTCGCCTGACGCAGCTAAAGCTAAGGCCTGGCAACCCTGCCAGAGCGCAGTGAAAACCTTATTTCTCCCGGGGGTCGCCCTGCAGGGGCATTTTGGCCATTTTATGAATTTCCAGGGAGGGGTGGCCAAACTCGGTGGTCACCTTTCCCAGCAGAAGGTAGATCCCTCTTCCCTTAAAGGGATATTCCCGCAGGGAGTCGGGGAAATGGACGGTATCGAAGAATTCGCCATAGGGATCGAGGAAGCATCCGAAGTGCATGATGTCGGCTTTGGTGGTACGCACATATTTAATGGTAACCAGGAGTCCCAGCATTTTGACGGTCTGCCCGTCGTATTCCGCCAGGTTGCGGGCGTGAACGGGGCTGCGCCACCGGGTCTGAAGCAGGTCGAAGAAGGTCATGGTCACCGGAAATCCGAGGAGTTCCAATTCGTCATAGACCGCCTCGAGGGGTTTCTCCTCAAAGTGAGGGAGCTCGAATTGCTTTGACTGCCGGGTGAAGAGCTGCTTCTGGACCTGCAGGGGGCGTTTGCGGGTGAGCAGCATGTGTACCTCCCAGAGGAGGCGGGCCTTGGAGCAGCCGGTAAAGCGTAATGCTCCGATGCGGATCAGCAGGGTCATCTGTTCCCGGAGGAGAAGAACCCGGCTGACAAAATCGTCGAGCGATTGGAAAAGACCGCCCCGCTGCCGTTCTTCCACCACCCTTTCCACCGTTTTCGCCTCCACACCCCCCAACAGCGCCAGCCCCAGGTAAACCGTTTTCCCCTCGAGAGTGGTCAGGGCCTCACTGTGGTTAACGCAGGGGAGCTCCACGGAGGCCCCGCAGCGGCGCGCTTCGTTCACATACACCCAGGTCTGATAAAACCCCCCGAAATTATTGATGACCGCCACCATGAACTCCAGGGGATAGTGCGCCTTCAGGAAAAGGCTCTGATAGCTCTCCACGGCATAGGAGGCAGAATGGGCCTTGGAAAAGGAATACCCGGCAAAACTCTCGATCTGCCGCCATACCTCCGCGGTAAGTTCCGCAGAATAGCCCCGCAGGGCACAGTTCTCGTGGAACTTCTCCACGATCTTCTGAAATTCTGCCTTCGACCGGTATTTGCCGCTCATGGCCCGGCGCAGCACATCGGCATCGGCCAGGTCGAGACCGGCAAAATGATGGCACACCTTCAGCACATCCTCCTGGTAAACCATCACGCCATAAGTCTCTTCCAGTTGCTCTTTCATGACCGGATGGAGATATTCGATCCTGTCGGGATGGTGAAAACGGCGGATGTACTCGCGCATCATCCCGCTTTTGGCCACCCCCGGGCGGATGATGGAACTGGCCGCCACCAGGGAGATGTAATTGTCGCAACGCAGCTTATTGAGCAGTCCCCGCATGGCGGGACTCTCAATATAAAAACAGCCGATGGTCTCCCCCGCACGGAGCTGCCGGCGTACCTGCTCATCCTTCTTGAAATCGGCCACCCGGTGGATGTCAATCTCCTCCCCCCGGTTGCGGCGGATGATCTCCACACTCTCCCTGATATGGCCGATGCCCCGCTGGCTCAGAATGTCGATCTTCTCAAAACCGATCGATTCAGCTACGTACATGTCCCACTGGGTGGTCTGAAATCCCTTCGGGGGCATATCCAGGGCCGTGTAATAGTTGATGGGTTTCTCCGAAATAAGGATCCCCCCGGCATGGATGCTGCGGCTGTTGGGGAAGTTGTCCATCATGGCCCCTATCCGGAACATCCGCCGTGTCAGCTCATTCTCGTTGAGGTTGTTTTCGGGCTCATTGACCAGCATGTCGATTTCGCTTTTCGGCAGACCATAGACCTTACCGAGTTCCCGCAGGGTGGAACGCCCCTGGAAGGTGGTGATGGTCCCCAACAGGGCAGTGTGCTTCGGCCCATACCTCTTGAAGATGTAATCCTGGACCTCGTCACGCTCCTTCCATGAGAAGTCGATGTCGAAATCGGGCGGGGAGGAACGCTTCGGATTGATGAACCGTTCAAAATAGAGGTTCAGTTCGATGGGATCCACATCGGTGATCCGCAGGCAGTAAGCGACCACACTGTTGGCGCCGCTGCCCCGGCCTACATGGTAAAAACCACGCCCCATGGAATAGCGGATGATGTCCCAGGTGATCAGAAAATAGGAGGAAAAACCCATCCTGTCGATGATCCCCAGTTCATGGCGCACCCTTTCCAGCGCCTCCCGGTCCTGGCCGTAGCGGTATTTCCAGCCATCAAGGGCCAGCTTCTCCAGCAGGGCCCGGTCGTCGTGGCGGCTGCCCGTGAAGGTCTGCTTGTTCTTGATCGTGCCGAATTCAAAAACGACGCTGCTTTGGTCAAGGATACGGCTGGCGTTCTGCAGCAACTCCGGAAAATCGGCATAATACTCCGCCAGTTTCGGGGGCGGCAGGAAATACTCATCATCGGGTGCCAGCATCGCCGGAGTGAGCCGGCTCAGGAGAATGTTGTGGTCAATCGCCCGGAGATGGCGGTGAAGCTGGTAATCCTCCCCGCCGGCAAAAGTCACCGGTGCCCAGGCCACCATCTTCCGGTAGTCGGCACGCGTGTGAAGAACCCGTACCCGGTTCAGATCCGGAATACGCACCCCCAGGTATTCATTCTCGCTGAGCTGCTCCAGCCGGCGACTCCCGAAAGGAAAGACAAACCAGGCATTGGGAAGAAACGGCGGCATCCCCGGAAAAGGCTTCTTCTCTATCAGATGCCGGCTCAGAAAATCATTCAGCTCGTAAAAACCTTCGTTATTGCGGGCAAGACCGGTGTACATCAGCACCTGACCGTTGCGGAACTCCACTCCCGCCAAAGGCTTGATCCCCCCCTTGAGGGCCGCACTGAAGAAATCAAGAACCCCCGTGGAATTGTTGATGTCGGTCAGCGCCATCGCCGTCACCCCCTTCCGGATGGCCTCCTCCACCAGCCGCTCGACCGACAGCGTACCGTAACACAAACTGAAATAACTGTGACAGTTAAGATACATTTATGATTATATTTTAATCATTTTTACGATTATAATATAATCATTTGACGCAGAACTGCAAAATTTCCGGCAAAGAAAAACAGGAGGAGGCGGGCGAAGCCGGATGGAAGAGGGCGGGCGGGTTATTCCATCGTGGAGCGTGTCAGCGGGTCGTGCCAGATGGGAGGTGGATGGGGGATGGTCATTCTGATCCGGTATTCCTGGGGAAAGTAATTATTGGTGCGGTTGCCCAGGTTTTTAAGCCATCCCAGGGGGAGGTTTCTGAAGGTGGCCAGGATCCAGCCCTTTTCTCTGCCGGGAAGCAGGAGGGGGTCTTTGCGGAGGAACCGTATGGCCTCTTCAGGGGAGAGGGGGGCGACAGGGAAGCGCTCCCTGTGGAGGGCGGTGGAGAGGGCGAGTGCCGGGTGGGGGATGAAGTGGGCGCCGGTGGCTGAAGCCACGGGAATGCCCACCTGAAGGAGGGGCATCCGTTTTTCGAGGAGAGCCAGCAGGGGCCGTCCCCCGCCCGGGAAGAGGGTAGTTATTTCTCCGTCGGAAAGAAACTCCCCTGCCAAACCGGGAAGGATCCAGGGTTCAAGGGTGGTGATTTCCCTGCGGGTTGCGGGGCTCCAGTTCCGGGGGCTTCCCTTTGAAGTGAGGGGGGCGGTGCCATGGCCCTCCTTTCTGACGACGGCGGCAAAGAAACCCTCCCCGCGAAGCCGGTGGGGATAGAACCGGTAACCCGTGACCTTTCCGTGCACCGAGGTTTCGATGCCCCAGTCCGGATCGGGAACCACCTCCAGGAAAGAGGCGCCGGCCGTCTGAGCCAGCCATTCCAGGTTTTCCTCATTCTCATCCGGATTGAAGGTACAGGTGCTGTAGACCAAGGCACCACCGGGTTTGAGGCATTTCCAGGCTTCGGAGAGAATTCTTTTCTGGCGGGAGGCGCACAGCCGGGTATGGTCTGGCGACCATTCCTCCGCGGCACGGGGTTCTTTTCTGAAGAGGCCTTCTCCGGAACAGGGAGCGTCGACCACGATGAGGTCGAAGATCTCCCCCAGGGAGGCGAAGGCCGCCGGATCACCGCTGGTGACCACCACCCCCGGAATGCCCCACTTGGTGACGTTTTCCTGAAGGATACGGGCCCTGCTGCGGATCACCTCATTGGCGACCAGCAGATCACCGGGCTGGAGCAGCGACATCAGGTGGGTGGTCTTTCCTCCCGGGGCCCCGCACAAATCCAGCACCAGGGCAGGCTTCTCAGGCCATACCACCCGGCATAACTGCTCCAGAAACATCGAAGAGGGCTCCTGCACATAATAGGCCCCCCCATGCAGCCACGGATCAGCCGTAAACAGGGGCCGCTGACCCAGGTAATACCCCTGACTGCACCACGGAATCCGGTCACCCGGCAATCCCCCCTTCCACTTGAGAGGATGTAAGCGCACCGATACCGGAGAATCTTCTGAATAAGAGGAGGTAAACGCAGAAAAAGCCTCCCCGAGAAGCATTTTCATCCGTTCCGCAAAAGCCTCCGGAAAAAAATATGGCATATTGTCTCCCATTTTACCCCCTGTTTGTTTACTGTCAGGCGGTTAAAAATAAAATATTTAGGGTTATTGACACAGAATATAAATAAAATTGTTATCATTGCACCCGATTTGAGTATTGACAGCAGCATGTCACGTTTTACTTTCACAGCTTCACCGTTTGAAAAGTTTTATCACGCCTAACTGTTTTCAACCTCAACGCCACTTAATTAATTTATCAATTTTTTAGTTTAAATGAACATTTACATTTCAAATTTAAGTTTCGATGTCAATGACAACGATTTAAGGGAATTATTTGAAGAATACGGCGAAGTTTCTTCAGCAAAAGTGATTACCGACAAGTTTTCCGGAAAGTCGAGAGGATTCGGTTTTGTGGAAATGGCGAATGAAGAGGAAGGCCGCAAGGCTATTGAAGAGCTCAACCAGGCTGAGTATGATGGCAAGACCATCAACGTTTCTGTGGCCAAACCCCGTGAAGAGCGTCCTGAGCGCAGGCCTTACGGTGGTGGCGGTGGTGGCAACCGTGGCGGTGGCTTCGGTGGTGGCAACCGTGGTGGTTTTGGTGGCAACCGTGGTGGCGGTGACCGTGGTGGTTACGGCGACCGTGGCGGCTTCGGCGGCAACCGTGGTGGTGATCGCGGCGGTGACCGTGGCGGTTACAACAAATATTAAGATGATCTCTGGCCCCTTGAGGGCCAAACCGAACGATAACCGGCCTGCAGGCCGTAAAAAAAGGGGTTTCACATGAAACCCCTTTTTTATTTTTCAGCTCACAGATCAGCCCAGATCCGCGCCAGGGAAGTGCCCGGGGCTTCCAGGGAGAGATTCAGGAAATAGCCGAAGGGAGTCTGCCAGGTCTCTATCCCGCCGTTTTTCAACCTCTTTTCTGCCAGATCAAATACTTCACGTGAAAAACCTACAGAGGCCTTTGAGGAGGAGAGATGGGCAAAGGAGTGGAGAATGACCCTGTTGCATTGGTTTTTCCGGAGGGCCCACTTCAGGTGGTTGACCAGCTTCTTCTCGCGGCTGGCCGCCCCCTGGGTTTCGTCGGCCTCCTCCACCTGCACAAAAGCCACCATCGCATCATGGTATTCAGCCCCCTCCGTCACCTCCGTCGCCTCCTCCAGGGTCTTATCCCCCGGCGTATAACCAAACCGCGTGACCGCCATCATTAAAACCTTCATGGTATAATTTTCTTAGGTTCATGCACAAAGTTAATGATCTCTTTGTGGCCGCAAAATCAGCCACCGGGGCATGCCCCGCTCTGTCGGGAGTGAACCGGGTCAAAGCAAAAAAACAAAGACTTGAACCACGGGCTGCGTGATCACGCCTTGTTCCGGGAAAAGTGCTACTTTTGAACGGTCAAACCAGTGGAATGGGACCGTCAACAGACGATATTTGTCAAGATGAAGAGATTGTCGATCCTTTTGGGATGTATATGGCTGGCAGCGACAGGCGGAGTGACTGCCCAGGTCGCGGTGGGAGGGACGCCCAGGATTCCCCTTTCGGTGAAGGCGGCCGTGGTTTCCGTGGAAACCATGCCGGCTGTCAGCAATGAGAGGTTGCGCTGGGAAAGCCGGGCCGGCCAGGTGCCGGGGGAGGAGGGGGAGATTCTCAAGCCCCTGCGTTTCGCCCATACCTTCGAAACCGCTTATTCTCCGGCAACCCACGGGATGTGGATGGAATCACATGACGGCTGGAGGATATGGCAGATGCGGATTCACTCTCCGGGGGCTTATTCCCTGAACCTCCTGTTTGACCGGTTCAGTCTGCCCCACGGGACCAGGCTGTTTCTTTTCACCCCCGGCAGGGAGGTCCTGCGCGGGGCCTACACCGACGCCAACAACGACCCGGGAGAGGTGTTCACCATCACCCCGCTTCCCGGCGATGAAATCACGGTGCACTATGAATGCCCTCCGGAACTGGCGGGCGAAATCCCCTTTGTGATCACGGCTGTCAACCATGATTTCCTGGGCATTCTCAAATATTTGGATGAACGGCGGCCCATGGGAGTCACCGCGGAAGCCTGCAACCGGGATGTCGCCTGCAGCGTCGCCGAACCCTGGAGCGAAGTCCGGAACAGCGTGTGCCGGATTATGATCCAGGGGAGGGACCTCTGCACGGGAACCCTCGTCAACAACACGGCCGGAAACCAGAAACCCTATATTCTTACGGCCAACCATTGCATCAGCACCTCCGCC
Organism: Bacteroidales bacterium; assembly: GCA_012729335.1. Classification (GTDB taxonomy): domain Bacteria; phylum Bacteroidota; class Bacteroidia; order Bacteroidales; family Prolixibacteraceae; genus UBA1413. Next base: position 8,387 of record JAAYDJ010000010.1, on the reverse strand, counting down.
AAGGCCGCAGGGTCCCTCTTCCTTTTCAATTACGAAAGCCCTTATTGCGGGCCGCTCGACGGGGATGTCACCAACTCCCTTTCGGGGAGCCAGCTCAGGGCCACCCTCGACAGTCTCGACTTTGCCCTGGTGGAACTTAACACCCCTCCCCCACCCGCCTTCCGGCCCTATTTTGCCGGCTGGAACCGCGACACCCGGCAAAGCGACACCACCGCCACCATCCATCATCCCCAGGGAGATATCAAAAAAATCGCCGTGGACCACCAGGCGCCCGTGATCTCTTCGTTTCTCTCCCAGTTTACCAGGAACGCCTTTCTGAAGGTCCTCCGCTGGGATGTGGGAACCACGGAGATTGGGAGTTCAGGAGGTCCCCTTTTCGACCGCCACAGCCAGATTACCGGCACGCTTTCGGGAGGAGCGGCCAACTGCGCCAATCCCGTCAACGACTATTTTGCCCGTTTTGATCTGGCCTGGAACTACAAACCCGACAGTGCGCGTCAACTCAGGTACTGGCTTGATCCCGCGGGCACCAACGCCGTCACCCTCAGCGGCCGCCAATTCAACCAGGGGGAAGCGCTCTGCAAGGCCTTTACGCCCATGGAAGCGGGCGATACCCACCTCCTGCTGGCCATCCGCGACGGCGCCAACAATTTCGGCGGCTACTGGACCGGCACCAACAACAGCGGCATCAGTGAGATGGCCGCCAGATTCAGCATCCCCGGTGAGGAAATCGTCACTTCCGTATCTCTTGGAGTGGGAAAACTCACTGCCCTGAACCCCAACAGCTTCATCACCCTCCGGCTATACAACTTCGCAGGGAATACGGCCACACCCCTCACCACCGGAAAAAAGGTCCTGCTCAAAAACCTGTTTCCCGATGCCATGAACCTGATTTCGCTCGACCTGCCCGTTCAACCCGGCGATTCCTTCCTGGTTTCGGTCCAGCTCGGTGACATCGCCTCCGGAGACACCCTGGCCCTATACCAGTCGAACCGTTCCTCCGGGACCAACTCCCTCTGGCTACTGAAGAACGGTACCTGGAGCCCTTTCTCCACCCTGGTTCCCACGGGGACGAAAGCCGCCCCCGCCATGGAAATCGTGGCCTGTAACGTGGGACTTCAGGATACCACCCCCTGGATCAGAGAAGAATCGGTGCTGGTCTATCCCAATCCCGCTGCCTCCCTGGTCACCATCCGGACCAGGGAACCCCTGAAGAAGGAGATGGTGACCCTGCACAATGCCCTGGGGCAGGAGATGCCCCTCAAGGCACGGGCTACGGGAGAGCGCCAGTTGGAACTCTCCGTGTCGGGATTTACTCCCGGACTGTACGTCATCAGCGTCAGGACCACCAGGGAACCATCCCAACATAAAATAATGGTAATCAAGGATTAACAGTCAATGGCAAGAACGCTGACTCTCCTCTGCCTGTGGTTGTTCACGGCGGTTTCATGCCGGGAAGAACTCCGGAACGCCGCCGTGCCCTCCGGCAACCGGTATGCCAGGGGCTTTACCATAGAGGAGCACGACGGCTACACCCGGCTTACGGTGACCAATCCATGGGCCAACGCCCGGAATGTCACCATGGAGTACTTCCTGGTCCCTGCAGAAGATTCCATACCAGGGCACCTTGCCGGGAAAACGGTGCTCCGCACGCCGGTCGGGAGGATCATCTGCATGAGTACCTCCCACATTGCCTTTCTGGAAGCCCTGGGAGAAACGGACCGGATCACCGGGGTATCAGGGAGCCAGTACATCTCCTCGCCAAAGGTATTGCAACGCCTGAAAGAAGGGACGACCACCGACGTGGGCTACGGCCAGAATCTCAATTATGAGGAGATGATCAGGCAACGCCCCGGGATGGTGATGGTTTACGGTGTCGACAGTGAGATTGCCGGTTTTCTGGGCAAGTTCCGCGACCTGGGGATACCTGCGGTCCTCAACGCCGAATACCTGGAAGACTCTCCCCTGGGAAAGGCCGAATGGATCAGGTTCATAGCAGCCTTCACGGGCAGCGGGGCCCTGGCCGACTCCCTGTTCCGGAGCACCGAAGCCCATTACCTCCGCCTGGCCGCACAGGCTGGCCCCATCAGGCAGAAACCCGGCGTCCTGGTTGGGCTCCCCTACCGTGACACCTGGTGGATACCAGGCGGGGCATCCTACATGGCCCGGCTCATCGGCGATGCAGGCGGCCACCATGTGGCCCGCAGAAACTCCTCACGGGAAAGTGTGACCATCAGCATGGAGGAAGCCGTGGGGCTTTCGGCACGGGCTTCCGTATGGATACATACCGGCAATGCCACCTCCCGGGCGGAAATTGCCGCCGCCGACAGCCGGCTCTCCCGGCTCCCCGCTTTTGAGAAGGCCCGGATTTTCAACAACAACAAACGAACCACCCCCGGTGGCGGTAACGACTTCTGGGAAAGCGGCACCGTCAGACCCGACCTGATCCTCGAAGACCTGGTCCGTATCTTTCACCCCGGAATCCTCCCGGAAGCAGAATTCCACTATTACAGGGAAATCAGGTGATGAGATCCATGCATATCCCCGGAGAAAAAAGGGAAGGCCTGCTTTTCGGGCTTTTCTCGGTGACGCTGGCACTGCTTTTCATCGCCGACATCCTCTCGGGGTCGGTGCTTATCCCCGCAGGGGAAGTCGTAAAAGCCCTGCTTTCCCCCCCGGAAGCCGCCGAAACCGTGCGGACCATCGTCCTTGGATTCAGGCTTCCCAAAGCCATCACGGCCCTGGTGGCGGGATGCGCGCTTTCGGTGGCCGGCCTGCAGATGCAAACGATTTTCAGGAATCCCCTGGCGGGCCCCTATGTACTGGGTATCAGCACGGGAGCAAGCCTGGCAGTGGCCCTTTTCGCTCTGGGGTTTGCCCCGGTGATGGCCCTGGGATTCACGACCACCGGCAGCTGGACCCTGGCGGTCGTCGCCTGGGCTGGCGCCTTCGCCGTCATGCTCCTTGTCCTGTTCGTCTCTTCCCGCGTAAACGACAATATGACGGTCCTCATCCTGGGGATGCTCTTCTCCAGCGCCGCCGGGGCCGTAGTTTCCATCCTCCAGTATTTCAGCAGCGAATCCATGCTCAAGGCGTTTATCGTCTGGACCATGGGCAGCCTCGGAAGCATCACCACGGATCAACTCACGGTGGTCGTCCCCGCCATCCTGGCCGGACTCCTTCTGGCCCTGGCCAAAATGAAAGACCTTAACGCCTTCCTTTTGGGAGAAACCTATGCCCGCTCCCTGGGCGTATCCGTTTTCAGGAGCAGGCTCTGGATCTTCTTCAGTGCCAGCCTGCTCGCCGGTACCGTCACCGCCTTCTGCGGTCCCATCGGATTCATTGGCATTGCGGTGCCTCACCTGGCCAGGGTCCTTTTCCGGACCGCCGACCACCGCCGCCTTCTCCCGGCAGTACTCCTCCTGGGAGGAAACGCCATGCTCCTGAGTGACCTCATTGCCCAGCTTCCCGGCCTGCAGGCCACCCTGCCCATCAACTCGGTCACGGCCTTGCTGGGAATCCCCGTTGTCGTCTGGATGATCGTCAGAAACCGGAAATTTGCCACCCTATGATTGCGCAGGCCACCCCCTACACCCTGGAAGCAGACCACCTCAGCATGGGTTACCCTGCCGCCGGACAAGACCCCGGGTTTGTCAGAACCGGAATCTCCTTTTCTGCCGGCAGGGGGGAAATGGTCGCCCTGATCGGCCCCAACGGTTCCGGGAAAAGCACCCTGCTGAAAACCCTGGCAGGCTTCATGCCCCCACTGGGAGGAAATATCCGCTGGCTCGGAAAAGCACTCGCCAGCCATCACCCCCGGGAACTGGCCAGGCTCATCAGCTTCGTCTCCACCGAAAACCTGAGGATCCCCAATATGCGGGTGGCCGACCTGGTGGCTTACGGCCGGTTTCCCTATACCGGGTGGCTCGGGCGCCTGCGCGATACCGACCTCGACATGGTCAGGCAGGCCCTGACAAAGACCGGACTGGAGCTCTTCGCACACCGGGAGGTAATTACCCTCAGCGACGGAGAACGGCAACGCGCCCTTATTGCCAGGGCCCTGGCCCAGAACACCCCCTTTATCCTTCTCGACGAACCCACTGCTTTCCTCGATGTCAGCGCCAAGTACGAAATCTTCCAGTTGTTGCGCCAGCTGGCTTCCGGGGAGGGAAAAACCATCCTCCTTTCGACGCATGACCTGGGCATCGCCCTGCGTGAGGCCGACAAGTTCTGGATGCTCACCGCTGCAGGATGCTTCCAGGGAGCTCCCGAAGACGCCGTCCTCCAGGGCTGGCTCAATCATCTTTTTGACAATCCCCACATGGGCTTCGACAAAAAAGGGGGCGACTTCTTCTTTAAAACCGAACAGGCAGGTTCCGCCCATCTCTCCGGAAACGGGGAAGGCCTGGAATGGACCCGCCGCGCCCTCACGCGACTGGGATACGCCGTGGTCACCGCTCCCCCCCAGGAAGAGGAACCCGGCCCCGGCTCCTCCACCCCAACCCTGCCCCCCGCGCTCGCCGGAAAGAGCCCGCAACCCACGATCTCCGTCATCGTCGCCGGCTTGCCTCCTGACACCCTGGAATGGAATCTCATAACCGCCCACGGGAAGGAAAAGTTCCACTCCCTGCACGCCCTGTTAAGCCACCTCCGGGAAATCCCTCCCCACCCCTGAAAACCGGGTGAGACCGCTCTTCATACCTCACCTACCCTCCACACCTTTCCCTTCTGCAAAAAAAAACCGCAAAACCGGGTGGTTCCGGTCCTGCGGTTCTTCGGCGTGGACTCTGCCGTTCAGGGCTTCAGCCACTTGTCAAGCCAGCTGCTGAAAACCCGCTGCCAGAGGATGCCGTTCTGGGGTTTGAGCACCCAGTGGTTCTCATCGGGGAAAAGAAGGAACTGGGCGGGAATTCCCCGCAGGACAGCCGCATTGAAGGCCCCCATACCCTGCGTATAAGGGATCCTGAAATCCTTTTCGCCATGGATCACCAGAATGGGCGTGTCCCAGTTCTGTACGAAGAGGTGGGGCGAGAAACGGTAGGAGCGCTGGGCCGCTGCATTTTCAGCCTCCCAGAAGGAACCTTTCTTGTCCCAGTTTTCAAACCACATCTCCTCGGTGGTCACATGCTGCTGCTCGAAGTTGAAGATGCCGCAATGGGAGATAAAGGCCTTGAAGCGGCCGTTGTGATTTCCCGCCAGGAAATTGACGGCATAGCCTCCGTAGCTGGCGCCCACTGCCCCCAGCCGGTCCTTGTCGACATAAGGCTCACGGGCTACGTCATCGATGGCGGCCAACAGATCCCTGATGTTCTGGCCTCCGTAATCACCACTGATCTGTTCGTTCCACTCCTGCCCGAAACCAGGCACCCCCCGCCGGTTGGGAGCCACCACGATATACCCTCCGGCGGCCATCATCTGGAAATTCCAGCGGTAAGACCAAAACTGGTTGACGGTACTCTGGGGTCCTCCCTGGCAATAGAGTATCGCCGGGTATTTCTGTGCAGGGTCAAATCCGGGAGGGTATATCACCCAGGTGAGCATCTCCTTGCCATCAGAAGTGGGGACCATCCTCCTCTCCACCTTTCCGAAGGTCAGCTGGTCAAGGAGGCCCTTGTTAACGGCGGTCACAGGGGTCTCACCTCCGGTCACGGGATCGACCAGGCACAATTCGGCAGGCTGGGACATGGAGGTTTTGGTGACCAGAACCTTATCGCCGGCAGGAAGAGGATGGCCGTAGTTATGAATGCCCTCCGTCAGGCAGGCGATTTCCCCGCTTTCCGGATCGAGTATGAACAGCTGATCGGTGGCCTGCACACTGCTGACGAAATAAAGCGCCTTTCCGTCTCCGCTCCAGGCCATCTGTTCCGCATTGTTGTCAAAATCGGCGGTGTAGTCCCTCTTTTCCCCTGTGGTCAGGTCGGCCATGAAAAGCCTGATCTTATCCGCTTCATATCCATCACGGGCCATGCTCTCCCAGGCCAGTAGCCTTCCGTCGGGTGAAAAACGCGGATACCGGTCATAGCCCGGCATCCCCTCCGTCAGGTTGGTCGTGCTCCCGCTGCCGGTGTCATAAAGGTAAATGTCAGAGTTGGTGGATAGGGAATAGGCCTTCCCCGACAGTTTCTTGCAGGTATAGGCCAGGATCCGGCCGTCGGGACTCCAGGCGATCTCTTCCATGCCACCAAAAGGCTTCATGGGCGCATCAAAACGTTCTCCCTCCATGATATCTTTCTCCTGCGACACCTTCCCCCCGTTATAATCAGCCACAAAGATATGGTTGTAGGTATAATCGTGCCAACTGTCCCAGTGACGGTACATCAGGTCGCTCTCAAGGCGGGCATTGGCCTTGGGTAAATCGGGATAGAGATCGTGGATATCCTGGTCGAGCTTCACACTTCTGACCAGGCACATCCGGGAGATGTCGGGACTGTATGCGAAACCCTGGATATCCCCCTCGCCATTGGTCACCATGCTCCGGTCTGAACCGTCAGGATTCATCTCCCACACCTGGCTGCTGCCGGAAACCGCCGAAAGGAAAGCCAGCTTCTGCCCGTCAGGCCTCCACTGAAGCGACGACTCCCGCTCCGGTGTGTCGGTGATCCTTACCGGAGTACCCGTGGCCAGGTCAGCCACGTAAACGTCACGATACGACTTGTCCTCGGGAATATTAAACCAGGTCACCGTATAGGCCACCTGTTTCGCATCGGGGGAGACCACGGCATCCCCCACCCTCCCGAAACTCCACAACACCTCGGGGGTCATCACCGGACTGGTGAGTGCGGGTGTTTCCGGTACGTAATTCGCACCCGGGGTACTGCCACCCGGCTGCACCCCCTTTTCCTGGCAGGCCGTCAATAAAGCTGCGACCCACAGAACTAAAATGTAATTCCTCATATTTCCACACAATTTGAATTCTCATTACACATCACACCTGCGGAGCCCTGCCGTCCGGCTTTCCGGCGGTAAGGCCCCACATGCCTGCCATCCGGGGTTTCACCCCGCAGTGCGGCTTTCCCCGGGTGGAGTCCTTCAGAAAAAGAGGACCCGGAGCGAAGGCGGCATACAGCGGCAAAATAAGGGTATTGCAGTGAAAATAAAAGGATTTTTCACATAAAAAAACCGCCGGAAGGGGCAGGATCGGCTGCTGCCTCCTTTTCTCCGGCGGCCGGCACAGGCTGTTAACCGGCAACCCGTGCACCAGTGACCGTACCGGCCATCCTGCGGCCGGTAACGAAAAATCAATAACGGTATACGCCGTTAAATATGTGCTCGATATCGTTGTAATCCACCGACTTCACCCTGAATCTCACCGAGTCCGCCCCGGCCACCTGAAGGGCCGACAAGTCAAACGACACCAGGGCATTCATCGAATAGACCGGGTCGTCGCCGTTGTCATTGTGCCTGAACTCCAGCTCAAAAGGCTGATCTTCCGACGTAAGCGCTCCCGGCGCCTTCACCAGATTGATGAAATGCACCTTGTTGCGTCCGAAATACTTCAGCTCCATGTTAAGCAACTGATTCCTGCTGACCCAAATGTCCTCCACAATCACCGGATCATTGCCGATGCTGTCCTCCATGGCCGGCGTCAGGTCAATGATCCCCTTCTTCAAAACCTCCCTCCACGAATTCAGCCTGATGTAGTATTCCTTCGTGGTCTCATTGATCAGCTTGTCCCCAACGATCGTATAATTGACCAAAATCCTGGTCCCCTCCTCCGGAAGAGACAACGGCCCCTCTCCGGCCACCGGAAAGAGAAGCGCCCCATCATCAAGCCGCACCAGGGCCGATCCCGAACCCTGCGACTCCACCTCCCCCAGGCTGATCCATACCTTGCCCAGGGAATACCCCTCCTCATCATCCAAACATGCCGTCAGCATCAAGCTGCTCACGGCCATCATCATCATCAAAATCTTTTTCATGGCTTTACTCTTCTTTTCAATTTAGATGCAAACCACTCCCCCGCCGTTGCGTCTCCCGCTTAAAATTCTTCACCACCCCCGGAAACTTTTTCCGGACTCCATATCCTATATATTCATTTATATATATATTTGCATAGTTATTGTCCTCCTATCTTCTGCGGAAGGTTGGCCTGTCCGGTGAAAGGAATAACTTTGTCATCTCCGGGATCAGGCCCGGTAAAACAAAAGGGCAGTAAAAACGTTATTGAAGAGAGATCCTTGTCGCGGCGGCAGTGAACTGTTGTTTCCGGAGAGGCGCTCCGCTAAAGGGTTAAAGGGTTTCCAGATGATCACAAATAATAAATTTAAGTTTCGCAAGTAAAAAAAGTTAATATATAGGGATAAAAAAAGCACTGGGTATTTTCAGAATCGTCTGAAATTCAGTATTTTTAAAGTGCAAACAAATAAAAACTGAACCCAATGCTTAAG